>CAYXVR010000027.1:81718-89839 GCA_964468635.1 uncultured Nannocystaceae bacterium
GACGGTGCCGGCCGACACCGCAGCGGCAGCGACACAGGACGTCGCGGCGCTGCAGGAGAAGGTGAAGGCGATCTTCGACGACCAGTGCACGATGTGCCACAGCGGTGGCGACCCGGCGGATCCCGGATCGCTCGACCTCGGTGGTGACCTCGCGAAGCTCGCGGGCAAGAAGTCGGTCGTGGTCGACAAGCTGCTCGTCGCGCCCGGCGATCCGAAGGGCAGCTACCTGCTCGACAAGATGATCGGCGCGCCCGGCATGCAGGGCGATCTGATGCCGCAGGGCATGGACCCGCTGACCAAGGAGCAGCTCCAGGTGGTCACGGACTGGATCAACGCCCTACCCCCCGATGCGGGCAAGAATGGCGGGAACGGAGCGGTGACCAACGGCAACGGCGACGGCCCCGAGCCGCCCAAGCCGCCCGGTCGCAAGCCGTTCAACGGCACCGAGCAGAACGTGCTGCCGACGACGGCGACGCTCGGCAAGCGCACGCTGCAGTACCGCATCGATCACCGCTTCGGTCGCATCGGCACCGAGCGCGGGTTCTTCGGGCTCGATGCCGGTGTCGTGATGAGCATGGGGCTCGCGTACGGCATCCTCGACGGCTGGGACGTGCGGCTGCGTCGCACGAACTCGCGCAAGGGCTGGGAGCTCGGCACGAAGTACGTGCCGGTGCGCCAGGAGGCCGGCATGCCGCTGTCGTTCGGCATGTGGGCGGCGGTCGACTTCTATCGCGACTTCGACGTCGCGAATCCGTGGGCCGGCGACTTCATGGCGATGATCAGTCGGCGGTGGTTCGATCGGTGGGCGACGATGCTGACGTTCAGCTATCACATCCCCACGAACCGCAACACGCGGGTGCTCATCGACCGGCCCGACGACGGCCAGGCCGCGCGGCCGGTGAAGGACACGCGCGGCACGTTCGTGTTCGGGTTCGCGACGTCGGTGTACCTCGGCAAGCGCAAGCAGTGGGGCATCGACCTCGAGTGGCTGTTGCCGCTGCCCGACGGTGCGAAGCCGTACAACAAGTTCTACTACCGCGGCGGCGATGCGGATCCGCTGGGCACGAAGATCGGCGCGTGGTCGATCGGCGGCTCGTACACGACGGGCAAGCACTTCTTCCAGGTGTTCTTCACGAACAACCGCGAGATCCACCTCAACCTCGCGGCGCCCGGCGGCCAGACGAAGAACCCGTTCAAGGCGCCGGGCGTGGAGAGCAACAACCCGTTCCACAAGTTCAACTTCTTCCTGGGCTTCAACCTCGGTCGCAACTTCACGATGGGCACGCGGATCGATCGCGCAAGAGAAAAACGAAAGAAGAAGAAGGCCGCGAAGGCGGGAGGTGCAGCATGAACGCGCGCCTCACCCTCACCACGGTGCTGCTCGCGACGGGCTGCCCACAGATCGAAGAGCTCGACGACGAGGCCGGCCCGGCGGTGCCCGCCCAGGTGCAGGCGGTGTTCGACACGCGCTGCGCGACCCCGGCGTGCCACGATGCGACGAGCGCCCAACAGGGTCTCGTGCTCGACGCCGAGTCGAGCCCGGAGATCATCGGCCGCACCGCGACGCAGGCCTCGATGCCGCTCGTGCAGATCGGCGACACGCAGAACAGCTGGATGGCGATCAAGATCCAGCCCGACAGCGTCCTACAGGACCTCGGCGTCATGCGCGTGCAAGACCGCATGCCGTCCGGCATCACCATCGACGAGACGGTCGAAGCGGAGCTCACCGTGGTGCTCGGCTGGATCGGCGGCGGTGAGTTCCCGGGCGGCGACACCACGGTCGGCGACAGCGGCACGGAGACCGGCGAGATGCTGCAGGCGTGCGGCATCGAGGACCTCAAGGCCGGCGCGCCGAATCCGATCGTGTCGGGCACGGGCGCGATGCAGATTCCGCCCGACATCGGAGAGATCCTCGCGAACAACTGCGGCTGCCACTACGCCGACACGCTGGACGTTCCCGTCGTCGACTATGCGGAAGGGCTGCCCCTGGTGATCTCGACGTGGCAGGAGTGGCAGACGCAGTACCCCGGTCGGCCGCCGGGAACCACGATGGGCGACGTCGTGCTCGAGCGCATCATTTCCGATCCCTCACCGTTCCCCGCGATGCCGCCGCCCGTGAACTGCAACATCGGGGGCGGGCTCGCATGGACCGAGGCCGATCGCATGACGCTCGAGACATGGATCAACATGGGCACGCCCGACGGTGCGAGCTGGATGCCCGCCGGCGGCGACACCGGCTCGACCGGCGACACGGGAACGACCAGCGATTCCGGGTCGAGCAGCGGTTCCAGCTCGAGCGGTTGAACGCACCCACCGGGCGGACGGTCGTCGTGATCGGCGACCCTGCCGGCAGTGTGATGGGGCTCGCGCTGATGCGCGAGCCGACCGAGGGATCACGCAGACGCCGCTCGAGCGCACCGACCCGTCGCTGACCGATGCGGCCGTCGTGCTCGCGTGGATCGCAGGCGCGGAGATGCCCGAGATGATCGTCGACGGCGATGGAACCAGTCACGATTCGATACACGCGCGATCGCTACGTGCAACGAATCGATCGCGGCGGATTCTCGCCGGCCCGTTTCGCTACCACGACGTGCAGGCTCTGCTACACCAGCGATCGTGGATCGCAGTGCGGCGTTGTTGCGTGTGCTGTCGGATGCGGTGCGGGCGTTCACCGACGCGACCACCGACTATCGCCAGTTGCTCGACACCATCGTCGAGCGCGTCGCCCACGTCGTGCAGCATCACTGCGCGATTCGACTCGTGTCACCCGATCGCGAGTTCCTCGAGCTCGTCGCGCACTACGACGTCGACCCGCACGCGCGCACGCTCGGCGAGCGCGTCATGGGGGCCACGCGTCTGCGCGTCGACAGCCCGCACCTCACGACGCGCGTGCTGGAGATGGGTTCCGTGTTCGTCGTGCCCGACGTCGACCTCGAAGCGCTGCGCTCCGAGGTGATGCCGGACATCTGGTCCGCCATGGTCGAGCTCGAGGTGAAGAGCCTGCTGTACGTGCCGCTGCGCGTGCATCGCGAGGTCATCGGCGTGCTCTCCATCGCGCGGCGCGGACGCGACAGCGCGCCGCTCGACGACACCGACGTCGAGCTCGCGCAGGCGCTCGCCGATCACGCGGCCATCACGATCTCCAACGCGCGCCTGTTCGCGGAAGCGCGCCGCCAACACGTCGAGCGCCGCCGCGCCGAGGACTCGCTGCGCATGGAGCAGGACGCCCGCCGCTTCGCGCAGGCGATCGTCGACGGCGTGCGCGAGCCGGTGCTCGTGCTCGATCCGCAGCTGCGCGTGCGCACGTCGAACCGGGCGTTCCAGCGCCTGTACGGCCTCTCGCTCGAGCAGGTGCGCGACCGCCCGATCTCCACGCTGCCGGGCTGGGATCACGCCGCCCTCACGAAGATGCTCGCGGACGTGTTGCCGCACCGCAGCGAAACGGGCGAGGTCCAGCTCGAGCAGGAGATCGGCGCGTTCCACCGGCGCATCGTCGCGCGCGCGCGCGCGCTCGATCTGCCGCGCAACGACGGCGACGCGATCCTGCTCTCCATCGAGGACCACACGAGCCGCACGGGTGAGCCGCCCGCGATGGCGGCGAAGCGCGCCACCGAGCGCCGCGCCCACGACGAGGCGCGCCTGCCCTCGGTCGCGATCGTGGTGGTGGACGCCGACGATCAACGCGCGGACCAGACCACTCGCATGCTGCGCCAGCACCACCTGCACAACGACGTCGTGCGCGCGCGCGACAGCCTCGAGGCGCTCGAGGTGCTGTTCGCGAGCGACACGCAGCGCGCCCGCCATCCCGAGCGCCCGCACCGGCTCGTGCTGCTCGCGCTCGAGCCCATCGACCTCGCGCTCGAGGTGCTGCGTCATCGCCAGAAGGATCCGCTCGCGCGTGCCGTGCCCGTCGTCGTGCTCGCCCCGCGCGCGGGCCATCCGACGATCCCCGAGGCCCAGCGCCTCGGTGCGAACGCGGTGGCGATCGAGCCGCTCGGCTTCGACGCGCTCGTGCGCGCCGTGCATCCGCTCGGCATGTCGTGGCTGCTGCTCGGCGGCCCGCGGTGAAACGTGCTCACCCGGCGTCGAGCTGGGCGAACAACTCGCGCACGGCCGGCGCCAGCCCAGGGAGCATCGGATGCTCGGGAAGTCGCGCATCGCGAGCGAAGCGCGTCTCGCTGCCGGATGCGAGCACGAGCACGACGCGTGTCTCCGGCAGCACGAGCCAGACGATCTGCACGCCGGCGCCGAGATACCACCCGGCCTTCTCCCGGAGGTACTCCTCGGTGTCGTCGCGACCCGCGAGCTCCACGACCAGGATGGGAGCCACGCGCGGGAGACTCGTCGAGCTCGGACCCAGCGCGCTGCGTGCCCACACCGCAGCATCCGCGCCGCGCGTCGAACCGAGCAACCGCATGCCGGCCTCGTTGGTGCCGACGACGAACCCGGGGTGCGCCCGGCTCCACACGCCCAGCGTCGTCACGACGTCCGCCACCGTCTGCTGCTGATCCTGTCCACACGGCGGCATGTACCAGAGCCTGCCGTCGACGAATTCCAAGCGGCCATCCACCCGCGGCCACGTCCCCGGATCCTCGGGGTCGAACCCCGCGGGCGGGATCATCTCGATCGGGAAACGCACCGCGCGCGGCAGCTCGATCGATTCGTCCCAGTGTGGCGGGACCGACATCGTCGGATCGATCCTGACAGAGCAGCGGCGATGCGGCAACCGCGTGGTCCGGACGGCGGCTACGCGCGTGCGCGACCGTTGCCGCCCGTGCCGCCGCCGAGCTCCTTGGCGGCGGCCGGGTGCACCTCGAGGTCGGCGTTGCGGCCCTCGATCAAGAGCTGCTGCACCGGCGTGCCCTCGACGATGGGCTTGCCCGCGCGATTCGTGACGACGATCGGCGGGTGCTCCTTCTCGTTGGCCTCGAGCTGCTTCTCGAGCTTCTTCTGCTGCGACCCGTCGATGCTCGACCACGCCACGCGGCCGCGGCACTTCGGGAACGCCGAGCACCCGAGCCACGGGCCGCGCTTGCCCCGGCGCAGGTTCAGCTTCGATCCGCACTTCGGACACTCGAGCTCGGTGAGCAAGGGCGGCGTCGAGGGAAACTTGATGCCGCCCTTCTTGTCGAGGTTCAGCACGAAGTTCGTCTTCGGGTAGTTCACCGAGGCGAGGAACGGCCCGAACCGACCGTTGCGCAGCTCCATGTCGCTGCCGTCCTCGGGGCACTTCACGTCGACCATCTCGGGCAACAAAGGCCGGCCCTCGCGATCGATCGGTGCCGAGTAGTCGCACTCGGGGTACGTCGTGCACGACAGGAAGCGCCCGTTGCGACCGAAGCGGTAGCACGTCCGCGAGCCGCACTTCGGGCACTTCCACAGCGCGGGCTGGAACTCCGCCTTCGCGTGGGTCATCTCCTCGTGCGCGCTCTCGAGCGCCTTGGAGAACGGCCCGTAGAAGTCGGTCAGCATGCGCACCCAGTCGGAGTGCTGCTCCTCGATCTTGTCGAGCTCCAGCTCCATCGTGCGCGTGTAGCCTACGTCCATCAGCTCGGGGAACGCCTCGATGAGCTTGTCGGTGACGACCTCGCCGAGGTCGGTCGCGTGGAAGCGGCGATCGACCTGCTCGACGTACTTGCGATCCTGGATGACCGAGATGATCGACGCGTACGTCGATGGGCGGCCGATGCCCTCGGTCTCGAGCGCCTTCACGAGCGAGGCTTCCGTGTAGCGCGGCGGCGGGTTGCCGAACTTCTGCTCCACGTCGATCGCGAACGCACCGAGCTCCTTGCCCTCCTTCATCTCGGGCAGGTTCTGCTCGTCGGCCGACGTGGGCACGCCGGCGATGCGATAGAAGCCGTCGAACGCGAGCGTGCGACCGGTCGCGCGCACGACCGCCTTCGTGGGCTTGTCGCTGCGCTCGAACGTGACCGCGGTGGAGTCCCACGACGCCGGCGTCATCTGGCACGCGACGAAGCGGCGCCAGATGAGGTCGTACAGGCGGGCCTGATCGGCCGTGAGCGCGTCCGCGACGTCCTCGGGGCGGCGCATCGCCGACGTGGGGCGGATCGCCTCGTGGGCCTCCTGCGCGTCCTTGTTCGACGACGTGTACGACAGGGGCTGATCGGGCAGGTACGCCTTGCCGAGCTTGCCGATGAACTGACGCGCCTCGGTGACCGCCTCGGCCGCGAGGTTCGTCGAGTCGGTGCGCATGTACGTGATGAGACCGACCTGGCCCTCGCCCGGGATCGAGACGCCTTCGTACAGCGCCTGCGCGGCTCGCATCGTGCGCTGCGTGGTGAAGCCGAGCTGGTTCGCGGCGGCGATCTGCAGGCTCGACGTGATGAACGGCGGAGACGGCCGCGTCGTGGTGCGGCGCGTCTCGATGCCGGACACCGAGTACTTCACGCCGGCGGAGACCTTGCCGGTGACGGTGCGCAGCCACCGAGCCGGGCCCTTGCCGCTCGGGTCCTCCTCCGTCGTCACCTTCACGCCCTCGAGGCCGACGGCCTCGGCGACCTTCTTCACCTCGGCGGAGAGATCCACCGGCTTGTCGGCCGGGCAGCCGAGCTCGAACTTCTTGCCGCCGATCGAGACCAGCTCGGTGCGCAGCGCCTCGTGATCGGCGAGCCAGGCGTTCTGATCCTTGATCGTCGGGCCTTTGTTCTTCTCGTCGCGCTGGGCCATGAACGCGCCCCAGCCCTTGCCGTGCGCGGCCGCCTTCGCGACCGCGGCGGTGAGCAGCGCCTCGACCTCCCAGCGCTCGTCGGGCACGAACGCCGAGATCTCGCGCTCGCGATCGACGATGAGCTTCACCGCGACCGACTGCACGCGCCCGGCCGACAGCCCGCGCGCGACCTTCTTCCACAAGAGCGGCGACGCCTGGTAGCCGACGATGCGATCGAGGATGCGGCGGGCCTGCTGTGCGTTGACCTTGGCCTCGTCGATCGGGTGCGGATGCGCGAAGGCGCGCTGCACCTCGGTCTTCGTGATCGCGTTGAACACGACGCGCTTCGCGTCGGACGGACGGATGCCGAGCACCTGCGCGAGGTGCCACGCGATCGCCTCGCCCTCGCGATCCAAGTCGGTCGCGAACCAGATGTCGGAGGCGTCCTTGGCGGCCTTCTTCAGCTCGGCGACGGTCTTCTGCTTGCCGGCCAGCACGACGTAGGTGGGGCGGAAGCCCTTGTCGATGTCGACGCCGGGCACGGGCTGCTTCACGCCCTTGGGCGACTTCTCCGGCAGGTCGCGGATGTGGCCGACGCTCGCGTGCACGACGAAGTCGGAGCCGAGGTACTTGTTGATGGTCTTCGCCTTGGCGGGCGACTCGACGATCACGAGCTGGCGCCCGCCCTTCTTGGGCTTGTGGGGCTTGGCGGCGGTGCCGGAGTCGAAGCCCGGCAGGTCGTCGAGGTCGACGGGCTCGAGCTCGGGCTCGGGCTCGCGCGTCTTCGCCTTCGTCGCGGTCTTCGCCGTCTTGCCGGCCTTGCCCGGCTTGGCGGCGGGCGCCTTGGCCTTCGCGGCGGGGGGCGGCGCGACGACGATCGTGCGCTTGCCGGCCGCCTTCGCCTTGCCGTTGGGCTTGGCCGGCTCCGCCTTCGCGGTGGGACGCTTGCGATCGGACGCGGCGGAGGGGCTCGGCTTGCGGGATGGGGTCGGCATCGTGGGATCCGAAAGAGCGCTCGCGAACGCGCCGGCCGCGCTTGGTCGCCGCACCGGGGGCCCGAATGTAGATGAATCGGGGCGCCTGGCAACGGGGTCCCCCGTTTCGGGGCCGTGGCGGGCCTTCCAGCGCCGCTTCGCGCCGCAACGCCGACGGCGCACGCCGACGAGCCCCTCGCGAATTCGGGCCGGCACTCGCGCGCGCGTGGGCCCGCTCGCGTGCACGCGCGCGCGCACGCGAGGCGTGTCGCGTTCGAACTTCGTCGGCGCTCGATGGCCCTCGAAGGCGACCATGCGTCGCGTTCGACCCTCGTCGGCGCGCCGACGACCCTCCGACGCGACGCTTCGTCGCGTTCGACCCTCGTCGGCGCTCGATGGCCCTCCAACGCGACCATCCGTTGCGCTCGACCCTCGTCGGCGCGCCGACGACCCTCCGACGCGACGCTTCGTCGCGTTCGA
>CAYXVR010000027.1:89939-91443 GCA_964468635.1 uncultured Nannocystaceae bacterium
CCCTCGTCGGCGCGCCTGTCCGCACATGGACCTCGCACGAGGGGCTCGGCCGCGTGGCCAGGCCGCCGGCCAAGCGTGGCCCGCCGGTGGGCCACGCGTGGCCCGACTGCGGGCCACCCTGGCCACCCGGGCATCGGCGCGCTCGCACATCGTTGGGGAATCTCGCTCGTGAGCGCGGCGCGAGTCTTGATCAGCAGTGGCGACGATGGCACTCGTTCTCGTTCATCTCGTTGCACGCATCCGCGACGATGTGGGCCTGCGGATCGCGGGTGAGCGCGCCGCCTGGCTGTGGACGCACCTACGTTGCGCGTTCCCGAAGGTGCTCGCGGCGATGCTCATGCCGAATCATCTGCACGTCGTCGCGTGGGTCGTCTCGCCGGCCGTCGCCCACACCACGCTGGTGAGGGTGGTCGGCGCGTTCGTCCGCCGATTCCGACTGCCGCGATCGACGTGGCAATGGGTGCCGCCGCCGCGCGCAGTCGACGGAGGCAAGGAGGCGTCGACGTTGCGGTACCTCGCGCTGAATCCGGCGGCCAAGAAGCTCGCACGGGATCCACTCGAGTGGTACTGGTCCACGCATCTCGACGTCGTCGGTGCGATTGCGGATCCATGGGTGAGCCTCGACGCGATCCGTCTCGATCTGCCGTCGCGCCTCCGAGACGTGGCGCGGCTGCACGACTACGTGTCGGGGGACCATGCGATCGGTGTCCCCGGCACGCGGCCGCCGACCGCGGCGCGCGACACATCCGTGGCCACGCGAACGCTCGACGACATCCTCGTCGCGGCGACGGCCGCGACGCGCAGCGCAGCCGGCGATCATCGGCGGCGCGGACCGACGCGCGAGGCGTTCGTGTGGCTCGCCGCGACGCAGGGTTGGCGCGACGTCCCGCGCTTGGCGCGAATCTGCGGGGTCTCGCGCAGCGCGATCTTCCGGATCCTCCAAGGGCCGCCCCCGCGCTCGCTCGACGCCGCGCGGCTGTTCCTCGGGGACGAACGCCTGCTGACGGCGGCTCGCCGCGCGCTCGGATCGTTCTCGCTCGACGACGCGACCTCCGCGTCGGTCGAGCGGACGTCGTCGGCACGGACGTCGCCGGCACGTCCGTCGTCGGCTGCGCCTCCCGCCACGCTGCGCTCCACCTCGCAGCCTTCGTCTCCGATACCTTCGTCGCCGCCGCCTCCGTCGGCCGAGCCTTCGTCCGCACCACCTCCGTCGCTTCCGCCTTCGTCCGCCCGCGGCTCGATTGCCCGCCCCCGCCAGTGAATCCGCGGCGCTGCTCGGCGGCCGACGACCCTCCAACGCGACCATGCGTCGCGTTCCACCTCCGTCGGCGCGCCGATTCCCCGCGAGCGCGACGCTTCGTCGCGTTCGACCTCCGTCGGCGCCCGACGACCCTCCAACGCGACGATGCGTCGCGTTCGGCCTCCGTCGGCGCGACGATGCCCCGCGAACGCGACGCTTCGTCGCGTTCGACCTCCGTCGGCGCCCGACGACCCTCCAACGCGA
>CAYXVR010000027.1:91543-133812 GCA_964468635.1 uncultured Nannocystaceae bacterium
CGATGCGTCGCGTTCGGCGCTCACGCGAGGCGGAAGCCGCAGTACTGGCAGTGCGAGGTCGAGTGCGCCGTGACGACGACGGTGGAGCGGCCGCCGCAGCCGCGGCACGTCATCGTCAGCTGCTGCACGCCGGCGTGGGTGGTCGCGGAGATGAAGACGCCGTGCTCGAGGTCGAGGCGGCCGGCGACGCGGCGCTCGTTGATCGCGACGAGCAACAGGTCGCGCGCGGCGGTCTGCGAGACACCGAGGTCGACCGCGAGCTGGGCGAACGGGATGCGCTCGCTCGCGGCGGCGAGCGCCGAGATCTTGTCGAGCCGCAGGAGACGCTGCGCCTGACGGCGGCCGGCGAGCACGAGCAGCACGCCCGGCACGATCATCGCGGCGAGGCTGAAGACGATCCAGAAGATGCCGGCGCCGGAGTCGTTGCCGTCCTTCGGATTCACGGCGAGCCCGACCCCGATCGCATTGCACGTCACGCCGAGGACGATGACGACGATCCCGAGCACCATCCGAGAGCCCTTGCCCGCACTCACGCGAGCATCGTCGACCGCACGCCGCAGGGCGTCAAGCGCGTGCGCGCGTCGGACAGCGCGGCCAGGGGGCGTGACAGCGGCGTCGCGGATCCGCGGCGCGTGGGCGCGGGCGTAGGGCGTCCGGGCACGCGGTTCGGCGCTGGCACTCGCCGTGCACTGCGAAGGCGCCATGGGTTGGCGTAGGTGGATGGTGGTGGTGCCGTCGGTGCTCGGTTTCGCGGGATGCGATCCGCAGGTCGGCGATCCGGATCGTGACAGCGTGGCGGACGACGACGACGACGAGGTCGAGGACGACGACGAGCCGGACGACGACGAGCCGGACGACGACGAGCCGGACGACGACGACGAGCCCGAACCGGAGCCCGAGCCCGAGCCCGAACCGGAGCCCGAGCCCGAGCCCGAACCGGAGCCCGAGCCGCGACCGTCCGCAGTGCAGCCGTGCATCGATGCGCCGTGGGAGGGCACCGAGTGCGTCATGGGCGACGTACTGGGTCGCAGCTACTGCATCGTGCTCGACGGCGAGGAGTTCCAGACCGAGTGCTACCTCGAGTCGCCCGACTGCACGCCCGGCGAGGGCGAGGACTACGGGTGCGGCGGCGACATCTGCACGTGGAACGGCGAGACGTTCGAGTGGTACTCGTGGTGGGAGGACGACTGCGACACGCCGCTCGTGATGAGCTTCGACGGCGCGCCGATCGAGTACGCGCCCGCGGTGGCCGCGTCGTTCGACACGGGCACCTGCCAGAGCACCGACTGGCCGATGGCGCCGTGGCTCGCGCTCGATCGCGACGGCGACGGCCGCATCGCGAGCGGCCAGGAGCTGTTCGGCAGCGCGACGAAGATGTCCACCGGCGGCACCGCGAAGAACGGCTTCCAGGCGCTCGCGGAGCTCGACAGCGACCGCGACGGCAAGATCACCGCCGCGGACGCACGCTGGACCGAGCTCGTGCTGTGGAGCGACCTCGACGACGACCGCATCGGCGCGTCGACCGAGCTACGTCGCCTCTCGGACACGACGCTCGTCTCGATCGACCTCACCTTCGATCGCACGGCGATCTGCGACGCCCACGGCAACTGCGGCGTCGAGCGTGCCGCCTTCGAGTGGCGCACGCCCGCCGGCAAGCCCGCGACCGGCGAGATCGTCGACGTCCACCTGCCCTGCCGCTGAGCGCGGCAGCGCGGCGGCCCGTCACATCGGTGGCGGGCTGCCGTTCTACATACAAGTGGCCGCGAGGTCGAGGCTGCAGCAGAGCGCCACCGCCCGATGGGTGTTCGTCATGCTCGCCGACGCGCTGAACTCGCACGACCAACCGTCCGCGGTGCTCGTTGTCCATGGATCGCCGTCCTCGGGAAGGTTGCTCTGGGACCCCTCGTCCGGCGAGGACACGGTGATGTTGCCAGCCGTCCCCGTCCAGCACCCTCCGCTCACCACAACCTGGCCGCTGCAGTCGGCCCGGGCCGTTGTTCCGCTGGTCATCGTAACCTTCTCCCAGTCGCAGTCAGTGAGGGCGACCGTGCCGAGGCCGCACGTAGGCGACAGCCCAAGCTGCGGATCCTCTTGCTGTTGCACAGGGAAGTTCGGTGTCGACGGAGCCGGCGAATCTGGTTCTCGTTCGCGGTCCTCGATGCTCGACTCATCCGAGGCTTCCTCATTGAGAAACTCGTCGGTCCGCGAGCCGACGAGTTTGCCATCGTCTTCGACATCACAACCGGCGATGGCGACGGCGGCAAGAAACACCGCGAACGGCACGGAGTTGAGCGACAGGATACTGGCGCACCACGTCGCCGGAAGGCGGTTCGTCTGGTTCTTCATCAGGAAACTCCTGTTCTGCGCGTGAAGGGCTTGAATTCCACTTGATCGGAACGTCGCTCCGACAGCGTTGGGGATCAACGCTGCGGAGCCGACTTCGAGATGTCCTAGGCCCTCGCCCTACGGATCCTGACGAGCGAATCTTGGCGCGTCGATCATTTGAGAGTGAGGGAGCGTTCGAGGTGCCGCACGTCGATCTTCGATCGATGGATCGCGCCCGATCCACCGATCACGTGGCGCGCCGCGGAACCACACACTCCTCGCACTCTTGCACCGCGATTCAGCGTGATGCGAACCTTCTCTTGCTGCGCGAAGTCGGCAACATCGGAGTGCTCATGACGACGGACGACAAGGAACTCGAAGCCAGGACGGCAGGCGCTCTCGCGAGAGTCGTCCGCGGCGAAGTGTTGGTGCGCCTGCGACGACACCCTCGTCGTCGAAGGCGGAGCGTCGACAGCGACGCCGACGATCTGACGCAGGCCATCCTGCTGTCACTGCACGAACCGGATCGCAGTACCCACAACGGGTGGGAGCGCGCACGCGATTCGTCGTGGGCGGCTTACCTCCGAGTCATCACAAGGCGTCGCGTTCATCGAGCTCTTGCGCGCTTTCGGGGCAACCCTTGGGCACTCACACCCGTCGGTGAAATCATGGAAGCGCTGCCCGAGCTCGCCGCCCCGGCCGGTCAGCTCGATGACTGGTTCGACGCGCGCACAGCGTTGGGCAAGCTGATGAGCGAGCTATCACCGCGAGGCACCCGACTCCTTCGGCGGATCTTTGTTGAGGCCGAGTCGGTGACGAAAATTGCCGCGGAGGAGAGCATGTCGCCTGCGGCGATTCACGCGTGGTGTAGCCGCACCCGTCAGCGCTTACGTCGGCTCCTCGAACGGTAGCGATCCTCCCGACGTGCCGTGTCGTCGGACTACGCTCCTGATCTCGCAGACTTCGTGGACTCACATCGGTGGCGGGCTGCCGCTCTTGATCTCGCAGGCGTCGTTGTACGTGTCCGCGTCCGTCGGACAGCCTTGGCCGGGGCCGAGGCCCATGCAGAAGCCGCGCTGGTTCGCCACGGTGAGATGGCGGATGCACTCCTGGAAGCCAGCGCTCTGCGGATCCCCACCGTTGAGCCCGAGGCACACCGATCCGTTGGGATCCTGGTGGGTGTCGTGCGCGACGCCGTTCCAGTTGGTCTGCGGAGAGACCATGTCGGGCCCTCCCCCCATGCCGATGTCCGCACCGCTCACAGGACGCCACGTGGACGAGCCCGCAGGCAGGACGCAGTCCTTGTCGCCGAGCTCGACCGTCTGGCAACACACGCGACCGTCGCCGCACACGGTGTTGATGTCGCCGCTGCTCCACGTCGGGTTGCACGGGATCGGGCAGTTCAAGGCCGAGACCGAGGCCAGTCCGAACCCCGCCGGGATCTCGTCTCGGTTCACGCACATGCCCGACGTGCCCGCTCGGTTCTGATCATCGGCGTAGAGTGGTGTCGAGCCACTGATCATCTTCCCGGCGTAGCTCGGTAGCTCGCCGTCCTGCGTCGACGGATCGTCGCTGCAGCAGAAGTGCGTCTCCGGGCAGTTGTCGCCTTGGCGCGGGTTGCACCGGAAGGCGACGGTCGGGTAGTTGACCTTGATACAGGACGTCGCGACCGCCGCGCCGATGCCGACGGCGAGCGTGTTCACGACCACGAACCGCAAGAGGTGTTCGGACCGCATCGATTCCCCCCGGGACCGTCGCACGGTGCCTGCGCCTTGTAAAGTTCCCAGGCTCGACCTCGCGCATCGACGTCGAGCGCACGCACGCGAACCCGTCCGGGATCGGGAATCCGTGCCCGGCTTTGGCGCGTCGTCGCCTTCGGCTAGGATCGACGAAGGGATCGGGGCTGCTCGTGCGCGCAGAACGAAGGGTGAGACACGCTGCCATGGCCGTCGGCCTCGCGCTCGCGGTCGCGTGCTCGGGCACCACGAAGGTCGGCGACGAGCCGGCCGACGGTCCGGGCGGCGATGCGAACGATCCCGCGGCCGCGGCCGACAAGCCCGCGTCCACCGTGCCGCTCGGCCCGGTGACCAAGGGCAGCCAGCGCGAGCACCCCGCCGGCAAGGCGTGGGTGATGGGCGACGGTGCGCCGAAGGCGATCGACATCGGCGAGGCCGAAGCGCGCGGCATGACCGTGATCGATCTCGGCGACGGGTGGACGCCCTACATCTTCACGGAGAAGACCGCCGGCATCGACGACGACAAGCCCAACACGTACCGCGAGCGCTACCTCGGCCTCGCGAACGACAAGACCGACCAGTGGGGCGAGTCGCTGGAGTCGGGCGAGCACAACTACCTCGAGCTCTACGGGATCCCCCCCACCCTGTCCGTCGTGTGGAACGAGTGGCAGTCCATCGCGACCGAGGTCGAGCCCTGCCTCGCGAAGGAGGGCTACGACGGCGAGGTGTTCACGCGCTTCAAGGGCACGATCACGTACAAGAAGACGACCACCAAGAAGCGCAAGCGCAGTGCCTCGTGGTTCGAGAGCGAGCTGCGCAAGAAGGCCAAGAAGGCGAAGATCGATCTCTCCACGCCCGAGGGCCAGCAGGCCGCCGCGACGAATCCGAAGACGAAGTCCATCTACAAGCAGTGGCGCGAGCTGCAGGACGAGATCGACGTCATCGCGAACGCGCAGCGCCGCTTCAAGTGCGAGGGCGAGTTCGGCGAGGAGGGCAGCGGCAAGACCTTCCAGCTCGGCGTGTTCGATGCCCCCACCACGCACGCGCTCGCGGCGTTCGAGCGCAAGCACGACATCATGGGCTGGGGCCACTTCAAGGACGACAACGTCGCGATGCTCGCGCGCTCGCCCATCGACGTCGTGCACGGCCGTCTGCTCCGCGTGATCGAGGAGCGCGTCGTCTCGGCCGCCGGCATCGTCGAGGACGGCTCGGCCGCGAAGTGGAAGAAGGACTTCCGGTGGAAGGACAAGAGCGGCAAGGAACAGCCGCTGCGCGACCTCGTGCAGGAGTTCACCGACTCCGCGGTGAAGCAACTCGGGCTCGACACGCCCGAGTCCGCGCAGAAGCAGCTCGAGCAGTGGGCGGCGCAGGAGGGCGGCTTCGAGAAGCTGCTCGTCGCCGTGAAGCTGCCGCCCTTGCCGGAGTACTACGCGCCCGACATGGAGTTCGACGCCGTCATCGATCGCGGCGACGTCTGGTACGACTTCCCCTACGACGAGGCCGGCAACAAGAAGGCCCAGCCGCGCTCGCGCTACCCCCATCTCACGCTCTACACCACGTACGAAGGCCAGCGGATCCCGCTCGTTCATTGGCGCACCACGATCGGCTCGTGGCGCAACGAGATGAAGGACGGCGAGATCATGCTGAAGTACAAGAACTCGGACGTCGGCGCGCGGGTGTGGAAGGACATCATGGCGGCGCCGGTGTGGATCCCCCCGAACACCACGCCGCCCGAGGAGCTCGTGAAGGGCTATTGGCGCAAGGGCAAGTTCCGCCGCGACGTGAACTATCCGGAGATCGGGCCGGGCTATCGCTCCGCGTACGGGCTCGTCGCCGCGTATCACATCCGCGAGATCAAGGACGAGACCGGCGCGGTGACGTCGGAGTTCGACAACTCGATCCGCACGCACGGCTCGGTCGACTACATGTCGATCCTGCGCCGCTACTCGCACGGGTGCCACCGCCTCTACAACATGGATGCGGTGCGCCTCTTCTCGTTCATCCTGCGCCACCGCGAGTACACGCGCATGGGCCAGAAGCCGGTCGGCGTGCGCCGCAACCTCGAGGTCGAGGAGCGCACCTTCAACATGCGCATCGACACGCGCGGCTACGAGTACGAGCTCGTCAGACCCATCCCGGTGATGGTCACGGAGGGCCGCGTGAAGGGCAAACGCCGCTCCCCGATCGTCGACTACATCCCGAAGCCGGTCGCAGTCCCCGAGGACGGCGAGATCATCGAGATCACCGACACCCCGATGACGCTCCCACCGCCCGCGATGCCGCCGCCCGTGCCGCCCGCCCAGTGAGAGGCGCTCGCGCCCCCGCCCGCTCGCGGCTAGACTGGAACCGATGGAGTTGGACATCTGGCATCGGCCGCTGTCTCAGCCCGAGGATCACGCCGATCAGGCCCGTCCCGAAGCGATCGGCATCGACATCGGATTGCTCGAAGAGAACCTCCGCCTCACCCCGAGCAACGCATCCGCAGGAACGACGCGATGATTCGGCTCCTCGCGATCATCGATGGCTGCGCACTCCGCTGCTGACTCGAGCACGCGAGCCGAGCCAGCGCGGGCCAGAGCGTAGGTGGTCGGGAGGGACGTTCGGCGCGAGTCAGAACGCGGGGCCTGCCGGCGCCGCGATCGAGGGGCCGGCGGTCTCCCGCGTTCGTCTGTCTGAAGCGCCGGACGTCCCTCCCGAGCGCCGAAGCGAACGAGGGACGAACGGCGCGGGCGAAGACTCAGCTGTCCGGGCCCGTCCACACCGACGGTACGGCCTGGAAGGCGAAGTGGAGGCGCCAGCCGTCGCCGTCCATGTCGTCGGGATCGAGCAGGTCGGACATCGGCAGTGCGCCCGTCATCGGGGAGATGACCATCGTCGCGTCCGCGTCGGCGCTGCTGACGAAGCCGGAGATGTTGCCCTGCATGAGCGCGTCGGCCGGGTCGCCGATGAGCTGCGCACCGACCAGCACCTCGGTCATCGGGACCGTGAAGAACGGGGTGCGCAGCGACCACTCGGCGGGCGCCGACTGGAAGCACGGGCCCGGCGTGCCGGTGGGCGGCTCGGGGGCGACCGGATAGTCGCTGAGCTCGTCCACGTTGGGCGCCATGCACGGGCCCACCGACGTCATCGTGTACATCGTGAACGACGCCGTCGTGCCGGGGTACGAGTCGCACGTCGTCGTGTCGACCGGCACCGTGCACTGCGCGTTGACGAGGTAGAACTCCCCCATCGCCATGTCCGTCTGGTCGAGCGGACGGAACATGAACAGCGTGCTGAAGTCGAGGAACGTGTCGTTCGTCGCGTCCATCGTGATCGCGTTGTTCAACGGGGCGTTGATCGCGTTGATCGTGATGTCGTCGTTCTTCAGGAACATGTGGGGGTCGCGGAGCGCGAAGCCCGTGATGCGATAGGGGACGAGATCGGTCGGCTCGCCGGTGCTCGAGTCGGGATCCGTCGTCGCCGTCGTGCTGCCCTCGGACGTGCTGCTGCCGTCGTCGTCCGGCGACGTCATCGACGCTTCCGCATCCGTCGCGTCGTCGTCGGGCGACGTCATCGTCATGCCCGTGTCCGTCGTCGGATCGGTCAGGGTCGACTCTTCGTCGCTACCGCTGTCGCCACCACAGGCCGCGACCGCGCCGGCCATCGTCAAGATCAGGTGCTTTCGCATACGCGGCAAGCCTACTCCGAGGCCGGCGGCCGTGCATGCAGAACGTCGGAATTCGCCGGGCGATCGGCCACCCGGTCCGCCCCGACGATCCCGTGGTCGACGTCACGAACGGGCGTCGCGGCCCGCGGCGATCGGCTCGCGCGGGCTCGCGATCGCGCCCGGCGCGGTCAACCGCCGGTCCAGTCCACGACCTCGGCCGTGAACGCCACGTGCATCCGCCAGCCGTCGCCGTCCATGTCCTCTTCGCGGAGCAGATCGGAGATCGGCATGACGCCGAGCACCGGCACCTCGACCTCGGTCGCCATCGCGTCCGCCAGGGTGAGGAAGCCCTGGATGTTGCCGGTGACGAGGTTGCCCGCGGGCTCGCCGACGTACGTCGCGGACACCACCGCGTCGGACAGCGGCAGGTTGAACGACATCGTCTGCAGCACGACCGAGGCCGGCGACGACTCGAAGCACGGACCCGGCGTCGCCTCGGGCGGCTCGGGCGCGACCGGGTAGTCGCTCAGCTCGGCCGGGTTCGGCTCGAGGCACGGCCCCGCCGTGTTGTTCGTGTACGTCGCGGCGTAGAGCTCGGTCTTCGGGAAGAGATCGCACGACGTCGTGTCCACCGGCGCGGTGCACTGCGCGTTCGCGAAGTTGAAGTCGGCACCGGCGCCGTCGGTCTGATCGAGCGGGCGGAAGATCACGACGAGCCCGAGATCGAGGAAGCCGTCGGGCGGCGGATCGCCGTCCTCGCCGTCGGTGTTGAGGGCCGTCGTGAGCGGCGTGTTCACGTTGTTCGCGGTGACGTCACCGAGGATCGGCGCGAAGAAGTGCGGGTCGCGGACCTCGATCGAGTTGAAGCGGAACGCGACCGTGTCGCCCGTCGGGCCCCCGGAGGAGGAATCGGGATCGGTCGTGGGCATCGTCGGATCGTCCGTGGTCGTGCCCGGGCCGTCGCCGCTCGAGTCGGGCTCGACCGTGGGATCGACCGTGGGATCGACCGTGGGGTCCACGGTGGGATCGGTGCCGGAGTCGGGCCCGGCCGACGAGCCGTTCGTGTCCGCGCCCGAATCATCGCCTCCGTCGTCGCCTCCGCACGCCGTGAGAAGAGCTGTTGCCGCACACATCGTCCAAACCAGGGGGTTTCGCATCGTCATGGCCGACGAAGCCTACCCCCCCACGCGCGCGGGTGAAAGCGGCCGCGGTCGATCGGGCAATTCGCGAAGCTGGTCACCGGCTCGCCTGTGCTGATAGCTTCGCCGCACCGATGCCCCTGCCCTTCGCGTCGCTCGCTCTGGTCGCCTCGCTCGCGCCGGCCCCGATCGACGCCGAGCGCCCCTACGACGGCCCGGCCGAGGTCGCGTCGCCCGACGGGGTCGGCGAGGTCGAGGTCGCGAGCGACGTCGACACCGCGACTGCGGCGGCGACGAGCACGAGTGCGGCATCGGCGACGACCGAGATCAAAGCGCCCGACGACGGCATCGTCGCGCTGCCGGTGCCGGAGCCGGGACCCGAGCCGCGTCCGCACGTGCGCCCGGTTCCGCGCATCCTCACCACGATGACGGGGTGGTACCCCGGTGAAGAGGCGCAGATCCGCAACGCGAAGGGCACCGTCGTCTTCACGCCCGGGCTCCAGGCGCGCGCGGCGGTAGGTGCGGTGAGCGAGTTCTCGCTCGACGACGACGGCAACCAGTGGGCCGAGGGCGCGCATCTCTACGGTCGCTTGCGATGGCGACCGGTCGTCGGCTTCGGCAAGAAGCAGCGGGTCGCAGTGGTCGGCATGTTCGACTTCGCGAACGGTCGATGGGCGCCGCAGTCGTCGGGCGATCCGATCGTGCAGGAGATCGTCGACGAGGGTGTTCCGCCGCAGCGCATGGGCATGAAGCCGGTCGACTTCCGCGAGCTCTACGTGCAGTGGACCAGCAAGTACGGCCAGCTGCGCGTGGGCCAGATGTCGTTCAACTGGGGGCTCGGGCTCGTCGCGAACGACGGCAACAACATGGATCGCTTCGGCGACATGAAGTTCGGCGACGACGGCATCGGCTCGATCCAGGAGCGCATCCTGTTCGCGACCCGACCGCTCGCGCGCACGGGCGGCCCCGGCAAGGACCTCGTCGTCGCGCTCGCGGCGGATCTGGTCTATCGCGATCCGGTCGCGAACCTCTTGAAGGGCGATCTCGCGGGGCAGGCGATCCTCGTCGTGCGATGGGAGCCGGCCGAACGGCCCGGCAACTGGGTCGGCGTCTACGGGGCGTATCGCAACCAGCACTCGGCGGACGACGGCGACGACATCGAGGGCGACGACGAGCTCGAGGTCGGCATCGTCGACTTCGCCGGGCAGGGCTATCGCTACCTGCGCGACGAGCTCGCGGTGCTCGGCGCGTTCGAGATCGTCGCGATCGGCGGCCGCACCACGTTCCAGAAGGGCGACTACCCCAAGAACGTGGTCTTGCAGGCCGCCGGTGCGGTGCGCGGATACATCGGCAATCCGATGTCGTGGCTGATCGGTGCGGACGCCGGCTTCGCCACGGGCGACGCGGATCCCGACGACGAAGAGGTCAACGACTTCGAGGCCGCGCCGGGCTACACCGCGGGGCTCTTGATGTTCCAGTACTACCGCGGCTGGCAGTCGGGGCGCTCGCAGATCCGCGCGGAGGATCCCGGCCTCGTCGGCGTGCCGAACAACGGCACGCAGTACATCCCCACGCGCGGCACCGTGACGAACGCGGTCTTCATCCAGCCGAAGCTGCGCTACGCGTTCCGCGAGCACTTCGAGGTGTGGGGCGGTCCGCTCGTCGCGGGCTCGGCCGTGCCGATCGTCGATCCGTTCGTCACGCGGCTCGCGGGCGGCTCCGCGCACAACAGCCTGGGTGCCCCGAGCGAGAAGCGCTACATGGGCACCGAGCTCGATCTCGGCCTGCGCACGCGCTATGGCTTCGAGAACCTCTGGCTGATGGTGGGCCTGCAGGGCGGCATCTTCTTCCCGGGCGGCGCGTTCGAGCGCCGCGGCGGCGGCCGCGACAACCCCGTCTACGGCGGCTGGCTGCGCTTCGAAATCCGGTACTGAGTTCCTGGTAAGGTTCGCGTTCGCCCGCTTTCCATGCGCACGCCGTACTTCGACGAGCTCGTCGCGGAGATCCGGGGGTTCGACCTCGGTGACGACGACGAGTCGCTCGCCGAGCTCGAGACGCGCCGGCGCGCGGGTGGTGGGCTCGACGGCGACGGCTGGCTGCTCGTCGCGGTGCTGCACGTGCGCGAGCGCGACGTCGGTCGGGCCCTCGGCGCGCTCGACGAGGCCCAACGCGTGCGCGCGGATGCGGCGGTCGTCGAGTACCTTCGCGCGCACCTGTTGTGCGAGAGCTCGCGCTGGGAAGAGGCCCGCGCTGCGCTCGATCGGTGCGAGCGTGCCGGCGGCGACTCGATCCCGCCCGGCGATCTCATGCACGCACGCGGTGCCCTGTTCGCGGCGCGCGGCATGGACACCGACGCCGTGTCGGCCTACGAGGCCGGGCTCGCGCTCGATCCCCACGATGCGTCGCGCTGGCTCGCGCTCGGGCGCGCACAGGTCGAGGTCGGTCGTGTGGACCAGGCGCGTGCGTCGTTCGAGCGCGCGCTCGCGGAGGACAACGAGTGCGTCGACGCGCGGATCGAGCTCGCGCTCTGCGAGATCTCGCGCGGGCGGCCGGACGCGGGCGCGAAGGCGTTGGCCGAGCTGTTCGCGGACGACCCGGCACTGCGCGATCGCGTCGTGCTCGACCCGCGCGTCGGTCGGCTGAAGCAGGTGCACGGCATGGCGACGCTGCTCGCCCCGCCGCCTGCAGTGCGGCCCGACTGGGTGCCCGATCCGCCGCCGTGGCTGCTCGCGCTCGCGAGCGATGCGGGGCTGCGCGAGCTCGGGATCGTGTGGCTCGCTCGCGACGCGGCGCTCGCGATCGCGGATCGCGTGCGCGCGGCGTGGGATCGCGGGCCGTCGGGCACGATCCAGACCGAGGCGACGCTCGCGGTCGCGCGCGATCGGCTCTCGACGATGGTACCGATCGCTCGCGGGCCGTCGATCATGAGCCGCGATCGCATCGAGCAGCCGATGCTGTGGTGGATCGATCGCGAGGCGCCGGATCGCCTGTGGCTCGCGCTGTCCGAGGCGTATCCACCGTTCCTGTGGATCCCCGCGGGCACGCACGTCGCCGACCTCGGCAACACGCTCGCCGAGTTCGTGCCGCGCCCACGGATGTCGCGGCTCGACCTGCCGGCGTGCGTGCGTGGCTTCATCGGCTATCGCCTGCAGTTCGGCGTGCCGAGCCCGTACACGGGCGAGCTCGAGCCCGCGAACGCGCACGAGCTCGATCGCCACTTCGCGATCAATCCGTTCGTCGAGGCGGGCGCGTGGGGCAGCCTGTACGACGACGACCCGTGGCCCGACGAGCTGCCCGAGCAGCCCAAGCTGCAATTGAAGATCGGAGCGCGCGAGCGCAGGGTCGTCGCGCAGCAGCGCGGGCGCGTGTGGTCGATCTCGCGGCGCACGCGGCACTCGCGATCGATCCTGTCGATCGAGCTGCACCATCGCGACGTGTTCGTCGCCGAGGTGCGCTACCGGCCGTCGGCCCACGGCGACGTCGTGGCCGCGATGAACAAGGAGTTCGGGTGCGACTTCCCGCGCGACATGCCGGTCGACGCGGTCGCGGCGCTCATCGGGTTCCGCTTCGAGGGCGCACGGGATCTGGAGAGTCAGCTCGATGCGACGTCGGATCCCGAGGTGATCGCGGGCTTGTTGCAGGTGATGTCGGCGCTGCGGCACAGCGACCTCGGCATCGTGCGGCTGTACCGGCGTTACCTCGGGCACCCCGCCGAGGTCGTGCGCTCGACCTTGTACAACGTGTTCGTCGCGCACAACCATGAGTCGCTGCTCGAGGAGGCGACCGTGACCGAGCGCGACGACGACGTGCGCGCGCAGATCGAGGCGGTGCTCGACGACGGCATCGCGGCGGTCGAGTGGGATCCGTACAACGACTACGATCTCGACGACGAGGAGGACGAGCCGTGAGCCACACGATCGTGCTCGGCGATCACGTCGAGGCGGCTGCGATCGCCGGGTGGGCGCGTTTGCACGGCGAGCTCGTGAAGGACGTGGCGCGGGGGCACTCGGAGCTCGCGGAAAGGCGGTGGCGCAGCGACGACGGCAGCGAGATCGTGCACCTGCAGGATCACGTGGGCGAGGTGCGGTACGTCGTGCTGCTCGGGCCGCGCGAGCTCGCGTGGGCGGTGGAGCTGCGCGCGGCGTTCGACACGGAGGATCCGGGGACGTTGTTGGCGTCGATGCAGCCGTCGGCGGATCCGCGCTCGTGGATCCGTGCGCTGTCGAAGCTCGCGGTGTGTCGGCCTTCGAAGCTCGAGGGGCGGTGGTTGGCGGCGTGGGAGCGCGCGCTCGAGCATCCGGCGCGACCGGTGCGACGCGCGGCGATCCGCACGTGCTACGGCTGCCCGTGGCCGGAGATCGCGAAGCTCGTCGAGCGCCGCCGCGACACGGAGAGCGAGCTCGCCGCGCAGCTCGAAGCGCTGCTCGAGCACCTCAAGCGCCTCGGCGGCTGAGCCTGCGGTGCGGAGGCGCTTGCGTCGCGTTCGACCCGCGTCGGCGCGCGATAGCCCTCGAACGCGACGATGCGTCGCGTTCGACCTCCGTCGGCCCGCCGATGCCCCGCGAACGCAACGCTTCGTCGCGTTCGACCCGCGTCGGCGCTCGATGGGCCTCCAACGCGACTCGAACGCACCAGCGCGATCAGCCCTTGAGCTGGCCGTCGGGCGTCAGCGTCGAGTAGAAGCGCGAGATCCAGCCCGGCGGGAACTTCTGCTCGTTCGCCCAGGCTTCGAACTTCTTCTGGTCGAGGCCGAAGTGCTTCGTCAGCACGAAGTGGAGGATCTCCGCCGGGTTCTCGACCGCCTTCAGGAAGCTCTCCCAGCTGCCTCCGAAGTGCGTGTCG
The DNA here is from genome assembly GCA_964468635.1 of uncultured Nannocystaceae bacterium. GTDB lineage: Bacteria > Myxococcota_A > Polyangia > Nannocystales > Nannocystaceae > Xiheibacterium. The sequence continues at coordinate 105,232 of CAYXVR010000027.1, forward strand.
ACCTCGGACTGGATGCCGTCGTAGTCGTCGACGTCCTTGTCCTCGTGCTGCTTGGGGGCCGGCTCGGTGGGCGGCGCTTCGGCTTCGGGCTCGTCGGCCATCGCGATCGAGGCTAGCAGAAAATCACATGCACACGCCGAAGGTGCCGTCCGGCAGATAGAAGGCCGCGCCCACGTCGGTGCACGTGCCCGAGACGCAGTCGTCGACCGCCGGATCGCAGGGGACGCGGCACACGTCGGCGTCGCACACGAGGCCCGCCGCGCACGCGGCCGCGTCCGCGCTGCAGTCCTCGCCCTCCGCCAGCGCTCCCGCGCCGCGACACACGAACGCGTGACCGCCGATCGCCGTGCCGCCGAGGATCACGCAGCTCTGCGCGCCGAGACAGTCCTGCGCGATCGGGTCGCACGCGGGCTCCTGCCCGAAGCACACGCCCGAGTGCCACATCGGATCCGTCTTGCCATGGCACGCCGTCGGATCGCCGCACGCCGCGGGATCCTGCACGAAGCACGACGGCAGACACACGCCGCTCGCACCGTCCTCGGTCGCCACGCATGCCAGTGCATCGAGCTCCGTGCAGCTCGTCGGCATCGTCGGATCGCACGGCGTCTCGCCGCCCTCGCTGCACACGCCCGCGACGTCGAGCCCCGCGAGGAGCAGACACGTCCCCGCCGTGCAATCGCCGTCGCCCGTGCACGCGGCTCCGCACGCACCGTTGCCCGCGACGAACGGCGCGACGTCGACCTGGCCGTCCGCCTCGGGCAAGCACGCCGCATTGCCCTCGCACGCGCCGTCGCCCGCCGCGGGATCGCAGTCCGCTCCGCACACGCCGACGCCGGGCGCGATCACCAGGCAGACGAGACCGTCGTCGCAGCCCGCCGGCGCCTCCATCGGATCGCACGTGATCGCCCCCGTCGCGAGACACACGCCGAGCTGCCCCACGGGCGCCGCAGGATCGAGCGCCGCGACGTCGACGCACGACGCATCCGGATCCGTGCACGCCGGCATCGCCGGATCGCACGGCTGGATGCACGCATGCGTGTCGGGCAAGAGCTCGATGCACACGAGCCCCGCGAGACAGCCCGCCCCCTCGCCGGTCGGATCGCACGGCACGCCCGGCAGTCCGGTGCCGTCCGGCTGACACTCGCCCGCGAGCACCTCGTTCACCGGCTGGCAGTGCGTGCCCGCATCGCACGCATCGTCGAGCACGTCGCACTCGCCACACGCCCCCAGCGTGTCGCTCACGGCGACGCACGCGGGGCACGCTTCGGTCGGCGCACCACCGGGCTCGCACCACGCCGTGCACACACCGGCCGCGTCGTCGTCGAGGCTCGCGCCGAGACACGCGCTGCCCGGCTCGCACGCGTGTGCGCCCGCAGGACCGCACGCGCTCCCCACCGCGCCGTCGCCCCGCGGCACGCACCCCACACGCACCGGTGACAGATCGACGACGACGCAGCTCTCGTCGTCGCCGCACCCGTCGTCGGTGATCGGATCGCAGTCGCGCACGCCGTAGCACGCGAGCGGCTCGGGCTCGCCACCCACAGGCAGGCACAGCCCCTCGCTGCACTCGGTGCCCTCCATCGCCATCGACGAGCACGGCGGTCGACACCAGAAGCCGCCGATCGGCGCGCCCGCGCAGCGCTGCGGCGCGCACTCGTCCGCCCTCGGATCGCAGGCGACCGGACCGAGCGGCGTGCCGCCGTCGTCGGTGGAGTCGGGTTCGGGCGCGTCGTCGCTCGAGGGATCGCCCCCGCTCTCGCTCGTGCCGGTGTCGTCGCCCTCCCCCGTCGAGTCGTCGCCCTCGTCCTCGCTCGACGACGGGCAACCAGCGAGGACGAGGGCGAGCCACCAAGCGCAGGCGCGTTCGCGAGTCACGGCGACGCCGTGGGTTGCAGGGCCGGTGCCGCGGGCAATGTCGCGTCGATGCTGCACTTCGGAGATCCCCTCGCTGTCGCGTTCCGCCACGATGGTGGCACATCGCTGCGCAACTCGTCGCGGGCGAGTTGCATCGTGCTGGGCGACTTGCACGTCGCTCTGCAGCGCTTGAAAAACCCGCGTCGCGCTCCGATGCTGCACGCGTTCGTCGGGGAGTTCGTGTCATGGGATCGATCAGCGCTCGTCCGCTCGCGCGTGCATGCCTTCTGTTCGTGATCGCCTCCGCATGTGCGGACGACGATCGTCTCGGCGATGCGATCGCACGCGACGCTGCCTTCTCCACGCCCACGGTCGTGCAGGGACCGCTGCAGATCCTGATCGCGAGCATGAAGGACGGCACGTCGCAGCGGATCCACCGCATCGTCGTCGACGACGTCCCCATCGAGCTCGCGATCCCCGAGGGCGTCGACACGAGCGCACTCGCACCGAGAGCACTCGTCCGCGCGTGGGGCGAGCACGACGGCGCGAAGGCGTACGGCGAGGTATTCGTGGTCGACGACCTCGAGGTGCTCGCACCGCCGCCGATCCCACTCGTCGACGCCGATCCGATCCCACCGCGCTCGCTCGCCACTGTGCTCGTGCACTGGGGCACGCCGCTGCTCTCGGCCGACGAGGCCGCCGACAAGATGTGGAACGGCGAGGGCTCGACCCAGCAGTTCTTCGCGGAGATGTCGTACGGCAAGGAGACGATCGCGGGCGACGTGTTCGGCCCCTACGAGATCGGCTGGACGGGCGGATGCAACGCCGACGCGATCGCCCAGTACGCGATGAACGCGATGGCGGACGCGGGCGAGAACCCGAGCGCGTACGAGCAGCTCATGTACGTGTTCCCCGAGGCCGGCTGCGGCTGGGGCGGGCTCGCGATGCTGGGCGCGCCGAATCAACCCGAGCGCGACAGCTGGTACAACGGATCGTTCGACTGCGTCGTGCGCAACCAGGAAGTCGCGCACAACTACGGCATCCTGCACACGCACTTCTACTACGGCTGCGAGGGCGGCGCGCCGTTCGGCAGCAGCTGCGGCTTCGAGGAGTACGGCAGCCCCTACGATCCGATGGGCTACGGCTGCGGCCACATGGCGGCGCCGCAGAAGCACTACATGGGGTGGCTCGAGGGCTGCAACATCGTCACCGCGACGAGCGACGGCACGTTCAACCTCGTGCCCACCGAGGTGCCGTGCGACGGCACGCAGGCGCTGCGACTGCCGACGTTCGACGGGCGCCACTACTACCTCGAGTATCGCCGCCCGATCGGCTTCGACTCCGATCACCAGGGCGTGCTCGTGCACGTGTCGGGCGGCCCGGACTACTTCGGCCCCGACGCGTACCTCATCGACCTCGGCGAGGGTGCATTCCTCGCGGCCGGCGACTCGTACACCGGACCGCAGAACGAGGTGACGTTCACCGTCGTCGAAGAGCACGACACGCACGCGGTGATCGACGTGACGTTCCCGGGCGGCGGCTCGGGCTCGCCCACGTGCATCGACGGCAGCGCGCCGGTGGAGCAGGCCGGCGTCGTCGGCACGCTCGTGTGCCTCGGCGGGCCGTTCCAGCCCGACGCGGCCCCACCGACGGTCGCGATCGTCGATCCGGCCGACGGCGACGTGTTCGCGCCGGGGGCCGACTTCACGATCACGGCGGAGGCGAACGACGACGTCGGCGTCTCGTCCGTGGCGCTCTACGTGGACGGTGCGATCAGCGACACGCTCACGTCGCCGCCGTGGGAGTGGCCGGTCACCGACATCCCCGAGGGCGAGTACGAGCTCTATGCGGTCGCGAGCGACGGCGTGAACGAGGCCGAGAGCGCAGTCGTGCACTTCACCGTGCGCCCCGGCGGATCGGCGGACGACGACGACGGTGGCGCGAACGACGACGACGGCGGCGACGACGGTGGAGCCGACGACGACGACGACGGCGGTGACGACGAGATCGACGACACGGACGGCGCGTTGCCGCCCGGCTACGGGCTCGACGCGGGTGCGGCCGGATGCGGATGTCGTTCCACGGAGCGCGCACCCGCGGCGGTGCTGCTCGGAATCGCGGCGGTGCTGCTGCGCCGGCGTAGGGCCGCCCGCGCGCGGGGTTGATCCGGCGGCGCGCGGGCATGCGATGCTCGCCCTCCCCCATGTCGATCACGCTGCAGCTCGGAACCCAGACGCTCACCCTCGACCCCCGCTGGCCGCGCCTGATGGTCGGTCGCGATGCATCGTGCAACCTCGTCGGCGGGCATCCCAGCGTGTCGCGCCGACACGCCGAGGTGTTCCTCGATCAGAGCGGCGCACCTTGGATCCGCGACTACGGGTCGAGCAACGGCACGTGGGTCGACGGACGACCGCTCGCGCGCGGCGAGGCCGTCGCGCTCGCGCCGAACCAGCAGGTGTTCGTCGGCGACATGCCGCTCGTCGTGACGTGGGGCGGCGGTGGTGGTGCGACGATGTTCGGCGAGGTGTCGTCGACGCTGCGCGCGTTGATGGACCAGCACAAGCAGCAGCAGGTCGCGACGGCCCAGGCCAGCATGATCGCGCAGCCCACCCACGCGGCCGGCTCGATGGGCGCGGTGGGAGCGACGCTCGGCGTGGGCGGACGCCAGGCGCCCAAGCCCACGGAGTTCCCGTACCGCCGGCAGGGCAGCAACGACAACGGTGCGCTCTTGATCGCGTTGCCGCGCGACACGTTCCAGAACGGCGACGAGGTCGACGGGTTCGTCGAGTTCACGGCGATGGACGACGAGTCGGTCGCCTCGATCGTGGTGGAGCTCGTGGAGTTCCATCGCAAGGGCGAGAAGAACGGGCACGTGTGGGATCGGATGCTGGTGCGTCAGGGCCCGTGGAAGGCGAAGAAGCACGAGGTGCTGCCGCTGCCGTTCGAGCTGCGCGTGCCACCGGGCACGTCGATGTCGGGCCGCGACGTGCACTGGTCGGTGCGCGGCTACGTGGACATCGACTGGGCGTTCGACATCGAGGCCGACAGCCCGATCCAGATGCGCAACGTCGACATCGAGCGGTTGAGGGATGCGCTGGGCGGGCTCGACTTCCGCATCAACGAGCTCGAGCCCGAGCCGCTGGGCCAGCGCTTCACCGGCAAGTTCAACCCGCCGGCCCAGCTGCGCGATCGCTGGGGCATGAGCGACGTCAACCTGACGCTCGAGTACCTCGGCACGAACCTGCAGATGGAGATCGAGGTCGAGAAGATCGGCAAGTTCGACCGCGACGTGAAGATCACCTTCGACCTCGAGCAGCTCCGCACCGCCCCGCTCGCGCAGGTGAGCGAGTACATGCGCCAGCAGATCGAGTCGATGATGCGCCGCGGCTAACCGTGGTTCGTTCCGAGCTGGGAGAGACGGTGAACCGCGGCCCCGCGCTGTCCTGAACGCTTGCGGTAGCGGACGACGCACGGCGCGTCGGCGCGCGCGACCGCACCGATCTGCTCGCGCTTCGGCGTAGCGCCGGCGAACTGCGGCGCGAGCTCTAGGGCGGCGAGCCACTCCGAGACGACCGTGCGGATCGCCGCGATCGCGAAGCGTCGCCCCGGGCACGCGTGCGTGTGGTGGCCGAACGTGCTCACCACCTCGGGCGTCGGCAAACCCACGCTCGCGGCGACCTTGTGCTTGTCGTAGTGCGCGGGGTCGAAGCGCTGCAGGCCCGGGAACGCGGAGTTGTTCACCGACAGCATCGTCGCCACGAACACGCCCGGATCCACGCGCCACGTCGAATCGCCGTCGTGCACGTCGCACGGCTGCACGACCTTGCGCAGCGTGATCGATCGCTGCGCGACGCGGATCGACTCGTGGGCGCACTGCTCGAGCAGCGTCGGATCGTCGGCGTCGCGAACGGCGGCGAAGAGCGACGGACGCAGCAGCAGGTTCACGAGCGTCCACGACAGCGCGGCATACAGGTTCGACTGCGACGCGAGGTGCAGGATCACGATGTCGCGCGCGACCAGGGCATCGCGCTCCCGCTCGGGCGCGTCCGCGTACGCCTCGTGCAACGACTCGAGCATGTCACCCTCGCGATGGCCGGTGCGCAAGCGCTCGCGCCGAATCGTGGCGAGGATGCACTCGATCTCCGCGAGCGCGCGCCGCTCGGGCGCCTTGCGGGTCGCGAACGTCACGAACATGCGCCCCGGGTGCACGAACGCCTCCTCGGGATCGATGCGCTCGAACAGCTCGATCAGCTGGCCCAGCCAGCGCGGAGAGGCGGCCTCGCGCCCCGCCCAGCAGCGGAACGCGACGCGATGCACGAGCGTCTTCATGTGCGCGAAGATCTCGAGCTCGCCCACGTCGCCGAGCGCAGCGAGATCGGCCCGCACGGCGTCGCGCATGTGCGCGAGATAGCCGTCCACGCGATCGCGTACGAACAGCCGGTGGAACATCCCCATGTCGCCGCCGAGCAGCGCATCGGGCAGCTTGAAGCCGATGAGCGTGCGCGTGGCCGCGGCGAAGCTCGCGTGCGACTCGGGCAGCTTGTAGAGGCTCTTCACGCCGGCGGGCGAGAACACGAAGAGCAGCTCGAAGCCGAACGCCTCGAGCACGAACGTCTCGCCCACGCGCGCGCGCGTGTCCGCGAGGAACCGAGTGGGATCGCGCAGCAGCCCCACGCCGGCGCCCACCCACGGCACGCGTCCGCGCACGCGCGGCACCGCGTGCCCTGCGCCGTCGGTCCTGCGTACGCTCGGCCCCGTACGGGATCCGATGAGTCCGAGATACGACGGTGCGCTGGTGGCCACGGTGGGGGGGATCCTCGACCGCTTCCGCGGTCGGAAGCGTACGTTGCAACTGTCCGCCGAGGATCGACTCGACGGCAAGGCCTGCCTCGTCACGGGAGCCAATCGCGGCCTCGGCCTCGCGATCGCGCGCGAGCTCGCGCGCCGCGGTGCCGACGTGGGCCTCGCGTGTCGCAGCGGCGGCGACACGGCGGCCGAGATCGTCGCCCGCACCGCGCCTCGCCACGCGCGCATCGTCCCCATGCAGCTCGACCTCGGCGACCTCCAGTGCGTCGACGCGCTCGCCGAGGGACTCGCACGCGAGCACGTCGCGCTCGACGTGCTCGTGCTCAACGCGGGCATCGTGCCGAGTCGCGCGCGGCGCACGAAGGACGGCTTCGACGAGAGCTTCCAGGTCAACTTCCTCGCGAACGTCCTGTTCGTCCGCAGGCTCCTCGAGCACGGCGTGATCTCGCCCGGTGCCCGCATCGTCGTGGTGTCGAGCGAGTCGCATCGCAGCGCGCCGCCGATCGACTGGGGCTCGCTCGGCGTATTCCGCGAGTGGGGCATGCGCGAGGCGGTCGAGCAGTACGGCGTCGGCAAGCTGCTCTTGCAGACGTGGACCGAGGAGCTCGCGCGCCGCATGGACGGCCGCGCGTCCGTGCACTCGCTCTGCCCCGGAGCGGTGCGCACCGACATCGGGCGCGAGGCGCCGCGTTGGGCCAAGCCCGCGCTCGATCTCGTGATGCGCGCGTTCTTCGAGGAGCCCGACGTCGCGGCCGTGCCCGCCGTGTGGCTCGCGGCCGCGCGCGAGATCGAGGGCGAGACCGGGGTCTACCTGCACGCGCAGCGGCGCCGAGACCCCCGCGCCGACGCCCGCGATCCCGAGAGCGGCGCGAGGCTCTGGCGCGAGGCCGAGCGCATCCTCGCCGAAGCAGGGCATCCTCTCCCGCACCCCCAGGGCACACGATGACGGACGACACCACGCGACGAGTGATCGACGGCACCAGCTGGAACGAGCTGTGCGACATGTTGAAGAACGCCGGCAACCTCGTGCTGCGCGATCAACCCGACGACCCGCTCACGCGTGCGGAGGGCTTCCGCTATCTCAGCCGACTCGCTCGCGCGGCGCTGCAGACGTTCGTGGAGCACAACGACCCGCGCGCGCCCGTGCTGCAACGCGTCGTGCACGAGACCGCGAAGATGGGCGCCGACAATCCCGACGCCGTGTACGCGAACGCAGCGATCAGCGGCGCGTACCGCTATCGGATCGTCGGCACGCGCGGCACCGTGCGCGTGCTGTCCTTCGCGACCCAGATCGGTCACTTCGGCAAGGGCGCCGGCATGCCGCCCACCGGGCAGATCGACACGAGCACGCTCGCGGTGCGCGACGACGGCTCGTTCGAGGTGATCGTCGCGTCCGAGCAGCCGCCGGTGCTCGAGCCCGGGCAGAGCTGGCTGCCGATGCAGCCCGAGACCGGCACGCTCATCGTCCGCCAGCTGCGGCTCGTGCCCGAGGAGAAGCTCGCCGAGATGCGCATCGAGCGGGTCGGCGGCGATCCCCGCCCCGATCCACTCACGGCGCCGATGCTCGACGAGGGCCTGAAGAGCGTCGGCATGTTCGTGAACGGCGCAGGCATGTTGTTCGCGAGCTGGTCGCGGATGTTCCAGGCGCACACCAATCTCCTGCCGCGCTTCGACCAGGAGACCTCCAACCGCGTGGGCGGGCTCGCCGACGTCGCGTACTACCACTCGTACTGGCGGCTCGGCCCCGACGAGGCGCTCGTCATCGACGTCACGCCGGCGCCCTGCGACCACTGGAACTTCCAGCTCGGCAACCACTGGATGGAGTCGCTCGACTACCGCTACTTCCGGATCCACACGAACAGCCTCATCGCGAAGCGACGCGACGACGGCAACTGGCGCGTCGTCGTGGCCCCTCGCGATCCGGGCGTCTCGAACTGGCTGGAGACCGCCGGCCACGCGTTCGGCACGATGTGCTTCCGCTGGGTGCGGTTCGAGGGCGATCCGCCCCAACCGCAGTGCCGCGTCGTGCACGTCGACGAGGTGAAGTCGCTCGCATGACCCACGAGACCTCCACGGACTATCGCCACCCGTATCGGCCTCGGCTGTTGCGCGCCGCGAATCGCGTGCTCGGGGCGATCGCCGAGCACGGCCCGTTGCGCCCGTCGCTCGCGGTCGCATCGCTCGTCGCCGCCGCCGCCAAGCGCACCGGTCTGCCGCCGCTCGAGGACTCGTCGAGCCTGGAGGCGCTCTCCCGCCTCGTCGCATCGATCGAGGACGAGGCCCGGCTGCACGCGCTCGGTCGGCTGATCACGCGCACGCGGATCGTCTCTACGCTCTCGACCCGCCTGCGACTCGACGCGCTCGTGCGCGACCGCCCGGAGATCGACCAGGCGTCGATTCGGCGTCCCATCGTGATCGTGGGCCTGCCGCGCACCGGCACCACGCTGCTCCATCGCTTGCTCGCGAGCGACACGAACCGCATCCGCGCGCTCTCGAGCTGGGAAGCGCTGATGCCCGTGGCCGCCGACGCGCGCGACGACGACGGCACCCGCCGCATCGGCGCTGCGCGGCGCAGCGAGGCCGCGCTGCGCTACATGGCGCCCGACTTCTTCGCCGTGCATCCCATCGACGCGTGCGGCCCGGAGGAGGAGATCCTGCTGCTCGACCTCGCGTTCCGCAGCACGGTCGCCGAGGCGACGATGCGCGTGCCGAGCTACGCCGCGTGGCTCGAGGGGGTCGACCAGGGCCCCGCGTATCGATCGATGGCGCGCGCATTGAAGGTGCTGCAGTCCAAGCGCGCGCCCGCGGGCGCGGACTGGCGCTGGGTGCTGAAGACGCCCCATCACCTCGAGTGGCTCGACGAGCTGCCGAAGGTGCTCGACCGCCCGCTCGTGGTGTGGACCCACCGCGATCCGAAGGACGTGGTCGGCAGCTTCTGCAGCATGATCGCCCACGGCCGCGGCGTGTTCAGCGACGACGTCGATCCCCACGAGATCGGCCGCACGTGGCTGCGCAAGGGCAAGCGCATGGTCGAGCGCGCCATGGCAGCGCGGTCCTCGTTCGGCGACGACGTCGTCGACGTGCGCTACGACGACATCGTGCGCGACCCCGTCGCCGTCGCGCAGTCGATCGAAGCGCGCGCCGGCCTCGCCGCGAGCACCGAGACGGAGGCCCGCATGCGTGAGGCCTTGCGCGGGCACGGCAAGGACCGCCACGGCGTGCACCGCTATCGGCTCGCGGACTTCGGTCTCGACGAGGGCGACGTCGCGGGTGCATTCGCCGACTACCGCAGCACGTTCTCGATGCGATGACGCTTGCGCGAACGATCGCGTTGCGCGATCGTTCGCTCCGCCATGGCGAAGAGAGACGAACGCAAGGGCGGCGGTGGACGCCTGGTGGGACTCGGCCTGCTCGCCGGCATCGTCGCGCTCGCGATCGCGTGGCTGCGCGGGTGCATCCCCGGCCTGGGGGTCGGCGGCGCACCGTCGACGGCTCCGAGCGAGTCGTCGAAAGCCGCACCCGCGACCACCGAGCCCGCCGCCGGCGCGGCCTTGCGCATCGTCGTGGACGGCGATCGGTGCCGCCACGGCGAGAACGCGCCCGCGCCGTGCGACGAGGTGTGCGCCGCGCTGCCGGCCGACGCGAAGGAACAGAAGGTCGAGGTCGAAGGTACGCTCGGAACGCACGCCGCCGTCGACGCGCTGAAGAAGTGCCTCGACGCGAAGGGCTTCCGTGACGTCGTCGTGCGGGCGGAGTAGCGAATGCTCGTCGACGCGCTGTTCGATCCGCTGAGCATCGCCGTCCTGGTGATCGTGCTCGGCATGATGACCGCGTCGTGGTCGTGGTACTCGCGGGGCACCGCGAAGCTCGACGAGCTGCGCGGCGGGCTCAAGGTGCTGCGCAACGTCGGCCGCCAGCTCGCACCCGATCACCCGATCCGCAAGCGGCTCGAGGCCGCACCCGTCGTCGATCTCTCCTTCGAGGAGATCGCGCGGCTCATGGCGGGCGATCGCGTCGAGCCGGCCGCGCGCACACTGCTCGAGCTCGAGGTGAAGACGGCGTGGATCGATCGCTTCGCCCAGTACGCCGTGCACCTCGGCATCCTCGGCACCGTGTTCGCGCTCGTCAGCTCCGATCCCACCGACCTCGACAGCTTCCGCGCGGGCCTGCCGATGGCGCTCGGCACCACGTTCTGGGGGCTCGTCGGCGCGCTCGCGCTGTCCACCGTGGCGGGCCGATGCGAGAGCCTGTTCGAGCGCGCGCGCCAGCTCGTTCGCGAGGCGTTGTTGGTGGGGCTCGAGGTGAGCCCCGCACCCGAAGGTGGAGACGCGGCCGGATGAGGCGCGCGCGTCATCGCCTGGATCTGCTGCCGCTGCTCGACGTGTTCATGGTCGTCCTGTTCGTCTTCGCCACGATCCAGGAGCAGCGGCTCGACGAGACGACGAAGGACGCCGCCTCGCTCGCGCAGGAGCTCGAGGACACCGAGCGAACGCTGGCGCAGCGCGACGCCGAGCTGCGCGACGCCGCCGACGGCACCGAGCTCGAGGCCGTGCGCGAGCGGCTGCGGGAGCGCGACGCGACGATCGCCGAGCTGAAGACGACCGCCCAGGCGACGATCGCCGGGCTCGCCGCGGGCGACGATGCGGTGCGACGGCAGAGCGTGCTGGTGAAGCTGCTCGATCGCTACAGCGTCTTCGAGCTCGAGATCGCGGGCGACGCCGACGAGACCGGCGCGGTGATCAACCGGTGTTGCTACCGCACCGACCCGCTGTCCACGACGTGGACGTCGTGCGGCGTGATCCCATCGGTCGCCCAGGCACGCACGGCGTGGTGGGACGAGGGCGGCGGCGGGCTCGACCTCGCGCTGCGGCGCACGAAGGGCGGCAACGCGATGACCATCATTCGCCAGGACGAGCGCGCGAGCTGGCGGATCGCGGCTCGGCTGGAAGAGCTCCTGCGCGATCGCTTCGCCGACCAGCAGATCTACGACGAGGGCGTCACGCTCGTCGACGTCCACTGCACCCCGTGAACGATGGCGGACTCCGACGAGACGTTGTCGCGACGCGAGGCCGACGAGGTGCTGCGTCGCGCCGTGGAGCTGCACCAGCGCGAGTCCGCCGCGAGCGGCGAGGCGCTCGCGGTCGCCGACGTCCGCCGGCTCGCGAGCGAGATCGGCATCCCGCCCGAGACGGTCGAGCGCGCGCTCGTGCAGGTGCGCCAGGAAGCGCTCGCGAAGCCGAGCTCGCCACCGGGCCTCGTCGATCGCGTGTTCGGCCCCGCCCTGGTCGTCGCGGCCCGCTCCGTACCGGGACCCGTCCACGAGGTGCAGGCGGCGATCGACGCGTGGCTGCGCGCGGAGTTGTTCCGCATCGAGCGCAACCTCGGCGACACGATCGTGTGGGAGAACCCCGAGTCGCTCCTCTTGCGCGCGCGTCGGCTCTTCGACGTCGGTGGCCGCATGCGACTCGGCGTCGCGCGCCGCGTCACCGTGCGCGTCGAGCCGAGCGGCACCGGGCTCGTGCACGTGCGGCTGGAGGCCGACCTCGAGCCGCGTCGCACGAGTCGAGTGCGCGGCGCCGTGATCGGGCTCGGTGCCTGGACGACGATCGGCACCGCCGTCGCGATCGCCGTGGCGACGGTCCCGGTCGCACTGGTGCCGCTGGCCGTAGGCGCCGCGATCGGAGCGTCGTTCGCCGCGAGCTCGCGCCGCACGTACCTGCGCGACGCCACCGCGACCCACGTCGCGCTCCAGCGCTTCCTCGACTACCTCGAGCGCGAACGGGTTTAGGCCGTCTCGCTCTCGCTCGTGTTCTCGTTCGCCGCGTCGCCGGAGCTGCTGCGGGCGCGCAGGAAGTCGGGCAGCTCGCCCATCGTCTCGCGCCGCTCGACCCACGCGACGATCGTGTCGCGCACGAACTCGGCCACCTGTTCCACTTGCTCGTCGGTGAGGCCGGCCATCTCGATCTGCGGCCCCATGTAGATCTCGATCTTGCCGGGGCGGATGAGCAGCGTGCCCTTCGGCAGGATCTCGAACATGCCACGCACCGCGAGCGGAACCACCGGGATGCCGGCATCGCGCGCGATCTGGAAGACGCCGCGCTTGAACGGCCGCACCTTGCCGTCGGTCGTGCGGTGGGCCTCGGGGAAGACGAGGATCGAGATGTTGCGGTTCGCGCGTTCCTTGATGTCGCTCGCGATCTTCGCGAAGCGACCCGCGCCCTTCTCCACCGCGATCGCGTTCGCGAGCCGCATGATCCACCCGTAGCCGGGCAGCTTGAGATGCGACGCATTCTCCAATCCGCACAGCGGCGTGGGAATCGCAGCACACGCGCAATGGGCATCGAGCGCGCTCACGTGGTTCTGCACGTACATGCTCGCGCGCTTGCGATCGAATCGCGGGTCGTACGTGACCTTCCAGCGACTGAGCGTGACGAGCAGCGTCCAGCCCACCTGGGGATGGGGCCAGATCATCTGGAAGCGCTCGAACGGGACGAAGAAGGTGATCGGCAGCGCGACGAGGGCGATCAGCATCATCCACCCGAACGCGAGCACCCAGGCGACCGGCGCCCACGGCCACAACACCACGTCCTTCCACTCGAAGTGACGCCCAGCCCCGATCATGACGACGACGAGTATGCAGAACGCGGCTTCGCGATCCAGTGAGCCAACCCACAGCTCGTGGAAGCGGCCGCGGGCGCGCGCGAACGCGGGCGCAGGGGGCGTGCCGGCCAGTCGGCCGCGACGCCGCTATGCTGCGGTGGACATGCGTACGTCGTGGCCGCTCGTCGTGCTCGCGCTCGCGCCCGTCGCCTCGTCGGTCGCCGCCGCGGCCACCGAGGGCTCTCGCGTGCAGAATCCGTACGCGCAGCCGCGAACGCAGCCGGTCGTCATCGACGTGGCGGCCGGCACGGTCGACGGCGAGCGCCGCCCGCTCGTGGACGTCGAGGTCGCGCCCACGGTGCGCTTCGAGGATCTCGACGAGCACGTCGGTGAGCCGCGCCGCAGCGAACGAGCCACGCACGCGTTGCCGGACGGTCTCGATCAGATCGACGACATGGTCGTGCCCGAAGGCGTGCGCGACGGCGCGCTCATGGTCGGCGATGCGGGCCTCACCGCGGGCCCCGATCCGCAGAACATCCCCGCCGACTCGTGCGCGTACCCGGACGAGGTGCCCGCCGGGATCTACGAGGGCGACTCGCGCAAGGGCGGCGAGTACCCGCGCCGCGGCACGATCTATCTGAACTTCACCGGTGGCGTGCTGAGCACCGGCGCGGAGAACTCCGCGGAGAACAAGTCGCAGATCGCGAGGACCGGCCACGAGTACCCCGCCTTCACGGGCGGGGAGCCCAAGGCGGTCGCCGTGGCGCAGGCCGTGCAGGCCGACTTCGCCGCGTGGGCGCTGCGCGTCGTCTACGAGACGCGCCCCCGCAAGCTCGTGCCGTACACGATGGCGATGGTCGGCGGACACTACACCGACACCTCGGCGGGCGCGTCGTCGGGCGTCGCGCCCATCGACTGCGAGGACTTCGGCCAGCGCAACGTGTGCTACTCGTTCACGAACACCGAGCCGGCGACGAGCCAGGCCAACGTGGTGAGCCAGGAAGTCGCGCACACCTACGGGCTCGAGCACACGTTCGGCGCGGATCGGATCATGAGCTACGAGGGCGGTGGCGACAAGATCTTCGGCAGCAACTGCCAGGAGACGTTCGCGGTGCAGGGGCAGAGCAACGGCTGCCAGGGCGTGAACAAGTGCCACTGCGGCGACGGTGACTTCCAGAACGACAGCGCGACGATCGGCATCATCTACGCGCCCGCCGGCCCCGACGAGGTGCCGCCGACGATCGAGCTGACGTATCCGCCCGACGGCAGCGTGTACCAGGTGGGCGAAGACATCCTCGTGGGCTTCGAGCCGTGGGACGACTACGGCGGCTACGGGTGGAAGCTCGTGATCGAGGACGAGGCCGGCGAGGTGCTCGTCGATCAGGTCGACTACGATCGGGCGCTCGAGTTCAAGATCGTCGGGCTCGATCCGGGCACGTACACGTTCACCGGCGAGATCGAGGACCAGGCCGATCAGATCACGACCCACTCGATCACGATCGTGGTCGAGGGCGAGGCGGCCGACACGATGGCCGGCAGCGACGAGAGCGGCGACGGTGGCTCGGCGAGTGCGGGCGACAGCGACGGCGACGGCGAATCCGGAGACGACGACGCGCAGACCGATGGATCGGGCGAGGAGGGCTCGGGTGGCAACTCGAGTGGCCTCGACGACCCCGAGAAGGGCTGCGCATGCGCGAGCGATCGCGCACGGCCCAGCGGTGCGGCCTTGGTGCTCGTCGGGCTCGCATCCTTAAAACGACGCCGCCGCACCCGGTAGCGACGGTCGTCGCCATTGCGGCGGCCCGTTCGCCGTGCGAGCTTGATGGGGATGGCCGACGGCGACGAACGAGGACGTGGTGGTTCCGAACGCGACACGGTGGCCGCGCTGGTGCAGCTCGCGGTGGCCCCGGTGGTCGGTCGGATCGTTCGGATGGACGCCGCCGGTCCGTGGGTGGACTTTCCCGGCAACCCCGGCGGTCCGGTGCTCGCGCGCACGACGATCCCGCTCGAGCGCGAGGTCGTCGCCGCTGCGAGCGCAGAGTCGCGCGGCGTGCTCCTCGTGTTCGAGCAGAGCTGGCTCGATCGCCCGATCGTGGTGGGGCTCCTGCAAGCCCCCGACGCCGAGCCGGCGACCGCTCGGGTCGACGGCAAGCGCGTCGTGCTCGAGGGCAAGGACGAGGTCGAGCTGCGCTGCGGTGCGGCCTCCATCACGTTGCGTCGCAATGGTCGCATCGTGATCCGTGGCGTCGAGGTCGAGACGCGCGCCCGCGGCCGCAATCGGATCCGCGGCGGCTCGGTGCAGATCAACTAGTCCGCGCGATGCCGGACCCGCGGGATCTCGTGCGTTGGGACGTCGTCGAGGAGCACCTCGGCGAGGCCGAATTCCTGTTCGAGCAGTGGGAGCTCGACAACGCGAGCGGGCTGCAGACGTTCGACGGCCTCGCCCGCGGGCTCGAAGCTCGGCTGCTCGCCCACGTCGATGCGCTCGCGGTCGGTGGGCCGGTCGTCGCGGAGCAGCTGCTGCTCCCGGTGCTGGTGCCCGACGCGGAGGAGCCGACGCTCGTCGCCGCCGCGACATCCGCGTCGATCGTCGGTACCGAGGCCGCGAACCTCGATCGCGTGCTCGCGCGATTGGTGGAGCTGCCGCCGGGTGCGGCGCAGGACGGCATCGTGCGCGCGCTCGAGGCGGCGCCGCGGCTCGACGTGTCGGCGCGCGTGCTCAATCGCATCGAGCGCGCCGATGACCCGGTGAAGGCCGCACTCCTGCCCATCATCGCCGCCCGCGGCGGCATGCCGGGCCCGAACGTCGCCGCATGGGTGCAACGCGGGGCGCAGGCGACCGAGCCCGGCGTGCGAGAAACCGCGGTGCGCATCGCGATCATGGCGCCTCGTGCCGCCGCGTTGCACATCTCGGAGCATCTCGTCGACGACGCCGATCCGGCCGTTCAATGCGCTGCGATCACCACGGCGCTCGTGCACGGCTCGGCCGGCGCTTACGCGCGCGCCTTCGACGTCGCGCGCCGGGGTGCTGCAGGTGTCGCGACGCGCGCGTGCATGCAGGCGATTGCGCTCGTCGGCGAGGCCCCGGCGATCGACGTGCTCGCCGCGCGACTGGCCGACGAGACGACGCGCGCCGACGCGATCTGGGCGCTCGGCTTCACGGGCCGCATCGATGCGGTCGAGCGCCTCATGCCATGGCTCGCCGACGACGACGTCGGTGCGCTCGCGGCAGAAGCGATCGTCGGCATCACGGGACTGGGACGTGACGACGCGCGGCTGTGGCAGGACTTTCCCGCCGAGGAGCCGGCCGACGATCTCGAGGCGCCGCTGCCCGCCGAGGATCTCGACGCCGATCTCGCGCCCGCGCCGGACGACGGGCTCCCGCTGCCGATCGCGGAGGCCTTCCCGTCCGCATGGGCCGAGCTTCGCCCGCGCTACGACCCGCGCGTGCGCGTGCACGAAGGCCGCCCGCTCGCGGATGCGAGCGACTACCTCCACGTCCTCGCGCACACCACGATGCGACGACGCGCCGCGCTCGCGCTCGAGCTCGCCATCCGCACGCGTGGCACGATTCGCATCCCCACGCGGGGGATGTCGGCCCAACAACGCCCGCACATGTCGATGCTCGGCAGCGCGGGCGCCATCGACGGCAACCGCCCGTTCGCCCGGATCTCGTGATCGCACCATGGCCACGCCCACGATGACCGCCTGCATCGTCGCCCTCGGGGCGCGCACGGCCGTGGGACTGCGTGCGCCGTCGTCGGCTGCCGCGGTGCATGCCGGCATCACCCGCATCGCCGAGCATCCGTTCATGGTCGACGCCGCCGGCGACCCGTTCAAGGTGTGCATGGACACCACGCTCGACGCGATCGATCGACGCGAGCGGATGCACGCGCTCGCTGCGAGCGCGCTCGCAGAGGTGTTCGAGGGCCTGCCGCCGTTGCCGAAGCAGGTCGTGCCGATCATCCTCGGCCTGCCGGAGCCGCCCTACGGGCTCGCGCCCGCCGACGTCGATCGGCTGTGCCAGCGCCTCGCGGCCCCGCTCGTCGGTCGGTGCCAGCCACAGGTCACCGCGATCCCAGAGGGCAACGCGTCGGCGATCGTCGCGCTCGAGCGCGCGCTGGACCTCGTCCAGCGCCGCACGAACGAGCTCTGCATCGTCGGCGGCGTCGACTCGTGGATCGACGCCGATCGCCTGGAGGAGCTCGATGCGCAGGCGCGCACGCTCGGCGTCACGCATCGCTGGGGCTTCCCGCCGGGCGAGGGCGCGGGAATGCTCGCGATCTGCAGCTCCGGCTTCGCGCGCGGCAGTGGCCTCCGACCGCTTGCGTGGATCGCTTCCGTCGTGACCACCCAGGAACCGGCGCGCATGCACACGGAGACGGTCTGCACCGGCGAAGCGCTCGGCCTCGGATTTAAGCTCGCGTCCACGCGGGCTGGTGCGACGATCACCAAGCAGTACTGCGACATGGACGGCGAGCGCTATCGCGAGCACGAGTTCTCGTTTGCGATCCTCCGCGCGCCCGCAGCGGCGTTCGCCGACGCCGTCGACTACATCGCGCCGGCCAGCTCGTGGGGCAGCACTGGCGCGGCCACGGGCGCGCTCCTGGCCACATTGCCGCTGCTCCACCACGCCCGCGGCTTCTCTCCCGGCGCGTGGCCCATGGTATGGTGCGGGTCCGAGAGCGGTCGCCGTGGCGTCGTGGTGCTCCACCTCGAAGGGTAGGTCTCGATGGTCAGCGTCTCCGTGAACCCACCGAAGACTCCGGTCACGGAGAACAGCAGCGGCCTCAAGATCGCGGCGATGCCGAACGTGTGCAAGATGCCGGGCCCACCGGCGCCGTTCGTGCCGACGCCGTTGCCGAACATCGGGAAGTCCGACGACTCACCCGATGGCTACTCCGACAAGGTGAAGATGATGGGCAAGAAGGTCGCGCTCAAGGGCGCGAGCTTCAAGAGCAAGGGAGACGTCGCGAGCAAGGGCACCGGTGGCGGATTGATCTCCGCCAGCACCCACGACAAGACCGAGTTCGTCGGACCAGGCTCGATGGACGTCAAGGTCGAGGGCAAGGCGGTGCAGCTCCTCGGCGACGTGATGTCGAACAACAAGAAGAACACGATGTGAGCGGCGCCGCCGGCAGGCGTCGTCAGTAGATCCTCAC
Source organism: uncultured Nannocystaceae bacterium (assembly GCA_964468635.1). GTDB lineage: Bacteria > Myxococcota_A > Polyangia > Nannocystales > Nannocystaceae > Xiheibacterium. The sequence goes on from CAYXVR010000027.1 coordinate 123,654, forward strand.
CTCGGCCACCTTCGCCATCTCGGCGTCGACCCGGCCGACGAGATTCACGTAGCTGTCCCACGCGCATTCCGGCGCGCCCCAGTACCCGAGCGTCGTCTCGAACGAGACGTCGTCGAGGATGTCGGTGCCGAAGTCCCAGATCGCGCATCGACCCGTCGCGACCGCCTGTTCGGACGAGGCGTACGCACAGTCGAGCGTCTTCGCCCAGTGATCGAACCACTCGCGGAAGCGGGCGAGCGTGTCGTCGTCGAACATGCCGGTGAGCTCGACCTCGGCGCGTCGCTCCGTCGAGTAGTCGGCTACGGCTCCCACCGCGACGCCGAAGCCGAGCTTCCGCGAGCGCTCCGGATAGACCTTTCCTTCTTCGACGGCGAGGCCGTCGATCGGCGGCAGCGGCCGGGGCAGCCGCGGATGTGGCGCGGCTGTCATCTCGAGGCTCGCGTGCGCGACGGGGCAGAACACCGCCTCGAACATCGCCATCTGATTGCGGAAGATCTGCGCGAACCGGTGATCGACACCGCGTACGTCGACCTCCCAGATGTACTGGGTAGGCTCCGCGTGGCGGGTCCCCCTCACGCGAGCCAGTGCATCGACCGGATGCAGGTCGGGCCGCACGAACGCCCCGCGGTCGGCGAGGAGCAGGAGGCCATCGACCAGCTCGATGAGGTTGGCGCCGTCGATGTCGTGTCGCCACGGACCGAGCGTGACGGTGATGCGGATGGGTCCGTCGTACCCGGGGTCGAACGCGACGACGACAGGGGGAGCCATGTCAGCCGAGCCTCGTGAAGAGCGCCTTGCCCTCGGGTGTCAGCAGTGCAACGACCGGTGCGATGGCGCGCTCGAGCGCGCGATGGGTGTCGCGATAGGCGTCGAGCGCTCCGTCGCCGAGCACCGGCCGAGGACCGGCCTGCACGACGAGCGCGTGTTTCGTGCGATGCAGCACCACGGCGCGCGGTAGCTCGCGCCGCAGTCGTGCTTCACCACCCACCACCTTCTCGGCGTCGGTGCCCAGCACCGTCAGCCATCCGACGCCGCGGATCCGGTCGGGTTTCACGAGGACGTCGGTGAGATCCTCGGCGATGTCGATGGTCGGGCTCGACGCCAGCAACTCGCGCATGCGGCGGTCCACGGCCTTGTCCTTGGTGCGAAGCGTGCCCTCGTTCAACACGAAGCCGACGACTCCACTCTGCACGGGCAGCGTCTCGCAGACATCGAGCGTGCGCCGGAGCCACGCCTCGGCATGCCGCTGCAACTCCTCGCTGGGGATCATCGCCTGCAGCAGGCTCGCCCGACTGCTGAAGAGGATCCCACCGCGGCCATGCACGACGACCTCCAGCTCTCGCGTGCGGGCATGCATCGCGATCCGGTCGGGGTTCGTCTCGGGCTCCGGAAGATCGATCAATCGTAGACCTCGGCTGTCCTTGCCCGCCCCTTCGAGGTACTTCGCGACGACGCCCGGCGTGCGGCCGTCGACCTTCTGCCACTCCTCGCGATCGTAGCGGCGCCACCACGGCCACTTCATCGCATCGAGGTCCGCCTGCCAGCGGTCGAACTGTTTCGCCGCCGCGGCTTGCACGTCCTTCGTGCCGGCGCGGAAGTAGAAGCGCGCGACACCGAGGACGGTCGCCACCGTATAGTCGAGCTTCTGGAACGACACGGTCCAGTCGTCGCTCGTCTTCGTCGGCTTCGCCGCCGTCGCCTTCTTCGCCGTCGTCCGCTTCGCGGCGGGCTTCTTCTTCGCGGTGCTCATGGGCTCCCCGGGTCGAAGCGTCGGAGCCACGCCTCGGTGCGTTGTGGATCGTCGGGCCGGCCCATCTGGAACGGAATCGCGGCCTCGACCATCGGTTGATGCAGGTCTCGCACCACGGCATAGACGGCGCGGTACTCGTCGAGACGATCGCCGCGGTTGACGTCGCCGACTCGGGGAGCCGGACCCGCTTCGACGACGATCGCGTGCTTCGTCTCGTGCACGGCGATCGGGGCCGGCAGTGCGGCCCGCAATGCCTCGACTCCACCGAGCAGGTCGGCCGCCGCGCGTCCGAGCACGGTCAACCAACTCACGCCCTTGATCGCATGCGGGGCCGCCATCGACAACGTCCAGTCGTTGTCGAGATCGACGCCCGGGTGCCGCATCGCGACACCGTACAGCCTCGCCATCTCGACGCGCGGCAGTCCCTCCTGCTCCGCGACGAATCCCGCAACGCCGCTCTTCACCGGGAGCGCATCGCACAGTGCGAGCACGCGTCCGCGCCACTCGGAAGGATCGTCGGTCATGCGTTGCCATCGATCGAGCGCGCGCAGCTCACCCGCACCTTCGCCGGCGAATGTGCCGCCGCGCGTGTACCACCGCGCCGAGATCGCGGTGTCCGCCACCTGGAAGCGGGCATTCTCGCCCTCCGCCGACTCGACCCCCTTTGCGGTGAACAGGCCCAGGTTGCGCGGAAGCCCGCGGCCCAGCGCCGAGTGCAGCGTGAACGGGGTGCGCGGACGCATGCGCTCCCAGATCGGCATGCCTTCGTTCTTCCACCAGGCGAAGCGTGGGCGCCCGCACCAGGTCCAGAGCTCGTCGAACACCGGCAGGAAATCGTCCACGATCTCGTCGAACGGGACGTCGAAGTAGAGGCGGATGTCCGCTCGCAGTGCCGCGCCGATGGTCGGGTGCTCGCCATCCAGCGGCAGCGGGATGGAGAACCGCTCGGCGGTGCTGGCAGGGCTCGCGCTCACGACTGCTGCGGTTCTAGCACTTGACGCCGGCGGCGTCCGCTGGGCTCACCGCCGTGACCGTGCCCTTCGTCTTCGACGACCCATCAGCGATCTTCTGGTAGTTCGCACGCTGCCATGCGGACATGCGGCTGTCACCGGTCGCGCCTCGGGCCGACAGGTTGACGGCGTCGATCTTGCCGGACCGCACCTTCGCCGAGCACGGGAATTTGGCATCGAACACGTGGTACGGGGCCCGCTTGCCGAAGATGGCGTCGGGCCGCTTGTATCGGCCCTTCGTGAGTGGCATGCCCGCGGCGATGATCGCTGCCTTCGCGGCGTGGTAGCCCGACGTCTCCGCACCACTCGCATCGCGGATGACCCGCGGCGGACGCTGCTTCATGTCGTAGGTCCGCTCGGTACGACAGTCCGGATCCTTCGACATCTTCTCGTCGACGCACGCGTGCTTGATCTCGCCGAGCTTCGCACACCGCTTGCCACCCGCGGCGGCGACCTCCTTCTGTTGCGCCTTCGTGAGCGGCTTCTTGTCGCATTCCTTCACCGCACACTGGAATGCTTTAAGCATTTCAGGCGGCACCGTGGCTTGCGTGACGACGGTCAAGGCAGCAAGCTACGCTAGCAAGTGAGGGGTCGGTCGACAAGACGCAACCGTGTGGGAACTAGCCAATCCGACTCAGTTTAAGGTCGACCGCGTGATCGTCCTCGACCAGCGGGGCGAACGTCACTGGGTGGTCGTCGTGAAGGGAACGTTCGACATCGCGCCGGACGGATCGACATCACCGTCTGCCGAGCAGGTCGACGTTCTCGCAGCGCCCGTCTACAGCGGCGACGACGGAACCTCGAGTCTCGTCTACGAAGCCGATCTGGTGGCCGGGAAGCAGCGCACCGACATCCTCGTGAACGGCTGTGCGCACGCCGCCCAAGGACGCCCGACCACCCGCATGACCGTGGGGCTCGGCACCCCGGTCGGCACGAAGTCGCTCTTGGTGCAGGGCGATCGTCGGTTCGAGCGGGACCTGGTCGGGGGCGTGGTCGCATCGCCGCCTCTGCCGTTCACGAAGATGCCGATCACGTACGAGCGCGCGTGGGGTGGCTACGACCACGTCGATCCCGATCCCGCGAACCATCGAATCGACGTGCGCAACACGGTCGGAACCGGCGTGGTCGCGCGCGCGTCGCATCGCGTCGGACAACCGGTCCCCAACGTGACGCCTCTCGACGGGCGCGAAGTGGTTGCCGGTTTCGGGGCGCTGTGCAGCTTCTGGGAGCCGCGGCTCGGCCATCAGGGAACGTACGACGCCGCGTGGCTCGAGCGCCGCAAGCCGCTCTTGCCAGAGGATTGGAATCCACTGTGGCTGCAGTGCGCACCGGTCGATCAGCAAGTCGCACCGCACCTGCGCGGCGGCGAGCCGATCGTCGTGCTCGGCATGACGGCGTCCGGCACCCTACGGTTCGACGTCCCCAAACACTACTTCGGTTTCACCACGCATGCTCGACGACGTTCGTTCGAGCACCGTGCTCACATCGACACCGTCGTTATCGAGCCCGAGCATCCACGTGTGATCGTCGTCTGGCACACCACGCTTTCGTGTCATCACATCATCGACGACATCGACTTCACCGAAGTCGTCGAGAAACAGTACGTCTAGCGGATCAGCCATGAACCAACCACAGATCGAGCGGGTGGACTATCTCTTCGTGTGCGACGTTGCACCGCCGTCCGGCCTGCAGGTGCACCGGATGCGGCTGGTCGAGGAGATCGACGCGCCGTTCGAGCTGGAGCTCGAGCTGGTCACGCACGACTTGGATGCGACGACCGACGACCTCCTCGGCTCCGAGTGTCACCTCGAGATCAGCCGAGGCGAGCGCGTACGCAGCGTGTACGGCATCATCGATCAGGTCGAGTACCTCGGTGCGACCGAGGACCAGCTCATGGTGAACGTGCGCGTGGTGCCGGCGCTCGCGCTCCTCGAGCACCAGATCAACTCGCGGATCTTCCAGGACATGAGCGTCCTCGAGATCGTGAAGAAGGTGCTCGAGCCCGCGCTCGGCGACTACGGCCGCACGCTCGATTTGGGGGCCGAGGCGCGGGGCACCGAGCCGCGCGACTACTGCGTGCAGTATCGCGAGTCGGACCTCCACTTCGTCGCACGACTGCTCGAGGAGGAGGGCATCTCGTACTCGTTCGTGCACGATGACGCTGTCGGCCACGAGGTCGTCTTCCTCACCTACGAGAACACCGACTACGCGGACATCGCGAACGTCGACGGAAGCGCCTTGGTCCCCATCGTGCTCGCGCAGCCCGACAACGCGTCGGACGAGTCGATCCGCGGGCTCGACTATCGCCGGCAGTCGACGACGACGGCGACGATGCACATGGACTTCGACTGGAAGAACCCCGACTCGCCGCTGTTCAGCGAGTCTCCGGGCCAGGACGAGAAGAACCGGATCCGTCGCGTGTATCGCCACGATCTGCGGCGCTTCATCGCCGACGACGGAGCGGACCGGGCGGCTGATCACCTGAAGGGGCTCGTACGCCCCGGCAAGGTGGCGCGCGGCACGGGCAACGTGATCATGTTCCGCCCCACGGGCGTCTTCGAGGTCGACCGTCACGATCGGTCCGACCTCGAGACGAAGTGGGCGATCCTCCGCGTCGAGCATCGGGGGCTGTGTCCCGAAGCGCTGCTGGGCACGCCCGATCGGCGCGTAGAGGCGGCAGCTCGCTACGAGAACGTGTTCGCGGCCGTGCCGCTCGACGTCCCGGTGCGACCGATCCGACGCGCGACGAAGCCGCGCGCCTACGGCCCCGAGACCGCGATCGTCGTCGGTCCCCCCGGCGAGGAGATCCACGTCGACGAGCACGGCCGCATCAAGGTCCAGTTCCATTGGGAAGAGAATCCGAAGAAGAACGAGACGTCGTCGTGTTGGATCCGAGCGCGGCAGAACTGGGCCGGCCCGGGTTGGGGATTCCAATTCGTGCCGCGCATCGGCATGGAGGTGGTCGTCGAGTTCCTCGGCGGAAATCCCGATCGTCCGCTCGTGAACGGCTGCGTCTACAACGGCAAGAACGCGTACCCGTACGAGATGCCGGGCAGCAAGACCCAGAGCGGGATCAAGACGACGAGCGTCGGCGGCGACGGGTCCAACGAGATTCGTTTCGAGGACTCCAGCGGGTCGGAGGAACTGTACGTCCACGCGCAGAAGGACATGAACAGCGCCGTCGAGAACAACCAGACGCTGCAGGTCGGCGTGGATCGATCGATCAGCATCGGGGGCAACCTGACGGACAGCATCACGAAGAACAAGACCATCGACGTCGGGGGTGATCACACCGAGACCATCTCTGGGAAGATGGACTTGACGGTCTCGAAGACGCAGAGCATCGCGGTCACGTCGGACGTCAGCGAGACGATCGGCGGCAAGCGAGAGCAGACGATCTCGAAGACGAGCAAGGTCACCGTCATCCTCAAGTCGGACGAGATCGTCGGCGCGATGAAATCCGTGAAGGTGGGCGGGCTCTACAGCGAGCAGGTCGGTGCTTCGCGGAGCATCACGGCGGTGGGTGCGATGACGTTCACCGCGGGGCTCAGCGGCAAGTTCCAGTGCGCGAAGAACGTCCTCGTGAAGGCACAGAAGAACCTCGCGCTCGAGGGAGACGTCGACGTCGCCGCGAAGTCCGGCAAGAAGATGTCCGTGACGTCCGGTGACGACCTGTCGGTGAAGGGCGAGAAGAAGGGCGTCATCGAGATCACCGACACGCTCGTCATCAAGGTCGGCGATGCGCAGCTGACGATGAAGAAGGACGGCAGCGTCGAGCTCAAGGGCAAGGACCTCAACTTCAAGGCGAGCGGCAAGATCAACATGAAGGCCGACGGTGTCGTGACGATCAAGGGCTCCAAGGTCAACGTGAATTGACGGACCGCGTTTGACAGCGGGGGGATCGCGAGCTACAACCCCCGCCGTCATGGCTCGTGAAGCACGACGGACGCACGGCGGAGCTCTCCGCGGCGCGGTCGTGCGTCGTGAGCGTTAGACGAGCGTTCGAGCGCCGGTGAATCGACGTTCCGCGATGGTGCGGGCGGCGGTGGCCGGCGTTCGTGTGCTGGTTCGCGTGCACAGAGAAGGAGGTTCCGTCGTGGAGACGATCATCATCGAGATCAGGGCCGCCGAAGGCGGAGACGACGCGAAGGCGCTCGTCGGCGAGCAGTTGCGCGTGTACGAGAAGTTCATGGCGCTGGAGGGGCTTTGACCACGAGCTGGTCGAGGCCCGGCCTGGCGTGATCGTTCTGCGCGTACGCGGTCGCGGTGCGCTCGCGGCGTTCGCGAACGAGGGCGGCGGTCATCGGTGGCAGCGCGTGCCGCCCAACGAGAAGCGCGGGCGGGTGCACACGAGCACGGTGACGGTGGCGGTGCTGCCGGAGCCGCGCGAGCACGACATCCGCATCGACACGGCGGACGTCGACGAGAGCTTCACGCGCGGCAGCGGCAAGGGCGGCCAGCACCGCAACAAGCGCGACACGGTGGCCGTGGTGCGCCACGTGCCCACGGGCATCGTGGTACGGGTGGACGGCGGGCGCAGCCAGTCCATCAACCGCGACACCGCGATGTCGCTCTTGCGCGCGAAGCTGCTCGCCGCGGAGCACGAACGGCGGCTGGACGAGCGCAACGCGGATCGCCGCGACCAGGTGGGCGGCGGCGCCCGAGGCGACAAGATCCGCACGATCGCGATCCAACGCGACGTCGTGACGGACCACCGCACGGGCAAGTCGATGCCCGCGCACCGCTACGTCCGCGGCCACCTGCGCGACCTGCAGTGATCAGATGCAGGTCCAGTGCACCGTCAGGCACAGGATCTGGCCGAGCTCGTCCGAGCCGCAGCTGTCGCCCGCGTTGTTGAAGAACGGCTCGCCCGGCATGTCGCAGGTCGTCTCCACCATCTCGCAGAACCCACAGACGCTCCCGCAGTTGCCACCGTGCTCGCCGATGCCGGTGTAGCCGAGCTCGATGCAGATCGCCTCCGCGTGGTACTCCGCGCCGCCGTCCTCCAGGCCCGCGACCCACACCAGGTCGTCGTCCGCCTGACACACGACGTACTGCGCCCCGTTGCCGGGGTCGACACCCGTGTCGCACGCGTTCGGGCCCGTCGTGCAGTGCGAGTTGCAGCCGTCACCGTTCACGTCGTTGCCGTCGTCGCAGATCTCGGTGCCCTCGACGACGCCGTTGCCACAGAACGCTCCGGCGCACGGGCACACCGAGCGCCGCGAGCCCGGCAGGTCGCAGTTGAGGCCGAGGTCGTCCATGTCCGTGCGGTGCTGCCCCGGGCACGTCGGATCCGACGAGCACGCGAGGCCACCGGTGAGATCGCCGCCCGTCAGGTCGGCGCCGCCGGTGTCCTCGAGGCAGCCGAGCGGCTCCGCATCGAACTGGATCGGCGTGCTCATCTGGAAGGCGTCCGCGATCGCCTGGCACTCCGCCGGGGTGTCCTGCGCCGCGAACCACACGCCGTCGTCCGGCTCGATCGTCAGGCCCAGCGCGCCGCACACGTCCTCGCACGCCTGGCCGCAGTGATCGCGGTCGAAGCACCACTGCATGCCGTCGACGATGCGGCATTCGCCGCCGAAGTCGCCCTCCACCACGCAGTTTGCCGAGCATCCATCATCCGACGCGTTGTTGCCGTCGTCGCAGCTCTCGAGAGTGACGATGTTCTGCACGCCGTCGCCGCACAGCGGCGCAGTGCAGTCGGTGTCGCACGTCGCGCTCGGACCTCCGTCGTCGCAGATCTCGTCGTGGCTCTCGTTCACCACGCCGTCGCCGCACTCGACCTCGGTGCAATCGGAGTCGCAGCTGAACGACTCTCCGCCCTCGTCGCAGATCTCGCCGGCCGCCTCGTTGACGTTCTCGTCGCCGCAATCGACGAACGTGCAGTCGTCGTCGCACGCGGCCGTCTCGAGCATGTCGTCGCAGTCCTCGTCGGCCTCGACGATGCCGTTGCCGCACACGCCCATCACGCCTTCGCTGCTGCTCGACTCCTCCGGGCTGCTCTCGCCGCTGCTGGACCCGGCCTCGCCGCTGCTGCTGCTGGTGCTGCCGTCGTCCGTCGAGCTTCCACTCGTCGTCGGCGCATCGGTGGTCGTGCAGTCGTCGTCGCACGACGTCGAGCCACTGCTCGAGTCGACGCTCGTGGGATCCGTCATCGAGCCGCCATCGGAGCTCGACTCGGGCGTGCCGCTCTCCGACGACGGATCCGTGCCCGTGGACGCGTCATCCCCCGGGCATCCGACGAGCGCGAGCGCGAGCGCGACGAGGGCCGGATTCGATCGCGTCCGCATGGCACCCCTCACACGCACGTCCAGTGCACGGTGAAGCACAGGATCTGCCCGAGCTCGTCGAAGCCGCAGCTGTCACCGCCGCCGTCGAAGAACTGCTGGCCCGTCGCATCGCACGACGACGGGATCATCTCGCAGTAGCCGCACTCGCTGCCGCACGTGCCGCCGTGCTCGCCGATGCCGGTGTACCCGAGCTCGATGCAGATGGCTTCCGCGTGGTACTCGGCGCCGCCGGGCTCGATGCCCGAGACCCACGCCGTGTCGCCTTCCGCCGCGCACACGACGTACGCGGCTCCGTTGCCGGGGTCGACACCCGCGTCGCACGCGTTCGGGCCCGTCGTGCAGTGCGAGTTGCAGCCGTCGCCGTTCACTTCGTTGCCGTCGTCGCAGATCTCGGTGCCCTCGACGACGCCGTTGCCACAGAACGCTCCGGCGCACGGGCACACCGAGCGCCGCGAGCCCGGCAGGTCGCAGTTGAGGCCGAGGTCGTCCATGTCCGTGCGGTGCTGCCCCGGGCACGTCGGATCCGACGAGCACGCGAGGCCACCGGTGAGATCGCCGCCCGTCAGGTCGGCGCCGCCGGTGTCCTCGAGACAGCCGAGCGGCTCCGCGTCGAACTGGATCGGCGCGCTCATTTGGAACGCATCGGCGATCGCCTGGCACTCGGCGGGAGTGTCCTGCGCCGCGAACCACACGCCGTCGTCGGGCTCGATCGTCAGGCCCAGCGCACCGCACACGTCCTCGCACGCCTGTCCGCAGTGGTCGCGATCGAAGCACCACTGCAGGCCGTCGACGATGCGACACTCGCCACCGAAGTCGCCCTCGACGACGCAGTTCGACGAGCAGCCGTCGAACGACGCGTTGTTGCCGTCGTCGCAGCTCTCGAGCGTCACGATGTTCTGCACGCCGTCGCCGCACAGCGGTGCGGTGCAGTCCGGGTCGCACGTCGCGGTGGGGCCACCTTCGTCGCACAGCTCGTCGTGGCTCTCGTTCACCACGCCGTCGCCGCATTCGACCTCGGTGCAGTCGCCGTCGCAGCTGAACGACTCGCCGCCGGCGTCGCAGAACTCTCCGGCCGCCTCGTTGACGTTCTCGTCGCCGCAGTCGACGAA
>CAYXVR010000028.1:0-82253 GCA_964468635.1 uncultured Nannocystaceae bacterium
CTGCGGACCGGCCGCGTAGGGCGGAAGGGGCCCGTCGCACGCAGGAGGGCCCTGGCTGCACCGTCGAAGACGGAGCCGAGAGCCCGACGAGTACGACGGGAAGGTTTCCGACCGTTAAACAGGCCGGTTCGCCTCCGTTCGCAGCTCGATCCGAGTCGCGTTCGGACGAGCGATCACGGCTCGACGTAGCGCCACACGCCTTCGGACCACATCGTGCCGACGAAGACGTCGTGCGTGCCATCGCTCGTCACCGCGATGTGGTTGGCGCCGATGATCAGCTCCGCAGGGACGGGCGGCATCGACCAGTCGTCGCCCGGTAGCGGGGCCGTCATGAAGCCCGCGCCGAGATCGCACTCCGAGCAGGCCCAGCCCCACATCGAGTAGACCGCGTCGTCGCTGCCCCACACGACGCCGACGTTGCCGTCGGCGACGCGCTCGAAGCTCGCGCCCATGTCCGTGCTGCGGTAGACGCCCGCGCCCGGGCCTGCGACGCCGCCCGCGAAGATGTCCATGCCGTGCTGGAAGATCTGCGCGTTGCCGTGCGCGTGCTGCAAGCCCTCGATGCCCGGCGGGATCGTCCAGCTCGCGCCGCCGTCGGTCGTGATCGTCGCGCTGCCGCCGTCCTGGGCGATCGCGAACCACGTGCCGCGCGTGGTCTTCGCGTCGCCGGTGTCGAGGAAGAACGGGTACCAGGACTTGCCGCCCGCCGGGAAGCCGGTGCCCTCGACGATCTCCCACGTGAGGCCGCCGTCGAACGATTCCGCGAGCCCGTCGGCTTCGTGGATGCCGCTGACGAGGTGGTCGTCGTCGTAGGGATCGATCTCGATCGAGTACAGCTCCGCGGGGAGTCCTTCCATCGCGATCGGCTCGAACGTGACGCCGCCGTCGGTCGACTTGTGCACGACGTTGTAGCCCGCGACCCACAGCGTCGCGGGCTCGGTGCCGGCGACCGCGAGGATCAGGCCCATCGGCACGTAACCGATCTCCGCGTTGATCTGCGTCCACGTGTTGCCGTAGTCGCTCGACTTCCACAGCCCGTCGCCACCGCCACCCATGTAGAGATCGCTCGGATGCCCGGGATCGACCACGACCGGGCCCGGTCCGAACTCGAGCGGCGCGAGCTCGGCCGGCGTCACGTCGATCCACTCGCCGGGCGGGCACGTGTTCGCCTCGATGCATGGATCGGGCGGCAACGGCTCGCCACCGGTGCTCGACTCCGCGTCGCCGCTGTCGACCGAGTCCGCGCCGTCGGTGCTCGCAGTGCCCGACGATCCCGGCCCGTCATCGTCCGGCGCCGTCGGTTGCGTCGACGGTCCGTCGTCCGCGCTCGGGTCGTCGCTGGCCGTGTCGCTGCCGTCACCGGTGTCGGCCGCCGGCTCGTTCGTGTCCGCACAGCCGGGGGCGCCGGCACCCAGCGCCGCTGCCCACACGAGGAAGAGGGAGGATCGGGACATCCGGTGCTCATGCAGCACCGCCCCCGAATCTGTGAAGCTCTCGTCGTCAGCGCGCGAAGGGCTGCTCGATCGGTGCGAACGTCTCGCTCGCGAGGTGGCCCTCGTACGACTCGCCGAGCACGAACGTCGCCTCCGCGTCGATGCCCGCTTCCGCGTAGGCGAAGACGTCGGTCGACGCGTTGCCGTACGCGAGATCGATCTCGAGCCCGAGCCACTCGAGCTCCGCGAGCACGTCGGCCTTGAACGTGCCGACGCCCGACTCGGTGGGCAGCATCTGCGACGTCTTGCGCGTCGTGACGAGCGCGCCCGCAGCCATGCCGCGCGCGGCGAGCCACTCGCGGCTGCGCTGCGCGAGCCAGTACGGGCGCCCGGTGAGGTAGACGACGACATAGCCCTGCTGGGCGCGCGCACGGGTGATCTCGCTCGCGCCGGCACGCGCGTCCGGGGCGTGGCCGTCGAGGATCGGCGCGAACAGATCGTCGACGAGATCCTCGAACAGCTCCCAGTCGCTCGTGGTGAGCGTGCCGTCGATGTCGAACACGGTCACGCGCGTCTCCTGCGGCAGCACCCAGAGCGTCGCCGACGTGAGCGTGCCGTCGCCCTCGACGCGGAAGTGCAGACGATGACGGCCGACGGGCGGCAGTTCGGCGGCGTCGAGCTCGAGCGCGATGCGGCCGTCGGAATCGGTGAGCACCGAGTCGAGAAGCTCCAGCTCACCGCATCCATCGATCCAGATCTCGACCCACTCGTCCTCGAGATCCTTGCTCGTCGGCCCGTACGCGAGCTTCGCTCGCACGGTCGCGCGCTCGCCGACGACGGCGATGACGTCCTCGCCGCTGTGCCACGGGGCCAAGAGCGCGAGCGCGCGCGAGCCGAGGTGGCGAAAGCTCGACACCCCCTTCGCGGGCGGCGGCTCGTGGTCCTCGCACGCGCGGAACTCGACGGCCTCACGCGAGTCCGACTCGCCCGACTCGACGCCGCGGCCGGAGCCGGGCGCAGCGCAGGCGATCGCGAGGCCGAACGAGGCGAAGAGGACGCGACGGTTCCACGACATCGGCGCGTGTGCTTACAAGGCGCGGGCCACGGCGTCCCTCCAGCGGTTTCGCGGATCGACTCGCGCAGTCGCGGCGACGCGCTGCGCGAGTTGCCCAGGGCGACCGCTCGGATCGTCCACGCGAGATGGTAGGCTGCCGGCCGTGGCGAGCCTCTACCTGCGACAGCTGCTCTCCGGCCGGGACTTCGCCAAGGGCGATCAGATGGCGGAGGGGATGCAGAACTTCGTGTATCTCGTCGGCGATCGCGACGCGAACGAGTGCCTCGTCGTCGACCCGGCGTGGGACATCGCCGGCATCCTCGACGTCGCCGCGCAGGACGGCATGAAGATCACCGGCGCGCTCGTCACCCACTACCATCCCGATCACGTCGGGGGCTCGATGTTCGGCTTCGACGTCGAAGGCCTCGCCGAGCTCGTCGGCCAGTGCCCGTGCAAGGCGCACGTGCACGTCGACGAGGCCGAGGGCGTGAAGGCGATCACCGGGCTGTCGACGACCGACCTCGTCGAGCATCGATCGGGCGACAGGGTGAGGGTCGGCGCCGTCGAGATCGAGCTGCTCCACACGCCGGGGCACACGCCCGGCTCGCAGTGTTTTCGGGTCGCGGGGCTCACCCATGGCGAGGAGGAAGCGCTGCTCGCCGGCGACACGCTCTTCCTGCGCGGATGCGGGCGCGTCGATCTGCCGGGCGGCGATCCGCAGGAGATGTACCGCACCCTGTCCGAGCGGCTCGCGTCGTTGCCGGGCGAGACCGTGCTCCTTCCGGGGCACGCCTACGGCGGCGAGCGAGCGCCGCTCGCGGAAGTGCGCCGCACGAATCCGTCCCTGCAGCTCACCAACTTGGCGAGCTTTCTGCGACGCATGGGCTGATCGTCGATCGTTGTGTGTGCGTCGTGACGATCGCGACGCGAGAACGAAGGTGAGTGTACGTGGTTTTCACGATTCGCCCGGACAAACGCCGTGGCTGCGGGAACACCCCGCCGAGGCGAACGACCATGCGACGGCTCTGGCTGGTGCTCGGATTCCCGCTGGCGACGACCGGTTGCTACACCGGCCTGTCCGCGCGCGACGATGGCGGCGACGGGGCCGACGACGGGGCGTCGTCACCGGTCGACGGCGACGGCTCGGCGACGGCGGACGACGACGGTGTCGACGACGACGGCGACAGTGGTGACGACGGGCCCGATGCGTCGTGCGAGACGCCGCAGGTCGGCGCGACGCCGCTGCGCCGACTGACGCGCGTCGAGTACGACAACACCGTGCGCGATCTGCTGGGCGACACCACCCGCCCCGCCCACGCCGGGTTCTCGCCCGACGAAGAGAGCGGCGGCTTCGCGGCGAATTCGGTCGCGCCCATCTCCGCCGCCCGGCTCGACCAGTACGTCGACGCCGCCGAGTCGCTGGCCGCGACCGCGGTGGAAGACCTGCAGGGCTTCGTCGGCTGCGCGCCGGCAGACGAGGGCTGCATCGAGGGCTTCGTCGCCGACTTCGGCCGCGATGCGTTCCGCCGCCCGCTCACGGAAACGGAGGTCGCGGACTACGTCGCGCTCTACGACGCCACCGCCGACGAGTACGACGCGAGGACCGGCGTGCGGCTCGTCGTGCAGGCGATGCTGCTCTCGCCCCACTTCCTCTACCACGTGGAAGCGCTGCCGCCGGGTGCCGCCGAGACCGACGTCGTCGCGCTCGCGCCGTTCGAGCTCGCGTCGCGTCTGTCGTACTTCGTGTGGGCGTCGATGCCCGACGATGCGCTGCTCGCCGCGGCGGAGGACGGCACGCTCGCCGATCCCGAGGTGCTCGAGGCCGAAGTGCGGCGCATGCTCGACGACGACCGCGCCGCCGATGCGATCGCGAGCTTCCACGAGCAGTGGCTGCAGCTCGGCGAGCTCGACGAGCTCACGAAGGACACGACGCTGTTCGCCGGGTGGACGCCCGAGCTCGGTGAGGCGATGGAGGTCGAGACCGCGTCGTTCGCCGACGAGGTGATCCGGCGCGGCGACGGCCGGCTGCAGACGCTGCTCACCGCGAGCTGGACGATCGCCGACGGCGATCTCGCGGCGCTCTACGGCGTGGGCGCGCCCGACGAGAGCGGACGCGTGGAGCTGGACCCGGCCGAGCGCTCCGGGCTGCTCACGAGCGCGGGATTTCTGGCGAGCAAGTCGCACGCGGCGGAGAACTCGTGGGTGCATCGCGGCAAGTTCGTGCGCGAGAGCCTCTTGTGCTCGCCGTTGCCGCCGCCGCCACCTGGCGTCGAGGCGAACGAGGCCAACGACCCGGGGCGGCTCGAGAACCCCGAGTGCAACTACTGCCATCTCATGATGGATCCCATCGGCGTCGGCTTCGAGAACTACGACGCGATCGGAGCGTTCCGCACCGTCGACGCCGAAGGCAACGCGATCGACGCGCAGGGCGAGGTCGTCGGCGTCGAGAGCATCGGCACGTTCGTCGGCGCCGTGGAGCTCGCCCACGAGCTCGCGGCGGATCCGTCGGTGCACGACTGCGTCGCGCTGCAGTGGATGCGCTACGCGGGTCGCCGAGAAGACACGCAGGCCGACGCGTGCGCGATCGAACAGGTACGGGCCGTGTTCGCCGAGAGCGATCAAGACGTGCGAGAGCTCGTCGTCGCGGTCGTGTTGTCCGACGCATTCCGCTACCGCACCGCCCAGGAGGTGTCCCCGTGATCCCGCGACTCACTCGTGGTCTGACGCGTCGGCGGTTGTTGCAGGGCAGTGGAGCGCTCGCGCTCGGCTGTCCGATGCTCTCGTTCCTCGCGAACGCGGGCGGTGCGGCGTCGCCCGCCAAGCGGCTCATCCTCTTCTGCAGCCCCAACGAGCCCATCGATCGCGATCACTGGCTGCCGCCCGGCAACGGCAACGAGTTCGCGCTGACGGGACTCACGCCGATGATGGCGTCGCTGGAGCCCTACCGCGACAAGCTCGTGCTCGTCGGCGATCTCGAGATGCAGAGCCGCAACGACGATCCGCACGAGGGCGGTCACATCGGCATGGGGCACCTGCTGGTGGGTCGGCGCGTCACGGAGATCGGGCCCGACGAGCCCGAACACTGGGCCAGCGGCAAGTCGGTGGATCAACACATCGCCGAGGCGCGCGGCGTGGATGCGCTGACGCTCGCCGTGCGCGTGGGCGGGGCGAACGGCAACAGCCGCATCTCGTACCTCGGCGACAGTCAGCCGGTGGATCCGATCGAGCGCCCCGACACGGCGTTCGACTCGCTGTTCGCCGAGGCCACGCTGCCGGCGGAGGAGCTCGCGGCCCTCAAGGCCCAGCGGCTGTCCGTGCTCGATCGCGTCGCCGGCGATCTCGAGACGCTACGGCCGCGGCTGTCCACCGAGGACCGCATCAAGCTCGAGGTCCACTCCGACATGGTCCGCGATCTCGAGCTGAAGATCGCCTCGGATGCGGTGGTGGACTGCGAGCCCACCGCGCCCGCGGCTGCGGACTACGGCAGCAACGCGAACTTCCCGCTCGCGGTGCGCAGACAGATCGACGTGATGGTGCAGGCGCTCGGGTGCGGCATCACGGACGTGGCGTCGCTGCAGCTCGCGAACAGCGGCGCGAGCAACCTGACACCCATCTGGCCCGACGAGGGCATCAACATCAACGTCGACTATCACAACATCGCGCACGACTTCAACACGAACGCCAACGCCACCACGCTCGATCGCCGCGAGCAGGTGGAGACGGTGATGTTCTCGCTGTTCTCGTACCTGCTCGAGCAGCTCGAGGCGGTGCCCGAGGGCACCGGCACGACGATGCTCGACAACTCGCTCGTGGTGTGGATGAAGCCGATCGCGACGCGCCACAACTTCGAGCGCTACCTCTTCATCCTGGGCGGTTCCGCGGGCGGCCAGCTGGAGACCGGCCGCTTCGTGTCCTACTACGGCCGGTCGCACAACGACCTGCTCGTCAACCTGTGCAACCTGATGGGCCTGGACGACGAGACGTATGGCGACCCGGCCTACTGCACGGGCGCCTTGCCGCTCTGAGCGCGCGACGCGAGCATCCGCGGCACCGTGGGATACCGATCCGTCGTGGCGCGACGACGGCGGGTGACCACCGGGGTCGTCAGCACGTAGCGAGAGGCATCGCGGTCGAGCGCCTGCCGATCGCACACGAACAGTCGCGCTTCGAGATCGAGGAAGGGTGTCGTGGTGGCCATGACGTTCGCCTCCGCCGCCGACTCTGGATCACCGCCGCGGTGCTCCCAAGAAACCTGCACGTCCGGTCCTGTCCCGTTGTTCCACGATCGCAAGGTGCGATCATGTGGGCCCTCGTGCGATCGATGGGCTAACGCAGTTGCAGCGCGCCGCTCGGCACAGCGTGCTCGCGGGCCCACGGCAGCACGGGCGTCCAGGCGTCCTTCACGGGGCGCGTGCCGTCCTTGCCGGCGTGGGGGCCGATGATGAAGGTGCGATCGAGCGGGATGCCGACGCTCGCGTAGGCCCAGATGTCCGTCGTCGCGTTGCCGTAGGCGGCCTGCACCTCGACGCCCAGGTCGAGCAGCTGCTCCAGCGTCGCGCTCTTGAAGCGGCCGACGCCCTCGACCTTCGGCACCACCTCGCGGTGCTTGTCGGTCGTCCGCACGAAGCCGCGGGGGAACGACTCGCGCGCGAGCCAGTCGCGGCTGTACTGCACGAGCCAGTACGGGCGGCCGCTGAGGTAGATCGGCAGCACGCCCTTGTCGACCCACGCGTCCGCCAGCGCTGCACCGTCTTGGTACACGAGCGGCGCGTAGTCGCCGTCGTACATCGCGTCGAAGTGCTCGTCGAGGACGTCGCGGTTCACCTCGGCGTCGGACTGCGTGATCGTGCCGTCGATGTCGAACACCACGACCGGAGTGCCATGCGCGACGACCCACAGACTCGCGCGGGCCTTCGACGCGTCGCCACCGACCACGAAGTGCAGCGCGTACTCGCCGGGTCGATCGGGCGCCGTGATCTCGATCGTCGCGCGGCCGTCTCCGTCGGTCTCGGCGGTGCCGACCTTCGCGACGCTCGTGCAGTCGTCGAGCCACACCGTCACGGACTCGTCCTCCAGGTCCTTGCCCTGCTTGCCGTACGAGAACTTCGCCGCGACGGACACCTTCGTGCCCGGGTTCGCCGCGACGTCGTGCGCGAAGTGGTTCGCTCGCGCCGCCTTCGCGAGCACCCGGCTGCGCACGTGACCCCATCCGGTCCGCGGTACCGCGAGCTCGCCGTCCGTGCACCGCGCGAACGCAGCGCGCGTGGGCGGCGTCGGTGGGACCACGCGAGCGACCGGCTCGGCCGGCAGCGCGGCGACCCCAGCGGCCTGCGCCACGATCGTCTCCTCGTGCGTGCATGCGGCCGCGAGGCACAGCGCGATCGCGAAGGCCACCCTCACGCCCCGGGAGTAGCGCGACTGCATCCCTTCGCCAACCGCCTGTCGTCGCTTCGCATTGCCAGCCTGCTACCGTGGCGCACGGTGGCCCTGGAGCCGGCCAAGACGCTCGTACTGCTCGCGCTCGCCGCCGTCGCGGGCGCGGGCGCGTTCGCTCGCGTGGAACGCCAGGCCGATCGCCGCGCGTGGCTGGACGCACGGGCCGACGCGGCGCCGGGTCGACGCGGCCAGGACAGATACGTCGGATCGGCGCGCTGTCGCGCGTGTCACCCGAGCGCATGGGAGAGCTGGCACCACAGCTGGCATCGCACGATGACGCAGCTCGCCGATCCGGACGTCGTCCTCGCGCGCGACGCCACGCTGCCCGACGGCGCTCGACTCGTGCGCACCGACGAGGGCGCGACGTGGATCCCCGCGGACGGCGGCGAAGCGCAGCCGGTCGTGATGACGACCGGCGCACATCACATGCAGATCTACTGGACCGAGGCCGACGACGGCACGCTGCAAGCGCTGCCGTACGCGTGGCTCGTCGACGACGCGCGGCTCGTGCCCAACGAGGCGACGCTCTTGCGCCCGGTCGACGATGGCATCGTCTACACGTGGAATCGCGTGTGCATCCGCTGCCACGCCGTCGCGGGCAGCCCGGGCTGGAACGAGGGCACCGGCGAGGTCGACACGAGGACCGCCGAGCTCGGCATCGCGTGCGAGGCGTGCCACGGCCCCGGTCGCCGCCACGCGGAGCACCACGCGACCCCGTGGGGCCGCGCGCTCGCACGCACGACAGACGACACCGACCCGACGATCGTGAACCCGGGGCGGCTCGATGCGGCCGCGACCAACGACGTGTGCGGACAGTGCCACGCGATCACGATCGCCCACGACGAGCCGCGCTGGTTGCGACAAGGCACGACGCACGCGCCTCCCGATCCCCTCGCGCGGACGACCGCACTCGTTCGTCATCCCGCGCGCGCCGATCTGCCGTGGCTCGACGACGTGCTCGCCGACGACGCCGACTTCCTCGTCGATCGCTTCTGGTCCGACGGCCTCGTGCGTGTGACCGGTCGCGAGCTCAACGGCATCGTCGAGTCGCGCTGCCACGACGGCGGCGAGCTCTCGTGCCTGTCGTGTCACTCGATGCACGACGGCGCGCCCGACGATCAGCTCGCGCCCGACATGCTCGGCGACCGCATGTGCACGCAGTGCCACGCGACCGATCGCTACGCGAGCGCCGAGCACACCCATCACGCGTCCGATGGCGAGGGCGCGCGCTGCACGAGCTGCCACATGCCGCGCACGAGCTGGGGCCTGCTCGGTGCGGTCCGCAGCCACACGATCGACAGCCCCGACGTCGCGTCGAGCCTGGCGGTCGGTCGCCCCGACGCGTGCAGCTTGTGTCACCTCGATCGCCCTCTGGGCTGGACCGCGGACTGGCTCCACCGCTGGTACGGGCGCCCGATCCCGCCCGAGATCGACCGGGCCCCCGAGCCCGCGTCACTGCGGTGGTTGCTCGCGGGCGATGCGGGCCAACGCGCGATCGCGGCGTGGCACCTGGGCGATCCACGCGCGGGCGCGACCGCCGGATCATGGCCCGCGCTCGTCGAGTTGCTCGACGATCCCTATCCGACGGTGCGCCTCGTCGCGTGGCGCTCGCTCGCGCGCCATCTCGGCGATCGGATGCCTGTCATTCCTGACGGCGCGTTGCCGGACGCGGAGCTCACGGCGCGCGTTCGCGCGGTGTTGCCCGGGAACGGCGGGACGGACACCTACGCATTCGACGCAATCGTGACCGCGCTCGAGGCACGACGAGACGACGGGCGAGTCGCGCTCGCCGAGTGATTGTGTACGCGCGTACCGGGTTCTTACATCGCAATCCGAAGCGGCTTTGGTGGCACCATCAGTGTCGGGGTGGAGGTCGTGCCACAACTACGCAAGTTCCACGTGCTCGCGCTGAGCGGATTGCTCGGCGGATGTTACTCGGGGCTCGACGGCCGTGCCGACGGCTCGGCGAGTGTCGGTGAGGGATCGGCGGACGACGACGCGGCGTCGGCGGACGACGACGACGGAGCCGACGACGCGGCCGACGACGGCGTGTCGGAGGAGTTCGAGCCCGCGCCCGTGCGCCTGCGACTGCTCTTGTCGCGGCAGTACGCGCACGCGGTCCGCGACCTGCTCGGCGAGGAGGCGATGGCCGTCGCCGTCGCGCCGCCCGACGTCGCGATCAACGGGTTCGAGGCCGTCGGTGCCGCCACACTCGCGCTGACCGACGCGGACATCGACATCTACGAAGAGTCGGGTCGCAACGTCGCCGATGCGGCGGTGCTCGACGACGCGATCATCGGCCGCTACCACACCTGCGTGCCGAGCGGTGCGAGCGACGAGGCCTGCCTCGGCGAGTTCATCGGCAACTTCGGACGCATGGCGTTCCGTCGGCCGCTGACCGACGAGGAGCGCACGAACTACACGACCGTCGCGCTGGCGGCCGCCACCGACCTGGGCGACTTCGATGCGGGCGTCGCGAACGCCATCGCGACGATGCTGCAGTCGCCGAACTTCCTCTACCAGGTGGAGATCGGCGAGCCCACCGACACGCCCGGGATCCGCCGACTCACGCAGCACGAGCTCGCGACGCGCCTGTCGTTCTTCCTCGTCGACTCCACGCCGGACGAGGAGCTGCTCGATCTGGCCGACGCGTCGATGCTCGAGGACGCCGAGGGCATCCGCGAGGCCGCACTCGCGCTGCTCGCCCGCACCGAGGCCCGCCAGGCCCTCGCCGACTTCACCTCCGAGGTCTGGCGCCTGCGCGAGCTCGAGACGATCCCGAAGGATCCGACCGTGTTCCCCGCGTTCAACCTGGACCTCGCCGACTCCATGCACAAGGAGACGCTCGCGCTGGTGGGGCACGTCGCGTGGGAAGAGGACGGCGACTACCGCGACGTCTTCGATGCGGACTACACGTTCGTCGACGCACGCCTCGCCGCGCACTACGGGTTGCCCAACCCCGAGCAGTACGGCGAGACGTTCGCTCAGGTCACGCTGCCGCCCGAGCAGCTGCGCGGCGGCATCATGGGCCACGCGGGCCTGTTGTCGCTGCTCGCCCACGTGTCGAGCACGTCGCCCACGTACCGCGGCAAGTTCATCCGCCAGCAGCTGCTCTGCCAGACGATTCCAGCGCCGCCGGACAACGTCGACACCACGCTGCCACCGGCGGCCGAGTACGAGACGATGCGCGAGCGCCTCGAGGTCCACATGACCGACGATGCGTGCGCGGGCTGCCACCTGCTCATGGATCCGCTCGGGCTCGGGCTCGAGAACTACGATGGGCTCGGTGTGTTCCGCACGGCCGAGCCGAGCGGTGCGGTCATCGATGCGAACTCCGACCTCGACGGGCAGCCATTCGCGGGCGCGCGCGAGCTCGGCACGGCGGTGAAGGAGCACGTGGACGCGCCGGTCTGCCTGGTGCGCAACCTGTTCCGGCACAGCACGGGCCACATCGAGACCTTCGGCGAGAAGGTGGAGCTGGAGGAGATCGACGCTGCGTTCGCCGACTCCGGCTACCGCATGCAGGAAGCCCTCGTGACGATGGTGACGAGCCCAGCCTTCCGGCTGGTCGGGGATCCGGAGTGAAGGGGGACACGATCATGCGACGCTCGAACACATCCCGCTTCACGCTCAGCCGCCGCGCCATGCTGCGCGGCACCGCCTACGGCACGTCGGTCGCGCTCGCGCTGCCGTTGCTCGAGGCGATGCTCAACACGCACGGCGACGCGCTCGCCGGCGGAGCTCCGCTACCCCAGCGCATCGTCACCTGGTTCTGGGGGAACGGGGTCGCCCTCAACGACCCGAACAACCCGGGCGCGGGCCTGCGATGGACGCCGTCGTCGCAGGGTGCGGCGTACGAGCTGACGCCACAGCTCGCAGGCTTCGCCAACGTGAAGGACTACGTGTCGATCCTGACGGGCTTCCGCGTGGGCGCGGCGAACCCGGGACGGCGCGGCCACCACGACGGGTGCGTGCAGTTCTCGGGGCACCCGTTCATCCAGCTCGATCCGAACGGCGCGAACTACTCGTCGAAGTTCGGCGGGCCCTCGGTGGACCAGGTCGCTGCGGCGGCGATCGGCACCGAGACGTATCTGCCGTCCGTGCAGCTCGCGGTGAGCAAGCGGATCATCGGCAGCGAGGGTCCGACGCTGCAGTTCCTGTCGCACAAGGGGCCCGACGAGCCGCTGTCGCAGTTCTTCAACCCGCAGGAGGCGTGGAACCAGCTGTTCGGCTCGTTCACGGTGCCCGACGATCCGACGAAGCCGCACCGCATCGCGAGCCTCGACGCGGTGAAGGCCGATGTCGAGCGCCTGAAGATGCGCGTGGGCGCAGGCGACAAGATGCGGCTGGACGCGCACCTGTCGAGCATCGAGCAGATCCGCGGCCAGATCGACGCGCTCGCGCCGATCTGCGAGATCCCACCGCAGCCGACGGTGACGAACGACGACGTCGAGGGCCAGGAGCAGCTCGACGCGGTGAACAAGGCGATGTCGGACCTGGTCGCGCTCGCGTTCGCGTGCGACGTCACGCGCATCGCGAGCATCCAGTACACCGGATCGGTGGGCTACACCGTGTTCTCCGACGTCGGCGCGACGCAGGGTCACCACGACATGACCCACGACGCCGCGCAGAACGACATGATCGACCAGACCACGGTCTACACGATGAACGCGCTCGGCTACCTGCTCGAGCAGCTCCTCGGCGTGATCGAGGGCGGTACCAACGCGCTCATGAACACGGTGCTCTACGCGTCGTCCGACGCATCGTCGGGCCTCACGCACAGCACCGACGACATGCCGATCGTCGTCGCCGGTGGCGGCGGCGGCTCGCTCACCCATCCGGGCGTGCACTACCGCTCCGGCACGGGCGAGAACACCTCGGACATCCTGCTCGCCTGCTTGCAGGCGGTGGTGCCCGAGGCGACCGAGGTGGGCTCGGCGAACGGCTACTCGAACACGCCGTGCGCCGCGCTCAAGGCGTAGTCATCGCGCAGACCGAAGCCGGTCGCTCCGCGGAGGAACGACCGGCTTCGTGCGTTTGCCGGGCGGCTCAGTTCGGGGCGATCGGCAGGACCGTGCCGTCGGGGAGCTGGGCGAGCAACGCGACGTTGCCGTCCGCGTCGTTGTTCGCGTACGCGTTGATCTGCAGGCCCGCGGCTGCGGTCGTGTCGACGGAGAACGTGAGATCGGGTTGGGCATCGTCGTCGACGTCCACGCCGACCTCGACCGGTCCGGCCGGGATGTCCGGCAGCGTCGCCGAGCCGGCGAAGTCCACGTTCTCGACGAGCGGCGACGGGTTCTCGGGGTCGGTCACGTTCCAGATGTCGACCTGACCCACCGCAGGTGCCGCGTGCACGACGGTGATGCGCACGTTCGCGGCATCGATCCCGGTCGGATCGTCGACGAGCGCGATCGCCTGCAGCCCCGGCGCGCCGTCGGTCATCTCGAGGTCGCCGATCGCGACCGCCGTGTAGAACGCGTCGGCCTCGAGCGTCAGCTCCGGCGCGAGCACGGCCTCGTCGGCGGGGGTGCCGCTCACGGACACCTGGAACGTGTAGTCGCCCGGCGGCACCGCGGCGTACTCGGTGCTGCTGCGGAACTCGAGCGCGCTGAAGACCGGGCCTTCGCCGTTGGCGAAGACGTCCACGGCCGGCGCGTTCACGCCGAGGTGGAACACGCGAACCTGCGCGGTGGCGCCGGCACCGGTCGTCGAATCGTCGGCCGTGTCCGTGCCGTCGGGATCGTCGGTCGTCGACTCGGCCGTGTCTTCGGCGCTCGGATCGGTGCCGGACGAATCTGCGCTGGTGGGGTTGCCGGTGGGATCGCTGGCGGTCGGATCCTCTCCGGAGGAGTCGTTGCCGGTGTCGCCGGTCTCCGCGGCATCATCGCTGCCGTCATCGTCGTCACCGCACGCGACGGGGATCGCGAGCAGCCACATCATCCACAGGTGGGAGCAAGTTCGAGTGAGCGGGGACGTCGTCATGTCCAAGGTTTGAATTATGTTGTAGTAGATGTCAAAGGTTAGTTCGATGTTTACTTCCGAATCGACGCCGTTATCCGGAGTATCTGCAAACCTTGAACAATTTTGGCGTCACTTGCGCACGACGTGGGCGCGCCATCGCGCGTAGGCCTCGGCCCACTCGGGCGCCCGCGCCTGCACGAGGGCGTCGCCCACCTCGATCGCGGCGCGCTCGAGCTCGCGGTGCAGCGCGTGGCCGGGGGCGCCGACCCGAGTGTCGCGTGCGCGCGCGTCCCGGCCCGCGAGCACGGCGTCGTCCGTGATCGCGTGGACTTCCTCGTGGAGCACCTGGCAGGCGAGCCACTCGATCGGCTGCGCGCAGTCGGTCGCGACGATGCGTGCGTCGTCGCGACGTGCCGCGCGCGCACACTTGCGAAGGGCAGGGCAGTGCACGATGACGAGCGGCGGTGGCTGGCCGACGCGCTCCCACAGCGCCGCGCGCAGCCGCGAGAGCGGAGCCGCGAGGGCGGTGGCGACGTCCGCGAGCGCCGTGTCGTCGCATTCGAAGGCAGTGAGGTGCGCGGTCGCTTCGGTCTCGATCGCATCGGCGAACGCCCGCGCCAGCGCACGGCCCTCTGCGTCGCGCAGCATCGCGGGGACGCCCTCGCGCAGCCGCTCGACCAGTCGCTCGCCGTACCATAGAGGAGCGCCGTGCACCGCGAGTCGTCCGCGCGCCTTCGCGTACGCCCCGTACAGCGCCGGGGTCCAGGGCTTCGCGAGCAGCGTGTCGTCGTACAGGCTCGCCGCGTCTCGACCGAGATCGAGGTGCGCGAGCACGTGATACGCGACTTCCGCGATCGGCCAGCGCTCGACGCGGATCTGCATCGCGTCACTCCGCGACGGCGACCGTCGAGTGCCGTCGGGGCAGCGCGACCCAGCCCCCGGGCCCGCCGAGCACCGGCACCTGCACGCGCGCGAAGCGTCGCTCCGCGAGCACCTCGCCGTGCCGCGTCACCGCGAGTGCGTCCTGCCGACGGAAGCGCGGCCCCACGAACGCGATCAGCCGACCACCGGGGTCGACCAGGTGTTCTTTCATTCGCGCCGGCACCTTGGGCACCGCCGCGCCGAGCCAGACGCCGTCGAGCTCGCCCTCGAGCTCGAGCCACTCGCCCGGCTCGCACCACAGCACGCGGACGTTGCCGAGCCCCTCGAGCGAGCGCGCGAACGCGTCGTCGTCGTCGTCCTCCGCATGCATCGCGAGCACCTGGCCGTTCGGGCCGACGAGCCGCGACAGCACCGCAGTCACGTACCCCGTGCGCGCCGTCGCATCCGCCACGCGATCGCCGAGCGCGGGCTCGAGCGCCTCGAGCCCCATCGCGATCGTGCGCAGCCCGAGGCAGCGCGCGGGCATGCCTTCGCCGCCGCCCGCGACCGCCTTGCCGTCGAGCATCGTGCGCGCCGCCGCGTCGCCCATGAAGCGCTCGGGCGCGACGTCGAGCAGCGCTTCCACCAGGTCGGCCGTGCGCAGTACGCCTTCGTCGAGCAGCTGCCGCACCTTCTCCTCGCGCAGTCGAACCCACGGGTCCTTCACGTGCAGCCCCACCGGGAACTCGAGCGCGGGCCGGTGGCCCGAGCGCCCGTCGCCCACCCGAGCGCGCGCGAGCCGGGCGAGCAGCACGTCGCGATGCTCCACCGACAGCTGCCGCACCTGCTCCTCGAGACTGCGCCGGAAGACGCGATCGATGCTGCGGCCCTGCCCGCGGAAGCGCGTCTGGATCTCCGCGACGAGCGGCGCGTACGCCTCCGTCATGAAGCGCAGCCGCCCCTCGTAGTCGAGCTCGCGGCTCGGATCCACGTGCTCCGCCCGGAACGCACCGTCGTACCAGCTCCTCCACCACGTGGGCTGGTGGAATCGCGTGCCGTGCAGCTGCCCCCACACCGCCATCGCCTCGTGCACCTGCGCGCCGGGATACAGGCGGAACGGATCGATCGACAGCCACCCGCACGTCTCGGGCGCCGACAGGAACAGCTCGCGCAGGAACGCATGCGTCTCGCGCATCGAGGCCGGCGTCTCGCCGGGATGCCCGACGATCACGTTCGTCGCCCAGTTGAGCCCGTGCACGCGCGACAGCCGGGCGAGCCGACCGATCGCGCCGAGGTAGGCCTCGGGCTTGTTGCCCTTCTGCATGAGCCCGAGCATCTTCGGGCTGCCGCTCTCGAGCCCGATCCCGATCGAGAAGCGCGCCTTCGCGAGCAGCTCGACGTCCTCGTCCTCGAGATCGTCCGAGCGCGTGAGCGTCCAGTACTGGCGGGGGAACAGGCGATGCTCCACGATGCCGCGCAGCACGTCGCGTCGCCACCGGCGATGGAAGCCGAACAGCGGATCGGCCACGTTCACGACCCACTGCGACAGATCGGTGCGGGCAGCCAACCTGCGCAGCTCGTCGACGGCCCGCTCGGACGAGTACGCGCGCCACTTGTAGCCGCTCTTCGCCCGCTCCATGCAGAACGTGCAGTGATACGGGCAGCCGCGCGCGAGGTAGATCTGGAACTTGCGCCCGATGTCGTGCGCGCGCGGCCAGTAGCGATCGAGCAGGTCCCACGCATACGGCGGGAGCTCGTCGAGCTCCTCGATCTGCGCCGGTCCCCACACGCGCTGGTCCAGCTTCGCCCCGCCGAGCAGGTGCTCGACGATCGCCTGCAACGGCTTCTCACCCTCGCCCACGACGACCGCGTCGAACGGCGAGCCGTCGAACACGACGTCGTCGGGCAACGCGCTCGCGTGGTAGCCCCCGGTGACGAGCGGTACGTCGGGGAACCGCCGGCGCAGGAAGCCGGCGAGCGCCATGACGCGCATGTAGTCGAAGCTCGAGTAGCACGACAGCCCGATGACGAGGTGGGGCCCGAGCGACTCGATGGTCTCGAGCAAGTGCCGGTGATCGCCGCCCTCGTAGTTGAGATCGAGGATCTCCACGCGCACGCCGGTGTGCTCGCGCAGCCACCCGCCCATGCTGACGAGGTGGGGCAGACCGAAGTCCATGTCGGTCCACTTGAGGATGCCGGGCGAGATCAGAAGGACGCAGGGCGAGGTCATGAGCGTCCTCATGCGATCGCGCTGCGACGGTCGAGCAGGCGTCCCACCGGCACGAACACCTGCGGCACCGATTGCGCCACCTCGTCGCGCCACTCGGGGTGCTGCGCCATCCACAGGAGCGGCTCGGGATGCGCGTGGTCGCCGAACGTCGCGAACGCGCTCTCCTTGCATCCGCCCTGACACGAGCGCTCGTACGCGCAGCCCTTGCACATCGCGGGCACGTTGCGCTTGAACGTCTGCTGGTACGGGTTCGCGTGGATCTCGGCCCAGTCCTGGCGCACGAGGTTGCCGAGGATGCCGGACGAGAGGTTGCAGCTGCGCACGTTGCCGGCGGCGTCGATCACGATGTTCGGCGAGCCCGTGCCCGTGCCGCAGAAGCCGAACTTCACCCACTGGTAGCGCGACAGCCGGATGAGGCACGGCGGGATCGGCATCGCCGTCGCGACGTGGATGCCCCACGCGCGGCCGAGCCGCTCGGCGACATCGAGGTTGTCCTCGATCTGCTCGATGGTCGGCATGAGGCGCGCGACGTGATGGATCGCGCCGCCGGTCGGCGACATGCGGTTGTACGAGATCGAGCGCACGCCGAGCACGAAGCACAGCTCCATGACGTCGGCGAACTGCTTCGCGTTCTCGTGCATCGCCACGAAGCAGACCTGCACGTGCACGCCGGCCTCGCGCAGCTCCACGGCGGCGCGCACCGTGTCGTCGAAGCACACCGCGCCCTTGAGGCGATCGTGGGTGTCTCTGTCCCCGGCCAGCAGCGTGAGCTGCACGGACGTGACCCTCGCCGCGGCGAGCCTGCGCGCGACGTCGGGTCCCACGTGGCTGCCGTTCGTGATGAGCGTGACGGTCTCCGCCAGCGCGCACGCGTGATCGACGACGTCGAGCGCGTCCTTGCGCAGGAGCGGCTCGCCGCCGGTGAGCGTGAGATGGCGGGCACCGGTCTGGCGCACGGCCTTCGTCATCATCGCGAGCAGCTCGGGCGTGCGCAGCTGTCCTCTCGCGTCGTAGCCCGCCTGCGGATCACCGTCGTCCGCCGTCCACACGTTGTAGCAGTGGGCGCACGCGTGATCGCAGCCGGGCGTGAGCTCGAAGTCGAGCCGCGGGATCGCGCACGCCTCGCCCTCGACCGACATCAGCGCGGTCCCTTCTGCGCGCGCAGCTTCGCGAGCACGTCGCGCGGCAGCGTGCCCACGCTCTCCATCCGCTGCAGAGCGTCGCGCCACGCGCGAGCACGGGGGCTCGCGTCCTGCGTACCGCCGCTGGTGCCGCTGTCGCTCGTTCCGCTGCCGCTGGAATCGGTGCCGCTGGAATCGGTGCCGCTGGAACCGGTGCCGGTGGAATCGGTGCCGCTGGAACCGGTGCCCGTCGACCCCGTGTCGGTGCCGGAGTCGCTGCCGTCGGAGGAATCGCCGATGAACCCGCCGGTCGTGTCCAGGCACTCGCTGAGACAGGGCCCGACCTCGCCGTCGTCCTCGCCGTCGAGATCGCCGTCTTCTTCGGGCTTCGACAGACACCCCGAGTCGAGCGAGTCGCCGACGTCGTCGTCGCTGCCGACGCTCTCGCCCTGCGAGATCGATCCGCTGCCGTCCTCGTCGTTGCCGCTCGACGGGCCGCACCCGAGCCCGAGGGCGACGAGGATCGGCGTGGGAACGCGCTTCAGGATCATCGTGCACCTCCGCGTTCGCGCAGCCGCGCCGCGACGTCGGGCGGCAGGCTCGCCGACACCCGCTCGAACGCGTTCGCCCACGCGCGCGCGTCGGTCGGCTCCGCATCGGCGGGGCTGCCCGACGACGAGCCGTCGGAGTCGCTCGAGCTCGAGTCGCCGTCGCTCGAGCCCTCGCTCGACGTGTCGACCATCGGGCGCAGGCACGGGCCGACGTCGCTCTCCGAGCTGCCGTTGCCCGTCGAGTCCGCAGTGTCGCTGCCCGAGCCCGACGTCGTGTTGCCGCTGGTGTGATCGTCGGTGCCGTCGGTCGTGCCGCTGCCGGTCGTGCCGGGACAGCCTTCGGGCGCGCACAACAGGCACGCGCTGATCGTGTCGGTGTCGTCGCCGGAGTCGTCGCCGCAACCGGCGAGCCCGAGCGCGAGGAGGATCGCCGGCGGCACGTTGCGCAGCGTCATGGCGCGCGACCTTTCTTGGTGGAGAGCCGCGCGGCGACGTCGGCGGGCAGCTTGTCGGCGACGCGGGTGAAGGCCGCGTGCCATCCGGCCGCGTGGGCCGCGGGAGCGCTCGCGATCTCGTCGCCGTCGGGCAGCGCATCGCCGGGCGGCGCGAGACAGACGCTCGTGCTCGTCTCCGCGCCGTCGTCGGAGCCCGACTCGGTCGTGCCGCCGTCGGTCGTGCCGGTGCCGGTGGTGTCGCTGCCGTCCGTCGAGCTCGACGACGCCTCGACGTTGCCGTCATCGGTGGTGGGCAGCTGCCCCAGGCACGGTCCGACGTCCGACTCCGTCGCGTCGGTCGTGTCACCGGTCGCGCCCGAGCTGCCCTCGTCCTCGGAGGTCGGGATCATCATGGACAGGCAGGTGCTCACCTGCTCGCCGCACGCCTCGAGCCCGAGCGCCACCAACATCGCCGACGGGATTCTGCGCAAGTCCAACGTCCACCCCCTTCAGCCCAACGCCCACGAGTCTGCGCGAGGCGATCGCGATCCGCAATCGCGCTGTCGATTTCCGTGAACCGACGAAGCGCGAAACGAACACCGCCGGATCGGCCCCGTTTTCGTGATCCGGACCACGCGTGTTCGGCCGTTCTAGGCCGGTGGAGCCGCGTTTTCTGGGGTTGGCATGCCCGCTTTTTTTCTCGCATGGGGCCCGGAAACCATCTCGGCGCCGACGTCTCACACCTCGGAGCTTGTGAGGGGGGCTGACGCGCGCGACCCCAGCGTGCGCGTCGAATCTGCGAGTCCGGTCTCTCTCGATCGCTCCGCCATCGTCCGCGTCTCGATGTCCCGAGCGCGAAGGGGAGTGGACCAGTCATGAGACGAGCGCGACCGCGATTTGCAATCGGGGTGTCCCTGGCCGTGTGCGCCGCGTGCGGCGGAGGCGGTGGCAAGGACAACGACGACGACGCCGAGACCGGCACCGCGTCCGCGAGCCAGTCGGGTGACGACGCGGGCTCGGGCGACGAGGGCGAGGACGAGGGCGAGGACGAGGGCGACACGGGAGATCCCGTGGAGGTCTGCGCCGAGCTCGAGTTCGACAACGTCGTCGACGAGGCCGCGTGCCCGAGCATCCAAGGTCTCGGTCACGAGCCGGATCCCGCCGACGGCATCGAGTTCTGCCGCCGCGCCTTCATCGACCTCGTCGGTGAGTCGCCGACCGACGTCGAGTACGAGGCGGAGTGCAAGTGGCGCACGAAGGACGAGCTCGTCGACGCGTTCATGAACCGCCCCGAGTACGTCCGCACGAGCCAGCGGATGTGGGCCGACCTGTTCCAGATGAACTCGGCGGCGACGCACTACGCGTACATCGCCGATCTCGATGCGAAGGCCGGTGAGCTGCACGCCGGCACGATGAACCTCGAGCAGTTCGCCGAGCTCGCGAGCACGCACCCCGGCTTCCTCGGCCGGTGGGACGGGCTCGATCTCGTCGCGTTCGCGTTCCGGGCGTTCCTCGGCCGCGAGGCGACGCCGGGCGAGCGGCTCGCGCTCGAGCCCCTGTGGCACCTGTGGGAGGAGCGCGACGCGCCCGACCCGATGCAGTCGAACGCGAAGATGGTCGTGGTCGACACGAACAACTGCGCGGCGCCGAACCAGTCGGCGTGCAACACGGACTTCTGGGGCGACCAGACCGTCATCGTCGATCCGCCGATGCCCGGCGCACCGGACCCCGAGCTGAACGTCATCGATCAGGCGGCACTCACCGACGCGCAGTGGGACGTGCTGCGCACGCCGGGCAAGACCATCGCGACGCAGGCCAACTTCTACGAGTCCTACGTCGACCGCGCGCTCGTGCGCTACCTCGGCTACGACGCCGGCGCCGAGCTGCCGCTCGTCCGCCAGGCGCTCGTCGACCTCATGATCGCGAACGACGGCAACGTCCGCGCGGTGGACCGCGAGATCCTCACCTCGATCCTCTATACGTCGTCGAACCGCTACGAAGAGGCCGACGAGATCGACGAGGAGGACTGGGATCCGCCGTACTGGCACGGCCCCATCAAGCAGATGGACGCCGAGGACTGGCTCCGCAGCGCGTACAAGCTCGCGGGCCTGTCGTCGGCCGGCTGCGACCACCGCTATCCCGAGGTGCAGCAGGGCGCGGGCGGCTTCCATCCGCACGACTACCCCGTGATGGAGGGCAGCACCGCGCCGGATTACACGTTCCGCGACAAGGCGCAGCTGCTCGGCGGCTGCCCGGATCGCATCGCGCTGTTCCGCGAGAGCCGCACCGGCCTCATCGCCGCGCTCACGCAGGCCACGCTCACCGCCGACCTGTGCGCGATGGCGTCGACCGACTCGCCGATCTATCCGCTCGCCGTCGTCGAGGATCCGAACGACAAGTCCGAGGCCGCGCTGTGGAGCGCGATCGATCAGGTCTACTCCGCCGCGGTCGTGCGACCGGTGATGGAGGGCGCGACCGAAGGCGTCGAGGAGGGCATCACGCTCTGCCGCGACGATCAGCAGTGCACGCCCACCGAGTTCGCGGTGCAGACGTGCCGACTCGTGCTCAAGTCGGCGGACTTCATCTACTACTAGGCGTCAACGAGGGAGACCAAGACCATGTCCACGCGTAGACGTACCTTCCTCAAGTTGGGCCTCGGCGGCATCGCCACCGGAGCCGTCGCACCGCACCTCTGGATCCCGCGGATTTCCAAGGCCGCGCTGCCGATCCCGTCGTCGCGACACAACCACGTCATCCTGTTCGACCTCGACGGCGGCGCGCGCACCGTGCCGATGTTCAACCCCGACGTCGACATGAAGTGGAACCCGTACGGCATGCAGGCCGGCAGCCCCGGCACCGAGTGGGCCGTGAGCGGCGTGTTCGACAACCAGCCGTACCAGGACACCGTCGCGCTCGGAATGCCGCCGGTCCCGTCGATCACGCAGATCAGCCACGAGATCACGGTGCTCGGCACCATCGATCACACGCCGGGTGCGGCCAACGGCGTCGGTGATCACCAGACCGCGCGCAACTGGATCTCGAGCGGCTTCGCCGAGGGCGGGGCCGGCATCATGAGCCGCGTCTACGCGGCCCACAAGAACTACACCGAGGGCGGCGGCGGCCTGGTGTTCCCGCCGGCCGTCATCGGCACCGGCAACGCGACGACGCCGCTCGGTGCACCGCACGGATCGATCACGCCGGTGATGGTGCCGTCGCACTCCGACTTCGTCGCGCAGAACGGCGACGATGCCGGCGGCCAGCCCGAGTGGGCGCGCGCGCTGGAAGCCGGGCTCGACGGCTATGCGATCAAGTCGCGCAGCAACGCACACAAGCAGACGATCTCGCGGCTCGCGAACGGCAAGGCGAACGTCGAGGCGTTCCGCAACGTGTTCCTCGACCCTGCGCTGAAGGTGGAGGCGGAGCCCACGGGCGAGCGCAACGGTCTCACCAACGCGCAGCTCGCCGCGATCCTCGGTACCACGCAGCTCGGTCGCGACGCCGCGCTCGCGCTGCGGTTCATCGGCTACGGGTCGGCCGCGGTCGTGATCGGCGACAGCGGCAACGTGGCCGCCGACGTCGGCGGCTGGGACACGCACTCGGGCGAGATGACGGCATACCCCGCGAGCGCGAACAACCTCGCGCGCGTGCTGTGCGGCCTCAACTTCGCGCTCAAGCAGATGCCGCATCCCGAGGGTGGCACGTACTGGGATCACACGCTCATCGGCATGTGCACCGAGTTCGGTCGCGACAACACGATGGACACCGGCTACAACTCGGGCGGCGGCTCGGATCACACCGGTGGTCCGGGCAGCCGCTACCAGTCGTGGTTCGTGTCGGGTGGCCTCGTGGGCCAGGCCGGCAAGCACTTCGGCCACACCGACAAGTCCACGATGGAGGTGATGACGGGCGAGCCGGTGTTCGGCACGACGAACTACTACGCAATGATGTTCTCGCTGCTCGACATCGACATCGAAGGGATCTGGCCGGGCATCGAGCCGGTGAATGTCATCTTCTAGGCAGGCGAGGGAGAAGGACGATGCAATCGCGCTTCGGTACTTCGACGGTCGGCCTCTCGCTCATCGTGTGCGCGTGCACGGTGGGCGAGAGTGGCGACGATCGCTTCGGCGCCGGCGACGAGGCGGCCGGCTCCGAGTCGTCGGGTGCGGTGACGACGGCAGGGGCGGACGAGAGCGGCTCCGACGAGGGGGGCTCGACGGGCGAGCCCATGGATCCCGAGGATCCGGCGGCCGAGTACATCGAGGAGGCGAAGAAGGAGTTCCCGACCTATCTCGACCTGCACGAGAAGGTCATCAAGCGCACGTGCGCGCCCGCGGGCGGCGTCTGCCACAACGAGAAGGAGTACCCCGATCTGCACACGCCGCAGACGATGCTCGCGATGCTCGAGGCGCCGTGCAACCTCGCCGAGACCGATCCGCTCAACCTGTTCTCCGGCTGCGAGCCGGTCGGTGATCGCCTGCGGTTCACGACCGGCGGCAACATGATGTTCACGAGCGAGATCGCCTACGTCGAGTTCAACGAAGACCCGATGGGCGTGGTGATCAACGCGGTCGTGTATCTGCGCGACCCGATCCCGAACGCGATGGCGGTGCCCGGCACGTTCGAGAGCATCGCGGTGGAGCGCGAGACGCAGGCCGGCATGCTCACGGTCGGCGCGATCGACAACGCGATCTCGTACGCACCGGGCGTGGATGCGCTGCAGGTGAACGACTACCAGAACCTGCCGGCGGCCGCGAAGACGCTGCTCGAGACCGATCTCGAGCCCGGCGACCCGAACCGCGACGGCGAGTTCGGGGGCAGCGACGACCCGTACCGGTTGCTGCTCGGCGGCGATCCGTGGAAGTCGTATCTCTTGCAGCGCCTGCAGGGCAACGTGCCGGGTAGCCCGATGCCGCTCGCGAACGAACCGCTGTCGTCGGCGGAGATCATCGCGATCGCGTGCTGGATCGAAGGCGCGGTCGACGAGGAAGGCGCGAGCCCGTACGCGTCGATCGGCTACGACGACTGCGAGTACGCCGAGGCGTTCGGCACGACGCCGACCGGCAGCGGCTCGAAGTTCTCGGAGAACGTGCAGCCGATCCTCGACACGCGCTGCGCGACGCCCGGCTGCCACGGCAACATCGCGCCCGCGGCGGGGCTCGATCTCACCGCGGGCAAGGCGCGCGACCAACTGCTGCTGCCCGCGATGCAGAACCCCGACATCCCGCGCGTGACCCCGGGCAATCCGACGAACAGCTATCTCATCACGAAGCTCACGGGCAATGGCGCGATGGGCTCGCAGATGCCGCTCGGCGCGAACCCGCTCAGCGCGGACGAGATCGAGGTGATTCGTACGTGGATCTCCTACGGAGCGCCGGACGACTGAGGCACGAGCGGGGTCGAAGAGGGTGATGGGGCGGGGCGAGACTCACCGAGCGATCGCGAGCATGCTCGCCCTCGCGCTCGCGGGCGCATGCCAAGCGGGCAACGACGGCGACTTCGACTTCGGCGACGGGACGACGGGGCCCGATCCCGTCACGAGCGCGACGATGCCCGCGGAGACCGGGGGCACCGCGGTCGTCGAGGAGAGCAGCGACAGCGGCGGCGTCGACACGGCCGGCAGCAGCGAGGGCGACGAGAGCGGGGAGGAGAGCTCCACCGGCGAGCCGCCGACGGTGACGCCGTGCACGACGATCGACATCCTCGTCGTCATCGACAACTCGGACACGATGGCGGAGGAGCAGGCCAAGC
This sequence comes from uncultured Nannocystaceae bacterium, assembly GCA_964468635.1. Classification (GTDB taxonomy): domain Bacteria; phylum Myxococcota_A; class Polyangia; order Nannocystales; family Nannocystaceae; genus Xiheibacterium. The sequence continues at coordinate 24,830 of CAYXVR010000028.1, forward strand.
TCACCGCCGCGATCGCGCCGTTCGTCACGCTCGTGCAGTCGCAGCTGCCGGGTGTGATGGGCTCGATCCACGTGGGCGTGCTGTCCACCGATGCGCCCGAGCTCGTCACGTCGACGCCGGCGGCCACCTGCATCCCGTATGCGACCGGCGCGAGCTGGATGGCGCCCGGCGACACGCTGATCACGGAGCTCGGTTGTGCGACTGCGCTCGGGGTCGACGGCGATCCGGACGAGCGCCCGATGGAGAACGTCTCGCTCGCGCTCACGCCCGAGATGAACGGGCTCGACGGCGCGAACGAGGGCTTCCTGCGCGAAGAGGGGCCGCTCGTGATCATCCTCGTCACGGACGAGGAGGACGACTACGAGGAGGAGACGGAGTGGGGCTCGCCGGGCGATCCCGCCGACTGGGTGGACGCGGTGACGGCGATGAAGGATGGCTGGGAGCAAGATGTCGTCGTGCTGTCGCTCATCGGCACGGAGAAGCCGAACGAGTGCCCCGAGTTCCAGTGGGACGGCAACGAGGGCGCCGAGATCGCGCCGCGCCTGCGCGAGTTCACCGAGTCGTTCCCGCGTCACGCGGTGGGCGACGTGTGCATGGCCGAGTACGGCACGTTCTTGAACGGCGTGGTGCCGTCGCTCGTGCAGGCGTGCATGAACTACGTGCTGCCGTAGCCAGCTTCACGGCCTGGTCGCGCGGAACCGGCTCCGGATGCGGGCGCGTACGGCGTCCCAGGACTAGAACGACGCCTCGTCGGTCGCCTCACGTTGCCGGCGCTCTGCTTCGGCGAGCCATGGACCTGGCCCTTCCAAGCTCTCTACCTGAACGGGCACGGCGACTGTACGTGCTTGGAGAGGATCCGCAGGTAGGGTGTCTCGAGCTCGACGAGCGTGATCTCGTCGAGCTCGATCCGGTGCGGTTCCTCGTCCCATCGCCCGAGTGCGTCGAAGTTGGCGAACTCCACGACGACGTCGTCGACCTTCAGCAAGCATCCGATGTAGAAGTCGCAGATCGGCCCGTCGTCGTCTTCGCATTCGAGGATGACATTCTCCCCGCGCTCCAGCAGCGCGCTGAGCAGCCGGGGCATGCTGTCGAGCGGCGGTAGCTCGCGGCTCAACGTGGCGGCGGTGATGCCCTCGCCTTGCAGCATCCGCTCCCAGAACCGCTCGTGTTCCCCGCTTCGCACGTCCGTGATGTCGTGGATGCGAAGGATCGCAAGGCCTTCCGGGTAGAAGTCGTGGAATGCTTGTAGCAGTACGAGCTGCTCGCCGACCGCGACGACGAATCCATTGGTGTAGACCTGCTTCGGCTGCCGACGGGCAATGCGGACCTTGCTCGACGTGCCGGCGAGGCTGCTGAGCGCCGCGTGGATTTCCTTCGGGCTCATGTCGGCCTGCGGTCCGCTGCCCAACGGACGCAGGCTCACCTGCGAGAGCCCGCGACGGAGCCGCTGGACTCGTCAGGTGCAAGCTTCGGTTGGGCAGCAGTCACGTCTGCCTCGGGACCGGGGAGAATTGGGCCGCCTTGCTGCTTCTGAAGCTCGATGTAGCGCGCGATCAGCTTCGCCGGATCGTGACCCGACTCCTGGGAGATCTTCGCCCGCACGGCGCGTACCGCTTCGATGGCTTCGTCAGTCTTCATCGCCTTCTCCTCCGAGCAGCTCGAGCGGGGTCACCAAACCTGGGTTGTACAGGCCGAGCAACGCGTTCACACGTCGGATGTGACCGAACTTGTTCGCGTTCGCGATGTGCTTGCAGTTCCACGTCACGAGGAAGTCGCAACGATGGTAGGACGCGAGTGCGAGATGAAGCGCATCACCGACCGGGTCGGCGGGCATGACCTTGTGAAGGACGTATGCCTGCACGATTTCGATGATCGCGTCATCGACCGCCACCAGCGGAAGTTGGGCGACGAGATCGACGCACTGCTGCTTCGCAACGAAGTCGCCACGTTGTAGCTCGTCGACCACCGCAACACTGGTCACGAGCTCGCTGGTTGCGGTCGCCGCTGCCCACCACTCCCGCGTCCAAGCGCGACGCGCGACCATGGACGCTTCTGTCCTCTCTTCGAAGAAGAAGCTCGGGACCGAGGTCTCGACGTAGATCCGGGCAGGCACGAGCCAGCCCAGCGTAGCCCAGTCCGCGGCGCGATCCAGCGCCGAGCGGACACGGCGTCGACGGCTCCGTTCCGCCGCTGCTGCGGCCTCGCCTCTGCTGTTTCGCTCAGCATGCGCAGCCGGGCGACTCGATCGTCGGGCGCCCAGGCCGGCGGGACCAGCAAGCGTGGTCGGCGGACCCGGGACAGCAGCGTGTGATGCAGCCGAGCTCTCGCGCAGCATCTCGCGCACCGTCGACGTCAGTTCGCCACGTGTCGTCTCCCCGACGAAGTGGACGCTCATGAAAGCCGTGTCTTCGATACCCGGCGCGATCACGACAGTGCAAAGGAACTCGCGTAGATGACCGCGGCACCGCCATCCGTCGGACCTATCCGCCCAACGGGCGAGTCGCGAACGGGCGATCCATCTCTGCCGATTCAAGTTCGGCGTTGCGTGCTCCGACGCGATCCGATCAGCTGCTCGCGTGCACGCGGATCTCGCCGAGGTACGTGTGGTCCGAGAACAGGCGCACGTCGTACGTGCCGGGGCGATCGAAGCGGCAGCGCACGGCGGTGGGGTCGTCGTCCTCGCACCAGCCGAAGTTCGACGACGCGCCGGGCTCGGCGATGTCGACGTAGAGGTCGACGCCGAGCGGGTTGTCGATCGCCACCTCGAGCACCGGGCCCGCTTCGACGATCGGCGCTTCGGGTGAGCGCAGGCGCAGGCCGCGAGCGAAGAACGCCGGGCGCACCGCGGGCTGGCGCAGGAACTCGGCGCGCGTGAGCGGTTGGTTGCGCAGCTGCCAGCGATCCTCGTCGGGATAGTGATCGATGCCGAACGCGGCCGGCGGGGCCATCAGATACTCCGTCGAGTACTCCTTGCGGAACGCGTCGCCGACCTTGCCCGCGTCCCACGTCGCGTCGAGCAGCACCCACTCCGCGCCGAGTCGTGCGGCGTTCCACGCGTGGCCGGCTCCGTCGGTGCCGAATCCGTCTGCGCCTCGGCGCGTGTCGCCCACGACCACCACCGTCTCGATGCCCGCCGCGTTGCCGATGGCCGCGAGCAGGTTCGCATAGCCGGCGCACACGCCCATCCCCGACGCGAGCACCGCGTCCGCGCCCTGATCGGGGAAGTTGCCGGAGCGCAGTGCCGCCACGTCGTACGCCACGCGATCGGCGACGAAGTCGTGCGCCGCCTTCAAGCGCATGCGCGGGTCGGGCTCGATCTGCGCGAGGTACTTGCCGACGGCTTCCGGCGAGCGCTGGTGCTCCGGCGGGATCAGCAACACCGCCGGATGCATCGTCTCGAAGTACGGCCAGCCGTCCGCGCGCTCGACGTACTCGGGCTTCGGCGCCTCGGGGGTCTGCGTGGGTCGTGCGCGCAGGCGATCGAACAGATCGTCGAGGTCCTCGTCGACCGGCTTCACCTCGCTGGACGTCGTGGTGGACGACGTGTCGACGAGCTCGGCGTACGCGTTGCGATGGGTGGACTCGTGCAACCACTCGAGCGTCTTCGCTGCGCGGACGAGCTCGGCGCGCGCGCGATCGGCCACGGGCCCTTCGCGGCCGTCGAGCATCCAGTCGCCGCGGGTGGACAGCGCCGTGAACACGGTGGCCGAGTCGCGCACGAGCACGACCGCGAGGAAGCCGAGGCCGATCACCAACGTGCGCAGCACGAAGCGATCGAACCAGGTGAGGATCGGCGGCCGCGCGTCCTCGTGTCGCGAGCGTCGCCACATCGACGCGAGCTCCCACAGGATCGGCAAGCCGGGGAACACGAGCAGGCCGACCACCGCCGAGAGCCACACGCGTCCGCCGTGGAACGCGGTGAGCGACGACGCGGTCCAGATCGCGAACACCGGCGTCGCGATCGCGAGCGCGGCGAAGGCCAGCTTCAGCGCGAGCGCGACGACTCCGAGGACGACGGCGAGGGCGAGCGAGGCGCGCGAGCGAGGCATCCGGGGCAGGACCGCCCAGCGTACCCCCGCCATTCCCGCGCCGCCGACGTCGCGGCCCCGCGGCTCGCATTCCTGGAGTGGGGCCGGTGGGCCACGAGTGTCCCCGAAGGGCCCCAATCGGCAGGCTGCATCCCGCCAACGAGGTTGTCGCGTGAGCGATCGCGGAGTCCCGCAGGACACCGAACGATCGTCTCGATCGCACGCGATGCGACGCAGTGTCGCGCTCCTGAACCGCGCGCCCGCGTGCATGGACAGGGCCGTGGGAACGAGTGCACATGGATTCACCGGGGAGGACTCGCCGATGACACGTCGGAATGCGCGATCGATCGCGATCGCTTCGTGCCTGATCGTCGCCTGCTATCGCGGCGGCGGCGGGGGCGATGGCGACGCGGACGGCGACGGAGGCACCGTCGACGACGGGGACGACGACGGCGCGAGCACGGGTGAGATGCCCGACGCGCCCGAGGACGGCGGCGTCGGCATGATGGGCCTGCGCCGGCTGTCGGTCGACGAGTTCGACAACACCGTCCGCGATCTGCTCGGCGACGACACGCGCCCCGGCGAGGGGCTGTTGCCCGAGGACGTCGTCGATCCGTTCGACAACCGGTTCTCCACGCAGTCGGCGAGCCGTCCGCTCATCGAAGGCCTCGAGCAGCTGTCGATCGACATCACGACGCGACTGCTCGAGGACGCGCCGCGCCGCGACATGGTGGTCGGGTGCCAGCCGTCCGGCGCCGCGGACGAGGCGTGCATGCGCAGCTTCGTGACGACCTTCGGACGCCGCGCGCTGCGACGCGCGCTCACCGACGAGGAGATCCAGCGCTACGTCGACCTCGGCATGTCGTACGCCGGCGACGAGGACGACTTCTACGCCGGCGTCGGCGTGGTCGTGCGCGCGTTCCTGCAGGACGTCGAGTTCGTGTACCGCGTGGAGATCGGCACGCCCACCGACGAGGCCGGCGTGTTCTCCCTCAGCGACTGGGAGGTGGCGACGCGGCTCAGCTACTTCCTGTGGGGCACGATGCCGAGCGACGAGCTGCTCGACCTCGCCGAGGCCGGTTCGCTCGGCACGCCGGAGGAGGTGCGCGAGGCGGCAGCCGGCATGCTCACCGATTCTCGAGCGCTCGATCGCATCGATCGCTTTCATTCGATGTGGCTGGGCTACTACCGCTTGCCGCACCCGCCGGAGCTCACCACTGCGATGCGCACCGAGACGCGCATGCTGCTCGAGCAGACGATCGTGCAGGAGCAGACCGACTGGCGCACGCTCTTCAGTGCGACGGGCACGTTCGTCGACAGCATGCTCGCCACGCACTACGGTCTGCCGGCGCCGGCGGGCACCGGGTTCGAGTGGGTGGAGTACGGCGACACCGGGCGCAAGGGCCTGCTCAGCCACGGGTCGTTCCTGTCGGTGGCGGGCAAGTTCGGCGACACGAGCCCCACGCAGCGCGGCAAGATCATCCGCAAGCGGCTCTTCTGTCAGGACATCCCGCCACCACCACCCGACGTGAACATCGACGAGCCGCCGCCCGAGGTCGACAGCCCGTGCAAGATCGATCGCTACAACATGGCGCAGATCGACGGCTGCGCGGCATGCCACGCGTTGCTCGATCCGGTCGGGTTCGGCCTCGAGAACTACGACCAGGCCGGCCGCTTCCGCACTACCGACAACGAGCTGCCCGAGTGCACGATCGCCGGTGACGGTGTCATCGACGGCAACGAGTTCAACGGGCCCGACGGGCTCGCCGACCTCTTGATGGAGCAGAACCTGCTCGACACCTGCATCGTCGCGCAGGTCTACGAGTTCGCGATGGGCCACGAGATCGCCGCGGAGGACATCCGCTACGTCGACGACCTCACGGGGGCCTTCTCCGAGGGCGGCTTCCGCTTCGACACGCTCATGCTCGACCTCGTCGGCGACGAGGCGTTCCTGTACCGCCGGGAGGAGGGCTGATCATGAAGATCAAACCACTGCATCGACGCACCTTCCTGCGCGGCATGGGCGGCATCGGCGTGGCGTTGCCGGTGCTCGACATCATGCTGAACGATCACGGTGACGCGTTCGCGTTCGGCGGCGGCGCGCTGCCGCAGCGCTTCTTCGTGGGCTTCCACGGGCAGGCGATGGGCGGCGACGGCGATCCGATCCGCAACATGTACGCGCCCGACACCTTCGGCCCGAACTACGACCTGAAGAAGGCGACGATGCCGCTCGCCGGCTACGACAACGTCAAGGACGACATCTCGATCATCTCGAACCTGCGCATCCCGTACAACAACTCGGGGCCGGGCAGCTGGAACACCGAGTTCCACCTCGGCGCCCTGCCGCCGCTGTTGTGCGGCGTCAGCAACCCGGACGACAGCAGCTACTGTCGTGGCCCCACGGCGGATCAGATCGTCGCCGACGCGATCGGTCAGGACACCACGTTCGCATCGCTGCAGTACCAGGTGCAGGTGTCGTGGTACCTCACCGACAGCGCGCCGTACGGTCGCGACATCATGTCGTATCGCTCCGACGGGGGCGGCGGCGTGATCGAGCAGCCCGGGCAGTCGAGCCCGCGGCAGGCATGGATGTCGCTCTTCACGGGCTTCGTGCCGCCGGATCCGGCGGACGCGCTCGCGGCCCAGCGCGAGCTCGCGCGGCGCCGCAGTGTGCTCGATCTGGTGAGCGGCAACATCGAGGTGCTGATGCCGAGGCTCGGCAGCGCCGACCGGGCGCGGATGCAGCGGCACTTCGACGAGATCCGCGATCTCGAGGACCGGCTCGCCGCGATCCCACCCGATGCGACGGGCGAGTGCATGATGTTCGCGGATCCGGGGCCGGATCCGGCGATCGGCGGTGACAACTCGAGCGCCGGCGGCGAGGGCTTCGACGTCAACGCCGGCTACAGCGACGAGAGCGCGCGTGCGCGCGTGTTCTCGGATCTCGTGCACATGGCGTTCACGTGCGACCTGTCGCGCTCCATCGCGATGCTCTACACGATGGCGCAGTCGCACATGAACACGTACGCGATCACGCCTTCACAGATCGCATACGACCAGCACGAGGTCGGTCACTCGGTGGGCACGACGGATGCCGTGAGCGAGGTGCTCGCGTGGCAGCTCGATCTGTTCGCGTATCTCGTGGCGAAGCTGCGCGACACGCCGGAGGGCGCGGGCAACGTGCTCGACAACACGGCGATGGTGCTGCTGTACGAGGGCGGTCACGGGCTCGATCCGGCCACCGGCGATCCGAACCGCACCCACTCCACGGAGAACATGATCGTCACGACGGCTGGCCGCGCGGGTGGCTTCGTCGCCGGCGAGCACATCGACGGCGGCGGGCTGCATCCGGTGAACGTGCTCAACACCGCGATGCGCTGCGTCGGCGTGGACCAGGAGCTCGGCGAGATTTCGGGCACCGTGCCCGGCCTCTCGCCCTGACGAAATGACAAGCGCGACGAGTCCACGCCCCCGTTAAACCACCGCGACGGCGGTGGAACGGGGGCTGGACCATGCAAGCAGTCCGCGCCCCCATCGTCGTGCTCGCCCTCGCGCTCACCCCTGGCTGTGCCGAGTTCGCCAAGAACCTGAAGCGCCAGACCAGCGAGTGGGGCGACGAGGTGCCGCCACCGCCCGCGGTCACCACCGGCCCCGCCGCCGAGGCATTCGCGCCGCTGACCGACAGCGATCGACTCGCGTCGTGGATGGACGAGAAGAGTGGGACGCCCGTCATCCCGAAGGGCGGCGAGCTCTTGCAGGCGTTCCCCCTCGTGGCCGACTGGGACATGTCGCGCGGTGAAGACGGGTCGATTCTCGGCCGCGTCGGCTACATGGCCGTGGTCTACCGCGCCGGCGACGGCTGCGTCTGGGTGCGGGGCCGCTACTACGAGACGCACCTCGGTGCGGGCACCTTCGGCGCCCTCGATGTCGCGGCGTTCAACCGGTACTCCTTCAACACGAACCTGCCCGAGCCCATCACCGACGAGAAGCGCCATCGTTTTGCGTGCCCGCAGTGAAAGTGATGCTGATCACGAGCACCGCATTCGCGTGAGCGCGATGCTGCGCCCATGTCCGTCTTTCGTGACGACGTGCTCGCGGATCGTGTCGCCCTAGTGACCGGCGGTGGATCCGGCATCGGCAAGGGCATCGTGGAGGCGCTCGTCGCCCATGGTGCGCGCGTCGTGATCGTGGGGCGCAAGCGCGAGCGGCTCGACGCGGTCGTCGCGGAGCTCGGCGCGGCGTCGTGCACGGCGGAGGCGGCGGACGTGCGCGATGCGGCGGCGATCGACGAGGTGGTCGCGCGCACGGTCGCGACGCACGGCCGGCTCGACGTGCTCGTCAACTCGGCGGCCGGCAACTTCCTGGCTCCGGCCGCGCAGCTGTCGAGCAACGGCTACCGCACCGTGCTCGACATCGACGCGGTGGGCACGTACAACGCGTCGCGGTCCGCGTTCCTGCACGCGATGCGGGATCGTGGCGGTGCCATCGTGAACATCTCGGCGACGCTGCACTACGGCGGCACGCCCCTGCAAGTCCACGCCGCGTCGGCGAAGGCGGCGATCGACGCGATGACGCGGACGCTGGCGGTGGAGTGGGGGCCCGCGGGCGTGCGCGTGAACGCGATCGCACCGGGGCCGATCGACGGCACGGAGGGCGTCGCGCGCCTGATGCCGCCGGGCATGCGCGAGAAGGTGGAGCACGCGATCCCGCTGCGTCGCATGGGTCGCATCGACGAGATCGCGGCACTCACCCTGTTCCTCGTCAGCGACGCCGCGTCCCTCGTGACGGGTGCGATCGTCGTCGCCGACGGCGGCGCCTGGCTGCCGGGCAGCAGCGCGCTGTTGATGAGCTGACGCGGACTCCGCCCCGGCGTCGCGGGCAAGAAGCGCCTCGCTCGCTGCTAGGAAGATCGCCGAATCATCTCGAACCGGCGATCTTCGAACCCGGGCGCACGATCGGGCTGCGGCGCCCCTTCGTGTCGAAGATCGCCGAATCATCTCGAACCGGCGATCTTCGAACGGGCGCACGATCGGGCTGCGGCGACCCTTCGTGTCGAAGATCGCCGAATCATCTCGAAACGGCGATCTTCGAAGAGTCGACGCGAACGAGCGCACGAACATCGATCGCGGGCTCGTCGTGCGCCGCAGCAAGCGGCGCGCCAGAGACCCTGTCCATCGGGGACAGTGCGACCGGCGAGCACACCTGTCCCTGCGGGACAGCTTTCGCGCGCGCATCATCGGCGCTACGTCCACTCGCTCACGCGAGGTGAACGTGGCGCGCAAGAAACGAAGCAGGCAGCTCGAGCTCGACATCCGTACGTGGGGAGGCCGGCGTGCGAACGCGGGGCGCAAGCGCGTCGCACCACGCCCTCGCGTGCCACACCTGCGACGACCCGCCCTCAAACGCCGCCACCCCGTTCTCGTCACGACCGCATCTGCGAAGGCGTTCCCGACCTGCGCGAAGCGACGGCGTGGAACGTGATCGTCGGCATCATGTGCAAGGCCCGCGGCCGCTTCGGGATGCACGTCGTCGAGTACGTCGTGCTCGGCAACCACCTCCACCTCATCGTGGAAGCCGACGACGAAGTCAGCCTCGAACGCGGCATGCGGGGCCTCAATACGCGCCTCGGCAAGAACCTCAACCGACACTTCGGACGCACCGGCAAGCTCGTCGACGGTCGCTACCACGCCCGTCACCTACGCACGCCACTCGAGGTGAGAAACGCGCTGCGTTACGTCCTGCGCAACGACGCGCTCCACCACGAGAAGGCCGGCACGTCTCGACCGAGCTACCGCTTCGACCCGCGCAGCACCGCCGCACGGTTCACCGGCTGGCGTCGCCCGCCCAAGCAACCCCCCACGCGCGACCTCGGCACGTCTCCACCGCGCACGTGGCTGCTTCGCGTCGGCTGGAAGCAACACGGCCTACTCGACGACGCCGAGTAGTGACCGCGAGCGAGCAGCCCGCGGTCACTCCCGGCGGCGCCATCAGTCGACGTGAGCCTGGCCGTCGACCACGACCTTCGCGTCGTGATCGCAGATGTGGCCCTCGACGGTCACGCCTGCGGCGGCGAAGCCGTCGAAGACCACCGCGCCCGCTCGCACGCTCGCGTCGATCGAGCACGTCCCCTCGACGTCGCCGCTGAAGACGAGGTCGCCGTCCCAGTCCACCACCACCGCGGCGCCGGCGTGATCGCCGTCGTCACCGTCGATGTCGACGTCCACGTCGACGCTCGCGACGAGCGTGACGGTGCCGTCGATCATCACGTCGTCCGCGACGCAGCCGTCGAACTCGACGTCGAGCCGGAAGTCGTCGGTCTCGTTCATGCGGCCGACCATGTACATCGAGCCGCCGCCTTCACAGCTCGCCTGCAGATCGCCGCTCGTCGTCAGCTCGACCTGCGCGGCAAAGCTGTCGTGACCAGCTGCCATCGCGTGGTTCGTCGCGGTCCAGCCGATCTCGGCCTCGCGCGCGTCGACGTCGTCGGACTCGCCGTCGTCGCAGCCGAACGGCGCGAGCAAGGCGAGACCCAGGGTGATGCGGGATACGGTTCGCGTGAAGCTCATGTCTCCATGCACTGCACGCGAGCGTCCGCCCGCACCGCCGCAATGATTCCGCGCCGATCGGCGGGCGCGACCGGCGGTCCCGTGGCGAGTCGGAACCGCACGGTGGGCGCTCGCGCCCCAGATCCGGCGGGATCCTGCTAGGGTCCGCAGCCATGCGAACGATCGCGATCGCCGGCTGCCTCTGCACGCTCGCGTGCGGCGGCTCGGATGCGGACGAGGACGGGAGCACGTCGTCGGGGCAGGACTCCACCGCCGCGGACGACGAGGACGACGACATCAATCCCGAGAGCGACGGCTCGCTCGACGACGACGGCTCCACCAGTGCGCCCGCTACCACGACGGCCGCCGCCGACACCACGACGTCGAGCGACACGACCGCCGCCGACTCCACGGGTGAGGAATCGAGCACGGGCGGCGAGCGGGCGTGCACGGGCGAGTTCCCGGTGATGTGGAACGACGGCACCGACTGCGGCGAGCCGGAGATCCAGGTGCACGTCTACGACGAGGACACGTACATCCTGCGTCAGTCGTTGTGCACGAGCTTCGAGGGGCCGTTCATGTACCTGCTCTTCGGCCAGGATCGCGTCCTGCTCGAGGACACCGGCGACGGCGGCATCGCGATCGCGCAGACGGTGTACGGCATCATCGACGAGTGGCTCGTGGCGAACGGACGCGAGTCGATCGATCTCGTCGTCGTCAACTCCCATGCGCACGGCGATCACGTGGCGGGCAACCCGATGTTCGAGGGCATGCCTGCCACCACGGTCGTCACACCGAGCGTCGCGGGCCTGTCCGACTACTTCGGCATCGACGACTGGCCGACGCAGTCGGTGGAGTTCGATCTCGGCGGTCGCGTCATCGACGTGATCCCGATCCCGGGCCACCAGACCAGCCACATCGCGCTCTTCGATCGCCACGAGGGCCTGCTGCTCACGGGCGACACGCTCTATCCGGGGCGCCTCTACATCGCGGACTTCGACGCGTACGTCGCGAGCATCCACCGGCTCGTCGACACCGTGCCGGAGGCCGACGTGTGCCACGTGCTCGGCACGCACGTCGAGATGACGCAGACCCCGGGCGAGGACTTCCCGTTCGGTGCCGACGAGCACCCGAACGAGCACGTGCTCGAGCTCGAGTGGGCCCATCTCGTCGAGCTGCGCGACGCCGTCGACGCGATGGATACCCCGGAGATCGAAGTGCACGACGACTTCATCGTCTACCCGCTGTGAAGGAGAACGTAATGCGCCGTCAGTCGACCCTCGTGTTCCTCGCGCTCCTCGGCTGCGACACGGCGAAGCAAGCCGACGTCGAAGGCCTCCAGCAGCGCCTCGATGCACTCGCCGCCGAACAGGCCGCGCTCGACAAGCAGGTCGACGAGCTCGCCGCGAAGGTCGACGACCCCAAGGCCGCCGAGGCGGCGAAGGCCGAGCTCGCCGCCATGAACGCACGGCTCGACGAGCTCGGGGCCCGGATCTCCAAGCTCGAGGAGGTGCCGAAGCCCACCGTGCCGGGGCCGCGGCCGGGCACGCCGGATCCGGCCGCGCGCTACAAGGTGAAGGTCGACGACGCGTTCGCGCGCGGCACCACCGACGCGAAGGTGACGCTCGTGATCTTCAGCGACTTCCAGTGCCCGTTCTGCGCGCGTGTGCAGACGACGATCAAGGACGTCGAGAAGCACTACGGCTCCGACGTTCGCTTCGTGGCGAAGCACAATCCGCTGGCGTTCCACGCGAACGCCGAGCTCGCCGCGCGCGCGGCCGAGGCGGCGGGCAAGCAGGACAAGTTCTTCGAGATGCACGACCGGCTCTACGAGAACCCGAAGGACATCACCGAGGCGAACGTCGAGAAGTGGGCGAAGGAGCTCAAGCTCGACGTGTCACGCTTCAAGCGCGACATGGACTCCCGCGACGTGCAGGACCGCATCGACGCCCACAAGGCCCAAGCGGCGACACTCGGTGCACGCGGCACGCCGGCGTTCTTCGTCAACGGCCGCTACCTCTCCGGTGCGCAGCCGTTCGACAAGTTCAAGGCGCTCGTCGACGAGGAAATCGCCGAAGCCGACCGCAGGATCGCGGCCGGCACGGCGAAGTCGGGGCTCTACGACGCCTTGATGGCGACGGCGAAAGAGAAGCCCTAGCGCCGGCGACGACCCGCGACGCCCAGCACGATCACGAGGCCGAGCGCGCCGATCCACGCGTGACGGCCGTGCTCCGGATCGACGGCGCAGCTGATCGAGCCACCCGCCTCGCCGTGGCACTGGCCGTTGCTGCACTCGCCCTCGGCGTAGCCCTCGACGGTGATGTTCAGCATCGCCTTCAGCGCATCGACGCACTCGCGCAGGTTGCCGCCGTGGTCGACGTACTGGCCGTCGCAGAAGAGCGCGCCCTGTTCGGTGTCGCACTCGACCTCGCATCCGCCTTGCAGGTCCGCCTCGCACTGGGCGAAGCCGCTCGCCTGGCAGTCGATCTGGCACTCGAGCTTCGCCTCGCCGGTGCAGCTGCCCTCGCAGCTCGCCTCGCACTTGCCCTCGCAGGTGGCCGACGGCGGCGTGCCCTCGCACCGCGCGTTGCACTCGGCATCGCACGTGCCCTCGCACGACGCGTGGCACTCGGCCGAGTTCTGCGCGGTGGCACAGCTCGCGTCGCAGCTGCCCGAACAGTCGGCGAAGCACGAGCCCTCGCACTCGAACATGGCGGGCTGCGCCTCGCATTGGGCCACGCAGTCCGCGTTGCACGAGCCCTGACACTCCACGCTCGCCTCTGCGACGCACTGGCCGTCGCAGTTCGCGGTGAGCTCCGCGGCACACTGGGCCTGGAAGGACACGGGCGTGCACTCGGCCTCGCACTCGATGCCCGCCTTCACCTCGCACTGCGCCTCGGCTTCGACGTGGATGTCACCGCAGGCCGCGATGCCGGCGTGGGCAGTCGCTGCGTGGGCGAGCGGGACGGCGAAAGCGGCGACGGGAAGCAACGAAGAGATCATTCGGTTCATGGTCGACAAATCCGTTCTAGTTCGACGCGGCCGGGGACGGCTCGGGTGGGTAGGGTCGCCCGTCGCCCCAGGACCAGCGCGTACAGACGAGCCTAGCCGCGACCCGATGCAATGGGTCGAGCCGATGGCGACGGAGCGCGCTTCCGAGCGATCCGGCGCACGTCCGGCCCACAACGTCCCACCGCCTGCTAGGGTGAGCGCCCCGAGGCGTTCCATGAACATCACGCAGCTCTTCACGGCCATGCCGACGCGCTACAAGCCCGGCAAGCTCACCAAGCCGACCAGCTACTACTTCTCCGTCGGGGATCACAAGTACACGGTCAAGCTCGATCCGCAGACCTGCACCGTCGAGTCGGGCAAGACGATCGAGAACGCCGACTGTGTGCTCAAGACCACGCCGGAGCTGTTCGAGAAGATGGTGCTGCACGGCAAGATGCCGGGGCCGATCGACATCGCGCGCGGCAAGGTGAAGACCAACGACGCGAGCGCGCTCATGAAGCTGCGCGAGCTGTTCGACTTCTCGGGCCTGTAGGAGCGCCATGGCCCGTATCGCACGCACGGCGGCGACGGGTGGCGAGCTCGATCCGCGGTTCCTCGCGTGGTCGACCTCGTTCCCGATCGACCGTCGACTCCTCAGCCACGACTGTCGAGGCAGCGCCGCCCACGTCGAGGGGCTGCTCGCCGCGGGCCTGCTCACCGCGGACGAGGCCGAGCGGCTGCAGCGTGCGCTCGCCGACCTGCCGGCCGAGGTCGCGGCCGGTCGCGTCGAGCTGCCGTCCGACGAAGAGGACGTGCACATGGCGGTGGAGGCATGGCTGGGGCAGACCGTCGGCGCGCCGGGGGCCAAGCTGCACACGGGTCGCAGTCGCAACGATCAGGTCGCGACCGATCTCAAGCTGTGGTGTCGCGATGCGATCGCCGAGATCGAGGCGGACCTCGATCTGTTGCTCGCGGTGCTCGATCGCACCACGGCGCGGATCGGCGACGTCGCGATGCCGACGTATACGCATCGTCAGGTCGCGATCGGCGTGCTGGCGCGCACGTGGCTCGAGGGCGCCCTGGGCGAGCCGCTCGCGCGCGACCTCCGGCTCTTGCGCACGGTCGCCGACGAGCTCGCCGACAGCCCACTCGGTGCGGGCGCGATCGCGGGTACGACGTTGCCGATCGATCCCGAGGTCGCCGCGGCGAAGCTGGAGTTCGCCCACGGTCCCCGCAATCCGATCGACGCGGTCGGCGATCGCGATCACGCGCTCACGCTCGTGTTCACATGCGCGCGTGTCTGTCTGCACCTCGCGCGCTTCTCGGCCGATGTCGTCGAGCTCGCGTCCGACGGGCTCGTGAAGCTCGGTGGGGCCATCGCGGGCGGATCGTCGATGATGCCGCACAAGCGCAACCCGGATCTGTTCGAGCTCGTGCGCGGGCACGCGGCACTGCGCGCTGGCGAGTTGCAGGCCCTGTTCGGCCTGCTCGGCGGAGTCGGCAGCGGCTACCACCGCGACCTGCAGCACGACAAACAGATCGTGTTCGCGGCGGTCGATGGCGCACGGGGGTGCGTGCAGATGATCGCGATCGCGCTCGATCACATCGATCTCGACCCGGAGAGGTGCCGGCAGCAGCTCGTGGACGGCGATGCGATCGCGACCGACCTCTGCGAGGCGCTCGTGCTCGCGGGCGTGCCGTTCCGCGACGCGTACGGGAAGATCGGAGCGCTCGTCGCGAACCAGCGCGCGCAGGGGCGACGGCTCGTCGATCTCGGGCAGGCCGATCTCCAGGCCGCCGGGCTGCCCACCTCGCTCGCGCAGCACCTCGATCCGGTCGCGTCGGCACGGCGCCGCAGCGAGCGATTCGACGCGAAGTAGCTACGGCGGCGCCGTGCCGTGCACGAGCGGGCCGAGCGAGTGCGTCCACGTGTCGAGGTCGGTGGCGACGGCCCGACGGATCGCTTCCGGTGCGGCGGACGACGCCACCTCGCGACGCAGCGCATCGCGAGCGCGCGAGAGCCGAGTCGTCACGGTGCTCACCGGGATCTCGAGCGCCTCGGCGATCTCGCGTGAGAGCAGCGCGTGCACGTAGTGCAGCGCGAGCAGCTCCTGCTGCGTGCGATCGAGCCGGTGCAGCGCCTGCAGGAGCAGCCAGTGCTCCTGGCGCAGCGCGATGACGGTGCTCGGCGTCATCGACGTCTGCACCTTGGGCAACGGGACGCTCGCCTGTCGCGCACGTCGGCTCGCTGCACGGATGTGCCGGGACAGCACGTGCCGCGCGGTGCCGAAGAGGTAGCCGCGGAACGTCTCGACCGGCGCTCGACCCTCGGCGCAGGCGAGGAAGGTGCGTTGGGTGAGATCCTCGGCCTCGATGGGCACGCGCAGCCGGAAGTACCCGAGCACCTGCGGGTAGTAGGTGCGGAAGAGCTCGTCCCCCGCGCGGGGGTCTCCCGCGCGCCACGCCTCGAGCAGCGCGATGTCGGCGTCGCCCGTACTCACGCGATTTCCCCCGGTTTCCTCCCGATCTCGAAAGGTACCGAAAGTCGGTGGGACAAACCAGTGCGGGCGGGCACTTCCTCACGACCTCGCCAACCGAGAGGGCCCACCGATGGAACCGCGACCCACAGGCGCTTTTCTCCCCGCGTATCTCTACGCGCCGCTCTTCGACGTCCTCGAAGAGCGCGGACACGAGCGTGCCGCGGTGCTCGCGGCCGCCGGTGTGCGCGCGGATGCGTTCGATCGCAATGGTGGATACCTGACGCTCTCGCAGGTCGAGGCCCTCGTGACGCGCGCGTGCGCACTCGAGCCCGACCGCGAGTTGGGCGTCGACGTGGGGCCGCGCGTGTCGCTGATGAGCCACGGATGGTTGAGCGTGGCGGCTCTCTCCGCGCCGACGATCGGCGACGCGATCCACGTCGTCGCGCAGCACTTCTCGCTCGTGTCGCCGCTGTTCGATGTCGCGGTGCGCACGACGGAAGAGCGCATCACGATGCGGCTCGCGTGTCGGTGGACGCTGCCGGCCGACGTGGAGCGATTCCACGTCGCAGCGCTGTGCGCGAGCCTGCGGGCTCACATGCCGTGCCTCGCAGTGCGGGCGTTGCCGTCCGGCGTGGAGATCGACGCGACGCTCGCCCAGCTCGCGCTCCCGCTGGCCGACGCGCGGGTGCATCGCGATGCCGTCGGGCGGTGCACGGCGTTGATGGCAGCGCGGCCCGATCCCACGGAGACGGCGGCCAACGTGCGCCGCGTGCTCATCGCGAGCGGTCCCCCGTTCCTCGATCTGGTCGGGACGGCGAAACGGCTCGCCACGTCGAGTCGCTCGCTGCGCCGCCGGCTGCGCGAGGAAGGCACGTCCTTCCGCTCGCTGCTCGACGAGGTGCGCAGCACGATCGCGGACGAGTGGCTCGAGGATCCGCGCCGGACGATCACGGAGATCGGCCTCGACCTCGGCTACACCGACGCGGCCAACTTCACGCGCGCGTATCGTCGTGCGAACGGGGTGAGCCCCAGCACGGCCCGTAAGCAGCGCCTCGGTCTGGCTGCATCCGCGTAGGTGTCATCGACGCCGGCGCGCGGCGATCCAGTCCCGCACGGACGCGACGTAGGTCGACGCCTCGTCGCCGCCGGCCTCGCGATAGTCCGCGAGTGCACGCTCGGCCATCTCGATCGCGCGGCGTCGGTCGCCCTCGTCGTCGCGGGCCCAGTAGGTGCGGGCGAGCACGAACGCGGTGTCGGCTCGCAACGCGCCGGACATCTCCGCGTTCTCCTGCTGACGCCACGAAGCCTCGGCGAGCTCGCGCGCCTCCGCGAATGCGTCACGGGCGAGCAGCGCCTCGGCGAGTCGCGTGCGGCACGTCGCGACGTCGGGATGGTCGGTGCCGAGCGCCGACTCGAGCAGCGCGAGCGCGCGGCGGTACTCGGCCTCGGCTCCGGCCGCATCGCCGCGCGTGAACAAGAGCAGCGCGAGGTTGTTGTGCGACATCGCCACGTGGTGGTGATCGGGGCCGAGCACCTTCTCCTGCATCGCGAGCGCGCGTCGGTGCTCGGTCTCGGACTCGTCGTACTTGCCGAGCATTCGCAGCGTGACGGCCAGGTTGTGACGCGCGAGCGACGTCGCGGGATGTTCGGGCCCCTGCGCGCGCTCCGACAGCGCGAGCGCGCGGCGATGCTCGGCCTCCGCGAGGACGAACTTGCCCTGCGCGTCGAACGTGACGGCGAGGCCGCTGCGCGCGGTGGCGACGTACGGGTGCGACGTACCCAGCGCGGCCTCGAGCGCCGCGATCGCGCGGACGGAGCTCGCCTCCGACTCGGCGAACTTCCCTTGCGAGTAGAGCACGGCGGCGAGGTTCAGCCGGCACTGCGCGACGTCGGGATGCTCCGGGCCGAGCAGCGTCTCGAGCAGGCCCAGGATCCGAAGGTAGGCCGCTTCGGCATCGACGAGATCGCCGCCGAGGTCGAGCGCAATCGCGAGGCCTTGGTGTGCCAGCGCGACGTCGAGCGGGTCGGCATCCGAGAGCGATTCCAAGAGGGCGATCTCTCGACGCGACACCGCCTCGGCTTCGTCGTACTTCCCCTCCTGGCTGCGCACGGCCCCGATGCCGCGCAGCACCCGAGCCTGGCGCGCCACGTCGCCGCCCGCGAGTCCCTCGGCGATCTCCGCGTAGCGCATGGCCTCGTCGAAGCGGCGCAAGCCGTAGCCGACGACCTGCAGCAGCTCCGTCGCGACGAGCTGCATCTCGTTCCATTGGCGCCACCGCGACGCGAGCCGCAGCGCCTCTTGCAGCACGACGCTCGCATCGTCGTACTGGCCCGCGCGGCGCAGCAGCAGCCCGTGGCCGAGTGCCACCTCGGTGTGCAGAGGGCCGTAGCGCAGGTCGTTCGCCAGCCCGCGCGCCTCGTCGAGGGCTGCGCGCGCGTCGTCCTGCCGCGCGGCTCTCAGCGCCGCGCGACTCGTGGCGAGCCGCTCGCGCACGGCCTCGACGGCCTCGGCCTCCTCCGGCAACGGCGGCTCGACCTCGGCGCGAAGCGCATCGACGTCGTCGCAACGCTCGAGCGGTCGCAGGCTCGAGAGCAACTCGTGTGCCTTCTGGACCGTGGACGCGTCGGCGTGGGCGAGCAGATCCGTGACCGCCGCGAGCTCCACCTTCGCCCGGTGCAGACAGCCCATCCGCAGATCCATCACGTCCGCGGATTGCTCGCCGTGAACGGTCGTCGCTTCGCACGTCTCGACGTGCTTGCGGGTCCACGCCGATGCGTAGCGCTCCAGCGCCTCGTCCGTGCGCGTGGCGACCTCGGCGGTGTACGCCGCACCGATGCCGAGCACGGCATCGTGCACCTCGGTGCGCCGCGTCTCGTCCCACGCGCCTTCCAGGTGAACGCGGGCGGCGGCGTCCGTGCAACGTTGCTCTCGCGCGCTCGCCCACGCCTGCACCGTGAAGGCAGCGACCGCGACGGCCGAGAGGGCGGCGGCCGCCTGCAGCCAGCGTCGCCGCCTTCGCGCGGGGTCGACCGACAGTGCCGCGAGCAATGCATGCATGTCGGGCCAGCGTGCGTGGGGATCCGGTGCGAGCCCGCGCACGATCGCGGCGGCGATCGACGATGGCGTGGATCCGCCGGGCCACGGCGGTGGTCCCGACTCCTTCGCGGGCTCGATCCGATCGGGGCCCTGGTGATCGAACGGTGGCGTGCCCGTGAGCGCCTCCCACAGCGCGACGCAGTACGCGTACTGATCCGCCGCCGGCGTGAGCGGCTCGCCACGATGCTGCTCGGGCGCCATGTAGCGCGGGGTGCCCAGCACCACGCCGGTCTCCGTGAGCCCGTCCGACGACGCGTCCGAAGCGAGCGCGAAATCGGACGTGGACGTGCCGGTGTCGTGGGCGCTGGTCTTCGCGAGGCCGAAGTCCGTCACCTTCACGACCTCGGACGCGCCGATGAGCACGTTGTCCGGCTTGAAGTCGCGGTGCAGCAAGCCGGCCGCGTGCGCAGCTGCGAGCCCAGCGCCCGCGCGGCGGAAGCACCCGACGATCTCCTGCCACGTGCGCGCGACCTGCAGCCACGCGCCGAGCGTCTGGCCGTCGACGTACTCCATCACGAGCACGACCTCGCCCTCGTCGAGGTCCTCCACGTCGTACACCGCGACGACGTGGGGATGCGAGAGCTTCGCCATCGCGCGCGCTTCGGCGACGAGTCGGCGCGAGCTCTCGAGCCCGAGCAGCTTCCTGCGCACCTCCTTGAGCGCCACTTCGCGCTGCAGCTTCGGGTCGTAGGCCCGCAGCACCCGACCCATCCCGCCGCGGCCGATCTCTTCGAGGACGACGTAGCGCGTTCGGATCACCGTGCGTCGCTCCGCGCAGCGAGGACGCGGTCGAGGCTCTCACGGGCTTTCGCAACGGTGGGGTGATCGGGGCCGAGCGCGGTTTCCCAGGTCGCGAGCGCTCGTCGGTACTCCACCTCGGCCTCGTCGAGTCGCCCGAGCTCGACGAGGACGTCGCCGATGTTCTTGTGCGACATCGCGACGAGCGGGTGCTGGGGGCCGAGCGAGTTCGTGCGCAGCGTGAGCGCACGGCGATGCTCGCCCTCCGCCTCGTCGAGCTTCCCCTGCGCTTCGAGCGCGACGCCGAGGTTGTTGCGGGATTGTGCGATGTCGGGGTGATCGCTGCCGAGCACGGCCTCGCGCAGTGCGAGCACTCGGCGATGCTCCGCCTCGGCCTCCGCGTACTGGCCCTGCGCGTGCAGGACCGCGGCGAGGTTGTTGCGGGACATCGCGACGTCGGGGTGATCGGGCCCGAGCGCGCGCTCGCGGAGCGCCAGCGCGGTGCGGTGCTCCGCTTCGGCCGCCTGGTGCTCGCCCTGGGCAGTGAGCACGTTCGCGAGGTTGTTGTGCGTCGTCGCGACGTCGAGGTGATCGGAGCCGAGCGTGCGCTCGCGCAGCGCGAGTGCGCGACGGAGCTCGGCCTCCGCATCCTCGTGCCGGCCCTGCGCCGCGAGCACGATCGCGAGGCTCGAGCTCACGCGTGCGTCGCGTTCGGGGTCGGCGTCGGCGAGCCCCCGCGCGAGCTCGACGTAGCTCGTGCTCTCTTCGAATTGCTGGCGCCGGTAGCCGACGACGTACACGAGCGTCGACGCGGCGAGCTCCAGCTCGTCCCACTGTCGCCAGTGCGACGCCAGGCGGAGGCCATCGAGGAGCGATGCGTGCGATCGGTCGTAGTCGCCGACGTGATCGAGCAGCACGCCGCGCACGATCGCGATCTCCGTGCGGACGGGGCCGTAGCTCACCTCGGCCGCCGCGGCGGTCGCATTCACGACGGCGCGTTGGGCCTCGTCGTAGCGGCCGGCCCGCCCGGCCGCGCGTGCGGTCGCGAGGTGGGATCGGATCGCCTCGACCGTCGCGGCCTCTGCGGGAAGCGGGGGCTCGACGCCGGCCTGCAGCGCGTCGACGTCGGCACAGCGCGCGAGTGGGCGCAGGCTAGCGGTGAGCTCGTGGGCCCGCTGCACCGTCTGCGCGTCGGCCTGGGCGAGCACGTGCGTCACGGCCGACAGCTCGACGCGCGCGCGATGCAGGCACGACATGCGCAGGTCCATCACCGCCGCAGGTTGCTCGCCACGCACGGTGGTCGCCTCGCAGACGTCCACGTGCATGCGCGTCCACGCCTGCGCGTACGCGTCCAACGCGTGCTCGCTCTGCATCCACGCGCGCGTCGCATAGGGGGCGTCCACGCCGACGATCGACGCACGCGACTCTTCGCGGAGCGCGTCGTCCCATACGCCTTGGAGGTGGGCGGCGGCGCTCTCTTCGGTGCACCGGCGCGCGCGCGCGGATGCCCACGCCTGTACCTCGAGCACGCCCACGCCGATCACGCCCGCGCTCGCGATCGCTTGCATCGCGCGTCGACGTCGGCGCGCTGGATCCCGGGCGAGCGCGGCGAGCAGCGCGTCCATGGTCGGCCAGCGCTGCCGCGGGTCGTCGGTCACGCCGCGCGCGATCACCTGCAGCAGCCACGTCGGCACACGCGGTCCCGTCGTCGCCAGCGCATCGCGCAGCGCGACACAGTACGCCCGGCGATCCGCCGCTGCATCGGCCGTGGATCCCTCGGCGGGCTCGGGCGCGGCGCCGAAGCCCGCGACGCACACGCGGCCGTCGGCGCCGACGATCACTTGGTCGGCCGTGAACGCGCGATGCAGCACGTCGGCCGCGTGGGCGGCTGCAAGGCCGCGTCCCGCCCGGCGGAACTTCGCGACGACGTCGCGCCACGAGCGACGACGCTGCAGCCACGTCGCGAGCGTTTGTCCCGCCACGTGCTCCGTCACGAGCACGACGAGCTCGTCGTCGACCTCCTCGACGTCGTAGACCGCGAGCACGTCGGGGTGGGCGAGCTTCGCCATCGCGCGGGCTTCGGCGACGAGGCGGCGAGCGCCTGCGCGGCCGAGCGCGCGCCGACCGACGCACTCGAGCGCGACCTCGCGCTCCAGCTTCGGATCGTAGGCACGCAGCACGCGACCGAGCGCGGTGCGGCGGATCTCTTCGAGCACGACGTAGCGACCCACGCTCGCGCCCGTGTCCACGCGCGACGCGACGCTCGCGTCCATGCACGATCGCGCGTGCCCGGATCCCGGAACCGTCGCGTCCTCCAGAGTCGACCCCCCACGCCATGGTCGCGCGTTCGACCACGTCGCGCCATCACCCACCCACGCGCACTCGCGCGCATGCGCAATTCTACGATACCCCCCCCCCGCTTCATGCGTGATGGCGCTGACGTGGATCGCCGCGGAGAGCCCGCTCTGGACACGGATCGAAGGTCCGTCGAGAATTCCGTGCGACAGCGGGCCCAAGGGGCCGTCAGCATCTCCAAGGGTCCACGCACCATGAAGACACTCCTCAACACCGTCCTCCTCGGAACTTTCGCCACCCTCTCGCTCGCCTGCGGCGCATCGCCGGAAGCGGTCTGCGATCACACCCTCGAGATCCTCAAGAAGGAGGTCGGCGAGGAGGCGGTGAAGGGCTTCCCGCGCGAGGAATGCATCAAGCAGGCGGAGAACCAGAAGGAGATGAAGGGCCTGATGAAGTGGCGCACCGAGTCCAGCTGCATCATGGACGCCAAGACGATGGCAGACATGGAGAAGTGCGAGTCGAAGTGAGTCGGGCGTTCACGGACGCGGCTCGCCTCTCGCCTGCCGCACCGCGGCCACGCCGGCCCTGACACGAGCCTCGCGCTCGGGGTCGCCCTCTGCGAGCCCGAGCGCCAGGTCGGCGTAGCGCAGCGCTTCGTCGAAGCGCTGCTGGTGTAGACCGACGACGACGACGAGCGCGGTCGCGGCATCGAGCATCTCGGTTGCTTGTCGCGATCGTGCAGCGAGTCGCAGCGCCTCGCGTAAAGACTGTTCGGCGCGCGGGGCATCGCCCGCTCGCTCGAACGAGAGCCCGCGTGCGAGCGCGATCTCGGTGCGCACGGGCTCGTAGGACACGGTGGCGAGCGCGGCGTCGGCCTCCGCGAGCGCGACACGAGCCGTGTCGTGGTCGCCGGCGCGGCTCGACGCGCGCGCGCGGGCGAGGTGCTCGCGGATCGCCTCGACCGCCGCGGCATCCTCCGGCGCAGGCGGGTCCACGTCGGCTTGCAGCGCATCGACGTCGGCGCAGCGGCCGAGTGGTGGCAGACCCGCGATCACGTCGTCGGTCCGCGCCCCGGCGTGGGCGAGCACGGCCGACACCGCCGACAGCTCGACCTTCGCGCGGTGCAGACACGCCATCCGAAGTTCGAGCACCGCCGTGGACTGCTCGCCGCGCACCGCGGTCGCCTCGCACGCCTCGACGTGCATCTGCGCCCACGCCGAGGCGTAGTCGTCGATGCGTTGCGCCGCCGGCCCCGCGGTGGCGCGTCGCGTGTCGTCCCACGCTCCCACCAGTTCCTCGCGCGCGGCCGACTCGTTGCAGTGCTTTGCTCGCGCGAACGACCACGTGCGCACGCCCGCGATCGCGAGCCCCAGCGCGCCGACGCCCGCGGCGGCCTGCAGCCATCGCCTGCGCCGTGCCGCGGGGTCCACCGCGAGCGCGTCGAGCAGCGCGTGCATGCTCGGCCAGCGCTCCGTCGGATACGACGCCAGCCCCCGCACGATCGCGGCGAGCAACCATCCCGGCACCCGCGGCGCCGAAGACGGCGGCCGCGGAGATCCTGCTGCCATTGCGAACGCGAGCTCGCCGACCGATTGTCCCGCGAACGGGCGCTCGCCGAAGAGCGCCTCCCACAGCGACACGCAGTACGCGAACTGATCGCTGGCCGCATCCGCAGGCGCGCCGGTGAGCCGCTCGGGCGCGAGGTACGGCAGCGTGCCGACGATCGCACCGGGTGCGGTGAGGCCCATGTTCGCGAGCGGGGCCTCGCGCGTCGGCTCGTCGGGCTCGTTCGTGGGCTCGGGGACGAGCTCCCGCGCGAGCCCGAAGTCGGTCACGCGTACGCGGCCATCGGCGCCGACCAGGACGTTCTCGGGCTTGAAGTCGCGGTGCAGAAGACCCGCAGCGTGCGCCGCCGCGAGCCCGCGACCCGCGGGCACGAACCGCCGCAAGATCTCGGCCCACGATCGCGGCTCGCGGAGCCACGCGCCGAGCGTCTGCCCGGCGACGTACTCCATCACGAGCACGACCTCGCCGTCCTCGACCTCCTCCACGTCGTACACCGCGACGACGTTGGGATGCGACAGCTTCGCCATCGCGCGCGCTTCTGCGACGAGTCGCCGTGCGCCGGAGGGGCCGAGCGTCTCGCGCCGGACCTCCTTGAGCGCCACCTCCCGCTGCAGCTTCGGATCGTAGGCTCGCACGACGCGACCCATCCCACCGCGGCCGATCTCCTCGAGCACGACGTAGCGACCCACGCGGAGCGAGCGGTCGACGCGGGCGAGGCCTTCGAACGCGCCGAGCGGCGCGGTGTCCTCGTCGGGCGACAATCGCTCCCATGATGACGGTCCCGACAGCATCGCGTCCACGCCTCGTCGGACGAAAGGGCAGCCTCGGGCGCCGGCCGAGAGAGGATGGGGTGAGGAGCGGCCGGCGTCCGAGACGGCGTATGCCTGGGTTCTCACGCGACGAGGTGCGACGTCGATGTCGTCGTCGGACAAGCAGCTGTCATTCGCGGCCATGGTGCGGCGCGCGATCGCGGGCGACGCGATTGGCCGGAGATGACAGAGCGGTCGGTCGCGATCGACAGGCGCGGAGGTGGCTCGTCGGCCACGCTGTCGGTCATGGGCACCCACTCGATCACAGCATGGAGTCGCGTCGCGCTCGTCACCGCCGTCGCCGGTTGCACGCAGGGCGGTGGCATCGATCTGGAGGAGCTGTGTGACGACGGCGCCTGCGTGCCGATGGAGGACGACGGCGTGCCCGACGACGACGGCGGCTCCGCGGGCGACGACGACGACGGCGGCGGCACGGACACGGGGAGCGACGACGCCGACGGCGAGCCCGCGGGCGGGATCCCGTGCGACGTGCTCGACGTGCTGCAGCGCAACTGCGGCGAGTGCCACGGCGCGTCGCCGGCCTTCGGCGCACCGATGCCGCTCGCGGACTACGACGATCTGTTGGTGCCATCGGTGACCGACCCGACACGCAAGGTGTCCGAGATGGTGGCGGAGCGCGTCGTCGCAGAGACGGGGCGCATGCCGCCGATCGAGACGATGAGCGCCGAGGATCGCGATCTGCTCTTGTCGTGGATCGAGGCCGGTGCGCCCGAGGATCCCACGGCCGACTGTGCGCCCGACCCGGGCGGCGACGACGGCGACGGCGGCAGCGAGCTGCCGTGCGAGCCCGACTTCGTCGTGACCGCGCACGCGGCCGGGACCGACGAAGGCTTCGCGGTGCCGGCGACCGGGGCCGACAACCTCTACATGTGCTTCGCGTTCAAGGCGCCCTTCACCGAGCCCACACACGCGAGCGCGTGGACGCCGATCATCGACGACGAGCGCGTCGTCCACCACTGGATCCTCTATCGCACGAAGAACCCCCAGATCGAGGGCGGCGCGGTGCCATGCGACGTGACGCTGCAGGTGACGACGCAGTTCGTGGCCGGGTGGGCGCCGGGTGGCGACGACGCCATCATGCCGCCGGACGTCGGTCTCGATCTCGGTGCGCCCGACGACTGGTACATCCTGCAGGTGCACTACAACAACACCGCGCACTACGACGACGCGGTGGACAAGAGCGGCGTGGGATTCTGCACGCTCGAGGAGCGCCGCCCGAAGACGGCCGGCATCCTCACGTTCGGATCGCTCGCGATCAACATCCCGCCCGGCGCCGACGATCACCAAGTGGTGGGCACGTGCTCGGGGCTCACGACCGCGCTGTGGCCCGAGATGCACCTCTTGAGCGGCAGTCCCCACATGCACGAGCTCGGCCGCGGCATGAAGAGCGAGCTGCGGCGGCTCGACGGCACGACCGAGGCGTTCGTCGACGTTCCCAACTTCGACTTCAACAACCAGGGCATGTACCCGATGAATCCCGAGGTCATCGTGCGGCCCGGCGACTCGATCGTGACGACGTGCACGTACGACAACCCGAACCCGTGGCCGGTGTCGTTCGGCGAGGGCACGAACGACGAGATGTGCTTCGACTTCGTGCTCGCGTACCCGATCGACACCTTGGTCGATCGGAACTGCGGAATCCTGTATTAGAGGATCAGCCGCGCCTCGAAGAGCACCACGTCGTAGGGCATCCACGTCGACACCACGAACAGCAGGTCGACGGCGTGGGTGCCGTCGTCCTGCGCCGTCACGCGGGGATTCGGCAGCGGGTACGCGCCGTAGAGGCCGGCGCTGTTGCACTGCCAGATCTGCTCGCCGACGCACGGCTCGGCGAGGCAGCAGTGCTGCAGCGCGAACGCGGGGTCGGCCATGTCGATCACGACGAGCTGCTCGCTCCACGGGCCGGTGGGCGCGGGGGCCGTGCGCACGACGATGCGGTTCGACAACAAGGCGTCGCCTGCCGCCATCGCCTGTTGGTACATGAGCAGGTAGACGTCGGGGCCCGGCACGAACAGGCCGCCGAGCTCGCCGACGCTGCCGGTCTCGACGACGGGTTGGATCGCGGCGCGAGCCGCTGCGTCGAGACTCGTCGGATCGATCCACGCACCCGAGCTCGGATCCCACAGCTCCGTGGCGGTGCCGCTCTCGAGCGCGTCGATGGGCATGCGCGCGAGGTGGACGCCGGTGCGCCGGAAGTCGCCGGTGCCGAAGAGGTAGAGCGTGTCGCCCTCGACGATCGGGAGGATCTGGATGAAGTGGCCGCCGAGCGCACCGCCGTCGAGCGCGTCGATCGCCCGCACGATCTGGTACTCCGGCAGATCGCGCGGCGGATCCCAGCGCACGAGGTAGCTGAGGTTCATCGTCGCGTACGGCTCGAACTGCGACTTGCCCGCCCAGAACACCCAGACGTCGTCGCCCTTCGCGAGCGCGCCGGTCGGCACCTCGAACGAGCCGGGGATCGCCGGGAACGGCCCGGGGTGATGACCGATGTAGTCCGACAGGTCCTCGCCCGGCGGCGGCGACATCCAGCCCACCGCGAAGTCGCGCTCGATCGACGGGTCGGTGTCGGCCGCGACGCTGGGAAGGTCGGGCGTGACGTAGAACGCGAGCTCGGTGCACATCACCGCGGGATCGGCTGCGACGGCCGCGGCGTCGACGAACGCGACGCTGTCGGGATCCTCGCCGATCGCCCAGATCTCCTTCCATCCGTGCGTGTCGCCGAAGAACAGGTGGAGCGCGTCGCCGATGACGACGGGGATCCCGAGGTCGGTCGCGCGCAGGTTGAAGCGCGTGTGGGTGTGATTCGCGGAGGGATCGTCGACCGACTCGTCGTTGATCAGCTTGCAGTGGAAGTCGAGGCCGGCCACGCGCGAGCCCGGTGGAGCGTCGCCACCCGTGCTCTCCGCGTCCGTCGACGCGTCGTCGTCGGTGTCGTGCGGACTTCCGGTCGTGGCGTTGCCGTCGTCGTCGCTCGGATCCGATGCGCCCGTGGGTCCCGCGCCGTCGCCGGCGCTCGTCGGATCGGATCCGTCGTCGGGCCGACCGAAGCCGTCACCGCAGCCGACGAGCACGAGCGCCAGACCCACCGAGCGACGATCGGACCCCATCGATCGCATCATCGTCATCGTCGCGTCGCGCGTCGTGGTCCACGGTGGCCGAGGAGTTGTCATTCGTGGCCACCGCATTGGCCCACCCGGACATGCCCATGTCCCCTTCGGACAGGGCGCTGCGCACGTGGGCGGCCCATGCTGCTTCCATGCGGACCTTCGTCGCGGGGATCGTCGTCGCCGTCGCGGCCTGCAGCGGCAGCCCGCTCGATCCGTCGCTGAACTGGGGCGACGACGTCGGCGAGGACGCGGGCGACGTCGATTCCACCGACGCGTCGGACGCGGGCTCCGACGGCGGCGCGCCGTGGGGCGAGGTCGGGGGCGACGACGACGACGAGGGCGGCTTCGACACCGATGGCGGCGTGAGCGACGGGCTCGACGAGAGCGGAGACGGCGGGATGGAGCTGCCCGACCTCGACTGCGAGCCGCAGCCGCCCTGGTACTACTCGAAGGCGCCGCTCACGACGTCGGTGCTCGAGATCCGCCAGTGGCGCTGGATCGCGGTGGAGGAGATGCGCTGCGCGAACGACACGACGGGCGGCTTCTTCGCGAGCGTGTCCGACAACCCGCGCGACCTCGTGATCTTCTTCGGCGGGGGCGGGGTCTGCTACGACCCTGTGAGCTGCCTGATCGACACGCCGCTGTTGCTCGGCATGGGGCCCGCGCCGCTGCCGGTGTGGCTCGCCGATCAGCAGAGCTACAGCGGCATCTTCGATCGCGCCGATCCCAGCAATCCGTTCCGCGATGCGAGCTTCGTGTTCTTCCCGCACTGCACGGGCGACGGGCACACCGCGGACAAGGTGACGATGTATCCGGGCGGCGCGCCGATCCACCAGGTGGGGTACGCCAACGTGCAGGAGGCGCTGCGGATCATCGCGCCCACGTTCGAGACCGCGGAGCGCGTGACCGTGGCGGGCTTCAGCGCGGGCGGCATCGGATCGGTCGCGAACTACCACCAGATCGCGTGGCTGTTCGAGTGTCTCGGGCATCCGCCGCCGCTCCTGATCGACGATGCCGGGCCGGTGATGCGCAAGCCGTATCTCTCCGACGTGGCGCAGGCGTCGCTGAAGGCGGGCTGGGGGCTCGACCAGACCTTCGCGGATCTCTGCCCCGAGTGCGGCACCGAGGGCTATCACCTCGCGCTGCAGAAGATCCGGGAGCTGCATCCCGGCGCGCGCACGGCTCTCGTGTCCGCGTACGGCGACGGCGTGGTGCGCCAGCTCTACTCGCTGCTCAACCTCGATCCGGCGTTCGCCAACGACGCGAACGTGCTGCGCAACGGCTTGCTCGACTACTCCGCGTGGACGGCGGGCCTGCCCGCGTCCGATCCGTCCACGCGCCACCGCGAGTTCTACTACTGGGGCGATCGCCACGGCGCACTCGTCGTCGCCCCGCTGTCGGCGACGCCGGGACTCGCCCAGTTCCTGCAGGCCCAGCTCGACGACGCGCCGGACTGGGGGAGCGTGATTCCATGAGAACGATGGTCGCGATCGTCACGATGCTCTGCGCGTGCGCACCGGGTGCGGCGCTCGACGACGGCACCGATGTGTGCATCGGCGATGCATGCATGCCGGGCTCGGAGGGTGGGGGGTCCACGGGCGAACCGCTGCCGGGCTCGAGCGAGGGCGGCGATCCGCCGGCGCTCGAGGACGATGGTGGTTCGCCGTCGACAGGGCTGCCGTGCGCGGTGCTCGACGTGCTGCGCAACGAGTGCCACGAGTGTCATGCGGATCCGCCGGCGTTCGGCGGGCCGATGCCGCTCGCGGATTACGACGATCTCATGGTGCCGTCGGTGAGCGATCCGGCGCGATCGGTGCGCGAGCTCGTCGCCGAGCGGTTGGTGGCCGAGATGCAGCCGATGCCGCCGGGCGGCGAGATCGCCGACGACGATCGGCAGGTGTTGCTCGACTGGATCGCCGCCGGTGCGCCCGAGGATCCCGACTCCGACTGCGGGGACTGGGAGCCGTCGAATCCGGTGGACGAGCTGCCGTGCGAGCCCGATGCGTTCTTCCTCGCCCACGATGCGGCCGATCCCGATGCGCCGTTCGCCGTGCCGGCGGTGGGCGCCGACAACCTCTACATGTGCTTCTCGTTCGAGGTGCCGTTCGAGCCGGGCGCGCAGGCAACCGCGTGGGCGCCGGTGATCGACGACGAGCGCGTCATCCACCACATCATGTTCTACAAGAGCGCGCTGCCGGTGGGCGAGGGCGTGTACCCGTGCACGTTCGTCGATCAGCTCGCGCACCAGTTCGTCGCGATGTGGGCGCCCGGTGGCTCGAACCTCGTGATGCCCGACGATGCGGGCATCGGCCTCGACGCCGGCGGGTACATCATGCAGATCCACTACAACAACCAAGCGAAGCACGAGGGCGTGCTGGATCGCTCGGGGCTCGCGATGTGCACGACCTCCGAGCCGCGCGAGCACACGGCCGGCTCGGTGACGCTCGGCACGTTCGCGATCCTCTTGCCCCCGGGCGCCCAGGAATTCCCCGTGACGGGCCGGTGCGGCACCGAGCGCACCCTCCTGTGGCCGGAAGAAGTGAACGTCGCGTTCCAGAGCCCGCACATGCACAAGCTCGGGCGCAAGTTCAGCACGAAGGCGCTGCGGCTCGAGAACGGCGGCGTCGTCGAGCATCCGATCGTCGACGTGCCGAACTTCGACTTCAACCAGCACAAGAGCTACGTGTCGGATCCACCGTTCGTGATCCATCGCGGCGACGAGCTGCGCACGACGTGCACGTTCGACAATCCCAACCCGTGGCCCGTGTTGTTCGGGGAGGACACCGATGCCGAGATGTGCCTCAACTTCATGCTCGTGTATCCGTTCGAAGGTGTCATCGATCAGAACTGCGGCGTTGTGCTGTAGCGCCGCGCTGATCCTCGGGTGGGGCGCGACGGCGTCGGCCTCGAACGCCGCGAAGACGGTGGTGCCGGCCTCGTTTCCCGCGACGGAGTGCCTCGAGACCGTGACGCGCGAAAACGACGCCGCACACCACATCGCCATCGGCATCCCGTATCCGGACGTGGGCACGACGCCCGACGAGCCGCCGGGCAGTCGGCACATGCAGTTCTTCGCGACGTGTCACGATCTCCAGCGCGGCTCCGCGATGCCGACGTGGATCTCGCGGGCCGAGGCGGACGCAGCCGCGCTCGTCGATCCCACCGTCGTCGCGCCCGAGCCCGACGACGTGCTCGACGAGGCGGAGGCGTGGACCGATTGTTTCGTACCCATCGTCGACGCCGACGAGCGGCTCGCGATCAGCTGCGAAGCGACCGCCGACGGCGTCACGTGGGACACGACCGGCGTACCCGCGGGCGCGTACGTCGTGTGGGGCTACACGTACGAGGGCGGCAAGAGCTTGTGGTCGCGCCGGCCGGGCATCGTGCACGTCGTCGATGACGCCGCGAGCGATCCACCGGCGGTCGCGATCGCATCTCCGGCCGCGTTCGGCGAGATGCATGCGGAATCCGGCCTCGTGGTGGAGGGCTGCGCCGCGGGAGCACCGGGCACGACGCTCACGCTGTCGTGGTCGACGACCGCGTTGCTCGGCGACGATCCCGAAGGACCGTGGACGGTGTTCGCGGAGCTCGCCGCGGGGCCGTTCGCCGAACCGTTCATGCCGCCCGCCGAGGCGCTACACGCAGGCATCGTCTTCCGCGCGGAGGTGATCGATCCCCAAGGTCGCTCCTTCGTCGCGACGACGAGCGCACACGTCAACGTCGTGCGCGACTGCGGAGTGCCCACCGGAGGCACGGCGCCCGTCGCCGACAGTTGCGGCGTCGCAGAGCCGAGCGACGTCGTACCGCTCGCGCCCGCGGTGTCGTGCGACGACGACGGCGGCAGCAGTACGGACGACGGCGGAAGCACGGACGACGGCGCGACGTCGAGCGACGGCGACGCGCCGCCGCTCGACGACGAGCCGTCGACGGACGCGCAGGGATCTTGCCGGATCGCGGCGCCGCGTCCCGCGTGGGCGTTCGTCCTTGCTCTGATCGTGTGCGGGCGGCGGCGGACATCCGTGCGTTCGAGCCCCGTCAGCGCGTGACGACGCTCGAACGCACCAAAGCGTGGCGCTCGAGCCCCGTCAGCGCGCTGACGAGCGCCGAACGCCACGAATCGGTGCGTTCGAGCCCCGTCAGCGTTCCGCGCCGCGGTCGATAGCGGCGCTACGACTCGTCCGCGGCCCCGGGCCTGACCTTCGGCGGACTCGCCTTCGGTGCGGGCTCGTCCGGCTTGTCGTCCGGAAAATGCCCCGACCAGTACAGCATCCGCCCACACGACTCGCACGCCGGGATCTCGTCGCCCTTGCGCAGCAGCACGTAGATCTGATGCGGCACCACCATCTTGCACGCCATGCAGCGCTCGCGATGCGCCGCCACGAACGCCAACCCACCGAGCCGCTTGCGGATGCGCTCGTAGGTGCCGAGCACCTCGCGATCGAGCTTGCTCGTCAGCGCGCTGCGAGTCGTGCGCAGCTTCGTGATGCGCCCCTCGAGCTTCTCGCGCAGCTCGGCGAGCCGCGCCTTCTCGGCGGTCGCCGACGTGCGCAGCTCCTCGAGGCTCGTCTGCATCGCGGCGATGCGCTGCTCGGTCTCCTGCACGCCCGCTTGCAGCTTGCTGATCTCGTCGCCGCGCGTCGTGATCATCCGGCGGGTCGACTCGAGCTCGCGCTGCGTCGCGCTGAGCTCACGCGCCGTCTTCACCTGGTTGATCTTCGCCTTGCTCTGGCGGACGAGCTCCTCCTCGTCACTGAGTTGGGCCTGCTGCGCCTTCTGGAACTGCTTGGTGTCTTCGCACTTCTTCCGCTCTGCCTCGAGCATGCCCTCGAGCTTGCCGAGGTCACCGTCGAGCTCACGCAACCGCGCGGGTATCGAGTCGAGCTTCTTCTCGAGCTGATTGAGCAGACGGTCGCGGTGTTGGAGATCGTAGAGCGCAGCGATCTGCGGGTTCATGGGTTCCTGTCGGCAACGAGTAGGCCCACCTGGGATCGAACCAGGGACCAGCCGGTTATGAGCCGGCCGCTCTGACCGACTGAGCTATGGGCCCGTGAGGCCAAATCGAGGGATTGAGCAACGCCCGCGTACCTTAGGGATGGCGGGGTGACGCGTCAAACAGCGCGAGCTGCGCGATCGTCGCCAGGTGCGCGGCAGCACTTTGCCCGACGCGGTTCGCGGGTGAGAGGGCAAACTCGGGCACCCGCGGATGGACGGACCGGCGAAGAAGGGCGGACTCGGAGGCGACGGCATGTGGCTGGGCGCCGCGAAGCTGTGGTTCCTCGTCGCGAGCTACGCCACCACCGTCGCGCTCACCCACCTGCTCACGGCCACCGCGTACGGGCAGTACTACGTCGTCTCGCGCCTGATCGCCGTGCCCAACATGGTGATCATCTACACGCTCATGTTCTCGGTGAGCCGCCCGCTCGCGGCGCAGTTCGAGCGCGGTTGCCCCGACTACGACGGCCTGCGCGCGCGCGGCGTTCGCCTCGCGCTCGCGCTCGGTGGGCCCACGGCGCTCGTCTTCTTCCTGGGCGCGCCGATCTTCGCGTCGACCTTCCTGTCGGACCCCGTGCTGTCCGACCCGATCCGCGTCGTCGCGCCGATCTCCGTGATCTACGCGCTCTATGCGGTGAACCTCGGCACGCTCAACGCGGTCCGCCGCTTCCGCCGGCAGGCCACGCTCGACATCTCCATGGCCGCGACGAAGGCGGGCCTCATGATCGCGGCGGCCGCGACCGGGCTCGGGCTCGGCGCCACGCTCGGCGGCTTCACGCTCGCGAGCCTCGTCGCGCTGGCTTTGTCGGTCGCGATGATCCGCGGCGTGCAGCCCACGCCCACCGAGTCGGCGAGCAACGCGGCCGGCTCGATGGCGACGTTCGCCGGTCTGCTCGTCGTGTTCACCGCGATCGTGAACCTCCTGCAGTCGGTCGACGTGCTCGTGCTGTCGTCCTTCGCCGGCGAGGACGCCGCGCGCAAGGAGGCCGTCGGTTTCTACGCGAGCGCGCAGCAGATCGCGCTCGTGCCCTACAGCCTCATGAACGCGCTCGCGCTGCTCGCGTTCCCGCTCATCGCGTCGATCGATCAGCAACGCGAGCCCGAGAAGGTGCGGCTGTACGTCGGCCAGACCGCGAAGGTCTGCATCGTGCTGCTCGCGTTCATGGCGTCCATCGCCTCGGCGAGCTCGCAGGACGTGCAGGCGCTGCTCTTCCCCAAGGCGTACGGGGCCGCCGCCGACGAGCTGCGCCTGCTCGTGTGGGGCTTCTCCGGCTACTCGTTCGCCGTGACGAGCGCGTGGATCCTCAACAGCGCGAAGCGATCCAAGGCGGCGGTGCTGCTGGTCGCCGCGCCGCTCTTCGCCATCGTCGGCATCGGCATCGTGGTGGTGCCCACGATGTTCACCTCGGGCGCCGCGCTCGCGGTCGGCATCGCGGGCCTGCTCGGGTTCGTCGCCGCCAGCTTCGCGCTCGCGAAGAACTTCTCCGCCCATGTGCCGCTCGCCACCATCGCGCGCGTGCTCGTGTGCGTCGCGGTCGTCGAGGGCATTGCGTGGATCTTCCCCGCGACGCCGGCCGGCATGGTCGGCAAGCTCGTCATCCTCGCGAAGCTCGCGACGCTCGCCGTCGCGTTCGTCGCGACCGCGCTCGTCACCCGCACCGTGACGATGGCCGAGCTCAAAGGGTTGCGACGTGCCCGTTGATCCGCGCTGGCTGCTCTTGTGCAAGCCTCTGCGTGCGCCGCTGCGCGACGGCACCACGGTGCTGGCCGCCGAGCTCGTGCGCGCGCTGCCGGCCGAGCTCGAGGTCGCGTACCTCGGCGATCCCGACGCGCCGCTGCGCCGCGGCCTCGATCGCGTGCTGCCGGCTCCCGCCATCGGCTACGCGCCCGGCCTGCGCGATCGGGCGCGGCTCTTCACCACGCTCGTGCACCCAGGGCTGCGCAAGCTGCCGGTGCACCTGTTCTTCTCGCCGTCGCGCGCCGTGTCGGGGCTGCTCTCCGCCGTTCGCACGGCGTCGCCGTCGCGTCGCTTCGTGCAGACCGTGCCGTGCTCCGACGGCGCCGAGCACCACGCGCGCGCTCTCTCGTCGCTCGATCGCGTGATCGTCACGTCGGACCACGCGCGAAACAAGCTGCTCGCCGCCGGCGTCGACGAAGCGAAGGTCGTCACGATCCATCCCGGCGTCGTGCTCGTGCCGCGGCCCGTCGCGGATCCAGCCGCGAGCCGCCGCCTGCTGTACGCCGGCGATCTCGACCCGGTCGTCGCGCGCCGCCTGCTCGCGATCGCAGCACTGTTGCGTCGGCCCGAGCTCGCGGGCTGGACGCTCACCATCGCGTGCCGCCCGAAGGGCGATCACGACGCGCAGGCGCGACTCCTGCTGCGCACCGAGCTCGCCGGCGAGATCGACGAGGGCAAGGTCGAGCTCCTCGCCGAGGTCGACGACATGGACGCGCTCCTGCGCTCGACGTCGTTGCAGCTCTACTTGGCCGATCACGCCCGTCGCAAGGTCGACCTGCCGCTCGTCCTGCTCGAGGGCCTCGCCCGCGGGGTCGGCCTCGCGGCGCTGGGGGTCGCGCCGGTTGCCGAGATCTTCGCGGTCGCACGCGCGGAGGGCCTGCGCATCGGGCTCGAGCTCGTGCCGGGCGAGGACGACGCCCAGGCCCACGCGCTGGCGCTCGGGGCCGCTTTGGTCGACCGCGAGGCTCTGCTAGGCTTCGGCGCCGATGCACGTGCGTTGGTCGAGCGGCGCTTCACGACCGAAGCCATGGCCCGCGCCTACGTGCACGTCTACGACGGCTTGACCTGACCTGACCAGAGGGCGCCCGTGACCGACAACAAGGCATATTACGACGCTTTCTCGGAACGCTACGATCGCGGGCGCGATCGCGGGTACCACAAGCTCATCGACGATCAGGCCGCCGAGCTCGTGCGCCGCGTCGGCGAGGGCATGGACGTGCTCGAGGTCGGTTGCGGCACCGGGCTCTTGCTCTCGCGCGTCGCCGGCTTCGCGCGCTCGGCCAAGGGCATCGATCTGTCGCCCGGCATGCTCGAGCGCGCCAAGGCGCGCGGGCTCGACGTGCAGGAAGGCTCGGCCACCGCGCTGCCGTTCGGCGACGCGAGCTTCGACGTCGCGTACTCGTTCAAGGTGCTCTCGCACGTGCCCGAGCTCGAGCGCGCGTTGTCCGAGATGATCCGCGTCATCCGGCCCGGCGGGCACATCGTGTTCGACATCTACAACCGGCACTCGCTGCGTTACGCGATCAAGAAGCTGTTCGGTCCACGCTCGACGTCGCAGCAGTTCGACGAGGCCGCGATCTCCACCGCGTTCCTCACGCCCGACGAGGTCGAGGCCAAGCTGCCTCCGAACGCGAGAGTGGTGGGGCGAGCTGGCATCCGCGTCGTCACGCCGCATCCGGCCGTGCTCGCGCTGCCGGGGCTCGGTCAGCTCGTGGAGCTCGCCGAGTGGAAGCTGATGGACTCGCCGGCCCTGCGCTTCGCCGGATTCTCGGTGTTCACGGTGGAGAAGCGCTCGTGAGCGCGACGCTCGTCGTCTCCACCACGTTCCCCCAGTACGAAGGCGATCCGCGCGGCGAGTTCATCCTGCGCCACTGGGAGCAGGCGGCGGGTCGAGGCACGCGTGTCCGCGTGCTCGCGCCGCGCACCGCGTGGTGTCGCGGCGAGATCGCAGGGCCGTGCGAGGTCGTGCGCTTCGCCTACGCGCCGCGCCCGTTCTCCACGCTCACCGGCAACTTCGGCATCCTCGAGAACATCCGCGAGCGCCCGTGGCGGGCCGCGCTCGTGGCCCCCTTGTGGATCGCGCTCGCTCGTGCGGTGGAGCGCGAGCTCGATCGTGGCGACGTCGAGCGCGTCGTGGCGCACATGCTCCTGCCCGGCGGATGGATCGTCGCCGACGCGTGCAGCCGCCGCGGCGTGCCGTTCGAGCTGTTCGGTCACGGCACCGACGTCGACGTGCTCATGCGCTTGCCCGCGCCGCTGCGCCGCCGTTTCCTCGCGCGCATCGGCGCTGCGGAGGCGGTGCGGTTCCCGTCCGCCGAAAAACGCGAGCGCTTCCGCCGTGCGTTCGGCCTGCGCACCGATCCCACGCGCCTCGTCGTCGAGCCCATGGTCCACTGCGTGGCGAAGCCGCAGCAGGTCGCCACCCGCTCGCGCGCGCGCACGGGCACGCCGACGATCCTCTACCTCGGGCGGCTCATCCCGCAGAAGGGCGTCGACGATCTCATGGTCGTGTCCGCCCGCATGCACCCGCGCCCGCGCCTCGAGATCGCCGGCGACGGTCCCCATCGCCGCAAGCTGCAGCGACTCGCCAGGCGGCTCGCGCTCGAGGTGCGATTCCACGGCTTCGTCCACCAACCCGCGAAGCAGGCGCTGTTCGACGCGGCCGACGTGCTGTGCGTGCCCTCGCGCGAGGTCGCGGGGCTCTCCGAGGGGGCGCCGCTCGTCATCCGCGAGGCCTTCGAGCACGACGTTCCCGTCGTCGCGACCGCGGTGGGCGGCATCCCCGAGCTCGACGACCCCGGTGGGCGGCTGCAGCTCGTGGGCGCCGGCGATCTGCCCGCGCTGCAGCGCGCGCTCGAGCGCGTGCTCGCGCCCACGTCGGCGCCCGGGCGCGCGCGCCAAGTCGGCTGACGTCGTGTCGACCCCTCGCTGCTGGTCGTCGGGGTCGGGCTCGCGATCGGCAACTACGCGCCCGCCCTCGCCACGCGGTATGATGCTCCACGGTGTGCACCTTGGTGGTCGCGACCCGCGTCTGGCAGGACGCCCCGCTCGTCGTCGCCGCGAATCGTGACGAGCAGCTCGGCCGGCCGAGCCAGGGGCCGCAGCTCACGACGCAGGGGGGAGTGCGGTTCTTCGCGCCGCGCGATCTGAAGTCGGGCGGCACGTGGCTCGGCATCAACGCGCACGGCTCGTTCGTCGCGATCACGAATCGATACACGGGCAGGAAGCCGGGCGCTCCACGCTCGCGCGGGTTGCTCGTGCTCGACGCACTCGCGGAGGACTCGGTCGCCCACGCGGTGCGCCGGGTCGGCGCGGAGGATCCACAGCGCCACGATCCGTTCCATCTCGTGTTGGCCGACGCCCACGGTGCGCAGCTCGTGTGGAACGACGGCGAGCGCCATCGCATCGAGCCGCTCGCGCCCGGCATCCACGTCGTCACCGAGCGCAGCCTCGGCGCGGCCGACAGTCCCCGCGTCGCGCTCTTGCACCGGCGCGTGCGCGATCTCTTCGGGCCGCGGTGCCCGCCGGCGGCGGCCTGGCTGGAGATCCTGCGCGAGCACTCGGTCGAGGGGCTCGAGGGCGTGTGCGTCCACGCGCCCCAGCTCGACTACGGCACGCGCTCGTCGACGTTCGTGGCGCTCGGTGGACCCGACGGGCCACAGTTCCTCCACGCCGACGGGCCGCCGTGCACGACGCCCTTCGTCGAGCATTCGAGCGCGGTGCGCCGCCTGCTCGCGCCGACGCACGTGGATGCCGCGGCCAGCGAGGGTTGACCGGCCGCGCGGCGTGGAGTTGCCGCTATACTCCGCGCCCGATGAACGATCAGGAACGGGGCATGGGCGCCGGCATCCGCGAGGTGCTGTTCGACGAGGACGACATCGCCGAGCGCGTCGGCGAGCTGGCCTCCGCATTGACCCACGACTACAAGCGTCGCCGACCGCTCGTGGTCGGCGTGCTGAACGGCAGCTTCGTGTTCCTGTCCGATCTCGTGCGCGCGATGGACGTCCCGCTCGAGGTCGACTTCATGGCGGTGTCGTCGTACGGCGCGAACACGACGTCGTCGGGCGTCGTGCGGATCCTGAAGGACCTGAACCAGGCGATCGAAGGGCGCGACATCCTGCTCATCGAGGACATCGTCGACACCGGCCTCACCGTGAAGTACCTGCTCGACAACCTCGCGACGCGGCGCCCCGCCTCGCTCGAGATCTGCGCCTTGTTGGACAAGCACGAGGCCCGGCGCGAGCGCATCGACGTGAAGTACGTCGGGTTCCGCTGCCCCAGCGAGTTCGTCGTCGGCTACGGGCTCGACTACGCCGGCCTCTACCGCAATCTGCCGTTCATCGGCGTGCTCGATCCCGAGGTCTATCGCAAGCCGTGAGCGCGGCGCGTCCCATCGTCGTGCAGGGCGGTACGCTCGTCGCGATGGATCCCGCGCGGTCCATCGTGCAGGCCGACCTGCGGCTCGAGGGCGGACGCATCGCGGCGATCGGGTCGGGCCTGCCCACCGCCGGCGCCGACGTGATCGACGCGAGCGGGCTGCACGTGCTGCCCGGCTTCGTGCAGGGCCACACGCACCTCGGGCAGGCGCTGCTGCGCGGGCTCGCCGAGGATCGCAACCTGCTCGAGTGGCTGCGCGAGCGCATCTGGCCGCTCGAGGCGGCGCACGACGACGACAGCGCGTACTGGTCCGGCATGCTCGGCGCTGCGGACTGTCTGCTCGCGGGCACCACGACGATCCAGGACATCGGCATCGTCGCGCCGATGGACGCGATCTTCCGCGCGATCGAGGACAGCGGGCTGCGAGCGGTCGCCGGCAAGTGCCTCATGGACGTCGGCCACGGAGTGCCCGCGAGGTTGGCGGAGTCGTGCGACACCGCGCTCGCGGAGGTGCGTGCGCTGCACGAGCGCTGGCACGGTGCCGCGAACGGGCGCATCGAGTCGCTCCTGTGCCCGCGCTTCATCCTGTCGTGCTCGCAGGCGCTGTGGGAGGGCGTGGTGGCGCTGGCGCACGAGCTCGATCTCCCGGTGCACACGCATCTGCTCGAGCACGCGAGCGAGGAGGACGAGGTGCGGGCGCTGCTCGGCACCGGGCAGCTGGAGTACCTCGACGCGCTCGGCGTGCTCGACACGCGGCTCGGCATCGCGCACGGCGTGCAGTTCGACGCGCATCATCGCGACGTGCTGGCCGGTCGCCGCATGGCGGTGATCCACTGCCCGTCGGCGAACCTCAAGCTCGGCTCGGGCATCGCGGATCTCGGCTTCCTGTCGGCGACGCCCGGCATCGTGCTCGGCATCGGCTGCGACGGCGCGCCGTGCAACAACGACATGGACGTGCTCGAGGAGATGCGCCTGGCCGCGCTCCTGCAGGGCTGGAAGCAGGGCCCGGGCAAGATGGCGTCCGTCGACGTGCTCGCGCTCGCGACCATCGAGGGCGCGCGCGCTCTCGGGCTCGAGCAGCGCATCGGCAGCCTCGAGGTCGGCAAGGCGGCGGACGTCGTCGTGATGGATCTCGATCGGCCCGCGAGCTTCGGCGACGAGGGCGTCGCGGTGTACGACCGCATCGTCTATGCGGCAGCCCGCGACGCGGTCGCGTGGGTGATCGTCGACGGGCGGGTCGTGGTCGATCACGGCCGCTTGCCGCACGTCGACGCTGGCGCTCTGAAGCAGCGCCCGCGCGAGGCCATCCGCGCGCTCCTGCGGCGCGCCGAGCTCGATTAGTCCTCGCTCGGGCGCTCGGGCGGCATGCACGGGTGGCCGGG
Source organism: uncultured Nannocystaceae bacterium (assembly GCA_964468635.1). Taxonomy (GTDB): domain Bacteria; phylum Myxococcota_A; class Polyangia; order Nannocystales; family Nannocystaceae; genus Xiheibacterium. The sequence continues at coordinate 64,996 of CAYXVR010000028.1, forward strand.
CCGCGGCGTGCAGACCTCGGACGTGGTGTTCCATTCGCGGAGCTGTGCGAGATCGCAGGCGGCGAGCAGCATGGTCGAACAGAGTGCGAGCGCGGCGAGCACTCGCGCCGGTGGGCGGAGGGTCATGGGTGTCGTCCTCTCGAAGCCGCCTATCGGCGGCGTCGCGATTTGGGCCACGCGCGCCGGGTCGAGGGTTCGACCGCGTCCGCAGGCGTGACGTTCTTTGGATGCTCCCCGACCGCGGATGGTTGCGGGGGTCGGCCCGAATGTTCGGCGACAACCGACGTTGTCGAGCGCCATTCCCGGCCGGATCGGCGCGCGACGCCGTGAAACCACCGGCGCGCGCGACGGGTCACGCGCCTGCGACGTCGCGCAGCCACTTCGCCAGCGCTTCGGCGCCGTCGGGCGGACGCGTGTGCACGAGCGCGTCGTGCATCGCGACGCGCTTGCTCGGATCGGCCACGAGCTCGCCGAGCACCGGCGCCAGCGCGGCGAGCGTGCGCTCGGCATCGATGTGGTCCGTCACGATCACGGCACCGCCCGCCGCGACGAGCGGCTCTGCGTTCGCGCGCTGGTGGCCGTCGGCGTGGTACGGATTCGGCAGGAATACCGTGGGTGTGGCGTTCGCCCACGCCTCTGCGACGCTGCCCGCCCCGGCGCGACTCACCGCGATGTCGGCGGCGTGCCACGCGTCGCCCATCCGATCGAGGTACGCGACGACGACCGCCGGCAGCCCGGCCCGCTCGTAGGCCGCACGTGGGATCGCGGGGTCGAACGTGCCGACCTGGTGGAGCACCTGCCACTCGCGCAGCGCGCCGACGCGTCGTGCATCGTGGGCGAGCGCGATCATCGTCTTGATCAGCGACTCCGCGCCGTGTGTCGCTCCGGTGACGAACAGCACCGGCCGATCGGGATCGAGCCCGAGTCGTGCACGCGCGTCGCGACGATCACCGGTGCCGATCGACGCGCGCCGCAGCGGCAGCCCGACGTGGCGCGCACCGGGCAAGAGCGCGGTGGGGAACGCGGTGAACACCGCCGTGCATGCGGGGTGCAGGCGGCGATTCGCCTTGCCGGGGATCGCGTCGAGGTTGATCATCGCGCGCGGAATCCCGAGCTCGCGCGCGGCGACGAGCGCGGGGCCGGACACGAAGCCGCCGCTCGCGACGACGGCGGCGATCGATCGCTCGCGGATGAGCGCGCGGCACTCCTTCACGGCGCGACGCCACGCGAGCAGGAACGGCACGGCGAGCCAGGGCTTGCGCGCGCTCGGCAACGGCCGCACCGGGCTCGCCGTGAACGGCCAGCCCAGCTTTTCCATCGTGCGCGCGTCGCCCGGCCGATCCGAGACGAGGAAGTGCGGCGCCAGCTCAGGCCCGGAGGGCCGTGAAGCAAGTGCCACCTCTGCGCTGGCGTTCGCATCGAGCATGCGCTCGACGATCGCGACGTTCGGATAGACGTGGCCGCCCGTGCCCCCTCCCGCGAAGAGCACGGTGTGTGTGCGCGGCACGCCGCATCATAACGTTTCTCGATCGAAGGCCGACAAAGGCGGCTATGATGGGTCGATCGGCCGATGATCGACCGTCTGACCGTCGTCGAGACGTTCCTGGCCTATGTCGCGCCATCGGCGAAGCGTGCCTACGCCGCGCTGCCGAACCTCGCCGATCTCCTCGCCGACATGATCGCGCAGGCCCACGCGGCCTGGCCGCAGGTCGCCCTCGACGAGCGCGAGTTCCTCGCGTTCCTGGCCCAGCGGCTGCCGGCCGATCTCGACGCCGAGGAGGCGCTCGAGGGCCTGCACGTCGCGGATCTGTGGCTCGCGTGCGGATGCGCCCGCAACGAGCGGCGCGCGCTCGAGACGTTCGAGCACGAGTTCGGCGTGGAGATCACCCGTGGCGTGTCGTCGCTGGCCGGCGACGCGATGCGCGGCGACGACTTCAAGCAGGAGGTCCGCCACAAGCTGTTCATCGGCAAGGAAGGCGCGGGCCCGAAGATCGCGGAGTACTCCGGGCGCGGCAGCCTGCGCCGATGGGTCCGCATCACCGCGCGCCGCACGTACATCGATCTGATGCGCGCACGCCAGCGCGACCCCGAGGTGCTCGTGAGCGAGGACCTCGTGTCGGACCGCGCCGAGGAGATCGATCCCGAGCTCGCCTACGTGAAGGGGCGCTACAAGGAAGAGTTCCGCACCGCGTTCGGCACGGCCATGGGCACGCTCACCACGCGGCAGCGCAACATCTTGCGCCATCACTTCGTGCACAAGCTGCGCTTCGACGAGATCGCGGGCATCTACCGGGTCCACCGCGCCACGGTCGCGCGATGGATCGCCGACGCGCGCGCGCAGCTGCTCGAGCGCACGCATGCCGTGTTGCGCGATCAGCTCTCGGTCGGCAACGACGAGCTGCACAGCATCATGCGGCTCATCCAGAGCGACCTGGACGTCACCGTCACGCACCTGCTCAAGCGCCCGCAGTAGCGCGCGCCTTCGCGAGCGCGTCGTCGCGCTCCTTGCGGAGGTCCGGCTGCTCGGTGGGCGTGCCTGCACATGCGAGCTCGAGGTGCTCGACGGCCGAGCGGTCGCCGAGCGCGTACAGGGCCAGCCCGAGGCCGTACTCGGTCGTCGCGGTCTGTGGGTGATCGGCGCCCAGCGCCGCGGTGTGCACGACGAGTGCACGGCGGTGCAGGTCCACCGCCTGACGCGGGTCGCCCTGGCGACGGGCGACGACGCCGAGGTTGTCGAGCAGCGTGGCGAGGTCGGGATGATCCGGCCCGAGCTCGCGCTCGAAGATCGCGATGGCGCGCTCGAGCTCGGTGCGCGCACGCGTCAGCCGATTCGTCTTCATGTCGACGACCGCGAGGTTGCCGAGCGTGATGGCGACGTCGCGGTGGTCGGGGCCGAGCACGTGCTCGCGCACGGCGAGCGCGCGCTCCAGCTGGAACGTGGCCTCGTCGTGGCGGCCGACCGCGAGCAGCACGTTGCCGAGGTTGTTGTGCGCGTACGCGACGTCGGGGTGATCCTCGGGCAGCACCTCGGACCAGATCGCGAGCGCCTCGCGATAGTGGGCGATGGCGCGCTCGTTCTCGCCGAGCGCGTGGTACGCCCCACCGAGGTTGTTGTGCGAAGCGGCGACATCGGCGTGGCGCTCGCCGAACGCGGCGCGCGAGATCTCGAGCGACTGCTCGTGGTAGCGCGCCGAGTCCTCGTAGCGCCCCACGTTGTACGCGGCCGCGCCCAGGTTGTTGTAGGAGTCGCCGGTGATCGGGTGGTGCTCGCCCAGGTGGATGCGGCGGCTCGCGAGTGCCTTCTCGTGCAGCTCGATCGCCTCGTCGTAGCGCGCCTGCACGAACGCGACGTTGCCGAGGTTGTTGTGGAAGTCGCCCACGTCGATGTGATCGTCGCCGAAGGCGGCGACCAGCACGCGCAGGCCTGCCTCCGTCTCGGCGCGCGCACGGTCGTAGTCGCCCACGCGCATCGCGAGGGCGCCGAGCCCGCGGTGGAGCGTGGCCTCGGTGCGCGGATTGGGGGGATCGAGCGCCGCGATCGCGGCCGCGGCGTGGCGAGCCCACACGTCGGCATCGTGCGCGTCCGCGTGGGCCTCTGCGATCACGCCGACCACTGCGATCGCGGCATCGGCCGCGAGGTCGGTGCGTTCGGCTCGCTCCGCGTCGAAGTAGGCCTCGACGAGCGCCTGCTCGGCTCCCGCGTACGTGCCCGTGCGATGGCGCATGCGTCCGAGCCACAGGCCAACCTCGGCGTGCAGCCCCGGATCGCGCGCGACCTCGGTGCGGTCGGACAGCTTCTCGACCTCCAGCCACGCATCCGCGTAGCGCCCGGCGTGGGACAGCGCGCGCACGCGGGCGAGTGCCGTGCGTACGTCCGTGCTACCCGGCGAGGACGGGTGCGCGCGGGCAGGATCGATGCACGCCGACGGCGACGGCAGCGATCCGATCGCGCGAACCGAACGCAACATCACCGCGTCGTCGGCGTGGTCCAGCACGGCGACGAGCTCCGCGAGCTCGGTGCGTGCGCTCTCGAGGCACTCCATCCGACCATCGAGCGCTGCGCGGGCATCCTCGTCTTCGGCGAGCGCCGCGGTGCACGCCTGCGTGTGCGTCGCGGTCCATTCGCCGGTCCATTGGTCGAGCGCGACGCGCGTGCGCTCCCACGTCTCCTGGGCATGCGGCCGCGCGTCGGCGACGAACGCCTCGTGCAGCGCGGCGCGGGCCGGGCCGTCCCACACGCCGACGAGCCGCTGGCCCGCGTCGCCGCAGCGCGGATCGTGCGACGTCGTGCCGGCGGTGGCGAGCGCGAGCACGCCGGCGCACGCGGCCGCAGCGACGAGCGTGCGCGTGCGCGTGCGCGTCGGGCTCGTCAACGCGTCGAGCAGCGCGCCCATGTCGACGTGGCGATCCTCGGGCCGCACCGCGAGCCCACGCATCACCGCCCGGCGGACCGCGAGGGGCACGGCGGGCTCGCTCGGCGGCAGCACGGCGCGGGTGAGCTTCGCGCGGGCGAGCTCGTCCACGCTGCGACCGGGGTAGGGCAGGCGCTTCCACAGCGCCTCGTACAGCGCGACGCAGAACGCGAATTGATCCGCGCGCGCGTCGATCGTCGCCTGCATGTGCTGCTCGGGCGCCATGTAGAGCGGCGTGCCGATGATCGTGCCGGTCCGCGTGAGCCGCTGGCTCGAGTCGTAGGCACCGCCCGATCGCGGCTCGCGTCCGCTCGGCTCCGACGACGGCACCGAGTGGGCCGATTGCGCGAGCCCGAAGTCGCCCACGAGCACGCGGCCGTCGTTGCCGATGAGCACGTTGTCGGGCTTGAAGTCGCGGTGCAGCAGGCCCGCGCGATGGGCCGCGAGCAGTCCGCGACCGGCCTGCACGAACACCGCGAGGATCTCCGCGACCGAGCGCGGCGCTCGCAGCCAGATGCGCAGGTCCTCGCCGTCGACGAGCTCCATCGCGATGTAGACGCGGCCGTGATCGATGCCCGCCTCGAACACCTGCACGACGTTCGGATCGGCGAGCAGCGCCATGTTCCGGGCCTCGCGAAGCAGGCGTTCGGCGGCGTCGGGCATCGCCTTCGCGCGGCGGCGCAGGAGCTTCACGGCGACGTCGCGATCGAGCTCGGGATCGTGGGCGCGGAGCACCGTGCCCATGCCGCCCACGCCGAGGGGCGCGACGACCACGTAGCGGCCGATGAGATCGCCCGCGCGCGGCGTGATCTCGTACGGCGCGACGGGTGCGGTGATCGGGTTCGTCACCACGCGCGTCGACGCGCCGCGCGAGCGCACCGCAGACGCCACCATCGCGGCACATGGCACACACGCGTCGAGATGACGCTCGATCGCGTCTTGCCTCGCGGCCGGCATGCGGCCTTCGGCCCACGCAGCGATCGTGTTCTCGTCGAGGCAGTCCATTCGCGAAAGCGCGCGAAGGCGCAGCATGGATCGTGGCCGCGAAGCCACCGCGCGTGCAAGCTCGAAGGCAGCGTGCGGCAGCGGCGCTCGCCGTGGATTCGCGCGCGCGCGCGGTGCTGCTCCCGTCGTCGCGCGAGATCGAGGAATCGCAGTGCGACGGAGGCTCGCGCGACCTCGTCCTCGTCGAACGGAGGCGATGGTGGAGATCGATTGCGCGTGTCTGCCTACGCTGCGGTACGTAGCGTGGGCGAGCCTCGTGGGCACAGCGGCGTGTGCAGGCGGCGGGCCGATCGGCAGCGACGCGTGGTTGCCTCCGTCCGCGGACGAGGTCGATGGCGAATCGTCCAGCGGAGGTTCCGACGAGAGCGACGGCGCAGCCGACCTCGAAGGCGAGGGTGAGGGCTTCGGCGACAGCAGCGGCGACGACGGCGGCAGCACCGACGACGGCGGCGTCACGGCGGCACCGAGCTCCGAGGGCGGCAGCGACAGCACCGACGACGGCGGCGCACAACCGCCTCCGACCGAGGCGTGCTTCCCCGGACCGGCCAACGACTGGACCACCTGCCTGCCGCTGCACGCGTTCGGGCCCGACGAGATGCCGACCGGTTACGCATATCCCGAGGCGCTCGACGGCGACGCGAACTATCGCAAGCCGGTGGCGTTCATCGACCTGCAGGAGGTCGCCGCGGACACGTTCCTCGCGCCGAACTTCCAGCTCGTCGAGATCGCGCAGATCGAGAAGGGGCGGTGGGCGATCGTGCAGCCCCATGCCGTCGCCTCGCTGCAGGAGCTCCGCGACGCACTCGGTGCGATCGGCGTGAACTCGGGGTATCGATCGCCGGACTACAACCTGCAGATCGGTGGCGTCACGTGGTCGCGCCACATGTACGGCGACGGATTCGATCTCGATCCGATCGACGCGACGCTGGGGTCGCTCGAGGGCCAGTGCACCGCGATCGGTGGTTTTCTCGTCGAGTACGACACGCACGTGCACTGCGACTTCCGCAACGACGCGGTCGACGAGGGCTTCTTCGGCGCCGCAGGCGAGGAGCCGTCGCCTGCCGAGATCGCGTTCGAGGCCGAGGTGGTGGAGCACGGCGACGGCGTCTTCACGGCATCCGCGAGCGGGTTCGACGAGGGTGAGCCGAAGCGCAGATGGACCGCCTACGACGACGACGGCGAGCCGATCGCGACGGCGATCACGTCGATCTTCGTGGCCCCGCCCGACGCGGTCGAGGTGGAAGTGGTCGTCGGCGGCGTCGTCACGGTGTCGCGCGAACGATCGTGATCGTGCCCGCGTCGAACGTGCCGGCCACCAGGTCGGCCGCGCCGTCCTCGTCGATGTCCGCCATGACGAGCTGCGCGACCGGGTCGTCGAGCTCGATCGCGTGCGCGGGGTCCCACTGTAGATCGTCGCCGAGCCACAGCTCGATCGCGTGCTCTCCGGGCACGTAGGTCGCGAGGTCGACGTGGTCGTCGCCGTCGAGGCGCGCCGTCTCGAGCAACGCGTCGGCGTGCGACGAGAGGTCGGTGCTCTCGGCGAGGTGGTACTCGCCGCCGTTGCGCTCGTAGACCACGAGCTCCGGCGCGGCGGGGCGTGCGATCACCTCGGGCACGCCGTCGTCGTCGAGGTCGCGCAGCGCGGCGCCGCGCGCCGGCGCGATGACCGTCCACGGCTCGGGTGCGGCGAAGCCGAGCCCGTCGGTGCGGCCGCGCGCGAGCGCGGGCGAGTCCGCACCGCCGTCGATGGAGAGCAGCGCATCGACCACGCCGTCGTCGTCGACGTCGCCGATCGAGAAGCCGATCGCGTCGGCCACCTGCCGCGCGACGGGGGGCGCGAAGCTGCCGCTGCCGAGGCCGTGCACGGTGACGAGTACGCTCGATCCGTCGCCGGGATCGCCGAGCACGACGACGTCGCCGATCGCATCGTCGTCGACGTCGACGATGGCGGACGTCCGCGTGATCGCACCGACCTCGATGCGCATCGCGCCGCCGAACACTCCGCTCGCGCTGCCGAAGAAACCGAGCATCGACGCGTCGCACTCGTCCACGAGCAGGTCGGCGGGGCCGTCGTCGTCGAAGCGACCCGGCACCGGATACGCGCTGCACCCGTGGATGCCGGCATCGATGGGCGCCGCGAAGCCGCCCTCGCCGTCGCCCCTGACGAGCGCACCCACCACGATGCCGGCCGGATCGACCCCGAGCACGAGCAGATCGCGATGCTCGTCGCCGTCGAAGTCGTCGACCCGCACCGACAGCGGCGCGAAGGGGATGCCGATCGCTGAGCGCTGCGCGTCGTCGAAGCAGAGCTCGCCCGAGCTCACGCGCCCGTCGCCGCACGCGACGTCGTGCAGCAGGCGATCGGTGCAACCCCCGACCCCGAGCACGACCGCGCATGCCAGCGCGCGACGATCCATTGCGGCAGGATAGCAGGGCGCGGGCCCGGCCCCGGGCGGGTGTCAGAATCTCGATTCCAGCTCGAACCACAGCCAGTGGACCGGGTTGGGATAGCGGGCGGCGGTGGAGTCGCGGCTGTCGAGCCAGCCGTACACGTCGTAGCGGATCCGCGGGGTGAGCCACCGGCGGATGCGGTACGAGACCTCGAGGTAGCCCCACAGGATCTCCTCGAGTCGGTCGTCGGCCTCGATGTCGTCGCTCTTGTAGCGGATGCGCATCGAGATCGACAGCGGCTCGATCGGGCGTGTGGTGAGCGTGCCGATCGCGGTGGCGTCCTGGCGGAACGAGTCCGTGTAGTTCTGGTCGTCGATGAACTCGTGCTGGTACTGCAGGGCGAACCAGACCTGCTTCACCGGCTGGAACCGCATGCGCGCCATCACGGCGTAGCGCTCGCCGTAGCACGCCTGCGGCAGGCCGCTGAGGTCGGTGTCCGGGTCGCTCGGATCGGACGGCAGCGGGTCGTCGTTCTCGTCGACGGAGTCGACCTGTCCGTAGCCGTAGAAGCAATCGCCGCGCCCGTTGCTGCCGACGTTGCGGTCCTGCGCGACGAGCTGCAGGCCGGGCCGGAACCACTTCGTCGCGTCCACATCGCCGCGCACCTGCCCGCGGATCTGCGGGATCGGATCGACGACGTCCGTCCACATGTCGAGCAGCGTGCGGAGGTCGAGCCGCTTCCACAGGAACGCGTTGTAGCGGACGCGGCCACCGGCCTCGTTGCTCGCGCGCAGGCCGTCGTTCTGATCCTGCGCCGCGATGGGGCGCGCGAACGGATTGTTGAACGCTCTGTCGTAGAAGCGCGCGCTCACCTCGACCTCGTGGTTGTCGAAGGTGGCGGTGTGACGGACGATGCCGGCATAGCCGCCGTTGCCCGCGCCCGGCTGGCTGTCCATGCTGCGCGAGAACTCGGCGAACACGTCGGCCCACTTGTAGCCCCACGACGCGTCGACGCCGACCGCACCGAACGCGCCGCCGTAGGGCAGCGCGGTGTACGGCCGGAAGTCCAGATCCGCTCCCGGCACGCGCCACCGCGGCGCCGCGCCGTAGCCCGTCACGCCGACGTGCGTGCGACGATCGAAGAAGTACGAGAAGTTGCCGCCTCCGACGATGAGGTCGAACAGGTTCGGGAGCGTCTGGTACTTCTGCTCGTTCGACGGCGTGAGCACGGGATCGCGACGCGCGTACAAGTCCGGCGCCGAGCAGCCCGGATCGTCGTCGACCGTGGGATCGGCACACGTGTCCTTGTTGTAGATGTAGTACTGATAGAAGTTGCGTGGCTGGTACGAGAAGAAGCCGTACGCCTGCAACCACCCGACGGGCAGCGAGATGTGCTTGGCCCCCGCCGCGACGCCGAACAGCCCGTAGCGGATCTTGTGATCGGGCGCGGCCTGCAGGTCGGGGTTGTCGCAGTCGACCGTGAGCCGCTCGCCCGGCGAGAGTCGACACGGGGCCGACGGCCGCACGCGGTAGTACATCGCGTCGTCGAGCGAGAACCCGTTCGGCGTGTAGCGACCCGTGTTGTCGAACGTCAGCTTCTGCCCGAAACCGATGCGGTACGAGCCCGCGATCACGCCGTACTCGGGCGTGTCCCACTGGATGAAGACCTTGGGGAGATCGACGCGCGCCTTGGGCCCGTCGGCCGACAGCGCCTGGCGGTTCGGATCCCACGCGACGGGACCGATGCGATCGCGGGTGAGTCGACCGGTGAAGCCGGCGCTCAGGTAGCGCAGCGCGTTGATGCGTGCCTGCAGCATCATCGCGGGCGGCCGCTTGTCGCGGACGGTCCACACGCTCTGGAAGCGGGCCTGTCCGTTCACGGGGCGGCGGTTCACGTCCTGGCCGACGACGAGGAACGGCGCGAGCGCGAGCAGCTTGCGCTTCGACAGCACGCCCGCCGCGACGAGCGCGGCGGGGTCGCGGATCGTGCCCGCCTCCTTGCGGTACTGGATGATGCGATCGGCGTCGGCGTACGTGAGGTTGGGAAGCGCGTACAGATCCTCGCGTGTCGCGGTCTCGAGATCCGTGCCCTTGCGCATCACGTCGAGCATCGCGAGGTACGTGGTCTCGCCGATCTGATCGGTCGCGTAGAGCTCGTACAGATCGTCCTCGTTCGCGACGTCGATGAAGATCTCCAGCTCCACCGCGCTCGCGCGGCGCGGGGTCAAGAGCCACGCGAGCGCGAAGGCGAAGAGCACGAGGGCTCGGCGCGCGCGCTCAGTCACAGGTGACCTCCTCGCACGCGCCCCACATCCCCACCATGCCCATGCGCGCCGCGAACTCGAGCGACTCGAATTCGTCGATGCGATCGGCGCCGTTCGGGGGGATGTGCAGCACGCACGCGTAGCCGCGCTCGACCATGAGCTCGTTGATGGCGCGGCCGTCGAGCTCGATGTACGCGAGCAGGCGGTCGTAGTCGTCCTCGCAGACCTCGTCGTACTCGAGCGAGATCGTCTTGCCGAGCACGAGGTCGCGGTTGAAGTCGCGGGCCTCCGCGCCCCAGCAGTCGTTCTTCCCTTGCGTGATCTCGGGCGTGTCGACGAGCAGGTAACGGACGCGCTCGCCCGAGTCGAGCTCGATCGTGTCGCCGTCGATCACGTCGGCGACGACGGCCTTCGTCGGGCCGCAGCGATCCTCGTCGGCCGCCGCGCAGGCGGCCGCGAGCGCGATGCCGAGGGCACCGCCGAGCATCTCGCGCGCGAGCTTCACGAGCAGCTGTCGTTCGCCGCGGTGGGTGTGCCGAGATCGCCGTCGCCGTAGGGGGACGTGGCGTCGCAGAAGTTCATCTCGTCGTCGTTCGCGACGGGGTCCTCCGCGCTCGGATCGAGGTTCAGCGACGCGCCCGTGCCGGAGCTCGTCCACGTCACCCCATCCAGCACCGTGCCGCCGAGCCCGACCGACACGCTGCCGTCGGCGTTCACGAGCCCGAACGAGAACGTCGCGAGCACCTCCGGCAGCCCGCCGTTCGTGCCGCCGTCGGCGTTGCGCGCGAAGACGACGCGCGTGCCGGCGGCGACCTCGATGCACGCACCGCCGGCCGGCAGCGTCGTGTCCGCATCGCCCGCGGGCGCGCCGAGCTCGAGCCCGTTGAGGTCGACATCCGCGGTGACGAGCACCTCGAACCACTCGCCGCTCGCGTCCGCGACCGCATCGGGGTTCGGCATCACCTCCGTGATGACGAGATCGCCGAGCACGGGCTCGACGATCGCCCGCGGCACGCCGCCGTCGTCGCACATGCCGTCGGCCGACCCGGCGCACTGCGTGTTCGGGGCCCCGGGCGTGCCGAGGTCGCCGTCGCCGTACGGCGTGGTCGCGGCGCAGAAGTTCGCCGTGTCGTCGTTGCCGACGGGATCCTCGAAGTCGGGATCGAGGTTGAGCGCGGTGCCGGGATCCGAGTCGGTCCAGCTCACCGCGTCGAGCGTGACGCCGCCGCGCCCCACCGACACGCTGCCGCCGGCATTCGTGAGGCCGAACGAGAACGTCGCGAACACGTCGGCGAGCCCGCCGTTCGTCCCCGCATCGTCGCCGCGTGCGAACACGATGCGCGTGCCGGCGCCGACCGACAGGCAGTCGCCGCCGGGATCCAGCGTCGTGTCGGCATCGCCCGCGGGCGCGCCGAGCTCGACGCCGTTGAGGTCTACGTCGGCATTGACGAGCACCTCGAACCACTCGCCCGACGCATCGTCGACGGCGCTCGGGTCGGGCAGCACCTCGGTGATCACGAGGTCGCCGATCGTCGGCGGCACGATCGCGCGCTCGCTGCCGCCGTCGTTGCACAGGCCCGTGCCGGTGCCGCCACACGCGGGGTTCGCCGCGCCCGGCGTGCCGAGGTCGCCGTCGCCGTACGCGTCGACGGCCGGACAGAACGCGGCCTCGTCGTCGTTCGCGCTCGCGTCGGTCGCGTCGGGGTCGAGGCTCGAGGCCGCCGCCGCGGTGGTGGACGTCCACGTGATCTCGTCGAGCACCTCGCCGCCGTAGCCGACGAAGAGCGAGCCGTCGGAGTTCACGAGCGAGAAGTCGAACGTCGCGTGCACGACCGGCAGGCCGCCGTTCAGCGCCGTGTCCTCGTTGCGCGCGATGACGGCGAAGTCGCCGGCCGACATCGGGATGCACGGCTCGACCTCGACGACGCTGTCGACCTCGCCGACCGTGCGACCGAGCTCGAGGCCGTTGAGGTGGAAGTCGCCGAGCGCGGCGAGCTCGATCCACTCGCCGTCGGCCTCCTCGGTGGCCTCGGGGTTCGCGAGGAACTCGCTGATCACGATCTCGCCGGCGGCCGGCGGATCCACCTCGACGAGCGTGTCGCCGTCGAGGCACATGCCGTCCGGCGGCGCGATGGCGCACTGGTCGTTCGCGGCCCCCGGCGTGCCGAGGTCGCCGTCGCCGTACGACTGCGTGGCGGCGCAGAAGACCCCGGGATCGTCGTTGAGCTCGGCGGTCGCGTAGTCGGGATCGAGGTTGCTCGCCGCGCCGTCGCTCGTGGACGCCCACGTGACCTCGTCGAGCACCTCGCCGCCGCGACCGATGAACAGGATCCCCGACGAGTTCGCGAGGCTGAAGTCGAACACCCCGGCGACCTCGGACAGCCCGCCGTTCACCGCGGGGTCGGTGCCGCGCGCGAGCACGACGAACTCGCCGGCCTCCACGGTGATGCACTCGAGCTGCGCCACGCCGCCCTCGACCTCCTCGCGGCCGAGCTCGAGCCCGTTGAGATCGACGCGAGCATTCGCGCGCAGCTCGATCCACTCGCCATCGTCGTCGGAGACGATGCCGGGGTTCGCGTGGAACTCGTTGATGACGAGATCGCCGACGACGGGCGCCATCACGTCGCGCGTGACCCCGTCCTCGACGCAGGTGGTGACGTTGCCGCCGAGGCACACGTCGTTGGCCGCGCCCGGCGTGCCGAGCTGCTCGCCGTCGAACACGGACGTGGCGTCGCACCACGCGGCGATGTCGTCGTTGCCGGTGGCATCGGGCGTGCGGCCGCCGTCGTAGCCGCGCGAGGCGCCCTCGGACGCCTCGACGTACACCACCTCGTCGATGACGCTCGTGCCGCACGCGACCGCGAGTCGGCCGGCGCTGTTGCGCAGATCGCCGAGGTCGCCCTCGTAGCCGTAGTCGACGTGCTCGGGGCGCACGCCCTCTTCGTTCAGCACGCCGCCCACGACCACGTAGTCGTGGCTGTCGAGCGCGAGCTCGGAGATGAGATGCTCCTTCTCCGACGTCGCATCCTCTTTGCTCGACACGAGGCGGAGCCCGGCGAGATCCAGCGTCCCGTCGGTCGCGTTGTAGAGCTCGAACCACTCGTTGCCGCTGTCGGCCCCGGCCGGATTCGCGTGCAGCTCGGTGATCACGACGTCACCGAGCAAGAGGCCGTTGGCACAGTCGCCTTCGGGACGACTGTCGCCGCCGCCGCATGCGGCGACGACGAGAGCGGAGAGGATCCAGGTGGTGAGCCGCAGCGATTGCGAGCGCATGGGACGTCATCCTGCTGAAAGGGCTGGCGGGGGCGGAAGGCGGGTCTTCGGGGGCGGCGCGGGCAACGAGGGGCTCGCGTCGGCCGGTGGAGACGGAGGGGGAGGCTCGCTCGGCGCGGGCGGGGTGGTGGACGGCACCGGCGTCATCGGCTCGACCGGCGCCGGCTCGACCGGCGTCTCGACGCCGGGATCGGGCTCGACCGGCGTGGGCTCGACCGGCGTGGGCGGAGCAGCGAGCGCAGCGCCGAGCGTGTCGGCCCAGCGGATCTGCTCCGCTCGCTTCACGACGATCTGCAGCTGCTCCTCGGGCGGGCGGCCGCGCTTCTTCTTGAACTTGTACTTCGTGACGGTGCCGCGCACGCGCACGAACTCGCCGCTGGCCCGAGCGAGCCCGGTGCGATCGAACACCGCGTCGTCGAAGAACACGAGCGGGAAGTCGGCGAACATGCGGCGTCCGAGCATCACGCGCGTCGGTGCGCCGCCGCGACCGATGCGGATGTCGCCGACGGTGCCGAGCAGCTCCACTTCCTTGCCCTCGTTCTGGGCGAGCCGGTCGAGCGCATCCCAGTGTGTGAGCACGATGAAGTCGTTCTTGCCCGCGGCGTCCTTTTCGAACTGCGCCACGAACTCGCCGCGCGCGTCCCACCAGCGCAGCCGCAGGTCGTAGTCGCGGTAGTGCTCCTTGGCGGGGTCCCAGATCCCGCGCTTGGCGGCGCGGGCCTCCTCCTGGGCCTGCACGAACGCGTCGTGGTAGCGGCTGGCGAAGCCGTACTTCGTGAAGTACGGGCTCATGCCGGCGCGCACGCACTCGACGTTGTAGTTGATCCAGCGGTTGCCCTTCTGCACGAGCACGTAGGCGAGGTAGCGGTTGTAGCGATCGCGGATGTCCTTGGGGTGATCGCGCTCGAGCTTCACCGCGTTGACGTCGTCGAAGAACTCCATCGCGAACTTCTTGGCGTCCATGCCGAGCGGGGTCGCGACCTTGACCGGGCGCTCCGAGTCGCCCTGCATCGCCTTCAGGTACGCGTCGAAGCCCTGCTCGTAGCGGCGCCAGTCCTTGTCGCTCTTGAACGTCTCCTCGCAGTCGAGGCCGAGCAGGCGCAGGCTCGCGTCGAGGCCGACGACCTTGATGGTGTCGCCGTCGACGATCGGCTTGTTCGACAGGTTGAACGTGCCGAGATCGAGCCCCGCGTCGTGCTCGGCGAGCGCGTGCTCGAGCTGCAGGCGATCGTAGCGGCCCGCCTGCGCGTTCTCGGCCGGCTCGCCGGCGCAGCCGAGGACGGTCGCGAGCGCGAGCGCTGCGATCACACGCATGGGTTGTTCACCTCTCCCGGCGTGCCGGGCAGGCCGAGCTCCGTCATCGGCTCGTCGTCGGGCGGTGGCGTCACGTCGTTGCACCACGCGTCCTCGTCGTCGTTGCCGTCGGCGTCCGGCGGCTCGAGCCCGAGCGAGTAGGTGCCCGAGGTGGGCAGCGCATGGTAGACGATGCGATCGATGATCTCGCCGCACGCCTCCACTTCGATGATCCCGTCGGCGCTCAGGTCGCTCGGCCACTCGTTGTTGAAGTCGACGTCGATCCACGCCGGGGGCGGCGTGCCGACCGTGAACTTGCCGACCACGAGGCGATCGTCGTCCGCGACCTCCTTCTTGTACCGCACGATGCCGTCCATCTCGTTCGTGCCGTCGAGCTGGTACGCGACGACGTGGAGTCCCTCCACGTCGATCGTGCTGCCGCTGATGTTCGCGATCTCGAGCCACTGACCGCGCGTGTCCGCGTCGCTCTGCGGGCCGCGGAGCTCGGTGATGACGAGCGCCCCCGGGTCGACCGCGGGACAGATGAAGGGCAGCGGATCCTGGGCGCACGCGGCGATGGCGACGACGCACGATGCGGCGAGCGTCGCTGCACGCATGCACAGCCGCACGAGCGGCGCGTGCGTGCCGTTGGCTCGGCGAACGCATCGTCCGAGGACCATCCGCGGGAGTCTATGGCAACGGGGCGTCGATCGGCTACCCTGGCAGACCCGAGACAAACGGCGCCGATCCACGTCGTAAGGCGCCTCTCGTCGCGGAACCGCGCCTCCATGCAAACGCTGCCCGAGAGCCTGTTCGTCCGCCTCCCGAAGACCGATCTGCACGTGCACCTCGACGGTTCGATGCGGTTGGAAACCGTACTGGACCTCGCGCGTGAACAGGGCGTGACGTTGCCTGCCGGTGACGTCGACGGTCTGCGTAGAGCGATGCACATCGGCGAGAACACCGGCAGCCTCGTCGAGTACCTGAAGGCGTTCGACGTCACGCTCACGGTGCTGCAGACGCAGGAGGCACTGTACCGCGCGATGTACGAGCTCGCGGAGGACGCGGCGCGCGAGAACGTGCGCTACATGGAAGTGCGCTACTCGCCGATGCTGCACACGCGGCAGGGCTTGCGGCTCACGCAGATCGTCGAGACGGTGCTGAAGGCGAGCCACGACGCGGAGCTCGCGTTCGGCATCGCGACGCGCGTGATCCTGTGCGGCATCCGCAACATCTCGCCGCAGTCGTCGCTCGAGATGGCGGAGCTCGTGGTCGCGTACAAGAACCGCGGCGTGGTGGGCTACGATCTCGCGGGGGCGGAGTACGACTACCCGCCGAAGGATCACCACGACGCGTTCGCGCTCGTGCGGCGCAACAACATCAACGTCACGATCCACGCGGGCGAGGCGTACGGTCCGGCCTCGATCGCACAGGCGCTGCACGTGTGTGGTGCGCACCGCATCGGGCACGGCTGTCGGCTGCGCGAGGACGGCGACCTGCTGCACTACGTGGTGGATCACCGCATCCCGCTGGAGTGCTGCCCGTCGTCGAACGTGCAGACGGGCGCGGTGCGCTCGCTGGAGAGCCACCCGTTGCGGCTCTACTACAACCTCGGCTCGCGCGTGACGGTGAACACGGACAACCGCTTGATCACCGACACGACGGTGTCGAAGGAGCTCTACTACGCGCACGCGAAGATGGGCTTCACGCTGGCGGACATCAAGCAGGTGATCCTGAACGGCTTCAAGAGCGCCTTCCTCCCGTTCCACGAGAAGCGCCGCTACCTCGAAACGATCAGCGCCGAGCTCGCCACGTTCGACGACACGCCGAAGGCCGCCGACGTCGTCGACATCGGCCGCCCCGCCCGCGGGGCCTGAGCGCGACGAGGTCGCCCGCGCGCATCGGCGGTTCTGGTACCGTGGGTGCGTGGAGCTCGATGACCGCCTGCGCCGCTTCTGCGAGGCCGGAGACCACGCGTCCGCGGCGACCTTGTGGATCGACGAGCTGGGGCCCGAGATCCGTTCGTTCCTCGCGGCGCTCCCGATCCCGGGCGTCGATGCCGAGGACGTGTTCGCGCACTTCTGCGAGCGGCTGTGGCGATCGTTGCCGGCCCTGCGCTGGGAATGCTCCGCCCGGACGTGGTCGTACGTGCTGGCGCGGCGGAGCTGGTGGCGCGCGCTCGAACAGGCCCGACTGCGCGCGAGCATTCCGTTGTCGGATGTGCCGGAGGTGACGAACCTGGTCGCTCGCGCTCGGACGACGACGGCGGTGTACCAACAGAGCGCCGTGAAGGACCGCTTCCGCGAGCTCCGCGACGAGCTCGGCGAGGACGACCGCATGGTGCTGATCCTCCGGGTGGACCGCGGCCTCGACTGGAACGACGCGGCGCGGATCATGGCGGGCGAAGGGGAGATGAGCGCGGACGAGATCGGCAAGGCGAGCGCGCGGCTGCGCAAGCAATTCCAGCGCGTCAAGGATCGGATCCGCGAGCTCGCGCGCGAGCGCGGCCTGATCGCAGAGGATTAGACGCTCATGCCCGCGTCGGACGACCTCCTCTCTGCGGCGTCTGACGACGCGGAGCTCTTCCGCCGCGTGGCCGGTACCGATCCCCCGCCTCGCG
>CAYXVR010000028.1:82263-128998 GCA_964468635.1 uncultured Nannocystaceae bacterium
TGCTCGTCGTTCCCGCGATGGCGGGGCGCTACGAGGTGGGTCGTCGCATCGGCCGGGGCGGACTCGGTGTCGTCCACGCGGGCTGGGATCCGCGGCTGAGACGAAACGTCGCGCTCAAGTTCGTCCGGCCGGATCGCTCGAGTGGCGACGGGGATTCGGCATGGCAGGCGCGACTGCGCCGGGAGGCACGAACGCTCGCGCAGCTCGATCATCCGGCGGTCGTGCGCGTGCTCGACTTCGGCGAGGCGAGCGGACAGCTCTACATCGCGATGGAGCTGCTCGATGGCACGACGCTGCGCGCATGGGCGGCCGCGCAGCAATCGCGGACGATCGTGCTGACGGCGTGCATCGACGCTGCACACGGGCTGGCGGCGGCGCATCGAAGCGGGGTCATCCACCGCGACTTCAAGCCCGACAACGTCGTCGTGACCTCGGCTGGGCGCGTCGTCGTCGTCGACTTCGGTCTCGCGCGAGGCGCAGCCGAGGCTCCGCCGACGGATCGCGAGCCCGGGGTCTCGACGGGACCGTCGACGCTCGCAGGGACCCGCGGGTACATCGCGCCCGAGGTCCTCGCGGGCGAGGAGGCCTCCGAGGCCTCGGATCAGTACGCATGGTGCGTGACGTGCAGTGATCTCGTGCCTTCGCCGCCGGCGTGGCTTCGCGACGTGCTGCGGCGCGGGCTCCATCCCGATCCGCGGCGGCGCTTCGCGAGCATGAACGAGCTCGTCGCCGCGGTCACGCGCCGACCGAGACGCTTGCTGCGATTCGGTGTCGCCGTGCTCGCGACCGTCCCATTCGTCGCCGGCGCGTGGTGGGTGGGATCTGCTGTCCGAGAGCACCGGCGCGTCGCTCTCTGCGAGGACGCCGGGCACGCGATCGACGACGTGTGGAACGACGACGCACGGGCTTCCGTTCGCTCGGGGATCCTCGCCACCGCGGTACCGTACGCCGAGGCGACGCTCGAATCGATCCTCCCATGGGTCGACCAGCGTGCGGAAGAATGGAAGCAGACGCGAATCGACGCGTGCATGCATGCGGATGGCCCGGACGCGTGGCCGCAATCGACGATCGATCGCTCGGCGTGGTGCTTCGAGGAGCGTCGCATCCATCTCGAAGCCATCGTGGACGCGCTCGCGAGGGCCGATGCGAACTTCGTGCAGCATGCGGTCGCGCTCTCTGGGGACGTTCCGCCGGCGACGCCCTGTGGTCGGCCCGAGATCCTCGCGACGCTGCCACCGCCGCCCGTCGCGATCGATCACGACGAGCTACGGTCGTCACTCGCAGAGCTCGCTCGGGCGCAGGCACTCGACGCCGCGGGCCGCCACGACGACGCGGTGACGGTGGCCGCCCTCGTCGCCGAGCGCTCGATGGCCTCGAGTTGGCCGCCGCTCGAAGTCCTCGCGCGACTGCGTTCCGGCCGGGCACGCAGTCGCGCCGGCGATCTCGAGGGTGCGCGCGCCGAGCTCGAGAAGGCGTACTTCCAGGCCGAGGCCCTCGCGTGGCACGCCGCCGCGGCCCGTGCGGCGATCGGCATGATTGCGATACAGGCGCCCGACCAGCTGGATCGTGCGCTCGCGTGGTCGCGCAACGCCGAGAGCTCGCTCGCGAACGCGCCCGACGACGATGGGCTCGCCGAGGTCGACCGCCTCTCGGCGCTCGCGATGGCCTACCGCGCAGCGGGGGACCTCGAGCGCACGCGTGCGCTGTTCACCAGTGCGCTCGAGGTGTCCGAACGGCACTTCGGTGCGGAGCACTTCGTCACGGCCGTCGTGCTCAGCAAGCTCGCGGCCACGCTGCACGAGCGCGGCGACGTGGCCGAGGCGCGGCCGCTGCTCGAACGGGCGCTCGCGCTGACCGAGCGCCACGTGGGTCCGGACCATCCCCGCACGGCGGCGCTGCTCAACAATCTCGCCGTGTCCTACGTCGTGACGGGGGACTTCGCGGGTGCACGACCGCTGCACGAGCGCGCGCTCGCCATCCGCGAGCGCGCCTTCGGACCCGATCATCCGGAGGTCGCCAACAGCCTGAACAACCTGGCGAACGTGCACACCGGCCTCGGCGAGCCCGAGCAGGCGCTGCAACTGATGCTTCGGGCCGTCCAGATCGGGGAGCGTCGCCTGGGGCCCGATCATCCCGAGGTCGCGTCGATGGTGTTCAACCTCGGCAACATCGAGCTGCGCCAGGAGCACTGGGAGCAGGCGAGGAGATCCCACGAGCGCGCGCTCGTCTCGCGTGAGCACGTGTTGGGGCGCGCTCATCCGCACACGGCGGCGAGCATCCACTCGATGGGGCTCGTCTATGCGGGCCTCGGAGACCTCGACGCGGCGGAGCGTCGCCAACGCGAGGCGATCGCGGCGTACGAGGAATCGCTCGGCGTCGACGATCCCGCGCTGGCCGATCCACTGATGGCGCTGGCGATCGTCGAGCTCGACCGTCACCACGCGAGCGTCGCGTTGCCGCTCGCCCGCCGAGCCCTCGCGCTGCGGGAGCGCGGACAAATCGAGCCCGGGCGCATCGCCGACACCGAGTTCGTCGTCGCGCGCGCGCTGTGGGACAGCGGCGAAGATCGCGAGGGCGCGCGCGAGCTCGCCCGCCGAGCCCGCACGGCCCTCGCCGACGCCGGCGGCGCATGGGCACCGACTCTCGCGCAGGTCGACGCCTGGCTCGCGTCGCACTAGCGTCGCTTCGTTCGTCACATCGTCCGCGAGCGCGGTACTACCCGGTCCGTGCGGCTCGCGTGCGACCCGACTTCGACGGTCGTTGCGAGCCCGGAGCACGAGTCCCCCGAGGAGGACGCTGCAACCGACGACGACACCACGACCGGCAGCGGCTGCCGCTCGACCTCAGCGCCTGCGCTGTGGCCGATCGCTGCCTTCGCCTGCTCCGCCGCCGCCGATGATCACGGCACGAACGCGCAGCGGAAGCCCACGGACATGTTGCCGTCCGCGGGCGTCGGTGTGTCGTAGGTGTTGCCGCGGAAGGACGCTCGCTGGGCGCCGCCGAAGTAGTAGAACGCCGCGTTGCGCGGGTACTTCTCCGTGCCTTCGTCCGGCCCCAACGGATCCATCGCGGGGCTCTCGACGTAGTACGAGGCGCTGTACCAGTCCGCGACCCATTCGAACACGTTGCCAGCCATGTCGAGCGCTCCGTAGGGCGACGCACCGGCCGGCTTGCTGGCGACTGCGATCGGTCCATTCGGCATCTCGCAGCCTGACATGTTGACCTCGGTGCACGTGGGGACTTCGTTGCCCCACGGGTAGACTCGGCCGTCGGTCCCGCGCGCCGCCTTCTCCCATTGCGCCTCCGTCGGCAACTGTCCTCCGATCCACTCGCAGTACTCGCGAGCTTGGAACCAGTCGACGCAGGTCACGGGGAAGTCGCCCGGTAGATCCGTGCACTCGGTCCCGAAGGGATTCATCGGGTGAGGGGAGGAGCAAACCCCGTCGGCAACGCAGTCTGCGTAGGCCGCGACGGTGACCTCGGTGCGATCGATGGCGAACGCGGACAGGAAGACCTCGTGATACGGGAATTCGTTGTCCTCGCACTCGGAGTCCAACTCCTCGTTGCACCCCATCATGAAGGGACCACCGGGGACCGCGACCATGCCCGCGGGCGGGTTGTCGCAGTAGCGGTTGTCGACGCAATACTGCTCGTCCGGACACGGCGCAGAGACGTCGTTGCACTCGGACGTGCCAGTCGTCGAGTCCGCGGAGTCGGTCGCGTCCGTCGTGCTGTCGCCGCTCCCCGGCGTCGTGGTGGACCCGTCGTCCGTCGCGTCGCTGCTCGGATCCGACGGATCCGACTCGGTGGGAGTACCGCTGGGATCGCCGGACTCCGACGCGGACCCAGAGGTCGACGTCGCCTCGGTGTCCTGGGGAACCTCGCTGTCGCCCGGCGCGAAGCAGCCAGTGAGGAGGATAGATCCGGACAGCGCCACCCGGTGGAACAAAGGCATGCGCCGAGTCTACCAGCTGACCGTCGATCGGAATTGCGTCGCCGTACGCGGGCCGAGACCGACGCTTCGGTCTCGGTCCGACGCGGTGCAGCTACCCGCAGCTGACCGTGATCACGTGGGTGTGCATGTTCCCGCCACCCGGCCCGGAGTCCACCATGACCTCTTCGCCGGCTGCCAGCGCCGCAAAATGCTCTGCCGTGAGGGTGACCACATGGTTGTGTCCCGACCCGCCAGCGATGTCGTAGTCGACGTCGACGCCAGCTTCGACGTCCGCGAGCGGCACGACGAGCGCGTGCATGTGATTCGTGCCGATCGTGACGTCGGGATCGTCGGTGCACGCTGCAGCACCACCGCTGCTCGAGCTGTCGTCGCCGGGGCCGCTGGAGGAGTCGACGTTCGGGCCCGTCGAGGAGTCGTCGCCGGGGCCGCTCGAGGAGCCGTCGCTCGGGCCGCTCGAGCCGCTGCTGTCGGACGGATCGGTGACGCTCGAGGAGCCGTCGTCGTCGTCGTCCGGGGACGTCATCGACGGGTCCGTCATCGAATCGTCGTCGTCGCCGCCGCTGCTGCCCGTGTCGGCGCCGTCGTCCGAGCCGTCGTCGCCACCGCAGGCGCCGAGGCCCACCGCACCGATCGTGCCCAAGCTGAGGTCGAGGAACTTCTTACGCGTGATGTGCATGGTCATGGAAAGGGAACCCCCTGTTGGCCGGGCATCGTAACAGAAAGTGCCGCCCGGCCCGGTGCGCCGCGGGATCGGCCCACCCGCGACGTAAGCGTGGTAAAGCCGGCGACGCCATGGACCCGTCACGTCTCGTCTCGGCCGTCGGCGCGTTCGCGATGATCGCCATCGGCGTCGCGCTCTGCCGCGAGCGTAGAGCGATCCGCTGGCGCACCGTCGCCTGGGGGATTGCCCTCCAGTGGACCGCTGCGATCGTCCTCCTGCGCATTCCCGCGGGCCGCGCAGCCCTCGACGCCGCGGCCCACGGCGTACAGACCGTCCTCGACCAGTCCTACAAGGGGTCGGAGTTCGTCTTCGGCCAGCTCGGCATGCCGCGCGGCGGTGACAGCGGGCTCGGCGTGGTCTTCGCGTTCCAGGTGCTGCCCACCATCGTCTTCGTCGCGTCGCTCTTCGCCGTCCTCTACTACCTCGGCATCATGCAGATCATCGTGCGCGGTCTCGCATGGGTGATGATGCGGACCATGGGCGCGAGCGGGGCGGAGTCGCTCGTCGTCGCCGCCAGCATGTTCATGGGCCAGACGGAGGCGCCGCTCACCGTCAAGCCGTTCCTGTCGCGGCTCACCGAGTCCGAGCTCTTCACCATCATGGTGGCCGGCATGGCGTCCGTGTCCGGTGCGATCCTCGGCGCCTACGTCACGATCGGCCAGGTGCCGATCGAGTACCTGCTCACCGCGGTCGCGATGACGGCCCCCATCTCGCTCGTGCTCGCGAAGATCGTCGTGCCCGAGACGGGCGCCCCGGCGACCGCGGGGCGCATCGACGTCGACATCCCCAACAACGACACCAACCTCCTCGACGCCGCAGCCAACGGTGCGAGTGACGGGCTCAAGCTCGCCGCCAACGTGGGCGCGATGCTCATCGCCTTCATCGCGATGGTGGCCTTGGTCGACGCCTTGCTCGGCTTCTTCACCGTCGGCGGCGAGGCGCTGTCGCTCGCGCGCGTGATGGGCTGGCTGTTCACCCCGGTCGCGCTGCTCATGGGCGCCCCGCCGTCCGAGGCGTCGGCGGTCGGCAGCGTGCTCGGCACCCGCACCGTCCTCAACGAGCTCGTCGCGTTCGACGTGCTGCGCGACGTGTCCGCTCAGCTGTCGGAGCGCTCGCGCGCGATCGCGACGTTCGCGATCTGCGGTTTCGCGAACGTCTCGTCCATCGGCATCCTCATCGGCGGTCTCGGAGGGCTCGTGCCCGAGCGCAAGCCCGACATCGCACGCCTCGGCGTGCGCTGCCTCGTCGCCGCGACGCTCGCGAACTTCTCGAGCGCGTGCGTGGCCGGGGCGCTGAGCTAACGTCGCCTGCGCGCGCGCACGCCGAGCAGCACGAGCCCGACGAAGATCAGCGCATCGAGCCGCACGCGACCGATCCGACAGCCGCAGCCGTCCTCGTCGTCGTTCCACGCCGCGAGCGCGTCCGCATTCGCCTCGCGCTCGTCGACGATCACCATCGGCGCACCGCTCGGCGGGAACTGCTCGACCACGTCGACGTACGCGAGCTCCTCGAAGACCGGCATCGCGCCCTCCTCGTCGAGCCAGACCTCGCGCCCGTCGGGCAGCACCAGCCGCTGCGGATCGTCGCAACCCGGCTCGTACTCGGCGGTGAGCACGTTCGACACCTCGGGCAGGCCGTCCACCGCGTGGAAGAGCGGATCCGCCGTCATCTCGGCCGGCGAGATCGTCGTGACCATGCGCGTCAACACGCGTGCACCGTCGACGAGATCGACCGCGCGCTCGGCCGGCCCGACGATGCGCTCCTCCAGCGCGGCGGCGAACTCCGGGCCCGAGAACGCCTCGATCGTCGCGTCGTCGAGCATCTCTTCGAGGCTCGCCCAGAACATCCCTTCGGGGACGCCGGCCGGCGTGGGCAGGAAGTCGGCGAGCAGCGCCCCGACGAGCGGATGCTCCGCGGTGCAGAACTCCGGGCTGCAGCTCAAGAGGCGCTGGGCCGCGAGCTCGTCGACGACGTCGACCGCGTCGATGTCGACGAACCGCCCCGAGTCCCACCGTAGGTCGAGGACGGACGTCAGGTCCACCACCTCGGGCGTGCCGGCGTACTCGGTGACGAACGCGTGGCCCTCCGCGCCCTCGCCGTCGACGGCGAGCGTCAGCGCCTCGACGTAGTTCGCTCCGAGGTTGGGCCAGTCGAGTCGCAGCGCGTTGAGCTCGACGTGGCGGTAGTTCGACGGCACGAAGCGCTCGTCGCCGAGGAAGAACACGCGGATCGCCATGTCCTCGACCGCGGCGATGCGCGTGAGTCGGATCGGCACGCACGGCTCCGTGCCTTCCCAGCGCAGCACCACCGGGTGGATCTCGTCCACGCTCGCGCCGCCGCGCAGACGGAACGCGACGAACAGGAAGTTCTCCTCCACGTAGCTCTGCAGGATCGGCTGGGCTTCCGCATCGGCGGCGTAATCGTGATCGACGAGCCACTGCATGATGTCGGCGCTCGACATGCCTTCGAGCACGACGTACTCGTACGCGCCCGCGGTGCCGTGCGCGACCACCTCCGGGTCGTCGAAGTCGCCGTCGTCGACCCCGGCGGCGGCGTCCTCCCGCGCCGCGAAGGCGCCGCAGCCTGCTCCCCCGCTGCCGCCTCCGCTCGCGCAGCCCGCGATCGAGAAGGTCGGCACCGTCGCGGCGAGCAGCGAGCGGAAGAGCGGCTCGGATCCCACCGTGACCTCCGGGACCGCGAGCACCGGCACGATCCACGCGAACGACTCCGCCTCGCCCTCGTACTGGATCTGGATGTGCGCCTCGACGTGACCGTCCTCGATCGCGAAGAGCACGTTCTCGCCGCTCTGATCGACCGGCATCGCGGCCGGTCCCGCGTCGCAGAACGTGCCACCACACGCCTCGGCCGGCCGCGCGCCACCCAAGGCGACCGCGAGCCCCACCGTCACGAGAGCACCGATGCTCCGTCCGCCCATGCGCATGGAACCTCCTGGCGCCGGTAGTCTCCGCGGACGCCCGCACGATCGAGCGCTGCGGCCACGAAGTGCTCGCGTGCGTGTGAGCTGGCGCAGCGCGGGTCGCGGAGCGTCGATCGATCCGTGATAGCCTCCTCCGCCATGGCGCAGCTCGTCGTCGTGCGGCACGGTCAGGCCTCGCTGTTCGCGGCCGACTACGACGAGCTGTCTGCGCGCGGCGTCGAGCAGGCGAAGCGACTCGGCGACTACCTGCGTGGTGCGGGCCTGCGCTTCTCGAGCGCCTACACCGGCCCCGCCCGGCGCCAACGCGACACGGCGCGGTGGGCCGGCGGCGACGCGGCCCCGTGGCCCGAGCCGGTGCTCGTGCCGGAGCTCGACGAGCACGATGCGTTCGCGATGATCGCCCGCGTGGTGCCGATGCTGCAGCACGATCCCGAGGTCGCTGCGCTCGCGGCGAAGCTGGCCGAGCCAGGCGAGCCGGGCGCGCGCTCGGGTGCGTTCCAGCGCCTGTTCGAGGTGGTGATGAAGCGCTGGCTGCGATCCGAGCTCGATGCGCCCGAGCTCGAGAGCTGGCCGACGTTCCGCGCGCGCGTGCAGCGAGCGCTCGCCGTCGTGCTCGAGAACGCCGCGGGCGGCGACCGGCGCATCGTGTTCACCTCGGTGGGCCCCATCGCGGTGCTGTTGCAGCACGCGCTCGGGCTCGCGGACCTGCGCGCGTTCGAGACCGCGTGGCGGATCCGCAACGCCTCGATCACCACGTTCGTCGTGCGCGGCTCCGAGGTCACGCTCGACGCCTTCAACGCCCTGCCGCACCTGCCGAGTCCGTCCGACTGGACGTTCCGGTGAAAGCGAGAGAGCCGTGGACTTCGCGATACCCGACGATCTGCAGGCCGTGCTGACGCGTGTGCGCGCGTTCATCGATGCGCACGTCGTCCCGCTCGAAGCGGGGCTCGATCGCGGCTTCCGGGCGCTCGAGCCCCAGCTCGCCCACGTGCGCGCGCGCGCGCGACAAGAAGGACTGTGGCTGCCGCAGATCGCGACGAGCGAGGGCGGCATGGGCCTGTCGGTGCTCGCCCACGGCCTCGTGTCCGAGGTGCTCGGCCGCACGCCGCTCGGTCACTACGCGCTCGGCTGCCAGGCGCCCGACGCGGGCAACATCGAGCTCCTGCTCGAGTTCGCCAGCCCGGCGCAGCGCGAGCGGTTCCTGGGGCCGCTGCTCCGAGGCGAGCAGCGCAGCGCGTTCGCGATGACCGAGCCCGAGCACGCCGGCTCGAACCCGGTGTGGTTGTCCACGCGCGCGGTGGTCGAGGGCGACGCGTGGGTGATCGACGGGCACAAGTGGTTCACGAGCTCCGTCGACGGCGCGGCGTTCGTGATCGTGATGGCCGTGACCGATCCCGACGCGCCGCCGCACGAGCGCGCGAGCATGATCCTCGTGCCCACCGACACGCCCGGCTTCGTGCACGTGCGCAACGTGCCGGTGATGGGCGACGCGGGCGAGGGCTGGATGTCGCACGGCGAGCTGCGCTTCGAGGGCTGTCGCGTGCCGCTCGATCACGTCGTGGGCGGGCGCGGCAAGGGCTTCGCGCTCGCGCAGGCGCGGCTCGGCCCCGGCCGGATCCATCACTGCATGCGCTGGCTCGGCATCTGCGAGCGCTCGCTCGAGATGATGTGTGCGCGCGCGGCCACGCGCGAGCTCGCGCCCGGCGACTTCCTCGGCGAGCGCCAGACGGTGCAGGACTGGATCGCCGAGAGTCGCGCCGAGATCGAGGCGGCCCGCCTCCTCGTGCTGCGCGCGGCGTGGACGATCGATCGCCACGGAGTGAAGGAAGCGCGCGAGCTGATCTCGATGATCAAGTACCACACGGCCGGCGTCATGCTGCGCGTGGTCGATCGCGCGCTGCAGGTGCACGGTGCGCTCGGCATGACCGACGACACCGTGCTCTCGTACTTCTATCGCCACGAGCGCGGTGCGCGGATCTACGACGGGCCCGACGAGGTGCATCGCGGCGTCGTCGCCCGCCGCTCGCTCGCGGCCCACCGCAGGGGAGCGGGGCGATGAGCGACGCGGTGCTCGATCGACCGAAGGCCGTGCGTGCGGGCGAGGAGCTCGACGTCGCGAAGCTCGGCGCCTGGCTTCAGGAGACGCTCGGTCTCGGCGGGGCGTTGGCGGTGCAGCAGTTCCCGAGCGGCTACTCGAACCTCACGTACCTCGTCGTCGTCGGCGACACGGAGCTCGTCTTGCGCCGCCCCCCGGTGGGCAGTCAGGTGAAGTCGGGCCACGACATGGATCGCGAGTTCCGCGTGCTGTCGGCGCTGGCGCCCGTGTACCCGCCGGCCCCGCGACCGCTGGGGCGCTGCGTCGACGCGGGCGTGATCGGTGCGCCCTTCTACGTGATGGAGCGGCGGCGCGGCATCATCCTGCGTCGCACGTTCCCGCCCGGGCTCTCCGTCGACCCGCCGCTGTTGCGACGCATGTGCGAGTCGCTCGTCGATCAGCTCGCGGCGCTGCACGCCGTCGACGTCGCGGCCGCGGGCCTCGCCGACCTCGGCAAGCCGGACGGCTACGCGCGCCGCCAGGTCGAGGGCTGGAGCGAGCGATGGGTGAAGGCGAAGACCGACGAGGTGCCGGACATCGACGCGCTGTCCACCTGGCTGCGCGAGCGCGTGCCGGCCGAATCGGGTGCCACGTTGGTGCACAACGACTTCAAGTTCGACAACGTCGTGCTCGCCGAGGACGACCCCACGCGCATCGTCGCGGTGCTCGACTGGGAGATGTGCACGCTCGGCGATCCGCTGATGGATCTCGGCACCACCATCGGCTACTGGGCCGAGGCCGGCGACGATCCGGCGTGGAAGGCGATGGCGTTCGGCCCCACGGCGATGGAGGGCGCGATGACGCGACGCGAGCTCGTGGAGCGCTACGCCGAGCGCACCGGTCGCGACGTCGGTGACATGTTGTTCTACTACGCCTTCGCGCTGCTCAAGATCGCGGTGATCGTGCAGCAGATCCACTACCGGTGGAAGCACGGCTTCACGAAGGACCCACGTTTCGCCACGCTCGACGAGGTCGTTCGAGTGCTCGGTCGCTCCGCGCTCGCTGCGATCGGCCGCGGCTCGTACTAGAACGCCGCTGCGACGCAGTGCAGCTCGGCGGAGTCGTGCGTGTAGCGGAACTCCGCGTTCGAGGCGAGCGCGTTGCGCGTGTAGCGGAACAGGCGCTCGGCGGTCATCTGGCGCCACGACACGCCGCCGACGCCGGTGGTATCGAACACGCGGAGGATCGTGTCCTCTGCGTCCGCACCGATCGCGAGCATGTGGTGGTGCCAGCGGTCGGGCACGCGCCGCGACGTGTGCGAGAGCGTGCAGAGGTGCAAGACGCCGGGCGTGCGCAGCTGCGCAGCCACGGCCGGGCTCGTCATCTCGTAGCGCGTGATCCTGCGCCCGCTCGGCAACGACTCGCTGGGCAAGCGCGCCGCGAGGTTCGCGATCGCGACGAGACCCCACGCGCCGGGATCGTCGCAGTCGATCGATGCTCCCGTCACGCCGCGCTCGGTCGGCAGCACGCAGTCGCCGAGATCCTCGAGCGCGAGCGTGGGCAGCCACAGCATGCGCATGCCTTCGAGGAACCCGCCCGCGCACCCGAGATCGTGCGTGCCGTCGTCCTGTGCGATCACGCTGCCGCCCACGCGCCGCGCCCAGCCGATCGCGCCCGGTCCGGCCACGTTCACGAAGCCGGTGTCGTCCCACGACAGCGCGTCGGGCCATCGATACGGACGCAGCGTGTCGTCGAGCGCCGCGAGGATCGCCGCGCCGTCGCGCCGCGCCAGCGCATCCGACAGGGCGGGCGCGACCGACGGGTAGTGCGCGAGCGAGGGGTACGCCGCGACCGGCGGCGACGTCACGGGCGCCGTCGGCGGAGTGCCGTGAGGCGAATCCGCGGGGACCTCGCGGATCGGGTCCGGCCGGGTCTGCTCGCGCGTTCCGGGGCTCGGCGCGCCGCAAGCCAGGGCGAGGGCCAGCACCAGGAGTTGACGGCGCTCGTGCCGGTCCTTAGCTTGCCGCATCGAGCGAGCCATCTTGTGGCGCGCGAAAGGACACTGCAATCGTGAAGAACGACGACGAGCGCGGCCACGGCCGGCGCATGTTCCACCGGTGGCTCGGCGCGGCGATGGCCGTCGCGATGGTCGCGAGCGTGCCCGCTTGCGGCGGCGGCGGCACGGACCGCTGGGTGACCACCGAGGACAGCAACGTCGATCTCGACTGGGACGCGGTGGGGCAGGCGTACAAGGAGGCCGAAGGGCCCGAGGACTTCGAGCGTCGCGTGAACGAGATCTACACCGGTGACGAGGTCATCAGCGTGTCGGTGAAGGACGTCGACGAGAAGACCCAGGTCGTCACGGGCTTCTTCGACAAGAACGAGGACGGCGACGTCGCCGACGACGAGAAGATCTTCTCGATCCAGCGCGACATCACCGGCACCGACAAGGGCCAGTACCAGATCTCGGGTCACGGGCCGTACGCGGGCTACCACTCGCCGATGTGGGACATCGCCGCGGGCATGCTGATGGGCTCGATGATGTCGCGCATGTTCATGCCCGGCTACACGCCGATGTACACGACTCCGTACACGACGCCCGCGTCGAGCCGCGGCGCGCTCGCGACCCAGCGCAACTCGTATCGGCAGAACAACCCCGAGAAGTTCCGCGCGCAGCAGTCCAAGTCGGGCCGCAGCTACGGCAACAAGGGCGGGGGCTTCGGCGGCGGCCAGAGCTCGCCGCCCCCGCGCGCACCGAGTCGGGGTGGTGGTCGCTTCGGCAGCCGTCGCGTCGCGACGGGGCCCGTCACGCGACTCGTCGAGTAGCGCGATGGCGATCACGAGGCTCGCCGATCTGCCGATCCGCGAGCGCGAGCCGCTCGACCTGCTCGCCTTGACGGTCGAGCGGCTCCACGTCGATCACGACTGGGCCGGCTTCGGCTGGACGTGGGTCGACGGGCTCGAGCTCGCCGCGCCCGGGCAATCGCTCGTCCTCCCGCGCGCGCTCGTGCTCGCGCTGCACAGCGCGGACGAGCAGGTCGACGCGGACGACATCGAGCTCGAGCTCGACGTCGACGGCGAGATCGTGCGCGCGCCGCTGTCGAAGCTGCTCGCGGTGCATCTGCCGCTGTTGCCGGCTGCGCCCGAGCTCGTGCTCGCGCTGTGCAACCCCGCGGGCGTAACCGTGCGGCGCCCCGCCGTCGCCGCGGGCCGGATACACTACGCACGCGGCGACGTGACCTCGTGGCTCGACCGCGACGCGAACGGCGGCGAGCACATCCGACTCTCCGCGCAACGCTGGTCGATCGCGGCCGGTGAACCGTGACTCCCAGCGCAGGGCCGGTGGTCCCAGCGATCTGCTAAGCTGTCGGCATGCCAGGCACCCCCGTGCTTGCCGAGCTTTTCCGGCTCCCCCCGGAGGAGCGCGCAAAGTTGGCCCTCGAGCTGATCCGCAGCCTCGACGGCGAAGCCGAAGCGGACGCGGACGAAGCGTGGGCTGCGGAGATCGAACGGCGCGGTGCCGAGGTCGACGCCGGCACTGCCGAGACCATGACGTTCGACGAGTATCGCGAACACGTTCGGCGACGTAGAGCTGCACGCGCGACTCCATGAACCTCCGGATCCATCGGCTCGCGGTCGCCGAGATCGATCGCGAGGTCGACTACTACGACACCTGTCGACTCGGGCTGGGCGCAGAGCTCGAGGACGAAATCGACGCTCTGCTTGCGTTGATCGTTCGGTTCCCCCAAGCGGCCCAGCAATGGAAGCATCGCGCGGACCGAAGGGTGGCCGTGCTCCAACGGTTTCCGTTCACGCTGCCATACCAAGTGACGAGCAGTGAGATCATCGTCCTCGCGCTCGCGCATACGAGTCGCCGGCCCGACTACTGGTCGAGGCGGCGCTGAAAGCACGGGTTGAAGCATGATCTCTCGCGGTCACAAGCTCACCTACGCCGGCATCTGGATGCTGAAGAAGCTCGACGTCTCCGCCGAGGACGGTGGGCTCGTCGTGCCGCTCACGTTGCCGCACGCGCTCGAGCCGCTCGAGCCCGCGCTCGAGCAGCTCGCGATCGCGGGGCTCGTGGCGATGAACAAGAAGAAGGGCCTCTACGAGCTCACTCCGCTCGGCATCGATCACATCGGCACGCTCATCGACGAGGCGGAGACCTACGTCGAGGAGTTCGACGAGCAGCCCGCCGAAGCCGTCGTCGCCGAGGTGAAGCGCCGCAACCTCGATCCGTTGCGCGTGCGCTTCCTGTGGGGCTGGTACCAGGGCGAGCTCGACGACCTCGTGCTGTGGCAGCAACGCCGCGGCCTCGCCGAGATCGAGCACGACTGGGCGTCGTACCTGATGAGCGACGAGTTCTGGGCCGAGCTCGCGAAGGACCTGGTCGGGCCCGACTGATCACGGGTCGACGCAGGTCGCCGGCGCGAGCATGCCGCTGCCGATGTCGACCTCGGCGGGTTGGCAGACCTGGGCGAGCAGGCAGTCGTCGTCGACCTCGCACTCGCTGCAGACGCCGATCGACAGGATGCCCATGACGTCCGCGGTGGCGCAGATGCCCGAGATGCACGACGCGTCGCCGCTGCCGGCGTAGTCGCATGCGACGCCGAGGCCTTCGCTCGCCGGCGTGACGCACTCCCAGTAGCCGCCGATCGAGGGGAACGCGTACTCCGGCGAGCACAGATCGCCGCCGCAGTCGGCGTCGATCATGCACTCGCTGCACGTGTTCGACTCGAGGATGCCGGGGATGTCGAGCACGTTCACGCAGATCCACGGGTCCTGGCACGCTGCGTCGGTCTCGCAGCCCTCGCCGAAACCGCCGTCGTTGCACACCGCACCGACCGGTGGCGACGTCAGCGGTTCGGGCGGCGTGCAGCCGCCGCCCGGGCAGTCGGCGTCGCCCATGCACTCGCCGCACAGGCCACCGAGCACGCTCGTCCAGCACATCTCGGAGATGCACTCGCAGTCCTCCTGGCACTGCGAGTCGTTCGGCTGGCCCATGCCCATGCACGCCGACGTCTCCGTTTCCGTCTCCGGATCGGTGCCCATTTGGGTCTCGCTGCTCGAGCTCTCGCTCGGTGCGGTCGTTGTCGTGTCGTCGCTCGAGGAGCCGCTGCTCGAGCTCGACTCGCCGCTCGAGCTCGACTCGGGCTGCAGCGTCGTGCTGGTGTCCGCCGTGCTGGTCGACCCGCTCGACTCCGTCGATGACGTCGTCTCGCCGGTGGAGTCGACGGTCGCATCGGTGCTGCTCGTCTCCTGGGGATCGATCGACGTCGATCCGCTGCCCGACGACTCGCTGCTCCCGTTCGTGTCCGCGGGCGCGTCGTCACCACACGCCGAGACCGCAACCAACGACCACGCCAACCATCCGACCCAACGACATTCCATCCGTCGAGGATAGCAGCTTCACGCGCGCACGCGGTCGACGATGATCGGTGCCGGCGTGAAGGCGCCGTCCTCCACCGTGATCGCGGCCCGGATCGCGTTGGCGGCCGCGACCGCGGCCTCGGGCGTGCGCGCGTGGACGCGGGCGACCGGATGATCCGGGCCCACGTCCGCACCCAGGCTCGCGAACGCCGACAGGCCCACGCCGAAGTCGATGCGGTCGGCCGCGGCTCGTCGGCCGCCGCCGAGCTCCATGACGACGAGGCCGATGCGCCGCACGTCGATCTTCGCGAGCACGCCGGGCGACTCGGGCGGCACATCGAGCACGACCGGTGCGAGCGGCAGGTGATCGTCCATGCGCTCGACGAGATCGGTGGGCCCGCCGAGCGCGGCCACCATCTTCGCGAAGCGCTCCGCTGCGGCGCCGCTCGCCAGCGCATCGCGAGCGCGCGCGAGGCCGTCGTCGACGCTTTGCGCGATCCCGCAGTCGTGCAACAGCTCCGCCGCGAGCGCGAGCGTCACCTCGAGCAAGCGCGGCTCGGTGGGCTTGCCCGCGAGCATCTCGAGCGACTCGCGGACCTCGATCGCGTTGCCGGCCGTCCAGCCGAGCACCTGGTTCATGTCGGTGACGAGCGCGGTGCAGGGCAGGCCGGCTCCGCGCGCGACACCGACGATGCTCGCCGCGAGCTCGCGCGCCATCGGCAGCGTGTCCGCGAACGCGCCCGAGCCCCACTTCACGTCCATCACGAGGTACTGCAGCCCGGCGGCGAGCTTCTTGGAGAGGATCGACGCGGTGATCAGCGGGATCGACTCGACCGTCGCCGTGACGTCGCGGATCGCATAGAAGCGCCGATCGGCGGGCGCGAGGTCGGCGGTCTGCCCGATGATCGCGCAGCCGACGTCCTGCAGCACCTTCCGGAACAGCGCCGGATCCGGCGTGCTCGTGTAGCCGGGGATCGAGTCCAGCTTGTCGAGCGTGCCGCCCGTGTGGCCGAGGCCCCGGCCGGAGATCATCGGCACGGCCGCGCCGCAGGCCGCGAGAATCGGCGCGAGCGGCAGGCTCACCTTGTCGCCGACGCCACCGGTCGAGTGCTTGTCGACGATCGGCTTGTCGAGCTTCGCGTCGGTCCAGTCGAGCACCGTGCCCGACCGCGTCATCGCACGCGTGAGCGCGACGCGCTCCGGCATCTCCATGCCCCGGAAGAACACGGCCATCGCGAGCGCGGCGACCTGGCCCTCGCTCCAGCTGCCGTCGACGAGACCCTGCACGAACGCGTCGATCTCGGCGGGCTCGAGCGCGCCGCCGCCTCGCTTCTTGCGGATGATCTCGGCGGGAAACATCACTCGCCGTACGGGACCCACACGTTCTTGACCTGCACCGCGTGGCGCAGGAACTCGCGGCCCTCGCCCTGACGCGGGTCGAGCCAGTCGCGCTTGCGCCCGTAGTTCACCCACGTGCGCTTCATGTTGCCGATGCTCGCGCGCTCGACGATCGCGCTGCCGGGCTTCGGGCCGACGTACCACATCGCCTCGACCTCGTCGTGATCCGCGAGCACCTTCGCGAGGTCGTCGCGCACGCCCGTGACGATGTTGACGACCCCGCCCGGCACGTCGGACGTATCGAGCACCTGGTAGAAGTCGGTGACCGCGAGCGGCCAGCGCTGCGACGGGATCGCGACCACCCGGTTGCCCATCGCGATCGCGGGTGCGACGAGCGACACGAAGCCGAGCAGCGGGTGCTCGTCCGGGCACGCGATGCCGATGATGCCGATCGGCTCGTTCATCGCGATCGTCACGTTGCGCATCGGCGGGTTGTGCACGACGCCCTCGAACTTGTCCGCCCACGCGCCGTAGGCGAACAAGCGACGGATGGTGGCGTCGACCTCGGTTTCGCCGCTCGACCCAGTGAGCGCGGCGATGCGATCGGCGAACTCGCGGCGGCGGGCCTCGAGGTTCTCGGCGACGTAATAGAGGATCTGCGCGCGCGTGTGCGCGGTGGCGGTGGCCCAACCCGCAGCAGCGCGCGCGGCCTCGACGGCCTCGCGGATGTCCTTGCGGTTGCCCTCGCCGACCTCGCCGAGCACGGTGCCGTCCTTGCCCACGATCGCGCGGCTGTACGTCGCATCGGGACGTGTCTGCTTACCGCCGATGTAGAGCTTGGGCGTGCGATCGATGGGCGCGAGGCCCTTGCCGCGCTCGGGCAAGTGGCCCCCGGGCGCTTGGCCCGGCCACGCGGGCGCTTGATCGCTCGCGTCGTCGTACTGCGGCAGGCCGTGCTCGAACGCGGGCTCGAGGTACGCGAACAGGCCCTCGATGCCGCCTTCGCGGCCGAAGCCCGACTCGCGGTAGCCCCCGAAGCCGCACGCGGCGTCGAAGAGGTTCGTGCTGTTGATCCACACGACGCCGGCCTTGATCCGCGGCGCGAGATCCAGCGCGAGGTTGATGCTCTCGCTCCACACGCTCGCGGCGAGACCATAACGCGTGTTGTTGGCGAGCTCGACCGCCTCGTCGGGCGTCCGGAACGTCATCGCGACGAGCACGGGGCCGAAGATCTCCTCCTGCACGATCGTGGATGCAGGCTGCACGTCGGTGAAGAGGGTGGGCGGATAGAAGCAGCCCTCGGTGGGGCACGCCCACGACGGCTGCCACATCGTGGCGCCCTCGGCCACGCCCTGTTTCACGAGCGCGGCGATGCGCTCGAGCTGCACGGGGGCCACGATGGCGCCGATGTCGATGCACTTGTCGAGCGGATCGCCGACGCGCAGCGTCTCCATGCGCGCGCGGAGCTTCTCGATCATCGAGGGCGCGATGTCTTCCTGGAGGAGCAAGCGCGAGCCCGCACAGCACACCTGGCCCTGGTTGAACCAGATCGCATCGACGACTCCTTCCACGGCGGAGTCGAGGTCGGCGTCGTTGAACACGATGAACGGCGACTTGCCGCCGAGCTCGAGCGTGAGGTGCTTGCCGGAGCCCGCGGTGGCCTTGCGGATGATGCGACCGACGTCGGTGGAGCCCGTGAACGCGATCTTGTCGACGCCGGGGTGATCGACGAGCAGCGCGCCCGTGGAGCCGTCACCGGTGACGATGTTGACGACGCCCGGAGGGACGCCGGCCTTGTCGCACAGCTCGCAGAAGAGCAGCGCCGACAGGCTCGTGAACTCGGCGGGCTTGAGCACGACGCAATTGCCGGCCGCCAGCGCGGGGGCGATCTTCCACGCGAGCATCAAGAGCGGAAAGTTCCACGGGATGATCTGACCGACGACGCCGACGGGGGCCCAGCCCTGCAGCTCGGTGTCCATGAGCTGCGCCCACCCGGCGTGGTGGTAGAAGTGGCGCGCGACGAGCGGGACGTCGATGTCGCGCGTCTCTCGGATCGGTTTGCCGTTGTCGAGCGTCTCCACGACGGCGAGCAATCGGGCATGACGCTGCACCAGACGCGCGAGCGCATACAGCACGCGTGCCCGCCCGTGACCACCGAGCGCGAGCCACTCCGGCTGCGCGGCGCGGGCGGCCTTCACCGCGGCATCGACCGACTCGCGACCGGCGAGCGCGATCTCGGCGATGGACTTGCCACGCGCGGGATCGATCGCGGAGAACCACGTGCCCGTGTCGGGCGCGACCCAGCGGCCGCCGATGTACAGGTCGAAGCGCGAGTTGTGCCCTGCGAGCCATGCGTGGGCTTCCTTCGCGGACTCGGGCGCGGGGCCGTAGTCCATGCTCTCGTAGATCTCCGCGACGCTCGGCATCGCGGGCGAGCATGCCGGACTTCCGCGCCGGGTGGCGAATCGGCACGATTCGCGACCGACAGTGCCACTTCGTCGGCGATTTCCGCCGTCTGTCGGCGAGCATTGCCGCTGGCGGCCGTTTCGAGCGGTGCCATGATGGACGTATGGGATGGCGCAGAGCATGGATGCTCGTCGTGGGGCTCGCGGCCGCGTGCGAAGGCGGTACGACGGGAGTCGATTGCGAGAACGACGTCGAGGTTCCGCTCCTGCGGCTCGAGCTCGACGAGGCCGCGACGGTGGCGGGGCGCACCGACGACGGGTGGATCGTCGAGGTGCAGACGTTCTCCGCTCCCGTCGCCGAGGCGCTCGTCGGCCCCGGAGAGTCGATCGAGCTGATCGACCAGCGTGTCGTCGTGGTCGAAGGATGCGACGCAGTGCCCCGCACGATCGCCGACGGCCTCGGCAAGGTGCATGCACCGCCGCTCGCGGGCTTGCCGTGGATCGCGGAGCCGCAGGTGGAGCTCGGCCAGAGTCCGCCGTTGTGGCGCATCGATCCCTCCGGGGAGAAAGCACCCGTGCAGATCACCGGGCGGTACTCGAGGATCGCGTGGACGGAGGACGGCGCGCTCGTGGTGGACGCGGACGACGAGGACGGCGGCGCGCTCGTGCGCGTGCGGGAGACCGACGACGGCGTGACGACCACGCTCGAGCGCGAGAACGTGAAGCGCGTGGCGATCGGCAAGGACGTCGTGCAAGAGCGCGTGGCGTTCGTCACGAGCGACGACGAGCTCGTGGTGCGCGACCTCGCGTCGGGCGAGGAGCAGCTCGTGCGGCCTGGCGTCGATGTGGTGTGGTCGTCCGATGCGCGCAGCCGGTTCCTCATGTTCACGATCGCGGGCGAGGAGCAGGCGATGGTCGTGGATGCGGACGAAGGGACGGCGATCGACCTCGTCGCGGGCACCGAGGACGAGGTCGTGCTGCACTGGATGACGGAGGGGTCGGGCCATGCGCAGGTGTTCGGGGACGGCGGCGTCGTCGAGAGCCAGGTCGTGCTCTTTCCCGAGCTCCGCGAGCTGCGCTTTCCCGGCGAGTGGTGGTGCAGCGACTGCACGCGAGAGGACAGCGACAGCGTGCTGTTGAGCGGGCCCCACGGGCTATACGTGCTGGACGAGGGGGGCGACGAGCCCGTGCAGCTGCGCGCGGCGCCGGCCGCGGGGATCATCGAGGACGATCACATCTACGCGTTCGAGTTCGTGCTGCCGTCGGCCGGAACGGATCCGAATCGCACGACGCATAGGCTGGTGCGCCTCGACCTCGACGGATCGAATGCCGTGGATCTGCTGCTGGGCGACACGGCCTCCGACGTGATCCGTCTGTCTCGCGATCGCTGGCTGTACTCGCGCAAGCTGGGCAGCGACCTCGTCGGCGAGCTGGTGGTGATGGACACCGCCAGGGCGGAGCGCGAAGAGGTTGCGGACGACGTGCTGTTCCAGGTGTTCAACCGGCTCAGTGCGGAGCCCGCGGACACGAACGAGCTGCCGTACTTCGCGGTGAGCGAGGACACCGATCGCCACGGGCTGTGGCTCGTGCACGTCGATCGCTTGTTCGACTGATTCAGCCGTCGCGGGCCGCGGCGATGTCGGCGAGGCAGGCGGCGTCGAACTCGATCGCGGGGCCGCCGCTGACGATGCGATCGAAGGCGGCGTCGATCGCATCGGTGCCTTCGTACTCGCGGAACATGACGCAGTCGTGGCTGACGTCGTGTCTTCCCGCGGTGGGGTCGGAATCGAGGTGGTCGTCGACCATCGGGAGACCGCCGTCGACCAGGCCGACGACGTGGCCGATCTCGTGCTGCCAGACGAGGAACTCGGCGTCGGCGCACAGTTGCTCGAGCACGGGGCCGACGACGACGCCTTCGCAGCCGGCATCGAGCGTGTCGCGGAACATCACGATGTTCTCGAACGCCCACGCGGCGCCGAGGATGACGCCGTCCATCGAGTCGTCCTCCTCGGCGTGGCCGTCGAGGAAGAGCGCGTGGATCTTGATGGTGTCGCCCCCGACGGGCAGGTCGTTCGTGGCCTCGGCGAGGTCGATGCGCTCCAGCACGGTCCACGCGTGATCGGCCCCGCGGCTCGCGATGGGCTGGTGCACGACGACATCGATGCCGAGCGGCTTGTCGAGCAGGGTGGCGAACGTGGCCTCGATCTCGTCGGCGACGGCTTGCCGCGGCTGTCGACCCTCGACGTAGTCGACCTCGATGACGAGCCGCGGATAGGGCTCGGCGCGGATGATCTGCAGCCAGCGCGGATCCTCTTCCGTCGGCCCGGTGCTGTTCCCCGCGCCGTCGCTGCTCGCGTCATCGGCCACCTCGCTCCCGTCGCCGTCACTATGCTCGGCGACGGTCGTCGATGTGCCGCCGGTCGCCGTGCCTGCAGGTCCATCGTCGGCGACCGAGCCGTCGTCGTCGTGCGCGTCTGTACCGTCGCTGCTTCCCACGGCATCGCCGATACCGCGGGGCGAGCACCCCGCGACGATGAGCGCGAACACTGCGGCACGACGCATCGCCTCGACCCTGCGCCACGCGCAGCAGCCCCGCAACCGGACCGGGTCGCAAAGCATCGTGACCGCCGGTCGATCCGCGAATGCTCGCCGGCGCCCGCGATGCACCGTTCCGCTGCCACGCGCGAATCCGTGCCCGAACGCGTCACGAGACGTGACACGACACCGCCCGGCAGCGTTAGGATCCAGACGTGATGGGGCGTGTCCTGTACCGGGCGACGGCGGCCGCCGCGATCGGCTCGGCGATCGCGTGCGGACCCGAGGCCGACGAGCTCGAGGTCGACTGCGATGCGCCATCCGTTCCGCTGTTGATGGTCGACGGCGACGAGCTCGCAACGCCCGCAGGTCGCGTCGGCGACGCGCGACTGTTCGAAGTGACGACGTTCGACGACGATCTCGCCGATCTGCTCGCCTCGGGCTACGGGGTGTCGTGGGACAGCGAAGCGGAGCGCCGCATCGTTGCGGTCGAATCGTGCGGAGACGAGCCTCGGCTCGTGGGCCACGGGCTCGGGGACGTCCAAGTCCCGCCCCGCGAGGACCTGCCGTGGCTCGCTGGGGGATCGGACGCCTCGCCGGGCCTGTGGTGGATCGATCCCGTCCACGGTCGGGCGCCGGAGCATCTGAGCTCGAACAAGTTCTCGCGATCGTGGTTCGCCGGCGGCGTGCTGGTCGTGGACGACGACCAGCTCGTTCGCATCGATGCACCGCAGGTTGGGGAGTCCACACGCACGATGCTTGTGGACGACATCCAGGCCCTGGCGCTCGCTGCGTCGCACGCGTTGGTCGTCGAGCGAGTCGCGGCCGTGACGAATGACGAGGAGCTCGTTCGCGTGGACATGGAGGGCGGCGTCGAGCGGGTGCGCTCGGGCGTCGGCGCCGCGTGGGCATTCGATCCGCACGCGCGAGCAATGGTCGCCGTCACGTTCGACACCCGCAATGTCGCGCTCGACGTCGATGCTGGCGTGGAGATCGCACTGGGGGACGGGGGCGGTCTCACCGGGACTGGATCGGCGGTCTGGTCGCGCCTCGAGGACAGCGAATCGGACCAGACGCAGCTCGTGCTCATGCCCGAGGTCCGCGAGCTCCGCTTGCCCGGGCGCTGGGATTGCCACGCGTGTCGGCTCGGCGCACCGGTACGCGCGCTCCGAGGTCCGGAGGGGATCCATCTGCTCGCGAGCGACAGTGACGTGCCCGATCTCGTCTTTCCCGGCGAGGCCGATGTCGTCGTCGGCGACGAGGCGATCTACATCGTCGAGTACGAGGTCGACGCGGAGACGCCCGGCTATCCGCTCGGCGCGCCCTACCGGGTCCTGCAGATGGAGCTGGACGGAACCGGCCTCGTGCCGCTGTTCGATCGCACCGTCGCGAGTGCGGCGCGACTGACCGACGGGCGTTGGGCCACGATCGACACCGCGAGCGACGGTGGTCTCGGCCCGCTCTCGATCTGGAACGACGAACAGGAGCTCGACGTCGACGCCGACGTGCTCGCAGTGCTCGAGCAGTGGAACGACGCCGACCTCACCTTCGCGCGTCCACGCGCCGACTTCCTCTACAGCACCGTTTCCAGCGGGCACGGCCAC
This sequence comes from uncultured Nannocystaceae bacterium, assembly GCA_964468635.1. Classification (GTDB taxonomy): domain Bacteria; phylum Myxococcota_A; class Polyangia; order Nannocystales; family Nannocystaceae; genus Xiheibacterium. The sequence goes on from CAYXVR010000028.1 coordinate 105,165, forward strand.
AACATCGTCTGGCTCGCCGACGCAGATCGGCTGCTCCCATGATGTCTGCCGAATCAAGATCGGCTCGTGCGAGACGAACGATGCCGCAGTCGCTGTTCGTCGCGTGGGCGTGTGTCGTGGCCTGCGCGTGCGGACCGGACTCCGCCGAGGACGACGTCGACTGCGAGCGGGATGCCACGGTTCCGATCCTGCGCGTCGAGCCGAACGAGCTCGTCGTCCCGTACGGGCGAATGGGCGAGTCCTGGATGTTCGTCGTGATCTCGTATCCGCTCGATGTTCGAGACATCCTCGCGCGTGACGAGGGGTGGGGCGAGGCGACCACCTATCGCGTCGTCGCGACCGACGGATGCGAAGCCGAGCCGCGAACCGTGGCGACCGGCCTCGGCGAACTCGCGCCAGCGCCACGCGACGACTTGCCGTGGGTCGCGGACACGCCTCCGAGGAGCAGCGACGACGGCCTGTGGATCCTCGATCCGATGAGAAACGGGGCGGCCCACAGGGTGCAAGACGACTGGCCCTTCGAGCACGTCTGGATCGATGGTGCGCTCTGGATGCTCGAAGGGAGCTCTGATCCACCCTACGACCTCGTGCGTGTGAGTGTCGACCCGGACGGTGACGTCACGAAAATACTCGTCAGGCCTGACGTCCATGGCATCGGCAGAACCATCGGACCGGAGGTCGTGCGATCGGCAGTCGCGATCGCGAGTGGCGGCGTCGCGATTGTGCTCGACGCGCAGACCGGCGAGAGCTGTGGCGACGTGACGCGCTGATCGACGTGCGCGCCTTCGACGCAGAGGCGCGAGTGCTGTTGCTGGTGGAAGAGGGCGAAGCGTTCGTCGTCGACCGCGTCACCGGCACGGAGATCCGGCTGGAGCGTTCGCCCGTCACGCTCTTCTCCTCAGCGCCCGGAGCCGTGTGGCGAGCGCACGTCGATGACGGCGAGGAGTTCACACGCTTCGTGTTCGTCCCCGAGATGATCGAGCGTCTACTTCCAGGCCGCTGGTCCTGCACCGAAGCGTGTGGCGCGGACGCGCCGACCCGGGTGCTGCAAGGACCCGACGCCTTGTACCTCCTGCACGATGCGATGGCCGAGCCGGTGCGCCTCCGTGGCGGCAGCGGAGAGGCGACCGTTCTCGACGACCACGTCGAGCTGCTGGTGTACGAGGCCTCCAGTCCGAGTGCTTCGGCGTTGGAGTGGGAGCACCGCGAGAGTGCGTACGCGCTCGACGGCTCGGTCCTCGTCGAGGATCGCTTCGGCCGATCCGTCATGGACTCGATCGCGGTCATCGACCATCGGTGGGCCTACGTGCGCTCGACACAAGACTCGCTCGGCGAGCTCGTGCTCTTCGACGACCGTAGCGACGATCTCCTACCGATCGCCGACGACGTCTTTCCCGTCTTGGATGCGTGGCGCGCCGAGCCGGCGGTCGCGCGGAGCGAGCCGCGGTCGGAGTTCATCTACCTGACCTACGAAGAGGAAGAGACCACAGTCTGGCTCGCGCACGCCGACCGGCTGCCGTGACGCGGTCTCTGCCGAATCAAGATCGGCCGCAGAGGCCGGTCGCGATTCGCGACTTCCATTGCGCCAGCTCCGTGTCGTCGGCGATCGCGACGACCCACAGGGGTGTCGCGTTCGTGCGGCCGCGGAAGGCGACGCAGACGTCCTTCAAGTCGATGGCGCGGTCGGTCTCCGGCTTGGCGCCGACCAGGTAGTACGGCGCATCGGGGATGCGGTCGACGACCGGCAGGTGACGCTTCAGGTATGCGCCCACCAATCCGCTCGCGTCGCCCTCGATCGGTGCGAACGCGAGGTGGTGCCAGCCTACCGACGAGCAGTCCGTGCTCGACAGCGACTTCGTCGTCAAGGCGATCATCGGTGTCGAAGCCATGCGCGACTGCAACGTCGAGCCCTCCGGAATCTCCTCGAGCGCGAACACCTCGGCCGTGCACCACGGATCGCCCACGGACGGTTCGCTCGCAGGCGGCGTCTCCACCGTCGGCGATTCCGTCGGCGCGGGATCGGCGACGGCGGTCGCAGGAGACGGCGGTGACGTCGGCGGTCGAGCGCACGCGAGCATCAAGGCGAGCACCAGCCATCGCGCTCCCCGCGACGGCCGGGATTCGAGGTCGAACAGACGGCTGTCGGCCGTCGAGATCGTATGCGGCCGGGATCCGAGGTCGAACAGACGGCTGTCGGCGGTCGAAACCCTACGTGGGCGGGGTTCGAGGTCGGACAGACGCCTGTCGGCGGTCGAAAGCCGGCGGCCCACCGCGATCACACGAGCGGATGTCGGTAGCCCGCCGAGTAGCGGCCCGTGACGTGGTGCTCGAGCTGGCGCTCGATGTCGCCGAGCAGCGCGGACGCGCCGAAGCGGAACAGATCCGGCTCGAGCCACCGGCGCCCGAGCTCGTCCTTCATCATCGCGAGGTACACGAGCGCCTGCTTCGCCTGCGAGATCCCACCGGCCGGCTTGAAGCCCACCTCGATGCCCGTGCGCTCGAGGTACGTCCGCACCATCCGCACCATCACGAGCGACACCGGCAACGTGGCGTTCACCGCCTCCTTGCCCGTCGACGTCTTGATGAAGTCGGCGCCCGCCATCATGCACACGAGCGACGCCTTCGCGACGTTGCGCAGCACCCGGAGATCACCCGTCGCGAGGATCGCCTTCAGGTGCGCATCGCCGCACGCCTCGCGGAACGCCTTCACCTCGTCGTACATCGCCTGCCAGTCGCCCGTGAACAGGTGCGCCCGCGTGATGACGATGTCGATCTCCTTCGCGCCCGCCGCCACGCTCGCCGACACCTCGCGGATGCGCTCCGCCAGCGGTGACAAGCCGGCAGGGAACCCCGCCGACACCGCAGCCACCGGGATGTCCGTCCCCGCGAGCGCATCGACGGCCACGGGCACCATCTCGTGATAGACGCACACCGCCCCGCAGTGCAGGTCGAGGTGCCCGATGCCGAGCGCATCGACGATGTGCTGCTCGAGCGGTCGCCGAGCCTTCGCGCACAACCGACGCACGCGCCCTGGCGTGTCGTCGCCCGCGAGCGTCGTGAGATCGATGCAGCGGATCGCCCGCAACAGCCACGCGGCCTGCCAGTCCTTCTTCACGCTGCGGCGCCCGGGCAGCGTCGCTGCGCGCCGCTCCACCGCGCTCTTGTTCACTCGAACGTCGCGCACCCAGTCCAGCTCGAGCGGCATGCCCGGGTTGCGCACGTGCACGTGCGTGGGCTCGGGCGCCGGCGACGGCACCGGGCGGATCTGCCCGGCACCCGGGCTCGGCTTGTCGGCCATGGAGGCGATCCTTGCCGCAGATCGCCGCCGCTGGAAAGCGGGATCACGCCGAACCCTCGCCGGCGGCCAGTGCCGCCGTAGGCGGCCTCACCGGCAGTGCACACGCGTTCCCCTCCGCGAAGTGGTCGGACTCGATCGCGAGCGCGCGATTGAACCGCGCGCGGTAGTTCTCCCACGCGATGGCGGCCGTCAGCTCCACCAGCTGCGCCTCGTCGAAGTGCTGACGCAGCCGCGCGAACAACCGGTCGTCCACCGATGTCGGCGTCGTCGTCATCGCGTCGGCGTACGCGAGCACGGCGCGCTCGGTCGCGTCGAACTCGGGGCTCTCGAGGTAGTCCGCGAGCGCAGTGATCTGTTCCGCTCGAACACCCTTCGTCCTGCTCACGGCAGAACCGATGTCGATTCAGAACGGACAGCCGACCAGCGTCGCCGTGCGCAGCACGGCCAGCGACATCAGCCGGGGCTCGACCTTCGCGAACTTCTCGAACGAGAGCTCGAACCCACCCATCGCCTTCAGCGCGGTGGAGCTGTGCGCGACGACGCGCAACGGACCGGGGACCTTGCCGAGCTTGCGCTTCGAGAACCAGCAAGCGATGCGGGCGAGCAACCCGAGTCGATCGTCGGGCAGGGGAGTGATGCGGGGCATGGGCGTTCCTTCGTCGGATCCACGCGCCGGGCCCCCGGATCGTGACACGCGAAGCGGTGACGGGCGGTCATCTCGCGGAGCCCGACTCGGGCCGCTGACTCAGGACGCTGCGAGGAACGCGATCACGAGCCGTTGCAGATCCTCGGCGGCCAGTGCCGCGAAGTGCAGCGTCTGATCGTGGGACAGCGTCTCGTCGGCCAGGCCCGCGCCCAGGTTCGTGAGCACGCTGACCGCCGCCACCTTCATGCCGCAGTGCCGCGCGACGATCACTTCGGGCACGGTCGACATGCCCACCGCGTTCGCGCCGAGCCGCGACCACGCGCGGATCTCCGCCGGCGTCTCGAAGCACGGCCCGAGCAGCGCCATGTACACGCCCTCGCGCAGCGCGATGCCGAGCTTCGCGGCGGCCGTGCGCATGCGGGCCTGCAGCTCGACGTCGTACGCGTTCGTCATGGCCGGAAACCGCGGACCGAAGGCCTCGTCGTTCGCACCGGCGAGCGGGTTCTGCCCCTGCATGTTGATGTGATCGACGACGAGCATGAGGCTGCCGGGCTTCGCGTCGAGGTCGAGCGCGCCGGCGGCGTTCGTCACCACCAAGGTCTCGCACCCGAGCAGCTTCAGCGTGCGCACGAGCGGCACCACCGTGCGCGCCGGATGGCCCTCGTACAGGTGCACGCGGCCCTGCAGACACGCGACACAGGCGCCGCCGAGCGTGCCGACGACGAGCCGACCGACGTGGCCTTCCACGCTCGGCAGCGGGAAGCCGGGTAGGTCGCCGTACGGCACCGCGATGGGATCGACGATGCGCTCCGCGAGCCCACCGAGGCCCGAGCCCAACACGATGCCGACCTTCGGCCGTCGACCCTTTGCTCGTTCGCCGACGATCTGCGCCGCGCGCCTCGCTTCTTCGCTCACGTCGCACCCCTTCGCATCCGCGGCACGATAGCGGCCCCGGCCGCGCGCTCGCAAGGCCGCGCATCGCTGTAAGCGTTCGGCCCGCGCGCGCGTTCCCGACCGCGCCGTGCAGGGACACCGCTTTCGACGTCGTCGCCGGTGGCTGGAGTGGATGCTCTGCCTCGCGACGACCGGCTGCGCCGCGAACGGTCCGCCGCCGCCGCGCGGCCACGACGCGGACGCCGGACCCGCGTGCGTGCCCTCCGACGACGCAGGGCAGTGGTCGTCGTGCACCGTGATCGCCGACGCGGCGGCTCCGCGATTCGCCGACGACCTGCGTTCGCTCTGTGCCGCGCACGACGTCGGTGGCGGACACCACGGCGTGGCGGGCACGCCCGTCGCGGAGCGCGAGGTCGTCGAGTGCCTCGTGCAGCACGACCTCGACGACGACACGTGGCGCGCGCTCGCTCGCGCCGACAACCCCGCGACGCGCAGCTACGCGCGCGAGGTGCTGCACCGCCACGCCGCATGGACGCCCGAGCTGCGCCGCGAGGCCGAGCACGACGACGCGTGCGTCCACGTCGCGTTCGTCGGTTGCGAGGCGGGCACGTGGCCGGCCCACGCGTGGCGATCGCCGCGCTGGGCGATGGCGACGCATCGCGTACGCGATCGCCCGAAGTGCCCGCGCTAGATTCGCTACACCAACTTCGCGGCGACCTTGTCGTAGATCGAGGTGGGCAGCCATGACATCGAGCGCATCGACATGGCCACCGGCAGCGGGAACGCATGCAGGGCCTTCTTCGCGACGATGGCGTCGAAGATCTGTTGCGCCGCCTCGTCCGCGTCCATCGACAGCGGCATCTTGCCCTGCGTGTTGGCGTTCATCGCCGTGCGCACGTAGCCGGGCCGCACCTCGCCGACGGTGATGCCCTTGCTGGCGAGATCGATGCGCAGCGACTCGAGCAGGTTGGACAGGTACGCCTTGCTCGCGCTGTACACCGCGAGCTTGGGCAGGCCGCGGTATGCAGCCAGGCTCGACACGCCGACGAGGTGACCCTTGCCGCGCGCGAGCATGCCCGGGATCGCGGCGACGAGCGTCGCAGTGGCACCGGTCACGTTCACGCCGATCGTGTCCGCGCAATCGGCCCACGTGATCTTGCCGCTCCACCGCGTGACCGCGACGCCGGCGTTCGCGACGACGAGATCGAGCCCGCCCAGCTCCTCGTCGGCGCGCTGCACCGCCGAGGTGATCGACGCCGCGTCGCTGACGTCCGCCGGGAACGAGATCGCCTTGCCGCCCTCGGCGGCGATCGCATCGACCACCTTCTGCAGCTCGGACGGACGACGAGCGACCAGCGCGACGGTGATGCCGTGCCGCGCGAGCAGCTGCGAGAGCGCCGAGCCGATGCCGCTCGAGGCACCGGTGACGAGGGCGGTCTTGAGGTCGTGGCCTGGCATGGGCGGGACTATCCCACGCTTCCCCGCGCGAGACGTCAGACCGGCGGATTCGGGTCGTACTGGATGTAGCGCCGCACCTCGCGGGCGCGCTCGACGGAGTGCATGCGCACGACCAGATGCAGCGCGAGGTCGATGCCCGCCGACACCCCCGCGGCCGTGAGGATCGTGCCGTTGTCGACGAAGCGCGCCTCGGGCTGCACGTCGATGTCGCGGCCGAGCTCTCTCAGGTACGCCAGCGACCCGTGGTGCGTCGTCGCCGGCTTGCCGTCGAGCAAGCCGGCCTTCGCGAGCACGAGCGCGCCGGTGCACACGCTCGCGATCGTGACGCCACGATCCGCGAGGTCGCGCACCCACGCGAGCAGCGTTTCGTCGGCGAGCATCGGTCGCGTGCCGCGGCCGCCGGGGAAGATCAGCGTGTCGAAGGCCGGCGCCGTCGACCAGTCGTGCTCGGGCACGACGCGCAGGCCCTTCGCGCACGTGATCCCCCCGCGCTCGCGCGCGAGCGTGAAGCACTCGAGGCCGTCGTCGGGCCACCCGCGGGCCCACGACGACAGCACCTCCCACGGCCCCGCGAAGTCGAGCTCCTCGACGTCGGGGAACACGAACACCGCGATGCGCCGAGGATCCGCCATGCGGCGGGGATCATATCAGCCGAGGCCACACGCCGCGGCGACGGCCGAGTCGTCGCACGGGGCGGCCTCGGGATCGGTGAGCTCCGCACAGTCGGCCGCGACCAGACAGCTGTAGAAGTCCTCCACCGCGCCCGGACACTCGCCGCCGATGTACTGGGCGTACTCGAGATCGTACTGACAGTACTCGGCCGCCGTATCGCCGTCGCCGCCGCACGCCTGCGCGTGCACGCCCCACTGGCTGCAGATCTCGGAGGTCGAGCCGTCCTCGCCACCGTCGTCCTCCGACTCGCCGAAGCCGCCCTCGTCGTCGCTCTCCGTCCCGAGGCCGCCCTCGCCCGGCCCGCCGTTCTCGCCCTCGTCGTCACTGGGATCGATGCCCGTGTCCGCGCCGTCGTTGCCGTTGCCGTCGTCACCGTTGCCGTCGTCGCCGTTGCCGTCGTCGCCGTTGCCGTCGCCGCCGTTGCCGTCGTCGCCGTTGCCGTCGTCGTCCTCGGTCCCCCCGCCGTCGTCGTCGTTGCCCGACGTGAAGAGCGGTCCCGACGTGATGCTGTCCGGTACCTCGAGGTTGCAGCCGACGAGCGGGATCAAGGCGAGAGACAGGAGCAGCGTGCGGTCGGATCGCGGGTCCATCTGGTTCACTTCCTTCGTCGACGACGCGGGGTCGCGACGCGGATGGGTGCCACGCCGCGGCGCTCCGGTTGGGGCGGCGGCCCTCGCCTGTGATCCGCTGCACCACGGCGGGTGCACTCGGTGTCGCGGATGACGGGCCCCTGGCCGGGTTGTGATCCGGGTCAAATGCGACGCCAACGGGGTGCACGTATCGGTGGGCGACTCGGATGGGCTCACTACACTCACCCGGATGCGCGCAGACACGGCGGACTCCGAAGGACTGACGTTGCTCGTGGCATGGCAGGACGGTGATCGCAGCGCGGGCAATGCGTTCGTGGAGCGCTACTTCGCCGCGGTGTACCGGTTCCTGCGGCGGCGCATCGAGGACGCCGCGATGGCGAAGGACCTCGCCCAGCGCACGTTCCTCGCGTGCGTCGAGGCGGGGCGCCAGCTCGCCCCGACGTCGGGCGTGCGTGCGTACCTCCTCGGGATCGCCCGCAACATCCTGCTGCACCACTTCCGCGAGCAGCGGAGCCTGCCCCCCGAGGCCGGGGCTCGCGATTCCTCGCTGACGCCGAGCCGCGTCGTCGCGCGCTGCCAGGAGCGCTCGCTCGTGCGCACCGCGCTCGCGACGTTGCCCGAGCCGTTTCGCGTCGTGCTCGAGCTGCACTACTGGGACGAGCTGTCGGTCGCCGAGATCGCGCTGATGCTCGATGCACCGATCGGCACGATCAAGTGGCGGATGCACCGCGGCCGCGACCTCTTGCGCTCGCGGATCGCCGCGGCCAGCGTGCCGCCGACGGTCCAGCACTCGACACTCACGCGCCTCGATCACTGGGCGCGATCGAGTGCACCGGGAGCGCTCTGATGGTCACGCTCGATCGATTCGAGGAGGCTCTGCGCGGCTCCGAGAGCTGGGAACCGCTCGAGCTCGAGCGCGCGCGGGCGGAGGTCGCCCTCGCCGTGTGCGATGCGCCGCGAAGCGTCGTGCGGATCGGTCGCTACGTCGTGCTCGAGCGCATCGGGCGGGGCACGAGCGGCATCGTCTACAGCGCGTACGATCCGGAGCTGCACCGTCGCGTCGCCGTGAAGGTGCTGCGACCCCAGAACCAGCGTCTGCCGGGCGCGACCGAGCTCCTGCTCCGCGAAGCGCGGGCGATCGCGCGGCTGTCCCATCCGAACGTCGTCGCGGTCCACGACGTCGGCACCACCGAGGCCGAGCACGCGCCGCTCGGCTGCGGCGTCTTCGTCGTCATGGAGCTCGTCGACGGCTCGACGCTGGACGAGTGGCTGAAGCGGGAGTCGCGGCCGTGGCGGACCGTGCTCGACACGCTGATCCCGATCGGCAAGGCGTTGCTCGCCGCGCATCGGCGGGGGCTCGTGCACCGCGACGTCAAGCCCGGCAACGTGCTGCTCGGCGCCGACGGACGACCGCGACTCGCCGACTTCGGCCTCGTGTCGTTGTGCGCCGCGTCGCCGGAGGCGAGCGTGGGCCTCGGCCCCACGGATCCGTTCCACGGCAGCGCAGTGGGCACGCCCGCCACGATGGCGCCCGAGCAGCACCTCGGGCAGCCGGCCGACGCCCGCACCGATCAATATGGATACTGCGCGACGCTGCACATGGCGCTGCATCGGCGGCTGCCCTTCGCGGCGCAGGGGCTGGACGCGTTGCTCGCCGCGAAGCGAACGCAGCGGCCGATCGGGTCGGCGACCGGCGTGCCCGCGTGGCTCGACGACGTGATCGCGCGCGGCCTCGCTCCGGATCCCGCGCAACGATTCGCGGACATGGGTCAGCTGGTCGCAGCGCTCGAGCACGGGCGCTCCCGTCGACGCCGACGTGCGCGCGCCGGGCTCGCCGCGATCGCGATCGCGTCGATCGGCACGCTCGCGCTGCAGTCGAGCGAGCCGTCGGCCGCCGAGCGCTGTCGCCTCGACGGCGAACAGGCGATGGCGCACGCATGGGACGACGAGACGCGCGCGTCGGTACGCGCCGGCATGCTCGCCACGGGAGCTCCGCGCGCCGACGTGGCCGCGACCGCCGCGGCGTCCACGATCGATGCGCGGGTCGACGAGTGGTACGGCGTGCGCCGGGATGTATGCGACGCGAGCGACGGCGAGCTCGCGAGCACCGCGAAGATCGCGTGTCTCGACGGCATCGTCGTGGAGATCGACGAGCTCGCGCGTCTCTTGTCCGCCGCCGATCCGGACGTCGTGCGCGGCGCGCCCATGGCCGTGCGCTACGTGGCGTCCGCGAGCGAGTGCCTCGAGCCCGGGACCGACGTCGACGCGCGCGAGCTCGATGTCGATCTGCGGCGAGCTCGGCTGCACGAGGCGGCCGGCCGCAACGACAGCGCCGCCGTGCTGGCGCAGCAGGTGCTCGCCGATGCGCGCGCGCGGGGCGACGTGACGAGCGAGGCGCGCGCGCTCGCGGTCGCGTGTCGACTCGCGATCCTGCGATCCGGACGCGCCGACGCCGAGCCCACCTGCGAGGCCGCGCTGCTCGCCGCGGAACGAGCCGGACACGACGAGCTCACGACCGCGGGTCTCATCCGGCTCGTCGAGGCCACGAACGCGCGGGGCGACGCGGAGCGGCTGCTCCGGCTGGCGGACGCGCAGCTGGCCGGTCGACCGCGGGCACCGGCGACGCTGCGGCTCTCGCTGATGTTCGCGCACGTGCGCGTGCACGAGACCCACGATCGCCTGGGCGCGGCCGCGGAGGCAGCCCGTCGCGCGCTCGCGTACGCCGAGGAGAGCTTCGAGCCGGATGCGCCGGAGATCGTGGATGCGCTCAACCACGTCGCGAGCCTCGACTACCGCACGGGTCGACTCGAGGCGGCCGGCGTCGCGTATCGCCGGGCGATGGACATCATCGTGCGCACTCGCGGCGCCGACGACTCGGAGATGGGGCCCTTGTCGAACAACCTCGGAGGGCTCGAGCTCGAGCGGGGCGAGCCCGCGGCCGCGCTCGGCTTGCTCGTGCGCGCGCTCGAGCTGAAGACGGCGGTCGCGGGCTCCGCGTCGCCGCGGCTGGTGAACACGCTCGGACGCATCGCGCAGGCATGGCAGGGCCTCGGAGAGCACGACGCCGCGCTCTCCATCGCTCGACGCGCGGCCGACCTCGCCGCGGGGCCTGGCGCCGGAGATCCGGCCTTGCTCGGTCACGCCGAGCTCGTGCTCGCCGCGGTCCAACGCTCGGCGGACCGCTGCGACGACGCGCTCGACACGCTCGCGTCGGCCGAGCGCCACCTGGCCAGCGCCGCTGCGGGCGACGACGATCTCGGCGAAGCGCGAGAGATCCGCGGGACGTGTCGCGCGGCCCTGGACGACGCGCGTGCGCGCGAGGATCTCGAGGAGGCGATCGCGGCATTCGGGCGCTTTTACGGCGCCGGCGCCCGCGACCTCGTGCCCTCGCTGGTCGCGCTGGCGCGTTGGCACGCCGAGCGCGGTGACGACGGACGCGCTCGGGAGCTGCTCGTGCGCGCGCGATCGATCTGCGCGAGCACGGAGGGCGACCCGGCCGACGTGCGGGCAGTGGAGTCCGTGCTCGCGCGCCGGTTGTGATTCACGCGGGTGGGCGGCCGACGTAGCGCGAGCCCGGGCGGATGAGCCGGCCGTGCCGGCGTTGCTCGGCGACGTGCGCGAGCCATCCCCCGACGCGACTGCACGCGAACACGGCGGTGAAGAGCGCACGGGGCACGCCCACTGCCTCGAGCAGCACGGCGGTGTAGAACTCGACGTTCGCCCGCAGCGCGCGCTCGGGGTGGTGCGCGGCGAGCACGGCCGTCGCGCTCGACTCCACCGCGCGCGCGAGCGCGAGCCGGCGATCGCTCGCGTCGCGCTCGAGCTCCGCGACTGCGGCCTCGAGCACGGCGGCCCGCGGGTCGCGGACGCGATAGACGCGGTGACCCATGCCCATGATGCGCCGACCGGCCGCGACCTCCGCCTCGAGCCATGCACGCGCGCGGGCGGGCTCGCCGATCGCGTCGAGCATGTCGAGCACGGGCCCCGGTGCGCCGCCGTGCAGCGGGCCCTTGAGCGCGCCGATGGCCGCCACCACGGCCGACACCGCGTCGGAGCCGGTCGACGCGACGACGCGAGCCGCGAACGTCGATGCGTTCATGCCGTGATCGACGACCGTGACGAGATAGCGCTCGAACGCGCGCGCGCGGGCCGGCTCGCTCGCGCCCACGACCATGCGCAGCGCATCCTCGGCGTGGCCGCGCGTGGGGTCGGGCTCGATCGGTGCGAGGTCGGCGTGAACCCGCGCCCACGCGCCCGCCACGACCGTCGCGGTCGCGAGCAGCCGCACGGCGTCCGCGAGCTCGTCGCCGCTGGCCGTCGCTCGCGCGAGCGACGAGCGCAGCGCATCCATCGCGTCCGGCAGCCCGAGCGCGTCGCGCCAGCCCGCGAGCCCGGCGAATGCCTCCTCGCGAGCCCGGCCGACGCGCGCGCGCAGATCGTGCGGCACCGCGAGCCCGCCGCTCGACCACACCGCCGCGACCACCTCCTCGAACGACACCTGCGCCAGCGCCTCGACGTCGTGCCCGGCCAGCGTGAGCCGCCCACGCTCGCCGTCCACGTCCGAGATCGCCGTATCCGCCGCGATCACCCGCTCGAGCCCGTCACCCCGCGCCTGCGCCGTCATCCGTTTCGAACCTCGCTTCGCATTCGGTGTACGCTCGGGTCGATGGTTGATCAACGTAGATTCGACGATCAACGATCCACGCTCGACGCGAGGGCAGCCGCGGCGTTGCTCGGCGTCGATCGACGGACGCTGTACGCCTACGTCGCGCGCGGGCTCGTGCGCAGCTTCCCCGGCGCGCACGGTCGCGCACGGCAGTACGCGCGCGAGGATCTCGAGCGCCTGCGTGCGCGCACCAAGGCGCGGGCAGGCCACGCTGCCGTCGCGTCGGGCGCCCTGCGCTTCGGCGAGCCGGTGCTCGACTCGGCGATCACCGCCGTGGATCCGCACGGCATCCGTTACCGCGGACGCGAGCTCGGCGAGCTCGTGGAGGCGGGCATCGGATACGAGGCGACGGCCGAGCTCCTGTGGACCGGCACCCTGCCGGAGTCGCCGCCGCGCTGGCGCGCTGCGACCGTATCGTGGGCGCGGCTGCGTGCGCTCGTGCGCCCGACGACCTCGCCGCTCGTGGTGATGGCGCTCGCCGTGAACGCACGCGCGGCCGCGGATGCCGACGCCGGTGCGGACGAGGGGGGCGCGGCGCTCGTGCGCGCGCGCGGGCTCGTCGGATTGCTCGCCCGTACGCTCGCGCCGGGGCTGGCCGAAGCGCGCCTGCACGCCGCGGCCGACGAGCCGACCATCGCGGGTGCGTGTGCGAAGGTCCTGGGCTGTCGCGCAGGCGCGGAGGGACGGCGCGCGATCGAGCTCGCGCTCGTGCTGTGTGCCGATCACGAGCTCAACGCGTCGACGTTCGCGGCTCGCATCGCGGCGTCGACGGGATCCGATCTGCATGCATGCCTCGCCGCCGCGCTCGCGGTGATGACGGGCCCGCGGCACGGCGCGGCCGCGCTGCGCGTGGAGGCGTTGCTCGACGAGATCGGATCGCCGACGCGCGCGGCCGCGGTCGTCCGCGACCGTCTGCGCCGGGGCGAGGCGATCCCCGGCTTCGGCCAGCCGCTCTACCGTGACGGCGATCCCCGCGCGCCGCCGCTGCTCGCCGCGGCCCGGGCGATCGCGCCTCGGAACCCGCGCGTGAAGTCGATCGCGGCGGTCGTCGCGACGATGGCGGCGGCGGAGCGCGAGCGGCCGAACGTCGATCTGGGACTCGCCGCGATCGCGGCCGCGCTCGCACTGCCGCGCGGCTCGGCGAGCGGCCTGTTCGCGCTCGGCCGCACCGCAGGTTGGATCGCCCACGCGCTCGAGCAGCGGGCCAGCGCGTTCGTGCTGCGGCCGCGCGCCCGCTACGTCGGACCGCCCCGTCCGTGATAGCCTCGCGCGCGAGCACACGCGGATGTCGTACGAGTTCTACAAGGTCCTCCACCTGCTCGCGATCCTGTTCGTGTTCACGACCCTCGGCGGCCTCGCGATGGTGTCGTGGCTCGCCCGCGGGGGCACGGGGTCGGATGAGCTCAAAGGGGCGCGGCGCCTGCTCGCGATCATCAACGGCGTCGCGATCCTCATCGTCTTCGTCGCCGGCTTCGGCCTCATGGCGCGCACCGGCGTCACGACCGGCGCGTGGCCCACCTGGATCTACGGGAAGATCGGCGTGTGGCTGCTCGTCGCGGTGTGCATCACCATCGTGCGCAAGAAGGGCGGCCTGTTCTGGTATCTGCTGCTGCCGGTGATCGGCGCGCTCGGGGCCTGGCTCGCGGTGACCAAGCCGCAATGACGCGCCTCGCGATCGTCGTCGCGCTCGCGCTCGCCGCGTGTCGCAGCACCGAGCCCGGACCTCCGGCATCGACGACCGCGATCGAGACGACGCCCGCGGTCGCGCCGACCGAGCCCCCGGTCGCGCAGGAGCCCGCGAAGCCCGAGCCCACGCCGGCGGAGCTCGCCGTCGTCATCGCGCGCGAGGCGATCATCGTCGACGGTCACGTCGATCTGCCGTGGCGCCTGTCGAAGTCGCGCAAGCCGGACGGCAGCCTCGGCGAGGACGTCCTCGTGCGCACGGCGAAGGGCGACTTCGACGTGCCGCGCGCGCAGGAGGGCGGGCTCGATGCCCCGTTCATGTCGATCTTCGTGCCGTCGTCCTTCGAGAAGAAGGGCGCGAAGGCGGAAGCCGAGCGAATGATCGACTTGGTGGAGGCGCTCGCCGCGAGCGCGCCCGATCGACTCGCGGTCGCGCGCTCGCCCGCCGACGTGCGTGCGAATTCGAAGAAGGGCATCGTGTCGCTCCCGCTCGGCATGGAGAACGGCGCCCCGCTCGAGGGCAAGCTCGCGAACGTCGCCTACTTCCACGGGCGTGGCATCCGGTACATCACGCTCACCCACTCCAAGGCCAACCACATCTCGGACTCGTCGTTCGACCCCAAGCACAAGCACAAGGGGCTGTCGAAGTTCGGCAAACAGGTCGTGGGCGAGATGAACCGCGTCGGCATCATGATCGACGTCTCGCACCTGTCCGACCGCGCGTTCTGGCACGTCATGGAGACGAGCAAGGCGCCCGTCATCGCGTCGCACTCGTCGTGCCGGCACTTCACGCCGGGCTGGGAGCGCAACATCGACGACGAGATGATCCGTGCGCTCGCCGAGAAGGGCGGCGTCGTCATGATCAACTTCGGCTCCGACTTCCTGTCGGGCGAGCTGAAGAAGGACCGCGACGCCCACGAGGCCGCGATCGCGAAGGTGCTGAAGGACGGCAAGCTGCGCCCCGACACGCCGGATGGCGAGGCGGCCGCGGCGGCCCACGAGGCCGAGCACCCGGGGCCGCGCGCCACGGTGGAGCAGGTCGCCGATCACATCGAGCACGTCATCGCGCTCGTCGGGGTCGATCACGTCGGGCTCGGCTCGGACTTCGACGGCGTGGGCGACAGCCTGCCGGACGGGCTGCGCGACGTATCGCAGTACCCGAACCTCGTGCGCGTCCTGCTCGAGCGCGGTCATTCGCGGCAGGACATCGAGAAGATCCTCGGCGAGAACTCGCTGCGCGTGTGGCAGGCCGTCGAGGACCACGCGCGCGCGTCGAAACCATGATTGGGTGGTCGGTTTCGTGGCAACGCGTCAGCGTTGCCAACGGGCGTGGAACTTCGCACCGTCGGCGGTGCGCTCGATCGAGACCTCGACGGCCTTGCGGCCCGCGACGCTCAGCACGGCGCGGATTCCCGACGAGATCGCGATGAGCCGGAACCGGGAGACGTCGGGCCAGTCGAACAGCTCGACGTCCGCGGTGCCGTCGCCGTTGAAGTGCGACACGAGCCGACCTCGGCTGTAGCTGCGGGCGAAGAGTGCGGGCGTGCGACGCATGAGCGCGGCATCGGTCGACAGCTGCATGAGCGCGCGCCAGACCGTGTGCATGGTCCGTTGCACGCCGCGCTCGATCGCGAGCGGGAAGAGGTCCTCGGGCGCGCGCGCCGCCTCGTGGGCGATCGCGGAGAACAGCGCATCGACGAGCTCCGCGCGCACCCATGCTGCCGGCACGATCGCACGCGCTTCTTCGACGAGGTCACCCGGCAGCGACGCGATCGCCCGCGTCACGACCTCGCGCCCCACGATGTCCTCGAAGCCCACGAGGTTGTTGAGCACGATGGCCCCGCGGATCATCGGCTCGCCCGAGGGTCGACCGTCCTCTGACCTGTCGGCGTCCATGCCGGCGGTCGAGAACATCATTGTTCGGGTGTTCTTGTCCATCGGATCGCGCGGTGCGGGCGCGGCTCCGCGCGCCGGCCGGGGCCGGAACGACGTCGCAGCGGGGGTCTCGGCCGCGGCGCCATGCCCACGGATGTTCTCCAGTGCGTGCCCATTTGCCGGGCGCGCGCGGCGGGGACAGAACTGGATCATGGCGTTCGTCTCGGCTCGGATCCTCGCCCTCGCTCTGTCGTCGTGCGCGATCGGCCTGGGGGCGATCGGGTGTGCCACGGCACCCGTCCCCGCGGCGCCCACCGAGTCGCCGGTCTCGTCGGCGCCCCAGCTGTCGCTCGCGAGGCGGCTGTACACCGCCGGCGAGCACGAGTTCGCCGCGGGGCGGGCGGACAAGGCGGTGGCGCTGTGGCGGCAGGCGATCCTGCAGCTGCCGGAGGACGAGACGTACGACGACGTTCGCCACCGGTTGATCCTGCGGCGCGCGTACGGGCAGCTCGTGGCGTACGAGCAGACCCACGAGCGCGCGTATCTCGACGACGGCGAGAGCATGTTGATGCGATACCTCGAGCACCACGCCGCGCTGTTCGGCGACGCGACCGACGCGGTGAAGGAGCGCGGCGACGTCTACGAGATCCTGTTCGAGTTCGACACGCGGATCGAATCGTTGCCTCCGGTCGCGGAGCCGACGAAGGTCGCTGAGAAAGCCGCGGAGGATCCGCAGCGCGAACCGGTCGCCGATCTCGCGACGATCGGGATGTACGACGACACGCGGATGTCGCGGGCCGGTGGCGTCGCGTACTCGGAGAGCCCGGTGCGTCCGGGCACGCGCCAGGGCACGCCGTACGGCACGTCGCGTCCGTGGCGCGAGGGTGACGTGCGCGTCGTCAACGTCGACACGCACCAGCGACCCTCGGTGGACGATCCCGCGACGCGTGCGGCGTTGCGCGGGTGGGCGAGCGAGCCCGTGCCGTGGCTGACGATGCCGATGGTCGAGGAGTGGATCCCGCCGCGCCCGTACGTGCGCGTGGGCGGGCTCGCGAAGCGCGTGGAAGGCAAGGAGGCGAAGCTCGGCGGTCAGGGGCTCGCGACGGCCGTGGTGCGCAACGTGCGACCGCAGCTGCGCAGCTGTTACGACGCCGCGTTCGCGCGCGTGCCCGATGCGGTGGTGCAAGCGACGGTGGAGTTCGACGTGTTGCCCGATGGCACGATCGGACGGCCCACGATCGTCTCCGGGGGCGTCGTCGATGCCACGGGGGATGCGTGCGTGCTCGACCAGCTCGCACTCGCGCGCGTGAATGCGGACAGCGGACGCGCAGCGACGCGCGTCCGTGTGCCGCTGACGTTCTTCTACGACGGCGCCGTGTACTACGACGAGGCGGGCGGACGCGGCATCTCGTCGATCATGCAGACCGGTGTGCCGCCGACGCAGTCGATCCCGCCGTCGCCGCAGGGCTGCACGATGACGGGGCAGTGTGCCGATCCGGTGCCGACGCGCCGCGAGTAACGGGAATGCCGGCGCCGCCTCGCGCGTACGCGGGACCCATGTCGCGTCGATCGGGGCCCCTCGCGCTCTTTCTCTCCATCGCGTGCCATCCGGCGCAGGACGGCGCAACCGCGACTCCGACCGCGGGCACGCTGGAGCCGGGCGAGCGCGCGCTCGAGGATTTCCTGCGGGTGGAGACCGACGTCGAGACGGCCCATCCACTGCGCGCGACGATCGTGCGCGCCGGCGGCCTGCGAGTGGAGCGCGACGGAGACGCGGTGAACGAGCCGTCGAACCGCAACGTGCGGCGGTCGGCGATCGTGCTCGACGAGGACGTCGCGTCGTCACCTCGACGCCCGCGACTGTTGTGCACGGAGTCGACCCACCGGATCGCCGTGCACATGGACGTCGACGATCTCGCCACGGTGGCGCGCGAGGATGCGACGCTCGTCGCGATCCCGCCGGTGCGCGACGAGGTGGGGAGCGAGCCGGGCATTCGACTCGCACCCGGTGCGGAGCTCGTGCGCGCGGGCTCCGGTGATCCCGACATCGTGCGGATGCGGCACGAGGGGAAATTCGTGCGCGCCGAGGGCCTCGTCGAGGCGACGAAGCTCGGCATCGCGTTCACGCCCGGCGCGCTGCCGAGCGACGCGGACGGTCCGCCGAATGCCGCGATCACGCAGCCCACGAAGATGTTCGCGACGCCGAACGGCGTGGATCTGGCGAGCCTCGATCCGCGCGGCATGGGTCAGCTGCTCGTGCGTCGGCTCGGTCGCGAGCTCGGCACGAAGGTGCTCGTGCGCTACGAGGAGCCGACGGTGCACGTGGTGGGGTGGGTGGAGAAGGCCCAGCTGACGGAAGGGGCGTTCTCGCGGGTCGGCTCGACGACGATGACGGGCCGCGGCGCCGGACCGGAGGGAGCGACGGTCGATCTGCCGCGCGGTACACTCTTGCTGGCGTCGGCGCTACGGCGTCCGATCGGTGTAGTGATCTCGGACACTGCGATGGCCTGCGTGGACGCGTGCGATGGAAGCGAGCCGAAGGTGCTCGTTTCCGCGTGCACCGATGCGATCGAGGTGTGGGCTCGACGGAAGTGACGGCCCGCTCTCGCTCGCGCGTCGATTCGGATGTTGCAAACGTCGTCGGGCTTTGAACATTCTGGCGTCGATTCGAATCGACTGTCGAATGCTTCAACTGGCCCTCGTCTCCGTGCTCGCGATCGCGCCTCCCACCGCAGACGGCAACGGATGGGAGGAGGAGCCCGCGGCCGACGCGGAGCCTGCACCTGCGCCTGCGCCCGCGCCGATCGAGTCCCTCCCCGCCGACGCGCCGCCCCGTCCGGCGCCGCGATACAAGGGCACGGGGTTGCTCGTGACCACGGGCATCCTCGCCGGCGCCTCGCTCGGCGTCACGATCGCGCGCAACGTCGTGCTGAAGAAGAACTGCCCGCTCGACACGCCTGGGTCCTCGTGCACGTACGACATCGGCACGGACATCGGGCTCACCGCGACGCAATGGACGTTGAACTTCGCGACGGTCGGCTTCGCGGCCGGATCGGGCGTGATGCTCGCTCGCCATCACGCGTGGAAGGACGCCGCGGACGGCCGCATGCGCAAGAAGAAGACGCTGATGATCACGGGCGGCACGCTCGTGGGCGTGGGCGTGGCCGGCATGGCGACGTCGATCGCGTTGGCGTTCGTGCTGCCGACCCACTGCCTCGAGAAGGAGGCGAGCGGCACCGATCCGCTCGCCGGCGACAAGTGCCTCTTGAAGGTCTACCCGGCGTGGACGATGACGAACTGGGCGTCGTTCGCGATGATCTCGTCGGGCTCGGGCATGTTGGCGTACGGCTCGGTGTACGGCCGCAACCGCGAGCGCCCGACGGCCCGCGTGCGCGTGGCCCCGTTCGCGGGCCGCACCTACGCGGGCATCGGCATGGGCGGCGTGTTCTAGCGCTCAGAGCACGAACGGATACGACACGCCGAGCGTCGGGCGCGGGAAGGTGGGGAACTGCAGCGGGCCGACCGCCGCGGAGACGCATGCTTCGAGCGAAGGGTCCGCGAACGGCGGACGGACGGAGCTCGAGAAGACCCGACCGGTCTCGCCTTCGATCTCGAGGACGACGTGGATCTTCGTTCCGACGGGCAGGCCGTGTTCCGACATGCACCGGCGGACCTCCGGCTTCGCACGCACCATCGTCGCCTTGATCTGCGGCGCGGTCAGTGATCCATCCGGTGGACCGGCGGGTGTGAAGTCGTCGTCGGGCGTCGCGCGCGGCGGCACGCCGGTGTCGTGCGGCGGATCTGCGCGCGTCAGCCCGTGCCCGTCGAAGACCAACGTACCCAGCTCGGTGCGCTCTTGCGGACGCACCTCCGCACAGATCGGCGTGGCCGGCTCCTGGACCCGCCCGAATCCGCCGATCGCGACCACGTAGCGGACGAGGCACCACTGGCCCTGCGGCGCCTTCGCGACCTGGGTGCTGCCGCCCGCCGGCACGCCGGCGACGTGGACCTCTTGCTCGGTCGTCGCCTCGAAGAACTCGAGCCGCGCGATCGCCTGCGGGGTCTCGATCCGCATGGCGAGCTCGCCATTGTTCGTCGCGCAGCCCGCGAGCACCAGCACTCCGCATCCGAGAGCGCACCACTGCATCGCGACGATGGTAGCCGAGGATGGCTCGCGCTCCGTCTCGATTCGGCAGACACTGCCTCGCATGGCCCAGTCCGCGATCGTACGCCGGTTCGAGATCCAGCTCTCGGACTCCGATCGCGGGGTGTACGAGGCGCTCGACTTGCGGGTCGCGCAGCATCCGTCGGAGAGCGAGCGGTATCTCGTCGCGCGCGTGCTCGTGCGGGCGCTCGAGCATGCGGAGGGCGTGGACTTCAGCCGTGGACTGGCGGCGAGCGACGAGCCGGCGCTTTGGCAGCACGATCTGCGGGGCGACTTGCTCGCGTGGATCGAGATCGGCTCGCCGACGACGGAGCGGCTGCACAAGGCGAGCAAGCTCGGTGCGCGCGTGGTGGTGTACACGTGGAAGGCCCCCGAGGAGCTCGCGCGCGAGGTCGTCGCCGTGGCGGTGCATCGCGCGGAGGCGCTCGAGATCCATGCGCTCGATGCCGCGGTGCTGGACGCGATCGCGGTGCTGCTCGAGCGGAACAACCGCTGGGAGCTGGCGATCTCGGGTGGATCGATCTACGCGAGTATCGCGGGGCAGTCGTTCGAGACGACGACGTCGCGCGTGTCGACCACTTGATTGGGCAGACACTGTCGTCGTTGCTTCGGTGATCATGGGTTGCGGTGCGAAGTTCTTCTTCGTGTCGTTCTCGCTTGCGCTTCGAACGATCCGCGGTAGACGAGCGCGATGAAGAAGGATGCACAGCTGGAGTTCGTGTTGCGCACGTGGGGTGGTCGTCGCGACGGTGCGGGTCGCAAGCTGCAATGCGAGCGCAGCAGCGTGCGGCACGTCGTGCGTGCGCAGGTGCGCAGCGGCAATCCGTTGCACGTGACGCTGCGGATGCGCGACGACGTGCCCGATCTGCGCGAGCCTCGATGCTGGGCGGCGATCGTGCGAGCGTTCCGGTCGTTCCGTGGGCGATTCGGCCTGCGGTTCGTGCACTACTCGGTGCTGGGCAATCATCTGCACGCGATCGCGGAGGCGGATGATCGCGACAGCCTCTCGCGCGGCATGCAGGGCTTCTGCACGCGGCTGGCGAAGGCGATCAACGACCGCTTCGATCGCAAGGGCACGGTGTTCGCGAGCCGCTATCACGTGCGCGAGCTGAAGACGCCCCGCGAGGTCCGCTACGCGCTGCGCTACGTCTTGCTCAACGCGCGCCACCACGCGCAGGACGCAGGCGAGACGCTGCCGCCGGACTGGTTCGACCGCCGCAGCACGTCCGCGATCTTCGACGGCTGGATCGATCCACCGCGCGTAGCCCAGCGGAACAGCGACTACGGCACGTCCCCGGCCCAGACCTGGTTGCTGCGCGTCGGCTGGCGCCGACGCGGACTGCTCGCGCTCGACGACACGCCGGGACCGACGCGCACGAGGAGCGCTCGCGCGAAGCCAAGCGCCCCGACTTGATTCGGCAGACATGCCCCACGAGGGCCGGGTACGATGGAACCGTGGACGTCGGTCGACTCCGCCGCGCAACGCTCCTGCTCCTCGGCGCGCTCGCGTGCCCAGCCGAGGACGAGCCCGCGGACGACGACGCCGCCGGCTCGGACGAGGTCGCGGCCGAGAGCAGCAGCGACGCGGACACGGGCGTCGGTGGATTCCCCTCCGCGTGCGATCCCACGATGTCGCCGTTCCTGAGCGCGGACTGCCTCACCGACCTGCGTTCGGCCTGCAACGCGCACGTCGACGAGAGCGCGTGCGCGGGCCAGGCCGCGTTCGAGTTCGACGGCTACACGGTGCGCTGCGGATGGGCGAACGTGCTGACGTTCGCGGATGCGACCTCGTGCACCATCGCATCCGAGGTGGGCCGGTGCGAGGCGGTGCTCGACTCGTTGGACGGCTTGGATGCGCCCTGCACCGCGTTCCCGAGCGAGCTCGAGATCGTCGTGCTCGGCGACGGGCCGCTCGGCCCGTGGTCGGCGGTCGACAGCGAGGCGGACGACGTCGGCACGTGCGCGCCGAACATCTCGCCGCCCGCGCCGGCGCTCTGCGACTGCGCGCCTGCGAGCTGCGACGTCGAGTGAACGATGCGGGACCTTCGCATTCGGGCGCTCGAGGCCGATGATCCCGAGCGCATCGCGTCGGCACTCGCCGCGATCGGCTGGCCAAGCCGCCCGCGCAGTTACGAGCGCTACCTTCGCGAGCAGAGCGCCGGCACGCGCGAGGTGTTCGTCGCGGTGCTCGACGACGAGCTCGCGGGCTACGCGACGCTGAACTGGCGCCCCGAGCATCCACCGTTCGCCGCCGCAGACATCCCCGAGATCGAGGACCTCAACGTCCTGCCGGCGTTGCAGCGCCGCGGCATCGGCTCGGCACTGCTCGACGCCGCCGAGTCGCGTGCCGCAGAGAGCGTCCAACGCATCGGCATCCGCGTGGGCCTCGACGCAGACTACGGCGCGGCCCAGCGCCTCTACGTCCAGCGCGGTTACGTGCCCGACGGCCGCGGCCTGTCGTTCGAGCACCGCCCGGTCGCCTACGGCGAGCAGGTCACCGTGAACGACGACCTCGTGCTCGCGTGCACGAAGCGGCTCGGCGCCGCAACTTGATTCGGCAGAGACTCAGCAGCCGGCGATCTCCGCACACAGCTCGCTCTGCAGCTCGTCGCACAGCGCACAGTCGGCGCAACCGAGCGCTCGATCGACGAGCGCGTGGATCAACGCCAGCACCTCGGCCGGGTCCGCCGCTTCACACGCCGCGCAATCCGTCGCGAGGAAGCAACCGGAGTAGCCCGGTAGATCGTTGCAGAGCACATCGCACGGCGATTCACCGCACTCGTCGAACATGCGTTGCATCCGCGCCCACTGGCATTCTTGCGCGTACGCGAGGACGCCGGGCGCCATCGAATCGGCGACCTCGACGATGCCCCCATGCGTCTGCGCCACGAGCTCGCGGAGGCTGCCGCACGTTTGATCGCTCGCGAGACAGATGTCGTCTTGGACGAAATCCGCGGCGTCGAGGCAGAGTCCATGGGGATCCGGGCCGCAACCCAGGGAGCCGCCGCAGACGCATCGATCGACGAACGCCTCGCAGCTCCACCAGCCCAACTGGCCGCCCGCGCATGGAGTGACGAGGATGTTGGCGTTGCAGAACGCCCCTCGCGCGCAGTCCCCGGGTCCCTCGCAGTAGGAGCGCGGGCAGCCGTCGCTGTCGTACAGGCACGCCGCGCACCCGCAGCTGAACGCGTTGCAGACCCCGTCCCAGCACGCCGGCGGCAGGTCGGGCGGCACCTCGCAGTGCGAGACGTAGCCCGTCGTCGAGTCCGCGGACGACGTGCTCGACGACGTCTCCGTCGACGACTCGGTCGACGTCGTCGTGTCGAGCGGCGGTGCCGTGTCCTCGGACGTCGTCACCGCGGACGACGTCGCCTCGCCGGAGGACGACGACGTCGTCGTCGACGAATCGCCGTCCTCGAGCGACCCTGCCGACGGCCCGCACGCGCAAACCACCAGAACGCCGAAGGCCCGGCCTCGAAGACGATTCGAGCCGGGCCTCCAGAGCATCGCGAGCTCTCAGTTCTCGACGAACGCCTTCAGGCGCTTGCTGCGGCTCGGGTGCCTCAGCTTGCGCAGCGCCTTCGCTTCGATCTGGCGGATGCGCTCGCGCGTGACCGAGAAGTCCTGGCCCACCTCTTCGAGCGTGTGGTCCGACGCCTCGCCGATGCCGAAGCGCATGCGCAGCACCTTCTCCTCGCGCGGCGTCAGCGTGGCGAGCACGCGCCGGGTCTGATCCGCGAGGTTCAGGTTGATGACCGCGTCCGACGGCGAGGTCATGTTCTTGTCCTCGATGAAGTCGCCGAGATGCGAGTCTTCCTCCTCGCCGATCGGCGTCTCGAGCGAGATGGGCTCCTTCGCGATCTTCAAGACCTTGCGGACCTTGTCGA
>CAYXVR010000029.1:0-128390 GCA_964468635.1 uncultured Nannocystaceae bacterium
ACCGTGTCTCAGTTCCAGTGTGGCTGATCATCCTCTCAGACCAGCTACCCGTCTTCGCCTTGGTGAGCCATTACCTCACCAACTAGCTGATGGGCCGCGGGCTCGTCCTCTGGTGCCCCTTGCGAGGCTTTCGCATGACAATCCGAGGATCACCATGCCACATCCGGTATTAGCCCGAGTTTCCCCGGGTTGTCCCAGTCCAAAGGGTTGATTACCCACGTGTTACGCACCCGTGCGCCACTGATGAGGAGTTGCCCCCTCACCCGTTCGACTTGCATGTGTTAGGCCCGCCGCAAACGTTCGCTCTGAGCCAGGATCAAACTCTCCAGTTTGAACTGCGCTCTCGAGTCTTGCTCGATTGCTTCTCGACCTCGGGTCTGCCGAAGCAGACCGTTGGGTGTTGTCTCGTGCCGTCGGCCGAAGCCTCCGGTCACGGACAGGGTTGCGAGCCGTTGCCGACCCGCATTCCCGCACGCGTCTCTCGAACTCCCGCGTCCGGCTTGCGCCTTGGCGGTGATCGAGTCGACCGTCTCGTGTTCCGCTATCCAGTTGTCAGGGAGCGCTGTTCCCGCGGGTTTGCCCCGGCAGGGATCGGACTTCTAGTCCCGTCGGGTTTCGCCGTCAAGCAAAACCTCCGATGTCGCTCGCGGGCTTTGTCACGTCTCGAACGCCGTTGGGACGACGTTCGAGGGCTGCCCAGCGCCGGGGGTGGCAGGCGGGCCCGCAGGCCTGCTCGCGCGATCCCGTTTCGGCGCACCCGCCGGGCGTCTGCTCGGTTCGTCCTCGAAAGGGCGGACCGGTTTCGTCCCGGGGCAGCCACCCCGCGGTGAAGGCCCTCGAGAGGTCCTTCGGCGAGGTCCCCGGTCCGATTCCCTTTCGGGGTGCCGGCTCGGGGCGACGAATATTGGACCTCTCCGCGGCGCTTGGCAAGCGTCTTGTCGTCGCGAGGTCGACTTGCGGCCCGGATCGGGACCCCACGCCTGCGCGGCCGCGGATTTGCGGGGATGCTGCCGGCGGTGGATGGCCCGCAGCCCACGGCGGCGACGGCGAGCGCGCCCGCCTCGGGGCGCGCGCTCGGCCTCGTGCTCATGCTCGGCTCCGTCGTCGCGTTCACGGTGATGGGCGCGCTCGTGAAGGACCTGCGCGAGCACGGGATGGGGACGTTCGCGACGATCGTGTGGCGTACGGCGCCCGGGCTGCCGTTCGTCCTGCTCGAGCTGCACCTGCGTCGGCTGCGGTGGCGTCCTCGTCGCCCGCGCGTGGTCGCGCTGCGCACCGTCTTCGGCGCGCTCGCGATGACGTCGAACTTCTGGGCCGTGCAGGCGCTCTCGCTCGTGCAGCACACGGTCGTCCACCTCTTGCAGCCGGTGGCCGTGGCGATCTTCAGCCCGCTGCTGTTGCGCGAGCGATTGCGCGGCGCCGCCCTGGCCGCGCTCGCGCTCGCGCTCGCGGGCTCGCTCGTCGTGCTCTTGCCGCCCGATCTGTTGTCGCTGCCGGGCGCAGCGGAATCGATGGCCGTCGCGATGCCGCTCGTGCCGGGGCTCGTGGGCGTGTCGTCGGCGTTCTTCTCGGCCCTCGCGCACATCCAGCTCCGGCTCGCCACGGGCACCGACGTGCCGACGCGACTCGATCCCGGCGCACCGCCCGATGCGCCCGAGACCGTCGTCTTCCATTTCACGCTCGTGGTGTCGATCGTCGCGACCGCGATCGGGCTCGCGCTCGGCGAGTTCAGCTCGCTGCCGGTCGGCCTCGATCTCGCGGCGACGATCGGTCGCGTGTCCGCGATGGCGCTCGCGGGGCTCGCCGGACAGTTGATGATGAGTCGCGCGTACGCGCGCGCCGAGGCGCCCGTCGTCGCGATCGTCGCCTACGCGGCCATCCCGTTGTCGGCGGCGATCGACGCGTTCGTGTGGGGCGCGCCCATCGGCATCACCGCGTGGCTCGGCGCGGCCGCGATGGTGCTCGCCGGCGTGCTGTTGTCGCGGCGATAGTGTGCGCGGCGCCCCCGGGGCGGACGGAACTGTCCGCTCGAGAGCGCCGCGCACGGACTCTACCCGTCGTTGGTGGTCGCGCGCTCGCGCGCTCCGGATCCATCCCTCTGGAATTCGGCGGAGCGCTCGCTCACGACGTCTGCGTCCTGGTCGGCGCTGGAATGAAGCGACCTGGAGCGCGCGCCATGCATCGTTCGCACGCGGACCGCGGGCATTGGCTTGGGAGGCTTCCACATGACGCTTTCGCTCTCGTTGCGCGCATGCGCGTGCGGGCTCGCGCTCGGGGCCGTCGCGTGCGGCGGCGACGACACCGCGACGACCCAGGAGTCGGGCGCCGACGACGACTCGGGCAGCGCCGATGACGACGACGACGGCAGCGCCGACGGCTCGGGTAGCGCCGACGACGACGCCGACGGCAGCTCTACCGCTGCGGGCACGACCACGGCCGACACGACGACGGCCGACACGACCGCAGGCGACTCGAGCGGATCGTCCGGCGACGCGAGCACCGACGGCAGCGACTCGAGCTCGAGTGGCGCGCCCGGCTGCGTGCCGATCGAGACCGAGGATCTCGCGAGCCTGCCGCTCGCGGGCGACAGCGCGTGCGAGGGTGTCGCGAACAATGCCGTGATCACCGACGCGGATGGCCTCCAGGCTCACTTCGACGAATTCTGCGACTCGCTGACGAGTTGCCAATTTCCGGCGCCCCCGTGCGATGATCCGCCCGCCGTGGATTTCGACGGGCAGCGCATCGTCTACGTGTTCGGCCAGAGCAGCGGATGCTCCGGCAGCGCGCAGATCGACCAAGTGCTCGACTGCGGCGACCAGGTCGAGGTGCACTACACGATCGGCGCGCAGGGCCCCTGCGATCTCGTCGTGTACGCCTGGGATGCAGTGTCGATCCCGGACGGCCCCGACGTCGCCTTCATCGAAGGGTGAGAGATGCATCGCTTCATCGTTTCGCTTTCCTTGTGTGCGCTCGTCGCCGCTTGCGGTGACGACGAACCCGCGTCGGACGACGACGACGACACCAGCTCGGGCAGCGCCGACGACGGATCGAGCACCAGCTCGGGCGGCAGCTCGTCGAGCGAGAGCACGACCGACATCGACCCCACCGTCGAGCCGGAGTCGTCCACGGGCGAGCCCGCAGAGTGCGTCGTGTCCACGCAGCTCACGTGGGTGCGCGACACCATCGTCGTGTCGGCCGACCCCTGCATGGATTGGATCGACGACACCCACGGCCGCGTCGGCCAGCTCGGCACGGCGAGCGCGTCGGTGTGGACGCGCCGCACGTTCAACGGCACTGCGATTGCGCTGTCCGCCGCGCACCTGCTCGAGGACGGTGCGTTCGGAGTGCCGGGCACCGACATCCCCGCGCAGCTCGTCGACCCCAACACGTCCACGCCGTCGCTCGGCGCCGTGTACCCGGACACGAGCGGCACCGGCAACCTCAACGAGACCTACTCGGCGTCGTTCCAGCTGTTCAACCCGGAGATCCCGGCGGCGGAGTCCGACGACATGCTCGCGAACCTCCTGCCGCGGCACGACTTCTACCTCACCGTCGTCGACGGTCAGAATCTACCGATCGAGGAGGAACCGGATCCTCCGCCGATGCCCGAGCCGCTGTCGAACTCGCCGTTGCAGCTCTACGATCCCGGCGACTACAGCGTCGAAGCGCCCACGTCCGCCGCCGTCGATGCGGGCGCGCTCGTCGCCGTGCTCGGCGTGCCCACCGAGGGCGAGTACGAAGGTCGACTCGTGTACAGCATCGGCCGCGTGCTCGACGACACCGAGGCGGAGGCCGCCATCGCGGACCTCGCCGGCGCCGGCGACCCGGCGGGCGACCTCGCGTACGACCCCGAGGCCGAGTTCCTGATCGAGACCGTGTTCGTGGCCGGCATGCTCGGCGGCGGCGTGTTCGACCAGGGGCGCGTCCACGTCGGCCTCACGGTGCGGGCCTCCGCGGCGGCCGAGGACCCGAAGATCGTCCGTGCGGTCCGCACGCCCTTCATCGTGGATCAGCTGAACGCGACCTACGACACGCTCGATCCGAAGCTGCAAGAAGCGATCGGCATCTACCTCGAAGCCGAGTGAGCTCGCTCATCGCAACGTGCGCGCGCGCAGGATCTGCTCGCGCGTGCCCGCGATCGCCAGCACGTCGCCCTCGCGCAGCGGCGCGGTGGGATCCACCGGGATCGTCACGTCGCCGCGCGCCCACTCGATGACCGACGCGCCGGTGGCGTTGCGCAGCTCGAGCTGCGCGAGCGTGCGGCCGGCCCACGCCCGCCCCACGACGACGCGCTCCAGGATCAGCCCCTTGCCGAGGCCGACCTCCTCTCCCACGCTGCCGGTGCCCGCGCGCACCGCCACGACCTCCTCGCGCTCCGCGAGCACCTTGTCGCTGTAGTGCGCGAGCAGATCGCCCCGCCGCAGCACGCCGATGAGGCGACACGCCTCGTCGACGACCGGCAGCAGCTCCATGCCGGAGCGTGCCGAGGCCAGCATCGCGCCGGCGAGCGTGTCGGTGAGGTGCAACAGCGGCAGCTTGCTGCGCCCCATGAGCTCCTTGGCGGTCGAGTCGGCCTTGATCTCGCCGGCCAGCATGCGCTTCGCGAGCTGGTTGCCGTTGATGTAGCCGACCACCGTGTCGTCGGCGTCCACCACGAACACGGCCCGCAGCTCGGCGTCGAGCGCCGCGCGACGGATGTCCTCGATCGTCGCGGTCTCGCGCAGCGTCTCGGTGGGCGCGAGCATCAGCTCGCGCACGAGGCCGCGCTTCATCACCTCGCCTTCGGCCTCCTTCGCGAGCACGACGCCGCGGCGCTCGAGCTCGAGCGAGATCATGCTGTCGCGCCCGACCCGCTTCGCGACGAAGCCCGACAAGATGCACCCGAGCATGAGCGGTAGCATCACGCCGTAGTCGTGAGTGAGCTCGAACATGATCACGATCGGGGTGAGCGGCGCGTGCATCATCGCCGCGAAGATCGCCCCCATGCCGACGAGCGCGTACGCCCCGGGGTCCTGCGCGCTGTCCAACACGAGGTTCGCGAGCGCGCCCACCAAGGTGCCGAGACACGCGCCGACGTAGATCGACGGCATCAACGTGCCGCCGTAGCCGCCGCTGCCGAGCGTCAACGAGGTCGCGACGATCTTGAGCACCAGCAGCGCCGCTGCGAGCTCCCACGCCAGACCGCCCCGCAGCGCGCGTTGGACCGTGGGGTGGCCGGCGCCGAGCAGCTCGTTCGACACGAACACGGCGAGCAGACCGACCGCGAGCCCACCGATCGCGGGCTTCACCCACATGGGCAGCTTCAGCGCCTCGAAGCGCCCGTGGGCGAAGTCGATCGAGCGCGACATCAGCGTGCCGATGACGCCGGCCGCGACGGCGAGCAACACGTAGAAGAGCAGGTCCGGCACCGACGCGGTCGTGTGGCCGGGCAGATCGAACGCGAGATCGTTGCCCCGGATCGCGTACGACGTGAACGTGCCGCACACCGCCGCGACGATCAGCGGGATGAACACGGACATCGTGCCCACCGTCCCGCCGATCGATCCGCCGAACACGATCTCGACGGTGAAGATGACGCCTGCCAGCGGGGTGTTGAACGCGGCCGCGACACCGCCGGCCGCGCCTGCGCCGAGCATCGCGATCTGCCGGCGCTGACGCATGCCGAAGAACTGGGCGAGTACGCTGCCGACGGCGGCACCGATCGCGACCGACGGCCCCTCGTGACCGCAGGAGCCGCCGGAACCGATCGTCACGCCGGTGCCCAGCCCACACACGACGGCGGAGCGGCCGTGCATCGCTCCGTGGCGCTTGGACACGGCCTCGATCACGGCCGAGATCCCGTTCTGCGGCGGCTGTCGCACGAACCGCTCGGCGAGCACGCGCAACCAGCCCGCGAGCACGCCACCGAGCACGGGCACGCCGATGACGACGGCCCATCGCCACGCCTGTCCTTCCTCCGGCTTGGGGAACGACTCGATGGCGAACTCGATCCACATCAGCAACAAGCCCGCCGCCGCACCGCTGGTGATGCCGACGAACGCCGCCATCAGGATGAGGAACACGTGGTCGTCGCGCACCACGAGCGCGAGCCGTCGTCCGAGCAACAGCCCGAGCGTCGCCCACAAGCGCGCGACACGACCCGACGTGGGCAACGCCTTGAAGAAGCCGGTCGCTTGTAGGTCGGGCGCCTCGACCGTCGGCGACGCTCCCGTCGCGGCCCACGGTTCGTGCGCCGACGACGGACGACGTGGTGGCCGCCCCTCGCGCGTCGCGGTGTCGTCGGGCCGCTCGGGCTCTGGCGGCTCGAACTCGGCCATCGTCGCCACGAACGCTACGGCGACCGCAGCGGGAGTTCAACCGCGGACCGCGCCCGCTCGCGGCATCGCGCAGCCGTGAGCGGGGCTGACGTTGCGGCACCCGCCGAGACGTGCGATGTCCCGCGTTCGGCGCTTGCATCGGCGCGCCGCGTCGGAAAGACTCAACCGAAGCAGAAGAAGATGGTTGGCTTGCTCGCCGATTCCGGGTTCGGTGCATCGGGCGCGCTCAGTGCGTTCGCCCTCTTGGCCGACAAAGACAAGGTTCCCAACGAGGCCGCGCGGGCGCTCTCCGGCAACGTCGGCTGGGCGATGCTGGTGGGCGCGCTCGCGATGTGCGTGCTGCTCATCGTGAACAGCGAGCGCGTGCGTCGGTTCTTCCTCACGGTGGACGATCCGCGCTCGATGGCGCTGTTCCGCATCGTGTTCGGGTTCTTCGTCATCTGCAACGTGAACGACTTCTGGGAGTACTTCACGTTCCTCTTCACCGACGAGGGCATCTTCACGGCCGACGTCGCCCGCCAGGTGCATGCATCGGCGCAGTTCAAGGGCTTCGGCGACGGCTTCAACGAGGACGATCCCTGGGGGTTCTTCGACTTCTGGGGGTTCGTCGAGTTCATCAAGGGCCCGAAGTGGTCGCTGCTCTACTTCTGGGACACGCCCACCTTCTTCTGGTGTCACCTGTGGGCGTTCGAGATCATCGCCGTGATGTTCATGGTCGGGTTCTGGACCCGCACCACGGGCGTGCTCACGTTCTTCCTGATGAACAGCATCTTCTTCCGGAACCATCTGTTCTGGGAGGGCACCGAGCTCGTCTATCGCGTCTTCCTCGCCTATCTCATCTGTGCGCGCAGCGGGCACGCGTGGAGCGTCGACAACTGGCTGCGCTGTCGGAAGCTGAAACGTCAGGGCCTCTTGTCCACGCGCGACGGGCCCGGCGGCGGCGCCGGTGTGCCGCCGTCCGACGAGCATCCGAAGGGGCTGCAGGCGATCTATCGCCTCATCCCCGCATGGCCGCGCCGCATCATGATGTTGCAGCTCGGGGCCGTGTACGCGACCACGGGCATCCTCAAGAACGGCGGCGTGTGGGCCAAGGGCGACGCGATCTACTACGCGCTCAACATGGACCACTTCTACCGCTTCTACCCGCAGCCGTTCGCGGCCATCTTCGGCACGAACGTCATGCGGTTGATGACGTGGTTCACGCACTGGGGCGAGGCGTTCTTCTTCGTCTGCGTCATCGGTGTGCTCATCCACTGGGCGAAGGACGACGGCGTGCCGCCGAACACCGGCGTGCGCCGACTCGTGACTCGCCTGTGCTGGTTCGTCCTCATCCTCTTCACCGGCTCTCTCATCTGGATCACCTGGCCCGTGCACTTCGTGCCGCCGGTGCCGGTCTGGTCGTTCGTGGGCGGCTGGGTCGCGCTGCTGCTCGCCCTGTGGTGGATCTGGGCGCGCCTGCACGTGAAGCCGATCGTGATCCCGGCGCATCGGGCCGCCGGCGTCGTCTCCACCGCGATCGTGCTCTTCGGTGCGGCATTGATCGCCACGCTCGGCGCGGCCCACGGGCGTGCTTACTGGAAGTTCGGCATCGGGCTCGCCGCGTGGCTCGTGGTTTCCATCGGCGCGCTGTTGTGGCTGCGCAAGGCCAAGCCGAACGTCTGGGAGGCGCTGCGTCGCTTCGGCACCACGCAGATCGATCACATGTGGATCGCTCGATGGCCGCTCGGCCGGCGCATCTGGATCCCGTGGCACATCTCCGTGATGGGCGGGATCTTCGTCCTCATGAACATCGGCCAGTTCCAGACGGGCATGCTGGCCACCTGCATCTTCTTCCTGCACGGCCCCGAGGCCGCTCGATTCATCCGCTGGTGCGGACGCGGCCTCGCGCGCATCGGCGTGCCGATGCCCGCCGACGTCAAGCGCGGCGAGCCGCCGCTGCCCGCGGAGGATCCCACGCTGCCGCACCTGCATCGCGACGCGGTGAAGCTGCCGCAGTGGGCGATGTTCGCGACGCTCGGCATCGTGCTGGTCGGCATCCTCGTGAAGGTGATCGTGCAGCCCGAATGGAACTGGCTGCGCATCTGGTACGCCGCGGGCCTCTTCCTCGCGGGCGTCGCGTTCCAGCGCTGGCGCACGCTACGTGGCCGTCAGCTGCCCGTCACGCACGTGCCGGAGACGGGCGCGCCGCGCATGCCGTGGGCCTACGGTCCGTTCGGCCGCTTCGTGATCGGCACGCTGGTCGTGTGGCACATCAGCGCCGTCGTCACGTGGCTGCTCCCCGAGAAGGACAGCCTCCACGCGTTCCGCGGCGAGGCACGCAAGGTCTACGCGTTCTACCTCACCCGCACGCAGACCGATCAGGGCTGGGGCATGTTCGCGCCCAATCCTCCGCGCTCGAACGTCTTCCTGAAGGTGCTCGTGCACGATCAGGACGGCGAGGTCTACGACATGCGCACCGACGTCTACGCGGAGGAGCGCAAGCCGATCCCGTGGATCTGGAACGACCGCATGCGCAAGATGAACCGCCGCATCATCGGCGGCGAGTCGGGCGACACCAGCTGGTACCGCAAGTGGCACGCGCGCTACTACTGCCGCAAGTGGGCGCTCGACCACGAGGGCATCCCGCCGAAGAAGGTCGAGCTCGTCAAGGTCTGGTACAAGATCCCTTCGCCCGAGCAGGTGCGCGACAACGGTTACTACGTGCCGGAGAAGCTGCTCGAGACCACGCGCGAGGAAAAGGTCGAGTACACCGAGGTGTGCAAGAACGCGGTGATGGGACAGCTGCCGGACTGGGTGCGCGAGCGCCATGGCCTGCCGCCGCTTCCCGAGAACGAGAAGTACAAGCCGTGGATCAAGCACAAGAAGAAGGCGTGGGAGCGCGCCCGCGCGAAGCTCGAGGAAGAGAAGAAGGAACCGACCGCAGAGGACGAGGACGGCAAGGAAAAGGACCCGACGAGGGCCCTCGGCGATTAGCCTCTATTCGTCCTTCTTCTTGCGGTCGCGATTCCACTTCCACAGCTTGACCACGCCGTCCGTCGCCGCGCCGCGGACACGGGCGCCGAGGGTCTTGCGGGGCTTGCCGTTGTCGTTCGATGCCGGCGCGATCTTGCCGGCCTTCGCTCCGAGCACGAGGCCAGCGACGACGGCGGCCACGATGAGCAGCACGAGGAGCGGAAACGGAATCTCTTCCACGCTCGTGGCAAGGTAGCGCCGCGCCGGCCGCGGACAAGGCCTGCACGCGCGGAAGACCCGCCAGGGGCCGCTGGACGGCGGTCGCGCGCAGTTGCGGGGCGACGCACGCGGGTGCGTTGGCCACTGCACACCCAGGCGGTGGGCCGCTGATAGGATGCGCACGGAGACCGGGGGACCGTCATGAACGAGGTGCAGCAGCAGATCGATGCGCTCGTGAAGAGCAACCGCGTCGTGCTCTTCATGAAGGGCACCCGCGCCGCGCCCGCCTGCGGCTTCTCGGCGACGGTCGTCGAGATCCTCGATCAGTACCTGCCGTCCTACGAGACGGTGAACGTGCTGTCGGATCCGGCGATACGCGACGGCGTGAAGGAGTACGCGAGCTGGCCGACGATCCCGCAGCTCTTCGTCGACGGCGAGTTCGTCGGCGGCTGCGACATCGTGCGCGAGATGGACGGCAACGGCGATCTCGTGAAGGCGCTCGGCGACCTCGTGCGCGCCGCCGAAGCCCCTACCGTCACGATCACCGACGGCGCCGCCGAGGTCTTCCGCAAGGCGCTCGGCGACGCGGAAGCCGGCGAGCACCTGCGGCTCGAGATCGACCGCGGCTTCGTGCACGACCTCGCGCTCTCGCGGCAGATGGACGGCGACGTCGTCGTGCAGGCGAACGGGATCACGCTGCTGCTCGATCGCGGGAGCGCGCGCAGGGCCGGCGGCGTCGTCATCGACTACGTGCGCGGGCACGAAGAAGGCTTCAAGATCGACAACCCGAACGCGCCCCCGACCGTGAAGTGGGTGATGCCCGCCGAGGCGAAGGAGATGGTCGAGCGCGATCCGTCCGTCAAGTTCGTCGACGTGCGCACCGAAGGCGAGCGCGAACAGGCGAAGATCGAGGGCACCGTGCTCCTGTCGCGCGACAGCATGCCCGAGCTGCTCGCGCTGCCGAAGGACACGCCGATCGTGTTCCACTGCCACCATGGGCAGCGCAGCCAGCAGGCCGCGCTTCACTTCCTCGAGCAGGGCTTCACGCGCGTGTACAACGTCGTCGGCGGCATCGATGCGTGGTCCAAGGAAGTGGACCCCTCGATTCCCCGGTACTAGGCGATGGAGGCGCTGCTCGCCGCGATCCGCAAGGCGTGCTCGGCCAACACGTGGTCGCGCGGCGTCGAGCTGGCGCGCGCGAACGCGGTCGTGATCCAGTCCGAGACCACGAAGGACGTCGAGCTGCAGGTCGCGACCAAGGGTGGACTCGTCGCGCCGCTCGTCACGTTGTTCCTCGACGAGGACGAGTGGAGCTGCGAGTGCAACAGCACCGAGGACGCGTGCGCGCACGTGGCCGCCGCCGCAATCGCGCTCCAACAGGCGCGCAAGGACGGCAAGCCGCTGCCCAAGGCCGGCGGCGGGGCGGACTCGAGCGCCGGCCGCATCGCGTATCGCTTCCAGCTGAAGGACGGCGGGATCGCGCTGCTCCGCACGATCGTGCATGCGGGCGGCGAGCACGTCATCGACGGCAGCATCGCCGCGGTCGCGCTGGGCAAGGTGAAGGGGCCGAAGTTCGTCGCGACCGAGGGCGATCTGCGCTTCGAGAAGAAGCTCGGCACGTTCATCGGCGGCGTGCTCCCGCGCCACCAGGTCGCGAAGGTGTTCGACGCGCTCTCCGGCGTCGGCGAGATCACGCTCGACGGCACCGCGATCGAGATCGGCGCGCCCTCCCCCGGCCTGTGCGTGCGCGTGCGCGGCGGAGACGGCGGGTGGTTCGCGCAGCTCGAGCGCGATCCCAACGTCGAGGAGATCCACAAGAACGGCATCGTGCAGCGATCCGGTCGCTTGCATCCGCTCGGCGGCCACGGCCTCGGCGAAGCGGAGTACGGCGAGCTGCGGCGCGGCAAATGGTTCGAGGCCGGCGATCTCGGCACGCTCGTGGGCGACATGATCCCGCGCTGGCGTCGCACGGTGCCCGTGGTGCTCGATGCCGATCTGCCCGACCCACGCGTGCTCAAGCCGCGCATCCAGCTCGCGAACGAGCGCGACGGCGACGGGCTCGCGGTGCTGCCGACGATAGTCTACGGCGACCCCGCGATCGCGCGCGTCGACGGCGACAGGCTCACCATGCTCGGCGGCGACGATCGCAAGGGTCCGCCCACCGAGGTGCCGCTGCGCAACCCTCGACTCGAGAAGCTGCTGGCCGAGCGGTTGCGCGAGCTCGGGCTCGAGACCGGCGTGCGACGCAGCTTCGCGACCGACGATGCCATCGCGTTCGCCAGCCGCATCGACGACCTCGCGACCACCGACGACGTGCATCGCGACTTCGTCGCGCGCGGCGAGCTCGAAGCCGACTTCGCGCTCGCGGGCGACTCGGGCTTCCGGCTCTCGTTCACCGGACGCGGCGCCGAGCATGTGCGCGCCGATCCGGACGCAGTGATGCGCGCGTGGGCGC
Organism: uncultured Nannocystaceae bacterium; assembly: GCA_964468635.1. Classification (GTDB taxonomy): domain Bacteria; phylum Myxococcota_A; class Polyangia; order Nannocystales; family Nannocystaceae; genus Xiheibacterium. Next base: position 11,944 of record CAYXVR010000029.1, read on the forward strand.
GCGGCGATCGCTTCGCGCCGCTGCTCGACGGCGGCTTCGGCCGGATCCCTCAGGAATTCCTCGCGCGCCACGGCGAGCGGATCGCGGCGCTGTTGCGCGCGAAGGCGGCGTCGGCCGGCGACGAGGTGCCGCGCTGGGCGCTCGGCGATCTCGCGGCGATGGCCGCGTCGCTCGATCAACCGCCCCCGCCCGCGTACGCGCGCTGGCGGGCGCTGTTCGAGGACTTCGCCGGTCTGCCCGAGCCGCGCCTACCCGACGATCTGCGTGCCGATCTCCGCCACTACCAACACGACGGCGTCGCTTGGCTGACCTTCCTGCGCGACGGCGAGCTCGGCGGGCTGCTGGCCGACGACATGGGCCTGGGCAAGACCCTGCAGACGCTGTGCGCGATCCAGGGGCGCACGCTCGTCGTCGCGCCCACGAGCGTGCTACCGAACTGGCAGGCGGAGATCGCGAAGTTCCGCCCGTCGCTGACCGTCGACGTCTACCACGGCAGCGGGCGCGCGCTGTCGAAGACCGCCGACGTCACGCTCACCACCTACGCGCTCCTGCGCCTCGATCGCGAGACGCTCGCGGCAATCGAGTGGGACACGATCGTGCTCGACGAAGCGCAGGCCGTGAAGAACCCCGACAGCCAGGTCGCGCGTGCGGCCTACGAGCTGCGCGGCCGCTTCCGCCTCGCGCTCACCGGCACGCCGGTGGAGAACCGCCTCGACGATCTGTGGAGCCAGTTCCACTTCGTCAGCCCAGGTCTGCTCGGCGGCCGCTCCGAATTCGAGGAACGCTTCGGCAAGCCGATCGCCGCCGGCAACGCGGAGGCCGCGAAGGCGCTGCGCGAGCGCATCAAGCCGTTCGTGCTGCGTCGCCTCAAGCGTGACGTCGCGAAGGAGCTTCCGCCCCGCACCGACGTCGTCTTGCACTGCGAGCTGCGCGACGACGAGCGTCGCATCTACGATGCCGTGCGCGCCGCGACCCAGCAGGAGGTCGCCGACAAGCTCGGTGCCGGCGAAGGCGCGCTCGCGGTGCTCGAGGCGCTCTTGCGCCTGCGCCAGGCCGCATGCCACAGCGCGCTGGTGCCGGGCCAACCGAAGGCCGAGCGCCCGTCGTCGAAGGTGGAGCTGTTGCTCGACACGCTCGACGAGAGCCTCGCGGGCGGCCACAAGTCGCTGGTGTTCTCGCAGTGGACGTCGCTGCTCGACCTCGTGCAGGCCGAGCTACGAGCGAAGGACATCGATCACCTGCGCCTCGACGGCAGCACGCGCGATCGCGGCGAGGTCGTCGCGCGCTTCCAGGACGCGAGCGGCCCCGGCGTGATGCTCGTGTCGCTGCGCGCCGGCGGCACGGGCCTCAACCTCACCGCGGCGGATCACGTGATCCTGCTCGATCCGTGGTGGAACCCCGCGGTCGAGGATCAGGCGGCCGATCGCGCCCACCGCATCGGACAGGACAAGCCCGTGCTCGTGCACCGCATGGTCGCGCGCGGCACCGTCGAGGAGGGCATCCTCGCGCTGCAGCAGCGCAAGCGTGCGCTCGCGGACGCGGCCGTCGCCGACGGCGCGGGTGCCACGAACATCACGAAGGACGAGCTGCTCGCGCTCCTGCAGTGAAGCGCGGTCAAACGGGCTCGCACGTGCAGCCCCAGCTCGCGGGGAGCTTGGGGCACGCGACCGCGGCCATGAGGCGATGGCCGTCGGCGTTCGGATGGATGTGATCGAACGAGCGCAGCTCCTTGCGCATGAACCACTTCGGCAGCTCGCTCGCCGCCTTCGCATCCTCCTCGAGCTTCGCCGCGCGCGCGGCCTCGTCGAGCTGCGCATGCGCGGCCTTCCACGCCTTGTCACGCGCGAGCTGGGCCTTCACGGTCTCGAGCTCGAGCGGTGCGGCGTCCTTGTCACGCATCGGCGAGTCGTACAGATCCACCGCGACGTCGGGCAGCTCGCGCTCGTCCCAGGGCGCCGCGACGCCACCGGGCCGCTTGCGCCCATAGCTGCCCATCGCTTGCTCCGGCGTCGAGCGGCCCATCGTGTAGTCCACGACCGCTTGCGTGACGCGCTTGTACTCGAGGCCCTTGCGCCCGCGCCACCGCTTGTCGTCCGCATCGCCCCACGGCGTGAGCGACAGCGCGACGACCTCGAAGCCGTGATCGTGCGCCATCACGAACAGGTCGCGCATGTGCTTGTTGGTGGACAGCGGCGTGCCGACGCTGTTGAGACCACCGCCGTACACGAGCCAGTGCTCGACGCTCTCGTCGCGCAATCGCAGGTGCGGGTTCTCGATCACCATGTCGCGGAAGCGCCGCTTGAGCCCCCACGCGCCCTCGCCCACCTTCGACAGGTTGTGCACCTCGACGTTCTTGCACAGCCGCGCGATCTCCTTTGCGTACGGCTGCTTCGGGAACGCGCCGATCGAGCCGGCGAGCACGACCACCTTCACCGGCTTGTCGGCCTGCTTGAACCTCCAGCGCGGCGTGGGAGCGGGCTCCTCGGCCACGGGCTCCTCGGCGCGCGACGGCACTGCCGCCAGCAGCACGGCGAGCACGAGCGCGCTACGGGACGATCGTGAAGCGATGCGCCGCGAGCTCGACGCCTTCGCTCGACATGATCCGCACGGTCCAGTCACCCACGTACTCCTTGCGCAGCACGAGATACGCCCGGGTGCGGTACGCATGCAACGGCTTGATCGCGATCTTGCCCCGCCGCGCCGTACCCAGATCGTTCTTCTGCCAGACGATCGACACGACTTCTTCTTCACGCAGGTGGACGACGCGCAGGCACACGTTCACTCGCTCCAGCTTCGCGAGCGAGAACTTGTCGGGCAGCCCCGCGCACAGGCCCTTCTCGTAGGCCGAGCCCATCTCGATCCGGTCGACGTGGATGCCGGACCGACCGATCCCACCCACCGGCGGCAGATCGGCCGGGCTGACCGGGATCTTCGCGAAGATCGCCGCGGTGTCCGCGGGGGTCCCCGGCGGCGGCGTGCGGGGGTTCGCCGAGCCGCGCTTGGGTGCGGGCGGCTTCGTCGCCGTCGGAGGATCGGGCGCCTTCGGGGGCTCGGGCGCGTCGTCGGGCACCTGCGGAGGCGGCTCGGGCCGCTCCGACGTCGACGGGGGCTCGACGGTGGGCGGCTCGTCGGTCGCGGCCGTCCGCGTGCGTGCGTTGGTTCCTTCGCGCACCCGCGGTGCCTCGGCGGCCGGCTCGCGCGCCGTCTTCGTGGCGACGGGCGACGGGGCATCGGGCGCCATCACGCGTTGCACGACGACGATGGCGCTCGCCACCGCGACCCCGGCCACGACGGCCCACACGAGCGACGGCGGCCGGCGTTCACGAGCCTCGCGATGACGCCGCAACGCGGGCGGCAACGGGGGCGCGACGACGCGCTGCTGCACCGGCACGCGCTCCCGCGCGGGCGCGTTCTCGTCGATGGGTCGTCGGATCCTCACGATGGTGCGCGCGTCGTCCTCGAACTCGTCGTCGGATCCCACCGCACGACGACGCGCATGCGACGACGACGTGACGCGATGCGCGTCCAGACGAGGGGCGCCCTGCGACGGATCGGGCGTCGCGTCGGCGTTGCCCATGAGCGCCGCCATTTCGGACTCGGGGTCGCGGCGCTGTCGCTGCGCGGCGTCGGCCTCCGCCTCGGCGTCGTGCGCGTCGCCGGCGGCGCCCCGGGACGCGGCCTCGTCGGACGCAGCTCCGGCCGGGCGCGCAGGCGTCGACATGAGCGCCTCCATCTCCCGATCGGGATCGCGATCGTCCGGCGGGCGACGACCGTCCTCGCTTCGGTCGTCGGACCGGTCGCCGCTCGGGTCCTCCGAGCTCGGCCCCATGCGCGCCATCGTGCCAGAGCCGGCGCCGTCCGCAAACCGCCTCGCGGCAGGGCGACATGGAACGCTCACGGACGCCGTCCGGTGGAAAAAGCGTGGGCGAGCCAGCGAATTCGACCGCCTCGCGGCAGGCGCGGGATTGCTCGATGGATCGAGCCGACGCCGTCGGGGGCGCCGTGGGATAGAGTGATGCGCCTCGTCGATGACCAAACGATTGGTTGTGCATACCCTGCTCGCGCTCGCATGCATCGCGACCGGATGCGGTTGGGAGTGGGAGCCGGTGCAGTGGGACGTGCCGGTCCAACGGGCACCGAAGACGGCGCGGGCGCCCGTGCCGATCCAGCCGATGGACGACGGCAACCTGCTGCAGCACTACGCGAGCCGACCACCGCTCGACGAGATCGAGCCGCGCACGTGGGAGCTGTCGACCCAGGCGCAACGGCTCGCGGTGGCGTTGCTGATCGTCGTGGCGAAGGACCGACCCGACGATCTCCGCCTCGTGCTCACCGAAGACGCCGAGTGGGGATATCCCGATCGCCGTCGCTTCGCCGCGCAGCCCGTGTTCGCCGACGACGGCGGCGAGGCGTTCCTGGCGGCCCTGCGCGTCGCCGCCGAGCGCCTGCCCGCGAAGGCGCGGTGGAAGACCGCACCCGTCGCGCCCGGCGTGCAACCGTTCGTGCGCAGCGGCGCGGAGCCGATGTGGATCAGCGTCGGCACCGGCGCCGACGCGATCATCATGCGCGAGCGCGTCGTCGACGGTGTCGCGCGCATCGACTACGTCGGCTTCTTCGTCGAGCCACCGACGTCGCCGATCCACGTGTACGGCCGCCCCGCGATCCCTCCGCTCGTCGCTCCGCCTCGGCGCGCGCCCCAGGCGATGCCGCCGATGCTCGAGGCCGAGGACGAAGAGGCGGTCGAGGGTCCGTTGCGCTGACGCTCACGGGCTCGACGCGGTGGGGCGTGTGCGGGGTCGCGTGGGGCTGCCCGCCGCGCCGACCCGGCGGAGCTCCGCGAGCATCGCTTCCACCGAGTGGCGCATCGGCGACCAGACGTAGCGATCGAGGAACGTGGCCGGCGGCAGCGTGCCGCGCTCGACGGACGCGAAGTCGCGCTGCTGACGGGCGAGGTTCGCTTCCACCGCGAGGTCGATCGCCACCTGCGAGCGCGGATGCGCTTCGTGCCGCAACGCGAACAGAGCCGGGCTGCCGCGACCGCGACGCACCCAGCTGAGGTGCCAGTCGGCCAGCAACCCGCGCAGACGCTCGAGATCGAAGCGCCCCGCCCACCCGTCGTGCCCGGCGGTGAGCGAGGTCCACGCGTCGAGCCCTCCGAGCCCGCGATCGCGGGCCGCCATGTCGACGTCCGCGAAGCGAAAGCGCACCACGCCCTCGCGATCGGCGTGGACGCGCATCGCCTCGGCCCGTCGACCGTCGGCGCCAACCACGACGAGCGCGAGCGATCCGCGGTACGGGCGGAGCCGACAACCGGCGGCGACCGCATCGAACTCGGCGAGCACGCGGCTGCGCGTCGACGTCGGCCACTCGCGACAACCGCTCGCGAGCGCGACCACGAGTCGCGCACCCACGAGATCCACGCGACGATGGAGCACGACACCGAAGCGCGTGGGCGTGCGGCGCAGGCGTTTGCGACCGGCCCGCATCGCGGCGCGCGTGCACTCGCTACCCGCCCGACCGCCACGCAGCGCTCGCTCGGCATCTCGGCGACACGACGCATCGACGCCGGCCAGCATGTCCGCGAGCTCTTCCTCGCCCGGCCCGAACGCTCGGGGCTCCCCACGCGCGGGCACGGGCGCGAGCGCCATCGTCGATTCGCTCGCGCTCGCGCCGGTCGGCGCCACGGGGGCGCCGACCACGACCGCCGCAACGAGGAACCGGCGCACCATCGGCATCCTCCAGCCTAGCAGGCCACGATGGGACTCGCGGTGGTGCGCTCGGCGAGCCATCCCTCGTGGCGAGCAACCGCGGGCCACGGCCGGGCTTACACCGCTCGAAGCTGCCACACCGTTCGCGTGCGTGCCCGCCGTTCGGCTTGCTTGACGGAGCGTCGAGCTTCGCGCGACCGTCCCGTCGTGCCCAAGCTCCTGCGCGCCTGCTGGCTGATGTGGACGTTGCCGACCGCGCTCGCGGTCGTTCCGACGGCCTGCCTGCGAATCCCCGACGACGTGAACGAAGCGGGCGAAGGGCACACGTCGGCGCCCAGCACGGCCGGCGAAGTGCTGTCGCGTCACGTGAAGGCGCTCGGGGGCGAGGAGAAGCTCCTCGAGATCCGGCAGCGCACCGTCGAGGCACGCATGGTGTTCCTCGCGGAGGAAGGGTGCGAGGAGGGCGACGAGGGCTGCTTCGCGAAGGACGAGGTCGGCACGTTCCTCTTGCAGAGCACCGCCGACGGGCGCCTGTACCGGCGCACCGTCCTGCGTGACCAGGTGGAGGAGCGCGGCTACGACGGCAAGACCGGGTGGAGCCTCGGCGGCGGCGTGCTGCGCATCGACACGCCGGAGGAGGGCCTCATCTCGCGCGAAGACGCCCAGCTGCACTGGTATCTCAGGGTCGCCGAGCGCGGCATCGAGACGACGCTCGTGCCGGCGCGCAAGGAGGGCACGCGCACGCTCGACGGGCTCGTCTGGCGCGTCTCGAAGAACCTGCCCGCGAAGACGTTCTGGTTCGACCGCTCGACGGGTCTCCTGGCGATGGAGGTCGCGGAGGAAGGCGAAGGCGACGCAGCGCAGCGCCAGACGATCACGTACGAGGACTATCGCGAGGTCGACGGCGTGCGCGTGCCGTTCAAGGTGCGCGTGATCAGCAAGACGGGCCCGCGCGAGCAGGTGGTGGAGTTCGTCACGCAGAAGGTCGATCACGGCAAGGTGGACGTCACTCGCTTCGCGGTGCCGAAGCTCGAGACGCCGAAGCCGCTCGTCGACGTCGTGCTCAGCGGGCTCGACACCGCGAAGGCGGCGGCCCAGAAGGCGCCGCGCGACGTCGCGGCCCAGGTCGCGTACGCACGCGCGGCCTACCAAGCGGCCCACTTCGACGAAGCGATGGCAGCGGCCGACGCCTCGCTGGCGCTCGATGCGAACGAGCCCGAGGCCCTCTTCATCCTCGGGCGCGTGCTCGTGCTGAAGGGCCAGCTCGCGCCGGCCGCGAAGGTGCTCGCACGCGCGCGCAAGGCCGGTGTGCGAGCGGATCACGTCGCGCGTCAGGAAGCGTGGATCCACCTGCGCCGCCGCGAGTTCGCCAAGCTCGCGAAGTCGCTCGACAGCGTCGGCGCGTCGGTGATGGCCGGCCGCTATCGCACGTTCACCGGCAAACCGTCCACCGTCGTCGGCTCGCCGGCGTGCGTGCAGAACATCCCGGTGGTGAGCGCGAGCCCGTTGATGATCGTGAAGCTCGAGATCGCGGGCAAGCCCACCACCGCCATCGTGGACACGGGCGCCCACGAGCTCATCGTCGCGCGGAAATTCGCCGACGATGCCGGCATCAAGATCCGCACGACGAGCCAGCTCGGTGAGCAGGGCCCCGAGGTGGGCTATGCGCAGCTCGACAAGCTCGCGATCGGCGACGTGCAGCTCGCGAACGTGCCCGTGAGCGTGTTCGACGACGCGACGATCGCCGAGATGGCGGGCGTCGAGGGCGGCTCGGTCGGCGCGGTGCTCGGCCTGTACGCCCTCGCGGATTTCCTCGTCACGCTCGATCCGAAGGGCAAATCCCTCGAGCTCGTCGTGCCCGGCAAGCGCTGCGAGAAGGACCGGAACGCGCGCATGGTCGGCGAGACGCTGCCATTCGTGCTGCACGAGACCCACTACATCTACGTGCTGGGCCGCCTGGGCGATGCCGAGGGGCTCTACCTGGTGAACACCGGCATGCGCGGGGCCGACATGACGGCCACGCAGACCGCGTACGCGCACGCGGGCATCGGTGCCCCGCCGATCCGTTCGGACGAGGCGCCGATGGTCAAGGTGAAGAGCTTCACCATCGGCGACGTCACGTTCACCGATCTCGTGTCCGCGTTCGGGTTCTTCGATCAGAGCCAGACGCAGGACGGCTTCCGACTCGACGGCATGCTCGGACTCGGCACGTTCGCGAAGCACGCGATGACCATCGACTACCAGAGCCAGAAGATCGTCCTGCGCGGGGACAAGGCGGTGCCGCGCGGCGTGCCGTCGACGGTGCCCGGGACGAAGGCGCCCGCCACGAAGGCGCCGAAGAAGTGATCGAGCCGACCACGTTCCTCGCCGACGGCGGCTTCGTCGACGAGCGCTTCGTCGGCCAGGTGCGCTACGACGTGGACGCGCACGGCGTCATCGTCCGCGCGGGCGACCGATCCACGATCGTGGATCCGCCGTATGCGCGGGTGCGCGACTTCGGGCGCTGCATCGTGTTGCCCGGCATGATCGACGTGCACAGCCACGCGTTCCAGCGGGCCATCCGCGGCGCGACGCAGCGCCGGGCGGTCACCGATCCCACGAGCTTCTGGAGCTGGCGCACCGCGATGTACGACGCGGCGATGCGCTTCGATCCCGACGACGTCTTCGCGATCACGAAGCTCGCTTTCTCGGAGATGCTGCGTGCCGGCATCACATGCGTCGGCGAGTTCCACTATCTGCACCACCGTCCCGACGGCGGCACGTACGACGACCCCAACGAGCTGAGCTGGCAGATCGTCCGCGCCGCCGACGCGGTGGGCATCCGCCTCGTGTTGCTCGAGGTGTTCTACGCGCGCGCGGGCGCAGGGCTACCGCCCCTGCCGGAGCAGCGCCGGTTCTGCGACCGCGACGTGGACGCATTCCTCGCCCGCGTCGAGGCCGTGCGTGCCCGCGGCGTGACGGTCGGCATCGCGCCCCACAGCGTGCGCGCCGTGGAGCGCGACCACATCCGCGTGCTCGCCGAGTACGCCCACGCGCACGGCCTGCCGCTGCACGTGCACGTGTCCGAGCAGCCCCGCGAGAACGAAGAGTGCATCGCCGAGCACGGCTGCACGCCGATGCAGCTGCTCGCCGACGTCGGCGCGCTCGCGCGTCCGCGGGGCTTCACCGCGGTGCACGCCGTGCACGTCGACGACCGCGATCGCGACCTGCTCGCCGACCAGTCGGTATGCGCGTGCCCGACCACGGAAGCCGACCTCGGCGACGGCATCCTGCAGGCGAGCCTGCTCGTCGCACGCGGCTGCAACCTCGCGCTCGGCAGCGACAGCAACGCCGTGATCGATCTCGTGCAGGAAGCGCGGCTGCTCGAGATGGGCGAGCGGCTGCGGACCGGCACTCGACTGTGCCTGCGCTCGCGCGAGGGCGACGTCGCGAGCACGCTCGCCGGCATCGCGTCCGCCGGCGGCGCGGTCGCACTCGGTCGCGCGCACGCGATCGGTCGGCTCTCCGTCGGCCTCTCCTTCGACGCGGCCATCGTCGGTCTGCACCACCCCTTCTTCGCCGGCATCGAGCCCGAGCGCGCGCCGGATGCACTGTTCACGTCCGGGAACGCGGACTCGGTCCAGCACGTGGTGGTCGGTGGTCACGAGACGGCGTGAGGCGAGCGTGACGGCGCTCGCGCTGGCGCTCGGTGCGTCCGGTTGCGCGAAGACCACGGACGCCGAGGTGCGCGCGGCGTTCGAGCGCGCTCAGCGTGGCGGCGGCACGGAGTCCAAACGACCCGAGCGCGAGCGCGAGCGCGGCCGCCGGTCGCGAGGGCGCCTTCCCGACGACGACCCGTGGAGCGCGGTGCAGGACAAGCTCGGCGAAGCGATCGCCGTGTTCGGCAAAGCCACCGATCCTGCGACGTTCGACACGCTGGCCGAGCGCTGGTGTGACGTTCGTCCCGAGCCGATCGAGACGGAGGACGGCCGCGACTACCTCTGCTATCCGGACCCCCCGCTGCGCATCTCCGGGCGTTCGTTCACCCTCGAACTCTCGGCCTCGGGTGTGATAGGTCTCCAGTCGGACGAGCTCACCGGTGTCGAGAGTCGCCAGTTCGCCGACCGAGCGCGCGAAGCCGCATCGCGGTTCTGTGCCACGCCGTTCGCAGTGGTCCGTGCGGAGGACCCCGGACCGCGCGCACAAGAGTTCTCGACCTGCCCGTCGGACGGCGGCGTCACGCTCGCCGTGGGACGCTTTCCCGCAGCCGCGGACGGCGATCGCTGGCGCGTGTCATTGTCCGTGCTGGGATCGAGCTGAGCGCCGCACGCGACGAGGAGTCCAGTCATGAGTGCCACGCAAATCGTCGGGAACACGAGCCACGGCGGGATCCTGGTCCCGTTCGACATGTTCCGTCTCACGCAGCTCGCCGCGATCTGGGGCGAGCTCCTCGCGAGCAAGGCGCGCAACATCCTCGACGCACGCCTCGTCGCGATCCGCTACGAGCCGGGCAATCTCTTGCTGCTGCGCATCGAGGGGCACGTCGTCGCCGACGATCCGGCGGACTTCTGGCGCAGCAATCCGGATCTCGCGCTCATCACGAGCCAGGCGCTGCCCCACCGCGTGCTGACCTACTGGGCGCAACCCGGTCCTCCCGGCCAGCGCCGCGAGGGGTTCCTCTTCGCGCAGCGCGGGCAGGTGATCGCGTCGGACGAGGCCACCGAGGATCGCGCACGCGGGGGTGAGAACGCGTGGCCGGTCACGCGGCTGTGCGAGCAGATGCGGATCACGATGCCCGACCTCGCGAGCGGCTTTCCCGGATCGCCGCGCGTCGAGGTGCCGCTCGTCGAGTCGAGCGAAGCGAACGATCAGGAGCTGCTGATGACGCTCGTGGGTCGCGACCCGGCGGGCGGCATGCCGGCCGACGGGGACGCGCCGCCGCCCAGCGAGTCGCCGCCAGCCGCCGCGACGCCGCGACCGGGTGCTCCGGGCGCACCAGCGCGCCCCGGCGCGCCCGGAGGCACTCCTGGACGCGTCACGGTCGAAGAGGACACGAAGCGCCGCGCCACTGAAGCGGCGGCCGACGCCGCCGAACAGCGCAAGCGCGCCGAAGAGGTGCAGAGCGGCCTCGCGTACGTCACCGACGAGCTCGGCGTGATCGTGCTGCCGAAGGCCGGCCTCGCCGAACCCGACATCGTGCGCGCGCTCGTCGTCAGCGATGTGAAAGGCGAGCTGCCGTCCGGTCTGCCCAGCTCGCTCGCGGACTCGTTGCAGGGCAAGCGGTCCGACGTCGCGGTGGCGGTCGAGTTCTTGAGCGAGGTCTTCGTCGACGACAGCAAGCCGCTGTCACGACCGATCCTCCAAGAACGCGCCACGCCCTTCGAAGCCGGCGATCGAACGCTCTCGGCGATCGAAGTGCTGGCTCCGCGGGTCGGCTACGGCACGTTGGTCAGCGATGGTCGCAAGCACGTGTTCGTGTCTCGCAAGCCCGACAGCAAGATCCCCGTCGAGGTCGTCCTTCGACTCCTCGACGGGGCTTGAGCCAGCCGCCCGCGGAGGGCCCGAGCTCGATCAGGCAGCGACGACGCCGAAGCGCGTCTTGATCGTCGTGAGGATGTCCTCCTCGCGCGCGCCCACCGTCGGCTCCGCGAGACGATCGCGGATGAGCGCCTCGAGGATCGCACCGCGCTCCGGGTGCGGCGGCAGGTGCTGGGCCAGGCCGAGCTTGCGGCTCGCGAGCGTCTTCAGGAACGGCTCGATCTTCCGAACTTCCTGAGCGATGCGCATCGTGACCGCCTTGCCTTCGCCGCGACGCGAAGGGAACTTCGGCGCGCACTTCTCGACGGCTTCGACCAGGTCGCGGGCGAGCTCCACGTCGACGTTGTCTTCGACACCGAAGCTCGCGACCACAATCGGACGGCTCTGAGCGCGGCGGTTGCCCTCGCCCGACCACCAGACGTTGTGGGCGATGGACAGGTAGGTGCGGCGCGACTCGCCACAGCGGACTTTGTTCCTTCGCAGGTACATGACTGTCAGATCCCTCGTGGTGTAGCGGCACGCCGATTCCGTTGCGGCGTGGCGTGAACGGTCTTGTCTTGAGACGGAGTACCGGTGCAAAGCTTCAACGCGTTCGACGACGGATCGATTTATCTTACAAGCATACGTAATCGCTAGTGATTTCGGCCTGCCCCAGAACGGGTCCGAACGGGGTTCTTCGCGCCGAACGAGATCGCGCGACGCGATCAGAACTCGCAGTGTCGCGGCGTGCGGGGGAACGGGATGACATCGCGGATGTTCTGCACTCCGGTGCCGTACATGATCATGCGCTCGAAGCCGAGGCCGAACCCAGCGTGCGGTGCGGTGCCGTACCGACGCGTGTCGAGGTACCAGGCGTATGTCTGTTTCGACAGGCCCGCCTCTTCGATCGCGTGGGTCAACACGTCGAGGCGCTCCTCGCGTTGCGATCCACCGATCAGCTCACCGACCTGGGGCACGAGCAGATCCATCGCAGCGACGGTCTTTCCGTCGTCGTTGCGGCGCATGTAGAACGCCTTGATCTCCTTCGGGTAGTCGATCACGAACACCGGACGGCCGACGAGGGTCTCCGTCAGGTAACGCTCGTGTTCGGCCTGCAGGTTGGCGCCGAAGAAGACGGGATACTCGAACGACTGCCCGCTCTTCACGAGACGATCGACCGCCTCGGCGTAGGGCATGCGCTCGAACGGCGAGTCGAGCACGTGCTTCAGGCGCGCAACGAGCCCGTCGTCGATCCGCAGGTTGAAGAACTCGACGTCCGCGGTGCACTCGTTCAAGAGCGTGCCGACGAGGTGCTTCACGAACGCCTCGGCGAGCGTGCAGTTGTCCTCGAGGTCGTAGAACGCCATCTCGGGCTCGATCATCCAGAACTCGGCGACGTGGCGGCTCGTGTTGGAGTTCTCCGCGCGGAACGTGGGACCGAACGTGTAGATGTCGCCCATGCCGAGCGCGAACGACTCGCCGTTGAGTTGACCGGACACGGTGAGGAACGTCTGCCGTGCGAAGAAGTCCGCGTCGTAGTCGACTGCGCCCGCTTCGGTGCGCGGAGGCGCAGCGGGATCGAGCGTGGTGACGCGGAACATCTCGCCCGCGCCCTCGGCATCACTCGCCGTGATGATCGGCGTGTGCACGTAGACGAATCCGCGGTCCTGGTAGAACGTGTGGACGGCGTGCGCGAGCTTGCTGCGCACGCGGAAGACCGCACCGAACGTGTTCGTGCGGTTGCGCAGGTGGGCGATCGTGCGGAGGAACTCGTTGCTGTGGCGCTTCTTCTGCAGCGGGTAGTCGGCGTCGGCCTTGCCGATGATCTCCACCTCGATCGCGCGGAGCTCGACGGTCTGCCCCTTCGCCGGTGAGGCCACGAGCTCGCCGCGCACCGACACGGACGAGCCGGTGGTCAGATGCCGCACGTCCTCGATGTTCGGCAGCGTCGCGTCGACCACCGCCTGCAGCCCCGCCATCGAGGAGCCGTCGTTGATCTCGAGGAACACGACCTGCTTGCTGTCGCGAACGGTGCGCAACCAGCCTTTCACGCGCACGTCGGCGCGCGGCGGCGTCCAGGCGAGCACTTCGGCGATTCGGGTCCTCGGGGTCTGCATGGCGGGTCGCGAGCCTACCACGCGTGCGCTGGCGGGACGGCGGCGTTCGTGGGACGAATGGCACGGCAATGGCGTCGCCGCCCACGCTGCGCATCGTCGAGCGCTTCGTGTCCGTGCAGGGCGAAGGGCTGCTCGCCGGCGTGCCGAGCTCGTTCGTCCGCGTGAGCGGGTGCAACCTGCGCTGCGAGTGGTGCGACTCGGCGACGTCGTCGTGGACGCCGACCGGCGAGCGCATCGCCGTCGAGGAGCTGGTGGCGTGGTGTGCCGAGGGCCCGCGCCACGTCGTACTCACCGGCGGCGAGCCGCTGGTGTTCCGCGAGGCCGTCGAGCTGGCGTCGCGGCTGGGCGCGGCAGGTCACCACGTCACGGTCGAGACGGCGGCGACGGTGTGGCAGGAGGATCTGCACGTCGATCTGGTGTCGATGAGCCCCAAGCTCGCGCACTCGATTCCGCGGCGACTCGGCGAGGCCTGGGCGCGGCGGCACGACGAGCGCCGCACGCGACCCGAAGTCGTGCGCGCGTTGATGTCGATGCCTTGGCAGCTCAAGTTCGTCGTGCGCACGCGCGACGAGGCGGCGACGCAGGCCGATGTCGCGGAGATCGAGGACCTGCTCGCGCGCTACCGCGTTGCGTCGACCGAGCGCGATCGCGTGCTGCTCATGCCCGAGTGCATCGACCCTTCGCAGCTGTCGGCTGCGTACGCGGCACTCGTGCCCACGTGTCGCGCCACCGGGTTCCGCCTGGGACCGCGGTTGCACATCGCCATCTTCGGCCACCGTCCCGGGACGTGAATTCGATGACCCACCTCCGCGACCTCGTCTGCAGCCTCACGGGCGAGAGCTATCCCAGCGGCATGCTCCACGGCCTCTCGCGTGCGGGTCGGCCGCTGTTGTGTCGCTACGATCTCGAGCGTGTGCGCGCGGACGTGGATCGCGATGCAATCGCTCGTCGGCCGCGCGGCATGTGGCGGTGGAGCGAGCTCATGCCGCTCTCCGAAGGCGTCGCACCGGTGAGCCTCGGCGAGGGCGACACCGCGCTGTTGTCGGCGCCGAACACCGCGGCCGAGCTCGACCTGCGCCGGCTGTGGATCAAGGACGAGAGCACGAATCCGACCGGATCGTTCAAGGCGCGCGGCATCTCGGCGGCGCTCACGATGTCGGTCCATCTCGGCGCGAGCGCGTTCGCGGTGCCGTCGGCGGGCAACGCCGGCGGTGCGCTCGCGGCCTATGCGGCGCGCGCGGGCGTGCCGGCCCACGTGTTCGTGCCGGCCGACACTCCCATCGTGAACCAGCGCGAGGTGCTGCTGTGCGGTGCGTTCCTGCACCGCGTGAACGGCCTCATCCACGACTGCGCGCGTGAGCTCTCCGAGCGCCGCGACGAGCTCGGCGTGTTCGACCTGTCGACGCTGAAAGAGCCTTACCGACTCGAGGGCAAGAAGACGATGGGGCTCGAGATCTGCGAAGCACTGGGTTGGCGCGTGCCCGACGTCGTCGTGTACCCGACCGGCGGCGGCACCGGGCTCGTCGGCGTGCACAAGGCGATCGGGGAGCTCATCGAGCTCGGTTGGCTGCGGGAGGCTCGTCAGCCGCGCTTCGTCGCCGTGCAGGCCAGCGGGTGCGCCCCCATCGTGCGCGCGTTCGAAAGCGGCGCGGTCGAGGCGGAGACTGTGACCGACGCGCACACGCTCGCGTCCGGCCTGCGCGTGCCGAAGGCCGTGGGCGATCGCCTGATGCTCGAGATCCTGCGATCGACCGGCGGCACCGCCATCGCGATCGACGACCCCGAGCTGCTCGCGGGCGCGCGCGCGCTTGCCCGCGCCGAGGGCATCCACGCCTGCCCGGAGACCGGTGCGTGCCTCGCCGCGATCCGGCGCCTGCGCGACACGGGCTTCATCCGGTCCGACGACGAGGTGCTCACGTTCAACACGGGGTCGGCGACGAAGTACGTGGAGCTGCTGCCCATCGAGTGACGGCGCGCGCCCTCGCGGGATGCTACGCTCGGCACCGCAGTGGACTACAACTGGCTACGCGCTCTGCACGTCATCGCGGTCGTCACGTGGTTCGCGGGCCTCTTCTACATCTTCCGGCTCTTCGTCTATCACGTGGAGAACCGGGGCGACGCTGCGGTGACGCGCGTGCTCGAAGTGATGGAGCGCCGCCTCTACCGCGGGATCTGTTGGCCCGCGATGATCATCACCACGACGTTCGGCGTGCTCTTGTGGTCGCAGAACGTGTCGGGGTACCTCGCGATGGGGTGGTTCAAGGTCAAGCTCGTCGCCCTCGTCGCGTTGTTCGGGTATCATTTCTATAGTGGCAAGGTGCGAAAGCAGCTCGCCGCGGGCACATGTCGGCTCACCTCCCGCCAGTGTCGCCTGCTCAACGAGGTACCGACCGTGCTGCTCGTGCTCATCGTCGTGATGGCGGTGGTGAAGCCGTTCTAGAGCGCCGGTTGACCGGTTCGCACCGAGTGAGCGACGATCGGGCGTCGTGGCCTCTTCGCGCGCTTGCGCCCTACTCGCCGGTGCCGTGCTCCTCGCCGGCTGTGGCGAGGCGTCCCGCGACAGCTGTGAGTACGAGACCGACGAGGTCTCGGTCGTCGCGTTGGCGGTCGACAACGGAGTGGACATGCGCGTGGAAGTCGACCTCGATGCGAGCGATCGGACGGCCTTCGCGACGCCGCTCGAGCTGTGCGAGGACGACGAACTGACGATCGCCGGTGAGGCCCCGGAGCGCACCGATCGGATCGACCGCGTCGTGTACTCGGTGAACTTCGAGGCGACTGATGCACCTCGGGAGATCCCGGTGAAGCTCGATCGCAAGTCGCCGCACGAAAGCGCGGAGTTCTCGATCGAGGTACCGCCTGCGTTCGACGTGCTCGCGCCCCTGGCCGAAGACATGGTGCCCCGCGGTGCGGATTTCTTGCTCGAGTGGGCGCCAGCGGACGAAGGCGCCCAGATGCGCATCGGGCTCGCGGAGGAGATCGGGGCGGGCTTCTGTCTGGAGACCGCGAACGCGGACCACGACTACAAGAGCATGACGGGCGTCGCGGTCGACGATACGGGCTCGTGGACGATCCCCGCGGACGTAATCGCGAACGCGGACGGCGGCGAGTGCGAGGCGACGTACGCGTTCAAACGGTTGCGGCCGGCGCCCTATCCCGAGGCGTATCTCCAAGGCGGCTTCGTCGAGGGCCGGACCGAACGCACGGTCGTGTTCCGCTCGATTCCGTAGCGACGGCGCCTCGGGTGTTGCTCGCGCTGCCCGTGTGGGCCACAGTCAGGGCGTGCGGCTGCCCCGAAGAGGCATTCTGATCCGGCTCGCGATCTACGTGCCGATCCTCGTCTTCCTCTTGTGGCGCGCGGGCGAGAAGTGGTGGGCCGAGCGTCATCCACCGCCACCCGCGGACGATCAGCTGGAGCTCCAGCTCGCGCCGCACAAGCGCACGATCACGCTGCCCGATGGCTCGCAGCAGACGATCTACGAGATGACCGAGGCGGAGGCCGAGGAGATCCTCGGTCCGATGCCCACGTCACCGAGCATGTCGAAGGGCGAGCCGGCGAAGGCCGACGCGAAGTGATGGAGCGCGCGCACTTCCAGAAGGTGTCGGCAGAGGCGCTCGAGCACATCGACGCGGAGCTGGGCGCGCTCGAGCACGAGCAGCTCGACGTTCAGCTCGCGGGTGACGTGCTCACGCTCGCGTTCGGTGACGGCACTCGCTACGTCATCAACGCGCACAGCGCTGCGCTGCAGGTGTGGATGGCGGCCGAGCGCAGCGCGTGGCACTTCGACTACGACGACGGTCGGTGGGTGGCGCACAAGACCGGCGACGAGCTGATGGCCACGGTAGCGCGCGTGGTCGGCGAGAAGCTGCGGATCGACGTCTCGCTCTAGAATCTAGAGCGCGCCGCACGTCTCCGTCGGCACCCACGGGTAGTACATCATGAAGTTGATGCACATCTCCTCGTCCGAGGCGGGGCCGCCCATCGTGATGCCCGAGAGCTCGCTCGAGTCGTAGATGCAGTGCGTCTGCAGCTGATCGCCCGGCATCACGTCGAAGTCGGCGTCCTGGAACTTCTGCATGTTGAAGTCGAAGGGGTCCTGCCGCGCGATCTCTCCGATGGTGTCGCCGCCGCGCTGCACCTCGGTGTAGAGCACGCTGCCGATCTGATGCGCATGCAGGAACGAGCCGAACACGTGCATCGGCTCCGTGAGGATGCTAGACGTCGCGTCGCTTCCGCAGGTCGCGACGTGCTCGTACGCGGGATCGCCCGGCGGGATGAGGATCGAGAAGATGTCGCCCTGCGAGAAGATGCCCGCGCGATTCGGGCGCAGCGTCTTCGTGACGAGCACGTCGACGCCATCGTTGTCCACGAACGGCATCTGCAGCGGGTTGTTGTAGTGCACCTGCAGGATGAACGTGACCTCTTCGCCCTGGTGACCGACGAGGAAGCCGGCCTCGGGGGGCAGCAGCGTCTCTTCCACGCCCGGCGCCCAGGCCCACATGATGTGCGCCGGCCACTCGATGCACGAGTCGTTGGGATCGATCTGCACCGGACCGTCGGCGAGCGACAGCACGTAGTGATGGATCATCGGGCTCGTCACCGCCGGCTGGAAGCCGACGACGTGGTGCAGCTGGTCGACGGGGAACGTGAACGCGAAGCACGAGTAGACGGTCTCCGACGCCGGCGGCTCGAAGCCACCCGCGCGTAGCTCCCACACCTCGATCTCCTCGCTCTCGGTGTCGCCGTCGTCCGCCGTATCGTCGGGGCCGGAGTCGTCGTCGGCGCTCTCGTCTCCCGTCTCGGGCGCCGTGGTCGGGCCGTCGTCGTCGCCATCGTCGTCGTCGGCGACGTCGTCGTCGCCGTCGTCGTCCGCGTCGTCCACCGAGTCGTCGTCGGGGCCGCTCGGTCCGTCCGAGCCACCGTCGTCGGTCGCGCTCGACCCCTGCCCGCACGCGACGAGCCCGAGTACGAGCGTCGACATCCCTCTCAGCCACGCACGCTGCATCATCACCATTGCCCCCACCCTCTCGCATATCACAGCGGGCGGCGACGGGGCATCCGCGGCCGAGAAGCGGCATGATCACCGCCATGGCGGCCGATCCCGATCCCGGGGAACCTGCGCAGCACGAAGCGAACGCCTACGTGGCCCTCGGCAGCAACCTCGGCGATCGATGGGCGATGCTGCGCGCGGCGGTGCGCGAGCTCGATGCGTCGCCCTCGTGTCGCGTGGTGGCGACGTCGAGCGTGTACGAAGCTCGGGCGCTGGTGCCGATCGGTGGTGCGCCGCAACCGGATTTTCTCAACGCGATGGTGGTGCTGGCGACGACGCTGCCGCCGTTCGCGCTGCTCGTCGAGCTGCTCGAGCTCGAGCGCCGGCACGGTCGCATGCGAGCGGAGCGATGGGCCGCGCGCACGCTCGACCTCGATCTGATCGCGTACGTGGACGCCGGAAGCGAGACGAGCGTCGTGCTCGATCGACCCGGGCTCGTGTTACCCCACCCGCGGGCGGTCGACCGCGATTTCGTGCTCGCGCCGCTCGCCGACGTCGCGCCCACGCTGTCGCTCGACGGACGAACGGTGGCGGAGCGTCTCGCGGCGTTGCCGGCCGAGACGCGCACGGTGTCGACTCGCCAGACCGAGCCACTGCTCGGGTCGTCTGCTATCCTGCGGCGCGCAGGCGGATAGCTCAGTGGTAGAGCGGCGCGTTTACACCGCGCTGGTCGCAGGTTCGATCCCTGTTCCGCCTACCGCGCGACGCCGAGCTCACAGCTTCTCCGCACGCACGCTCGTCGGCGACACCCAGATCTTCCACTCGCCGCCCGCGCCGAGCGTGACGCTGCCCTTCTTCCACTCGCCGTCGCGCACGCGGTACTTCACCGAGTGTTTGCCCGACGACACGCGCGACTGCAGGCGCTTGTCGATCTTGAACTCGGTGCCCGCCATCTTCACCTCGGCGTAGTCGATGCCGCCCTCGAGGCGGAAGTGCACGCCCACCGGCGGACCCGCGGGCGCGGGCTCGGGCTTCGGCGGCGTGGTCGGTCGCGCGGCGCCCGGACGCCGCGGCGCAGTCGTCGGCGCCGCGGCGGGCTTCGCCGGCACCTCGGACGGCGTTGCATCGGCCGCAACGGGCTCGATTGGCGCGGGCGAGGCCTTCGCGTCCGCCGGGGCGGGATCGACGGGCACCGGCGGCTCGGCGACCGCGGCGGTCGGCGACGGCTCGACCGGCACGAGCGAGGGGCCTTCGACGATCGGTGCCGCATCGTCCACGGCGGGGCTCGCCGCAGGTCGGGGCTCGACCGCGCGCGCGACCGCTTCATCGTCCTTCTCACCGCCGTAGGCCAAGAACCATGCGGTTCCACCACCGGCGAGGATCGCGACAGACGCCGCGACGACGAGTGCAGCGACGAGCCCCCGAGAGTGTCGCCGCTCCTCGCTCGCGGGCACGAGGATCCGACTGAGCGTCGCCTCACCGGCGGGCGTCGATCCCCACGGACCGGGATCGTTCGGCGGCACGACGATCGAGCTGTGGGTCGGCTCGAGATCCCGCGGATCGATCGCGGCCGGCTGCGACGTGTGCGGCCCCGTCGCGACCTGTTCGCCCATCGCGACCGTCGGCTCGCTGCGCGGACGCTGCTGACTTCGCAGCACCTCGGGGTCGAGCACCTCGGTCGGTGGCGCGGCCTCGGCCGTCGGAATCGCCGACTGCGGCACGTGCCCCTCGCGCTGCGCCGTCGGGGCGGTGGGCGACACGAGCGGCACTTGCTCGAGCGCCATCGGCTGCGGCGCGACGCTGCCCGTGATCATCGGCCCGGTCCGCGGACGGACGATGCCCGTCATCATCCCGCAGATCATCCCGAGCTCGACCTTCATCTCGGAGTAGCCGGGCCAACGCTTCAGCATGAGCAGCGCGGCATCGGCCGTCTGCGGGCGCTTCTTCGCATCGGCCTGGAGCAGCGCGAGACGCAGCTCGTCGAGCTCGCGCGGCACGTCGAGCTGCACGCTCGGCACCTTGCCCGTCATCACCTGGTGGTAGAGCTGGACCTGATCCTCGGCGTCCCACCGGAACTTCCGCCCATCGAGCAGCTCGTGGAGGATTGCGCCGACCGCATACAAGTCCACCGTGGGCGAGTGCGACTGGCCCGCGAGGTGCTCGGGCGCCATGTACCGCAGCTTGCCCTTCACGTGGATGCCCGAGGTCTCCTCGATCATCCGATGCGCGATGCCGAAGTCGGTGACCTTCACGTCGCCCGACACGCTCACGATCACGTTCTGCGGAGAAACGTCGCGATGCACGATGCCGAGCGACTGTCCGCGATGGCTCGTGATCTTGTGCGCATACGACAGGCCGTGCAGCACCTGACCGACGATGTACGCGATCACGCGCATGCGCAGGTTCGGATCGCGCTCGCGCAGGTTCGCGAGATCGGGAGCGAGTCTCGCGAGGTCGACGCCGTCGACCCACTCCATCACGAGGTAGCTGCGACCCGAGTCCTCGCCCTCGTCGAACACCTGGACGATGTTCGAGTGCGACAGCGGGGCCGACACCTCCGCCTCGCTGCGGAACATCCGCGAGTACCGGTCGTCGCCGACGAATTGCGGCAGGATCATCTTGAGCGCGACGAACTTGCCGCCGATCGAGTTGGCCTTGCGCGCGACCCAGACCTCGGCCATCCCGCCGCGCCCGATCTCGCGCAACAGCTCGTAGCCGCCCACGAGCTCGCCGGGCTCCGTCGCGACGCTCCGAGGGGCGCTGCGACGGGCGGCGGACGACTCGCGGCTCATGTTGTCGTTGTCGGCCATCGCTCCGTTTCGTTGCACCGATCAGAACCGAATTCGCACCGAGGCGCCGGCGTGGCGTGGGCCGAAGTCCGGCGAGAACGTCGTCTTGGCGCGCCCACGACGGGCTCGAGCGCGCGGAACCGCATCGACGACGACGAGCACGATTCCCGTCACGACCAGGGCACCGCCGCTCGCGAGCAGGCCGTAGCCGGCCGGCTTCCAGTCGCGCAACCGCGTGGCCTCGTCGGGATGGGGGGTCTCCCCGACCGCGAGCAGGCCTCCGCCCGTGGCCGCCGCACCGACGCCTGCGATCAGCAAGCCCACGCCCGTCCAGCCCACGCGGCCGAGCGCGCTGGGGCGCGGGAGATCCGTCGGCGAAGCATTCGGCGGCGTGGACGTGGGTCCGGCCGGCACGGCGGCCGCGGCCGCGGCGTCGCGATCGGCGTCCCATTCCCCGAGGTAGCGCTCGAGGGCGGCCGCGACCACCTCGGCGAGCTCGCCCTGCTCGGTGTTCGGCCCCGTCGAGGTCGTGCGCTCCTTCGCGTCGACGTCGGCGTCCGCGTCGAAGGCGATCGTCACGCTGTAGTCGAACACGTCCGCGTCGCGCCACGCGACGTCGAGGTGGATCTTCTCGGCCGGGAGGTCGTGCGCGCGCACGACGGACTCCACGGCGGCGTGGATCTGCTTCGCGAGATCGCCCCGCACCGACGGATCGATCGGCTCGAGGCCCGACAGATCGAGGTCGATCTTCGGCCCCTGCGTCGCCGGTGCCGTGCTCTTCGGTTCCGCGGGCTCGGCCGCTCGCGCGACACTCGGGCACGCGAGCGCCAGCGCGACGCCCCACGCCCGCATCCCCCGGTATGGGCCTCGATCCACGGCTTTGCCTCGATCGAGGATCCGGCAGCGAGGGGGGGCCGCGCAATCGATTTCGCGGCCGTCGTGATCCTTCGGCCACCCGGCGTCCACGGAGTTCATCGCCTCGCCTCCACGCCGTCTCGTTGCGGACAGCCCTCGCACTCCAGCGTGACGTCCTCGCCCGTCGACGCGTCGCCGCCCGACTCGTCCTCGTCCTCGCCCTCGACACGGCATTCCGGCGGCGGCGGCTCGTCGACGCAGCCATGATGGAAGTGATCGCACGCGGTGCAGACCGCCGACGCTCCATAGATCTGTCGACACGTGACATCGCCCTCGCGGTTGGCGCAGTGCTCGGGATCGTCGATCTCCACGCATCCACCCGAGAGCAGCGCGCCCAGGACCATCGTCAGCCTCGCCACCGTTCTTCGCTCGCATCCCATTCGTTCGTTCGCTCCGGTTGCCAGCATCAATCGGCCGCCGCGCCGATTCGTTGCACCGCACCGGTCGATCGCGATCGCGTGCAACGGTTCCGAGCGACGGCCGATTGATGGGGAGCGGGCGACGAAGCCCCGGAAACGAGACGATGATCATGCGCCCCACGGCGTCCTCCTTCCTCCTTCTCTCCTTCCTTTCCGCGTGCGCCGACGGTCCGGGCGATCCCGACCGCGACCCGCCCGGCCAGACGATCGGCGACGACGGCAGCTCCAGCGACTCCGCCCCGGACAGCGACGACGGCTCGACGACGCAGCCCGATCCGATGGACGACGGCGACGAGACGGATGGCGGTGGCTCGACCGGCGAGTCGGGCACCGAAGACACTGGCGAAGAGGATCTGCCCTGCACCGGCGAGTGCGTGGCGAATGCGCCGAGCGAGTGGCACGGGCCCGCCGCGTTGCAGCGCACGAGCGCGGCCGAGGACGAGCCCACCTGCGTCGACTCGCATCCGATCGCGCTCGCATCGTTCGTCTCGGATCTCGTCGCACAGCCCGCGACGTGCGGATGCGACTGCGGCGTCGCCGAGGGGATGACGTGCGAGACCGCGAAGGCGAGGGTCTACGCGGAAGCGGCGTGCAACGGCACGCTGCTCGACATCTTCGACATCGGACTGTCGTGCACCAACGGCCTCGAGCTCGTGCAGGGCTTCTGGCAGGTGAGCTTCGATCCGCCCGACGGCGGCGGCTGCGACGCGCAGCCCGACTTCGAGGTGCCCGCACTCGACTTCACGCGGTGGACGCTGTGCGGCGCCGCGGAGGTCGACGGCGATTGCGACGTCGGCGAATCCTGCGCGCCGTCGGCGGGCGCCGTCTTCGAGGACACGCTGTGCGTGTGGCACGAGGGCGATCTCGCGTGCCCCGGCAGCGTCTACACCGAGCGCACCCTCGTGTACGAGAGCATCACGGACGACCGCGAGTGCGGCGAGTGCTCGTGCGGCGCGCCCACCGGCATTTGCACCGGTGGTCAGGTCGATCTGAATTACGCGCCGAACTGCCCCGGGCCGGGATGGTTCAACTGGCCGGCGGAGCACGACGAGTGCTTCGACGAAGAGTTCTACTTCGATTCGGGCATCGTGATCGAGCCCGCAACGCCGTACGCGTCGTGCGAGCCGACGGTGCCGATGAGCCTCGGCAGCGCGAGTGCCGAGGTGCCGTTCACGGTATGCTGCGAGCCGCAATGACGACCCGCATCGCGGTCCCATCGACGACGATCGTCGTCGTCGCAATGCTCGCGAGCTGTCGCGACGATTCTCCCGGTGGAGCGGCTTCCACCGGGGGATCGTCGAGCACCGCAGCGGAGTCCGCGACGACGTCGGCGAGCGCGAACGATCCCAGCGCCGATGACGATCCCGACACCGCCGACGACGCGCCCGGGCC
The DNA here is from genome assembly GCA_964468635.1 of uncultured Nannocystaceae bacterium. Classification (GTDB taxonomy): domain Bacteria; phylum Myxococcota_A; class Polyangia; order Nannocystales; family Nannocystaceae; genus Xiheibacterium. The sequence goes on from CAYXVR010000029.1 coordinate 35,771, forward strand.
GGACTCTTCGTCGGGCGGACCAGGCGCGTCGACGTGCGACGACACGTGCGTCGCGGTTCCCGACGGATGGAACGGACCGGTCGCCGTCCTGCGCACCGACGAGACCGACGAGCCGCCGTCTTGCCCGGATGGATACCCTCGCCGCGTGCTCGCGGATCGCCTCTCGGATCTCGAAGCGCCGGCCGCGGCGTGCGACTGCACGTGCGAGCCGGCCGCGATCACGTGCCCCGAGACCGTGCTGCTGTCGTTCCACGGCAACGATGCCGCGTGCGTCTCGGCCGAGGTCACGTATCCGATAGGCACGGGGTGCAACAGCGGGCCGCTCGGGCAGGTCGGTTACTGGAGCGCGCCGCTCGTCGACGTCGAGGACGGATCGTGCACGCCGATGCCGATCGTCGGCGTGCCACCGCCACGCTTCTACACGCGCTGGACGCTGTGCGGCGGCGAGCCGGCGGCAGGTGCATGCGACGGCGATGCGCTGTGCGTGCCCTCGCCCGCGCCGTTCGAGGAGCGACTGTGCGTGTGGTCCGAGGGCGAGCACGACTGTCCGAACGAGGACTTCGCCGTGCGCGAGCTCGTGTGGGACGGCGTCGACGACCAGCGCGGTTGCGACGAGTGCACGTGCGGCGCGATGACGGGCACGTGCGGTGGTTTCCTGCGCCTGTGGGGGCTGAACACGTGCCCCGAAGGCGGCATCCAGGACATCCTCACGACCCACGTCGGCGACTGCGAGAGCTACGACCCGCAATCCGCGAAGCTGGTCGCGGATCTCGAGCCCGAGGACGACATCGCGTGTCCGCCGAACGAGCCCTCGCCGATCGGCGAGGCGGTACCCACCGGCACGGTCACGGTGTGCTGCTCGGCGGACTGATCGCGGTGGCCAGCGCGGCCTCGGCCTCGCGCAACCGCGCGTGCCCGGGACAGCACGCGCGCAGTGCATCGCGAGCGCGTTGCAGCACCTCGACACCACGCACCTGCTCACCGGTCGCCAAGAGTGCGCGGCCGGAGATCACCGCCATCTCCTGCCGCCGAGGATCGTGCGCGTCGAGGCTGCCACCCAACGCCTTGCGCGACTGCTCGAGCGAGCGCAGCGCGTCGGCCGGCTCGCCGGCGGCGAGATGCACCTCGGCGCGGGCGGACAAGGGGAACGCCTGCAACGGGTGCTGCGCACCGTGTCGACGGGCGATCGCGAGCGCTCGATCGATCGCCGCATCCGCGTCGCTTCGCCGTCCGAGCGCGATGAGTACCTGCGCGCGGACCTCGAGCGCCGCGACGAGCACGGCATCGTCGATGCGACCCTCGCGACTCGCGGTGCCCACACGTTCGAGGCGCGCGAGCGCGTCGTCGAGCGCACCGGTGACCGCATCGGTGCGCGCGAGACCGACGAGCGCCGCTGCGGTGGCCGGATGCTCGCGGCCGCGCAGCGTCTCCTCGATCCGCAGCGCCTCGTCGAAGTGCGACCGCGCCTCGTCGTAGCGACCGAGCTTCCACGCGAGCTCGCCGTGGGCGAGCTCGACCGCCGCGGTCTCGACGTGATCGGCGCCGAACGTGTCGAGTGCGATCCTCGAGGCTCGCTCGACGAGCTCGAGACCTTCGGCCGACTCCCCCGCGTTCGCCGTGCTCGCGGCGAGCACGAGCAGCGCCGGCACGAGCTCCGGCGCGTCGGGTCCCGTGAGGCTCTCCCGACGCGCGAGCGCATCGCGAAACGCCGCCCGCGCTTCGGCGTGACGACCCGAGAACGCGAACATCGAGCCTACCGCGAGGCCGAGATCGCTACCGGCCGCGTCGTCGCCGAGTCGCTGCTCGAGCGACTCGCCCAGCCGCACCCACGGCATCGCCTCGTCGAACGCCACGCGATCGGATCCGACGATCCACACGAGCTCCGTGACCGCACGCAGCGCGAGGTCGTCCTGCTCCGCCGCGAGCGCGGTGTACACCGCGGACCCGAGCGCCTCCTCCGCGCCCGCGACGTCGCCGGCCCGTCGGCGGAGGCGACCGAGACGGTCGTCGATCTCGGCCGACAACGGCAGGTGATCGCGAGCCGCCGGCGTCGCGCGCAGCTTCTCGATGCGCACGATCGCGTCACGCGCCTTGCCGGCGTCGCCCAGACCCTTCGCGCGCGCGAGCTCGGCCCGGGCCTCCAGCACGCCGCGACGCAGCGTGGGATCGTCGGGCAGGCGCGCGGAGGCCTGCAGCGCGCGCTCGCTCGAGCACGCTTCGGGCGCGGCGATCTCGGCCACGGCCTCCAACGCGCGCTCCACCACCTCGCCGTCGGCGAGCGCGAACAGCTGCGCCACGGCGGAGATCTCCTGCGCGCGCCACTCGAGGCATTGCAGCCGACCGAGCCGATCGTCCTCCGGCGCCGCGCCGGCATCGCAGACCGCCGTGTGCACCGCACGCCACCGCGTCGCGTGATCGTCGAGCGCCCGCTCGACCGCAGTCCACGTCTCCGCGGCGTACGGCTTGCCCGATCCGAGGAACGATTCGCGCCCGCGCGTGCGCAGCTGGCTCGACCACGCGGCCGCGAGCTTGCTCGCCGCGGCGTCGCACGCCGGCTCTTCACCGAGCTGCTCGAACGACGCGATGCCGGCCACGACGACCGCGCTCAGCCCGGCGAACGTCAACCAGCGGCGGCGCGCGACCGACGGGTCGTGCAGTAGCTCGCCGAGCAGCTCGTTCATCGTCGCGAAGCGTCGCTCGGGATCGCGATCGAGTCCGCGCAGCAGCGCGCGATAGGCCCGCCGCGGCACGTCGCCGCGCTCGCTCGGCGGCTCGATTCGACCTTCGAGCACCGCATCGACGAGCTCCGCCATCGTCGACGCGACGAACGGTCGACGCCCGTACACGGCCTCGAACAGCGCGACGCAGTAGCTGAACTGGTCGGCGCGCGCGTCGACCTTCGCGGACCGGTGCTGCTCGGGTGCCATGTACGCCGGGGTGCCGAGCACCGCGCCCGTCTCGGTCATGCCAGAGCCGAGCTCCGCGTGCGACGCAGCGACTTCGTCGCGCGGTGCGTCGGGCTCGACGTGGTCGCGCCGCATCGCGAGCCCGAAGTCCAGCACGACGATGCGCTCGGCCTGACTCACCATCACGTTGTCGGGCTTGAAGTCGCGGTGCACGAGCCCGGCGGCGTGGGCCGCCGCGAGGCCGCGTCCGACGTCGAGGAACGCGCGACGGATCTCCGGCCAGCTGCGCTGCTCCTGCGCGAGCCACCGCGTGAGGGTGACGCCGTCCACGAACTCCATCGCGATGTACACCTGGCCGTCGAACGTGCCGACCTGGTGCACCGTGACGACGTTGGGATGCGTCACCTTCGCCATCGCCTGGGCTTCGCGGACGAGACGCGCCTGCATCTGCCCGGTGCGATCGCCGTACGCATCGGGGCGCAGGAGCTTCAGCGCCACCTTGCGATCGAGCTCCGGATCGTACGCCGCGTACACGACCCCCATGCCGCCGCCGCCGAGCTTGCGCAGCAGCATGAATCGATCGACGCGCACGAGATCCTCCGTTGCGCCGAAGAGTCGCGCCTTCGCGCTCGCTCGAGCGCGGAGGATCTCGGGCGATCGCAACGCAGCGGCGAGCACCGCGTGTACGGGGGGCAAGGCAAGCGCCAGCGCAGGCTCGCCCGTGCTCTCGAGCGCGACCCGATCGCTCGCATCGGCCACTCGGGCCGTGACACCGAGCGCATCGACGGTGGGGTCGCGATCGCGGCTCATGGCGGCGCCGTGGAGCTGGGCTTCGCGGCGCGCAGCCGGACCGTGTGAGTGGATCCGTCCACGCGGCGCAGGAGTACCTCGCGCGTGTCACCGATGCGCACGTGCCGGCGCGAGATCAGGTTGTTCACGACTTCCGCGCCCAGTTCGGCGACTTCGGCATCGTCGATCCGGAGCACGATGTCTCCGTTCCGCACGCCGGCGGCCGCGGCGGGCGAGCCCGGCTCGACGTCGCTCACGACGAGCGGCGCGGGTTGTCCGGGTGACCCCTCGTCGTTCGTTCGCACGCCGAACCACCCGCGTTCCTCCTTCGGCACGTCATCGAGCACGAGCCCCACGACCTCACCCACGTCACGCACCTCCGCGGCCTTCAGATCGGACACGCGCAACTGCGCCTGCACCTCGAGGCTCGGGACGGCGACGAAGTCGACCGTGACCGGACCGGGTGCGAGCCGACCGATCTCGAAGCGTCCCTCGCCGTCCACCGGATGCTTGCCGCCCCCCTGCAGGAGCGCCATGGACTCCATGCCCATCTCCATCACTTCGTCGGCGGACTGCAGCTTGCGCTCGATCATCGCCTGCATCCCACCGATGGGCTTGCGGGTGCGCCGATCGACGATCGTTCCCGTCACCGATGCCCAACCCGCGAGCTCGAGCTCGGTCTCGATGGTCTCGCCCGCGACGACGTCCACGTCTCCGGACGCGACACCGCCGGGCGCTTCGACGACCAGGCGCCAATGTCCCGGCGTGAGTCGATCGATCACGACGTCCGTCGTGCCACGCAGCTGCACACGCCGCGTCTCCGGTCCTTCGACGAGAACCGAGAGCCCGCCGCCCGGTGGCGCGCCGCCGAGCTGCACGTGCACGCCTCCCACGGGTTGCAGCGTGATCTCCAGGGGCTCGGCCGGCGACACGTTCTCGTATCGCGCGACCAGCTGTCCGCGCGCGGCCTGAGCCGTGACCGTGTAGCGGGCGCGCCACGTGTTCTCGATCGTGAAACGCCCCTGCGCATCCGACAGCACCGCCGGCAGCGCATAGGCCGGCGCGATCTTCCGCGCCATCTCGCGTCCCAGCGGTTCCGGCAGCTGCGTGTTCGGTCCCTTGCTCACACCGAGGCCGGCCCCGAAGCCGTTCGCCACCTCGTCCATCGCGATGTCGGGCCACGCCACGATCCATGCCGACGCGATCGGAGCTCCGTGCTCGTCGACGACTCGACCGACGAGCGGGCGCGACGACACCACTTCGATGTCGAGCTCGCGATCGCGAGCGAGCTCGAGCCGCCGCGTGTGCGTGGGCGAGTCCGAGTCTTCGGGCTCGGCCCACGGGATCCCCAACCCGAGGTCGTCGTTCACCTCGTAGTCGTATTCCCCCGCCTCGAGGCCCGCGATCTCGAAGCGGCCGTGCTCGTCCGTGACCGCCGTGAGGCCGGAGCCCGTGAACATCGACGACATCGAGATCGTGCGCGCCTTCACGGCGGCGATGCTGACGGTCATTCCCTGCACGGGGCGGCCGCGGTCGTCGTGCACGCGCCCGGACACGCGGACTCCATCCACCAGGGGAATCGTGGGGCCGTCGAGATCGACGTCACCCATCTCGACCTCGACGCTGCCGCGCTGTCCCCCCGCTCCGCGCGCATGCAGGGTGTAGCGGCCGGCCGCCATCGACGCGAGCTCGAACGAGCCGTCCGGCCGCGGCCGCACCACGCGGAAGGTGCTCATCATCGTCTTCAGCATCCGACGCATGTCGAGCCAGCCGACCTGACTGAAGTCGCTCGACACCGCGGCGTGCACGATGACGTCGGCGCCGGGCTGTACGCGCCCGCGGAGCGTGTGTCCACGTTCCACGCGGATCAAGTGATCGTCGACGTCGTGATCCGTGACCTCGACCATCTGATCGAACGAAGGCACGACGTCGGTGCCCCACACGATCAGCCAGTACTGCCCGGGCGGCACGCCGTGGACCGTGAAGTAGCCGTCGGCCTGACTGGGCTCCGAGATGCGGATCTTGCCGGGGTTCGCCATGTCGAGCGCAATGAGCGACACGTCGCGCACGCCCGCAGTCTCGTCGTCCGCAGCGACGAAGAAGCCCGCGATGCGGTGAGCCGGATCCGCCAGCACCTCGACGTTCTCGACCCGCTCGGCCACGCCCAGCGGCACTGACGTGAGCTCGACGTTCGTCCATCCGGGCGCCGTGACCACGAGCGTCACCACGCCCGCAGGCAGGCCGGTCATCTCGAACTGGCCGTCCGCATCGGTGACGGCGCGCGTCTCGTAATTCGCGGTGTTGTTGCTCGACAACGTGCCGGGGTCGTGCACCCGCAGCACCGCGCCCGCAACGGGTGTTCCGTCGACACGCGACACCACACGTCCGATCACCACGCCACCAGGCACGAGTCGGAAGTCGCGCGTGCGCGGCGTGTCCGTGATGGTCATGTGCCCACGCACTCGGACGTGATCGCGATGCGTGACGCCGACGACGTAGTGCTCGTCGTCGAGGCGCATCGCGTAGCGACCCTGCGCGTCGGACAACGTCATGTACGCGGCCGGCCAGCCCCCGGCTTCGTCGATCGTGCGGATCGCCTGGAAGCGTGCGCCGGCGACCGGCTTGCCGCTCGGATCCGTGATCGTGCCGCTCACGGGGGTGCCCCCGGGCTCGAGCACGTGATCGACGTTGGGATGGTCCTTGCCGGGCGACAGCACGACGCCGCGCAGGATCGCGGGGCGCAGATCGGCGCTCGTCACCGTGATGTCGTAGCGACCCGGCGCGAGTCCTTCGACCGACCAGTCGCCGCTCGCGTCGGTCTGCACGACGACCGGCTCGGGGCTCGCGATGATCTGCGGCCGCACGAACGTGAGTGCCGCATTCGCCACGCCGGTGCCGTCGCTGACGCGCGAGACCCTGCCGCGCGCGCTGCACGGCGCCTGCTCGTCGCCGGCGGCGCGCCGCGCCTCCCACTTGTCGCGCACGAGCTGCGCGTCGGCATCGACGACCTCGACCGGCGCATCGTCGACGGCGCTCGTCCTCGACCACCACCACGCGCCGCCGGCCGCCACCGTCAGCGCGAGCGCTCCCACGATCGTCTGCGTTCGTCGACTCACGTGGCGCCCTCAACCATCGGGTGGCGTCGGATCTTTCTCGTCGACGATCTCGCGCATCGCCTTCGCCCACCCGTCGAGATCGCCGAGCGTGGTCTCGAGCTCGGTGGGCGAGGCCGCGAGCGCCTCGATCTGCAGGCGCACGAGCTCCTTCGCCCGCCGCAGCCGCGTCTTCGCGGTGCCGAGCGGGATCTCGACGATCTCCGCGATCTCGGCCGCGGTGAGCTGCTCCCAGAACGCCAGCTCGAGCACACACTGCAGATCGAGGGGGATACGACGCAGCGCCTGCAGCAGCAGGCGTTGCTCGCCGCGTTGCGCGACCAATGCGCTCGGTGACGGCTCGAGGTCCGCGATCGCCGTGACGGAGAAGTCGGGCGCTTCGTTGCGCACGCGACCGCGCCGGTAGTGCTTGCACAGGATGTTGTGTCCGATGCGCAGGAGGAAGTTGCGGAACGGCCCGTCACCGCGATAGCGGTCGCGCGCCTCGACGGCCGCGAGGAACGTCTGCTGCACGAGATCGTCGAGCCCTTCGCTCACCTTGTTCGCGAAGAAGCGCGCGAGCGTGTCGAAGTGGCGATCGAAGAGCTCGCTGCCGGCGCCCTGATCGCCGCCACGCCACGACTCGAGCAGGTCGCGGTCGCTGGGGGTCGCAGCCACGCGTTGAGGCTACCAGCCCGGGGGGCCGCAATCTTCCCATCCGAGCGCCGCAATCCCGCCGCGCCCCTCGGGGTACGAGGTTGCCATGCTCGACGTCCGTGCCCTGAGCAAGACGTTCCGCGTCGAACGCGGACGACGTCCAGACAGCGATCCGCGCCAGCGTGCGGGGCTCTTCCACGCGCTACGTCCGGTCAGCTTCGGTGCGCCGCGGGGCAGCATCGTGGGCGTGCTCGGCCCCAACGGCGCGGGCAAGACCACGCTGTTGCGGCTGCTCTCCACCGCGCTGCGCCCCTCGTCGGGTACCGCCGTGCTCGACGGCGTCGACCTCGTCGCGGACCCCCGCGGCGCGCGGCGGCGGATGGGATTCCTGTCGGGGAGCACCGGCGTGTACGGACGGCTCACCGCGCGCGAGATGGTCGCGTACTTCGGGCAGCTCCACCGCGTGCCGGAGGCCGTGCTCGCGAAGCGGATCGACAACCTCTTCGAGCTCTTGCGACTCGGCGACGGCGCGGATCGGCGATGCGACACCCTGTCGACCGGCATGAAGCAGAAGGTCTCGATCGCGCGCACCCTCGTGCACGACCCCGACGTGCTCGTGCTCGACGAGCCCACCACCGGGCTCGACATCCTGTCGGCGCGCACGATCGTCGAGCTCATCGCGCGTTATCGCGAGCAGGGCAAGACGGTGCTGCTCGCGACCCATCACATGCACGAGGTCGAGGAGCTGTGCGATCGATTGGTCGTCCTCGAGCGCGGCCAGCTGTGCTTCGAGGGGACCGTGGGGGAGCTGCGCACGCACACCGGGCATCCGCGCCTGGATCGCGCGCTGTTGGCGGTGCTCGATACGGAGGAGGCCGGCCATGCTGCGTGATCTGTGGATCGTCTACGTGAAGGAGCTGCGCGAGGTCGTGCGGGACCGTCGCACGCTCGTGTTCATGTTGCTCCTCCCGATGCTGCTCATGCCGCTGTTGGCCGGCGGTGTGTCGTCGTGGATGGAGGACGTGGCCGAGAAGGAGAGCAGCGCGACGCTTCGCTACGCGGTGATCGAGCCCGAGCGCGCGCCGGCGCTCGTTCGCGCGCTCGCCGACGATCCCGGCTTCGCCGAGGTCGCCGACGACGACGTGCTCGCCGACGTGCCGGCGGCGATCCGCGGCGATCGCATCGACTTCGTGCTCGCGCTCGGCGTCGGGCCCGGCGGGCAAGTGCAGGCCGAGCTGCAGTACGAGAACAGCCGGATGATGAGCAAGGTGAAGAAGCGCGTGGAAGCGCTCGTGGAGCGTGTGAACGCGGAGGCGCGCGACGCCGAGCTCGTCGGGCTCGGGCTCACGACGCCGGAGGAGCGCAACGCAGTGCTCACTCCGATCGCCGTGGTGCCGCACGGCATCGCGACGCCGCGGGAGGTCATCGGCGAGGGCGTCGGCGGCATGTTGCCGTACATGTTCATCGTGTTCTGCTTCCTCGGCGCGCTGTACCCCGCGACGGATCTCGGGGCGGGCGAGAAGGAGCGCGGTACGCTCGAGACGCTGCTGCTCGCGCCGGTGCCCCGCACCGCGCTCGTGCTCGGCAAGTTCTTCGTCGTGTTCACGACAGGAGCCGTGTCCGCGGTGCTCGGCACCGCGAGCCTCGGCGTGTGGCTCGCGTTCGAGGGCCGCGACAAGGGCGGCGCGATGGGCGAGGTGCTCTCCACGATCGGCGTGGGCGATCTCGTGTCGGTCGCGCTGCTGCTGGTGCCGGTCGCGGCGATCATCGGCGCCGTGCTGCTGTCGATCTCCATCTACGCGCGAAGCTTCAAGGAGGCGCAGTCCTACTCCGCGCCGCTGAACCTCTTGCTCATCGTGCCGGCGTTCCTCGCGATGCTGCCGGGCGTCGAGCTCGACTGGCGCTGGGCGATGATCCCCATCTCGAACGTCGCGCTCGGCATCAAGGAGGTCGTAAAGGGGTCGCTCGATCCCGCGATGCTGGCCCTGATCCTCGCGTCGAGCTGCGCGCTCGCGGCCGCCGCACTCGCCGTGTGCGTGCGGTGGTTCCAGCGCGAGAGCGTGCTCTTCCGCCGCTAGCGTGCGTCGGCACCGATCGACACGCTCGCGCCGGGCGTGTCGACGCGCGCGTCCCGATCGACGTCGACCCGCGGATCGCCGGGCTCCCAGACGCCGCTGGTGAGGTAGTCGGGTGGCAATTCGCCGCGTCCGAGGTGGTAGTCGTCCGCCGCCGGATCGAGGAACCACTCGCCTTGGTACAGCACGTAGCGGTTGCCCGTGCCCTCCATCGACAGCGCTTCGTCGTCCACCGCGCTCGTGACGAAATCCACGGTGGGGCAGCTCACCGACGACCCACCGGGGGTGCTGAAGATGCTGTCGCTCACCGTGCCCTGCACGTCACCGGTGCACCAGAAGGACGGATCGCTCGTGCCCGCGTTGTTCACCACCGTCGAGAAGCGGATGTCGACACTGCCGCCGCTCGCGAGGATCGCTCGCGAGGTCGTCTTCGGATCGCCGCCGCTGCCGATGATCGACGACGACAACCACAGATCACTCTCGTCGTCGGTGCTGATGCCGATGCTCGTGCTCGAGAGGACCTGCGTGCGACGCACGTGCACGCGACAGCCGACCGCCTGCACGCCCATCTCGTTGTTCACGAGCACCGAGTCGTCGACCCACAGGTTCGCGGCGTCGCAGTGCGCCCCCGCCACCTGTCCGGTGATCAAGCGCACCTTCGAGAGGTAGAGCGTGTTGCCGCACGTGACGTCCGCGGCGTTCGGATCCCCCTGGATCACCGGGGGGCCGCCGTAACCGATCACGGCGAGCGTGCGATCGCTGGCGCACTCGTTCCACGCGATGGGCTCCCCGTAGGTCATCCCGCCGGCGATGTGCACGATCGACTGGATGTCGCTCGCGCCGATGGCGTCGAGCGCCTCCGCGATCGTGCAGTACGGCGACTCCTCGGTGCCCATCGCGGGCTCGGAGCACGTCTGGTTGTCGACCCACAGCTCGGTGGGATCCTCCATGCATCGGCCGTTCTCGAGATCGCACGCGGAGTCAGGGCACTGCGCGTGCTCGGTGCAGCCACCACACGCGAAGGTGTCGTCGCAGAACTCGTCCGGCGCGACGCAGGCGGACGACGGCTCGGCGTAGCACGCGACGCACAGCCCGGACCCGGGATGACACTCGGGTTGGGCGGCGTCGAGCGTCTCGCAGAACGCATCACCACCGGCGTCGACGCACGACACGCACTGCGCATCGATGCAATACGGCGCGGCGTCGGTGCACGCAGGCATGCAGTCGTTGCCGGTCTCGGCCGTGGCGTCGGTGCTGTCGTCGTCCGACGACGACGACGACGACGACGACGGGCCGGTCGTGTCGCCCGCGTCGCCGAGCGCGTCGTGGCACCCGTCCGGCGGCGGCGTGGCCACGCAGCCGTGGTTGCCGCGGGTGCACGAGCTGCACATCCAGCCGTCTCCGTTGTCCTCGACGCAGCTCGCGTCGCCCGACCGGTTCGCGCAGTGATCCGGGTCGTCGATGACGACGCAGGTCGCACTCGCCATCAACCAGGGGATCAGCCACCGCCGGGACACGATGCGCCAAGCATCGCGAACTCGGCACGCCGACGCAAGCGTCAGGCCTCGTCCTCGCTGATCGGCTCGTCGCTGATCTCGGACCGCACGCGCTGTCCCGCGCTGCCCCTGGCCTGCACGGACTGCACGAGCATGGCCGATGGGCCACCGTAGTTGATCCACCCGGCATCCGACTGACGCACGGTGCGACCGAGCGTGCGCACGCGCAACGGCACCGGTGGCTCGATCCGCAGGCTCTTCGTCGACCAGTACGAGAGTGGGCTGCTCCAATACGTGTCGATCGTCTCCCAGGTGTCGTCCTGTTTGAACGTGTGCGACTTGTAGTGGGTCGCCATCGGCGAGCGCACTATAGCCGTCGCACTACGGATTGCACGCGGCCCACCGCTACTGGTTACACGCGGCCCACCGCTGAATCCACGCGAGCATGTCCTGGTACGCCGGGTCGTCCTGGCCCGAGAACTTGTCGTGACCCCCGTGCTCCACCCCGCCCTCGGCGACCGCCAGCGGCTTCAGCAAGAGGAGGCTCCGCGTGGGATCCTGGGGGTCGAGCAGGCCGCTCTCCACCACGTTGCGCATCGTTTGCAGGGCTCCGACGTCGCACGAGGCGTCGGAGATCCACCGCGGCGCTTCCACCGACTCGTCCACGAAGCTGTCGAAGTGGCACGGATAGCAGCGGCCACGCCACGTGTACACGAGCGTCGCGAACCCGGCCTCGAGCGTCGTGTCGCGGCAATCGCCGGGATCGTCGAACGGACGGTTGCCCGAGCCCGTGTTCGACGGCGGCACCAGGCACGAGCCCGCCGTGCCCTTGCCGCACGGGTTCTCGATCGGCGCGCACACGGTGGCGCCGCACCGCGAGTTGTACTCGATCCACTCGAGCATCGCGTCGTGCTCGGACTCGATGACGTCCTCGGTGATCAGCTCGCTCGCCGGCTCGGCGCGCATGATCCAATCGAGCACCAGGCTGTCCGCGGGCGCGTCGAGATCGACGATGCCCTTCTCCTCCATGCACTGGATCGTCGCGCACGGATCCGCCTGGGCGTAGATGCCCAGGTCGACACCCGACAGGTGGCACTCGTTGCACGACGACTGGTGCTCGCCGCTCATGAGGGGCGCGATGCGCCGCTCGTACAGCGCGAGCGAGTCGCCGCCCTCGCACGCGTACTCGTCCTCGCGATCGCAGTGGGCCGAGCCCAGTGCGAGGCCGAGCGCGAGCGCGGAACCGAGACGGCGCACGAACATCATCCTCTCACATCCGGTTCCTGTGATCGCGGCGCCGGGCGCTCCGACAACACGCCGTGGGCTCGCTCGATGAGGGTCGGCGCGTTCTGCTCGTGCTTGAAGAACACGTAGAGCGTCGGCCACAGCTCACGCGCACGGGCGATCCAGCGCTGCAGCGCCGGCTCGTCGTAGTCCTCGGCACGCAGGCGGAGGTAGCCACTGTCCGAGGTACGGACCAGGGGCGGGTCCGGATCGTCCTCGTCGCTGCCGCACAGACAGGCCCCGTGCTCGGTCAGGACGGCGTACACCTCCTCGTCGAACCACGAGGGGTGGCGGAACTCGAGGACCGGGGCCGTCCCCGCCGGCACGATGCGCAGGAATGCGCGGAGTCGCTCGAGATCCTTCTTCAGGTTCGGAGGGCACTGGTAGAGCACCGGGCCCAGCTTGTCGCCGAGCGGCTCGAGCTGCTTGAACAGGTACGCGACGTTGTCGTTCGCGTCCTTCAGCCTCGCCATGTGCGTGATGCGACGCGACGCCTTGATGGCGAAGCGGAAGTGCGGGGGCACGCTCTCGGCCCACCGCTTCATCACGTCGGCCTTCGGCATCCGATAGAACGTGTTGTTGATCTCCACCGCGCGCAGGGTGGCAGCATAAAAAGGCAGCATCGACTCGCTCGGGAGGTCTTCCGGATAGAACGACCCGCGCCAGAAATCGTAGCTGAAGCCGCTGCTGCCGACGTATGCGTCCACGCGCGCACGACGGTAGCACTTTCACCTCGTCGAACTGGTACCGTGGTGGGATGCGAGCTCGTGCCTGGCTGATCTCGATGGGGCTCGTGCTGGCGCCGGCGAGCGCGAGCGCGCTGCCGGCGTTTCCCGGCGCGCAGGGGTTCGGTGCGGTCGCGAGCGGTGGTCGCGGCGGACAGCCGATCATCGTCACGACGCTCGCCGAGTCGGGGCCCGGCTCGCTGCGCGAAGCGCTGGAGACGCCCGGACCGCGCATCGTCGTGTTCGCCGTGAGCGGCGTGATCGACCTCGGCGAGCCGAACGCGGACGATCCGTTCGACGAGTCCGACTCCAACAACGTGCTCACGATCGCGTACGGCGACGTGACCATCGCCGGGCAGACGGCGCCCGGCGCCGGCATCACGATCCGTGGCCGGCTCTACGCGGCCTACGACGAGTCGGTGAGCAACGTGATCCTGCGTCACGTGCGGATCCGGCCCGCACCATTTCCCGGAGGCGACGGTGGCGAGCAGTACGACGCCCTGCGGTTCTCGTTGAACTCGCAGGTCATCGTGGATCACGTGTCCGTGTCGTTCGGCGTCGACGAGAACGTCGACATGTACGAGGGCAGCGACATCACGCTGCAGTGGTCGGCCATCGAGGAGGCCGCGACCGACGGCCATCCCGAGGGCGAGCACAACTACGGCGTGCTCAACCTGGGCGGCCGCATCTCCGTGCACCACGTGCTCTTCGCCCACAACAGGAACCGCAACCCCGCGCTCGCGGTGGGGCCCGCCGAGTCGATCAACAACGTCGCATACAACGTGCGCCACGGGTTCGTGAACCACAACGACGCGGCAGGCGAGATCTCGATCGTCGGCAACACGTTCGTCCAAGGGCCGGACGACACGCTCATCCCGCTGTTCTTCGACGGCGGCGAGAACGTCAGCTACTGGCTCGCGAACAACTGCGCGGACGATCCGGGCGAGTACACCGGCTGCGTCGACGACCCGTGGGGCGAGCCGTACTTCGCCGATCCGATCGGCGCGTCCGATGCGGTTCGCGCGGCGCGACCGTTCTCGTTCTCCGGCACGGACTACGTCGCGCCCACCCAGGACGACGCCATGGCGGCGTACGACGCGGTACTCGAGTGCGCGGGCGCGTTTCCTCGCGACGTCGTGGGCACGCGCATCGTCCAAGAAGTGATCGATCGCAGCGGCGGGTGGGGAGCCCACCATCCCGACGACTACCTCGAGGGGCTCGTGCCCGGCGAGCCGCCGGCCGACGCGGATGCCGACGGCATGGCCGACGAGTGGGAGAGCGATCACGGCCTCGATCCTGCCGACGGCAGCGATCACGCGACCGTGATGGAGTCGGGCTACACCGCGATCGAGGAGTACGTGAACGAGCTCGCCGACGCGATCGCGTGCGGCTCGCCCAGCGGCGGCGACACCGGTGACGACGGTGGGAGCGAAGGGGGTGTCGACACCGGCAGCGACGACGTGGCCGACGGCGAGGACATCAGCGGCGGCGACGACGATGGGGGCGAGCTCGACGGACCGGCCGACGACGGGAGCGGCCCGGACACGGGGGGCGCCAGCGCGAGCGCGAGCGCGGGAGCCGACGGCGACGGCGGCGACGGGGGCGGATGCGGATGCACGACCGAGCGCCGCGTGCCGTCGTGGGCGTGGCTCGCCCTCGTCGCCCTCACGGCGCGACGGCGTTGTCGATGATCGCGTCGGGGGCGTCGTCGAGCACGGCGCTGCCGAAGCTCGCGCGCACGAAGTCGAGGTGCTCGACGACGACGTCGTCCTGCTCGAGCGTGATCACCAGCCCGGCCGCGAGATCCTGCGGGTCGGTCGCGAGCAGCACGCGATCGACGTCGAGTCCCTCGTTGCGCGCCGCGGCACGCAACGACTCGCGCCAGCGCGAGGTCTTGAACCTCGACGGGCCCACGAGCGCATGCAAGGCCTTCAGCGAGCGCACGACCCCGTCGTGCACGACCGGTGCGAAGGCCACCGGCGTGTGCGCGAGCATCTCGCGGCAACGGGCGGCGCCGAGGAACGACTCACCATCGTGCACCGCCTCGACCACGAGCCACGCCGGCAGCGCGTCGTAGTAGACGACGCGGCGGCGCCGCATCCACTTGCCGTGCAGCACTCGATGCTCGCCGAGCGCGGCGAGGAGCGCGTCACGGTGGGCCTGGGCCCAGGTGCGCGCATCGTCGTCGCCGTCGACGTTCAGCTGGTCGCCGTCGAAGCCCACGCGCACGTCGCTGCCGTCGAGCCGCTCGAGCACGACGAGCCGGCGGCCGCGCAGCTCCGCGAACGATGCGATTTCCTCACCGCCGCCGACGCGGCGCGAGCCTTCGAGCCATCGGCGTGTCGCGGTGCCGCGATCCATCGGGCTCACAGGATATCTCTGCGCTCAGCGCCGCGGGGCTATCATCTTCCGCGATGCAGCCGAAGATCCTCATCGTCCAGGGCACCACCGCGCACGGCGGTCGGCTGGGATCCATGGCCGCGATCGCGCGCGACGCCGCGATCGAAGCCGGGGGACTCGTCGACACGTGGGATCTGGGGCTGCGACCGCTGCCGGTGATGTCGCTCGTCGATCCACGCCAACGGCGGCTGCCCGAGGTGGTGGCCGTGCGCGAGGCCGCCGCGTGCTCCGACGGCTTCATCCTCATCACGCCCGAGTACCACGGCAACATGAGCGGCGCGCTCAAGAACTGGTTCGACTTCCTGTGGCTCGAGCTCGCCGGCAAGTTCGCCGGCATCATGGCGGTCACCGGTGGCGGCTCGGGCGACATGTCGATCATGTCGGTGAAGAACAGCTTCAACTGGTGTCACGGCTTCACGCTGCCGTTCCACGCGAGCGCGCGGCCCGAGGACTTCGACGGCGATGCGCTCGTGAACGAGCGCGTGATCGAGCGCGTGTGGCGGATCGGGCACGACGTCGTGCGTTACGCTCCGCTCATCCGCGCGACCTTCGACGCTGCGCGAGCGTCGGGGCCCGGACGCAGCTCCGGCGTCGCCGGCGTGCACGCGGGCGGCTGACGGAGGTCGCGTCCGCGACCTGATCGGCTGTCCCCACGGCCCTCCGGGCCTGATTCACCACGGCGGCGCGGCGTCGAGTCGGCGCGCGCACTCGAGGGCAGCGGGCGCGAATGCATCGACCGGCGCGGCGGCCTGCGCGTAGGCGACCGCCACCGACTCGCCGTCGAACGGGCTGTGATCGCTCGCGTCCGTTCGCCGCGACACCCACAGCACGACGCGGCCGTGATCGGCGTGTGCGATCACCACGACGGTGCGGTCCTCTTCGAGCTCGAGTGCGGCGATGTGCCAGCCGGCCGCCAGCGCGTCGCCGACGGCGAGCGGGCCGAAGCGCTCGACCGAGCGGCGCGCGACGACGGGCGACGGAACGCCGGCGCGTCCGCGATGGTGCCCCGCCGTGTACGTCCGCACGCCCGGCCACCACGCGATCGCCACGAGCACGAGCGAGACCATCAGCACGCGCGCGGTCGCTCGGCCCGCGTGCGGCGGCGCGGGCTCGTCGACGTCGTCGCGCCGCAGTGCCGCGATCCAACGCGGCCACGGCAGTGCGAACGCGAGCAACAACACCACCGGCTGCCAGTAGCCGATGCGCGTGACCACGGCGACGCCGACGTGGAAGCCGACGATCGCGAGCGCGACCCAGAGCCGCACGCGCGGGCCCAGCAGCAGCCCCGGGGCGCCGAGCTGCACGACGAGCGTCGCGATCGCGAGTGCACGCGCTGCGTCGGCGGATTCCGCGACCGTGGCCGCGAGCCCCGGCGCGTCGACATGCGCGTGCGCGACCGCGATCGCGCGCAGCGTGGTCGCGTCGGCCCATGCGAGCCCCGCCTGCGTGAGCTTCGACAGCCCGGCACCGAACCAGGTGGCGGCGAGCATGCCGAGCGCCCCGGCCTCGAGCGCTCGCTCGCGCGTCGCCGCGCCGGCCCATCGCGCCCACGCTTCGCCGACGATCGCACCGAGCAGCGTCGCACCGACGAAGAAGCGCGCGCGCCACGGACCTGCGCTCGTGGCCGCGAGCGCCTCGCCGAGCACCGCGGAGCTCGCGAGCGCGCCGACGAGTCCGACGAGCCGCGTGCGCGCCCGCACCGCGAGCACGAGCGCGGCGGCGCCGACGAGCGCGACCCCGACGACGAGCGCGCGCGAGCCGGCGATCGCGAGCAACCACGCCGGTGCGTCGGGATGCGCCGACGTGCGCGGCCCGAGCAGCTCGAGCACGACGCCGAAGAGATCCCACGCGGCGACGGCCGCGATCGCGGCGACGAGTGCCCGCCGATCACCGCCGTCCCACGGACTCTCGCTCACGGCTCGACCTCGCACCGCGCGAGCACGCAGTCCTCGATCGTCGGCGCGTCCGCCGACGAGAACCGCCAGATCCGCCGCACGATCGTCACCTCGTGCCCGCGCACCGGCGCACTCGCACCGCGCACGTGCTCGATCGCCGCGCGATCGACCGCCTCCATGTGGAAGAACGGCCACGCGGCGAGGCACGCCTGCGGCTCGGGCGACGGCGGCTCGTCGCACCTCCATCGATCGAATCGCTCCACCTCGCGCGGCGCGTCACCGTCGAGCACGACGATGCGACTCGCGCTCGCGAGCGGCGTGCCGCCGTACATCTCGAACGTCGAGAGCGGATAGAGGTTGTGCGCTCCGAGGGCCGCGACGACGTAGGTCGCGAACGCGATCCACCGGAGTCGCGAGACGGTCATGCACTGCCCCGCGCCGCCGCGACGACGGCGAGCAGCTGCTCGCCGTAGCGCTCGATCTTGGCCGGGCCGATGCCGTGGGCCATCGCGAGCTCGTCGGTCGTGCGCGGGCGCAGCACCGCGATGTCGCGGAGCGTCCGATCGCTCGCGACCACGTACGGGGGCACGCCCTCGGCCCGCGCGCGGTCGAGCCGATGGCGACGCAGCGCCTCGAACAACGCGAGCGCTTCGGGATCGAGATCGGCCGGCGGAGCCCCGCGCGAGCCGCCGCGCTCGCCGGCCCGCCGGCTCGTCGGTGCGACGTCGTCGTTCGGCAGGAGCAGCCGCGCGGGTCGCTTGCCCGTCATCGCGTCCTTGCCCTCGGCGGTGAGGAACACGACCGGTCGCTCGTCGCCGTGGAAGTCGACCCAGCCGGCCGTGATGCACCGGCGCAACAGCTTGAGGATCCACGCCTCGTTGCGATCCGCGAGCGCGCCGAACGTGCGCGTCTCCTGCAGCCGCGCGCGCTCGAGCCGGGGGTCGGCGGCGCCGAGCAGCAGCTTGGCGGCGGCCTGCAGGCCGAACTTGCCGTGGATGCGCGCCACGGCGGACAGCGCCTTGCGCACGATGATCTCCGCCTCGGCCCCATCGACGCGCGCATCGCCGAGGCTCGTGCACACGTCGCACCGACCGCAGCCCTGCAGCGCTTCGTCGTCGTCGTCGAAGTAGCGCAGGATCGCGTCGTGGCGACAGCTGCCGCCCTCGGCCCACCGCATCAGCTCGAGGAACTGGCCCCACTTGTGCTCGATCACCGCGGTGTCGGGCTCGCGTCCGTCGATGTCGCGCTCGAGCAGTCGTCGACGCAGCGGCAGATCGCTCTGGCTCACGAGCATCAGCCCCCACGCGGTGTCGCCGTCGCGCCCCGCACGACCGACCTCTTGGTAGTAGGCCTCGATCGATCCCGGCGGCGACAGGTGGATCACGGTGCGCACGTCGGCGCGATCGATGCCCATGCCGAACGCGTTGGTGGCGACGACGATCTCGAGCGCACCCTCGCTGAACGAGCGCAGCACGCGTTCACGCGAGCCACCGTCCATCCCCGCGTGGTAGGCCGCCGCTCGCCACGAGCGCGCCGCGAGCCGCGACGACTCCTCCTGCGCGGTGCGGCGCGTGGGCGCATACACGATCGCGGTGCCCTTGCCCTCGCCCGGCCCGCCCAGCGCTTCGGCGAGCATCGCATCGACGTGGCGCTCGCGGTCCTTCGCATGGCGCGGCTCCACCACCCGCAGCACGAGGTTCGGCCGCGCGAACCCGTGCACGATCTGAGGCGTGTCGTCGGGCAGGCCGAGCCGCGACACGATCTCGTCGCGCACCACCGGCGTCGCAGTGGCGGTGCACGCCATCACGCGCGGCGGCATCAGTTCGCGCAGGACCTCGCCGATCTGCAGGTACTCCGGCCGGAAGTCGTGGCCCCACTCGCTGATGCAGTGCGCCTCGTCGATCGCGACGAGCGGCACGGTCAGGCGGGCGAGCATGGCCCGGAAGCCAGGGAACACGAGCCGCTCCGGCGCGGCATACACGAGCTTGCACCTGCCGCGCGCGACGTCGGTCATGCGTGCACGCATCTCGTCGTTGTCGAGCGTCGACGCGAGGAACGTCGCCGGCACGCCGCGCGCCTGCAGTGACTGCACCTGATCCTGCATCAACGCGACGAGCGGAGAGATCACGAGCGTCGTGCCGGGCAACAAGGTGGCCGGCAGCTGATACGCGAGGCTCTTGCCGCCGCCGGTGGGGGCGACGAGCAGCAAGCTGCCGCGCGCGAGCAGGGTCTCGATCGCGTGGCGCTGGCCCGAGCGGAACCGTTCGTAGCCGAGCCGCTGCAGGCCGGCCACGAGCTCGTCGGGATCGGACGCGCGGTCACGGTCGTCCTGCTGGGCGGCGGGGGCGTCGGGGTCCGGGGCGAGGGGATCGAGCACGTCGTCGAGGGTCACAATGCTCTCATCGACCGTCGCGAGCATCAGTCCCGCGCAAATCGTCGTGGACGATCGAATTTCAGGGCTCGGACGCCGGGGCCGTCACCGGCGGATCCGCACGCGCACCCCTTGCGGGGATCGCAATCGCGGACCGGCCCCTCCACGGCGCGCGCGTATGATGCGGTCGTGGAATCGTCCGACGCTCGCACGCCGGCACCCGTCGACGAACGGTCGGACGCGGAGCTGCATGCGGTGCTCGTCGACGTCGCCGAGGAGGCCGCCGATGCCTCGCTCGGCGCCGCGGCCTCGCGCGCTGCGCTCGAGGAGAAGCTGTTCGGTTGCACCCTGTCCGCGCCGGACAGGGGTCGCTACCTCGTGCTCGGTCGACTCGGCGAGGGCGGCGACGGCGTGGTCTACCGCGCCTACGACTCCGAGCTCGATCGGCACGTCGCGATCAAGCTGCTGCGCAAGGGACGAACCGAGCGCGACGAGGCTCGACTGCTCCGCGAGGCGCGGACGCTCGCCAAGCTCGCGCATCCCCACGTCGTGAAGGTGCACGACGTCGGACGCACGCGCGACCTCGTACCGTTGCCCGGATTCGACGGCACGATCCCCACGAGCGAGACGTTCCTCGTGATGGAGCTCGTCGACGGGCTCGACCTCGGCCGCTGGCTCGCGGCGCGCAAGCGATCGCTCGGGGAGATCCTCGGCGTGTTCGTGGCGGTCGGTCGCGCACTCGCGGCCGCCCATCGGCTCGGCATCGTGCATCGCGACGTGAAGCCGAGCAACGTGCTGCTCGGACGCGACGGGCTCGTGCGCGTCGTCGACTTCGGCCTCGCGCGCGATGCGAGCGCGACGGCCACGCCGGGCACCGCGGTGGTCGGCACCGTGCCGTACATGGCCCCGGAGCAGCATCGCGGCGCGCCCGCGGACGCCCGCGCGGATCAGTACGCGTTCGCGGTGTCCTTGTACGAAGCGCTCGTCGGGCGCCGCCCGTTCGCCGGGCCTGCGTCCGCGATGGCCCAGGCGAAGGCCGACGGGATCTACGCGCCGCCGACCAAGCTGCCGGCCCGCGTGCGCGCCGTGATCGCGCGCGCGCTCGCGCCCGATCCGGCCGCGCGCTTCGAGTCCGTCGATGCCCTGCTCGCCGTGCTCGCGCCGCGGGCCGATGCGCGCCGGACGGCAGCCTTCGTGGGCGCCGGCGTCGCGTTCACCAGCATCGTCGTCGCGCTCGTCGTCGGTCGCGACCCCTGCGTGCAACCAGAGGGCGTCGAGCGTGCCGATGCGGAGCTCGCCGCGTGGGACGAGGCGCTGCCGGGCAGCGACCTCGAGGCGCGGACGAGCGCATGGGCGTCGATCGATCGCGAGCGATGTGTCTCCCTGCGCAGGGGCGAGCGCTCGCCCGACCTGGCGAACGCGCAGGCCGCGTGCCTCGATCGCACGCTCGACGAGCTCCGGGCCGTGCGCGAGCTCGCCGTCGCCGAAGGCCTGACGCCCGCGGTCGTCGCGGGCGCGCTCGACGACGTCGTCGCGCCGGTGAGCACCTGCGCCCCCGAGCACGTCGACGCGAGCGAGCCGCATCTCGCCGACCACGACGTGATCGCGCGCGCGGGCTTGCTCATCGGCATCGGTCGACCCGCAGATGCGCTCGCGCTCGCCGCCCCGGTGGCCGAGCGTGCACGCGTCACCGGCGATCGCTCGACGCAGGCCCGCGTCGAGATCGTGCTCGCCTCCATCCGCGAGGCCCGCGGCGAATGGACCGATGCACGCCGGCATCTCGTGCAGGCGATCGCTGCCGCGCGCGAGGTCGGTGCCCGACACCTGGCCGCGGACGCGTGGCTGCGGCTCGCGTGGATCGACGGGGTCGAGCGGCGGCACACCGACGACGCGGAGACGTGGCTGCGGTTCGCGAGCGACGCGATCGCGAAGCTCGGCGAACCGCCGCTGCTCGTCGCCGAGCTCGCCCACCTGCGCGGTGGACTGGCGTACCGCCGCGGCGAGCTGCACGAGGCGATCGACCGGTACGACGAGACGATCGCGATCCAGCTACAGGCGCTCGGTGCCGACCATCCCCGACTCGCGCGCTCGCACAACCACCGCGCGAACGCACTGCTCGAGGCCGGGCGCGGGACCGAGGCCGGAGCTGCTGCGTCGGAGTCGCTGCGGATCCGCCGACTCGCGCTCGCGCCGGGCCATCCGCTCGTCGCGTCGTCGCTCAACAACCTGGCCGCGATCCACACGCGCGCGGGTCGGCACGCCGATGCGCTCGCGCTGCTGGACGCGTCGTTCGAGCTCGTCGCGGACACCGGCACACCGCAGGAGCTGAACGCGCGCACGCTGCACGGCGAGGCGTTGCGCGGGCTGGGTCGCGTCGCGGAGGCCCGATCGAGCTACCGCCGCGCGCTCGCGATGGGCCTCGCCGGCGAAGCCGACGACGACATGGCCGTCGTCATCGCGCGTCGCGAGCTCGGGGCCCCGTGAGCATGCGCGACGAAGACCTGCTGCTCCGGTGGAGCGAGGGCGACGCGCAGGCCGGCAATCTGCTCGTCGCGCGCCACTTCACGAGCGTGTATCGGTTCGTGCGCGCGAAGCTCGACGAAGGCGTCGACGATCTCGTGCAGCAGACGTTCCTGGGCCTCGTCGAGGGTGCGCCGCGGGTTCGCGATGCGGCGAGCTTCAAGGCGTATCTCTTCGGCATCGCGCGTCGCCAGCTCCTCTTGCACTGGCGCAAGCAACGGCGCTCGAACAAGGTGTTCTCGCCGGCGGAAGCCTCGGCGATCTCGCTGGCGCTCGCGCCCGACACGTCGCCGAGTCGCGTCGCGGCCCGCCGCTCGCTGCGGCGGCGCGTGGTCGAAGCGCTCCGCGCCCTACCCGTCGACTTCCAGATCGTGGTCGAGCTCTTCTACTGGGAGAACATGGGCGTGCACGAGATCGCTGCGGTGGTCGAGGTGCCGAGCGGCACGGTGAAGAGCCGGCTGGCGCGCGCACGCACGCAGCTCGAGGCCGCGCTGCAGGACACCCGCGACGACACGCCGGCGGACCTCGGGCAGCGGCTGCGCTCGGCGCGTCCGGCCGCTCCCGCCGCGCGCCGGCGGGCGTGACGATTCCGGGGAACCGCCGGGTCGCCATCGGTTACCCGGACAGACGCCGTGCCTCGCCCCCTCCCCGACCGCCCGAACGCCCGAGGCCTCGCACGCACCCTCGCCGTGCTCACCAGCATCGGCGCGAGCGCGTGCGGGTCCGAACCGACCGGAGAAGGGGACGAGGCCGGCGATTCGACGTTCGCGGAGCCGTCGAGCTCCGATGAGGGCGACGCGACCGGCACCGAGACGAGCGGAGGATCCACGGAGGCGTCGTCGTCCTCCTCCTCCTCCGACCCGGACTCGAGCTCCACGGGCGCGCCCGCCGATCCGTTCGAGATCGTCGCGTTCGAGCACGCGTGGGTGTCGTCGGTGGACGCGAGCCAGAGCGTCGACGCCGACATCGATCTCGGCGACGGCCCGTTCGCCTCTGTGCGGCTCGTGCTCGAGCTCGAGTCTCCGTGCTTCCCGTTCGACAAGTGGACCGACGACCCGCCGCCGGCCGGCGAGAACTGGCCGGCGTCGTGCGACGCGTTCGATCGCATCGCGAACGTCACCGCCGATCCCGACGGCGAGACGTTCGAGCTGCTCCGCACGATCACGCCGTTCGGTGGGCCGCTCACCACCGAGGTCGATCTCACCGACTGGGCCAACGCGCGCCCCGGTGCCCACGTGCTGCGCGGGTTCGTGAGCACGTGGGCCGACGCGGCGGGCCAGGTGAGCGGATCGGCCGGCGGATGGTTCCTCACCGCACGCGTCGCGGTGGCGCCCGGCCCCGCACCGCGTGACGTGCTCGCCGCGATCCCGCTGCACCACGGCGACGTGACCGCGAGGACCGGGGCCGTGTCGATCCCGTTCGAGCTGCCCGAGGGCACGACGTCCGCGCGCATCGACTACCTCGTGTCCGGTCACGGCGGCGGTCCGGTGGGCGCCGATTGCATCGGGCCCGCCGACGAGTTCTGCCGTCGCGAGCACACGCTGCGCTTCGACGACACCGTGCTCGGCACGATCGAGCCGTGGCGCGACGACTGCCTCGAGCTGTGCACGATCGTGCCCGACGAGTGGCAGTGGGATTACTGCGCGGAGAACCCGTGCGGTGCGATCCAGAGCGTGCAGGCCCCTCGTGCGAACTGGTGCCCGGGCTCGCCCGTGACGCCGCTTCCGATCGATCTCGCCGCGCTCGCGACCCCGGGACCGCACGTGTTCGAGCTCGACATCGCCGGCATCGGCGAAGGCGGTGTGTGGCCGACCACCGTCGTCGCGTATGCGTACGGCGACTAGCCCTGCTCGATGCGCACGAGCACGGCGGAGATGTTGTCGACGCCGCCGGCCTCGTTCGCCTGGTTCACGAGCGTGTTCGTCGCGGTGTCGAGGCTCTCGAAGCGCGTGCACGTGGCGAGGATGTTCGGATCGGCGAGCATGCCGGACAGCCCGTCCGAGCACAGCACGAAGATGTCACCGCGTTGGTACTCCTCGACGTAGATGTCGACGAACACGTGCTCGGCGAGGCCGAGCGCGCGCACGACGACGTTCTTGTAGCCGAAGTTGTCGATGTCGTCGCCGCTCATCTCGCGCATGCGACGGTAGTCGTTCAACAGCGAGTGATCTTCGGTGACCTGCGTGATCTGGTTGCCGCGGATCTTGTAGACGCGACTGTCGCCGACGTGCCCGATGTAGCAGCGCCCCTGGCTGAAGTAGATCGCATCGATCGTGCAACCCATGCCCTTCTTGGACGGGTCGCCGAGGCCGGTCTCGTGGATGCGCGTGTTCGCGAGCTTGATGGCCGCCGTCATGCGGTCGCGCTCGATCTGTAATTGAGGCATGCGGAATGGCCAGTTCGGCGGCGCCTCGGCGCAGGTCCGCGCGTAGTAGTTGTCCACCGTCTCGACGGCGAGATGGCTGGCGACCTCGCCACAAGCGTGTCCGCCCATGCCGTCCGATACGGCGGCAATCGGGATCTCGCTCGGCAACAGGATGTCGTCCTCGTTGTGGTTGCGGACGCGCCCGATATCCGATTTCCCGGAGAAACGGATCCGCAGACCGTTGTCGAGGAAGCTGATGCTCATCCGCGTGCAAAGTTATCAGGCTCACCACGCGCGCCCAAGAGGTCTCGCACGGACTGCCAGCGCCGGGCGCGAACAGGAGCGCATGCTATGCTGGCGCCGCGATGGAGCTCGGACGGCCCCGTGGCGCGACGAAGTCTTTGCGGATCGAGCAATGGCCCGTCGCCCGGCTGTGGTTCGCGCTCCTGCACCAGCGGTTCACGGGCATCGTGCAGCTCGACCAGCCCGAGCCGGCCGGCTCGCGCACGATCTGGCTCGAGGGCGGCGCGCCGATCTACACGGACTGGCTGTCTCCGGCGGTGCTCGGCGAAGTGCTCGTGGAGGCCGGGCTCCTGTCCGCGGACGGGCTCGCGCAAGCGCTCACGGTGATGGCGCGCGAGGGTGGCATGCTCGGGAACGTGCTCCTGCGGCTCGGGCTCGTGCAGCCCGCCGCGCTCACCGAGGGGCTCAAGCGCCAGTGCTTGCGCAAGCTCGTCGACACCTTCCGGCTGCGCGACGGCGAGGCGCTCGTCACGGCGGGTGCCTACGAAGCGCCGAGCGGCATCGGCAAGGTCAACGTGCTCGAGCTGATCTCGCTCGGTGTCACACAGCATTACGATCTGCCGCGCGTCGACATCGAGATGGGCCCGGCGCTGCACGGCGCGCTCGCGGCCACGTCCGCAGTGCAGCGCTACGTCTCGCACTTCCGCTTCCGCCCCTCCGACGAGCCGGTGCTCACTGCGCTCGGCAAGCCCACGACGCTCGAGGATCTCGCGCGCCTGCCGGGGCTGTCGCGCCCGCGTGCCGCGCAGATCGTCTACATCCTGTTCAGCACGCAGATGCTCCGCGTCGGTGCGGCCGCAGCGGCCGCGGAATCGACGGAGCGCCGCGCGACGCCGACCAGCCCCGGCGATCGCCGCCACACGCCGGTGCCCGGCAGCATCGATGCGGCGCGCGCGAACGCGGCGGCGCGTCGACCCACGCCGACGCTCGAGACGACGCGCGGACCGAGGCGAGCGACGCCCACGTTCACGGCCGCCGATGCTCCCGCGCCGCCGCGACGACAGACGGCGAGCGAGCTGCCGCCGTCCGCCCCGGAGCCCGCCGACTCCGACCTCGGGCCCGAGGCGTTCGTCGCCGCGCTCGAGGCGATCGAGCAGAAGATCGCCGGCAACGCGAACGCGTTCGCGCTGCTCGGCGTGGAGCTCACTGCGGGCAAGCGCGAAATCAAGCGCGCCTTCGCCGACCTCGGCCGGCGATTCCATCCGGACGCGCTCACCGGGCGCGGGCTCGGCTACCTGCGACCGCGCGTGAACCGGGTCTTCGCGGCGCTGTCGGAAGCACAGACGCTGTTGTCCGATGCCGATGCGCGCGAGAACCTGCGCGTCGCCGTGGAGAAGGGCGTCGCGCCCACGAGCGGCGCCGACGCGACGCAGATGGCTCGTGTCGCGTTCGAGAGCGACTTGCTCGCGCGCGACGGCGACAAGTTCCTGCGCGCGAACCGGCTCGACCGCGCGCTCGAGCTCTACGCGCGCGCACTGCAGCTCACGCCCGACGAGCCCGACCTGCGCGCCGTCGTGACGTACTGCAACTACGGCCAGTCCGCGCGCTCGCGCGAGGACGGGCTGTACGCCGAGAAGACGCTCGCGGCGATCCTGAAGGAGGCGCCGAACATCGCGCGCGCGCACTACTTCCGCGGGCTGGTGCTCAAGGATCTCGGCGCCATCGATCCCGCCATCTCGGCACTGTCGCGCGCGATCGAGCTCGACCCGCGGCTCATCGACGCCGAGCGCCACGCCCGAGCCCTGCGCGCGCAGAAGCAGGAAGCGCAGAACAAGGGGCGCGGGCTCGCGGGCTTGTTCGGAAAGAAGTAGATCACCCCTTGGGGTGATCGATGAAGAACTGCATCACGGCCTCGCCCCACACGAACGCGTTGGGCTGCACGCACGCGAACGAGAACAGCTGGCCGGGCGCACCGCTCTCGTCGGTACTGCCCGGGAAGCAGTGGCCCGCGATGATGCCGGTGGCCGCCGCGTAGTCGTGCTCGATGAACTCGTAGACCGCGTCGTCGCCGGTGTGTCGTGTCCACCGGTGCTCGTCGTCCTCCTCGACGACCTCCTCCTCGCCCAGCCCGAAGTGCGCGACCACGGCGTCGCGCCGCGGGCCCGCGCAGGCGAAGTTGATCAGCGCATCGCTCGTGCCGTGCAGGTACAGGATGTCGATCGGCTCGCTCGGCACGTCCTCGCCGGTGAACGTGCAGTCGCCGAAGCCCAGCTCGCCGTCGCACGCGGCCCCCGGTGCGACCGAGGCGAGCACGTCGGCGTGATCGCAGATGAAGCGCCAGCTCATGAAGCCGCCCTGCGAGAAGCCGGTGAAGTGCCAGCGATTCGGATCCACGTGCCACGCCGCGGCGGTGCGCTCCATGAAGTCGAACACCTTCGGATCGTCGATCGCGGCGGACCAGCTCGCCGCCGGCGGATCCGGCTCGGCGTTGGGCTGCACGACGATGTAGCCGTGGAGCTGGCCGAGCGCGCGCAGGTTCGTGTTCGCGTCCTCCATCTGCGCGCTCATCGTGTAGCCGTGCACGTCGAAGATCATCCCGCACGCCATCTCGAGGCAGGTGTCGGGCACCTCGACGTCGTACGTGAGGCCGTCGCACTGGAACTCGTGATGGCCCGGTGTGACCTCGGTGATGCAGTCGTCGGGCACCGGCTCGGGGAACGAGCCGGTGTCCGTGTCGTCCGCCGTGTCGTCGGAGCTCGTGGTGGGTTGCGGCGCATCGTCGGCCGAACCGGACCCGCCGTCGCTGTCGTCGGCATCGTCGAGCGTCGCGCTGCTCGGTCCTGCGCCGTCGTCGGTCGCCGTGGACTCGCTCGTGCTCGCCTCGCCCGTACCGCCGTCGTCCTCGGCGTCGCTCGCACAGGCGGCCGCGAGTCCGAGCGTGGAGGCGAGCACCCACTCGGCACGTTCATTGGAGCGCATCACGATGACGCGCATGATACGACAAGGCGTGGTGGGCGAAGGCTCGAGCGGTCGACCCGACGCGGAGGCGGACCGCGGCGAGACCGAGCGAACCGCCCGCAGCGGGCAGGGCGAACCGCTCGTCACCGCGGCCGACGTGGTCGACGACGGCGAGCGCGAGGGCGATTCGCCCAAGAGCGCGGGCCTGCAGCGCGGTGCGACCGTCGGTCGGTACGTTGTCCTCGAGCGGATCGGCGCGGGCAGCATGGGAGTGGTCTACCGCGCGTACGATCCCGAGCTGGACCGCCGCGTCGCGCTCAAGCTCGTCGTCGTGCGCGGAGGCTTCGAGCGGCGCGCGGCCGAGGTGAAGGCCCGACTCGTGCGCGAGGCCCAGGCGCTCGCCCGCGTCGGCCATCCCAACGTGATCCAGGTGCACGACGTCGGCACGGTGGACGGTGACGTCGCCGCGGGGCTGGGGGCCACGGCGCGCGCGAAGGAGCGCGCCGTGTTCCTCGCGATGGAGTACGTCGACGGCACCACGCTGCGGAAGTGGTCGGCCGCGCAGCAGCGGCACTGGCGGGAGGTCGTGGACGTGTTCCGCCAGGCGGCACGCGGCCTGTCGGCGGCCCACCAGGCCGACGTGGTCCACCGCGACTTCAAGCCGGACAACGTGATGGTCGGTCACGATGGACGCGTGCGCGTGCTCGACTTCGGGCTCGCGCGCGCTGCCGGTGGCAGCGACTCCGCGCCCGCGAGCGCCGAGGCGGACGACCTGCCGATCCGTCGCGTCGCGTCGTTCGACGAGGAGCTCACGCAACACGGTGCGATCGTCGGCACGCCGGCGTACATGGCCCCCGAGCAGCACGTCGCCGGCGGTGCGACGGCGGCATCGGATCAGTTCGCGTTCTGCGTGGCGCTGTGGGAGGCGCTCTACGGGTCGCGGCCGTACGCCGGCGAGACGCATGCGGCCATCGCATTCGCGATCGTGCACGGCAAGCTGCGCACGCCGCCAGCGGATCGTCGAGCACCGCGGTGGCTGCATCGCATGCTCGTGCGCGGGCTGTCGACGGCGCCGGAGGAGCGCTTCCCCACGATGGCGGCCGTGGTGACGGAGCTCGAGCGCGAGCGCAGCACCGTGCGTCGCGTCGGCATCGGTGCGATCGGCATCGCCGTGGGCGTCGCGGGCGTGCTCGCGATCGGGCGTGGCGACTCGGGTGCTACGACGCCGTGCACGGGCGCCGGCGAGCGCGTCGCGGAGGTCTGGAACGACCCTCGGCGCGCCGAGATCGCGGCGGCATTCGCAGCGTCCGACTTTCCCTTCGCGCGCGATACGTGGACCAGCACCGAGCGCATCGTCGACGCATGGACCGGTCGCTGGGCCGAGGCGCGCACCGAGGCCTGCCGAGCCACGCGCGTGCACGGCGAGCAGTCCGAAGCGCTGATGGACCTGCGCATGGCGTGCCTCGACCGCGGCTTCGCCGAGCTCGAAGCGCTGATCGATCTGTACGCGTCGGGAGAGCGCAAGGTCGTGATCGGTGCGGTGGATGCCGCGCGCGCGCTCGACGATCTCGCGGCGTGCAGCGACACCCGCACGCTCGACGCTCGCACGCCGTTGCCCGGCGATCCCGCGCAGCGCGACCGCATCGCGCGGGTGGAAGCCGAGCTCGCACGCTTGCACGCGCGCGCGATCGCGGGTGCGCTCGAGGGCGCGAACGACGAGCTGCGCGTGCTGGCCGACGAAGCGCTGGCCGTCGATCACCCTCCGCTCACCGCGGAGCTGATGGCCGTGCGCGCGCTCGTGGAGTTCGACACCGGTGCCACGAAAGCCGCCCGCACGAGCTGGGAGAACGGTTTCCGCGCGGCGCTCGTCGCCGGCGATCACCGGCAGGCGGTGTTCTTGGCGAGCAAGCTCGCGTTCTCGGTGGGCGCGCGGCTGGCCGACGCGGACACCGGCAGGTTCTGGGCGGACACGGCCCGGGCGCTCCTGCGCTCGGTCGACGACGACGGCCGGCTCGAGATGACGATCGTGTCGGCCGAGGCCTCGATCGCGATGACGGCCGGCGACTACGAGAGTGCGCTCGCGATGCACGGCCGCGTGCGCGACTTCTGGGAGCAACGCGACCCGCACTCGCCCGAGCTCGCGATCGCACTGGGCAACATCGGGGGCATCGCGCGCCAGCGCGGCGATGCGACGAAGGCGGAGGCGCTGCACCGCCGCGAGATCGACATCTATCGCGAGTCGTACGGCGCGGAGCACCCGCTCACGGCCGCGGCGATGCGCCACCTCGCGTATGCGCTGGGCATCCAGGGCAAGCTCGACGAGGCGCTGGATCTGTCGGAGCACGCGCTCGCGATCCATCGCGCTGCGCAGGGCGATCGCAACGTCGAGGTCGCCACGGCGCTCGACGAGCTCGGGCAGCTGCTGCGCGCGAAGGGGCGGCTCGACGACGCGGTGGAGCGTCACCGCGAGGCGCTCGAGATCTGGCGGCAGGAGCTCGGCCCCGACAACCCGGACGTCGCGGTGTCGCACATGCAGATCGGCTACACTCTCGCGGCCCAGCAGCGTCACGCCGAGGCGCTCGACGTGTTCGAGCGCGCAGGTGCGCTCATCCTGCGCGCGCAGGGGCCCGCCCATCCGAACCTCATCTACGTCGACAACGCGATGGGCAAGGCCCTGCTCGCGCTCGGGCGCCCCGCCGAGGCGCGTGCGAAGGCCGAGCACGCGCTCGTGAGCGAAGCGGTGAAGCAGGTCGATCCCACGCTGCTCGCGGAGTCGAAGTTCATCATCGCCCGCGCGCTGATGGCCGAAGGCGATCGCTCGCGCGCGGTCGAGCTCGCCCGCGAGGCGCAGGCCTCGTACCGCACCGACGCGAAGCGCTGGGCCGAGGAGCTGAAGGCGATCGAGGCCTTCCTGCGGTAGGGCGGCGGAGCGGGAGCGATCGCGCCCCCCACACGAAGCACCGGCGCACCAGGAGGCGCGCCAGCGCCGGAGAAGGGGGAGGCTCCGGACGGCTTCGCCGGCCGGAGGGGGAAGAGCGGAGCTCTTCCCCTTACATCAACGATGAGTCGGATACGCGCAGTCGGTGCCGCGGCAGCGCAGGTTGTGGCGCTCGGCCGCGTCCGGTGTCGTGCCCTCGGCGAAGTCGTCGTTCAGCACCTCGCCGCGCTGGTAATCGCGGCCGAGGTACCAGCGCGCGGCGAGCCCGAGCAGATCGAAGTCGAACGACCCCTCGATCGACCGCGCGTGCGCGCGCACGTCGTACGCGCCGAGCTGCGTCTCGCTCGCGCTCGCGACGTAGGTGGTCTGCAGCCCGCTCTCGGCGGTGAACGCGTAGCCCGTGGGGAACACCGCATCGAACGTCGTGCGATCGCTCGGGTACATGCGCGTGTTCTTGTGCAGGTTCGCCACCACGACGCCGCCGGGCGTGAGCCGCGACAAGAGCGCCTCGTAGTACTGCTTGGTCTTGAGGTGGAACGGCACGAACACGCCGCGGAACGCGTCGAGCATGATCATGTCCCAGCGCGCGTCGGTGGGCGCCTGCTCCACGAACACGCGCCCGTCCTCTGCATGCGTGCGATAGCGCGGGTCGTCCGGCACGTCGAAGTACTCACGCGCGAGCCGGATCACTTCACCGTCGATGTCGACGGCGTCGATCTCGATGCCCGGGAATCGCCGGAACAGGTAGTTCGTGATCTGCCCGCCGCCGAACCCGATCATCAGCATGCGCTGGATCTTCGGCTGCACGAGGAAGCCGGCCATCATCGTGCGCGTGTAGTCGAGATCGAGGCTGAGCGCGTGCGAGCGATCGAGCCGCGACTCGATGAAGTACGTACCGTCGACCTCGAAGTACATCGTGCGGATGTCTCCGCGCTCCGCCACGACGATGTGGTTGTAGTTGGAGTGCGCCTCGGCGAGCACGCGCTCGCTCCACGCTCCGGCGCGCACCGGAACGAGCCCGGTCGCGGTCGCGGCTCCGAGCGCGTGCAGCCAGTCGCGACGGCTCCAGTGCATGCCCGACACGGGCCCACGATAGCCCCGCGCACCGCCGGGGGTCGAGCCCTTCGCCGGTTTGTGGCGCCGGCCCGCGCGCGCGTGCTACCGGCCGAGACGAGTGTCGATCGATCCGCCGTCCTTGCGTCCCGCCGCGTGCCTCGGGCTCGTCGTCGTCGCCACCGCACTCGCCGCTCTCGTGCTCGGCCGCTTCGTGGTCGTGCCGATGCTCGCGCACGGCCACACGCTGGTCGACGCCAACCTCGCACGCTCGCTCGCCGAACCGCTGCACCTGCGGCTCGCGGAGATCGGTCTCGGCGCGACGCTCGGTGCGTTCGTGCTCGTACCGCGGTGGACGCGGTCGCGACTCGCCGCGGCGCTCGCGATGGTGCTCGTGATCGGCATGGCGCTGTGGCGCGCGCTGCTGGTACCTGCGCTGTACGCCGCGTACGCGCGCGTCGATCTCGTCGCGGGCCGCCCGCTCGATCGCTTGCACGAGGTCCAGCGGCTCGACGATCTCGAGAGCGCGGCCGTCAGCGCGATGGCGCTGCTCTTCGTCGCGCTCGCCTGGGCCGCGCTGCGCGTCGACGGGCTCGCATCCACCCCGAGCGAGACGCCCGCGAGCGAGACGACCGAGCCCACGCTCGACGTCGCGGTCGCTACCGAATCGGCCGCTTGAGCAGCCCCGCGGCCGCGCCGAGCGGCACCGTGATCGCGGCCCAGATCGTGAAATAGGTGCCGCGCACGTCGGCGAGCCCGGCGTCGATGTCCGCGAGCACGGCTGCGGGCGCGCGCCGACGACCCGCATCGACCCCGATGGGATCGGCGATCGAGTCGGCGAGCTCGGGCTCGAGCCGATCCGCGATCGCCTTCGCATCGCCGCGCACGACCGCGAACGCGACGAGCATGCCGAGCGTCGCCCCGATCGCGGCGCCGATGAGTCCCGACGCGAGCTGGTCCTCCACGAGCAACCCCTGGCGCGCGATCGGATGCGGCCCCGACGGCACGGCGGCGCGCATCGAGCCCGACGGCTCGAGCGCGGGGAACGATCCGCTCGGCCGCTTGACCGCCCCGCTCGGACCGGACACCGGCGCGCCGCGCATGAGCGCGGACGTGCCGCTCGGCGTGGACGCGAGCCCAGCCGCCCCCAGATCGAGCTCGAGCTTCGTCTCGGCCGGACCGACCATCGCGAAGCGCGGCGCGACCGGAGGCCCGTCGAGCTCGAGCACGGGCGCGTGGGGATCGATCGTCGCGCCCGGGCCCGCGGGCGTGGCCGGAGGCTCGGGTCGCGTCGACCGCGGAGGAGGCGGCGGCTCGGGAATCGGCGGCGGGATCTCCTCGACCGGTGACGAATCGTCCCGCGCACCGTCGGGGTCGGGCTCGACCGGGATCGCCCCGTCGTCGCCCTTCGCGGGCCGCACGTCCACGATCGCGCCGAGCTGCTGGACCGTGCGCGCGGCGACCACGGCCTGCATCTTCGACAACCCCTGGTGGACGACGACCTCGCCCCCCTCGAGGCCGCGCTGCACGGCGCCGGGGGCGAGCCCGGTGATCCGCCCGACCGCGCTCGCGAGCTCCACGACCGCCTGCGATCCGCGCGCACGCGCGCCGACGACCACCACGTCGAAACGTCCTGTCGTCATGGCACCGGACACTCTATCAGTCGTACGGGGCCTTTTTTGGTGAGGTCGGCCCCTCGACATATGCTCGGCCCCGCCATGGACCCGGGTTGCCAGCCTGACGCGCGCGCACTCGCGTCCTGCCACGATGACATCGAGGGGACCGGCGCGGCCGAGCGCCAGACGTCCAAGGCCGCGCCGCACCGACGACGCGCGGACCGGGCACGCACCTTGCTGCACCGACGCGCAGTGTCGGTCCGTCTCACGCTCGCGCTCGCCCTCGTGGCCGGCCTGTTCGCGCGCGAGGCCGCCGCGTCACCGGCGGTCGACGGCTCGCGCAACCTCGCGATGGGCGGCACGGGCCGCGGCTCGACGTACGGCACGAACGCGGTGCTGCTCAACCCGTCGAACATGTCGTTCTCGCAGACGTTCGCGATCGAGCCGATGTACCAGCTCAACATCCAGAGCCGGACGAGCGGCGTCGGCATCGTGATCATGGACTCGCTGAACAACGCGCGCGTGTCGCTGGGGCTCGGCTACCTGTTCATGAGCGGCAAGCCGCGCATCGCGTTCGTGGACCCGGCGGGCGAGAAGCACGACTTCAAGCTCTCGCGCTTCGGCCACGAGGCGATGTTGGTGCTCAGCGTCTCGATCGTGAAGCGCTGGCTCGCCGTCGCGGTCAAGCCGAAGTACCAGTACGTGTCGCTGCGCTACCAGGACGACGACGGCACGGCTCACAACGCGGCCGACAAGCTCAACGCGTTCGGTCTCGACGTGAGCCTCACCGCGAACCTCGCGGGTTGGGCCGCGATCGGTCTCACCGGCACGAACCTCACCGGCAACAACGCCGCGCCGTACACCGACGAGCGCGACGTCCGGATCGAGGGCGTCGAAGCGGCCGAGGACGCGACGATCGATCACGGCTATCTGTCCGAGCTGTCCGACTATCCGCTCGGCTTCGGGTGGGGCGCTTCGGTGTTCCCGCTGCACCACCAGGACTTCAGCATCAACGCCGACGGCTTCCACGACTTCACGACCTTCCGCTTCGAGAAGCACACCCGGCTCGTCTACGGTGGCAGTGCGGAGTACGTCGTGGGGCCCGTGCCGATCCGATTCGGCACCGTGTGGGACAGCCGCGGCAAGGGCAAGAAGGACGACCGCGTGTTCGTGAGCGGCGGCGTCGCCTACATCCGGTCGCCGCCGGTCGGCAGCGTCGGCGTCGACGTCGGCTTCGGCTTCTCGCAGCAGGTGATGGGTGCGCACAAAGAGACCATCCTCGGGTTCAACCTAGGCCTGCGAATCCACCCGGATTTGTAGAAGCTCCTGGGAACCCTCTCGGGGTCGAGTAGTCTCAGCCGACTGTGGCTGCGACCGTGGGCAGCGAAGACGCCCGCCACTCCGACGTGGCCGAGCGCGTCGACGCGCCCGACGACGCGCCGTCCGCCGCTGCCTCCGAACCGGCGTCGCCCACCGACGACGAGCTGAGCCCCGCGGACGCGCGCGATCGCAGGTTGGTCCGCCGCGCGCGCGCTGGTGATGCGCGCGCGTTCGAAGAGCTCGTCGCGCAGTACCAGCACCGCATCTTCGGGCTGATGCTGCGCATGATCGGCAACCGCCAAGAAGCCGAAGACCTCGCGCAGGAGGTCTTCATCACGGTGCATCGCGCACTCGCGACGTATCGCGGCGAAGGCCGCTTCTACACGTGGCTGTATCGAATCGCGACGAACACCTGCAAGAACAGGATCAAGTACCTGCGCGGGCGCAACTTCCACCGCAGCCTGCCGGTGGAAGAGACACCCGAAGCGCACGCCGACGCCGGCGAGGGCGGGCCGGTGGTCTCGCTGTCGAGCCACATCGCGGGCCCCGAAGCGATGACCGAGGGCACGCGGCTCGAGGCCGCGATCCAGGCCGAGCTCGCCCAGCTCGACGAGGAGCACCGCCTGCTCATCGTCCTGCGCGACGTCCAAGGGCTCACGTACCACGACATCCTGCGGATCACCGGCCTGCAGGAAGGCACGCTCAAGTCGCGGCTGCACCGGGCGCGCCTCGCCCTGCGCGACCGCCTCAAGCCCTACATGAAGTGACCCCGATGCGACCCAACCCCCATCCGGCCGCGCGCGCGGCCGCCTCCGTCCCGCCGAGGGTGGCAACCCGCCCCGGCCGACGTACGCTCTGAAGAAGGCCCCGAACCGCCATGGCCACGCCCAAGGAGAGCAGTGCCGAGCTCATGAGCGCGTACATCGACGCGGAGCTCGACGCGGCCGAGGCCGAAGCGTTCGAGAGCTTCTTGGCCGAGACACCCGAGGCGCAGAAGGAGCTCGACGATCTCCGCAAGATGGTCGAGCTCGTCGGCGCGTTGCAGCGCGTGCAGGTACCCGAGGACTTCTACGAGAAGCTCTCGCGCAAGCTGAGGCGGCGGCAGGCGTTCGAGCGCGATTCCGGGCTTCTCGGGCTGCTCACGCTGCCCTTCCAGGTGATCTGCATCGTCGTGATCCTCACCGTCGCTGCGCTGTACATGATGGCGGAGCTCGATCAGCAGCCGCAGTCGATCGAGCGCGATCCCGCGAGCGAGCCCGCCGACGAAGACGAGCCGAAGCCCGTCGTGCCGTGAGCCGCTCGCGGGCTCGTCCCGCCCCTTCGGTTCCGGCTCACTGGCGCTTTTTGCCTGCGAGGTGTGATACAACCGCGCGCGGCACATGGCCCGTGAAGTGACCATCGTCGATGCCGGGCTCGGCAACTTGGCCAGCGTGGAGCGCGCGCTCGTGCAAGTGGGCGCCGCCGTGCGGGTTTCCGGCGACCCCGACAAGGTCGCGACCGCACGCGTCGTGGTCTTTCCGGGCCAAGGCGCATTCGGCGCAGCGACCCAGTCCATCGTCGACGGGGCCCTCGGCGCGGCACTGCGAATGGTGATCGAGCGCGGCGATCCATTCCTCGGGATCTGCCTCGGCATGCAGATGTTGTTCGACAGCAGCGACGAGAACGGCGGCTGCGAAGGTCTGCACATCCTGCCCGGTCACTGCCGCAAGTTCCCGATGAACGTGTTCGAGGACGCGGAGCCCGGCGCCTCGTCGCCGCTCGAGCCGATCGTCGCGGTCGAGCCGCGACTCGCCGGCAGCAAGTCGTCGCGCGAGCCGATGGCAGACTCGATCACCGCGGCGCTCGAGACCGAGACCGAGCGCGTCGTGCAGCACTCGTTCGCGCAGGATGCCGAGGACGCGCCCGTGAGCGACGAGAATGCACCGCCGCTGCAGAACGGTCCGGGCAGCGAGCTGCCGGCGCCGTCGCCCGTGGTCGTCCCGGACATCCCGTCGATCGATCCGATCGGTGGCGCGCAGCCGCCCGTGCTCATGCCGCCGACGATCGTCGACGTGCCGACGCCCGTGCTCGCGCCGGTCGTCGCGCCCGCCGCCGCGGAGGACCTCGTGGCCGAGCCGCTGCGCCGCCGCGTGAAGGTGCCGCACGTCGGATGGAACTCGGTCGAGCCCACCGGCGAGCACTACTACTTCGTGCACAGCTACTTCGTCGAGCCGACGCGCCAAGAGGACATCATGTGGATGACGACCTACGGCGGGATTCGTTTCCCGGCCGCGGTGCGTCACCAGAACGTGCTCGGCTGTCAGTTCCACCCGGAGAAGAGCCAGCGCTCCGGCCTCAAGTTCCTGCGGGCGTTCCTGCTCGGGGGCTGGGGGTGATCGTCCTGCCCGCGATCGACCTCATGCAGGGTCGCGCGGTCCGACTCGAACAGGGCGACCGGGCGAAGGCGACGATCTACGACGTCGCGCCCACTCGGTTGGTGGAGTCGTTCGCCGACACCGGTGCCGAGATCATCCACGTCGTCGATCTCGACGGTGCCTTCGCGGGCGCGCCCGCACAGTTGGCGACGATCTCCGCCCTCGTCGCGATCGCCCACGATCACGGCGCGAAGATCGAGGTCGGCGGTGGCATGCGCGACGTCGCGTCGGTCGAGCGCACGCTCGCCGCCGGCGCGGATGCGGTCGTCGTCGGCACGCTCGCGCTGCGCGAGCCGAGCGGCGTCGCGGATCTGTGCGCGCGCCATCCCGGCCGCATCGTCGTCGCGGCCGACGCACGCGACGGTCGCGTCGCCGTCGACGGCTGGCGCGAAGTCGCGGAGCTCACCGCGATCGAGCTGGCCCGCACCGCCGAGCGCTGGGGGGCCGCCGCGGTGCTGCACACCGACGTCGCCCGCGACGGCCTGCAGGGCGGACCCGCCGTGCAGGCCACCGCCGAGATCCAGGCCGCGGTCGCCATCCCCGTGTACGCGAGCGGTGGCGTCGGCTCGCTCGAGCACCTCGCTCTGTGCAAGGCCGCGGGCATCCGCGGCATCGTGGTCGGCCGCGCGCTGTACGAGGGCGCGTTCACCCTCGAGGAGGCCCTGGCATGTTGAAACGGCGAATCATCCCCTGCCTCGACATCAAGAACGGGCGCGTCGTGAAGGGCGTGCACTTCGCGGGTCTGCGCGACGCCGGCGATCCCGTCGAGGCCGCGCGCGCCTACGACCAGCAGGGCGCCGACGAGATCTGCCTGCTCGACATCACCGCGACCACCGAGGGCCGCGAGACGTTCGTCGACGTCGTGCGCAAGGTGGCCGCGCAGCTGTTCGTGCCGGTCACCGTCGGCGGCGGCGTGCGCCGCGAGGAAGACGTGCGCCGGCTGCTCAACGCGGGCGCCGACAAGGTCGCGATCAACAGCGCCGCCGTGGCGAACCCGCTGCTCGTGCCGCGACTGGCCGAGCGCTACGGCAGCCAGGCGATCGTCGGCGCCGTGGACGTGCGACGGCTGCCCGGCCGCCCCGGCGAGACGGCGCCGCTGTACGAGGTCGTGATCCACGGCGGCACGCGCTCCACCGGCCTCGACGCCGTCGAGTGGTGCCGCAGCCTCGCGGAGCTGGGCGCGGGCGAGATCCTGCTGACGAGCATGGACCGCGACGGCACGCGCGACGGCTACGACCTGTGGATCACCCGCGAGGTGTCGCGGGCGGTCGGCATCCCGGTCATCGCATCGGGCGGCGTCGGCTCGCTCGAGCACCTGCGCCAGGGCCTCGCCACCGGCTACGGCGAGGCCGATGCCGCGCTCGCGGCGTCGATCTTCCACTTCGGGCTCTACACGATCGCGCAGGCCAAGCGATACCTCGCCGATCACCAGCTGCCCGTCCGTCCGCCCGAAGTCGGCCAGCCGATCCTGTGAGCGCGATGGCGAGCGTCGACGCGCTGTGGAGCGAGGCGACACCCGACGAGCGCGGGCTCGTCACCGCCGTCGTACAGCACGCCGACACCGGTCAGGTGCTGATGGTCGGCATGATGAGCCGCGAGGCGCTCGAGCGCACGCTCGCGACGGGCAAGGTCACGTTCTGGAGCCGCTCGCGCCAGACGCTGTGGGAGAAGGGCGAGACGAGCGGCCACACGCTCGCGCTCGCGAGCATCCGCATCGACTGCGACGGCGACGCGCTGCTCGTCACGGCCGTCCCCGCCGGGCCGACGTGCCACACGGGAAAGGCGAGCTGCTTCTTCCGCGCGCACGAAGGCGACGCGCTCGCGACCGACGACGGTCCGCCCGTCGACGCTCCCGACGCGGTGCTCGCGAAGCTGTTCGCCGTCGTGCTCGCGCGCAAGGCGGGCCACGGAGCGACCCAGGCGCAGGGGCGCAGCTACGTTCGCGAGCTGCTCGCGGGCGGCACCGCGAAGGTCGAGGCCAAGCTGCGCGAGGAGGCCGACGAGCTCGCCCGCGCGCTCGCCTCGGAGAGCGACGCGCGCGTGGCCGCGGAGGCCGCCGACCTCGTCTTCCACGCGCTCGTCGCCCTCGCCGCGCGCGACGTGGACCTGCGCGCGGTCACGGCCGTGCTCGCCAGCCGGCTCGGCACGAGCGGCGTCGACGAGAAGGCCCGCCGCGGATAGCCCACGAAGCGGGTATTCTTCGGCCGCGTTGGACGCCGTCACGCACAGCGTCGGGTTCTGGACCGCGATCGCGTACTTCGTCGCGGCGATCCCCACGGGGGTCGTCGTCGCGAAGGTGAAGGGCGTGGACCTGCGCGAAGCGGGCTCCGGCAACATCGGCGCCACCAATGCGGGCCGCGTGCTCGGGGCCAAGCTCGGCGTGCTGGTGCTCGTGCTCGACGTGTTCAAGGCCGCGACGCCGGTGTGGCTCGCGATGCGCGCAGACGCGCTCGGGCCGCACGACGCCGTCGGGCTCGCGTGTGTCGGCTTCGCCGCGGTCTGCGGTCACATCTTCCCGATCTATCTCGGCTTCAAGGGCGGCAAGGGAGTCGCGTGCGCGCTCGGGGTGTTCCTCGCGCTCGACCCCGCCGTCGCCGCGCTCGCGGTCGTCATGTACCTGCAGAGCGTGTGGCTCACGCGCGTGTCCGCGTTCGGGTCGCTCACGGCGGTGACCGCCATCGCTTTGTCGCTCGTGATCGGCGGGCGTCCGATCCCGTACCAGCTGCTCGCGGTCGCGACCGCGGTCGTCATCTGGGCGCGGCACGTCAGCAACGTGCGCGGGATGTTGAAGGAAGCGAAAGAGCGCAAGCGCGCGAAGCCGCCGTACGACGCGACGGAGTGATCCGGCTTCCCCAAAGGGGCCAAGTTAGTTGCAACGGCGCTGACGATTCGCGGCGCGTGTGCTGCTCGGCAATTCTACGGATGGATCCAGGCGAGAAGCGCCGTGGGATGGACGACGCGGAGCGAACGCGTCGGCGGCTCAATCGCCCCCTTGGCGAAGACGCGTCACGTCGCTAGCCTGGAAGCCGTGTCGTCGGCGCGCACGCTCTACGTCGGCGGTCTCCCGCCCGAGACCGACAGCGATGCGCTGCGGACGATGTTCTCCGAGTTCGGCGAGCTCTCGGCCGCGCGCGTCGTGATGCGCAGCGCGACCGGACGCTGTCGCGGATTCGGTTACGTGACGTTCAAGACGGCGCGCGCTGCCATCGTCGCCAAGCTCGCGCTCGACGGCCGCATCATGGATGGCGGTCGGCTTCGCGTCGCCGAAGCGACGTGAGCCACGGGTGCTCGCGACAGAACACCGGACACGTGCGACAGCGTCGCGCACAGCCGCGCTCGCACGGCGTCGTGCAGTCGCCGGCGCAGCGATCGACGCATGCTTCGATGCAATCGGAGACGCACTCGCTGCAGTGGAGCTCGCACGGATCCACGGGCGGCGGCTGACGGGCGAGCGCACCGAGCACGAGCAGGATCGCGAGGCACATGCTCATTCCCCTCGGGTCGCGAACACGTGGCCGAGCAGCTCGGCGCGCGAGCGTGCGCCGACCTTCTTGCGCACGTTGTCGACGTGGTACTTGACGGTGCGCGTGCGGATGCCGAGCTGCTCGCCGATCTCGTGGTAGCGATAGCCGAGCGCGAGATATCGCAGCACGATCCGCTGCTGCGACGACAAGCCGAGCCGT
Source organism: uncultured Nannocystaceae bacterium (assembly GCA_964468635.1). Taxonomy (GTDB): domain Bacteria; phylum Myxococcota_A; class Polyangia; order Nannocystales; family Nannocystaceae; genus Xiheibacterium. The sequence continues at coordinate 76,571 of CAYXVR010000029.1, forward strand.
TCGGCGACGAGCATCACGACGGCATCGATCGCACGACGCGGATTCGGCACGGGCTCGCGCACACGACGAACGCGCCGCGGCGACCAGACGACGGTCATCGACTCCTCCTCGGCCGCACGCGGGCGGCTGCGAGGGGATCAATCGGCCGTCACGCGCCGGCGTTGCACAGGGGCCGAAGAAAGACGGGATCACACCCTGACGAGCAGCGGCGCGTCCTTGCGGGGGGCCGGGCTGCCGTACAGCCGGGTCACCTCGCCGCTCATGCGGCCGCGCGCGGCGTACCAGAGCATCCGGTAGTCGGCGCGCAGCGACCAGAGCGGATACTTGAAGCTGGCCGGCTTGTTCTGCTCGATGAAGAAGTGGCCGATCCACGCGGGCCCGTAGCCGAGCACGAGCGCGAGCGGCACGAGCCACAGCGGTCCGCGCACGACGGCGAGCGCCATGGTGAGCGTGCCCATCGACGTGCCGAAGTAATGCAGCGCGCGCACGAGCGGCAGGCGGTGCTCGCCGATGTAGAACGGCCAGAATTCCTCGAAGCTCTGGATGCGACCCGACGTCATGGCTCACCCGATGGTCGGGCGCGAGCATAGCAAGACGGCGCGGCCTCAGGCGCCGGAGCCGTCCAGGGCCGGCAGCTCGTCCAGCACGAGCTCCGCGATGGCGGACCGGTCGCCGCGGGCCACGGCCGCCACGCGGTCGAGCACGGCGAACGGCGCGCCCGCGACCCGCTCGGCGCCCTCGGGAATCGCGAAGGCCGAGCCGCCGAAGACCGCCGCGGAATCGACGTGGCGCGCGACGAGCGTGAAGCTCGGGCCCGCGTAGCGCAGCGGCAGGCCGCTCGCCTCCCAGGTGCACACCTCGCCGGTCCCGACCGGCACGCGCACGCACGCGAGGCCGGCGACGGTGTCGACGCTGCCGGGATGCTCGTCGCGGGCGGCGTCGAGATCCGCACGCCACTCTCGCACGAGCTCGATCACGCGCGCGCGCGTCGTCGGATCGAGATCGACGATCGCGTCGGCGACCGGGCCGAGCCGCGTGGGCGCGAGCTGGCCCGCGGTGCCGTCCGCGCCCTGCCACACCGCGTCGGGCGTGCGCACGCGCGAGCCTCGGAGCTCGTGATCGCGACCGTCGACGGGCAGATGCAACGCCCAGTTCTCGCGCCGCCAACCGCCCGGCGCCGCGAGCACCTCGAGCGTGCCGGCCAGCCCCGCGGGACCGGTGACGTCGTAGACGATCACCATCGCAGGCGTGGGCAGCGGAGCGAGCTCGGCGAGCACGCCCTCGCGATCGGTCGGAATCGCATGCGACGCGAGCGGCGCGGCCGGCTCGAGCGAGACATCGCCGTCACTCGCCGCGCCTTGCTCGCTCGCGCATGCGCACGCAGCCAGGAGCACGACGAACGAGCGCGTCCGGAACGGGCGGATCACCCTCGAAGCTGTTACCAGTCGTCCGAACGCGCCGTGAAGTTCTCGGCGTTTCTGCTCAGGCGCAGCACACCGTGACCGCGCCCTGGGGCACGACCCCACCCGTCGGTCCGGGATCCGAGGGCGAGTCGCAGACCGTGTGCGGCGTGCCTGCGGCGCTCCACAGCACCGACTGCAAGCCGTTGTAGTGCACGCACACGTCCGGCGCGATCGGGATGGCCAACGGTGTGCCTGCGACGCCGCAGGTGTCGTTGTTCCCGATGAGCATGACGCCGGGCTGATCGCACCAGATCTCCGGCTCGTCGCACGTGCATGCCTCGCAGCTGCGCGTGTCGGTCGGGGCGTCGGCGTAGAACACCTCGCGCACGCCACCGAGCGAGTCGGGGCACTCGACGTCGCCGACCGACCAGAAGCAGACCGCGGCATCGTCGGCGGGCGTCGGCATGCAGGCGCTGTCGCCCTCGCATGCACCACTCGCCGTGTCCTCGGTCGCACACGCGGCGAGCCGGCCGGTGTACTCCAGCGGCGGCACCTCGACCGAGGCCGACGCTTCGCACGAGCCACCCGATGCGGTCGGCGACCACGTGTAGTAGCGGTCGCTCTGATCCGACACGTCGTTGCAGCCCAACTCCAGCGGGAGCGCGAACGGCAGATCGCCACAGTCCGACTCCGAGTGGCGAGCGAGCAGCCCTTCGTCGTCGCACGTCGCGGCATCGCCCACGTCGCACTCGCAACCGCAGCTCGCGGCGTCGGCGACGACTCCGGCGTAGCCGCTCGCGACCGCGTGCGAGTAGGCCGGATCGCTGCAGCTCGCCGGTCGATCGGTCGCCTGCGCGAGCACGACCGGCCCGTTCCATCCGTCGGGTGCCGGCTGGACACACGTGCCGTCGCACGGCATCGGCGTGCCGTCGGTGGTCGACTCGTCCGCGCTCGGGTCGGTGTCGCCGTCGTCGGTCGGATCGACGGTGGCCGCTTCGTCGGCACTGGGATCGTCGCCCTGATCGTCGCTGGGGCCCTCACCCGGATCGTCGGCGGTCGCTCCGTCGGCGCCCGACGTGGGGCCGCTGGGGCCGTCGTCGTCAGCGGCGTCGTCGCCCGTAGCGGAGTCGTCCGCGAGCGGATCGTCGCTCGGCGCGAAGCAAGCCGGCACGAGCAGGAGAATGCCCATCGACGAAACGAGGCTACGGGTACGCATTGCGGGATCCTCCGGGGCCGATTCGCCCCTTCCCGTGGGCAGTACCCGGCGTCGGGAGGTCGTTACGCGCCGCGCTGGATGCCCAGCAGCTTCATCTTCTTGTGCAGGTGCGTGCGCTCGATCCCGAGCGACTCGGCGGTCTTCGACACGTTCCAGCTCAGCTCGCGCAGCCGCTGCAGGATGAACGCGCGCTCGACCGCCTCCCGGAAGTCGCGCAACGACAGCCCGGGCGGGATGTTCGCGTCACCGAGCTCGAACAGCGGCGCGCCACCATCGTCGCTCGCCGACTCGCTCGACCCGCGGATCTCGGCCGGCACGTCGGCGAGCGAGAGATCGCCGTCGGAGAGGATCACCATCCGCTCGATCACGTTGCGGAGCTCTCGCACGTTGCCGGGCCACGCGTGGGCCGACAGCGCCGCGAGTGCATCGGGCGCGAGCTGCTTGCTCGTGAGCCCGTTCTCGTGACAGGCCTGCTCGATGAAGTGGGTGGCGAGCAGCCCCACGTCCTCGAGCCGCTCGCGCAGCGGCGGCACGTGCACCGGCACGACGTTGAGCCGGAAGAACAGATCCTCGCGGAACTCGCCAGCGGCGACGAGGTCCGCGAGGTTGCGATGCGTCGCGGCCAGTACCCGTACGTCCACGTGGATCGGCTTGCTGCCGCCCACGCGCATGAGCTCGCCGCTCTGCAGCACGCGCAGCACCTTGGCCTGGGCATCGAGCGGCATGTCGCCGATCTCGTCGAGGAAGATCGTGCCGCCGTCGGCCACCTCGAAGAGGCCGAGCTTCTGCGCGGTGGCGCCGGTGAACGCACCGCGCTCGTGGCCGAACAGCTCGCTCTCGATCAGCTCGCGCGGGATGGCGGCGCAGTTGACCTTCACGAACGCGGCATCGCGCCGCTCGCTGGCCTCGTGCACCGCACGGGCGACGAGCTCCTTGCCGGTGCCGCTCTCGCCGGTGATCAGCACGCGGGCACGCGTGCGGCCGATCTTCTGGATCTGCTGCAAGAGCGCCTGGGTGGCCGAGCTGTCGCCGATGATCTCGCCGCGGATCCGGGCGCGCAGCGACTCCAGCTCGCGCTGCGCCGCGTGTTGGGCCAGCGCGTTGCGGACGCTGACGATCACGCGATCGCGCTCGAGCGGCTTCTCGAAGAAGTCGAACGCGCCGAGCCGCGTGGCCTTCACCGCATCCTCGACGCTCGCGTGTCCGCTGATCATGATCACCGGCAACGGCGGGCGTCCGTGCTCTTCGGCGAGCTTGCGCAGCACGTCGAGCCCACTCGCGCCGGGCATGAGCACGTCCATCAAGAGCGCGCCCACGGATGCGTTCGCATCGGCGAGGATCGCGAGCGCCTCTTCGCCCGTCGCGGCCTCGAGCACCTCGGCGCCCTCGCCCTCGAGCACCATGCGCAGCGTGCGTCGGATGTTGCGCTCGTCGTCGACGACGAGCACTCGACCTCGCAGGGGCGTGGCGTCCGTCCCGGACGTGGGCGGGGGCGCGGATTCGTCGGACATCGGGGGCGCCCGATACGTTACCCTGGGCGCACGATGGCGGCCACGCTCTATCTCAAGGGTACGTGAACGTCCTGCCGCGACGTACGAGGTCTCGTACGCAAGCTGGGCGCAGACGTCGAAGAACGCGACTACTCCAAGACCCCCCTCACGCGCGCCGAGATCACCGCGATCGTCGACGCCGCCGGCTCGGTCGCGGACGTGCTCAACACGCGCCACGCGATCGCGAAGGCCAAGGGGTGGAAGGACAAGCCGCCCGCGAAGGCCACGTTCGTCGCGGCCGTGCTCGACGAGCCGAACCTGTTGCGCCGGCCGATCCTGGTGGACGGCAAGACCGTCGTGATCGGCAAGGACGAGGCTGCGCTGAAGAAGGCGCTGGGTTGAGCTAGGCGCGCGCGGCGATCGTCGCGGCGGCGACATCGACGGCGACCGCCACCTGGTCGCCGCTCGCCATGTGCTTGAGCGCGACCTCGCCGCGCGCGAGCTCGTCCTTGCCCACGATCGCGCACCACGGTGCGCGCACGCCCGGGCTGTCGGCGTACTGCATCTGCTTGCCGAGCTTCGCGGCGTCCGGATACGCCTCGACTCGCAGGCCCTGTGCGCGCAGGCGCTGGGCGATGGCGAGCACGTCGGCGAGCGCGACGTCGAGCCAGCACAGCAGCACCTGCGGGCCCGTGGACAGCTCGGGGTACATGCCGCGATCGGTCATGACGACGAGGATCCGCTCGAGCCCGAGCGCGAGGCCGACGGCCGGCACCTTGCGCTTGCCGAACATGCCCACGAGCTCGTCGTAGCGACCCCCGCCCGCGATGCTGCCCGCGAGATCCGGCACGCGCACCTCGAAGATCGCACCGGTGTAGTAGCCGAGACCGCGCGCGAGCGTGGGATCGATGCGCGCAAAGGGGCCGGCCTTCGTGATCGCGAGCAGGTCGAGCAGCTCGCGCAGCCGATCGACGGCCGCTCGGGCATCGTCGTCGATCAGCGACTCGCGCAGCGCGACGAGACGCGCGTCGTTGCTCTCGTCCGCCGGGCGATCGAAGAGCGCGAGCAGCCGCGCCGCCGCGTCGTTGCCGATGCCGCGCTGCTCGAGTTCCGCGAGCACGCCGTCGCGACCGATCTTGTCGAGCTTGTCGATCGCCTGCAGCGACGTGCCCTCGAGCGCGGTGGCGATGCCCGCGGCGCGGATGAGCCCGCGCAAGAGCTGGCGGTGGTTGATCGCGAGCGTGCAGTCGCGGAAGCCCAGTCGGTCGAGCACCTCGCAGCTCGCGGCGCACACCTCGGCGTCCGCGAGCACGCTCTCGGTGCCGGTGATGTCGACGTCGCACTGGTAGAACTCGCGGAAGCGGCCCTTGCCCGGGCGATCCGCGCGCCACACCGGCTGGATCTGATAGCGCTTGAAGTAGCGGGGGAGATCGTTGGCGTACTGCGCGACGACGCGCGCGAGCGGCACGGTGAGATCGTAGCGCAGCGCGAGATCGGACAGTGCATCGGCGTCGGGCGTCTCGCTCGCGAGGGCGCGCTGCAGCTCCTCGCCGCGGTGCAGGATCCGGTAGATCAGCTTCTCGTCCTCGCCGTACTTGCCGAGCAGCACCGCGAGGTTCTCGATGGCGGACGTCTCGAGCGGCACGAAGCCGTAGCGCTCGTACACCTCGCGCACGATGCCGACGACATGGTTCCTGCGCGCCACGTCGGCGGGCAGGAAGTCGCGCATGCCGGACGGCGGCTTGGTGGAGATCGCCATGGGCTGCCGTTCTACGGCAGCTCCGGGCCGTCGCGCAACGCGCGGGTCACTTCTCGCGATCGAGGCCGCGCCAGGCCTGGCGGCCGTCGGCGTCGCGCACCTTCACGCGGTCGCCGTCCTCGTCGATGACGGTCGCGATGATGGCGTCGTGGTCCTCGTAGCGCACCTTCGAGCCGGTGACGGTGATCTCGTCGCCTCGCTCGAGGATGATGCCGTGGTGATCGAGGTACGTGGCGGGGCCGAGGAAGACGTCGAAGATCTCGCCGTCGTCGGTCTCGAGCTTCACCCGCACGCCGTTGCGGGTGTTGCGTTCGAGTCGCACGAACGGATCGACTTCGGTCACCCAACCGCTGACGGTCTCGATCGTGGCTTCGTTGAATTTCGGCAGGCCGCCGGGCCCGCCGCACGCGAAGAGCGGCGCGCACAGGAGCGCCGCGGGCAGAGTGATTCGGAGGGCGTTCATGGCGCGCGATCGCTGCATCGCGGGTGCCACGGAGCGAACGGAGGTGAACGCGTGCAACGCCGCACATCGGCGCTGCGAACGATCGTGTCACGGGCGCACAGCGTGCCGAACGTGCACGACCGGCGCGCTCACCGATCCTGGCACGAATCGTCGCCCCTGCTCGCGTCTGCTCGTCAGTGACACGCGAGGTGGAGATCGACGACCTCGCCGTGCCGCACGTTGCCCGTTCGATCCACGAACGTGAACGCGGCGCGCTCGATGCCGCAGTTGCCTCGCTCGTCGCACTGTCGCTGGTTCGTGTAGCCGAGCTCGATCGCGAGCACGCGGTGGTTGGCGAGCGGCTCGAGCTCCGTCGCGATGCCGCGCTTGTCGGCGTCGTGATCGAACCAGAGCACGAGGTCGGCGAAGCGCGGATCCTTCTTCGTGATGCGGCCGTCGTGATCTTCGTCGAGCTCCGCGAGCGCGGCGAAGCCGTGCTGCGCCCGTCGACCGCTCGCGAGCCGCGTGCCCGAGCCGAACAGCTCGCGACCGTCGAGAATCGCCCCGTCCTCGTCGCGGTCGAGCGCGAGCCACGGCGTGGTGGTGGCGGGCCAGTCGGTGGTCGTGCAGCCGCCGTTCACGTCGAGATCGAACGCGGACACCGGGGCTTCGTCGAGCTGGGGCTCGGCGCCGTCGAACGACAGCACGAGCGGCGTGTTGCAGGCGCAGTCCTTGCCGCCGTCGTCGCAGTCCCACTCGGGCACGCCGCCGGCACCGAGCACGCAGGGCTCGTAGAACTCGTCGCACCCGCTCTCGCCACCTTCGCCGGTGTCGCCGGATTCGCCCGTGCCTTCGTCTTCGCCGAAGCCGTCACACATGCCGCACGAGCGCTCGTCGCCGAGCTCGCACACCGGCTCGGTGACGCACTCGCCCCACGTCTCGTCGGACTTGCAGTACTGCACGCCGCCCTCGCACTCGCGCGAGTCGTTGCGCTCGCACGCCTCCGGCTCGGGCTGCGGATCGGTGTCGGTCTCCGTGTCCGGCTCGGGCTCGTCCTCGGTGTCGTGGGGCTCGGGCTCCGGCTCCGGCTCCGGCTCCGGCTCGTCGTCGACGTCCGGCGGATGGCCGTCGTCCGACGACGAGCTCTCGCCCTCGGCGCCCTCGTCGTTCGACGGACCGCCCTCCCTCAGATCACACCCGAGGACCGCCAACACACCGCACGACCACGCCCATCGTTTCATCGAAACCAACCCGGGCCACACCACCAGCCCGCTCCAACGCCTTCGATCGTAGCAGCGCGGCGCAGCCTGTCGAGTGCGACACCGATGTCAGAGCGGACCGCTACGCATTCGTTCGTACGCGCCTCGGACGGGTGCGTTCGAGGCTCGTCAGCGCTTGATCGAGCTCGAACGCACCGATCCGTTGCGCTCGACACCCGTCAGCGCGCTGATGGCTCGGCTACGCACCGCTTCCGTGCGTTCGAGTCTCGTCAGCACCTGATGAAGCTCGAACGCACGACGATGTCTGCCCCCTAGGGCTTGAGCGCGACGCGGACCGCCGCGCCGTCGACCTCTTCGTCGCTCGAATGGGGGTGATCGGTCGCGGCGCCGGGAGGCACGACCTCGATCGCGCGTGCAAGCGTCTCGGAAGCGATGAGCCCGTACGTCTCGGAATTCCGCAACACGTCGGCGAGCTCGCCGTCACAGGCGAAGACCAGATCGATGCGTTGCGAGACGTCGAGGTCGGCGGCCTTGCGCAGGTTCTGCACGCGGTTCACGAGCTCGCGCGCGAGGCCCTCGCGGCGCAGCTCGGGGCTGATGCGCGTGTCGAGCACGACCGTCATTCCCTCGCCCACCTCGGCCGCGTTGCCCGCCACGATCTCGCGCGTGACGAGCACGTCGTCGGTGCCGAGCGTCTCGCCGAGCACCTCGATCGACTCGCCGCGCGACAGCTTCGCGAGCGCGTCCGCATCGAGCTTCTCGATCGCCGCCGCGAGCTCCTTCATGCGCCCGCCCACGCGCTTGCCGAGCACCTTGAAGTTCGCCTTCGCCTTCACGGTGACGAGCTTCGAGTCGTCGGCGACGACGTCGAGCGACTTCACGTTGAGCTCGCCCAGCACGTCGTCGGCGAACGTCGACAAGGCCGCGCGCACGTCCGCGTCGGGGCTCGCCACCGTGATCGCCGGCAGTGGCCGTCGCACGGCGATCTTCTCGCGCTCGCGCACCGCGAGCCCCACAGCCACCGCCGAGCGCACGGCCGACACCGCGCGCTCGAGCGACGGATCGCGCAGCGCTGCGTCGCGCTCGGGCCAGCGCGACAGGTGCACGCTGTCCTCGCCCTCGGCCGCGAGCCCGGTGTCCACCACGAGCCGCTGGTACAGCCAGTCCGTGACGAACGGGATGACCGGCGAGATCGCCTTCGTCACCGTCACGAGCACGCGGAACAGAGTGCCGTACGCGTCGCGCTTGTCGGCCTCCGCCCCCTCGCGCGCGCGCCAGTACCGACGACGGCCGCGCCGGATGTACCAGTTGTTCACGTCGTCGCAGATCCGCGTGAACGCGGGCACGCAGTTCGACAGCGCGTAGTCGTCGAACTCCGCCTGCAGCTCCTCCACGAACGACTCCACGCGCGACAGCACCCAGCGATCGAGCGCGCCCGCCGGACGGATCGACAGATCCGCCGCGCTCGGCGACCACCCGTCCGCGCGCGCGTACGTGACGAGGAAGTTGTACGCGTTCCACAGCGGCAGCATCGCCGTGCGCACGGTGTCGCGTACGCCCTTCTCGGAGAAGCGCATCGGTTCCGCCCGCACGGCCGCCGACGACACGAGGTACGCGCGCAACGCATCGGCCCCGTACCGATCCACGACCTCGAGCGGGTCGGGATAGTTCTTGAGGCGCTTCGACATCTTCTTGCCGTCCTCGGCCAGCACGAGACCGTTGACGATCACGTTCTTGAACGACGGCTTGTCGAACAACGCGGTGGCGAGCACGTGCAGCGTGTAGAACCACCCGCGCGTCTGATCGAGCCCCTCGGCGATGAAGTCGCACGGCACGTTCTTCTCGACGTACTCGCGCTTGTCCGGATCGAACGGGTAGTGGTTCTGCGCATACGGCATGCTGCCGGACTCGAACCAGCAGTCGAACACCTCGGTGACGCGCCGCATCGTGCCGCCTGGCGTCGACTTCGACGGGAACGTGATGCCGTCCACGGTCTCGCGGTGCAGGTCCGTGATCGATCCCTGCGGCAGCCCGGCGAGCGCCTCCAATTCGGCGATGGAGCCGATGCACACCATCTCCTCGGGATTCGCGTCGCATCTCCAGATCGGGATCGGCGTGCCCCAGTAGCGGTTGCGCGCCACGTTCCAGTCGCGCGCCGCCGCGAGCCAATTGCCGAAGCGGCCGGTGCCGACGTGGCCCGGCACCCAGTGCACGAGGTCGTTGTTCGCGACCAGGCGATCGCGCATCTGCTCCACCTTCACGAACCAGGTGGACAGCGCCATGTACAACAGCGGCTCGTCGGTGCGGTACGAGTGCGGATACGGGTGCACGATCGTGTCGAGGTCGACGACCTTGCCCTCGTGCTTGAGCTTCGCGACGATCGCCTTGTCCGCCTCCTTCACCTGCTGCCCGGCGAACTCGCCGACGCGCGCGTCGAAGATGCCCTGCAGGCTCACCGGGTTCACGAGCGGCAGGCCCTCGCGCTTGCCCACCTCGTAGTCCTCTTCGCCGAACGCGGGCGCCTGATGGACGATGCCGGTGCCCGCATCGGTGGACACGTACTCCGCACCGACCACGCGGAACGCCCACCGTGATCCGTCGTCACGCCACGTGCGATCGGCGAAGTAGTCGAACAGCGGGCGGTAGTGCTTGCCGACGAGCTCGCGGCCCTTCACGCGGGCGAGCTCCTCGGTCGCGCCCACCTTGCCGCGGCTCTGGTAGTCCGCGAGTCGACCGGGCTCGAGCCACGCGATCTCACCGGTGTCGGCGACGCGCACCTTCACGTAGTCGAGATCGGGATGCACCGCGAGCGCGAGGTTCGACGGCAGCGTCCATGGCGTGGTGGTCCACGCCCACAGATGGCCCTCTTCGCCCTCGAGCGAGAAGCGCACCGTGATGCTCGGATCCTGCCGACGCTTGTGCCCCTCCTTGCGCGTGACCGGATCCCGCTCCTGCGGGCCCTGGGCGACCTCGAAGTTCGACAGCGGCGTGCCGAGGATCGGCGACACCGGCTGCACGCGATGACCCTCGTACACGAGGCCCGCATCCCACAGCCGGCGGAACACCCACCACACCGTCTCCATGAACGGCGGGTCCATCGTCTTGTAGTCGTTCTCGAAGTCGACCCAGCGTCCGAGTCGTCGCACCGTGGTGCGCCACTGTTCCGTGTAGCGGAGCACGCCGCTCCTGCACGCGGCGTTGAACTTGTCGATCCCGTACGCCTCGATCTCCGCCTTGCCGTGCACGCCGAGCTGATCCTCGACGAGGCTCTCGATGGGCAGGCCGTGGCAGTCCCAACCGAATCGCCGTTCCACCGCGAAGCCGCGCAGCGACTGGTAGCGCGGCACGATGTCCTTGATGGTGCCGGGCAGGATGTGACCGTAGTGCGGCAGGCCGGTCGCGAACGGCGGGCCGTCGTAGAACGCGAATGCGGGGCGGTCGCCGCGGCCGGTAGCGCCCTGCGCACCCATGCGTAAGCTGCGTCCTTCCACATCGTTGTCGTCCCACTGCCGCAAGATGCCTTCCTCGAGGCGCGGGAGATCGAACTGTGCTGGCGCTGCCCGCAGGGACGACGGGCGTCGGTCGTGGTCGGCCATGGTCGTGGCCGAAGCTGGCAAGCCGCGCACGCGGGGTCAAGCGTGGCAAAACGAAGGCGTACGACGCCGCGCGCGACGGTCCCACCCAAATTGCCCGGATCGGGGCCAGGCGCTATCCTGCGCACGTCCTGACGGAGTTCCGATGAAGCCTGCCTCCCACCGTGTCCTGACCTCGCTGTACGTCCTCACGTCCGCCGCGCTCCTCGCCGCCTGCGGGGACGACAACAACCCGTCGGTCGTCATGCAGGAGCCCTTCCGCGACGAGTGGCGGACCGAGCACGAGGGCAACATCGAGCTGCTCAACGACGACGAGGACAACACCCCACGCATCACGAACATCATCGTCGGCACGCCCGATCCGTTCGGCGACAACTTCCTCAACCGCGGCGACGTCATCGTCGACTTCACGGGCGAGGAGGGGAAGATCAAGATCGAGCTGCGGCGCTTCACGTTCGCGAACAACGAGACCGCGGCCGAGGAGGAGATCTACCCGAAGATCGAGCTGTGGGCCTACAACGCGAGCCAGAGCTCGCCGAAGAAGCCCGCCGACATGGAAGAAGATGCGGACTGCACGGACGACGCCGAGGACTGGCTCGATCAGTGCGCGATCTACATCTACTACGACGGGCAGAACCAGCTCGAGCGCGCCGGCGCGGACATCCGCGTCACGCTGCCGCCCGACTACCGCCAGGGCATCGAGATCCTCGCGACCGACAACCTGATCGAGGACGCGTACCCGAACCACGGCGACGTCTGCATCAACAACCTCAACGCATCCGCCGACATCACACTCGAGAGCGGCGTGGCCCTCGTGAAGATGGCCGACGATGTCACGCCCGCGCCGGGATGCAGTGCAGCGGGCATCAAGGACTGCACGGACGTCGACGACGACACCACGTTCGCGTCCATGGAAGGGCTGTGGACCAGCAACTGCGCGTGCGCGAAGAACCTCGACATGGGCTCGCTCACGGTCGAGGCCGATGCGCCGTACTCGGCGAACATCACCGTCGACACGCCGGTCGCGCTGTGGACGTCGATCACCGCGGAGAACGAGGCTGGCGGCGGCGACGAGACGTGCCCGGTGTCGGTCGAGGACTACGGCAGCGCGTTCGTGCCGGACGAGGCGACCTTCGACCCGAACGAGCCGTGGTTCCTCAAGGGCGACGCGAACAAGCCGTCCGAGGCCGCGCTCGCCGGCGGTGGCTTCGCGTTCAAGCTGACCTCGGCGGCGTGCAACCCGGTCGCCGCGGTGGAGAACCCGAGCGACTGGAAGCCCGACGACACGAACCCCGAGGCCGAGACGCGCGGCTTCATCACGGTGTGCAGCGGCTGCCTGGGCGACGACCCGTGCGCCGACCTGCCCGGCGCCGACTGACTCCGCGCGGCGTAAGCCGCTCCAGGTCTGCCCGTTCTGGCCCCCTGTGATGCACAGGGGGCCATTCGTTTCGCTCGCGATCGCGCTCTCCCTGGCCGGGTGCGGCCCGAACGGTGGGTCGGGCGACGGCGACGGCGGTGCCGACAGCAGCGACGGCGGCGACGACGACGGGCACGACGGCAACGACGATCAGCCCAGCCTCGAGTGCCCGCTGCCGACGCGCGACGAGTGGCGGCTCGAATACGAGGGCGAGCTCGATCTGCTCGACGACGACGACGCCCCGCGGATCACGAACATCATCATCGGTACGCCCGATCCGTTCGGCGACAACTTCATCAACCGCGGCGACATCATCGTCGACTTCACCGGCGAGCCCGGGCAGATCGAGATCGAGCTGCGACGTTTCACCTTCGCCTGCGACGACGACGTGCAGGCCACGTTCGACAAGCTCTCGCTGTGGGCGTTCAACGAGAACGTCAGCGCGCCGAAGCGCCCCGCCGAGATGTCGGCCGACGCCGACTGCACCGCCGACGGCGCGGGCTGGCTCGACGGATGCGGCATCTACGTCTACTACGAGGGGCAGCAGCAGCTCGCGCGCGCGGGCGCGGACATCCGCGTCACACTGCCGCCCGACTACCGACAGAACATCGACATCCTCGCGACCGACAACGTCGTCGAGGACGCGTATCCGAACCACGGCAACGTGTGCATCAACAACCTGCACGCCAGTGCCGACGTCACGCTGGAGAACGGCATCGCGCTCGTGAAGCTCGCCCCCGACGCCACGCCGGCCCCCGCGTGCGGGCCGGCACAGGTCGCCGACTGCACCGACGTCGACGACCCGACGACCATCGCGGGCATGGAGGGTGCGTGGTCGAGCAACTGCGCGTGCGCGAACCAGCTGCTGATGGGCTCGCTCAACGTCCAGGCGGACGCACCGTACGCCGCCGACATCGTCGTCGACGTGCCCGCGGATCTGTGGGTGTCGCTCACCGCCGAGAACGAGAGCGGCGGCGGTGAGCCGGAGTGCCCGATCGCGATGAGCACGTACGGCGGCGACTTCGTGCCCGACGAGGCACAGTACGACCCGTCCGAGCCGTGGCGCCTGATCGGCGACGCGAACAAGCCGAGCGACGCCGCGCTCGCCGGCGGCGGCTATGCGCTCAAGCTGACGTCTGCGAGCTGCCAGCCCGTCGCGTCGGTCGAAGCCCCCGAGGCCTACGCGCCCGACGTCGAGCTCGAGACGGAGACCCGCGGCTTCGTCCAGCTGTGCAGCGGCTGCCTCGCCGACGATCCCTGCGCCGATCTGCCGGGGGCGTGACTCACTCGCGCCGGTGACTCACGTCGAGCCCCGAACAGCGCCTGTTCGGCCTCGAAGTTCGCACGGGCCTCACTTCGACCTCGAACAGCGCGCTGTTCGGGCTCGAAGTCGGTCCGTACGCGACGTCGACCTCGAACAAGCGCTGTTCGTCCTCGAAGTTCGGTCGCCGAGAGTGATTCACACCGGGCGTGGCTCGGGCAAGCCCGGCGGCAAGCGTTCCACCAGCACCGCGCCGCGGAACAGACGCACGTCCTTCGCGTAGGCGATCGGGCGGCCGCCCACCTGCACCACCTGCGCACCGTCGCGCGCAGCGGCTTCGATCTGCGCGCGCGCCAGCTCGGCGGTCGTGCGCACGATGACGAGCATCGGTCCCACGATCCGCGGCCGCGGCCCCGCGTCGTCGCCCATCACGAAGGCCGCCGGCGCGAGGTAGCCGTCCGCGTAGGACCCGAGATGGCGGCCCTCGGCGCCGGTGCGATCGAGCACGCCGCCCTCGCACCACGCCGTCACGCCCTCGCGCGCGCACCAAGCCGCGTGCGCGACGACGAAGCCGTCCCGCGTCGCGCGATCCACCGGCCCCGCGAACGACGTCGGATCCGATGCGGGCCCGAACTGCGCGCCGACCCACAAGCGACGCAGATGCCGCTCGAGCAGATCGACGCCGCCCGCGACGTACGCCACCTTCACGCCGCGCGGGTCCATCCCCGCGCGCCGCAAGCACGTGCGCGCGAGCACGTACGCCGCGAGCTCGCGATCCGCCGACTCGTCCACCCACGCCACACGCGGCACCGCCTTCGCCACGCCGAGCCGCGGCCACGTCGACGGATCGTCCTCCGACACCCGCAACGCGCGTTGCGACGCCGACATCCCCGCGAGCCCGCGCGACGTCGACGGCGAGTCGTCCGTGCACGCCTCGCGCTCCACCACCAACGCCTCGGCCGGCAAGCCGCGCGCGAGCTCGAAGAGCGGCTCGAGGGCCGCGAGACACGCCCCCTGCTCGTGCTGCACGAGCACGCGCCGCCCCTGCAACAACAGCGACCACACCGCCTCGAGCGACTCGAGCGGCTGGTCCGCGCGCTCGAGCACGCGCGCCGGCAGCCCCCCGATGTCCGCGGGCCGCCGCGCCCACACGGCCTGCAAGCGCGCCTGCACGAGCCCCACCAGCTGCTCGCGATCCCACGCCACGAGGTGCATCTCGGCCGCGAGCGCGTCACCGATCGCATCGGCCGCGAGCGCGAGCCGCTCGGCGAACTCCGGCGCGCGCGCGCGTGCGGCCGTGGCCAGTGCGCGCTCCCGCGGCGAGCTCACTGCAGCACGAAGATCGCGACGAGCGAGACACCCACGCCGATGGCGATGCCCGCTCCCACGGCGATCGCCACCGTGCGCGCCCCGCCGTTCTGCGGGTTGCCGCCACCGCCGGCCGGAGGCGGCTCCGTGCGCTCCTCGGCGGCGCTCGAGCTCTTGATGAGCTCGACGTTCTGGTGACGCGGCGGCACGCGACCGCCGAGCCGGCGCGAGATCTCGCCGAGCTTCTGGATCAGCTCGTCGAACGTGGGCCGCACGTCGGGCCGCCGGCTCATCATGCGCCGGCACAGATCCGACAGCTCCTCGTCGAAGCCCGCGATCTCGAGCTTCAGCTGGGGCCGCTCGGCCTTCAAGTGGCGCCGCACGACCGCCGTGTAGTGGTCGTCCTGCCCGCCCTTGCGGAACGGCGGATGCCCGCTGCACATGTGGAAGAGCGAGCAGCCGAGCGCATACACGTCGGCGCGCGCATCGACCTCGTCGCCCATCGCCTGCTCGGGCGCCAGGTAGTCGGGCGTGCCCACGAACACGCCGGTCGCGGTGATCGACAGGTCTTCCTGGAGCGCCTTCGCGAGCCCGAAGTCCGTCACCTTCACGACGCCCGCGTGCGTGATGACCAGGTTCGACGGCTTCACGTCGCGGTGCACGACGCCCGCGCGCTGCGCTTCCGAGAGCCCGACGGCCGACTGCCGGATGATCTCGGCGGCGTCGCCCGGGTGCAGCGGACCGGCGCGCTTGATCATCTGGCCGAGGTCCTCGCCGTCGAGGAACTCCATCGCGAGGAAGGGCCGACGCTCGTGCTCGCCGATCGCGTAGATCTGAACGATGTTCGCGTGGTTCATCGCGGCGAGGGCTCGACCCTCGCGCAGGAACCGGGTCTTGAACTCGGTGGACTCGCGGTGCTTCGCGCCCAGGATCTTCAGGGCGACGCGGCGGCCGAGCTGTTCGTCGACCCCCTCGAAGACCTCGCCCATGGCCCCCTTCCCGAGCAGTCGAAGGACCCGGAACTGGCCGATGATCTCGGGCAGCGGGGGAGACATGGCGGAGCGCGACCCTAGCACGCTCGGCGGCATTCCCGCTACATCTCGTGGGCGGGGTTTTCGAAGCGGGTATGGCGGCCGACGAAGGTCAGGTGCACCGTCCCGGTGGGCCCGTTGCGCTGCTTGCCGATGATGACCTCGGACTGGCCCTCGACCGCCTTCCGCTTGTCCTCGTCGTTCTGGTACCGCTCCTCGCGGTAGATGAACATGATCACGTCGGCGTCCTGCTCGATCGCGCCGGATTCGCGCAGGTCCGACAGCTGCGGGCGGTGGTCGGCGCGACTGTCGACGCCGCGGTTCAGCTGCGAGAGCGCGAGGATCGGCAGCTGCAGCTCCTTCGCGATGGCCTTGAGCCCGCGAGAAATCTCGCTGATCTCCTGCTCGCGGATGTCGTAGCGGCCCTTGCCACCGCGGCACAGCTGCAGGTAGTCGACGACGATCATGCCGAGCGGCGGGCGTTTCCCATCGCCCTCGCCGGGGGGGAAGATCTGGCGATCCTGGCGGAATCGGCGCGCCCGGGCGCGGATCTCGAGGATCGTGGGCGACGCGCTGTCGTCGATGAAGAGCGGCGCGCGATAGATGCGATCGGCGGCGCGCACGAGCTCGGCGAACTCGTGCTCGACCAGACGCCCACCGCGCAGCTTGCTGGCGTCGACGCGCGCCTCGCTGCACAGGATGCGCTCGATGAGCTGGGCCGCGCTCATCTCGAGGCTGAAGAAGAGCACCGGATAGCGCGACGGTCGCTCCTCCTCGGGCAGGCCCATGTGGCGTGCCTGGGTGATGCAAGCGTGTTGCGCCATATTGAGTGCGAGGGCGGTCTTCCCCATGGAGGGGCGCGCCGCGAGGATGACGAGATCGCCGGGCTGCATGCCGCCGGTCATCTCGTCGAGCTTCGTGAAGAAGGTCGGCACGCCGGTGATCGGGTTCTTGAGCTTGGCGCGCTCGGTGATGTTCTCGAAGACGCCGTGGATGAGGTCCTTGGCCGAGCGGTAGCTGCCCTGGCGGCCGCGCTGGTTGACCTCGAGCAGGCGCTTCTCGGCGTTGTCGATGAACTCGTCGACGTCGGCGAGATCGTCGCGGCCCTCCTCGGCGATCTCGGTGGCGGCGACGACCAGGTTCCGCACCGCCGCGGACTGCCGGACGATCTCCGCGTGCGCGCCGATGTTGTGGCTGCTCGCGTAGCGATCGCTGAGCTTGCCGAGCCCTTCGAGCCCGCCGACGAGGTTGAGCTCGTCGGCCGCGCGCAGCTGGTGCTCGAGCGTGACGATGTCGATCGGCTGGCCCTTGTCGGCGAGCTTCGTCATCGCGCGGAACACCGCGCGATGGGCCGGCACGTAGAAGTCGTCCTCCGTGACGGCCGACACCACCTCGTTGATGGCGTCGTTGCGCAGCAGGATCCCGCCGAGCACCGACGCCTCGGCTTCCTTGTTGTGGGGGAGCGGACGCGACATCGAGAGCCGGCGAGCGTAGCAATGGCGCGCCTCGCTGGGCGCGCCATCTCGGAACCGCAGCGAAAGGACTAAATCCCGACGACCGTGACCTTCAAGGTCACGGACACGTCCGCGCTGAAGCGCACGGCGACCTCGTGGGAGCCCACGGTGCGGATCGGCTCGGGCAGCTGGATCAGCTTGCGATCGACCGCGATGTGCTGGGCCTCCAGCGCCTCGGCGATGTCGCGCACGCCGACGGAGCCGAAGAGCTTCTCGTCCTTGCCGGCCTTGCGCGCGATGGACACGCTCGTGCCCTTGAGCTGATCGGCGAGCTTGGTGTGCTCGGCCTTGATCTTCTCCTGCTCCGCCGCGATCGAGCGCCGATGGTGCTCGTGCTGCGCCATGTTGCCGCGCGTGGCCAACAGGGCCATGCCGCGCGGGATCAGGTAGTTGCGGCCATAGCCCGGCTTGACGCGCACGATCTCGCCGGCGCGGCCGAGCTTGTCGACGTCCTTGGTGAGGATGACATCCATCATGGGAGTGCCGCCTTTCAGCCCGACGTGAACGGCAACAACGCGAGCATGCGCGCGCGCTTGATCGCCTTGGTGAGCTGACGCTGCTGACGGGCCGTGAGCCCGGAGATCCTCGCCGGCACGATCTTGCCGCGGTCGGTGAGGAAGTTCCTCAGCATCTGGGGATTCTTGTAGTCGATGACCAGCTCTTTCGTGTCACCGGCGTTGAAGCGCCGGCGCATGCGGGGCTCGCGGTCGCCCTTGAAATCGCGGTCGCGGTCTCTGTCTTCCCTCATCACGGCACCTCGTTCTCGGCGTTGAATTCTTCTTCGCCCTCGAGCTCTTCACGCTCGCGGCGGGTCTGCTCCATCTCGGCCTGACGCACGGCCTCTTCGGCCGCGGCCTGGCGCGCGAGCTCGTCGGGATCCGGACCGGGATCCGTCGCGGCCTCGAGCAGGTCGTCGGTGACCTCGCCGGGGCGCGCCTCGGGATCGACGTCCTCGTCGACGAGCACGGTGTAGAAGCGGATGATCTTGTCGGAGAGCCGCATGTTGCGCTCGAACTCGGCGACGACGTCGGAGCCGCCGAGATAGCGCCAGTACAGGTAGATGCCCTTGCGGCAGTGGGCGATGGGGAACGCGAGCACGCGCATGCCCCAGCTGTCGATCTTCGTGAGGCGAGCACCGCGGCTCGAGATCACCTCGCGCATGCGCGTGATGACGTCGCCGATCTCGGACCGGCTGGTCTCCGGTCGGAGAATCGTGACCGATTCGTACTCGCGTTGGGTGCCGAGCTTGTTGCGCTGCGAGAGCACACGCCCGGCGGCGACGGCCTTGGCCATTGAGGACTCCTTTCGGACTGCGGCCCCCGCCTGGGCGGGAGCAAGGAGAGAGGTTGTTCGGAGGCGATCGACTAGCGGAACGCCGACGGCCGCGCAAGGGGGGTGGCGATGGGGCTGCGCGCGCCGTCCTGCACCCGTACGAGGGCGTCCACGGCCTCGAGCGGCACCGGCATCGGCGCCACGAACGTGGCGTGATCGGGTGCATCGGGGACGTGGCCGGTGAACGCCGGAACCTCGACGCGCGTGCCGCCGACCTGCAGCTCCAGGGTCGCATCGGGCTCGCGGTCCTGCGGCGCGACGCCGGGCACGACGTGCCACAGCTCGCGGCCGCTCGGCAGGATCGTGCCCGACAGCACGCGCGACGGCGTGGGCGGAGGCGCTTCGAGGCCCCAGCTCGTGAGCGCCTCGATCACTTCGAACACCTTGTTCCATCCGAACGTGGAGACCCACACCGGATGGCAGTACGTCATGTAGTCCTTGTAGACGGTGGGATGGCGCAGCGTGAAGTCGAGGATGCCGAAGCCCCACTCGCCGACGGCCCCGCCCTCGATCGGATAGCTCGGATCGGGCCCCGCTTCCTCGCCGTTGCATGCGACGTGGCGCCGGCCCTGCAGGTGGCCGACCTCGTGCACGAAGAGCTCGGCGGAGAAGTCGGCCGACAACGACAGGCCCGAGGCCGCGCGCTGGTAGGCCGCGTCCATCGACGTCGGATCGCTGGGGATGTCGTAGGCCATGCCGCCGAAGCCGCCGACCTCGTTCGCGCACGCGTCGACGACACCGTAGTAGTAGACGTCCGGATCGGCGCCGTCGTCGAAGCGCAGCTCGGACAGCACGAAGTTGATCTGCTGGAAGCTCTCGAGCGGCTCGTCGAACTGGATCGGCTCGCGGATCTCGATCGCGATCCGGTCGAGCGGGTTCATCATGAACATCAAGTCTTCGTAGAGCTGCATCGTCGTCTCGGACACGTCCGGCGACGTCTGGCACTGCATGCCGTCGTCGTACTCGACGGGCACGATCACCACGCGCATGTTCATGTCCGAGTCCTCGACCCCGACGGGCCCGAACGAGCCGTCCGCGGGCAGCTGCGGCGGCGTTTCCTGCACGCCCGGGGCCTGCTCGGCCTCGTACAGCTCCACGCGGAACGACAGCCCGGGCTGCATCTGCTCCGCCAGCAAGCCCCAGTAGAACGTGCCGTCGAGATCCGCGGGCGATGCGGCGTCCTCGATCGGCTTCTCGTCGGACAGCGTCTCGATCGTGCCGTCCGCATGCTCGAGCACGAGCCGACCCTCGATCGCGCGCGGCTCGAAGCCGGGCTCGAGCGTGTAGAAGGCGCGCACGAGCGCATTGCGGCGCGCGACGACCGGGGCGGTGCGCTCGGTGGGGCCGACGCTCGCTCCCTCGGCGCCGATCTTCACGCTCACGCCTTGGTTCACCTCGACGACGTCGACCGCGATGCCCTGGGCCGGCACGTCGACGAGCCCGGTGCCGGTGCTCTCGGCCGCCGCGGTGGACGTGTCCGCCTCGGTGGGATCGGGCGCGGTCGAGCTCTCGTCGTCGTCGTCGTCGTCGCCCTCGTCGTCGTCGTCATCGGCGTTGCCGGTGGTGCCGTCCTCGGTGGCTGCGTCCTCCGATTCGTCCGGGCACCCCGAGAGCACGAGCGCGAGCACGATGCGCTGGCGATTCATCCATCCAGGCTAGCAGGGTCACGGCACGTGCGTCGCGAGCCATGCATCCACGTCGGTCGCGAGCGTGGAGCGTAAGCCGGCGCCGTGCACGTACGCCTGCGCCGCCTTCGCGTGACCGATCGCGCGGCCGTGATCGCCCGTCTCCCACCGCGCCTGCGCGAGCAGCCAGTCGACCTCGGCGAGGTGCGCGGGATGGGACTTCGTCGCGCTGAGAATGCCGTGGGCGCGCTGGCCGAGCTGGGCGGCCTCGATCGGCTTCGCGTCGTCCAAGGCGATCTCTCCGAGCCGCAGCAGCACGTTCGCGGCATCCGGGTGCTCGGGCGCGACCTCGTCGTAGATCGCGAGCGCCGCGACGAGTCGCGGCCGCGCTTCGTCGGTGCGTTCGACGTTGTCGAGCAGCACGCCGATGTTCGTGAGCGCCAGCGCGACCGACAGGCTCTTGCCGCCGTCGTGCTTGCGGCGCAGCGCGAGCGAGCGCTCGTGCATCGCGAGCGCCTCGTCGTACTGCTTGCGGCGCTCGAGCGTGTTCGCGAGGTTGTTCAGCGACAGCGTGAGGCGCGGGCTGTCGGGGCCGTGGGCGGCCTCGAGCACGGCGAGGGCGCGGCGCTGCGCCGCTTCGGCCTCCTCGTAGCGCTCGAGATCGGCGAGCACGCTGCCGAGGTTCGCGAGCGCGCTCGCGACACCGGGATGATCGGCGCCCCACAGCGCCGTGCGGATCGCGATGACCTGCTCGAAGCTCGCGCGGGCCTCGTCGAATCGACTCATGCCGTTCAGGGCCGCGCCGATGTTGTTGAGGCTCTCGGCCACGCGCGGGTGCGTGTCGCCGTAGGCCTTGCGACGGATCGCGAGCGCCTGCTCGTGGAGCTCGAGGCTCTTGTCGAAGTCGCCGTTCGACGCGTGGGCGTTGGCCAGGTTGTTGAGCGTGGACGCGACGTCGAGGCCGTCGTCGCCGTAGAGCGCGCGCCGCAGCTCGAGCGCGCGCGTGTGCAGATCGATCGCGCCGGCGAAGTCGCCGGTGCGGCGCTTGACGATCGCGAGGTTGGTGGCGAAGGTGGCGCGCTGAGCCGGGCGATCGCCGTCGCGCACGACCGCGAGCTCGGCGGTGTGGGCCAGCGTGATCGCCTCGGCGGGCTTGTCGAGCTCGTTGCCCACGAGCGCGACGAGGTCGGTCCAGATCCCCGCCGCGAGGCGATCGTGGTGGCCGCTCGCAGCGGCCGCGAGCGCGCGCTCGTGCTCGCGGCGCGCGTCGATCGGGCGGCCGAGCTCTTGGTACGTGCGCGCGAGCCGGTACCGCGCCTCGGCGCGGGTCGGATCGTGACCGGTCGCGTCGGCGCGCTCGACCAGTGCCTCCACGCGCTCGAGCAGCACACCGTCGGTCTTGCCGCTGGCATCGAGCGCGTCGATGCGATCGAGCTCCGCCATGACCGCGTCGACCTCCGCACGCGTGGCCGGATCCTCCGGGCGCAGATCCGTGCTCGCGAGCCGCTCTTGGTCCGCGCACACGTCGAGCGGCACGAGCCGTCCGACGTATTCCACGGCGCGCTCGGCCAGCCCGTCGTCGACGGCCGCGAGCGCGTCCACGCGCACGGCGAGCTCCTGCTTGCGGCGTTCGAGGCACGCCATGCGCAGGTCGAGCATCGACTCGGACTGCGTGCCGTCCACGCGCGTGGCCCGGCACGCGGCCTCGTGACCGTCGATCCACGCGGTCGCGTAGCCGTCGACCGCGACGATCACGGTCTCCACGGTCGTCGCCGCGTACGGCCGGCCCGTCGCGATGAACGCGGCGCGCACCTCGTCGCGGCGCGCGTCGTCCCACACGCCGGCGAGTCGATCGTCGGCGGGCGGACAGGGCTCGACGGGCGCCGGCGGCTCGCCTACCGAGGCCGCGAGCACCCCCACGGTGCCTGCGAGCGCTGCGGCTCCGACGAGCGCGGCGATCTGTCGCCGACGTCCCGCGGGATTGCGCGCGAGTCGATCGAGCAGCGCGTCCATGCTCGGCCATCGATCGGCGGGATCGACCGCGAGGCCGCGCAGGATCACGCGTCGGAGCCACGCCGGCACGCGCTTGCCGGGCGGTGCGTCGACGACGTGGCCCTGCGTCACCGCGGCGACGAGCTCCGCGATGCTCGCGGCCTCGTACGGACGCACGCCATAGACGCCCTGATGGAGCGCGACGCAGAACGAGAATTGATCGCTCGCCGGGCCCGGATCGCCGCCGTCGAATTGCTCCGGCGCCATGTAGGCCGGCGTGCCGAGCAGCGTGCCGCTCACGGTGAGCGGGCTCGCGAGGATGTTCGCGGACGACGACGGCGTCGCGCTCGGCGCGGGCTCGACGACGTCGAGCGCACGCGCGAGGCCGAAGTCCGTGACGACGACGGTGCCGTCGACGGCGACGAGCACGTTGTCGGGCTTGAAGTCGCGGTGCACGAGCCCGGCGCGGTGGGCCGCCGCGAGGCCGGCTCCGGCCGCGCGCATCACCGCGAGGATCTCCTGCAGCGATCGCTCGCAAGCGAGCAACCACTGCGTGAGCGTGGTGCCCTCGACGAACTCCATCGCGAAGAAGACGCGGCCGTCGACGACGCCGACGTCGTGCACGACCACCACGTTCGGGTGACGCAGGCGCGCCATCGCCTGCGCCTCGCGGACGAGCCGATCCTGCGCCGCCTTGCCGCTGTCGCCCTCGCGATGCAGGAGCTTGAGCGCGACCTTGCGATCGAGCTCGGGATCGTAGGCGGCGAACACCGCTCCCATGCCGCCGCTGCCGACGTGGCCGAGCACGACGTAGCGACCGAGCGCCGCGCCGCGCTCGACGAACGTGTCCGGCGGCGCGCCGTCGCGATTCGTCGTGCCGGCGGCGCTGTCGAGCGTGCCTTCGTCGGCACGCATCGTGGGCTCTTCGCTCATCTCGCTCGACGACTCTACCCCGCTATCTATGGGTGGGGGCGGCGATCGGTTTCCAACTCATGTCGACCTGGAGCTCGTAGGCCCCGACGTGGGCGTGCGGGCAGCGTCCCCACTCCTCCGGGGCGAGCATCGAGAAGTACTCGGAGCCGTCCTCGCGCCGATACAGGTGGTAACGCTGGCCGACGCGCTTGCGAAAACGGCACTCGGCGCGGTGCAAACCCGCATCGCGATGGGCGGTCTCGATGATGTCGCGCGCCTGCGCTTGCAGGGCGCGGATCTGTTCGGCGATCACCTGGAGCTTGCCGTGCGCGACGGCCCCGAGCATCGCGTCGGCTTCCTGGATCTGCCGCGCGACGTCGACGAGGTCGTGCACGGGCGCGAGCCGACTCGTCGGATAGGGCGACGCGTGCGCCGGCCCCTGGTGCCGGTCGCCCTCGTAGCGCACGACCTTGTCGTCATCGGACACCCGCCGAGTGTGGTGGGTGCGCCCAGCGCTGTCGAGCCCACCGAATGGCAACGCACGGATGAATGGAACTCGTCTCGCAGTGCCAGCACACCAGGAGGCGTGCAGCGCCCGCGCGAAGGCGTCAAGGAGAGGAGGGAGGAGAGCGGAGCTCTCCTCCATTAGAAATAGAACAGGAGACCCAGCTGGCCGCCGGCGGAGATGTTCGTCGAGGCGGCGACCTGCGTGAGGCCGTCGAAGATGTTGATGCCCACGCCGAGCTGGCCCTGCAGCAGCAAGCTGACGCGATGCGCGATGTAGTACTCGATGCCGATCAGCGGACCGATCGCGAGTCGGACGAGCCAGTTGTTGTCGCCGGTGGGATCGAGGTACTGGAAGTTGAAGAAGCCGCCCCAGTACGGCGCGATGCGTCGCCACGGACGGAAGCCGACCCGCAGGCCGATCGTCGCGGACAGGCCCGCATCGTTCTGCGTGCCGGCGCTGCCCTCGGGGTTGTGGTGGAAGACGCCCGCGCCGATCGAGAACGGGATCGCGACGCGCTTGAAGACGCGTCGAAAGCCGATCTCGCTGAAGAGCAATCGGTTCACACCGTGACTGTCGGTGCCGGCGATCGAGAGCGGCCCGAGGCCGCCGAAGACGAACTCCATCGCCCAGTCGCCGTCCTTGCCGGTCTCCACCGGAGACTCCGGGCTGAGCTTGCGCTTCTTGCCGCCGTCGTCGTCGCTGGGCATGTCGATCGGATCGACATTCGTTCGCGCGCTCACGACCGGCGCGGGCTCGGGGGCCGGCTCGGGTGTGGGCTCCGGTGCGGGCTCGGGTGCCGGTGCGGGCTCGGGCTCCGGCGCGGGCGTCGGCTCCGTCGAGGTCGCGTCCGGCAGCGCAGGCGCGCTCCGAACGGTCATCGCGAGCCTTCCTGGCAGCGCCACCGAATCCGACGGCACCGAATGACTTCCGCACAACGTCAATGCGATTGCGAGCGTGACCACGCGTGCACGCTACGCTTCTGCGCGCACGACCCAAAGAAACCCGCTGATTTCGCGACCGACAGTCATCACGTGCTATCGTGGTTCCGTGGAGAGTCGTGGAACGGCCGTTCGGATCGGATTCTGCTGCGCAGTCGCGGGCGTCGGCGCGGCGTTGACCGTCAGCGCATGCGGTGACGAGCCCGGCATCGAGCCCGTGTCGGTGACGATCTACGCCCGTGCGTTCTGCGAGACGGCCGTCGAGTGCGACTGTTCCGCCTTTCTGATCGCTGCCGGCTTCACGCCGCCGTTGTCTTGCGAGGGCTGGAACCTCTCGGATCTCATCCCGCAGTCCGACACGTACGGCGGCGAGTATGGTGACCTCGGCGGCGAGTTCGGAGAGGACTACGGCGAGGTCGGAGGCGAGGACGACACCTTCGGCGGGGACATCTCCATCGACTTCGATCAAGAGTGCCTCGAGCGAATCACGGCAGCGATCTCGGGTGCGACGTGCGAGACCGAAGTGCCGCCGCTCGCCTGCGACGAGTACTGTCACCTCTACTTCGGTAGTCGCTTCGAATTCCAGCCGTGCACGGATGAAACCCAGTGCGCGCAGGGACTGGTTTGCTTCCTCTCGGAGTGTCGCGATCCGTGCGGCATCCCGATCGCCGGTGAGGGCCAGCCTTGCGACTTCGCGGTGTGCGGTCCCTTGCTCGAATGCACGGAGGTCGAGGGCGGTGTGCCGATCTGCGCGCACGAGCGCGGCGACACGGGACCCTGCGGCGACACCATCTGTGGCATGTCGTCGTGGTGCGACAACAACGGGCCGCAGGGCCCGACGTGTCGGCCGCTCGTCGAGGTGGGGGGCGCGTGCTCGGGGCACGCGCAGTGCCGCACGCTCAACTGTCCGGCCGGCTTCTGCGAGGAGCTGCCCGACGAGGGCTCACCGTGCTCGCCGAACGGCGAATGCCGCGGCACCCTGACGTGCCTGCCCACGCAGGCGAACCCGGAAGGCACGTGCTTCCGGGTCGCCCCCGCGTGCCGGATGATCGTCGGCACTCTCTTCGAGCAGGACTGACGCGCGTCCTCGTCAGCCGAGGAACGGCGCGATCACGACCGCGACGATCGACATGAGCTTGATGAGGATGTTCAAGCTCGGACCCGCGGTGTCCTTGAACGGATCGCCGACGGTGTCACCGATGACGGCGGCCTTGTGGCGCTCGCTGCCCTTGCCGGTGTTCACCTTCATGTCGAAGTCCTTCTTCTGCTCCTCGACCTGCTTCTTCGCGTTGTCCCACGCGCCGCCGGCGTTCGACATGAAGATCGCCAGCATCACGCCCGACACGAGCGTGCCGGCGAGCAGACCACCGAGCGCCTGGGGCGACCAGAAGCCCATCACCACCGGGGTGACGAGCGCGAGCATGCCCGGCGCGACCATGCGCTTGAGGGCGGCCTGCGTGGAGATGGCGACGCACTTCGCGACCTGAGCGTCCTTCGTGGCGTCGAGGATCTGCTCTTCTTCCGCGTCGGTGAGCTCGCGATCCTCCTCCTCGGCCTTCTTCACGAGCTCGAGCGCGGGGCGCAGCTTCGGGATCTCGCGGAACTGCCGGCGGACCTCTTGGATCATGTCCATCGCCGCCTCGCCGACCGCCTTCATCGCGAGCGCCGAGAACAGGAACGGCATCATGCCGCCGATGAGCAGGCCGATCGTCACACGCGGATCGGTGAGCGTCATCGGCGTGTTGCGCAGCGCGATCTCCTGGTAGCCGGCGAACAGCGCGAGCGCAGCGAGTGCGGCCGAGCCGATCGCGAAGCCCTTGCCGATGGCGGCCGTGGTGTTGCCGACCGCGTCGAGGTTGTCGGTGCGACCGCGGACCTCGGGCGGCAGGTTCGACATCTGCGCGATGCCGCCGGCGTTGTCGGAGATCGGGCCGTACGCGTCGACCGCGAGCTGGATCCCCGTGGTGGACAGCATGCCGAGGCCCGCGAGCGCGATGCCGTACAGGCCCGCGTAGTGGTTCGCGATGAAGATGGCCGCCGCGATGCAGAGCACCGGCAGCGCGGTGGAGCGCATGCCGACGCCGAGACCCGCGATGATGTTCGTGGCGGGACCCGTGGCCGACTGCGCGACGACGCTGTCGACGGGGGGCTTGTTCTTGCTGCAGTAGTAGTCGGTGATGAAGCCGACCGCGACGCCGGCCGCGAGACCGCCCGCCATCGGCAGGAAGAGGTCGAGCGTGCCCATCGACTTGCCCGCGACGGTGATCGGGTGGCCGCCGGCGTTCGCCATCTTCACGAAGTAGTCGATGATGAACCACGCGAGTGCGACCATCACGACCGCGGCGCCGGTGGAGCCGCCGTTCAGCGCCGTCTGCGGGTTGCCGCCCTCCTGGGTGCGCACCGCGTAGGTCGCGATCACGGAGACGAGCACGCCGACCGCGGCGAGGATGCACGGCAGCACGACGGCCTCCACGCGCCCACTCGCCAGAGTGATGCCGATGACCATCGTGCCCACGATGGACGCGATGTACGACTCGAACAGGTCGGCGCCCATGCCCGCGACGTCGCCGACGTTGTCGCCGACGTTGTCCGCGATGGTGGCCGGATTGAGCGGGTGATCCTCGGGGATGCCCGACTCGACCTTGCCGACGAGGTCGCCGCCGACGTCGGCGGCCTTCGTGTAGATGCCACCACCGACGCGCGCGAACAGAGCGATCGACGACGCGCCCATCGAGTAGCCGGCGAGCAGCTGCACGACGGTGTAGAGGCCGGTGCGCGAGTGGTCACCGCCCTCGACGGCGGAGAACGCCGCGAACTGGCCGCCGAACAGGAGGAACAACGTGCCGAGGCCGAGCAGGCCGAGACCGACCACGCTCATGCCCATCACGGCGCCACCCCGGAACGCGATGACGAGCGCAGGCGCGAGGCCATGGCGCGCGGCAGCGGCCGTGCGGACGTTCGCCCGCGTCGCGACGCGCATGCCGAAGTAGCCCGACAACGCCGAGCAGAACGCGCCGGTGACGAACGCGACGCCGATGAGTGGCGACGCGCCCTGCGTGGAGTTCAACAGCACGAGCAGCGCGGCCACGGAAGCCACGAAGATCGCGAGCACCTTGTACTCGGCGCCGATGAAGGCCATCGCGCCCTTCGAGATCTGATCCGCGATCGTCTGCATGCGACGATCGCCGGGATCCTGCTTGCCGATCCAGCCGGCCGTCATGAACGCATAGGCCAGGCCGATCAAACCAGCGGCGGGAATCGAATAGAGAAGAGTCTGCGCGTCCACGAACGGTTCCTTTCCGGCGCGCGGTGTCTACCAGAAAAACCCCCGTGCCGACGACCGTCGCGGCCGGTGAATTTCTCGCGCGCGAATGGACGTGAGCCAGCCGGCGTCGGCGGCAGCGGGCCTACGCGGGGCCCTTGGCCGGCTTTTGGTTGAAGGCGTTCATCGCGGCCTCGAGGCCCGTCCCGATGACGGCCGTGACCGCCGCTTCCGCACGTTCGAGGAGATCGGGCAGATCGATGGCGATCTCCTCGGAGGTGAAATCCGACAGCACCCACGGCGAGACGTCGCCGCGCTCCGGGCGTCCGACGCCGACGCGAATGCGCACGAAATCGGGCGAGCCCAGCTCCGCGATGATGTCGCGCAGGCCGTTGTGGCCGCCGTGGCCGCCGCCCTGCTTCACGGCGAGGCGGCCGCGCTCGAAGTCGACCTCGTCGTGCACCACGACGATGTGGGCGGGCGGCACGTGGAAGAATCCCGCCGCGGCGGCCACGCTCTGGCCGCTCCGGTTCATGTACGTGAGCGGCTCGAGCACGACGACGCGGCCGAACGCGCCGCTCACCGTCGCCGTGCGTCCGTGGAACTTCTCACGCCAGCCATCCACGCCCGGCGTCCCGTGGCGGTCGAGCCAGCGCTCGACCACCATGAACCCGACGTTGTGCCGGTGGCCGGCGTACTTCGCCCCCGGGTTGCCGAGGCCGACGAGCAGCCATGGGATCGCGTCGACCACGGGACGACCCCGGCCGGGGACTACTTCTTGTCCTTCTTGTCGGACTTCGCCGGCGCGGCCTTCGCGGCCGGAGCCGCAGCCGCGCCGCCCGCCGCCGCAGCGGCCGGCTTCGCGCCCTCGGCCGCCGCCTCTTCCTTCGCGACCTTCGCGAGCTCGCACAGCGCGAGCGGAGCGTCCGGCGGCTCGTCGATGCGCGCGTTCTCCAGGACGACGTCGCGCATGCGGATGGACTGGCCCATGTCGAGCGGCGTGACGTCGATGACGATCTCCACCGGGATCTCGGCCGGCTTCGCGGCGACGCGAACGGTGCGGCGGAAGGTCTTGATGCGACCGCCCTTCATCACGCCCGCGGCGCGACCCGTGGTGCGGACCGGCACGTGACGCACCACGTCTTCCTTGGGATCGACGCGCATGAAGTCGACGTGCTGGATCGCGTGGCGCAGCGGATCGACCTGGATGTCGACGACGATGCAGTTCTCGGTGCCGACCTGCTTGCCGTCCTTGTGGATGGCGAGCTTGAAGAACGTGTTGTACTCGCGCGCCGGATCCGTCGCCTTGCGCAGCGCGAGCGGATCGATCGACAAGGTGACGTTGTCCTGTCCGCGCCCGTAGACGACCGCGGGGATCTTGCCGGCGAGACGCAGCTGACGCGCCGCGCCCTTGCCCTGCGGCACGCGCACGTCGACCTGGAGATTTCCGAACTCAGACATAGGAAGGAGCTCCCGTGATGCGGGGGTGGTGCGGGGTTCGGGTAGGTGCCCGTCGTGGGGCTCGCCGCCGAGGGTCCCGAGGATGGAGCGCGCGGAGCGAGCCCCACGCGCGGCGCAGGTGGTTAGCCGCCCGCCGGGGGTGCGGTCAAGCGGGCGTCCATCCTTATAGGAGATCGCGGACCTGCCACCGGATCTCGCGGCCCGGAAGCTCGACCGCGTCGTCGGCGGAGAGCACGCTCGCGCGCGCGTAGCCGCGAGAACCGGGCTCCTCGTACACCGTGAGCGTGCGCGCGGGCACGTCGAGCCACCAGTACACCGGCACGCCGGCGGCCGCGTAGATGCGGGCCTTCTCGCGATCGACGGCCTGCGTGGACACCGACACCTCGACGACGAGCAACAGATCACGCCCGCTCGGATGCCGCTCGAGGTAGTCGCGTCCGCTGCCGCGAATGACCGCGATATCCGGCTCGGGCAGGCTGCGCGCGCCGGCTCGCACCGGGCATTGCGAACGCACGTGCGTGCCGGCCCCATAGGCGGTGCGCAGGAGGTCGGCGAGCACCGTGTGCAGGGATGAGTGGATGGGACCCTGCGGGCTCACGTCCACGAGCTCCCCGTCGAGGAGCTCGACCTTCGGGCCCTCGTCGAACGCCCCCGTCGCGGCCATGCGCTCGACCTCGTCGGCCGTGAACTCATGCCGCGGCCACGCCGCCTCGCGCGCGCTCGCCATCCTCCCCATCGTAGCACCTCCGTCACGGAGGCGATCATCGACCGCGGCCGACGATCGTTGCACGCGGGCTAGTGGAAGAGGCTCGAGATCGAGTCGCCGTGGTGGATGCGTTTGATGGCCTCGCCCAAGAGGCGGCCGAGGCCGAGGACTTCCAGGCGCTGGCAGGCGGCCAGGCGCGTCGTCTGCGGGATCGTGTCCGTCACCCAGACCTTCGAGAGCACCGAGTTGTTGATGCGCTCGATCGCCGGGCCGCTGAACACACCGTGGCTCGCGCAGGCGTACACCGCCGTGGCGCCGTGATCCTTCACGGCGATCGCCGCGTTGCACAGCGTGCCTGCGGTGTCGATCATGTCGTCCACCAGCACCGCCTGCTTGCCGCGCACGTCGCCGATGAGGTTGAGCACCTGGCTGACGTTGGGGCGATCGCGGCGCTTGTCGATGATCGCGAGGCCGCACTTGAGCGCCTTCGAGTAGATGCGCGCGCGCTCGACACCACCGGCGTCGGGCGACACGACCACCGTGTTCTCGCCCGACAGGCCCTCGCGCTCGAGCTTCTCGATGAGCACCGGCGACGCGAAGAGGTGATCGAACGGGATGTCGAAGAAGCCCTGGATCTGCCCGGCGTGCAGATCCACCGAGAGCGCGCGGGTGGCTCCCGCGGCCGTCAGCAGGTCGGCGACCAACTTCGCCGAGATCGGCGTGCGCGGCTTCACCTTGCGATCCTGCCGCGCGTAGCCGAAGTACGGCATGATCGCGACGATGCTGCCCGCGCTCGCGCGCTTGAGCGCGTCGATCATGATGAGCAGCTCCATGATGTTGTCGTTGGGCGGCGAGCACGTGGACTGCACGATGAAGCAGTTCACGTTGCGCACGTTCTCGCCGACCTCGACGAAGATCTCCCCATCGGAGAAGCGCTCCACCCTCGACTGCCCGACCGGCACTCCGACGTAGTGGGCGACGTCTTCCACCAACTTCGGGTTGGAGTTCCCGCCGAAGATGCTGATGGTCTTGTTCACGGGCAGTGCGCTCCCGGCGAAGTGGGCCCGATCTCTACCCCGATTCGAGACGCGAGCGTGACGGTGTCGGCGACCCGCGCGGCGAGCCGGTCGGCGGCGCCGCGCGGGCGCGAGCGCATTTCGCGTGCCGCGGTTGGGGCGGTAGGATTCGAACCTACGGATGGCGGAACCAAAACCCGCTGGCTTACCACTTGCCGACGCCCCAGTGAACGCCGCCGGATTCGCGAAGCCGACGCCGCCCGAGCCCGGGTTCTAGCAGACTGCGGTCGAACTCGCGACCACGACTTCAGGTCCACCGGCCCCGCGCGAGCGCGCATCCTCGCACCGTCGAAGGAGCGCGCCCCCGTTGCCGCGCGCGGCCGAGCGCCGTACGGAAACGGAACCCGTCCGCGCGCCGTCCGGGTCTTCGCGTCCCGACCCCCGCGCCTCGACGTGTGGGATGCTTGTGCCCCACCCTTCTCCCCGACTGCCGGTGCAGCCCGCGTACAAGATCTGTCCGACGTGCCACGCGCGCGCCACCGCGGACCGGCGCTTCTGTGGCGGATGCGGTGCCGACATCACGACCGTCGAGGCGACGAGCGGTGACCCGTACATCGGCCTCGAGCTCGCGGGCAAGTACGTCGTCGAAGTACTCATCGGCGAAGGCGCGATGGGTCGCGTCTACAAGGCCCGCCAGCTGACGCTCGGCAAGCCGTTCGCGGTGAAGATCCTCGCGTCGCACCTGATGAACGACGAGGCGAGCCACGCCCGCTTCGCGAGCGAGGCGCAGAACGCCGCGAGCCTCAACCACCCCAACTGCGTGTCCGTCGTCGACTACGGTCGATCGCAGGACGGCGTGACGTACATCGTGATGGAGTACATCGCGGGCGTCACGCTCGAGCGGCTGATTGCCGATCAGTATCCTCTGGCGCGCGAGCGCATCGTCGATCTCTGCCTGCAGCTCCTCGCCGCGCTGTCCGAAGCGCACGGGCTCGGCATCCTGCACCGCGACCTCAAGCCCGAGAACATCCTCGTCCAACAGCTGCGCACGCACGGCGAGCTCGCGGTCGTGCTCGACTTCGGCATCGCGAAGCTCATGGACAACGCCGCTGCGCCGCGGCTCACGACGCAGGGCATGGTGTGCGGCACGCCGGAGTACATGAGCCCGGAGCAGGCACGCGGGCACAAGCTCGACTCGCGCTCCGACCTCTACGCCGTCGGCGTCATCCTCTATCAGATGCTCACCGGACGCCCGCCGTTCGAGAGCAACAGCGCCGTCGAGATCCTGCACAAGCACCTCCACGAGGATCCGATCCCGCCGTCGGTGCTGCTCGGCACGGATCCCGATCCGCTCGAGGCCGTGTGCCTGCGCGCGCTCGCGAAGGACCCCAACCAGCGCTACGGGTCGGCGGTGGAGTTCCGCGAGGAGATCATCGCAGCGACCAGCTCCAAGTCGAACCAGGGGATGATCCGCTGCGAGCGCTGCAACGGCGAGATGCGGGCGGATCACAAGTTCTGCCCGCAGTGCGGCAACGCGGCGCCGTCGCGCTCGGGCGATCGCGGCCGACGTCGCCATCCCACGCGCGGCTCGGGCCTGTCGCTCGCGCGCACCGGCGAGATCACGGCCGAGGTCGTCGTGCGCAGCTTCCCCTTGCCGCTCGTCGGCCGCGAGCTCGTGTTCGAGCGCGCGCGCGTGCTGCTCTCGCGCCCCACGCCGGGCGTGCGGCTGCGCGTGATGTCGGGGCCACCCGGCTACGGCAAGACGCGCATGGTCGACGAGATCGCCGCGCTCGCGGAGACGAGCGGCTGGCGGGCGTACTACGTCGGAGCCGATCCGAGCGGCGCACGCACGCCCCTGTGGCCGATCCGCTGCATGGTCGCGCAGCTGCTCGAGCTCGATCCCCTCCACGCGAACACGCGCGACCTCGGTCGCGTCGCGAACCTGCTCGGCCTCGGCTTCGAGGAGCTGCCGGGGCTCGCGGAGCTGTTCGGCCTCGAAGGCCCCGCGCAGGAGCTCGAGCTGCCGGTACGTCAGCGCGAGTGCTTCGCGAGCGCCGTGCAGGCGATGCTGTCGGGCGGGCGCGGTCAGCCGCTGTTGCTGGCCTTCGACGACATCGACGGCTACGACAACGCGTCCCGCGAGGTGCTGCGTCGGCTGGCGGTCGCGCCCACGGGCTCGCCCGTCGTGATGGTCGCGACCTCGGCCGATCCGCGCGTCGACTGGCTCGGCGGCGTCGTCGAGCAGCTCGAGCCGCTGTCGCCCGAGCAGGTGGAGCGCGTCGGTCGGCAGGTCACGCTCGAGGTGAAGCCCAACTCCACGCTGCCGGCCGAGCTCGCGCGCGTCGCTCCGCTGTCGCCGTTGCGCCTCGAGCTCCACCTGCGGCTGCTGGCCCAGGGCCTCGTCGCGCCGCGCCAGGCGAGCGAGTCCGATCTGCTGCGCACGCGGCTCGAGCAGATCGATCCCAAGCTGCTCGACCTGCTCGAGGTCGCGTCGGTGCTCGGCGATCGTTTCCTCGAGTCGGAGCTCGTCGAGCTGTTCGAGCGCGAGCACGGTGCACTCGGGCCCAGCTTCGACGACGGCCTCATGCAGCTGCACGTGAAGGGCCTGTTGCTCGTCATCGGCAGCGGCGAGCGAGCCTTCTCGCACCGCGCGCTGCACGATCTCGTGTACGCCGACATGGACTCGGATCGACGCGAGCGCCTGCACATGCGGGCCGCCGTCGCGTCGAGACAGGCGCGGCGGCAGGTGCCGGTGCGCGCCGTCCATCTCGTGCGCGCCGGCGCGCCCGAGGCCACACGGGCGCTGCTCGACGCGGCGAAGGTCGCCGAGGCCAGCTTCGACGATCCGGCCGCGAGCGAATTCCTACAGGCCGCGCTCGCCCAGGCGGCCGCGCTGCCCGAGGCCGACCGCCGTCCGCTCGAAGCCGACATCGCCGTGCTCAGCTGCAGAGTGATGCGCAGCGACGATTTCACCGATCAGTCGATCGCGCTGCTCGAGCGCCTGTTGCGACGCGGCAGCAACGGCGACGCGGAGCCCCACCTCCTCGCGGGCCTCGGCAAGCAGCTGCGCCGCCGCGGCAAGCTCGAGCAGGCCGCCGACGTGCTCAAGCGCGCGATCGCACCGATGCTGGCGCTCGGCGATCGCGGAGGACTGCTCGCGATCTACCGCGACCTCGGCCGCGTCTACGTCGCGCGCCGCGACATCACGCGGGCGCTGCGCGAGATGTCCGAGGGCCTCGACCTCGTCACGCTCGGCGAGGGCCCGCGCGCGGCGATCGACGTCGACCTCTGGGACTACCTGTTCGAGTTCAGCGAGGTGCATCGAACCGCGAACCAGCTCGGCGACGCCCGACGCTGGTGCGAGCATGCGCTGTGGCAGGCGGAGCGCCGCGGCCACCGGCTCGGCATCCTCCGATGTCACGCGCAGATGGCGTGGGTGTTGCGGGATCTCAAGCAGCTCGCGCTCGCGGAGCAACACCTCGCGCGCGGGCTGGAGGAGGCCCGCCACTTCGGCGATCGCCTGACGACCGCGGAGCTGCTCATCGAGCGCGCGCGTGCCCGGGCGGCCCGCGGCCGGCTCGCGGAAGCGAGCCGTTGCTGCGAGGAAGCCCTGCGGCTCGCGCGTGGGCTGCAGTGGGCCGAGGGCATCGAGCACGCGGAGCGTGCGATCGCGATGCTCAAGCGCCAGGCCCCCAACCAGGGCGGCGGCGCAGCGGAGAGCTCGGGCGCGTTCCCGAGGCCGGATCTGGAGCGGAATTAGCCTCCTCCCACGGCCCGGGTTCGTGCGACGCGATTCGTGATAGCGTCCGCGCGCACACGCGCTTCGGAGGCGCCCGCCATGCGGTCCGATCGTTCTCTACGAGCTCTCGTCGCCATCGCTGCGATGGCCTTTGCACCCTCCGCGATCGCGGCACCGGCCGATGCCCAGACGGCACCGGCACCCGCGAAGGCCGAGAAGGCCGAGAAGGCCGCCGACGCGAAGGCACCGGCCGCGAAGCCCGGCAAGCCCGGCAAGGTCGAGGCCAAGCCGCTCGCGCCCGGCGAAGAGGGCTCGCACACCGGCAAGATCCCCGGCCTCGGCGTCTCGATGACGGTGCGCTCGTTCATGCTGCAGAACGGCTTGCGCGTGTACGTGCTCGAGGACCACTCGGTCCCCACGTTCTCGCTGCAGATCGTCTACAACGTGGGCTCGCGCGACGAGGTGGCCGGCCGCACCGGCTTCGCCCACTTCTTCGAGCACATGATGTTCAAGGGCAGCGAGAACATCCCCGACGGCGGGCACTTCAAGCACGTGCTCGGCACCGGCGGGCAGATGAACGCGTTCACCTCGAACGATTTCACGCTCTACTTCGACATCCTGCCGAGCCAGTACCTCGACATGGGTCTGTGGCTCGAGTCCGATCGGCTGCGCTCGCTCGCGATCACCGACGAGAACTTCGAGAACCAGCGCAAGGCCGTCCAGGAGGAGAAGGCGATGCGCATCGACAACGTGCCGTACGCGAAGGCCGTGGCCGACTTCTTCGCCGAGGCGTGGGCCGGCACCGGCTACGGCCACCAGGGTATCGGCACCGACGAGGACCTCGAGGCCGCGAAGACGGCCGACGTGAAGGCGTTCTTCGACAAGTACTACGTACCGAACAATGCCGTGATGGTGCTCGTGGGCGACGTCGACTTCGACGAGGTGAAGACCAAGGTCGACAAGTACTTCGGCGACATCCCGCGCGGCACCGACCGCGAGAAGTTCGCGCCCGTCGACCACACGCAGAAGAAGATGGAGAAGAAGGTCCAGGACAAGCTGGCCCAGCAGCCGCTGTACATCCTCGGCTGGAAGACGGTGCCGGAGGATCACCCCGATCGGCACGCGGTCGAGCTGCTCATGAGCATCCTCCTGCAGGGTGACTCGTCGCGGATCACGAAGATCCTCAAGGACGAGAAGAAGCTCGTCGTCGCGTCCGTGCCGCTGCCCTCCGCCGCGGGCGGGGGCCGTGACGCCGGGGCCGCGTTCGCGGCGTTCATCCCGGTCAAGGGTGCGTCGTTCGACAGCATCAAGAGCGTCGTGAACGCGGAGATCGAGGCGCTGAAGAAGAAGGGCATCAGCGCGAAGGACCTCAAGAAGGCCATCAACCAGCAGACCGTGAACACGGTGCAGGATCTCGCCACGAACAACGGCCGTGGGATCCAGATCGGCGTCGGCGCGCTGTTCCACGACGACCCCACCTGGGTGCTCACCGATCTGCAGGGCTACCGCGCGGTGAAGCCCGCAGACATCAAGCGTGTCGCGAACAAGTACCTCACCGATCAGATGATGGTCGTCGAGGTCGTGCCGGCGGGCCAGTGAAGCGCGAGGAGATCACCGTCATGAAGATGTTCGTCACCTCCCGCATCGTCGTCGCAGCCCTCGGGCTCGCGCTCGCCACCGTCGGCTGCGAGAAGACCTCGCAGCCCACCACCGTCACGCCGGAGCCCACGCCCGCGCCGGAGCCGGAGAAGCCGGCGCCCGAGGTCGCGAAGAAGCCCGGCCGCGAGTACCCGGCTCCGCCGGCACCGGCCGCCGAGAAGCCGCTGCAGTTCCCGGCGGTCGCGAGCTTCACGATCCCCAACGGGCTCACCGTCTACGTCGTGGAGAACCACGAGGTGCCGGTCGTCGCGGCCCAGCTCGCGGTGCGCGCGGGCTCGATGGATCAAGAGCACGTCGCGGACTTCACGGCCGCGATGCTCGGCGAGGGCACCAAGACCCGCACGAAGGCGAAGATCGACGAAGCCATCGAGTTCGTCGGCGGCACGCTCAACTCGGGCGCGGGCGTGCACGTCACGTACGTCGGCTCGCGCGTGCTCAAGCAGGACCTCAAGCTCGCGCTCACGCTGATGGCCGACGAGGTCGTGCATCCGGTGTTCCCGGAGGAGGCGCTCACGAAGCTCAAGGAGCAGGCCAAGACGGCGCTCGGCTTCGCGAAGTCGCAGCCGGCCAACCTCGCCGCGGTGCTGTTCGACATGGTCGCGTACCCCGACGGCCACCCGTACGGCCGCCCGTTCGCCACCGACGCCCAGGTCGACGCGATCACGGTCGCCGACCTCAAGAAGTTCCACGACACGTTCTACCGCTCCAACAACGCGTTCCTCATCCTCGCGGGCGACATCACCCAGAAGGAAGCGGAGCCGCTGGTGAAGCGCGCGTTCCAGCAGTGGAAGCCGGTCGCCGCCGAGGCGCTGCCCGCCAACCCGCTCAACCAGTACAAGCAGTACGACCTGCCGCGCGAGCTGACGGTCCACCTCGTCGATCGGCCCGGCTCCGCGCAGTCGGAGATCATCGTCGGCAACCTCGCGATCGCCCGCAACCACCCGGACTGGGCGAAGCTGCAGGTCGCCAACACGATCCTCGGCGACGACGCGAGCGGCCGCCTCTTCCTCGACATCCGCGAGGAGAAGGGCCTGACGTACGGCATCTACTCCGCCATCTCCGACGGCCAGGCGCCGGGCACGTTCGCGATCACCACGCGCACGCGCACGAACAGCACCGGCGAGATGCTCGCGGCGATCTTCGGGCACATCAAGCGCATCCGCAACGAGGCGCCCGCGCAGGGGGAGTTCGACGCGGTCCTGCAGAAGATGGTCGGCTCGTTCCCGCTCGAGATCGAGACATCGGATCAGATCGCGGAGCGGCTGCGCGAGGCGCTCGTGTACGACCTGCCGGT
The DNA here is from genome assembly GCA_964468635.1 of uncultured Nannocystaceae bacterium. Classification (GTDB taxonomy): domain Bacteria; phylum Myxococcota_A; class Polyangia; order Nannocystales; family Nannocystaceae; genus Xiheibacterium. The sequence continues at coordinate 114,669 of CAYXVR010000029.1, forward strand.
CGACTACTGGCGGGTCTATCGCGACCAACTCGGCTCGGTGAAGCCGGCCGACGTGAAGGACGTCGCGCGCAAGTACGTGCATCCGATCCCGCACGTCGTCGTCGTCGGGCGTGCGGACAAAGTGGAAAAGCAGATCAAGCAGGTCTTCCCCAAGGCGAAGATCGTGAAGTACGACGGCGAGCTCCACCCGGTCACCGCAAAAGCGGCCGGCGACTCGACGAAGAGCAAGTAGCCCCTGAACGGCGGACCGGGCCCGGGGCTCGCATCCGCGCCCGGCCGATCTATCCTGAGGGCGTGGGACGTGGACGCGACTGGCTCGCAGCCGTGCTCCCCGCGCTCTCGGGCTGCGGTGGGGCCGCGGCCGATGCACCCGCGGAGCCGGCTGCGCCGGCGCCTCCGCCGGCGGCGGAGCCCGTCGTGAAGGACGGCATGGCCGGTGCGCGGCTCGACATGGTGAGAGACCAGCTCGTCGCGCGCGACGTGAAGGACAAGCGCGTGCTGAAGGCGATGTCGTCCGTGCCGCGCCACGAATTCGTGCCTGCCGATCTGCAGGCGCTCGCGTACGACGATCGACCGCTGCCGATCGGCTTCGACGTGACGATCAGCCAGCCGTACATCGTCGCGCTCATGTCCGAGCTCGCCGACGTGCACGAGGGCGAGCGCGTGCTCGACGTCGGCACCGGCTCCGGCTACCAGGCCGCCGTGCTCGCCGAGCTCGGCGCGGAGGTATGGGGCGTCGAGATCATCCCCGAACACGCCGAGGCGGCCTCGCAGCGACTCGCGCGGCTCGGCTACGAGAAGGCGCACGTGCGCCACGGCGACGGTTGGAAGGGCTGGCCCGAGCATGCGCCATACGACGCGATCATCGTCGCGGCCGCCCCCGCCGAGGTGCCGAAGGCGTTGATCGACCAGCTCGCGATCGGCGGTCGCCTCGTGATCCCGGTGGGCACGAAGTGGCATCAGGAGCTGCGCGTCATCACGCGCACGCGCGCAGGCACGAGCGAGCGACGCGTGATCCCGGTGCTGTTCGTGCCGCTCGTGAAGGACGAGCCCGAGTAGCTATGCTAGGCGCGCTCGCACGCGAGCGTGCGCCACAGCTGTGCGGGCTCGGCCGGTTTGCCGCAGCTCGGCGGCGCAACGTCGGTGGTCGACTCGCGCACGAGCTCGACGCGATGCTCCACGCCGAGGACCCGCGCGACGCCCCGCACGTGGCCATCGGCGTCGATGACCTCGTCGATCACGACGTCGTCGAAGCCGAGCGCGCCCGTGGCCACGCGCACGGCGTGCTCCACCGCCTGGGCGGGCTCGGACAGGGCCGTGCGTCCGCGGTACCACTCGAGGTCGACGATGCTGCGCGCGAGCAGGCCGTCGAGCAGCCGGTTCGCGTCGGCGAGCGGCACGCGGCCGAAGCACATCCCTTCGGGCAGCCACACCACCGTGGGCGCGAAACGATGACCGCCGACGTGCGTGGTCTGCCAGACGCTGGCGTCCTTGCGGAACCGCAGCGCGTCGTACATCGGCTGACCCCACTTCGCGCAGCAGCGATCGCGCTTGCCGTTCGTGCACACGAGCATCATCGGCTCGCGCGTCGGCTCGGCGCCCTCGGGCACACCGCCGGCACGCACCACGTCGAGCGCATCGTCGAGGTCGAGGGCCGCGAGATCGTCGTAGCTGCGCAGCCGGAAGCGCACCGCCGCCATCGCGCCCGGTCGCGAGCTCGCCAGCACGAGCTCCGGCTCCGCGCGATCGCGGGACTCGACGTGACGCACGAGCTGGATGCGCGCGCGCGGTTGGCCCGCGACGAAGGCGTTCACCCGGGCGCGCACGGCCTCGGGCAGCTCGGCGGCGTCCCAGGCCTTGCTCGCCCATGCGCCGCGGTACTCGAGCACGACCCAGACGTCGGTCGGCGAGGTGGCGGTCGCGCCGAGCGGGGCTGCGATCGCGAGCGAGGCCGAGCGACAGAAGCCGGCGTCGGCGGAGTCGATCATCGCGAGAAACCTAGCACGGGCGCGCCGGTCGGGTGATCCGAGAGGTTCTACAAGGCTCTCGGAGAGTCGGAAGCGGCGAGGTGCCGGCGGCGTACTATGATGCCGACAGACCATGTGCGGCATCATCGGGTACACCGGCCATCGTGACGCAGCTCCCATCCTGTTGGAGGGGCTGCGTCGCCTCGAGTATCGCGGCTACGACTCCGCGGGCGTGGCGGTGCTCGCCGACGGTGGCACCGCGCGCGTCGTCCGGTGCGAGGGCAAGCTCGGGCGGCTGCGCGACGTGCTCGCGCGCGAGCCGTTGGTTGGACACTGCGGCATCGGGCACACGCGCTGGGCGACCCACGGTCGGCCCACCGAAGCGAATGCGCATCCGCATCGCCAGGGCAAGGTCGCGGTCATCCACAACGGGATCATCGAGAACCACCTCGAGCTGCGGCAGCGGCTCGAGGGGCTCGGCTGCAAGTTCTCGAGCGAGACGGACACCGAGATCTTCGCCCATCTGGTCGATCGCGAGGCGTCGGCCGACGGCAAGGATTTCCGTGCCGCGGTCGCGCGCGCGCTCGGACAGGTGCGCGGCACGTGGGCGATCTGCGTGTTGCACGACGATCATCCCGGCGAGATCGTGGCGGCGCGGCACAACGCGCCGCTGCTCGTGGGCATCGGCGAGGTGTCGGATCCCGCGAAGGCGGAGATGTTCGTCGCGTCCGACGTCGCGGCGGTGCTCGATCACACGCGCCGCGTCGTAGACCTCGAGGACGGCGACACGGCCATCGTGCGCATCGACTCCTTCCAGGTGTTCGACGCGACCGGCAACCCCATCGCTCGCAAGGAGCGTCACGTCGACTGGAGCCCCGTCGCGGCCGAGAAGGAGGGCTTCAAGCACTTCATGCTCAAGGAGATCCACGAGCAGCCGCGCGTGATCAGCGATGCGCTCGCGGGGCGCTTGCTGCCGCAGCAGGCCGACGTGCGGCTCGACGGCTTCGAGCTCGACGTCGCGTCGGTGAAGAAGATCGTGATCGTCGCGTGCGGCACGAGCTGGCACGCGGCGCTGTGCGGCAAGTACATGCTCGAGCGGCTGGCGAAGATCCCGGTGGAGGTCGATCTCGCGAGCGAGTTCCGCTATCGCGATCCGATCATCGAGCCGGGCACGCTCGCGATCGCGATCTCCCAGTCGGGGGAGACGGCCGACACGATGGCCGCTCTGAAGGAAGCGAAGCGGCTCGGCGCGCGCACGCTGGCGATCTGCAACGTGGTGGGCTCGACGATCGCGCGCTCGGCCGACGAGGTGATCTACACGCACGCGGGGCCGGAGATCAGCGTCGCGTCCACGAAGGCGTTCACGAGCCAGCTGACGATCCTCGTGCTCTTGTCGCTGTACTTCGGCAAGCGGCGCGGCACCTTGGACGACGCGCGCATCCGCCAGCTCATCGAGGAGCTGTCGGCGGTGCCGCAGGCGATGGCGTCGCTGCTCGGGCAGCTGCCCGCCGTTCGCATCATCGCGCGCCGCCACATGCACGCGCGCGACGTGCTGTACCTCGGGCGCGGGCTCGGCTACCCGGTCGCGCTCGAGGGCGCGCTGAAGCTCAAGGAGATCTCGTACGTGCACGCCGAGGGCTACGCGTCGGGCGAGATGAAGCACGGACCGATCGCGCTCGTCGACGAGACGCTTCCGGTCGTCGTGCTCGCGCTGCGCGGGCCCGGCTACGAGAAGGTGCTGTCGAACCTCGCCGAGGTTCGTGCGCGCGGCGGCAAGATCATCGCGCTCGCGACGGTGGGCGACAGCGAGATCGTCGACATGGCCGACGACGTGGTGATGGTCCCGGACGTGGACGAGTTGTTCCAGCCGATCGTCGCGTGTGTCCCGTTGCAGCTGCTCGCCTATCACATCGCCGATCTGCGCGGCACGGACGTGGATCAGCCGCGTAACCTCGCGAAGTCCGTGACCGTGGAATAGCGTCGCGCGCGCGCTCGGTGGGCCGTGCTAGCGTCCGCCGATGCGACGCCCCCTCGTGCTCGTCTTCGCGCTCGCGGCCTGTGCTCCCGCCGACGACGAACCCGCGACGGACGATGGTGGCGACGCCGACGATGGTAGCGAGCACGATCCGGGTGACGTGCGCGAGTGTGCCGCGCATCCGCTCGCGCCGATCGAGTCGGGCTCTTGCGAGGTGAGCGGCTCGGGTGACGCGATCGTGCTGCGCGGCACCGTGCTCGACGACGACGGCATTCTGCGCGGCGGCGAGGTGAGGGTCGACGCCGACGGCCGCATCGCGTGCGTCGACTGCGAGTGCGATCACGACGGCGCGACGGTGCTCGACTGCGGCGAGGCCGTGATCTCGCCGGCGCTCGTGAACCCGCACGATCACATCACCTACGCCAACAACGCACCGATCGGCGACGGCATCGATCGCTACGAGCACCGCCACGACTGGCGCAAGGGACAGAACGGGCACGAGGAGCTCGACGTGCCCGGCGGTGCGAGCCGCGAGGTCGTGCTCGGGGCGGAGCTGCGCTTCGTGATGGGCGGCGCGACGGCGGCCGCGAGCGCGGGCGGCGAGTCGGGGCTGTTGCGCAACCTCGACAACGCGGATCTGCGCGAGGGACTGCCGGGCTCGTACGCGAACTCCGACACGTTCCCGCTCGACGACGGCGACGGCCTGCAACGCGACAGCGGTTGCGACTACGGCAGCAATCCGACGACTCCGTCGGTGATCCAGTACCCGTACCTCCCGCACATCGCCGAGGGGATCAATCTCGCGGCGGCGAACGAGTTCGCGTGCACGAGCTCGAGCGGACCGAACGATCTGATGTCTCAGAACACCGCGCTCGTGCACGGGATCGCGTTGCGCCCGCAGAACGTCGGCGAGATGCAGCAGGCGGGCGCGATGCTCGTGTGGTCGCCGCGCTCCAACATCGTGCTGTATGGCAACACTGCACCGGTCACTGCGATGGACGCGATGGGGCTGCGCATCGCGCTCGGTACCGACTGGGTGTCGTCGGGCTCGATGGACATGCTGCGCGAGCTGAAGTGCGCGGACTATCTCGATCGCGTGCACTTCGACGATCACTTCGGTGATCGCGAGCTGTGGCAGATGGCGACGTCGAATGCGGCGCGGGCCACCGGTGCGGGCGCGAGTCTCGGCCTCCTCGCGAACGGTTGGGTCGGCGACATCGCGGTGTTCCGCACGCACGACGATGCGCAGGATCATCGGGCGGTGATCGACGCCGGAGTCGACGACGTCGTGCTCGTGCTGCGCGGCGGGGCGCCGCTGTACGGCGACGATGCGGTGCTCGCGGGGCTCGGTGCGGAGTGCGAGGCGCTCGACGTGTGTGGCGTGCAGAAGCAGGCCTGCGTCGCGCAGGACACCGGCGTGTCGCTGGCCGCGGTGCGCAGCGCGATCGAGGCCCACTACCCGTTGTTCGCCTGCGATGCGCCACCCGACGAGCCGAGCTGCGAGCCCTATCGTCCGGGCGCGTACGCGGGCGTCACGGACGACGATCACGACGGCGACGGCATCGACGACCCCGACGACTCGTGCCCCGACGTGTTCGATCCCCCGCGCGAGTTCGAGACGGAGCCGGGCGACGCCGATCTGGACGGCGTCGGCGATGCCTGCGATCCGTGCCCGCTCGACGACGACGACGGCTGCGCTGATTGAATCATCCCGCGCGCAGCGCCCAGACGACGACGTCTTCGAAGTTCGGCTCGCCCGGGCGCCGGCCCTCGATCGTGAGCGTCGCGTCGAGGCCATCGGCGGCGACGAATCCGTGGACGTCGAGTCGTGCCGCGACGAACGGATCGAGATCGACGCCCGTGATGCCGAAGCGCGACTCGAGCTCGGACGGAGCGAATGGGCGGATGCCGGAGTCGTTGCGATAGAAGCCGACCTTTTCCAGGGCGCCGTCCGCGGTGGTGCGGGGGTTCACGAGCACGTCGATCTCGCCGTCGATGCGGCCGTCGGCGGTCGTGAGGTGCAGATCCATGTCGAACGACGCCGGGCCGCGCTCGTCGAGCGATGCGCACACGATCGCCGGCGCTTCGCCGAGCTCGATCGTCAACGCCGACGCTTCACCGTGCTCGTCGACGAGCGCGTGCGGGCCCGCGGCGGTCCACACCGCGAGCACGTCGGCGCCCGTGATCCCGCCGAGCGGCTGCTCGAAGCTCACCGGCACACCGAACTCGCACGCGGACTCCTCGTCGGGGAATCGCGCGAGCTCGATCACGGTCGCCGCGACCGCGCTGCCGTGATCGACGGTGAGCGGCAGCTCCATCGATCCGAACACGCCGAGCTCGCCGACCGCGAGGACGAACGACAGCGGCCCGAGGCTCGAGTCCTTCGGCTGCGAGGTGACGCGCAGCGATCCGTCGAGCTCGTCGAGCTCGCGCTCGCCGGCGATCGCGACGATCTCCGGTCGCATCGCATCGATCGGCACGTCGAACACCTCGTCGAGCGCACCGTCGGCGGTGCTCACATGTACGCGCGCGTCGACCTCGAGGCGATCCGGACATCCGTCCTCGGGGCCGCTCTCGATGTCCGAGTCCTCGCGCACCGACTCGACGAAGCGCACCTCGTCGCGCGCCTCCACCTCGACGGTGAGTACCGACATACCGACTCCGGGCGAGTACGCGATCTGTTCGGCGCGGCGCCAGAACACGTCGGCCTCGTGGGTGCCGATCGCGAGCTCGCGCACCGGCAGAGCGGAGAACCCGAGCTCCGGCACGACCGCATCGGCGTCGACGATCCGCACCTCCGCGTCGACGCACTCACCGCCCGGCTCGATGCCGACGCATCCGGTGAGGCAGCCCAGCACGAGCGCTACGCCGATCCTCGGCACCATGGTCATCATCGAGGGTAGTGCCTGGCGGCAGGCTCGACGATCGCGAGGCGGGCCCGCCGCCCGAAATCCGCGTCCAGACCACCCCACGAGCTGCTTCGCTTGACTGTGTTCATCTGCATTCATAGACTTCGAGTCGTGACTGCACGCCATCTCACCGTGCGCGACATCCCGCGCGCGCTCGCCCAGGCGCTCGACCGCGAGCGCAAGCGCAGGGGCGTGTCGTTGAACCAGACGATCAAGGATCTGCTCGCTCGTGCGCTCGGCCTCGAGCCGGAGCCGTTCGACAACGGCCTCGGCGATCTCGCGGGCACGTGGAGCGAGGACGAGCTGCGCCGCTTCGAGCGCGACACCGCGTTCCTCGCCGAGGTCGACGACGAGTTGTGGCGATGAGCAGCATCTGCCTGGATACCTCCGCGTACAGTCACTTCAAGCGCGGCGATCGGAGGGCGGTCGAGGCGATCACGCGTGCCACGGCGGTGCTCGTTCCCACCATCGTGCTCGGTGAGCTGCGGGTGGGCTTCCGCCTCGGCACGCGCGCCGACGAGAACGAGGTCGAGCTCGGCCGCTTCCTCGCGCACGACGTCGTCACGGTGGTCGAAGTGGACGACGACGTCGCGACGATCTACGCCGACATCCTCGTCGACCTGCGCCGCGCAGGCACGCCGGTCCCCACGAACGACGTGTGGATCGGCGCGGCGGCCGTACGCATGGGGGCGAGTGTCGTGACGTACGACGCCCACTTCGAGAAGATGCGCCGCGTCAGCGTCCGCCGCCTGGGTGTCTGAGCCCGGGCGAGCTCGGCGTCGACATCCTCGAGCAGAACATCGCCGACGTCCTCGCGAACGCGGACTGAGGCGCGGGCCTCGCCCGGTGGAATCGCGCGGGAAATCGCGCATGCCGTGGGCATGGCGAAGAAGAGCAAGATGATGAAGTTCGCGGTGCCCGCCGCGCTCGCGCTCGGCAAGCGTGCCCTCCGGCACTGGCCGCTCGTCGCCGCCGGTGTCGGTGGCCTGCTGTTGTCGCGGATGTTCACGGGCTCGGGATCGCCGTCGCTCAGCCGCAGGCGCGCGAAGGCGTGGGCCGCCAAGGATCTCGGTGCGGCCGATCCGAGCGAGTCGGCGAACACCGGCACGTGGAAGGCCGACGTCGAAGCGTGGAGCCCGACGGCACCGACCGGCGCGTAACCTACGGGTCGCGCGCCCAGCGGCCCGACTTGCCGCCGGTCTTCTCGAGCAGCTCGACCCGCTCGATCGTCATCGCGCGGTCGATCGCCTTGCACATGTCGTAGACGGTCAGCGCGGCGACCGTCGCCGCATGCATCGCCTCCATCTCGGGGCCGGTCCGATCGATCGCGTGGACCTCGGCGCGGATGTCCAGCGACGCGCCGTCCGACTGGGCGGTGAACGCGACGTCCACGCCGGTCAGGCGGACGGGATGGCACAGGGGGATCGCCGTCGCCGTCGACTTCGCCGCAGCGATCGCTGCGATCCGCGCGATCTGCAGCACGTCTCCCTTGGCGATCTGCCCAGCTTGGATCCGTTCGAGCGTGGTCGCGGCCATGCGGACGCGCGCGCGTGCAACTGCAGTGCGCTCGGTCTCGTCCTTGTCCGCAATCGACACCATGCGTGCCGCCCCGTCGGCGTCGAAATGCGTCAGTTCGTCGGCCATCGGGGGCCACGATAGCACCGAGTGCGTGAGCTTTCGGCGCCGCCGAGGCGTAGCCGCGGCAAACCGAAGCGACGTTTCACGCATCCAAGGGGAACCCGGAGTCGCGCCGCTGCGACTTCATGATTCGGAGGCCGACCGTGACCACCCTGAGCCGTCGACGATTCGTCCACACCGGAGCCGCGGTGTTGTCCATGCCCGCGTGGCTCGCGGCCTGCGGCAGCCGCCCGGCCCAACAGGCCAGCATCGCGCCCAGCACCGCGCCCGCGACTCCCGCGAACCCGTTCCTCGCGTGGTTCTCGGTCGACGAGGCCACGCTCTCGAAGGTGATGGCGGAGCTGACGGCCAAGGGCGCCGACGAGGCCGAGCTGTACTTCCAGCACTCGCGCAGCAACGCGATCGCGATGGAAGACGGCATCGTCAACCGCGCGTGGGCGTCGATCGACCTCGGTGTCGGCCTGCGCGTCGTCGTCGGTGACCAGGTCGGCTACGCATACACGGAAGACCTCTCGCTCGAGGCGATGCTGTCCGCCGCGCGCGCGGCCGCAGCGATCGCGAAGGGCAAGGCCCGGGTCGCGCCGCAGTCGTTCACGCCCGCGGCGCACGGCAGCTTCTACGAGATCGCGGTGCCGTGGAGCGAGATCGGCGTGGAGAAGAAGCTGCCGCTCGTGCAGAAGGTCGCCGCGATCACGAAGGCGAAGGAGAGCAGCATCGACAAGGTCAGCGTGTTCTGGTCCGACGAGGACGAGCACGTGCTGATCGCCGATCTGCGCGGCAACATCACCACCGATCGCCGGCCGATGACGCACCTCTCCGTGAACATCACGGCGAAAAAGGGCGGCAAGACCCAGGCGAACGGATCGTCGGTCGCGGCTCGGCTCGGCTTCGACAGCTACGACGACGCGCGGCTCGAGAAGGTGTCGAAGGAGGCCGTCGATCGCACGATGGTGCTGTTCGACGCCAAGAAGCCCCCGGCGGGCGAGATGCCGGTGGTGCTCGCCTCGGGCGCGAGCGGCATCCTGTTGCACGAGGCCATCGGCCACGGCATGGAGGCCGACTTCAACCGCAAGAACACGAGCATCTACGCCGACATGATCGGCAAGAAGGTCGCGCCCGACTTCGTCACGATCGTCGACGACGGCACGATCGAGCACGAGCGCGGCGCGCTGAACGTCGACGACGAGGGCCGCCCGTGCGAGCGCACCGTGCTCGTCGACAAGGGCGTGCTCGCGTCTTACCTGCACGACCAGATCAGCGCGCGTCACTACAAGCTGGCCAAGAGCACGGGCTCGGGCCGGCGCGAGTCGTTCCGCCACATGCCGCTGCCGCGCATGCGCTGCACGTTCATGGAGAACGGCCCGCACACGAAGGAAGAGATCATCGCGTCGGTGGAGAAGGGCATCATCGCCGAGACCTTCACCAACGGGCAGGTGCAGATCGGCGCAGGCGACTACACCTTCTACATCAAGAACGGCTGGCTCATCGAGAAGGGCAAGGTCACCGCGCCCATCCGCGACTGCAACATCATCGGCAACGGCCCCGAGTCGCTGAAGATGGTGTCGATGGCGGCGAACGACAGCAAGCTCGACACGGGCTCGTGGACGTGTGGCAAGGACGGGCAGAGCGTGCCGGTCTCGCAAGGTCTGCCGACGGTGCTGGTCTCGAAGATGACGGTGGGAGGCTCCGATGCCTGACGCATTCAATGACGAACTCCTGGACCGCGCGCACGCGGCCGTCGATCTCGCCTTGAAGCACGGCGCCGACGGGGTGTGGGCGAGCACTTCGGCCACGCGCAGCACCGAGTGCCAGGTGCGCGACGGCAAGCTCGAGACGATGCAGCAGAGCAACTCGCGCTCGCTGTCGCTCGAGCTCTACGTCGACGGGCGCTACTTCACGCACACGACCAACGACTTGAGAGAGTCGCAGCTCGTCGGCTTCGTGAAGGACGCCGTGGGCCTCACGCGCGCGCTCGAGGCCGACAAGTTCCGCGAGCTGCCCGACCCGAAGCTGTACGAGGGCCGCACCACCGTGGATCTCGAGACGTTCGATGCGAGCGTGGAGGAGATCGACGTCGATCGGCGCGTCGCCATGTGCATGGCCGCCGACGCGCGCACCACCGGCAAGCCCAGGCTGTTGTCGGCGAGCACGTCGTTCACGGACGTGCGCGGCGAGTCGGCTGCGGTGAGCAGCAACGGCTTCGTGGGCCAGAACCGCGGCACGTACGTCGCGCTCGGCTGCAGCGTCACGATGAAGGACGACGGCGATCGTCGGCCGGAGGACGGCCAGTGGGTGTCGCATCGCCATCTCGCCGATCTGCCCGACCCGGCGTGGATCGCCGATCAGGCGGTGGAGCGCGCGGCTGCGCGGCTCGGCTCGAAAAAAGGCCCCACCGGCGTGATGACGATGGTGGTCGATCGGCAAGCCCTGCCGCAGCTGGTGGCGATGCTGCTCGGCTCCGCCGACGGCGGCTCGATCCAGCAGGGCCGCTCGTTCTGGGCCGACAAGCGCGGCAAGCCGGTGCTCGCGAAGCGCCTCGAGATCGTCGACGACCCGCACGTACTGCGCGCGACCGGCTCGCGCCCGTACGACGGCGAAGGCATCGCGACCAAGAAACGCACCGTGATCTCGCAGGGCGCGCTGCAGACGATCTTCGTCGACACCTACTACGCGAAGAAGCTCGGCATCGCGCCGACGACGGGCGGGTGGTCGAACATCGTGATCACGCCGGGCAAGGGCGACGCGACGGCGCTCGCCGCCGACGTGAAGAAGGGCATCTACGTCACCGACTGGCTCGGCGGCAACGCCGACGACACCACCGGCGACTTCTCGCTCGGCCTGCGCGGACACTCGATCGAGAAGGGCAAGATCGGCGCGCCGATCGGCGAGATGAACGCGACGGGCAACCTGCTCGACCTCTTCGCGAACGTAGTCGCGATCGGCGACGACACGTGGACCCACGGGTGGATGCGCGCGCCCTCGATGACCTTCGCGAAGGTCTCGTTCTCGGGCGCGTGAGCTACACGCAGCCGGACCGGTCGTACCTCGACGAAGATCCCGATCTCCGCCGGGCACCCGCCGTCGAGCGGCAGGCCGTCGGGGACCATCCCTACGGCGTTGCCTCCGCGGATCCGCGCTGCTAAGCCCAAAGGGATGCTGCGGCTCGGGATCGTTCTGTTCGTCGCCGTGACCGCTGGATGTGCGACGGCGTCGCGCACCGAGGGGTTTCGCGACGCGGAGCTCGCGTACTGGGCGGGTGAGGAGCGCGTGAAGCAGGAGGAGTGGTCGCGCGCGATCGCTCTCTTCCGTCGCGCCGCGGTGGACCTGCCCGCGTCGGCGCAGTACGACGAGGCGCGTCACGATCTCGTCATGCGCATCGCTCACGTCCAGGTGCGCGCGTTCGCCCACACCAGGGACGCGGGCTATCTCGCCGACGCGGCGCAGATGTTGTCGCGCTACGCGGAACACGACGAGTCGCGTGCCACCCAGCGACGCGCGCGGGAGCTCGAATTCATGAGCGCGACGGTGGCGAGCGGCCTCGCCCATGCGCGGCGTGAAGGCCTGTCGATCGAGGGCGATCCGAGCTCTCGCTACCCCGACGCGCCCGAGGTCGCCGCGCTGATCTCTGCCGCACGAGTTCCCGCCCCGGCGCGGCGGCGGCCGGCAAGTGCGCGGGCTCCGGGCCCCTTGCCGGTCGACACCTACGTCGCGCAGCGCGGCTCCGACGAGTGGCGCACCCGCCTCTCGAAGCCCATCCGCTGACCGATCCGGGCGGTTCCGATGCGCCGCGCCCCATGATATGCCTCCGGTCGCCTGGGCGTCTCGCGCCCGGGCCGCCGGATGATGAAGATCGGAATCCCGAAGGAGATCCACGAGGGCGAGCGGCGGGTCGCCGCGACCCCCGACACCGCGAAGAAGCTGCAGAAGCTCGGTTTCACCGTCGTCGTCGAGTCGAGGGCGGGCGAGGAGGCCAGCTTCCCCGACCAGGCCTATCGCGATGCGGGCTGCGAGGTCGTCGACGACGTCGCCGCGCTGTGGCGCGACTGCGACATCGTCGCGAAGGTGCGCGCGCCGGAGATGCACCCCGGCACCGGGCTCGACGAGGCCGAGATGCTGCGCGAGGGCGGCACGCTCGTGTCGTTCATCTGGCCCGCGCAGAACCCCGCGCTGCTCGAGCGGCTCGCCAAGCGCAAGGCGAACGTCATCGCGATGGACGCGGTGCCTCGCATCACGCGCGCGCAGAAGCTCGACGCGCTGTCCTCGATGGCGAACATCGCGGGCTATCGCGCGATCATCGAGGCCGCCAATCACTTCCCGCGCTTCTTCACGGGGCAGATCACCGCGGCCGGCAAGGTGCCGCCCGCGCGCGTGCTCGTGATCGGAGCCGGCGTCGCGGGCCTCGCCGCGGTCGGTGCGGCGCGTGGCCTCGGCGCGATCGTGCGCGCCTTCGACACGCGGCCCGCGGTGCGCGAGCAGGTGCAGAGCATGGGCGCCGAATTCCTCGAGGTCACGCTCGAGGAGGACGGCGCGGGCGAGGGCGGCTACGCGAAGGAGATGTCGCCGGCGTTCATCGCGGCGGAGCTGCAGCTCTTCCTCGACCAGGCCAAAGAGGTCGACATCATCGTCACCACCGCGCTCATCCCCGGCAAGCCGGCGCCGAAGCTGCTCGAGCGCCGCCACGTCGAGGCGATGCGGCCGGGCTCCGTGATCGTCGACCTCGCGAGCGAACAGGGCGGAAACTGCGAGCTGACGAAGCCGGGCGAGGTCGTCGTGCACAACGGCGTGACGATCATCGGCCACACGAACCTCGCGTCGCGCCTGCCGAGCGTCGCCAGCCAGCTCTACGGCACGAACATCTCGCACTTGATGGACGATCTCGGCGGCGCCGAGAAGTTCCACTTCGATCTCGCCGACGAGGTCACGAGCGGCGCGCTCGTCGTGCACGAGGGGCAGAACCGCTGGCCCACGCCGAAGCCGAAGGCGACCTCGCCCACCGAGGGCAAGAAGTCCGACGCGCCCCCGGTGAAGGTCGCGACGTCGCACGGTCACGGCGGCGGCGGCAGCCTGTCGCCCACGTCGCTCCTGGTCGCCGGCGCGTTGCTCATCGGCGTCGGCATCGGCGCGCCGCCGTCGTTCCTCACCCACTTCACCGTGTTCGTGCTCGCGATCTTCGTGGGCTGGCAGGTGATCTGGAACGTCACCCCTGCCCTGCACACGCCGCTCATGAGCGTCA
>CAYXVR010000030.1:0-126829 GCA_964468635.1 uncultured Nannocystaceae bacterium
ATGGTGCTGCACGTGCTCGCGCTCGGTGGCTCGCGAGCCGCGGATGCGTGGTCGTACGACGCGCGCGGTCGTCCCGAGGTGGCGTCGCACTGGCGCTACGGCTGGCCGATCGAGCTGATGTGTCGGGTCACGGTGGCGACGTACCTCATCGCGGGCATCACGAAGCTCGGCAACTCGGGGCTGGGCTGGGTCACCAGCGACACGCTGCGAAACTTCGTCGCCTACGACAACCTGCGCAAGGTCGAGCTCGGCGATCTCTACTCGCCGCTCGGCGCGTTCATGGTGCGTTACGACTGGCTCTTCCCCCCGCTCGCCGCGGTGTCTCTGTTGGTCGAGCTCGGCTCACCGCTCGCGCTCGTGCACCGTCGAATCGCATACGTCTGGTGCGCGCTCGCGTGGTCGTTCCACGTCGGCGTACTCGCCGTCATGTGGATCGTGTTCCACTATCCGCTGCTCGGCCTCGCGTTCGCGCCGTTCCTGCCGATGGATCGCCTGTTGGTCAGACTGCCGTGGTTCGCCCGAGCGGTGGCATCGACAGGTTCGGCATCGGCATCGCCCGCGGACGTTCCGTCGGGGTGATCGGAGGCTCCACGAACGCCGCGATCGTGCCGGGCACTGCACCCGGAGTGCGGAACCCGCCACACGAGAAGCGCTCGCTCGTGGCATCGCGTTGTGCGGCCACGATCGCGAGCACCTCCAGCCAGCGCTCGTCTTCGGTGCGGCGCGCTGGGTCGTCCTCGGGCGCGATGGGCTCGTCGGCAGGCGGCAGCGCGGACTGGCGCTTGAGCTCGCTCGCGAGTCGCATCGCCATCGCCAGGCGCCACGCCATCAGCGCGGGGATCAACGCGAGCACGTGCGCCCAGGTCGAGAGCTGACCGGCGATCTGCAGCGCGGCCATGCCGAGCGCGACCGTCCCCGCGGCGCAGCCGGCGATCCCCCACTGCACGTAGCGACGGTCCGGTCGACGGGCGAGTGCCGTCACGGCGTCGCGCTTCGCGGAGGCGACCACGCGGATCTCGGTGCCCGGCGCGCCATTCGTCGCGGGGCGGTCGAACCGCTGCACGCTGACGAGCGCACGGAACGCCCCGCGTGAGACGTGCGTGGCGTGCCCTTCGAGAGCGCCGGACATCCTCCGGTGCGCGACCGAATAGCCCGATTCCTCCGGAAAACGCGTCACACAGGCGTCTCGGCAGATCCGCCCCAGGTCCGCCAACACGCGGTTCGCCTCTGCCTCGTTGCCGCCCTCGTCACGGACACTCCACGTCAAGCGAAGGCGATCGTCATGCACGATAGATCAGGGTAGCTGCCCCCGATGCGATCGTCCACGGTCGCCGTCAACGCAGGTCGCGACCGAACGGCATCAGCGCGAGCGGGATCAGCTTGATGTGCTGTGCCGCAAACGGCAGGCCCACGATGGTCAAGGCGAGCACACAAGCCCACACGATGTGGCTGAGCGCGAGCTCCCAGCCGGCGAGCACGATCCACAGCACGTTGAAGACGACGCGACCGGGGCTGTTCGCGTCGGGCAGCTCGACGATGCGCTTGCCGAACGGTGCGAGCGTGGCGATGCCGATCTTGAACGTCTGCACGCCGAAGGGGATGCCGATGATGGTCAGGCAGAGCAAGACCCCGATCGCCATGTAGGCGAGACCCGCGATCAGACCGCCGAAGATCAACCAGACGAGGTTGCCGAGAAGGCTCATGGGCTCCGGATGCGCGACAAGCCGATCGCGCACGCTCTTATTCCACCACGAAAGCCGCGGAGTGCCCGTGAAACGGCGCTCGGCCGCGCTCGGGGCGGTTCCGACCGTTCCATGACAGATCGGGCGCACGGGTCGCCCGTTTGCAGGAGCCAGAAGCGTTGCCTCTGGCACAATCAGAACCTCCCGTCATGTTCACCCGAATCCTTTCCTCGTTCACCCTCCTCGCCGTCCTCTCGAGCGGTTGCGCGTCGCACGACAGCGCGCTCGGCAACAAGCCCGAAGCCGAGGTGAAGCATCAGCTGCGCGCCACGATCGCGTCGGTGCAGATGATCCAGGACTGCCCCGATCCCGAGCCCGAGGCCGCGAAGCCCAGCGCCGCGATGCCGTCGAGCAGCGAGTCCGTCGCGCGGGGCGCCGCGGCGTCGCGCATCGCCGGCGACAGCGACGGCTCGTTCCGCCAGCCGTGCACGCAGTCGACGATGCAGCTGTCGCTCGCGCACGACGCTCCCGACGCGCAGCGCGTCGAGGTGGTCGCCGTTCGCTTGGTCCGCGGCACCGACGTGCTCTCGCCGATCGCGGCGCGCAAGCCGTCGAAGTGGAGCGAGAGTGGCACGTACGACGCCTGGGACGAGCGGGTGCCGGTGGGCAGCGAGATCAAGGTGAGCTACCGACTCGGCGAGCCCGACTGGTCGAAGGTGCAGGAGAAGCTCGGCGCCGACGTCGACACGTACTCGCAGCGCTTCGTCGTCGAGGTCGACCTGAAGATGGGCGGCCAGACGCTGACGGTCCGCTCGCCCGAGTTCGCGCGCGAGTACCCCCACGTCGTGGTGACCTGAGGTCGACATGCACGCATCGAAGCTCTGCGCCCTCGCGCTTCTCCTCGCCGGCTGTGCGTCGCACGACGGCCCCACCGGCAACGAGCCCGACATCGACGAGACGGCCCAGCTGCGCGCGACGATCGCGTCGGTCGAGCTGCTCGACGACTGCCCCGATCCCGAGCCGGCCGCCGACGAGGAGCGCGAGTCCGCCAAGTCGAGCGAGTCGCAGGGCAGCCGTCTTGCAGGGTGCAGCCAGTCGACGCTGCAGCTCGCGTTGGCGCACGACGCGAAGGACGCCCAGGTGGTGGACGTCGTGGCGGTGCGCCTGCTGAAGGCCGACACCAAGCAATCGCTCACCACGCTGGGCGCACGCAAGCCCGGGCGGTGGAACGGCGACGGCGTGTACGAGGACTGGGATCGCATCGTGCCCGTGGGAAGCACGATCCAGGTCAGCTACCGGATCGCGGCGCCCGACTGGAACGCCGTGCAGACCCAGCTGAAGGACCGCAGCACGTACGCCGAGCGCTATGTCGTCGAGGTCGACGTGTCGATGGCCGGTGCGATCACGACGGTGCGCTCCACGGAGATCTCCCGACTCGAGCCCGATCTCGTGGAGACGTGATGTGATCCGCCAGCTCGTGCTCGCGTCGGCCCTCGCGGCGTCGGCATGTCAGGCGCGCTGCGGAACAGAGCGAGTCGAGCCCGAAGCCGCGACGGTGCGCGATCGCTACCTCGCCGATCCCGCCTTCCGGCGCGGCGTCGTCGAGGCGTCGCTGACGAACCACGAGAACACGTACTCGCGCGATCGGCTGTCGCGCTACGGGCACGACGATCGCGGCTGGGAAGCGCTGCCGGTGTGGAACCCGCGGACCGTGGCGCTGACGAATGCGCACGTCGAGGCGCTGCGCCGAGGTGAATCGCTCGACATCGGCGAGCCCGCGACGATCTGGGACGAGGGGATGCCGAGCTCCGACGCCGCGTGGCGCGAGCTCGGCGAGCGCGTGTTCTCGCGGTGGCCGCTGCGCGCCGACGAGTTCCTCGAGCACGCGCTGCGCGACGATGCGTTCGCGCGCAAGAACGGGCTGCGGCCCGCACAGGACGGCACCTGGCCGGGGCTCGTCGCGTTCCGCGACGTCGACGGGCGCTCGCGCGTCGGCTTCACGTGCGGGCTGTGTCACTCGAGCGTCGGCGAGGACGGCGTCGCGGTGGCCGGCGCGGCGCGCCGCGATCTCGACTACGGCACGATCCGCCTCGCGTACTACGACGCGACCGGTGCTCCGCTCGAGCGCGAGCTCGGCGAGCGCATGCGCCGGTGGGGCCCGGGCCGCGCGGACATCACGGGGGACGACGACGAGGATCCGGTCGCGATCCCCGACTTGTGGCAGCTGCACGCGCTCGAGAACTTCACGCAGGCCGGCACGCTGCGCGTCGATGCCGAGGCCGCGCCCGCGCTCGCGGTGCTCGCGATCCGCCAGGAGACGCAGATGATCCAGGCGAACCGCGAGCGCATCCGTCCGCCGCGCGAGCTCGCGTGGGCGCTCGCGACGTACCTCTGGGATCTGCAGCCGCCGACGCGCTCGCACGACGAAGCGCCCGCGCGCGGACAGGAGCTCTTCGTCGAGCACTGCGCGCGCTGCCACTCCGGTCGCAGCGGCAGCGGCCCGCTCGTCGCGGTGGAGCGCGTGGGCACCGATCGCGCGCTCGCGGACAGCGAAGCGCGCGGCACCGGCATGTTCCGCCCCGCCCCGCTCGTCGCGGTGCGCGACGCGGCGCCCTACTTCCACGACGGCTCGGTGCCGACGCTCGCCGACGTGCTCGACCCGGCGCGGCTGCGGGCGGACTACGCCCGCGGCGTGCGGGGCTCGGGGCCGATCCCGGGGCACGCCTTCGGGACCCAGCTGCCGCAGGCCGATCGAACGGCGATTCTGGCGTATCTCGCCACCTGGTAGCCCGTCCCTTGCGCCTTGCGGCGCTGGTTCGATATGATAGGAATATGCGATTTGCTGCTCCTGTCGCGGCGAGTGTGCTCCTGTCCCTGATCGCGATCCCGGATCGGGCGGAGGCGTGCGGCGGCACCTTCTGCGACGGCGGCGGGATGAACCCGTCGTCGGTCGACCAGGCCTACGAGACGGTCCTGTTCGTCCAGGACGGACCGTTCGTGGAGGCGCACATCCAGATCGCGATCGATCCGAACACGGACGCGCAGAAGTTCGCGTGGGTCGTGCCGATGCCCGCAGTGCCGGAGCTGTCGGTGGGATCGCAGCCGTTGTTCGACGCGCTCGTACGCGACACTGCACCTCGCTACGACACGAGCGGCGGGGCCTACTGCGGCTTCGACGACGGCGGTGGTTTCATCCAGCGTCCCGACGGCGGTGGTGCGAACTCCGAGCCCGACGTCATCATGTCCGACGTCGTCGGCGCGTTCGAGGTGACGGTGCTCGACGGTGGCAGCCCCGCGGGCGTGATGGAGTGGCTCGGCGAGAACGGCTACACGCAGGATCCGGCGGCCGAGCCGATCCTCGGCGAGTACATCGACAAGGGCAACGTCATCGTCGCGTTCAAGCTCGCGCCGTCGACCACCACCGCGGAGGTGCATCCCGTGGTGCTGCGCTACGAGGGCGACGAGCCGTGCGTGCCGCTGAAGCTCACGGCAGTCGCCGCCACCGACGACATGGGCGTGAGGGCCTTCTTGCTCGGCGACAGCCGCTGGGCGCCCACGAACTTCCGCCACGTCGTGCCGAACGTCGCACGCATCCCGTGGAACGGCAGCGAGATCGGCTACGCCGATGCGATCGCGCTCGCCGTCGACGAGGCTGGCGGCCGCGCGTTCGTCACCGAGTATTCGGCCACGCCGGACGTCGTCGTCAGGGACGCGATCTACCGGCCGGAATGGGACTCGAGCGTGTTCGTCGATGCCGAGCCCACCGCCGTCGTCGAGCTGCTGAACCAGCAGGGCTTCTCGCAGTGCACGAAGAACGGGCCGTGCATGGTGCCGTACCAGCTCGTGGTCGCGATGCTGCGCAAGTACCTGCCCGCGCCCGAGGACGCGAACGAGAACGACTTCTACTCGTGCCTGTCCTGCTACGCCGACCAGACCGACTTCGCGGACTGGGACGGCCCTGCGTTCGCCGCGGAGCTCGAGGAACGCGTGATCGCGCCGGGCGTGCACGGCGTCGAGCTGCTGTCCGCGTGGCCGCACGTCACGCGGCTGTACACGCGCATCAGTGCGCACGAGATGACGGAGGACCCGATGTTCCACGTCAACGCGGACTTGCCCGCCGTCGGCCTGCCGGACCTCGCGACGATCGAGTGCCTCGACTGTGGTGCCGACGCCCGCACGACGCTGCCCGACGGCCGCACCGTCTACCAGGTCGAGGGCGCGTGGCCGCAGTTCCCCGACATGCCCTACGCCGAGCGCATCGAGACGATCCCGTTCAACGGCGCGCCGATCGTCGAGTCGGATCGCCGAGCGGAGATCGACGCGGCGATCGTGGCGTGGAACGACGCGCAGGCGTGCGGCGGAGGCTCGGCGTCGGGCGGAGACGAAGACGGCTACGACACCGACGCCGAGGGCGGCAGCGCAGCGTCGCAGGGCGGCAGCGCGGCCGACGACGGGACGAGCGGTGACTCGGGCGGAACGCTGGGCCAGGACATCGACCTCGAGGGCCGCGGATGCGCGTGCAGCTCGACGCGTTCGTCGGCGCCGTGGCTCGCGATGTTCGCCGTCGCGCTCGTGCGACGGCGTCGTCGTCAGTGACGCTTCTTGGGGTTGGCGATGTGGATCGCCTCGCCCACCGCGTGCTTCGCCGCTTCCATCAGCGCTTCGCCGAGGGTCGGGTGCGGGTGCACCGTGAGGCCCATGTCCGGCACGTAGGCGCCCATCTCGATCGCGAGCGCCGCTTCCGAGATCAGGTTGCTCGCTTCGGGACCGACGATGTGCACGCCGAGCACGCGCTCGTCGTCGGCGTCGGCCACGATGCGCACGAAGCCCTTCGTCTCGTCGATGGCCATCGCGCGGCCGAGCGCGGAGAACGGGAACTTGCCCTCGATCACCTTGTGGCCCTTGGCCTCGGCCTCGGCCTTCGTGAGGCCTGCGCTCGCGATCTCCGGCTCGGTGAACACCACCGCGGGGATCGTGCGCACGTCGTTGATGCGGTTCTTGCCGGCGATGATCTCGGCGACGAGCTCGCCCTCGTGCGACGACTTGTGCGCGAGCATGGGCTGCCCGACGACGTCGCCGACCGCGAAGATGCCCTCGACGTTGGTCTGTTGGCGCTCGTCGACGACGATGAAGCCCTTCTTGTCGATCTTCACGTCGGCCTTCTCGAGCGCGAGGCCCTGCGTGATCGGCTTGCGGCCGACGGCCACGAGCACGACGTCCGCGGGGATCTCCTGCTCCTTGCCGCCGATGTCGACCTTCACGAGCGCCTTGCCGTCCTTCTCGGTCCAACCCACGGCCTTCGCGCCGGTGAGGATCTCCCCGCCGTCGGCCTTGATCTGCTTGGCGACGGGATCGGCGAGGTCCTTGTCCATCGTGGGCAGGATGCGATCGAGCCCTTCGACGACGGTGAGCTTCGTGCCGACGCGCTGGAACGTCTGCCCCAGCTCGAGCCCGATGTAGCCGCCACCGATCACGACCATCTCGGCCGGCACGTAGTCGATGTCGAGCGCGCCGGTGCTGTCGACGATGCGCTTCTGATCGATCTCGAACCCCGGAATGACGATCGGCAGCGAGCCCGTCGCGATGACGATGTACTTCGCCTCGACGATGTCCTCGCCCTTGCCGTCCGGATACGTGAGCTTGACGCGCTTGGGCGCGAGGAACTCCGCGGTGGCCTGCCGGTAGTCGGCGCCGTTGCTCTTCACGAGCATGGAGACGCCGCCGGTCAGCTTCTTCACGATGCCGGCCTTCCACTCCTGCATCCTCTTCATGTCGACCTTCGCCGGCGGGAACTCGATCCCCATCTTCTCGGAGTGCGAGGCCTTGTGCGCCAGCTTGGTCGCGCTGATGAGCGCCTTGGACGGGATGCACCCGACGTTGAGGCACACGCCGCCCGGCATGGCCTTCTCGACCAGCATCGTGTCCACGCCGAGCTGTCCGAGTCGGATCGCACAGGGATAGCCGCCGGTGCCGGCGCCGATGACGAGAGCAGTCTTCTGGATGGTGGCCATGGTCGAAATTCCCGGGTCACACGCCCGTCAGCAGCAACAACGTCGGATCCTCGAGGTGACGTTTCACTTCCTGCAAGAAGCTCGCGCCCTCGAAGCCGTCGACCACGCGGTGGTCGAGCGAGACCGATAGATTCATCACGTGGCCGATCCGGATCTGATCGTCGTCGTCGACGACCGGAACCTTGCGGATCGCGTGCACGCCGAGGATGCCGACCTCGGGGTAGTTCAGGATCGGGGTGGCGAGCACGCCGCCGATCTGGCCGAGGCTCGAGATCGTGAACGTCGAGCCCGTCAGCTCCTCGCGCGCCGCCTTGCCCGTGCGCGCCGCCTCGGACACGCGGGCGATCTCGACCGCGACGTCGAGCAGGCTGAGCCGATCCGCGTCGTGGACCACCGGCACCATGAGCCCGTGCTCGGTCGCGGTGGCGATGCCGATCGAGTAGCGCTTCTTCACGATCACGCGCGCGTTGGGCTCGTCGAGCTCCGCATTCACGATCGGGTACTTGCGCAGCCCGCGGATCACCGCCTTCACGATGAACGGCAGGTACGACAGCGACACGCCCTCTTCGGCGGCGGCCTTCTTCGCCTGCTCGCGCAGCGCAACCAGCTTCGTGACGTCGACCTGCTCGACGTACGTGTAGTGCACCGCCGTCGAGTACGACTTGTGCAGCCCCTCGGCGATCTTGCGACGGATGCCGCGGAACGGCACGTACTCGTCCGGCGCCGGCGCGCCGACGCCGACGCGCGCGACCGGGCGCGGACCGGTGGGCAGCTGCGTCGCGGTGGTCGACGGACGCTCCGTCGGACGCGAGCTCGACGGCTCGCGCTGTCCCGTGAGGATCGTGGGCCGCTCCGAGTCGGAGACCGGAGCGGGCGGCGTGTAGGAACCGCGGGCGAGCTCGACGTGCGCCTTGGTGATGCGTCCGCGATCACCCGGCACCGACGCGAGATCGATGCCCGAATCGCGCGCGAGCGCACGCGCAGCCGGCGTCGCGAGCACCTTGCCACGCGCGTCGTCGACCGGTGCAGCGTGCGGCGTGCTGCCGTTGGTCGGCACGCTCGCCTTGGACGCGCCCGCACCCGCGCCGAGGATCGCGATGACGGAGCCCACCGCCGCGATCGCACCCTCGTCCGAAACGATGCGCTCGACCACCGCGTCCTGCGGCGCGGGGATCTCGACGGTCGCCTTGTCGGTCATCACCTCGACGAGCGGCTCGTTCGCAGCGACGCGATCGCCGGGCTTCTTCAGCCATCGCACGATCTCTCCCTCGACGACGCCTTCCCCGATCGCTGGCAGCTTGAATTCCATGATCGTCCTCTTCGTTGTCTCAGGTGCGCGCGACCGTCGACCAGGTGGTGACGCGCTCGAGTGCCCGTGCGATGCGCTCGACGGTGGGTAGGCCGCGCAGCTCCTCGCCCGCGGCCAGCGGTGCATCGTCGCCGGTGACACGCACGACCGGCGCATCGAGCCAGTCGATCGCGTCGTCGGAGAACAACCCCGCGAGCTCGGCTCCGATGCCGTGGCTGCGCGGTCCGGCGTGCACGACGACGATCTTGCCGGTGTCCTTCGCGGCCTCGACGAGCGTCTCTCGATCGAGCGGTGCGAGGCTCGCGACGTCGACCACCATCGCGTCGATGCCGGTCTCGGCCACCGCCTCGAGCGCGATGTCGACGCCCTCGCCCCACGCGAACACGGTGGCCGCGCTGCCCAGGCGCACGCGCTGCGCCCCGTGGAGGCTGCGGGTGAGCTCGGCGCGGCTCGGGCCGTCGAGCTCGTGGACCAGCATCGTGCGCGGTACGAGCAGCACGATCGGATCGTCGCTACCGTCGAACGCCGCGGCGGCGCGGAGCATGGGCTCGGCATCGTGCGGCCGCCCGACGCACACGACGCGCAGACCGGGCACGCGCGCGAGCACGGCCTCGAGGCCCTCGCCCGCATCGCCGCCGAGCGCGAAGCCGGGGCCGCACGGCGCGACGATCACGACGGGCGCGGTGCGATCACCGGCGCTCCGCCAACCGAGGGCCGCGACCTCGCGCAGACCGGCGAGCCCTTCGACGGCCGCGAAGAGCGAGGGCAGGAGCACGATCGGCCGCAGGCCCGCGAGCGCGAGCCCGCCTGCATGCGCGAGCGCGGTGGCGGGCACGAGCGGCGTCGACACGAGCCGCGCGGCGAGCTCGGGATCGTCGGCACACGCGCGCGACAAGCCGAGCATGCCGCCAGTCGCGACGTCCTCGCCCAAGAGCACGCGATGCGGATCCTCGCGCAACAGATCCGCGAGCACGTCGGCCAGCGCGGCTGCGACCTTCATGCGTCACCACCTCCGCGCTCGAGCGCCGCGAACGCGCGCTCGAGCCGGCCGCGCACCTCCGCCTCGGCGACGTCCTGGAAGGTGCTGGTCCACGCGCCCTGCGAGTCCAGATGGCGGCGCAGTCGCTCGATCGGATCGCGATGCGCGGGCGGATCGTGCAAGAGCTGCGTGACGACGACCTCGACGAGCGAGGGCCCGCGACGATCGCGAGCGCGCGCGGCCGCGGCCGCAATCGCCGACCACGTCGCGATCGGATCGCCACCGTCGACGCGTCGATCCCACAGCCCGCATGCGCGCGCACGCTCGGCCACGCTGTCGCCGAGCACACCGGCCTCGGCGGGCGCACCCGACGGCCACACCTGCGAGCGACACACGATCACGAGCGGAAGATCGCACTGGGCCGCGAGCGCGACGACCTCGTGGAACACGCCCGTCGTGGTGACGCCCTCGCCGCACAGCGCGAAGGTGATGCCGCGATCGCCGGTGAGCTTCTGCCCGTGCGCCTGTCCAGCCGCGAGCGCGAGCTGCATGCCGAGCGCGTCGGTGGTGGTGGCGATGCGCAGCGATGCGCTCGCGACTCGGCCCGGCAATGCCGGCCCACCCGAGCTCGCATCGCGACCGAGCACCTGGCGCGCGAGCTCGTCCGCCGACATGCCGCGCGTGAATGCGACCGCGGCGTCGCGCGTGCCGGGATAGATCCAGTCGTCGTCGCCGGCCACCAGCGCGGTCGCGACGAGCGGCGCCTCTTCGCCGGCCGCCGGTGCATACATCGGCAGCCCGGTCCGCGACAGCCGGAGGTCGAGGCAACGCGCGGCGACGAGGTGCTTGTAGTAGGCGCGCAGATCGAGGCCGGCCGGTGCGGTCCCGTCGGCGAGCCGACCGTCGACGTCGAGGACGGCCGTGGCGCCTTCGGGATCCCAGGGAGTCGGTTCCATCGCGCTCACGCGCCACCGCTCGGTCGCGACGATGGCGCGAGCCTTCTTATCCCCGCGCGCGACCCAGCGTCAAGGCGCGCGGCCGGCCCCCAAACACCCCGGACGGGCGATGCGGGGGGACGGGCGATGGAGGGCCCGGCGTGCTACGGTCGAGTGCGGAGACTCGCGCGTTGCTGACCTTCGCTTCGCTGCTCGCTGCCATGACGATCGCCGGCGCGTTCTGGGTCGGCGTGCTCGCAGCACGTCGCCTGCGCGACTGGGGCGAGGGGCGGCGGGCGATCGAGGACGGACACACCCCGCTCGCGCTCGCCTCCGGCCACTCCGGGGTGCCCGACGACCCGCGGACGCGACGTGTGAGAGCGCTCGTCGCCGAGCGTCTGCGCGGTGATCGCTGGCGCGCGGGCACCACCGCACCGCGGCCCCCGGATCCCAGCGAGCCCGGCCCGCCCGAGCTCGTGCTGTCCACGCTGCGCACCGGTGACGTCGTGTTGATCGAGAGCTCGGACCCCTGGACCGACGGCGACTACATCGTCGACGGGCTCGCGCACCTGCGCGAAGGCGGCGTCACCACCGTGATCGCGGTGATGCAGGACGCCGGACGCAAGCGATGGCTCGTCGGTCCGCCCACCGGCGACTGGTTCGTCGTCGAGCCGATCGTCGGTCATGGATTGTCGGGCGAGCCACCGCGGCACATCACGCGCGACACGGCGATGTACGCGTTGCAGCGCCGCGGTCAGGCGAGTGCGGCGTGTATCGGTCGACACGAGCGCCCCGAGTTGCCGCGCGTCGCGACGTACGTCTACGGCGCGGGCGGTCGCGAGGTGCTGTGGCTCGAGCGCTGGGACCACGACGTGCTGATGGGCGAAGGCCGCACCATCGAGCCCACGAGCGTGTCGTTCCTGCCCGGATCGTGAGCGGTCAATCGCTCGCGAACGGGCGACCGCTGCGGCAGGCGATGAAGGAGGCCTCGAATGGCCACGCACGCGCGCGTCGTCCGTCGCGCGCGCAGTCGTCGGTGGCACGCAGGAGCGCGTCTTCTTCGTGGTGCATCCGCGCGTGGGCGATCAGGTTCGCGCCCAGCATCGAGAGCACGACGACGCCGAACGCGAGCGACTTCCGCTTCGTCGGCACGAACAGCACGAACGTCAGGTAGCCCGCCGTGCTCATGATCAGCGTGAGCCCGAGCCCGACCATCACGGACGGCACGTCGCTGCCGAACTGCTCGAGCCGCGCGATGCCGCCGATCACGAGCGCGAACCACGTCGACGCGAGCCACAGCGCGAGCGCGGCGAACGAACGTAGAGCCAGCACGAAGCGGGTCGACATCCGTCCAGCGTAGCGCGGACGGGGGTCTACGGGTGACGCGCGGCCGGGATCACGAGCACGGGGCAGCTCGCTTCACGGATGACGCGGTCCGCCGTGCTGCCGACGAAGAAGCGCGCGACGCGGCTGCGGCCGCTCGCGGCCATCACGATGAGGTCCGCCTGGATCCGCACCGCCTCTTCGAGCACCGCGAGCGACGCCTGACCCGGCCCCACGCAGTGCTCGACGGGGATGCCCTGGCAATACGTGACGGTGAGGTACTTGAGCGCGTCGAGCGAGGTGGAGCGCGCCTTCTCGTGGATCTCGTCGATGACACCGGCGGGCAGCGACACGGGGCCCGTGTAGACGGTCGTGTACTGCATCGGCGGCGTCACGTGGACCATGTAGAGCTTGCCGTGCGACGCCTTGCACAGCGCCGCCGCCGTCTTCACCGCGCGCAGCGACGCATCGGAGAACTCGATGTGCTGGGTGCCCGCGGTGATCGCCTTGCCGGCCTCGATCGCTTCGTCGGACGCCGGCTCGAAGTCGACCGGCACGAGGACCCGCTGGAAGTGCTCGTCGTCGTCGCTCATGACCGGCCCAGCCTATCAGTCCCGCGCAGCGTCGGAAGGTGGCCGTGCGCGCAGTGGTTGCCGGCGGCGCCGCAGCGCCGCGAGCCCGAGCAGAACCGCGATCCCGCCCGCAGGCGTGGTCGCTCGGCAGCCGCAACCGGATTCCTCGTCGCCGCGCTCGGGCGCACCGTCGTCGCTCGTGCTGCCGTCGCCGCCCTCGGCCGTGGCCGTCGCGTCGCCGCCCTGCGAGTCCTCGAGGTCCTGCGAGGTCTCGTCGTCGGCGGCCGTCGTATCCGCGGCCGTCGTGTCGCCGTCGACGTCGCCGCCCACCTCGATCTCGAACGACTGCTCGTCTGCACCGACGCGATTGTCGAGCCGCACGACGAACGCGTACGTGCCCGCTTCGGTCGGCGTCCACTCGATCGCACCGGTCGCGGGATCGATGCGGGCGAGCCCGGGCCCGCTCACGAGCGACCACCAACGCGGATCGTCGCCGCTCGCGGTGGGGACGTAGTCGAGCGGCACGTCCACGTCGGCGGTGGTGGGCGCGACGGAGTCGATCGTGGGCGGCACGAGCTCGATCGGCTCCTGCACGACGATGCCGTTGCCCGCGACGAAGTCGTCCTCGAACTGGAACAGCACACCGTCGCCGTCGTACACGAACGGCCACGCGGGATCGTACGGCACGTGCTTGGTCGCCGTCCCCGCCCGCCAGCTCGCCACGCGGTGGTAAGCCTCGCCGTCCCACTGCCCGACGTCGACCGCCCGCGGCGCGACGTGATCGACGGGCACCACACACGCCGTGTCGAGCGACTGCGGAATCGTCAGGATGTTCGCGCCATAGGCGGTGGCCTCGCGCGCATCGCCTTGATCGTCCCAGTCCGCGACGTAGAAGTAGGGCGCGCACAGCTTGAGCTCGTGCTCCGCGAGCAAGGCCCATCCGAGCAGCAAGGACCCGGAGCCGATGTCCTCGGGTGGATAGTCGCGATCGAACGCATCGCGCACGGCCGTGTACACCGACGGGCGCATCGGCGAGACGCCGACCCAGCGGCCGATCTGCGCGCGATAGGACGAGTCGTTGGTCGCGCCGCCGCCGACGTGATCGGCGAACGTCGCGTCGTCGACGTAGACGCGGTTCGCGAAGGTGGCCCCGAACGCCTCGACGTCGGCCTGGTCGAAGACGATGCCGTGCGCCGCGGCGAGCAGGGCGAAGTCCACGTTGATCGCCGCATGCGAGATGTCCTCGCCGGTGCCCGAGTACGCGCCGCCCCAGTAGTTCCACAGGAAGGCCCCGTCGCCGCCCGTGGTGATCTGCGCGCGGAAGCGGGTCGCGAGCGCGGTGGCCTTCGCGAGCTGGCCCTCGTCGCCGGTGATCGCGAAGAGCAGCACGTGCGCGCGACCGAGCGCGTTGGACTGGTTGAGCGGCTGATCCTCACCGGGGGCCGGCAACGACGCGAGATCGGCGGGGAAGACGTAGTAGCCCGCGTCGTTCCACTCGAAGTCGTGGAACGCGACGGACTCCTGCGCGGCCGCGAGGTACCGATCGGCCTTGTCCGCGAGCGTCTCGCCGTCGTAGCTCGGCTGCTCGCGCCACGGCGAGTCCTCCACCGCCAACACGAACTCGAGCATCGGCGTGATGATCATGCCGGTGTGCACCGCGTAGCAGTACGGCTCGGGCTGGTAGCTGATGTTGCGCCAACAGGCTCCGGACACGCCGCGGTAGTCGGCCACGCCGCGCGCGTCGTCACGCTGCGCGAGCACGGCATCCAGGTGCTCGGCGAGCCGATCGAGGTACATCGGATGGTTCGTCGCGCGGTACATCGCGGCGAGGCTCGCCATCACATACGACTCGCCCCACGCGAGCGTGGCGCTCTCGTTCGTCTCGCCGATGTACCAGTCACCGCCCTCGACGTTGTCGTACGCGTCCTCGAAGCTCCAACGCGCGCTCACGGCCATCACCGTGGCGAGCAGCGATGGGATCACGGCCATGCCGGCGATCGTAGACGCCCCCGCGACGCACCACCATGCGCAATTCGACGCAGAGCGTTCACAGGTCGTGCTGACGCGAACGGCCGCGCTTGCGCAGCATCGGCTCGAGCGCGAGGGCAGCGCGGGGCATCAGATCGGCCAGGCGCGCGAGCACGCCGCGGTTCTTCGGCAGCCACAGCTCGAGCGGTGCGCGGACCATGGCGTCGTCGATGATCGCGCGCACGACGTCCTCGGGCTCGAGCAGCTTCGGACCGCTGAACGTCATGGCGGCCTGTTCGTAGTCGCGCTGCAGCTCGAGCATCGGCGTGCGCACCGCGTCCGGGCACACCACGGTCACCTTCACGCCGTGGCGGCGCAGCTCCTGGGCGGCCGCGAGCGAGTAGGCTCGCACCGCGTACTTCGATGCGCTGTACAGGCCGATGCCGGCGATCGGCGCGAGCGCGGCGAGCGACGCCACGTTGATCACGTGACCCCGGCGGCGCTCGATCATGGCGGGCAGCACCGCGCGCATGCCGAACACCACCCCCTTCACGTTCACGTCGAACGTGCGGTGCACGGCGTCCTCCTCGACCTCGTGCGTCCAGCCGGGCATGAGGAAGCCGGCCACGTTCGCGAGCACGTCGATGCCGCCGAAGCGCTTGCTGCCGATCGCGACGACCGCATCCCACTCGATCGGGTCGGTGACGTCGATCTTGCGCACGAGCACCTGCGTGTCGGGCCAGCGCTCGTTCGCGGCATGCTCGAGCAGCGCGTTCAGATCGCGATCGGTGGCGATCAGTCGATGACCGCGGGCGACGACGGCATCCGCCAGCGCGCGACCGATGCCGCTCGCGCAACCGGTGACGAGGATCGTGCGGATGTCGCTCACTGGGCCGCCTGTGCCGCGCCGACGCTGCCGCGCGGCGTGCCGAACGACAGCTCGCCGAGGTGGAACGTGGGTCGGATCGCCGCCGACAGCGGATGACTCGCGAGCTCGGACGTGGGCGCCACGTTCGGGAAGTCGGGGTTGCGCGCCGAGGCGCCCGCGATCTCCTTCTCCTGCACCATCGAGATGTACTGATCGACGGAGCCCTCGAGCGTGTTGCCGTTGAGCACGACCTCGCTGCCCGTCGTGCGCGCCCAGCGACGCACACCGGGGATCCGCGAGTGCTCCGGCGCGTAGCTCTCGGGCGCCACGCCGTTCTCGCTCGACACGAACACGCCCTCGTCGGCACGCACGACGATCGAGTGGTTGCCCTCGGTATGCCCGGGCGTGTGCACGAGCGCGACCGCGTCGCCGAGCATCACGTCGCCGTCGAGCTGCACGACGCGATCCTCGGGCACGCCCTCGATGCCGCCGGGGCAGTACCACTCCTGCTGCGTGGGCAGCAGGCCCTTGGCCGACTGCCACTCCTGCCGCATCACGAGCAGCTTCGCGCGCGGGAAGAAGGCCTCGCGCTCGGGCGTGCCGAGCCACGAGCGCAGGTCCTGCGTGTGGAGATGATCGTACGTGATGTAGTCGACGTCGCCCGGCGCGATGCCGAGAGTCGCGAGACACTCGGCGACGTCGTTGAGCGCGGGCCACACGCGGCGGGGCAGGAAGCCGTCCGGTCCGCCGAGCGGCCGTGCGAGCCGCTCGAAGAACGGCGTGCGCGCGTTGCCGATGCGATCGAGCGGCTCTGCCAGCAGCGTCTTGCGCCCCTGCGGCGTGTCGAACTGCACGACGAAGAGGCGGTTGAGGATGTGCACGAACGGCAGCGGCACCGAGCACGCGTCGCGCAGCGCGTACTTCGTCGGGTACGGCACCTTCACGAGATCGAACGAGCGGAAGAACGGCACTGGGCGCGCACCGAGCAGCTCTTCGCGCAGCGCATGCGCCCCGCGACGCACGGCGCGGAGGCGGTCCTGCGGCGTCGCATGGCGACGCGCGCCCGCGAAGTGGGCGATCGAACGGATCGCGGGATCACCGGTCGTGGGCACGTCCATCGGCCGCAAGCTAGCGCAGCCCGGCACGCCGTGCGACCCTGGTGACGGAGGGTCCGCGCGGATGGACGTTCGGCGCACATGAAGGGCTGGGTCGGCTGGATTCTGCTCGCGCTCTCGCTCCTCGTCGCGCTCGCGGGGTATCGGAATTCACGCAACGAACCCGAGACGGAGGAGCTCGCGCGCGGCGTCGTGTGCACCGTCGCGAAGGACTGCGTGAAGATGAGCGAGAAGCCCATGGCCGTCCGCACCGACTTCGTGCGCCGTCGCTACCAGTGGTCGACGTCGCTCGGCCCCGTGCACGTCGTGTGTCGGCGCCGGCTCCTGTTCGTCGGCAACTGGGCGTGCGAGGCGAAGACGGGCGAGCTGCCGCCCTGAACGGCTACCAGCCGACGGGCACGCCGAAGCGCGTGCGCACCGGTCGGTGATCGCTGACGTCCTCGAGGTACTCGCCGTCCCACGTCTGCTCGAGGCGCAACACCTCGGTGACCGGATCGACGAGTGCGTCGAGCGTCTCGTCGGTGACGACGATGTGATCGAGCAGCGTCTGGAACGGCACGTAGGAGAAGTCGCCCGCGTCGGCCACCGGCAGCGTCAGCACCTCCACGTTCGCCGCGGGATCGAGCAGCGCGGAGAACACGTTCCACTGGGCGGGATCGTCGACGAGGTCGTTCCAGTCGCCCACCACGACGATGTTCCGGTCGCCCGCGGCTCTGCGTGCATCGATCCAGGCGCGCAGCTTCTCCACCGCGGATCGGCGGCGCGCCTCGTTGCTCGCGCCCGACATCGCCTTGAGGTGCACCACGACGAACACGACCTCCGTGGGCTCGAGCGCCTCGCGCACGCGCAGCGTGACGGCGAGCACCGGCCGGGGGAACGCAGAGCTGTCGTTCTGGAACAGGTGGTCGACGTCGAGCAGCTCGAACGTGGACGCGCGATACATCATGCCCACGCGGGTGTCCGCCTCGCGGCCGAGCACGCCCTCGTAGCCGTCGAGGGATTCGACGACGGAGAAGAACTTCGACGACGATTCGACCTCCTGGATACCGACGACGTCGGGGCCCAGCTCGTCGAGGATGTCGACCACCGCGTCTTCCGTGGCGGAGGTGAGCGGGAAGTGGCGAAGGTTCCACGTCATCGCGTCGAGCGGCGCGAGGCAGCGGCGCTGCTCGTTGCACGCGTAGGCGGCCAGCGCCTCGCAGCTCGCGACGCCGACCCAGGGCACGTCGTCGAGCTCGCCGAGGTCCGCGATCGGTCGCGCGGCGACGATGTTCTCGGCGGCCTTGCGGTTGAGGCCGACCCCGCCGTGCTCGAGCGATGCGTCGAGCTCGTCGACGCCCACGTCGGGGTCGTTCGCGAGCGCGAGCACGCCGTCCGCAGCCGGGGTGCCCTGCGCGACACACAGGCCGTCGGCCTTCCCGGCGGAGAACGCTTCGTCCTCGCCGTCGGGCGCCTCGTCGGTGTCGACGGGCGCGGCACAGGCGAACAGGGGCGCGAGCACGAGGAGGGCGCGGGCGATCGGGCGCATGCACCCCGGGAGGCGCGCGGCCCCGCGAAATGATCCCGCCGGAATATCCCTGCGATCACGCCGGCTTCGAACGGCGGGCCTCGAGCTCCGCGAGCGTGCGCCCCAGCTCGGGCGCGGTCGCGAGCTCCTGCTCCACGCGTTCGCGCAAGAGGCCCCGCGCGCGGGACAACCGACTGCGCACGGTGTGCTCCGAGATGCCGAGCGTCGCCGCGATCTCGCTGCCCGCGAGGTCCTCCCAGTACGCCAGCTCGAGCGTGATCTGCATGTCGAGCGGCAGGGTCTGCATCGCGCGGATCACGGCGTCGCGCGTCTGCGAGCGAACGATGCGCTCGCTCGGACGCGTGCGCAGCTCGGCGATCGAGATGGTGCCCATCTGATCCACCGGCTTCCGCAGATCGCGGCGCAGCTCGTCGAAGAGTCGATTGCGGGCCACCGCGAAGAGGAAGCTGCGGAAGCTCGTGGAGCGCAGACGCTCGCGGCTCTCGAGGCAATCGAGGAACGTGCGCTGGATCAAGTCCTCGACATCGTCGCCGAGCTTGCTGCGGAAGAACCGGCACACCGGCTCGAACCATCGAGCGACGAGCGCGTCGCCGGCACTGCGATCGCCGTCTCGCCACGCGGCGAGCAGCTCGTCGTCGTCAGCCACGTGCGCGGGAGTATACTCCCGTCGCGTGGACGAATCGGCCGGCGTCGAGGAGTTTCCCGCCGGAGTGGAGCTCGTTCGGCTCGCGAAGGCGGACCAGCGCGATCCTGTCGCCGATCTGCTGCGCTCGAACATCCGTCGCGCGCTCCTCGGCGTCGACGAGCCGCCGCGCATCGGTCGGTTCACGATCCTCGGCACCATCGGCCGCGGCGCGATGGGCACGGTGCTGGCCGCGTGGGATCCCGTGCTCGATCGCAAGGTGGCGCTGAAGGTGCTGCACGCCGCGTCCGGTGACGACGTCGCGCTGCTGGGCGAAGCGCGGGCGCTCGCGCGGCTCACCCATCCCAACGTGGTCGGCGTCTACGAGGCCGATGAGATCGACGGTCGCGTCGTGATCGCGATGCAGTTCGTCGCGGGCATGAACCTGCACGAGTGGTTGCGGGTTCGCCCCCGGACGTGGCGCGAGGTCGTGCCGTTGTTCGCCGCGATCGCGCGTGGACTCGCCGCGGCCCACGATGCCGGCGTCGTGCACGGCGATCTCAAGCCCGAGAACGTGCTCGTCGGCGAGCACGACGACGTGCGCATCGCCGACTTCGGCACCGCGCGCGTGCTCGCCGATGCGGCCGACGAGGCGGGCGGCGGCACGCCCTCGTATCTCGCGCCCGAGCGCCTCGCGGGCGGGCCGGCGAGTGCAGCCGCGGATCAGTGGGCGTTCTGCGTATCGATGCACCAGGCGCTGTTCGGCGCGCGGCCCTTCAAGGGCGCCACCCTCGGGGAGCTGCGGGAGAGCACCGCGGCCGGTGTGGCCATGCCGACGAATCGCGGCGTACCGCGCCGGATCCTCGCGGTCGTACAACGCGGGCTCGCGCCTGCACCCGCCGATCGCTGGCCCGACATGCACGCGATCGCTGGCGAGCTCGCCCGCGACGGTCGTCGTGGGCGCTGGGTGGTCGGGCTCGCCGCAGCGGCGAGCATCTGCGGCGCGGCGTGGTTCTCGGCCAGCCGCGAGCGCGATCCCTGCGCGGGCGATCCGGGCGATGCGGATGCGATCTGGAGCACGGAGGCCCGCGATCGCATCCGTGCGGAGTTCGTCGCCACGGGCGCGGGCGGGGCCGATGCCGTCGCAGATCGCGTGGACGCGCTGATGACCGCGCGACGCGAAGCATGGATGGCCGCACGACGCGAGGTCTGCGAGGCCAGTCGAGTGCGGGCCGTGCAGTCCGACACGCTGCACGACCTCCGCATGCGGTGCCTCGATCGGCGCGCGGGGGAGAGCGCAGCCCTCGTCGACGTGCTGTCGAACGCCGACGCGCTGGCGATGACGGATGCCGTCACCGCGATCGTGGACATGCCCGAGCTCGCGCGCTGCGACGCCGACCGAGTGCAGCAGATCGAATATGCCGAGCCCGACACGCCGCACCGCCGCACGGCGGTGGAGGCCGCGCGCGTCGAGCTGGATCGCGCCCGCGCTGCACAGGCGCTCGGCCGCTACGAGGACGCGCTCGAGATCGCGGGCTCCGTGGCTGCGCACTCCGACGCGCTCGGGTTCGCACCTCTGCAGGCCGAAGCGCTCGCACAGCTCGGGGCCGCGCAGGCGCGTGTGTCCGCGCCGGGCGTCGCCGAGCCCACGCTGCGGCGCGCCCGTCTGCTCGCAGCGGAGATCGGCAACGATCGCCTCGTCGCCGAGGTGATGGTGCGATGGCTGCGGACCGCGATGTTCACGGACGAGCTTCCGCGCGTCGACGAGCTCGCCGAGCACGCGCGTGCTGCCGCGCTGCGGGCCGGTGTGAGCACGGCGGAGATCGAAGCGATCGTGGGCGAAGCGCGGCTGCAGGCCGGAGACGTCGATGGTGCGATCGCGGCGCTCGACGTCGCGCTCGCGAACGAGATGCGCCCTGATCGGCGCGCGATCGTGCAGGTGGGCCTCGGCTCCGCCGCGCTCGCGAAGGGCGATCGCGAGACGGCGTTGCAACGCTACGAGGACGCGCTGGCCACCGCGACGACGCACTTGGGCGTGGGCCACCCCGGGCTCGGCTTCTACGAGCACCGCGTGGGCCGGGGCCAACGCGAGGTCGGGCGCCTCGACGACGCGCTCACCACGTTGCGACGCGTCCTCACGTCACGCGAAGCGGCGCTCGGTCCGGACGATCGCGCCGTCGCGAGCGTGCTGGCGGATCTCGCCGCA
This sequence comes from uncultured Nannocystaceae bacterium, assembly GCA_964468635.1. Taxonomy (GTDB): domain Bacteria; phylum Myxococcota_A; class Polyangia; order Nannocystales; family Nannocystaceae; genus Xiheibacterium. The sequence goes on from CAYXVR010000030.1 coordinate 21,119, forward strand.
ACGGAGCGCGAGCTCGGTCGGCTCGACGACGCCGCGACCCATCAGGAGCGCGCGCTCTCGATCCGCACGGCCGAGTACGGCGACGACCACCCACGCGTGGCGGATCTCTTGGCCGGGCTCGCCGAGATCGAGCACGCGCGCGGGCGCCACGACGCCGCGCTCGCGCACCTGCGTCGAGCGCTCGAGATCCGCGCAGCGACGCCGGAGCACCCCCAGGTCGCTGCGCTGCGCGAGTCGATCGCGGAGATCGAAGCTCAGCGCGACCAGTGATCGCCGACGCGACGCAGCCCCGCGCGCGCGGACAGCTCGCGCATGAACTCGTCCTTGTCCTTCGGCGAGATCATGATCGCCCGGAAGAAGCCCTCGCCGAACGCGATGCGCAGGCGATCGAGCGAGAGCGCCGGCGAGCTCAACGGGTTGTGCGTGGGGCGCACGTCGGTGATCGACGCGAGCGGCACATGCTGACGCACGAGGCCGTGGCGCACGACGAGCGTGTCGTCGGTGATGGCGTAACGCATCGGGAAGACGAGCCCGAGATAGATCGCCGCGATGAACGCGACGCCGCCGAACGCGACCAGTGCGTTCTCACCTGCCATGGTCGCTGCGATCGCGGCGAACGTGCAGGCAATCGGGGCGATCGCGAGCACGATCGCCAACCAGGTGTCGACCTTGGACGGGTACCAGCGCATGGGGCCTCTCTCGATGATGTCGTACCGCGACGATCGATCGCGGATTTCGTCCGGCGTGATGCCCGCACTTCACCGTACTAAAAATTTTCCTTGACGTATAAAACAGAACGGGTAGATCGGGGTCCATGAGCGACCCGGCCCGCGCCCTGATGCAGCCGCTGCGGGCGCGCATCCTCCAAGGCCTCGCCGAGCCGGACTCGGCCGCCGGGGTCGCGCGCAAGCTCGGCGTCGTCCGACAGAAGGTGAGCTATCACCTGCAGAAGCTCGAGGAGGAGGGTCTCGTCGAGCTCGTCGAGGAGCGCAGGAAGGGCAACTGCGTCGAACGGATCGTGCGCGCCACCGCGCGCGCGTACGTCGTCGGTGCCCAGGCGCTCGGGAAGCTCGCAATCGATCCCGACGCCGCCCGCGACAAGTTCTCGTCGACGTACCTGCTCGCCGTCGCGGCGCAGGCGGTGCACGACCTCGCCAGCCTGCGCACGCATGCCGACGCCGCGGGCAAGAAGATCGCCACGCTCACGCTGCAGAGCGACATCCGCTTCGCCAATGCCGCGAGCCGCAAGGCCTTCGCGGACGAGCTCGCCGACACGGTCGCGCGACTCGTCGCGAAGTACCACGACGACGACGCGCCGAACGGCCGGCGCTTCCGCATGTTCGTCGGGGCCTACCCCGCCCCGCCACAGGAGAGCTGATCATGTCCGACACCCGCAACATCGAGCTCTGTTTCACCATGCCGGCCGACGTCGAAGCCGTGTGGAAATCCGTCTCCACCGGCGAGGAGCTGTCGCGCTGGTTCGCGCCCGAGGTCCGCGTCACGCCCGGCAAGGACGGCACGATGTTCATCTCGTGGGGCCCCGGGATGGAGGGCGAGGCGAAGATCCGCGAGTGGAAGCCGAACGAGCACCTGCAGGTGGAGTTCGGCGAGAACCCGCAGACCGGGCTGCAGCTGCTCGTCGACTACTTCATCGAGACGAGGGCCGGTGTGACGACGCTACGCCTCGTGCACAGCGGCTTCTCGGCCGACGCGGAGTGGGACGAAGAGTTCGAGTCGCACGCGCGCGGCTGGAGGATCTTCATGCACAACCTGCGGCACGACCTCGCGGGCCAGCGCGGCAGGGCGTGCAAGCAGTACGTGTTCAAGGCGGATGTCGCCCTCGATCGCGGTGTCGCGTGGACGCGCGTGCTCGGCCCGAAGGGGATCGATCGCGAGGGCGCGCTCGCCGGCAAGAAGACGGGCGATCGCGTCGAGCTCACGACCGCGAGCGGCAGGCGGCTGTCCGGCACGCTGCAGGTGCTCGGCACCGCCCGCGATCTCGCGATGACGCTCGACGACTTCGACGGCGCGCTCCTGCGGATCGCGTTCGAGCGCAGGATGGTCTACGGCACCGTGGTGGGCTACGGCGACGCGAAGAGCCAGGCCCGCGCCGAGACGCTCGCCGGCGAGCTCGGCGCGATGCTCCCGTCCGCGCTCGCGGACTAAGCGAGGGCGAGCACGGCCATGCCGACGAGCGCGACGGCGAGCGCCTTCACGACCACCATGTTCGCGGTGCGGATCATCTCGCGGCGTTGATCGAGGTCGCGGACGCGTTCGGAGCCGCCGTCGAGGTTGCGGCGGCCGGTGTACGCGAGCAGCACGCAGGTCTGCGAGCGCGCCTGCATCACGCAGAACGCCGCGACCACGAACGCCAGGCCCATCCCGACCCGCGTCCACACGCTCGCGGGCCCGCACGCGACGGCCAGGATCGCGGCGCCACCGAGCGCCGCGACGGCCGTCATCCAGCGCTTGCGCTGCTCCCTCGGCCCCAGGTTCGAACAACTCGCCATCCGATCCCTCCCGGGTGCGATACGGCGCGCGACCGTCGGGCGGATCGAACGGGCTCAGGATTTCCGCGAGATCCGCCACGCCCGGTGGGCGGGCGGCTGGCGGGCGAAGTCGAACGGCAGGCTCGCCCGCGTCACGTCCTGCAGCTCGAGCCCGCCGAGCGCGGCCTCGTCGAGCGCGAAGCCGTCGCGGTTCGTGACGAACCACAGGACGCCAGTGGGCGCGAGCCGGCGCGCCGCCGCGCGCACCAGCGCGACGTGATCGCGCTGCACGTCGAACGTGCCTTCCATGCCCTTGCTCGTCGAGAAGCTGGGCGGGTCGAGCAGGATCACGTCGAAGCGCCCGTGATCCTCCTCGAGCCACGCGCGTGCATCGGCGCGCACGAACGAGTGGCGGCGGACGTCCAGACCGTTCGCTTCGAAGTTGCGCTGCGCCCAGTCGAGGTACGTGTTCGACAGATCCACCGACGTCGTGTGCGCGCCCGCCTTCGCGGCCGCCACCGACGCCGTGCCGGTGTACGCGAACAGGTTGAGCATCCGCGTGCCTGCGCCGCACGCCGCGGCGATCATCTTCCGCACGGGCCGCGTGTCGAGGAAGAGCCCGGTGTCGAGGAAGTCGCTCGGGTTCACGAGGAACACGTGCTCGCCCTCGTGCACTTCGACCAGCTCACCCTGCGAGTCGAACCGCCCGTAGCGCGCACCGGGTCGCTGCGGGCGGCGGCGCTTCACGAAGACGCGATCGCGTGGGACCGCGAGCTGCTCGACCACCGCGTCCACCATCTCCTGCACGCGCGCGGCCGCGAGCGCGGGGTCGATGCGCCGGGGCGCGGAGAACTCCTGCAGCTGCACGAAAGACTCGTAGCGATCGATCGCGGCGTTGTACTCGGGGATCTCCGCGTCGTAGACGCGCCAGCACGTCACGCCCTCGCGCGCGGCAATCGGCCCCAGTCGGCGTAGGTTCTTGCGCAGCCGGTTCGCGAACATGCCGCCGTCGCTGGTGGCCACGCGCCGCGGGGCCACTGACGTGAGCGGTGCGAGCAGCATCCGACAGGGAATCGGTCCGTTGTCGACCGGGTCGTCGCGCGTGGGCTCGAGCCCGAGCAGCTCGATCGGCGCATCGGCGGCGACGAGCAGCTGCGCGTCCCATCCGACGAAGCGCGTGCGCAGGACTTCCCCCAGTGCCGTGTAGAGCCGGCGCACCTCGGCCTCGTCGCCGAGCCGCGCACCGTACGGCGGGTTCGTGATCACGAGGCCGCGCGGCACCGTCGGCTTCGGTGCGTCTTCGACCGCGCGCACCGCGAAGTCGATGCGCGCGAGCACGCCTGCGTGCATCGCATTCGCCCGCGCGCGCTCGACCGCCTGCGCGTCGACGTCGCTCGCCATGATCGATGCCACGTGACGCTCGAGTCCCACGTGCGCGCGAGCATCGGCGTCGTCGCGCACGCGCGACCACGCGTCCGCATCGTGACCGCGCCAGCCCTCGAAGCCCCACCGCGGTCGCGCGCGACCCGGCGCGAGATCGTGGGCGATGCACGCCGCCTCGATCGCGATCGTGCCGGCCCCACACAGGGGATCGAAGAGCGGCTCCTCCGCTGCGGCGCGCGCGGACCAGTCGGCTGCGGCGAGCAGTCCGGCCGCGAGCGTCTCCTTGAGCGGTGCGACGCCCTGTGCGTGCCGCCAGCCGCGGCGGTGCAGTGGCTCACCCGACAGATCGATGCCGAAGTCCACCCCCCGTCCGCGCACGTCCGCGTGGATGCGCACGGTGGGCGCCTCGAGGTCGACCGAGGGTCGGCGACCGAACCGCTCGCGCATGCGATCGACGACGCCATCCTTGATCCGCTGTGCCGCATACCGACTGTGCGTGATCACCTCGCCGTGCACGACCGCGTCGACCGCGAGCGTGTCGTCGGGCCCGAGGTGGTCCTCCCACGCGATCGCACACGCCGCCTCGTACAGCGCCTCGGGGCCGTCGATCGCTGCGTCGTGGACGTGCGCGATCACTCGGCTCGCGCATCGTGACCACATGCACACCCGATAGGCGAACTCGAGCGGCCCCCGCACACGCAACCCGGCCGGAGTCGGCCGCACCGCCTTCGCCCCCAACGCGACCAGCTCCGCCTCGACGAACGGGACGAGCCCGCGCGACGCGGTGACGAGCAGGGAGTGGATGGTCACGGCCCCGGTGGTCTCGCCCACCCTGGGTACGCTGTCCAGCACGGCGCGTGCGCCGTCCCCTTGAGCCCGGAGCGGCGTGGCGCAGACTGGCGCGGCGAAAGCCGCCGAGGGATCCCGATGAACGAATCGATCGACGTGCTCGTCGTCGGCAACGCCGGGGGCAAGGGCGCGAACCAGGCGATTGCGGCCGCGCGGCTCGGCGCGACGGTGGCGTTCGTCGGACGGGTCGGCAACGACGAACGCGCGCTCGTCGAAGCGCTGCGTGTCGAAGGCGTCGACACCACCCACATCATCGTCGACGACGCGGACCTCCGCCTCTCCCCCGACGACGTGCATGCCGCCACCACGACGATCGCAAACGCGAAGGTCGTGCTCGTGCAGCTCGAGGTGCCGCTCGAGACGGTGGACGCCGCGGTGCGACTCGGTCGTGCCGCCGGCGCGAAGGTGGTGCTCGATCCGGCACCGCCCCAGCTGCTCGCGGAGGACTTGCTCGTCGACATCCACGTCATTCGCCCGAACGCGGTCGAGGCCGAGACGCTCACCGGCGTCGAGGTGGATTGCCGCGAGTCCGCGCGGGCGGCCGCCCGCAATCTGCTGCGTCGGGGCGCGGGCGCCGTGATCGTCGGTGCGCCCGGCGGTGACCTGGTCGTGGCCGGTGACGACGAGCTGTGGCTGCCGCACCGCCCCGTCGAGGTGGTCGACACGACCGGCGCCGGCGATGCGTTCGCGGGCGCGATCGCGTCGTGTCTCGCCCTCGGTCAGGACTTGCTGGCCGCCGCTCGCTTCGCGAACGCAGCCGCCGCGATCTCGACGACGCGCAGGGGTGCGCGCGACGGCCTGCCCGACCGCGCGCGTGTGCTGTCGCTCTTGTCGGCCTCACCGCGCTGACGCGCCGCGCAGCACCTCGAGCATGCGCGGCAGCAACGAAGGCCCGGCCACCGCGATGCTCGTGGCGCGCAGCGACCACGGTGTGCCGTCGAGCGTCTCGATCGCACCGCCCGCTTCGCGGACGACGAGTACGCCTGCGGCCCAGTCCCACGGCGCGAGGAAGTACTCCCAGTAGCCGTCGAAGCGGCCCGCAGCCGTGTACGCGAGGTCGAGCGCCGCACTGCCGGCGCGGCGGATGCCCTGCACGCGCGGCAGGATCGCGGCGAGCTCGGGGACGTTCGTGATCTCGTTCGTCGCGATGCCGTACGCGAAGCCGGTCGCGAGCAGTGCACTCTGCAACTCCGCGACCTGCGTGACCGCGAGCCGATGACGATCCGCCGTGCGCGAATCGAGCCACGCGCCCTGCCCCGCCGCCGCGCTGAACGTCTCGTCGCGCATCGGATCGTGCACGACGCCGACGAGCGGGCGATCACCCTCCCACAGCGCGATCGACACGCTGAAGTGCGGCATGCGATGGGCGAAGTTCGTGGTGCCGTCGAGCGGATCGACGACCCAGCGGCGTCCGCTGCCCGCGATCTCGCCGGACTCCTCGGCGAGCACGCCGTCGTCGGGGCGCTCGCGCTGCAAACGCGCGAGGATCACCTCCTCGGCTGCGCGATCGGCATCGGTGACGAGATCGATCGCGCTCGACTTGGTCGACACGTCGAGCTCGCGCCCGAAGTGACGCAGCAGCACCGAGCCCGCGGCCTTCGCCGTGGCAATCGCGAGCTCGAGATCCTCGTGCACTTACCGACCGGCTCCGGCGGCCCGCGGCGGCTCGTTCGACGCCTGCCAACGCCGCACGTGGGGCAGATCGTCGTCGAGCCACCACGCCTTGCGATCCTCGACGACGAGGATCTCCTCCCACTTCGCACCGATGTCACCGCGCGCGATGTGGGGCTCGAACGCCCACAGGCCCGGCTCGGGCGGCTCGTCGGAGCCCGGGCCCGTGTTGCAGAACGGCGTGCCCTGGCGCAGCGCCTTCGGCATGCGCTTCGCGACGCTCGCGGGCAATCGACTCACGACCGCCTGCGCGAGCAACGATGCGCTCGCGCCGAGCCCGAAGCCGGCGACGGGCGTGGTGAGCACGGAGACGTTGGGCACGGTGAAGATGCGATGCGCGAGCACGCCGAACGGATAGTGGCGATGACAGTTTCGCAGGCCGAGATCCGCGAGCAGGTCCTCGACCGCGCGGTACACCTCCGCCAGCGTCTCGCCGCGCCCCACCATCTCCGCGATGAGCTCGCGGAATCCCCTGAGCTCGGCGTGCAGTCGATCGAGCTCGGCGTTCGGTCCGCACGAGAACGAGTAGCCGATGTCGGCGCCGTATCCGTCGCGCACCGGCGCGACGTCGAGGATCGCCGCCATGCCGTGCTCGAGCCTGCGGTCGCTGGGGAAGAAGTCGAACGGCGTGCGGAACCCCTTGAAGCACGTGCGATCGCCGAACCATGCGAACGGGCGATGGAAGAACCCGTCGACGCCCTCGTGCCGCAGCAGCGCGCCGAGCCGGTCCGCGGCCGCGCGCTCGGTGACGCCGGGCTGCAAGCCGTCGGCGACCTCCATCGCGCACCGATAGGCGAGCGCTTGCACATCGCGGAAGCGCGACAACTCGAGGTTGCTGTACTGCTTGGCGGTCATGGGAAAGCCCGGGAACCGCTGCCTAGCACGGGCAGCGGGGGCGGTCGGAGCGCTGCGCTCGCGCAGGCTCGGCCGCCGGTCCAGGACGGCGTTTCGCAGGGTCGCGCGCGGGCTCGTCGCGGGTGATCGACGAACGAACGATCGGTCGGTCGCGCGCGTTCGCGTCGGCCTCGCAATGTTTCTTAACGGACGCGCTCGTAACGAACCCGCGACGCAGCAGCGACTTCGGCCCTGCTTCAGGAGCCTTCCCGCATGCACACGCACACCCGTCTGGCCATGGTGCTCGCCTTCTCCTCGTTGCCCGCACTCGCGTGCGGCGACGACGACGGCGACGACGACAACGCAACCACCGACACGGAAACGGAGACGAACGGCGACGACGACGCGACGGACCCCACACCCGGCACGAATCCGTCGAGCGACAGCGACCCCGACACGTCGGCGAGCGACCCGACCGAAACGGCAGGGACGAGCGACGACAGCACCACCGGCGTGCAGGCCACCCTGCTCGAACGGGTGGTGGTGGCGATCGGCGGCGAGGAGAACCTCGATGCGCTCGTCGGCTTCGAGCTGCAGGCGAGCGGCATCCGTCGCGCCGCCGACGAGGGGGCCGACCCGAACGACGGACTGATCGAGGCCGGCACGTACGACGCGACGATCTCGACGGACATCGACGACGACGGCCTGCGCATCGACTGGCAGCGCACGATCACGTTCCTCGGGCTGAACGCGCCGCTGACGTTCAGCGAGATCGTCTCGGGCCAGCTCGGCGTCGTCGAAGGCGTGGACAACATCTTCTTCGCGCCGGGAGGGCCGATGCCGTCGGATCGGTGGTCGTCCACGGTGCGGCAGCAGCGGCTGTTCAACCCACACCTGTGGATCAAGGACGCGGTCGCGGATCCGTCGATCGCGACCGAGGCGGGCCCCGAGGAGTACGACGGCCGCCCGCACGAGCTGCTCGAGATCACGAACGACGTCGCGCCGCTCGTGCTGTGGGTGGACTCCGAGACGGGGCTCGTCTCGCGGCTCACGACGACCGAGAACCACTGGCTGCGCCGCGACGTGCCGGTGGAGGTGATCTACGGCGACTGGCAGGCCAGCGACGGCGGCGTGCTGTTCCCGAACGAGGTCGTGCTGCGGATCGACGACCACGCGATCGCCGAGGAGACCCGCAACGCGGTCACCACCACGATCGATCTGTCGGCCGATCTGTTCGCGATCCCGAAGGACTCGGGCGCGACCTACGTGGAAGAGGACGCGGCTCGCGGCGCGCGCAACATGGGCATCCTGCAGGAGTTCATGTCGATCGGACTGCCGAACTTCGGGCTGCAGACGGTCGTCGCGCCCAACGGGATCGCACCCGGCGTGTGGTACCTGATGGGCAGCAGCCACCACCAGGTGGTGGTGGAGCACGACGGCGGGCTCGTGCTGTTCGAGACGCCGCTGTACGAGGCGCGCTGCGTCGCCGTGCTCGACTGGATCGACGAGAACCTCCCGGGCCAGTCCGTCACGCACGCGGTCGTGTCGCACTACCACGCCGATCATGCCGCGTGCGCGCGCACGCTCGTGGCCCGCGGGGCGACGCTCGTCGTCGGTGAGGGCAGCGACGTCGTGTGGACCGACGTGCTGATGGCACCCTCCACCGTCGAGCCCGACGAGCTCGAGCTGAGCCCGGTCGCGGATCCCGTGGTGGAGTACGTGCCGAACGACGGCACATTCACGATCGACGACAGCCAGCGGCCGATCGTCGTCGTCGACGTGCCGAATCCGCACTCCGACGACATGGTGCTGCCGTTCGTCGAGGGCGCAGGCGTGGCCTACACCGCGGATCTGTTCAACAGCGCCGCACCGGGTCAGCAGCTGATCGGACCGGCCGGCGCGCAAGCGCTGCTCGATGCGATGCAGCAGCACGGCATCCTCGGTCAGGTCGAGATCATCGCGGGTGCGCACGGCGGCGGCACGTCGACGCTCGACGAGCTCGAAGCCGTCGCTGCTGGAGGTTGATCAATCCGGCGAGTCGACGGGCGCGAAGCGATCGAGCGTGGCGTCGGCGGGCAGCGCCGGCGCCCGCTCGCGCACCCACTCGCGCAGCGCTGCGGGCGAGGCCGGCGGCAGCGGCTGGCTGCGCTGCAGCGCACCCTCGCCGTCGAGGGCGACGACGCGCCCACCGTCGGGCGACAACGCGAAGCGGCGCTCGTCCGCGGGCGTGCGCGCGCTCTGGGCCTCGAGCTCCACCACCGATGCCTCGCGCTCGGCGATGCGCGGCTGCACGTGGGCGACGCGACCGCTCTCGAGCTCGACGATCGCGAGCCTTCCGTCCTTCGTGAGGCACCCGAGCGATCGACCGTCGCGCGAGAAGCGGGCGCCCTTCACGAAGCCGGGCGACAGCGGCGCGGACACGCGACCGGTGTTGCGATCCACGATGACGACGCCGTCGTGGCGACGAACCGCGATCTTCCCTTCCGGACCGAACGCGAGCACGAGGCCAGGCAGCGGGAACTCGGGCAGCTCCTGCCACGTGGCGAGATCCCAGCAGCGAAGCAACGAATCGCGGCCGCGCTGCCCGCCCACGCAGAAGCGCGACTCTTCCGAGAGGAAGGTCCACTCGTTCATCAAGCCGCCACCGCCGACCTGACGCGTGGATCCGTCGGTCGTGTCGATCACTTCGATCTGCGACTCGCCGTGGAAGGCGACCCAACGCCCGCTCGCATCGATCGCCGGCAGGAACGCCGCGCCGAGGTACGGCAACGTCTCCCGCAGCACGCGCTTCTCGCTGCGCTCGAGCGACCACAGCACGAGGCCCGTGGAGCCCGCCGTGACGACGTGGCCGCCGGCGTCCGCGAGCGTCAGCTGCAGCGCACCATCGTGGCGGCCGACGACGTCCCACGCGTCGCCATTCCACCGCACGAGCTCGCCGTTCGGGCGCAGCGCGACGTATGTACCGTCTGCCGCCGGGCCGTCGATCGCGGCGAGCCCATCGCCGCTGGGGCTCCCGCCGCCCTCGAGGTCGAGCGCCCACGCACGCACCGAGCTCTCCGACATGCCGACCAACCGGCCGTCGGCGCGCAGCCGCGCATCGGTGATCTTCTCGCTCTGTGCGAGACCGTGCACGACACCGCGGACGGTGTCGATGACGACGCCACCGCTCGCCGTGCGCGCGAAGAGCAGCCGGCCATCGGCCAACCACCGCCTCGGCTCGACATGGGTCGACACCGGTCGGATCGTGCGCGTCGACAGATCGTTCGTGTCGATCACGGCGATCTTCCCCTGGACCTCGCCGACGGCGAGGCGATCGCCCCGCTCCGTCGCCGCGAGCATCGAGGTCGAGAAGCCGACACCGAGGTCGAGCACGCGCTGTTCTGCGCTCGCGGAGTCCCACAGCGTCATCTGCTGGCCATCCACGCGCACGAAACGGCCGTTGCCGAGCGTCTCGACGATCGAGATGCCGGTCTTCGCCTCGGGCAGCTGGGACACCAGATGGCCGTCCGCGTCGTAGCGATCCATCTTCATCCCCACGACCCACGCGGCCGCCGGTCCGACGTGATGCAACCAACCGACGACCGGGGCTGCGACCGCACTGCGCTCGAGCGTGCGCAAGTCGACCACGTCCCACTGCGTCTTGCCCCGTGACACGAGCTTCGTGCCGTCCTCGGACACGGCGGAGCTCGTGAGATCGACGTCGGTGATCGGTGCGATCGGCACACCCGCCGCGAAGTCCCACAGCACCGCGGTGCTCGACCCGGCCGGCTGCACGAGCCATCGGCGTTCGTCGACGCGCTCGACGCGATGGCGGCCGCTGGCGAGGAGCACTCGTCGACCGTCCCACGGGTACCAGAGCGTCGCGGCCTCCGTCGCGCGGTCCTGCAGCACGACTGCTTCTCCGTCGAGCACGAGGTGGCGCGCGACGTGCCCGTCCGGCACGAGCGCGAGCTCACCGGCGATCTCGGCCGCGGCGCTGCGCTGCACGACGGCCCACGTGTCGGCGCCCCACGCCGTCTCGTCGTCCGACAGCCGTGCGAGCAATGCGAGCGCGACCGAGGGATCGCGGCGCGCGGCGAAGCGCGCCTCTGCGATCGTCAGCACGTCGGCGCGACGACGCAGCTGCGCCTCCGCATCGTCCGCCCGCGTGCGCTCGCCCGCGACCTCGCTTCCGAGCGACTCCACAGTGGCCGACAGCGACGCCACCTCGGCGTCGCGGTTGCGCTGCACGAACATCGCCGCGCCCACCCCCACCGCGACGACGGTGCCGAGGCCGGCGATCGCGAGCCCGCGCCGACGCTGGGTCGCGCGCAGTGCAGCGAGCAGCTTGTCGACGTCGCCGTAGCGTTGGTCGCGATCGGGCAGGAGCGCGCGCCGCAGCACGCGTGCGATCGGTGCGGCACCGGCACGCGTCGCCGGCACGACCTCTCCCGCGAGCACCGCCGTGCTCAGCTGCTCGAACGTCTCACCGGCGAACGGCCGCACGCCGAACAACGCCTCGTACAGCGCGACGCCGAAGCTGAACTGATCCGAGCGCGCGTCGGCCGGCTCGCCGCGCAGCTGCTCCGGAGCCATGTACGCGGGCGTGCCGAGCAACGCCCCGGTTCGCGTGAGTCGATCGAGCTCGGCGGCCCGGTCGAGCTCGCCCTCGACGACGAGCGCGCCCTCGGCCCCGACGAGTGCGAGCCCGAAGTCGAGCACGCGCACGCGTCCATCGGTGCCGACCACGACGTTGTCGGGCTTGAAGTCGCGGTGTACGAGTCCGGCCGCGTGCGCCGCCGCCAGGCCCTCGCCGGCCTGCAGGAACTTGTCGAGCACGTCGCGCACCGATCGCGGCTCGACCTCGAGCCAGCGGCGCAGCGTGAGCCCCTCGACGAACTCCATCGCGAGGTACACCTGGCCGTCGTGCTCGCCGGCCTCGTACACCTGCACGATCGCGGGATGCGACAGGCGAGCGAGCGCCTTCGCTTCGCGCAACAAACGATCGCGCAGCAGCGTGCCGTCGTCGCCGAGCCCGGGACGCAGCAGCTTGATCGCGACCTTGCGATCGAGCTCGTTGTCGAACGCGGCGTACACCACTCCCATGCCGCCGAGCCCCACGCGACGCAGCACGGGGAATCGCGCGATGCGGACCGGATCGATCACCTGGCCGAAGAGTCGGCGCTGTACCGCGTTGCGCAGGTGCGCGGTGTCGACGTCGCGCAACAGCGTGTCGCCGTCGACATCCGGTGTGCGCGCGACCGACGGTTCGTTCACGTCGGGCGTGGTGGTCGGCCTCTCGTCGGCGGACGACATCGTCAGCTCGCTCGCTCGCATGGTTGCACACCCCGCGGGGGATCTGACCCGCACCGCCCCCATGACGTGTCCGGAGACGGCCGATCGGATCGCGCGTGAAGGGCGAGCTAGCGCCGTTTACGACGCTTCGTGGGCAGCTTCGCCGTCATCCCGTCCTCGATCAGCTCGCGCAGGACGCGTTCCATCTCCTGCCCGAACACGACCCGCACGGCCTCGATCCCGATCGGGCGCGACTCCTCGAGGACGCGCGACCAGTCACCGTCCTCCGGCGGTTGCACGTGGCCGTCCTCGGCGCGACCGAAGAAGTACTTCGCGAGATCGCGGGCGGCCTTGCCCAGGTTCTTGCGCAGGATCGATGCCGCACCCATCGACGTCTCCAGATCGATGCCCGTGCTCTCGAGCCGCATCGCGATGCGCAGGAGCGCCGGGCTGCGCACGAGGTACACGTCGCCCTTGCGTTCCACGGCGCGCAGCCGCACGAGGTCGGCGATGAGCCCGTCGCGTTGCGTCCCCACGAGCTCGTACAGCTCCGGCTCGGTCACCGCGCGCGGCTGGTCGTTGGCCCACGAGGCCTTGAGCTGCGCGTCGACGCCGAGCCACTCGCTCACGTCGAGCTCGTTGCGATCGATCCGGACCAGCAGCGCTCGGATCGCATCGATCCGCAGCCCACGATCCTGCAGCTTCGCGATCAGTGCGAGCCGCTCGAGATGCGCGGGCCCGTAGTAGGCGACCCGCCCCTTGATCTCGGGCGGCGGGAGCACGCCCTTCGATTGGTAGAAGCGGATCGTGCGGCTCGGCACGCGCGACTGCGCGGTGAGCTCGTCGATCGTGAGCTGGTCCGGGTCGGCCACGTCCTCGACGAGCATGCTACGTCATCGTCCTCAGGACCTCGCGACTCGCGGCCAGCGGGCTCCGGTCCCGCGACAGCGCGCCGATCCAGGCCAGCGCGCGCCGCAGCACGCGGTCCCACCGGTCGGTCTTGTATTCCACGCCGTGCCGTTCGCAGGCGGCCCGCACCTCGGGCGCGATGCGGCGCAGGCGGTGGGGCGGCAGCTTGGGGAAGATGTGGTGCTCGATCTGCCGGTCGAGACCGCCGCACAGCACGTTCGCAGGCCACGCGACCTCGAAATTGTGAGTGGCTTCGATCTGCATCGCGTACCACTCGCCGCGGTTGTGTGCCTTCGTGCCGTGCGGATAGCTCTTCACGTCCTCGCCGACGTGACCGCAGAAGATCGTGGCGGCCGAGTACATGTCGCGCATCGTCTCGGACAGCCAATTGCCGAGCAGCACCTTCCAGAAGAACGGGCCCGCGAGCAGCGGGAAGAGCACGTACTCCTTGCCGTAGTACGGCACCCACTTGCGCAGCGCGTTCGTCCACGCGCGGCGCCGGCTCGCCGTCGAGCGATCCGGCAGGAAGTCGAGCCCGCCCGGCTGACCGTTGTCGACGGCGAGATCGCTCAAGCCCGTGCAGTGCAGGTTGATCCCGAACGCGAAGTTGGGGAAGAGGAACAAGAGCGTGAACGGCAGCTGCCACCGGTGGTTCTTCGTCCACGGCGTCTGCTCGGTGAGGCGCACGGGTCCGAAGTGGATGTCGGCGTCGCGACCCGCGACGTTGGTGTTGCCGTGGTGCCGCACGTTGTGCATGTGGTGCCACGACGCTTCGTCGATCGGGATCTGCCAACGATACGTGGCGGAGCGGTAGTCCTCGGCGCCGTCGAGGCGATCGTACGCGCCGTGCAGCGCGGTGTGACCGATCTCGGTGGCCTGCAGCTGCTTGTGGATCCACAGCGCGACGACGCCGGCGCCGAACGTCACGGGCTCGAAGCTGAAGTGGATGAGCAGACGGCCGACGAGCTCGCATCCTCGGCTGAAGGTGTCGAGGCGCTTCACGTAGCGGACGTCGGCGGCGCCCATGTCGGCGTGGACGCGCGCCTTGATGGCATCGATCTCGTCGCCGAATGCACGCAGACGAGCGGCATCGGCCACGGCGGTGGTCGTGGTCATGGCAACTGGCTCCCTGCCCCGTTTGACACTGGGGCGGTATGAACAGGGCCAGTTCTAACCGTTACAGTTGCAAGTGTCAACCTCGAAATCGCGGGCGGATGCCGAGGAGCACGAGGAACAGCGCCCACGGCCCCATCCCGGGCGCCGCCGTGCATCCGCACCCGCTCTCGGACTCGTCGCCGGTGCCGGCCGCCGTGCCGCTGCTCTCGCTCGATCCCGCGCTCGCGGTCGCGGTCGTCGGGTCGGTGGTCGGCGCGTCGTCGGCCGCGGTCGGATCCACGTTGCCCGTCGTGTCGGCGGCCCCGGTGGTGTCGCCACCGTCGGTCGTGTCGGAGCCGCCGTCGCCCACACTGGTGCTGCTGCTGGTGTCGCCGCCGGGCGGCATCGGATCGGGATGCACGTCCTCGAGGGTGTCGCCCTCGACCGCGTCGTCGATGTAGATGACCGGCACGTCGTCGAAATCGAGATCGCCGCGCAACAACCCCACCTGCGTGAACGTGGAGTTGCCGTCCGCGAGCGTCTGGACGGCTGCACCCGTGACGACCTGCTCGCCGTCGAACCACACGTCGACCTCGCCGATCTCCGGATCCTCCGACCACAGCACGCGGCATGCGATGCGATGCCAGACCCCGGCCGTCGCGACTCCGTCGGCCTGCCACTGCGTCGTGTAGTCGGGGAAGCGCGTCGCGAACGTGATCTGCTCGCCCGCGATCGACCAGTTCATGAGGTTCTGATAGCTGGAGTCGCTCTCCCAGTAGCCGATGCTCTGCGACGGATCCACCGGCAGCGGCTCCGGCAGGTAGAAGCTCCACGCGAAGTACGTCGTCGCGCCCTCGTCGGTGCGACCCTTCGCCGGCGAGTGGTGGAGCTCCACGCGGCGCAGACCGTTGGGCCACACCGCGTCGTCGTGCAGCTCGATGCGCCCCGCATAGGTGCCCTGGGCGACGACGTCCGACACGACCGTGATGTAGTCGACGCCGTCGATCGTCTCGTTCAGCGTGCCCGACCACTGCGAGAGATCGTTGGTCTCGAAGTCACCGACCCAGACGGGCGCGGCCGCGGCCACGGCCGGCGAGATCCACGAGACGAGTGCGACGGGAGCAGCGAGCGATCGCATGGGACGATCGCACGCTCACCGAGCACGACTGTCAACGATGCTCGTCCGCGGTCATTCGGGATGACCGCAGACGATCGTCGTGTCCCCTGCCGCATTCGTGCGCGTCAACACCGTGATGCCGCTCCCGCGGGTGCTGTCGACGACCCTGTACGTCTGCACCGGCACGCCGGTGGTGGTCAACGCCGCGATCACGACCGATTCCGAGCACGACGCGACGTCGGCCTCGATGCTCGCGGCGTCGGCCAGATCGTGCTCGCGCGCGTGCTCGACGATCGCCGCATTCACGAGCGTCTCCGGCTCCGCGCGCGCGTCCGCGACCGTGCGCGTGATCGTCTCGTGCGTGGCCGTGGCTGCGTCGCACAGCGCCGCGTCGTCCGTGAGCGCACCGAGACAGAACTCGTCCGGCGCGTCGGCGGGCTGGCCCGTGCCGCCGCAGAACCAGTCGACGCCCGCCGACAGCCCGTCGGTCGTCCAGATCGCCGCGAGTGCCTCGCCGGCGAAGACGACGTGGAACGGCGTGAAGTTGTCCTCCTCGACGACGTGCACGAGCCCGACGTCGTCGTCCGCGAGCCCCACGCGCACCACCGAGAACTCGCCGAACGCGTCCGAGAACTCCGCGACCGGCGTGTCGAACGCCGTCGCGACCCAGTCGAACGCCTGACGCTCCGCGGGCCCGAGCTCCGCGCAGCGGGCGGTCGCATCGGTCACGCTCGTGTCGGCGTTCTCGGTGGGGCTCGACGAAACGAGCGCGAGCAGCACGGCCTCGCACGTCGAGTCGTACTCGGTCCGTTGCGGGCGCGCCTCGAACGCGTCCGGATCACACGTACCGACGCCGCCGGTGCATCGCCCCTGCACGTCGCACGCGTGGTGGAGCAGCGCACCGCACGTGTTGACGCCCACGAAGGGCACCTCGTCGAGCTCCGCGAGCGTCGCGAACGGTCGCGCCTTCACGATGTTCTCCGCAGCGCGGCGATCGAGCCCGGCCCCGCCGTCCTTCGTCGCGCGATCGAGCTCGGCCGCCGTCGTCTTCGCATCGTTGACGAGCGCGAGGATCCCCTCCGCCTCGGGCGAGCCCTCCTCCGCGCAGAAACCGTCGGCCTTCGGCCCCGAGAACGAGCCGTCCTCCGGATCGGCCGTCTCGTCGCTCTCGACGGAACAGCTCGCGAACAGGGCACACAGCAGCACGGGGAACGGGCGCAGCGTCGTCATGCGCGCAGGGAGGCGCGCGACGGTCGGAAATGATCCCGCGGTTGCGTGTGAGCCTAGTCGCGAGCTCCGGGCTCGCCGAACTCCTCGACGCCGAAGATCTGCGCGCGCACGTCGTCGCCTTCGCGGTCGGGATCGATGCCGCCCTTGCGGGCGAGCGCGCGCAGGAACTCGTAGCGATCGGGCAGCTTGTCCCAGACCACCGGCAGGAACACGGCGCGCCGCAGCCCGCGGCGCAGGATCACGCCGTCCTCGAACGGTCGGATCACGCCCTCGATTGCAACCAACCCGACGACTTCGAGATCGACGGGCTCGCCGAGGACGGAGATGTCGACGCGCGCGTGGGCGAGCAGCTGTGGATGCATCGCACCGCCGCGCGGATCGTAGATGCCCGACTGCACCGCGAAGTGCCGCACTGCGCCGAGCAGCGTGTCGTATGGCTGCAGCGTGCCGATGCAGCCGAGCAGGCGATCATCGTGGTGCCACGACACGAACACCCGCGCGGGGGAGGACAGCGACGCGTCGGGCGGCGCGGCCCCGAGCACGGGCACCGTGTCGCCGAGGCCGAGCTCGTCGGCGAGCGCTTGGCGTGCGCTCGCGAGCAGGTACCGGCGCGTGGCCTCGGCGAGCATCTAGCACCCCGGCGTGTCGGGATCCTCGATGCACGACGTCGGCACCGGGATCCACGCGCAGCCGTCGATGTCGGCCATGCACGGGTCGTAGCGGACCTCGCGACCGCGCGTCTTGAAGTACCAACCGATGAAGTGCTCCATGTACTGCCCCACGTCGAACGGCAGCGAGGTCAGCCCCGGCGGCGGGAAGCCGTGCACGCCGTTGAACTCGTCTTCCATGGGGAAGATGATCCCGCTGACGCCGGCCTGGTCCGGCGTCGTCGTGCCGGTGGTGGGCAGCACGATGCGCATCGGTGGCATCACGCGCGGCGCGACGAGATCGTCGTTGGAGCCCGCCGTGCTCATGGGCGCGGTGTTCGTGCTGTTGCTGAGGTTGTCGATGTCGACGAGCACGGGGCCCCACTCGGGGCCACGCGTCTGCACCCACGGCACACCGGCCTGCACGCCCTCGTCGATGATCACGCGATTGCGCGTCTTGCCGTAGCGCGCGTCGGGCTCGAAGAGCTCGACGAAGCCCGCCACCTTCGCGATCGCGACGCCCGAGTTCACCGGCACGTTCGGATCGCCGATGGTCGTGACGTTCATGACGTGGGTCGGCTTCTTCGTGAACGTCTCGCCGTCCTCGCGGAACACGAGCGGTTGCTTGGAGTAGTGCACCGCGTACACCGCGGGGTCGGCGGGCTCGACCACGAGCTGCGCGATGCTGGTGAAGCGGCGCAGCACCGGCGTCGCGCGCTGGAAGCCATAGCCGTCCTCGAGCGTGCTCAGCGGGTCTCCCACCGCGTAGTCGCGGCCGCGGTAGGCGTACGGGATCTCGACCTGGTCGATCCCCGCACGCACGACCGCGCCCGGATTCTTCGTGCAGTCGCGCTCGTCCCCCTCCACCGTGACGGCATCGCCACCGGCGAACACCTGCACGCGGACGGGATCGTCGACATCGGCCGGCAGACCGACGCGGAACGTGCCCGCGAGGTCGCACGCGTACGTGCCCTGCGTGCCGTCGGCGCACGTGCGGCACACCCCGGCATCGTTCGCGGAGCAGTTCGCGGCCTCGGGCCAGCCGACATAGCTCTCGAAGCCGGGCGGCGGCTCGCTCGGCATCACGCGTGCGCAGCGAGACTTCCCGCTGCGCAGGTTGGTGACCATCACCGTGTCTCCCGGCTCCACGCCGTAACGCAGTGCGAAGTCGCGACGCTCGATCTTGTTGCCCGCGACCACGAGTTGGTAGAAGCGCATGCCGCCGTCGTCCATCGGCTCGCCGATGAACGAGGGACCGAGCAGGCGCAGCATCAGCGCCTCCACGACGCCGCCCTGCTCGGAGCGGACCGAGAGGTCGACGAGGCCGGCGCCACCGGAGATCGGCGCGGCCGCGACGACGCCGGGCTCGATCGCGCTCAGCATCGACGACACCAGACCACCGAGGCTCGTGCCGCTCGCGAAGAACACGCCGTTCTTGCCGCCGATGTCGATGTCGCCGTCGGCGTCGAAGTCCCCGAGCGTCTCGGGCACGCCGTCGCCGTTCAGGTCGCCCATCTCCATCGAGCCGAACCCGCGGATGAGCCGGACGAGCACGAGCCAGTCGAGCAGCGTCTGGCGCAGGTTGTCGCGCGTGCGGAACATGTACGCGGTGAAGAAGTTCGCGCCGACGTCGATCTGACCGTCGTAGTCGATGTCCTCGGCGCGGCCTTCGATGAGCGCATCGAAGAGCACGAGCAGGCCGTTGTTGCCGAGCAGCAGCTTCGCGAGGTCCTGGGTCTCCTGCGGCACCGACACACCGTGGAGCACCGCGTCGATGCTGCACCCGGCGATGCCGAACTTCGCGTGCAGCGCGAGGCCGAGCTGCTCCAGCTTGTTCGACGTGTAGCCGTGGGCGTACAGCACCACCGGCGCGGGCGCGGTGGGATCGTCCTTGAACTCGTCCTTCGGGATCGAGCACCAGAACTGCACGTCGTGGGTACCGACGCGACCGCGCAGCGACGGATCGTGCAGGTCGGCCGGCCACGCGCGCGCGTCTAGCGTGCCCTCGGAGACGAGGTCGAGCAGCTTCGGCGCGCGGAACATGCCGGACACGTGGTAGGCGAAGAAGTCGTGCGTGACGACGAGCTGATCGACGTTGTTGATGCCGAAGTTGGAGAACGCCGCCATCGCGAGCGGACCCAGCACCGGCGCCAGCTTCTCGGACGGCAGGATGTACGGATTCGCAACGGCGTTGCCGGCGAGGTCCGGCGAATCGACGAGCGGGAACATCTTGCGCAGATCGTTCGGGAAGTCCTCGGCGAGCCACGCGAGGTCGCCCTCGCCGTACAGGCCGTCGCGGAGCGCGACGAGATCGTCGCTCGCTGCCTGCGTGGTGAACGTCCACGCGAACGCGATGTTCTCCTCTTTGATCCCGTAGCCCGCGAGCGCGCCGATGGCCGGCTTCACCTCGTCGGTCTGCGCCGCATGGTTCACGTACTCGAACGGTGAGCGCACCGGCTCGCCGTTCTCGCCGAGCAGACGATCCGTGATGACGACGGCGTACGTGGTCTTCTCGAGCAGCGGCAGGATGGGCCGCGCGATGAGGGTGTTGGTCTCCTTCTCGTAGAAGGAGATCAGGTCCTTGACCGGATCGAGGGCCGGATCGCCGTCCTCCATCGCGTACGTGTTCGGTTTGTCGAGCACCCCGTCGAGGTCGAGGTCCTCACCGGGGTCCATCTCGCCGTCGCCGTCCCAGTCCTCGTCGTAGGTCTCGAGCGCGAGCGCCTGCGTGATGGTCTTGACGTCGTGCTCCCAGTACTGGCTCGGCGTGCGCAACAGGACCGGGAAGTTGCCCTCGCCGAAGTCGAGCGGCACGGGCTTCTGGTAGTTCGGCGACAGCGGCGAGACGTCGACGAGGTAGACGGCGTCGTTGGAGAAGTCGTAGTCGGTCGCGCCGTGCCGGTGATCGCGGTGGCGCTCGTAGATCACGTCGAGATCGAGCGGCTTGTCGAAGCGCACGTTGATCGGCTGGTACACGCCCCAGCCCGACAGCTCGTCGATGCGCTCGCGTGCGGTCGCCTCGATGCCGGTCGGCGCGACCATGCTCGCGTTGAGGCGCTTGCCGGTGGGCGAGCTGCGATCCGGTCGCGTCGCGATGTCGTTGGGGAACGGGATGTCGGGCAGCGGCAGCTTCTCGAAGTCGAAGACGACCATCGGTCCGTCGCCGTCGGGCGTGGGGGCGATGCCCGAGGGCGACTCGGCGCAGTCGGATAGCCCGCCGCACAGCGCGACGGAGATCAGCGAGCACGACACGAGCGAGCGAGCGCGATGCGACATGAGAAGCCCTCGGCCGTGCGCGAGCGCAGGCAGCCGGGCCCCATCCTGCCCGGTTTGCGCGGCCGTCGCCAGAGCCGGGCTGATACTGTCCGGCTTGCCATGACTGCCGTCGCCGCGCTCGCCCGTCGCGTGATCCTGTGCTCGATCGTCGCCGGCGCCACCCTGCAACCGCGTGCCGCGACCGCCGACGAAGGCCAGTGGTTGCCGCGGCAGGTGGCCGAGCTGCACACGACGAAGAACCTGCAGGCCCTGGGGCTGCAGCTGCGGCCCGACGAGGTGTGGAATCCGGCCGACGGCGGGATGATGGGCGCGATCGTCAATCTGTCGGGATGCTCGGCGGGGTTCGTGTCCGCCGACGGGCTCGTCGCGACGAACCATCACTGCGCGTACGGGGCGATCCAGGCGGCGAGCAGCGTCGAGCACGACTACCTCACGGACGGCTTCATCGCCGGGTCGCGGGCGGACGAGATCGTCGCGAAGGACAAGCGCGTGCAGATCGTGCAGTCCGTCACGGACGTCACCGAGAAGATCCACGCCGTGGTCGCGGCGGAGCGCGATCCGGTCGCGCGCGCGCGTGCGGTGGACAAGTTGCGCAAGGAGCTGGTGGCCGAGTGCGAGAAGGCGGTGGATCCGAGCACGGGCGCGCCGCAGCGCTGTCGAGTGGCGGACTTCTTCGCGGGCTCCGAGGTGCAGCTCATCGCGTCGATCGAGCTCCGCGACGTGCGACTCGTGTACGCGCCGCCGTCGGCCGTGGGCGAGTTCGGCGGCGAGGTCGACAACTGGATGTGGCCGCGACACACGGGCGACTTCTCGCTGTTGCGCGCGTACGTGGGGCCCGACGGGAAGCCGGCGGATCACGCCGCGGAGAACGTGCCGTACCAGCCCAAGCGGTGGCTGCCGCTCGGAGCGGAGGGGGTCGGGCCCGGCGACTTCGTGGCCGTGCTCGGCTTCCCGGGCAAGACGCAGCGCTATCAGCCGGCCGCCGAGGTGGCGCGCCAGATCGATCAGGTGTTCCCCGCGCGCGTCGATTACTTCGGCGAGCTCATCGGCATCCTCGAAGCGGCGGGTGCTCGTGATCCGCGGGCGAAGATCGCGGGCGCGGCGAAGCTGAAGAGCCTCGCGAACGTGCACAAGAACGCGAAGGGCATGATCGAAGGGCTCGCGCGCAACGGCACGCTCGCCCGGCGCGAGCGCGAGGACGCGGAGCTCGTGCAGTGGGCCGAGGGCCAGGGCGATGCGGCCGCGAAGGACATCCTCGCGCGCATGAACGCGATCGCGGCGGCGCGGCGCGCCGGGTTCCAGCGCGACTTCCTGGTGGAGAGCATCGGGCGCGGGGCGAACTCGTTGGCGCTCGCGGCGGAGATCGTCCGGCATGCGCGCGAGACGGCCAAGCCGGATCTCGAGCGCGCGAACGACTACATGGATCGCAACGCCAAGGAGCTGTGGTCCACGCAGGAACGGCGGCTGCGCGACTACGTGCGCGAGGTCGACGAGGAGCTCTTGCGCGCGTACGTGCGGCGGTTGTCGGCGCTGCCGCCCGAGCTGCGGGTCGGCAACTTCGACGAGGGCGAGGTCGCGTCACGGCTGAAGCGCTCGAAGATCGGCGATCCGGCGTTCGTGAAGGCGCTGTGGGAGGCCGACGCCGCGACGATCGAGCGCGAGAAGGATCCGATGATCGCGTGGGCGCGCGAGCTGGTCGTCGCGATCGAGGCGCTCGAGGAGCGCAACCTCGCGCACGAGGGCGAGTGGCTCGAGATCGGGCCGCGCTACTTCGCGATGCTCGAGCAGGCGCGCGGCGGGCCGCTCTATCCCGATGCGAACGGCACGCTGCGCTTCAGCTACGCGAAGGTGCGCGGGTACTCGCCGCGCGATGGGCTGCAGGCCACGCCGCAGACGACGGTGGCCGGGCTCGTCGCGAAGCACACCGGGGTCGCGCCGTTCATCGTGCCGGAAGCCTTGCGCGCCGCCGCGCCGCAGGCGGGTGCGAGCCGCTTCGCGGACCCGGTGCTCGGCGACGTGCCGGTCGCGTTCCTGTCCGATGCGGACACGACCGGCGGCAACTCGGGCAGCCCGGTCGTCGATGGTCGTGGGCGGTGGATCGGGCTGAACTTCGATCGCGTGTGGGAGAACGTCGCGGGCGACTTCGGCTACAGCACGGAGCGCTCGCGCAACGTCGTCGTCGACGTGCGCTACCTGCTGTGGGTGCTCGAGGTTTCGAAGGCGGACGCGTTGCTCGCCGAGCTCGGTGCGGACGCGGACGCGCGCGCGCCGTCGTCCACGGCTGCGAGCACGACGCCATCGAAGCCCGCCAGCGCAACCGCGGGCGAGGTCGGCGTGCCGATCGACGACGCGCCCTCGAAGCACGCCGCCGTCGCGGCGTCGTGCGCATGTACCAGCGCGGGGACCAACACCCCGTTCGCGTGCATGGTCCTCCTGCTCGCGCTCCTTCATCGCCGTCGTCGACCGTGACATCGGCGTCGCGGTTGCGGCGTCGCGCGAGCGGGGGTATGCAGGATCGCGATGGCGTGGATTGGTTGGCGATGGGGTGTCGGTGGGTGCGTGCTCGCGCTCGCCTGTGGCGGCAACGGGAGTGACGACGGCGCGACGTCGCAGGCGGACGGCACCGATGACGCCGCGGACGACGACGACGACGATGGCCCGACGGATCCGTCCGCGGACGACGACGACGACGGCCCGACGGATCCGTCCGCGGACGACGACGACGACACGTCGGCGGACGACTCGATCACGGACACCGATCCATCGGAGACGAGCTCGGACGAGGGCCCCGAGTCGACGACCGGCGAGGACACATTGTGCGGGATCCAGGAGGAGGTCGGCGACGCGCCGTGGTTCGAGCTGTCGCACTACGGCGATCCGGTGGTCGACGGCTCGGTGCTGTCGCTCGAGTGCGGCGGCCAGGGCTCGTGGATGTTCTTCCTGTCGGCGGACATCGGCGGCTGGACGCCGGCCGAGGAGCACGTCTACTTCTCGGTGACGGTCGACGTGCCCGGCCAGGAAGGACCGACGGGCCACTTCTTCCAGAGCACGATGTACGGCCAGTACGTCGGCTGCGAGGAGTTCGACGGCGGCGGCGCGCCGGCGGGCATCGCCATCATCCCCCCGGACACGATCACCGACCTCACGGTACTCGACGGCCTCGCAGGCACGCTGCACGTCGAGCTGCTCGCCGACGGCAACCCGACGCTCGACGCCGAGATCGAGCTCGCAATCCCCCCGGAGCTGAACCCCGAGAAGGGCTGCAACCCGTTCGGTTAGGCTGTCAGGTCCCCGCGTGCACGACGGCGTCGGCGTCGTAGCCGCAGATGTCGCCGTGGACTTCGACGTCCACTTCGGAGGAGCTCTCGTCGGACTGCACGGCGACGCGCATCGTCGCGTCGATGCTGCAGCTGCCTTCCGCGGCGCCCGACCACTTCAGGTCGCCTTCGTAGGAGACGGCGACGCGCGTGCTGTTCTCGCTCACCTCGACCTCGGCGTGCATCGAGAGCGAGCCGTCGATGACGACGCCCTCCGCGGAGCAGTCGTCGAAGTCGAGCGAGATGTCGAACGTCTCGGTGTCGGTGACGGAACCGACGACGCGGTAGCTGCCGCCACCGGTGCACTCGAGATCGACGTCGAGCGAGCCGTCGACGTCCGCGATGTCCTTCCACTCGTTCTGGGTCTCGCCGATCGCGACCTGCGTGGCGCGCCAACCCTTCGTCGCGTCGTCGCTCGGCTCGTCGCCGGCGCACCCGAAGGAGAGGAGGACGGGGAGGGAGAGGATGGTGACGAGCGTGCGCATCATGCCGCTGGATTGGCAGAGGTCGTGCCGATCCGTGATGCGAAGATCAACGCCGGGATTCCGGGCGTTTGGTCCGCCGGAGGCCAACCAATGTCGCGGAACACCACGCGGTGATCGACACCTGTGGCGTTCTGCAGCGGCGAGGCCCCGGTTTCTCGCGTTAGCATCGGCACCATGCAATCCGTCGACCGGTCTCGCGGCCTCGCGCTCGGCATGGTGCTCGGGATCACAGCGTGTGGCGACGACGGGACCGCGACCACCGACGCCGACGAGAGCGGCTCGTCGAGCACCGGCATCGAGCCGGTGGATTCGAGCGGCGGCTCGAGTGCCGACGACGACGCCGACGACACGCTCGAGCCCGACTCGAGCGGCTCGACCACCGCACCCGCCGACGAGAGCAGCAGCGACAGCACGACCGCCGTCGCCGACGAGTCGAGCACGGGCGTCCCGAACGAGCCCCCCACCGCGGTCGACGACGCCTATCTGGTGACGATGGGCGGAAGCCCGCTGCAGATCGATGCGGCGCTCGGCGTGCTCGCGAACGACGTCGATCCCGAGGGCGGCCCGCTGCAAGTCGACGCCTCCGATGCGCTGTCGCTGCGCGCGAACGCGGTGGACGTGCAGACCGACGGCGCGTTCGCGCTCACGTTCCCCGCCGCGATGTGGGGCCAGGACCGGTTCGGCTACACCGTGGCCGACGATGCGGGCGCCACCGACGACGCGATCGTGCGCGTCATGATCGCACCGACCACCGTGGACGCGGGCGAGCTCGACGGCGACGCGCCCGGCTTCACGATCGCCGGCGCCGCGGACCTCGACGAGACCGGCTACGCGGTCGCGGGTGGCGGCGACGTGAACGGCGACGGCTTCGCCGACGTCGTCGTGGGCGCGCGCACGGCCGACCGCGTGTGGGTCGCGTTCGGCAAGGCCGACGGCGATCCGGTCGCGGTCGGCGACGCGAACGGATTCTCGATCGACGGCCTCGACGGCACGCAGACCGGACACGCGGTCGCGGTGGCGGGCGACGTGAACGGCGACGGCCTCGCCGACGTCGTCGTGGGAGCGCCGCTCGCCGATCCACTCGGCAACGACGAGGGCACCGCGTGGGTCGTGTTCGGCAAGGCCGACACCACGGCAGTCGTGCTCGCCACGCTCGAGGCCGACGGCAACGGCTTCGCGATCGACGGGCTCGCGGGCGACGACGCGCTCGGCTTCGGCGTCGGAGGTGGTGGCGACGTGAACGGCGACGGGCTCGACGACGTGATCGTCGGCGCACCGCAGGCCGACGTCGGCGTGCTCGCGAATGCGGGGCGCGCGTGGGTCGTGCACGGCAAGGGCGACACCGCACCGGTCGACCTCGCGCAGGTGGCCGCGGGCGTCGGCGGCTTCGAGCTGCGCGGGTTCGATGCCGACGCGCGCGCCGGCGATGCGGTGGACATCGTCGGCGACGTGAACGGCGACGGGCTCGACGACTTCGTCGTCGCCTCGCCGCTGGCCGATCCCGCGGGTGGCAACTCCGGCGAGGTCTACGTCGTGTGGGGCAAGAGCGACGGTACGCCGATCGATCTCGACGACATCGTCGCGGGCACCGGCGGCTTCGCGATCGCCGGCGAGGAGGCGCTCGATCAGGCCGGCGATGCGGTCGCGCGCGCGGGCGACGTGAACGGCGACGGCCTCGCCGACCTCGTCGTCGGTGGACCTGGAGCCGAGGCCGATCCCGACGTCGCGGACATCACCGGGCGTGCATACGTCGTGCTCGGCAAGGACGACGAGCTCGCGGTGGATCTCGTCGACGTCGCGGCGGGCATCGGCGGCTTCGTCGTCGACGGCACCACGCAGTTCGACTTCTCCGGCTACTCCGTGGGTGGCGGCGGCGACGTGGACGGCGACGGCCTCGCGGACGTCGTGGTCGGCGCCCACGGCATCGACATCGCCGCGTTCGGAGCCGGTCGCGTGCACGTCGTCTACGGCCGCACGGACACCGACGCGATCGCGCTCGCCGACATCGCGCTCGGCGACGGCGGCTTCGCGATCGACGGCGAGGCGACGAACGACATCCTCGGGTGGTCGTCGGCGCTCGGCGGCGACGTGAGCGGCGACGGCCTCGCCGACGTCGTCGGAGGCGCGCCCGAGGCCGTGGGTGGCAACGGCGAGGGCCGGGCCTACGTGATCTTCGGCGGCAGCTTCCGGGGCTTCGTCACCCACGCGGGCACCGACGCCGACGACACGATCGTCGGCACCGCGGGCGTCGACGCGATCGTCGGAGGCCTCGGCGACGACTCGCTCGCGTCGGGCGGTGGATTCGACATCGTCTACGGCGGCGCGGGCGACGACGCGATCGTGCTCTCGTCGACCGACCTCTTCCGCATCGACGGCGGCACCGGCTTCGACACGATCGTCCTCGACGGCAGCGGCCTCGGCCTCGAGCTCGGCACGTACTCCGAGCTCGCGATCGTCGGAATCGAAGCGATCGACCTCACCGGCACCGGCGACAACCAGCTCTTCCTCGAGACCCGCGACCTGCGGGCGCTGTCGGACACGGCGAACGTGCTCGTCGTCGTGGGCGACGACGGCGATCAGGTCGTCGCCGACCTCGCGGGGGGCGGCTTCGTGGATGCGGGGATCGTCGACGGCTTCCAGTCGTGGACGACCGGCGTACTCACGCTGGCGGTGGCCGTCGAGGTCGAAGCGTTCGTCGGGACCTGAATCAGAGCTCTGCCTCCAGGCGCTCGCACACGGTGCGCAGCACGTCGATGCGGGCGGTGTGCTTGTCGTTGGCCCCGATGAGCGTCCAGGGTGCGAACTCCGTGCTCGTGCGATCGACCATGTCGTTCACCGCGATCTCGTAGTCGTGCCACTTCTCGCGGTTGCGCCAGTCGTCGGGTCCGATCTTCCACTGTTTGATCGTCTCCTCTTCGCGCGC
This sequence comes from uncultured Nannocystaceae bacterium, assembly GCA_964468635.1. GTDB lineage: Bacteria > Myxococcota_A > Polyangia > Nannocystales > Nannocystaceae > Xiheibacterium. The sequence continues at coordinate 48,618 of CAYXVR010000030.1, forward strand.
GCGGAAGCGACGCAGCTGCTCGTCCTGATCGATGTGCATCCACATCTTCACGATGACGGCACCGTGCTCGTGGAGCTGTTCCTCGAAGTCGTTGATCTCGCCGTACGCACGCAACCAGTCGCGCGGCGTCGCGTAACCCTCGACCCGTTCCACCAACACGCGCCCGTACCACGAGCGATCGAACACGATCGCCTTGCCGCGTGGAGGCAAGCGCCGCCAGAACCGCCACAGGTAGGGGTGGGCCTTCTCCTCGTCGGTGGGCGCGGCGATCGGGATGACGTCGTAGCTGCGAGGGTCGAGGGCGGCGGTGAGCCGGCGGATCGCGCCGCCCTTGCCGGCCGCGTCGACCCCCTCGAACACGACGACGAGCGAGCGCTTGCGGAACGCCTTGGAGCGCACGAGGTTCGCGAGCTCGCCCTGCCACTTCAACAGCTCGTTCTCGTACACCTTGCTCGAGATGGCGACCGGTGCGGCGATCGTCTGCAGCACGTGCCGGCCGTCGAGCGGAGGCACCGGATGCACCGCCGTGTCCGCCGGAGGATCCGCGACCTTCTCGTTGTACAGCGCGTCGAGCATCGCCTGCCCCACCACCAACGCGCGGTAGCGTTCGTCCTTGCCGGGCACGACGATCCACGGCGCGTCGTCCGTGCTCGTCACGCGCAGGGTCCGGGTCGCGACGTCGACGAGCTCGTCGTGCATCTCATGGTGCTGCCAGTCCTGCTGGGTCACGCGCCACCGCGTGCGCTTGTCCTTCTCGAGCTCGCGCAATCGCTGGCGCTGATCACGGGCCGACAGATGGAACCACAGCTTGAGGAGCACGACGTCCTCGTTGGCGAGCATCTGCTCGAAGCGGCGGATCGCGTCCATCTCGCGATCGAAGCGTGCACCCTTGAGATCGCCGAACGCGCGCGCTTCGATCGGATCGCGATACCACGAGTCGAAGAACACGCCGATCTCGCCGCGCGGCGGCAGCTCCCGCCAGTACCGCCAGAATCGCGGTCGCGCGCGCTCCTCGTCGGTCGGGTCGGAGAATGCCCGGGTGTGCACGTGACGAGGATCGAGCCAGCTCTCCAGCTGCTGGACGGTCTCGCCCTTGCCGCCCGCGTCCACGCCGGCGATCACCACGAGCACGGCCTGCTTGCCGGCGTCGCGGAGCGCGAACTGGCCCGCGAGCAGCTTCTCGCGCAGCTCCTTCTCGCGCAGCTCGAACTCGTCCTTCGCGATGTGATGGTCGATGTCGGCGATCTCGAACATGGGTCCTCCTTCACAGAGCGGCGTCGGCGTCGCGCAAGCGCTTCACGAGGATGCGGATGACGCCCTCCGCGATCTCCGCCTGCTCGCGCAGGATCTCGTAGAAGTCCTCGCCGGCGATCGCGAGCACCTCGCTCTGCTCCTCGGCCACGACCGTCGCGTTGCGCGGCCCGTCGTCGAGCACCGAGAGCTCGCCGAACGACTCGCCCGCACCGAGCGTGGCGATGCGATTGCCGTTGCGAGTCACCGCGACGCGACCATGCACCACCAGGAAGAGCTCGTCACCGGGCTCACCCTCCGCGACGATGCGCTCGCCCGCGGGAACGTTGCGCGACTCGGCCATGCGGGCGAGCGGAGCGAGATCCTCCGCCGGCACGCGACTGAACAACGGCGTGCTCTTGAGGACGAGGACTTTCTCGAGCGTGGACGGCATGTGCAGCTCCATGGGCCAGCCGCGGCCCGCAGCGATGTAGGTAGCGAGCCGGCCGACGATGGGATCGGGATCCTGCGCGAGCCCGGTCGCTCGTGTCTGCGCCGATTCCGGTGCCACGCGAAACAGGGTGCGCAGGGCCTGCTCGCGCACGAGCGGCTCGCGGTCGGTCAGGTTCTTCTCCGCGATCTCGCGGGCCGGCGCGCCCTCGATCGAGGGCAACGCGTCGAGCGCGAGCGCGGCGACGAAGGGATTGGGGTGCATCGCTTGCTCGCCCAGGAACTCGACGGGCTCCGGCACCGCGCCCAAGAGCTCGCCCGCACGAGCGAGCCGCTCCGCTTCGGGCGCGTCCTCGAGGAACGGCACCACAATCGCGCGCAACGCCGGCTCGAGCAGCGCGTCGAGCATCTCGATCGCCTGGGCACGGCGTTGTCCGCGATCGAGCGCGGCGCGCACGAGCTTGAGTGCGCCGCGGTCGTGGCGAAGCTCGAGGATCCGCAACATCCTCCGCACGGCTCGCGTCTGCCGGAACTCGAACTCCTCTTCCAACAGGACGTTACCGACGATGGGTCGCGCGCGGCGCCAGGCCGCCATGTTGCGATACGCGGCCTTCACCTCGAAGCGCAGTAGGTCGCGCACGTACGACCTCGACTCGCGCAGCCCGATCGCGGCCCGGATCGTGGCGAGTGCCCCGAGCACGCGCAGTCGCAGGTGGCCGTCGTAGGACGTGGCGAGCGAGCGCAACAGCGTGTACGCGCGGCGCGAGGGAATCGCTCGCAGGATCCGCGGCACCACGAGCCGCACCTCGCGTGCGGTCGCGGGGTTGCGGAGGAGATCCGCGAGCGCATCGCTGGCGGGCTCGCCGACGGCGACGATCGCCTGGATCGCGCGCGCTCGCGTGCTGCGGATCCGCAACGCATCGACGAGCGCGGGCACCAATCGCGGATCCGCAACCGCACCAGCGGCCCGCAAGGCCGCGCGGCGTACCTCGGCAGACGGATCGCCGAGCAGCGTGCGCACGGGCCGGAACGCGGCGGGTCCCAGCCGTCGCAGCACGCGGCACGCCTCGATGCGATCGTCGTCGTCCTCGCTGGCGAGCAGGCGCGCGAGCTCGCGACCGCCCTCGATCGCGCCCTCGATGCCCGCGTACACGAGCTGGCCGGCGACCGCCGCCACCCGCACGTCGGGCGACGGATCGCCGCGCAACGCGACGAGGCGCTCGAGTGCGTCGTCACCCAGCCGTTGCGCAACGGTCCACGCTGCGGCGGCGCGCACCTCGGGATGCTCGTCGGCGAGTCCGGCCAGTGCGACCTCCGGTGCGCTCGCCGTCAGCGTGGCGAGGCGAGCGTAGGCGGCCGCCCGCACCTGCGGATCGATCGCCCGCGTGAGCTTCTCGACCGCGCGCACGAACGGCGGGCTGGTCTCGTTCTCGAGCTGGCCGAGCACGGCGAGCACGTGCTCGGCGCGACCGTGCGACAGGACGCCGATGAGCGACTCGGTCGCGCTCGCGTCGACGACGCGCTCGGCGTCGTCGGACAACGTGCCCGCGGTGCCGAGCATGCCCTCGAGCGCTCGCGTGTAGCGCCGTCGCACCACGGGAATCACGAGCAGCCACCCCACCACGAGACCGAGCGTGACGAACGACAGCCAGTGCACCGGCACGCGCGGCGCGAGCAACACGAGCGCGAGACCACCGACGCCGTACGACAGCGGCTTCACCACGGCATCGAGCAGCGCACGCGTGCGCGCCTTCACCTCCGGACGGAACGGGGTGTAGAGCGCCTGCAGCGTCGTGTCGTGCACCGTGTACTGCAGCCCGTTGTCCGCGAACTTCACGACCGTGGCGACCGGCAAGCTGGGCGAGAGCGGCAGCACGGCGCTCGCGAGCCCGAACAGCCCGGGCATGAGGGCCATGCCCCACCCCACCCCGAATCGCCGCAGCACCCACGGCGTCACGAGCAACTGGATCACCACCGCGAACACGCCGGTGGCGGCGTAGAAGAGCGAGAAGAAGCGCGCCAGATCGTCCTCGCGGAACGTCGCGCGCGCGATGACCTTGAACTGGTAGTCACCGAGCGTCAGTGCCATGAACGCGAGGAGGATGAACAGCGCGAGCGAACGGACGTAGGGGTCGCTCACCATCCGGGGCTTGGGCCCGCGCGTGCGCTCGAGCTCCTTGTCCACGCGGGGCTCACCGCGCAAGAGGAACGCAGCGACGCCGATCGCGAGCATCATCGCCACCAGCACGAGCAGGAGCGCCGGCGTGCCGATGGCCCGCACGAGCGCGCTCGACAACAGGCCGATCAACACCACGCCGACTACACGCGCCGCCGCGACCGCGGGGAACAACCGCCGTGCCGACCGGGGATCGTGGAGGTCGTTCGCGATGGTCCAGAACTGCACGATCAGCAGGTTCGCGACGACCTCGGACCAGACGTAGAACACCGGGTACACCCACCCGACGTCGGTGCCGACGAGCACCCACGTCGCGAGGTACGTGACGCCGCCGACCGTGACGGAGCCGAAGACCAGTCGCACGCGCGAGATCCGATCGGCGAACCGCGCATACGCGACGACCGTGAGCGCCGACGCGACGCCGTAGAGCACGAACATCCACGGGAGCGCCGACACCGGGTAGCGGCTGAGGAACAGGGTGTCCCGCACCGTCCGCCCGAGCACGAACACGGCCGACGCGAGCAGCAGGTACAGGAACAGGATCGCGGTGCGCCGGCCTTCGCCGCGGCGCACGCCGAGCAGCGCGCCTGCGCTCTCGAGCACCTTGTCCAGGCGCGGCATGCGGGGGTCGAACGGCACTGCCCGTCAGCCGGTCGATCCCGTGTCCGTCGTGGAATCCGTCGTGGTGCCGCTCGTCGTGCCGCTCTCGCTCGTCTCCGCGGCGGCGCTGCTCGACGAGCTCTCGCCCGACGATGTCGAGCCGCCGGTCTCGGTGCCGGTGGTCGTCGTCGAGTCGACACCCGTCGTCGGCGTCGTGGTCGTGGTCGTCGCCTCGTCGCCGGTGCTCGTCTCGGTGCCGGTCGTCGTCTCGCCGCTGTCGCTCGACGTCGGCAGCGCGTCGTGCGGTGGCGGCGAGGTGCCGACGTAGCTGTCGTCGTCCTCCTCGCAACCCGCAGGCAACTGCAGCGCGAAGAGCAGCACCGAGACCCTGGCGAGCGACGTGCGCGTGGGTGACCGCGCACCCATCACATGACCAGTCCGCCGTCGACGTCGATGGTGCGACCGTTGAAGTAGTCGCACTCGAGCACGAACTTCACCGCTTGCCAGAGGTCCTCGGGCACGCCGATGCGCCCCACCGGGATCGCGGCGACGAGCGCATCGCGGGCCTTCTGGTTCATGCCCTGCGTCATCGGGGTCTCGATCATCCCGGGGGCGATCGCGCCGACCCGGATCCCGTACTTCGCGAACTCGCGCGCCCACGTGACCGTGTTCGCGGCGATGGCGGCCTTGGTCGCGACGTAGTTCGACTGCCCACGATTGCCGTGCCGCGCGACGCTCGACATGTTCACGATCACGCCCGGCTTGATCTTGTGTTGCGCGAGCGTGTAGGCGAATTCGCGCACCATGTAGAACGCGCCGGTGAGGTTCACGTCGAGCACGGCGTGCCACGCCTTGGTGTCGAACTTCACCAGCTCGCCGGTCTCGCGGTTCTCGCGGACGACCAGCCCGTCCTTGATGATGCCCGCGTTGTTGACCAGGCCGTTGAGCCCACCCATCTGCTCGTGGGCCCACTTCACGAGCTCGACCGTCTCCGACTCGACCGCGACGTTGCACGTCCGCCGGTGGATCCCGCGCGGGAGCGCCTCGAGCCCCGCCTCGTCGACGTCCGTGGCGACGACCTGGGCGCCGCCCTCGGCCAGGCGCGCGGCGAAGTGAGCACCCATTCCGCGGGCTGCGCCCGTCACGATGACCTTCAATTCCGACAATTGCATGTTGGCTCCACGCTGGGCCGCGGATGATACCCCCTCGCCGCGTCTTCCCGACAGAGTGTGTGTAGGCAAGCGCCCGCTCGAACCCGCCGGCAGCCGGGAGGGGAACGGCACGCTACAATCCTCGGCGTGAGCGGCTCGGTCACGGGGACGCCGGCCTCGGACCCGACGCGAGCGTTTCGCGAGCGGGCGCGGCTCGAGGCGGACAGGTACGGGCCTGATCCGTGGATCTTCGTGCGCGAGCTCCTGCAGAACTCGCGCGATGCCGGCGCCCGCTACGTCCGCTTCGTCGTCGAGCAGGACGGCGCGGTCGAGCGCGTCACGTGCTTCGACGACGGCGACGGCATGACGTTCGAGCACGCGCGTCGCTACCTCTTCTCGCTGTATGCGTCGAGCAAGGAAGGCGCGAAGAACCAGGCCGGCAAGTTCGGCGTCGGGTTCTGGTCCGTGCTGCGCTTCGAGCCTGCCACGATCACGATCCGATCGCTGCCGCGCACCGGTGCCGCGTGGGGCGTGCGACTCGACGGCTCGCTCGCCCACGCGACGCACGTCGAGGCCCACGATCGGCCCGGCACCGCGATCACGGTGGAGCGGCCGCGCGGCGACGGTCGGCTCGAGCACCGCGTGTTCGATGCGGTGTGGCAGTCCGCGCGCTACCTGCACCATCGCGACGGGATCGATGCGCCCGTCACCGTCGAGGTCAACGGGCGCGTCGCGAACGCGGAGTTCGGCCTGCCCGCGCCCAGCGCCTCGTTCCGCAAGCCGGCGGTGCGCGGCGTCGTCGGGCTCGGCCCTGCGCCGCGCGTCGAGTTGTTCTGTCGAGGACTGCGGGTGCGCTCGGCCGCGTGTCTCGAGGATCTCGTCGCGCCCGCGGGTCGCCACACCTCGCGCATGCGCGTGCTCTTCCCCGAGCTGCCCGGCGGCCTCGCGCCGCAGGCCTTGCTCGAGAGCGACAAGCTCGAGCTCCTGCTCTCGCGCTCCGACGCGCGCGACAACCGGGCGCTGCAGAAGCTCGTGCGCCTGGCCCAGCGCGAGCTCGAACGGCTCGTCGAGCGCCAGCTCGCGCACGCGCGCCCGCAGCCGTGGTGGCGCGCCGCATTCGATGCCGTGCGTGCGCTCTTCCGCCGCTCCGTCGTGTGGCGCAGCATCGCGGGTGCGGTCGTGGGCGCCGGGCTCGCGCTCGCGATCTCGTGGGGCCTGTGGGGATTCGGCGATGGCGACGTCGAGACCACCGAGGTCGCGGTGGGCCTGCCCGACGTCGGTACGACCGACGGCACCGCCGTCGCCGGGCCGCGCCCCTATCGCGATCTCGGCCAGCGCTATCGCGGGCCGAAGGTCGACGTGCTCTCACCCGCGTCGGCCGAGCCGATCGAGCTCGCGTACAGCCCGCCCGACGGTCGCCTGCATCTCGCCGCGCTGACGTTCGCACGGCTCGCCCCCGATGGTGCGCCGATGCACGACGCCGTCGTCGACGCGACCGAGCGCTACGTCGGCACGGTGTGCCACGACGGTTGCATCGAGATCACGCTGCCCATGTCGACCGAAGGCACGCCCACGCGGCTGCCCGTGCCCACCGGCCATCGCATCGTCAACGACAGCGCGCGCATGGACGACGTGCCGGCGGTGGTCCGAGCGTCGCGGGACGGCGAGGCAGTACTCGTCGTCGACGGCCCCGTCACCGGCACGCTGCGCTATCGCACCGCGCCCTCGCCGGATCCGACGCTCGCCACGCCGCCGCGGGACCACGTGCAGCTGCCGGCCGACCTCTCGCGACTCACCAGTCGCATCTCGGCGCTCACCGTCGGGCAGCGCGTCGAGATGCTCGTGTCGGCGGTGCGTCGCGCCGTTCGCTACGACCGCAGCCCCGAGCTCGCGCTGCAGCACACCGTGGCCGCCGACGCGAACATCGGCTTCATCGATCGCACGCTCGCGCTCGGAGCCGGTGACTGCGACGTGCAGAACGGTCTGCTCGTCGCGCTCATGCGCGCGTCCGGAGTGCCCGCGCGGCTCGCCGTCGGCTTCATCGGCGCCGACGGACGCGCGATGCCGTGGCTGCACGCGTGGGTCGAGTACCAGACCGAGGACGGCACATGGCACGTCGCCGACGCGAGCGATCGCGCCGCCGCGCTGCCGAGCGTCGTCGGCGAAGAGCCGCCGATCGCGGTGGCCGGTGGAGACGACGGCGCCGACGGGGGTACGCCGGCCGTCGTGATCGCGCCCACCACCGGTCCGACCGCGCCCGCGCCGACGACTGCCGACGGCGCGCCTCCGGCGGTCGTGCGGGCCGACCCCGCGTCGACCGAACCGGTCGCGCGCGCGCCCGAGTCCAGGCCGGCGCGCTGGCTCGCGTTCGTCGGCGATCTCGATCGCCGCTATCCGTGGCTCGTGCGCGCACTGCCGCTGTTGCTGCTCGGCCTCGCCGCCTGGACGCTGCTCGGCGGTCGCATGCGTCGCGCGATCAAGCTCGACGACAGCGCCGACCTGTCGCGGCTCCTGCAGGGCGTGCTGCAACAGCCCGGTGCGTTCGGCCACGTCGCTGCGCTGTTCCACCGCCCGCTCGTGCCGCTGTGCGACGGCGCCGCGATCTCGCTGCATCGCGCGCGCGAGCTCGCGGCTCGCGGGCGGCTGTATCGCACGCGGGAGCGCTCGGCCCTCGCTGCGCGCGCGATCCGTTCCGGCGGCGCGGTGCTCGACGATCGCACCGCCGAGGGACGCACCGTGGCCGATGCGCTCGGCGCCGTCGACCTCGATCGATGGAGCGCGCTGCTCGAGCGCTCGCACGCCGATGCGATCATCGCCGGCGCCAACGCGGCGTTGCGCGATCGAGGCGCCGACTGGTGCGTGCGTGTGTCGAGCGACGTCGCGGGCGGGCTCGCGGTGCTCGACCTCTCCGCCATCGGCGCGCGGATCCCCGGCATGCCCGCGTCACGACTCGTCGTGCTCGACGATCGCGACGAGACGCTCGCGCGCGCGGCGGTGCTGGCCCAGCACAACGTCCGCGCCGCGGTGTTGCTCGTGCTCGATCACGTCGCCGGCAGGCTCGGCGTCGGCGAGGAACGCCGCGGCCGCCTGCTCGCCGCCGTCGCACGTGCGGCACTGTTGGAAACGTTCGGCCGATGAGCAACCCGCCGTCGCGCGACATCGACATCGGGCGGCTGCTCACGATCGACGTCGAGTCGGAGCTGCGCAAGCTGTCGCAGGCGCAGCTGCAGGGGCCGTGGCAGATCCCGGCCGAGTTCGTGCGTCGAGCGGTGCGCACCGGCGCCTCCGAGATCGACGTCGACCTCGGACGCCACCGCGCGCGCATCGTCGACGACGGCGCGGGCATCGACCCGACGCTCCTGCAGTGGACGGCGGTGCTGCTCGATCATCGGCGTCCGAACCCCGAGCGCCACACGGCCCTCACCGTGCTCGAGAGCTCCGGCGAGCTCGCGCTGCTCGCCGTCGCCGGGCTGTCGCCGAAGAGCGTCACGATCGACGCGTTCCACCGTGGTCACCATCACTTGCTCGAGTACACCGCCGATCGACCACCGCAGCTGCGCACCGGCGGCAGCTCACGGCACGGATGCAACGTCGTCATCGAAGCGCACGGCCTCGAGCGCCGCGCGTGCACCGACTGGCTCGTCGATGCCGCGAAGTTCGCTCCCGCGGCGATCCGAGTGGATGGCAAGCTCATCCTGCACGGATTCTCGCATGCGTTCGCGATCGCGGAGCTCGCCGCACCGTTGCGCGGACGACTCGCGATCCCGTTCGAAGGCGAGACCGCACACGCATGGTTGCTCGAGCACGGCATCGTCACGGGTCACGTCGCGATCCCGGAAGCGCCGTGTTTCGAGGCCGCGATCGAGCTCGGCAGCAGCGAAGGCGATCTGAGCGCCGCGCGCGTGCGCGAGGCCGTGCAGCCCCACGTCGCGACGCTCGTCGATCAAGCGGTCACCGTGCTCGTGCGCGTGGCGGGTCAGGCCAGCGGCATGCCCGAGCCCGCGCGCGCCCGCCTCGCACGGCTCGTGCTGCAGGCCGCACGCAAGCAGCTGCGCACCCAAGACGTCACCGCCGCGCCGGTCTTCCGCATCGCCGATGGCGAGGGCGAGCGCTTCATCGACATCGCGGGCCTGCAGGCCGCGAGCCAGCGCGATCCCTCCGGTGCGCGCATCCTGCTCGCGCTCTATCCCGGCCAGCGCCCGGATCGCTACGCGCTCGGCGCGACGCCGGTGCTCATCGCGGACGAGGCCGAGCGCAGCTTGTTGTCCGAGCTCTTGCAGGCTCGCTTCCGCCCACCGGATGCCCGCGACGCCCGTGAGTCGCTGCGCGGCGCGTGGCATCGGGGCATGGACGGGCTCGGCCGCGCGCTCGGCCGCGCGGGTGATCTGTTGCGTCATCCCGTGCGTGGGCGCCCGATCGACGACGAGCTCTTGCAGATCGAAGAGCACGCGCTCCTGGAAGAGCTGCGCATGCATCTCGCGCGCGATCCCCATCGATCGGTCGAGGGCATCACGATGTGCGCGGGCGCGGGGCCGATTCGCCGCACGCGCGGCGGCACGCCCACCCTGCTGTTGCCGCGGCGCAACGCGGCGGTCGTCGCGTGCGTGCGGGCGATCGCTCGCGACCGGCGGTGGGCGTATCCGGTCTATCTCGCGCTGCTCGACGGATACGGGCTGCCGCCCGACGAGCTGCGTCGGTCGTGGCTCGGCCGCCGCTGAGGGTGATAGCCTTTGCGCGTGATCCGAGTGCTCGTGCGGCTCTCCATGGCGGTGCTCGTCGGTGCGTGCGGAGGCGCGACGACCGAGGTCGCACCGCCACCGCCCAAGGTGGAGTCGGGTGTCGATCTCGCGAAGGTCGAGATCCCCGAGCACAAGTCGATCGACATGAAGTCCGACCCCAAGCCGATGCTCGTGACGACCAAGGGCACGGTCACCGCGACGCTCAACGGCCATCCCAAGACGTTCACGACGCTGCCCATCGGGGCCAACGCGGCCGTGTGGGCGCCCGGGACCCGGGTCGCGCGCGTGCTCGTCGGTGGCTCGGAGGGCGAGGCGGCCTTTCCCGCTCTGCGCATCGTGCTCGAAGGCGTGAGGCTCGACACGTTGACGCTGCCGGCCACGTTCACGCTCGGCAAGAAGGAAGGCGCGAAGCCGTTCGTGCGCTCCGACGATCCCGAGGTGCCGATCGCCGCCGCGCGTCCGCGGCTCGTGTACGAGATCGAGGCGCGCAAGATCTGGGAATCGGATCCCGACGGCCCGGAGGTCGGCACCGTCACGATCGAGTCGTTCGAGGGCAAGCGGATCTCCGGCACGTTCTCGGCGACGTTGAAGCCGAAGTCGGCCGCGTTCGGACCACCGATCGAGATCACCGACGGCAAGTTCGACGTCGAGGTGCGCTTGAACGGGATCGCGCCCGCCGGGCCGGCTGCGCCGAAATGAAGGACGTGGGCGATCCGATCGAGCTGAGTCCGTCGCGTCGCGAGCTGCTGCGCGAGTGGTTCGAGCGCGGCATTCCGTTCAATCGGATGCTGGGCCTGGTGGTCGAGCGCATCGAGCGAGGCCACGCGTTGTTGCGCATGCCGTGGCGCGACGAGCTGGTCGGCGATCTCGCGCGCAACGCCGTGCACGGCGGTGTCACCTCGATGCTGGTCGACACCGCCGGTGGCGCGGCCTGCTTCGCAATGCTCGATGCCGAGGACGATCGCGTGAGCACGGTCGATCTGCGCGTCGACTACCTGCGACCCGGCGGTGCGGCGGATCTGTGGTGTCGCGCGGAGATCGTGCGCATGGGCAATCGCGTCGGCGTCGCGCGCATGGAGGTCTTCTCGGGCGGCCTGCCGGCCCCCGGCGCGCCCGCGAAGCCGATCGCGACCGGCCAGGGCGTGTACAACGTCGTGCGTCGATCGGGCGAAGGATGAGCGACGCGCACCCGCAGGTGGCCGAGGTCACCGCGGTCGCGCGCGGATTCGAGGCGCTGTACCGCGAGCACTACGCGTTCGTGTGGCGGAGCGTCCGTCGCCTCGGCGTGCCCGACCGCGAGCTCGACGACGTCGTGCAGGAGGTCTTCGTGATCGTGCACCGTCGGCTGCCCGAGTTCGAAGGGCGATCGATGGTGACGACGTGGTTGTTCGGCATCGCGTATCGGGTCGTCCGCGACCATCGCCGCAAGGTCGCGGCCCGCGAGCGGCGCGAGGCCGAGGTCGTCGCCGGCAAGCCGCCCACCGAGCCGGATCAACGCCTGTCGCGGCACCAGGCCGTCGACGTGCTCGACGGCTTGTTGGCCGAGCTCGACGAGGACAAGCGTGCGGTGTTCGTGATGGCGGAGATCGTCAAGATGACGGCCGTCGAGATCGCCGAGGTCACCGGCATCAGCCCGAACACGGTCTCGTCGCGCCTGCGAGCGGCCCGAAAGATCTTCGAGGACGCCCTCGAGCGCTACCGTACGAAGTCGGGAGGAGAGCTGCCGTGGATGAGCTGAGCGAGCACGCGCGCAAGCTCATCGACACCGCGATGGGCAAGGACGATGCACCGCCGCCGGACGCGAGCTGGGGCGCGTTCGTCGTACGCATGACGTCCACGCAGCCGCGCTCCGAAGAAGTGATCGTCACGCCCGCACCGAGGCCGAGGAAGGTGTTCTGGCCGGTGGTCGTCGCCCTCGTCGTGGTTCTCGTCGTCGTCGGGTGGTTCCTGACGCCAATCGGATCGCCGAAGCAGGAGCCGGAGGTGCCGAGCGCGAAGACGACGACGACGACGCCGCAGGAGAGCACGGTGCCGCCGCCCAGCCGGCCGCGGCCCACGAAAGCGCCCACGCCCGCACCCGACGTCGCGACGCTGATCCCCGACGCGGAAGCGGCCCTCGCCGCGAAGGACCCGGCGCGCGCGCTCGCGCTCCTCGATGCGCACGCCGAGCGAGCGCCGCTCGCCGACGCGGAACGCCGCATGTCGCTGCGCGTGCTCGTGCTGTGCGCGCTCGATCGCACCGATGCGGCGAAGGCAGAGGCGCGCGCGTTCCTCGACACGCATCCGCGGTCGCAGTGGGCGGATGCGGTGCGTCGCTCGTGCGCGAAGCCCTGAGGTCTGGCGACGACAGGTCTGGAGCCGCGCACAGGCGATCGTGTGCGTTGGACTACCGAGTGCTCGCGTACGCGCGCGCGTGCACAACGTCTCACCCACTCCGGTGCCACGCCGTGTCCTGGCAGGGTCATGGGCAAGACGATCCGAGTTGGGCTCACCGTCGCGGTCTCGCTCGCGATCGCCGGCTGCTACAAGGGCAGCGATGCCGACGGCTCCGGCTCGGCCGACGGCGGTGACGACGACGGCGGCGACGACGATGGCGCGGTCGATCCGTTCTGTGCGGACGACGACGCGATGCCGGGCGAGCTCACGCACTTCGTGCGGCTCACCCACGGCCAGTACGACAACAGCGTGCGCGACCTGTTGGAAGTCGACGGCAACCCGTCGGACGCCTTCCTCGGCGACACGTCGGTGAAGGGCTTCAACAACAACGCGGACAACCTCGCCGTCACCGACCGGCTTGCCCGCGACTACCGACGCGCTGCCGAGTCGATCGCGGCCGATCTGCTCGCCGATCCGGAGCGACTCGCATCGGTGGTCGGCTGCGATCCCGGCGGCGACCCCGAGGCGTGCGCGCAGGAGTTCATCGCCACGTTCGGTCGCCGCGTGTTCCGGCGACCACTCGACGAGGCCGAGGCCGCCTCGTTCCTGTCCATCTATCACACGGGCGCGGGCCTGTACGAGAGCGGCTCCGACTTCGAGCAGGGCATCGCGCTCGTCGTCGAGGCGTTCCTTCAGTCGCCCAGCTTCCTGTATCGCGTGGAGCTGAGCGTGCCCGACGAGGGCGACTCCCTCGTGAAGCTCGACGGCTGGGAAGTCGCATCGCGCCTCTCGTACATGCTGTGGAATTCCACGCCCGACGACGAGCTGCTCGACGCCGCCGAGGCCGGCGAGCTCGACGACGTCGAGGGCATCGAGGAGCACGCGCGCCGCCTGCTCGCGGACGCGCGCGCGGCCGATCCCGTGCAGGACTTCCACGCGCAGTGGCTGCACATGGACAAGTACCCGAACATCCAGAAGGACGCCGACGCGTTCCCGTCGTTCGATCCCGCGACACCGGCGTCGATGACGGCCGAGACGCTCGAGTTCTTCCGCGCGACGATCTTCGACGGCGCGGGCACGTACGCGGACCTGATGACGTCGCGCACGAGCTGGGTCGACGACAATCTCGCGCAGATCTACGGCCTGCAGGGCACGTTCGGCGACACGTTCACCCAGGTGGAGCTCGATCCGAGCCAGCGCTCGGGCTTCCTCACGCAGCCCGGCTTCCTCGCCTCGAACGCGTACCTCGTGGAGACGTCGCCGATCCATCGCGGCGTGTTCATCCAGCGCCAGGTGCTGTGCGTGGAGATCCCGGATCCACCACCGGGCATCGACCTCGAGCTACCACCCGCCGACGAGAACATCCGCACGACGCGGCAGCGCGTCGAGCAACACACCTCGCCCGAGCAGTGCGCGCCGTGCCACGATCAGGTCAACGCGCCGGGCTTCACGTTCGAGGGCTACGACGCGACAGGGGCAGTTCGCACGATGGACAACGGTGCGCCCATCGACACGGCCGCGTCGTTCGCGAATCCCGACGGCGGCATGTTCGAGGCCGCGAACGCCGTCGACCTCATCGGCCAACTCGCCGAGTCGCCGACGGCGAAGCGCTGCTACCTGACGCAGTGGTTCCGCTACGCGAGCGCCCGCACCGAGGGCACGGGCGACATGTGCACGCTCGAGGGCTTGCACGAACAGATGCTCGAATCGGAGTACGACGTGCAAGAGCTGCTCGTGGCACTCACAAAGACCGTCAGCTTCCGCTTCCGCGCGGCGCAGGAGGGAGAGTAGCCATGCTTCGTCGCAACTTCCTGCGCGGTGCGTGCGGGGCCGTCGTCGGCCTGCCGATGCTCGAGTCGCTGATGCCTCGCCGTGCGCGAGCCGGTGGTGCCGCGACCGGACCGCGACGCTTCGTCGCGTTCGCGTGCTGCAACGGCGTCGAGATCTCGCGCTTCTGGCCCACGTCGCCGTACGGCGCACTCGCAGCGGCTGGTCTCACCGGCACTGCACTCGAGCCGCTCGCGGGTCACGTCGCGAAGATGCTGATCCCGCGCGGCATCCACACCGTGCCGCGCGGCTTCGGCTTCGATCCGGTGGCCGGCTGCGATCACGTCAAGGGTGCCGGGCACCGCCTCACCGCGCAGCCCCTCGACGAGGGCACGATGTTCGCCCAGGGCATCTCGGTGGATCAGATGATCGCGAGCCAGCTCAACGAGGGCGGCACACCGGCGCTCAACCTGCACGTCGGCTACCGCTACGAGGGCACCAACGGCGTCGTCTCGTACCTCGGGGCCAACAGCCCCGCGGTCGGCGAGACCAACCCGTGGCTCGCGTACCAGGACCTGATGGGCCTGTCGAACCTCGACGAGGCCGCGCTCGCGCGACTCACCGCGCGCCGCGAGAGCGTGCTCGATCTGGTCGAGCAGGACTTCTCGCGGTTGAAGTCGATCGATCTGTCGCAGTCCGATCGCGACAAGCTCGACATGCACCTCACGGCGATCCGCGACCTCGAGACCGACATGGGCGAGGCGGGACTGATCCCGTGCATGCTCGACGAGGCGCGCACCGCCGAGATCCAGGCACTCGAGGGTCAGAACGTCGAGGAGGACTCGATGTACAAGACCGTCGGCATGATGCACATGGACGTCATCGCGCTCGCGCTCGCGTGCGGGGCCAACAGCGCAGCCACGATCATGTGGGGCTCCGAGGCCGGCGGTCCGATCTTCACGTGGGACGGCATGAGCCACCAGTACAACCACCACAAGCTGTCGCACGGCAACACGGCCGACGACTGCTCGGGCGCGGCGGTGGACGGCTACCTCGACATGCTCTACGACATCGATCGCTGGTACGCGACGCAGCTCGCCTACCTGCTCGATCGACTCGACGGCTACACCGAGGGCAGCGGCACCGTGCTCGACAACTGCTCGGTGATGTGGATGAACAACCTGTCCGACGGCAAGGCCCACCACTTCATGGACATGCCGTACGTCATGTTCGGGAGCTGCGGCGGCTACTTCAAGACGGGCCAGTACATCAAGGTCACGAACGAGGACAACACGGTCAACGACATCGACGCGCCCCACAACAAGCTGCTCACGGGCGTGCTGAACGCGGTCGGTGTGCAGGATCCCACCGGCGGCCCCGTCACGATGTTCGGCCACCCCGACTACGCGGAGCCCGGCGAGTTCGACGTCCTGAAGGCCTAGTGCCTACTTCGAAGGCTCGGAATCGTCGTCGGGGTCGGAACCGCCGACGCCCCAGCGCTGCAGCTTGCGATAGAGCGTCTTGCGGTTGAAGCCGAGCGTCTTCGCGGCGAGCGACTTGTTCTGGCCCATCGCCTCGAACACGCGCAGCACGTAGCGGCGCTCGATCTCCTCCATGGGCAGGAGCTGGGAGAGATCGCCGGTGTCGAGGATCATCCGCGACGGACGCGAGTCGCGGATCTTGTCGGGCAGATCCTCCACCGTGATCTCCGAGAAGCGACACAGCGTGACGGCGCGCTCGATGCAGTTCTGCAGCTCGCGCACGTTGCCGGGCCACAGATAAGCCAGCAGTCGCTCTGCTGCGGCGGGGAGGATGCCGCGCACGGACTTGCCGGCGAGCGTGGCGTAGCGCTCCATGAAGTGACGCGCGAGCAGCAGCACGTCGTTGCCGCGCGTGCGCAGCGGCGGCACGGCGATCTGGATCACGTTGACGCGATAGAACAGATCCTCGCGGAAACGGCCCTCCTCCACCGCCGCCTCGAGATCGCGATTCGTCGCCGCGACGACGCGGGCGTCGAACGGCAGCTCCTCGCGACCCCCGACCGGCCGGATGACGCGCTCCTGCAGCACGCGCAGCAGCTTCGGCTGCAGGCCGAGCGGCAGCTCGCCGATCTCGTCGAGGAAGAGCGTGCCCCCGTGCGCGCGCTGGAAGAGCCCCTCGCGGTCGGCCTTCGCGTCGGTGAACGAGCCCTTCACGTGGCCGAAGAGCTCGCTCTCGAGCAGGCTCTCGGGCATCGCCGCGCAGTTGATCGCGACGAACGGCCCCGCATGCCGCGGGCTGCGGCGGTGCAGCGCACGCGCGACGAGCTCCTTGCCCGTGCCGCTCTCCCCCGTGGTGAGCACCGTGGAATCCGCGGCGGCGACGCGCTCGACGAGGTCGAACACGCGGCGCATGGCCGGGCTCGCGCCCAGCATCTCGTCCATCGATCGCGATTCCTGCAGCGCGTGCTCGAGACGCTCGACGCGCTTCGTCAGGTCGCGGTGCTCCACCGCGCGTCGCACCGCGATGCGCAGCGTGTCGAGCTCCACCGGCTTCGTCACGAAGTCGTAGGCACCCGCGCGGATCGCCTCGATCGCGGTCTGCATGCTGCCGAACGCGGTGAGCACGATGACCGGCACGTCGGGGCGGCTCGCCACCACGTGGCGACAGAGCTCGAGCCCACCGGCCCGCGGCATGCGGAGGTCCGTGAGCACGGCGTCGAAGTCGGTGGCGTCGAGACTCTCGATCGCCGTCGCCACCGACGTGCAGGTGTCCGTGGTGTAGCCGGCGGACTGCAGACCGCGCGCCACCATGGCGCACATCTCGGAATCGTCGTCGACGACGAGGACTCGATGACTCACGCGGCGACCTCCAGTGGCAGGAACACGGTGAACGTGCTGCCGGCGCGCGGCCTGGACTCGAGCTCGATCCAGCCGCGGTGATCCTGCACGATGCCGTAGGCGACCGACAGGCCGAGGCCGGTGCCCTCACCGACCTCCTTGGTGGTGAAGAACGGCTCGAACACGCGATCCGCGACGTCGGGATCGATGCCGAGCCCCGTGTCGCTCACACTGATCGATACGTATGCATTGGGCTCGTCGTCGTCCGGTGCGCTCGCCCAGACCGTCTGCACGCGAACGCCGAGCCGCCCGCCCTCCGGCATCGCGTGCATGCCGTTCACGACGAGGTTCGCGATCACCTGCTGCAGACGATCGAAGTCGATCGACACGAGCGTCTGGATCTCCGGCGCCTCCAGCGAGCACTCGACCTGTTGCTTGCGCGTGAGCGGTGCCAGCATCTGCAGCGTCTGACGCACCACGATGGTGGCGTCGGCGGACGTTCCGCGCGGACTGCCGCGTCGCGCGAAGTCGAGGAGCTGGCGGATGATCTCGGCCATGCGCGTGCACTGCCGCGAGATCACGAGCGCACTGTCGCTCGCCCCTTCCGGAGGATTCGCCTCGCGGATCAGCGCGGCGTGTCCGGCGATCACGTTGATCGGCGTGCCGAGCTCGTGGGCGATGCCCGACGCCAAGGTGCCGACCGTCGTGAGACGATCGGCGTGTCGGAGCTGCTCGACGGCCCGGATGCGCGTCTGTGTCTCCGCGTGGATGCGGGAGCGGGCCTCCTGCAGTCGATCGCACATCAGGTCCATCTCGCGGCCGAGCTCACCGAGCTCGTCGTTGACCGGCAGCGCGAGCCGCTGTTCCAGATCGCCGCGTCCGATCGCGCGCGCCTGCGCGACGAGGCGGCGCACGGGCCGGCCGATGAGCGTCACACCGAGCACCCACGTCGCGAGGGCGCACAGCGCCACGAGAGCGGTGGTCGTGAAGACGGTGCTCATGATGCTCGAGCGCATGTAGGCGCGTTCCTGAGCGAACGGATCGGCGATCTCGATCGCGCCCAGACCGTGCCCGGGGATCTGCACGGGCACGTACGTGTAGACGGAGCCGTCGCCGTCGTCGTCCGACTGGATCACGACCGCAGAGCCGTTGCCGAGCCCGCCCAGCGCCCCCGGCCGCACCGCCGGGGCCCGTCCGTCGCGCCCGTCGGGCCACACCCAGCGGATGTTCACGTCGCTCTCGCGCGCGGTGGCGTGCTCGATGATCTCGAGCGCATCCGCTTCGCCGCGTGTGATCCAGGCCTGCTCGACGGCGTGACCGAGGCCGCGACCGAGGACTCGCGCATCGCGTGCGAAGTCCTGTTCGAACACGGCGCGCTCACGACTGACGTCGTACGCCGCGCTGCCGGCATGCACGATCACGATGCCACCGATGAGCGCGAGAGTGAGCTTGCGTGCGACGTTCATCGATCGAGACCCGTATGCGGATCAGTGTCCCATTTCGTCCGTCGTGACGCCCGAAGGGACAGCCGGAGCAGATGGCGCCCGCAAGGAATGCAGACGACGGCTCCGTGGCAGGGATCGTGCAACTCGCCGTCGAGCTGCAGGCGATGTGCCACGCGGGCCGAAGCCAGCGCCGTCGTCCGACGTCGTGGTCGGGCATCGCGCAAGGCGCTGCCGAACGGGGCAGCGTGTCCCATTCGGCCCCAATTCAGCTCGAACGAGGAGTGCACGAGAACATGTCCGACCAGCTCAGGAAATCACTCGATCACGTTGCGTTCGGCCGCTACCTCGACATCGTGTCGCGCGCGATCGCGGGCGTTCGCGGGCGCTTTCCCTACGACGACCTCATCCGCGGCCTGCATCGACAGCTCCGCATGCGTTCGGTCATCGTGACCCTCCACGGCGAGGCGAACGACACGACGACGGACATCGCCTGTCGGTTCGACGGGCGCCGCTTCGAGCGCGACGACGGCGTCGTCGACGTCGATCGGGCCGTACGCTGGCGGTTGCAACGTGCCCACGTGCTCGACGTGATCACGGAGCCGTGGCGATACATCGCCGATCCGTCTAGACTCGAGCTGCCTCCGCTCTCGTTGGTCACGCCCGAGGCGACATCGCGGGCACGCGTCTTGCTTCGTGACGACGACGGTGCGTCGACGGAGAGGTCGTCACCGGGATGAGCACGAGACGAAGCGCGAGGCAAAGCATGGGGTTCGTGTGAGTCCGTCCGTCCGACCACCACCGACCGGCGCCCCGGGGACTACCGGATCCAGCTCCAGGCACGATCCGGCTCCCCGGGGCCGTCCGGGCGCGTTCAGTCCTCTACTTGCGACCAGCCAGTCGACATTTTCTACCGCTACCCTGCGGCCAGGTGTTGCTGCGGCCCCGTCTGAACACCGCGCGCTCAATCCTCGAGGCGCGAGTCGAGGATCCTGCGCACGCTGACGTCGATACGGCTCGCGAGCATCGCGATCACGCTGTCGAGCTCCGGCTCGCCCACGCGCAGCTTCTCCATCAACGCCGTGCGCACGCCGGTCCACAGCGCGAGGCGAGCGTCCTCGAGCCAGCGGAACGCGGTGGCGCGGTGCACGTTGTACATGGTGGCGATGCGATCGGTCGCCATGTCGTGCAGGTAGCGCTGACGCAGGAGGTTGCGCTGGCGTGACGACAGCGCCGCGAACGCGGTCGCCATCGCCTCGGGCACCGCGGCGCCGTAGGCCTGCTTCATGTACTCGAGCTCGGGGTCGATGCGATCGGGCAAGCGCTCGAACAGGTTGGCATCGTCCGCGCCGCGGTTCTGGGGCTCGGCCGGCTTGCGCACGATGTCGAGCATCGTCCGCGTCGCGGTGACACGCACCCAGCTTCGCAGCGAGCCGCGTCCGCCGTAGCCGGCGATCCGCACCTGCCGACCCGCACCCGCGACGAACAGCCGCTCGCGCACGCGTTGGCGGAACTCGTCGCGCGCCATCCCGATGTCGCCCGAGCGGGCGATCGCGAGATCGATGTCGCGGCCGTACTGCGTCTCGAAGCGGTTCAGCGCGGCCGAGTTCCCGTCCGCACACGCGCACGCGAGCATGAGGTCGCCCGCGTGCACGCCGTCGAGCGCTTGCTCCGGCTCCGCATCGTGATCGACGTGCGCGGCGAGGTGCTGCGCGAAGCGATCGAACGAGCACAACCCGGCGCCGTGCTCCTCGCACGCGCGGTTCCAGACGTCCGCCAGCGTGGCGCCGAGTCCCGACCACGCCGCGAAGCGCGGACGGTCGGCCTCTTCGAGACCCGCGAGGAATCGCTCGCGCAAGGCGTCGTCCATGCCGGTCTCCAGGGTACCAGGCCTGTCGCCGGCGTTCGCGGCGGCGGCGCGCCGCCCGATTTGTCCCACGCGACCGCGCGACAGTCCGGCGGACCCCCCGTCAACTGCTGACGACCGCCCAGACCAACGAGAAAAAGGGGGATCGGTTCCAATGAAAGCGCTCAAAGTCCTCGGTTACATCGTCGGCGCCATCGGCCTGGCCATCTTCGTCTTCTGGTTCGGCTGGCTGCGTGCCCCCGATGCCGAGGACGTCTGCGAGAACGTCGCGAAGCTCATGAAGAAGGAGAGCGGCGCGGAGATGCCGGCCGAGTTCATGAAGGAGTGCATCACCGTGTACAGCAAGGAGCCGGAGTTCGGCCGCGTGCCGTGGGTGAAGCAGCTGAAGTGCATCCGCGACGCGGAGTCGAGCGCCGAGCTCGAGAAGTGCGAGAAGCGCTGACGCACGCTCTCCGGATCGAGCACGCACGATCTCGCGCGCTCGATCCGTCTCGCGCTCCGTCGCGGGCGCGGTACCATCGGCGCGCAAGGTGTCGCAGCCGCAGCACTCGCCGCAGGAGACCCTCGGGTACGGCGCCGACACCGGGAGCGGTGGCACCGATCCGTACGCGGAGCTGCAGCCCGGCGATCGCGTGGGCAAGTACTTCGTGCTCGACGTGCTCGGGCGCGGCGCAATGGGGGTCGTCCATCGCGCCTACGATCCGCAGCTCGAGCGCGCCGTCGCGCTGAAGATCGTCCGGCCCGCGCCGCGCGAGGACTCGGTCGCCCGCGCGCGCCTGCTCGCCGAAGCGCGCGCGCTCGCCCGCGTGTCCCATCCCAACGTCGTCGCCGTGTACGACGTCGGCGAGCACGAGGAGCGCGTGTACATCGCGATGGAGCTCGTCGACGGCGTCGACCTCGGGCGCTGGCTGAAAGAGCGCAAGCGGACGTGGCAGGAGGTCGTCGATGCGTTCGTCGCGGCCGGCCAGGGGATCGTCGCGGTGCACGACGCCGGCATGGTGCATCGCGACATCAAGCCCGCGAACGTGCTCGTCGGTCGTGACGGTCGCGTGCGCGTGGGCGACTTCGGCATCGCGCGCGCGCACGAGCGCCGCGCGTCACCGAGCGCCGACTTCGACAGCCTGGTCGACTCGCAGTCGGATCCCGCCGCGCCCGCGGAGTCGTTGACCGCCGACGGGCTCGTCGTCGGTACGCCCGCGTTCATGGCGCCCGAGCAGCACTTCGGCCAGGCGGTGGGGCCCGCGGCGGATCAGTACGCGTTCTGCATCGCGTTGCACGAGGCGCTCTACGGCGTGCGGCCCTACGCCGTCGACGCGCGCGCGCTGCCCGTGGCCAAGCTGCATCCGCCCACGCAGGCGCCGAGCAGCGACGTGCCGCGATGGTTGTGGCCGCTCGTCGTGCGGGGCTTGCAGCCGGGGCCCGACGATCGCCATCCGAGCATGGCGGCGCTCGTGCACGCGCTGCGCGACGATCCGCGCCGACGTCGTCGGCGATGGATCTGGATCGGCGCGGGTGTGCTCGCGAGTGCGGGTGCGCTCGCGCTGTGGGTCGCACGGCCGCGACCGTGCACCGGCGCGGAACAGCACCTCGAAGGCGTATGGGACGAGCCCACGCGCGCCGCGACGCAGTCGGTGTTCGATGCGAGCGATCGAGCGTACGCGGCGTCGACGTGGGCCACGGTTGCCGCGCGGCTCGATGCGCACGCACAGGCGTGGACCACCATGCATCGCGAGGCCTGCGAGGCCACCCGCGTGCGCGGCGAGCAGTCGGAGGCGATGCTCGATCGCCGCGTCGCCTGCCTCGAGAGCCGGCGGCGCGAGCTCGCGGGTGTGGTGTCGGTGCTGTCGCAGGGCGACGAGGGCGGCGCGGTCGATCATGCGATCGAGATGGTCGGCACGCTGCGGCCCGTCGATCGCTGCGGCGATCTCGAGGCGCTGCAGTCCGCCGTCGCACCGCCCGACGATCCGGCCGTGCGCGAGCAGGTGGCCGAGGTGCGCGAGTCGATCGCACGGGCGCGCGCCGTGTGGCGATCGGGTCGATACGACGCGGCGCTCGAGCAAGCCGATGCGGCGGTCGAGCGCGCGAGAGAGCTGGGGTACACGCCGCTCGTGGTGGAGGCGCTCGTGATGTCCGGCGACGCCCACGAAACCATCTCCGACGTCCCGGCCGCTCGCACTGCGCTCGAAGAGGCGATCTGGACCGGGCTGTCGATCGGGCACGACGAGAGCGTGGCCGAGGCGGCGGTGTCGCGCGTGTGGCTCGCGGGCGAGCGTGAGCGCGAGTTCACGGCGGCGCGCCAGTGGGGCGAGCTGGGGCGCGCGGTGCTCACGAGGATCGGCGAGCCCAAGAAGATCGCCGCGATGATGAGCAACGCCCTGGGGGCCACGGCGTCGAACGAAGGGCGCTACGACGACGCGCTCGCGCTGTACGACGATGCGATCCAGCGCGTCGGCGACGATCCGGCGCTGCAGCTGCGCGCCACGATGGCGCGCATGAACATCGCGAACGTGTGGTCGATCAAGGGCGAGCCCGAGCGCGCGCGTCAGCTCTACCTCGAGGCGCTCGCGGGCGCCGAGGCGGAGCTCGGCGCCGGGCATCCGCGCTCGGCCCAGATCCGCGCGACGCTGGCGATGGTGCTCGGCGATCTCGGGCGCCACGAAGAGGCGCTCGTGCTGTTCGAGGAGGCGGGCAAGCAGATCGAGGCCTCGCTGGGGCCGAGCCCGGAGCTCGCGAACGTGTGGATCAACGAGGCGACGGCGCTCAACCGACTCGGCCGCCACGACGAGGTGATCCCGATGTACGAGCGTGCGCTCGGGATCCTCGAGCAGACGCCGGACAAGCTCGCGCTCGCGACGACGCTGAACAACCTCGGCGAGATCTACTACAACCGCGAGGTGTTCGACGCGTCGCGGCGCTACTACGAGCGCTCGTTGTCGATCGCGGAGGGCGTGCTCGGCCCGGACCATCCCGATCTCGCGTTCCCGCTCGTGGGCCTCGCGCGGGTGCTCGACTCGGAGAACCGCCATCGCGAGTCGATCGAGATGTACGAGCGCGTGATCCGGATCGTGAACGAGTCGCTGGGCCCGCATCGCCTCGCCGCGGTCGCGTACAACGGCATCGCGCAGGTGTACGCGGAGGAGAAGCGGTGGAACGAGGCGCTCGCAGCCCTCGACCGCGAGACGGAGATGGTCGCGAAGATGCCGTACGTGCGCATCGACGATCACCTCACGCTCGCCACGGTGCGCCTCGAAGTGTTGTACGCCCGCGGCGATCCGGAGCCTGCGATCCCCGAGCTCGTGAAGTGGATCGACCGCGCCCACGCCGAAGGCGTCGAAGCGAGCCGCGTCGGCGAGAGCGAGCTCTCGCTCGCCCAAGCCCAAGCACTGGCGGGCCACACCGCCGACGCGCGCAAGACCGTCGCGATCGCCCTACGCCACCTCGAGAGCTCCCCCGCGACGACGGACCGCGTCCCGATCGCCCGCGAGCTGCAGAAGGCGCTGGGCGAGTGAATCACTCGCCGTGACGGTCGAGCGCGCGGCGGGCTGCCGCGGCGACGTGCGGGTCCGGATCGTCGACGAGCGCCGCGATGCGGTCGCGTTGCTCGTCCGTCCACGGCGTCGGGTCGTTGCCGATCACGACCAGCGCGTTTCGCCGCATGCTGCGGCGCGGGATCCTTCGAACCGGCGTGTACTTCGCCCACGCGCGGTAGGTCGCGCTGCCGATCTCGATCAGCTTCCATGGATCCTGGTGGCGTTCGCCGAAGCGTGGCGGGCCCAGCCACGCCGCCGCGGGTACGCGGTCCTCGCGATCCGGCGACGCGTTGTACGGGCACACCTCCTGGCACACGTCGCAGCCCGCCAGTCGATCGCCCATCTTCGTCGCGAGCGGCTCGGGGATCCCCGCGCGTTGCTCGATCGTCAGGTACGAGATGCAGCGGCGTGGATCGAGGCGGCCCGGCGCGTCGAAGGCGTTCGTCGGGCATGCGTCGAGGCAGCGCGTGCACGATCCGCACGCGTCCCAGCTCGCGCGCGCGAGCGACTCGACCGCGTCGGCGCCGGTCCACTGCGCCGTCGTCAGCAGGCCACCGAGCAGCACCCAGCTGCCGAGCCCAGGCACGATCACGCAGCCGTGCTTGCCGATGAAGCCGAGGCCCGCGAGCGCCGCGGCGGCGCGCTCGAGGATCGGCTTGGTGTCGACACAGACGAGCGTCTCCACGCCCGGCGCGAGCGCGTGCACTTCCGCCTCGAGCAGCTCGAGTCGCTCGTGCACCTCGGTGTGGTAGTCGGACGTGCGCGCGTAACGAGCGATGCGACCGGGGCCGCCGCGATAAGGCACCAGCGCGATCAAGAGCGAGCGCGCGCCCGCGAGCATCCCGGACGGATCGCGTCGCAGCTCGCGCGTGCGCGCGATGAAGTCCATCTCGCCGTGCATCCCCACGTCGACGTAGCGATCGAGTGCATCGGCGGCCTGCGCGAAGCCGGGGTGATCGAGCCGCACGATGCCGAGCTTCAGGAGCCCGGCTCGCTCGGCGTGCTCGGCGAGACGCGCGAGCGCAGCGGCGTCGAGCGTGGGCGGCTCGTTCATGGCTCGGTGATCACGAAGTCGTCGTAGTCGACCGTCTGGTCCGACGCCGGCGCCCACGTCTCGTCGCTGCCGCCGTAGAACGTGGAGAAGTAGAGCGCATCGATGCCGTACGTGCCGTCCTCGAGGCGATAGAGGAACGCCGCGTCGTCGAGCACGAGCGCACCGTCGAACCACGCCTGCAGCACGCCGTCGTGCTCGCCGGGCGTGTTCATGACGAGCCGATGCTCCACGGTGTGCCACGTGCCCGGCGCGAACGCGACGCCGTAGCCGTAGTCGTCGCCGCACGCCTCGACCTTCTCGGGGAAGTACATGTACTGCACCGCCGCGCCGTCGGTGCGCCACATCATGCGCGCCGAGAAGCCGCCTTTGTCCTCGACGCAGCCGGTGGGCGAGCTGCCGCCGACGAGCCCGGGCAGCTTGCCGCCCTTCACGAACTCGAAGCCTGCCCCGAAGCGCACGCGATACGACAGCCGCAGCTCGTCGTACGTGCCCGGCAACGCGACGATGAACTGCACGCCGCCGTCCCCCGGGCCGAACTCGCCGCCTGGATACGTGACACGCAGGAACTGCCCGTCGTCCTCGCCGACGATCGTCGCGCGTCCCTCGTCGAGCCCGTCGTTCCACGGCGGCGCCGCGCCGAAGTCGGGCTCCACCATCTCCTCGGTGTACGGACCTTCGACATCGCGCTCGAAGTCGACATCGACGATCACGGTGCCCGTCTCACCGCCACTGCTCGTGCTCGCCGGTCCTTCGCTCGAGTCGACCGGCCCGTCCGTCGACGTCGGGCCGGCGCTCGTCGCGTCACCGCTCGTCGTCGACCCGCTCGCATCCTCGACGCCGCTGCTCGACGCCGGACCGTCGTCGGCGTGCATCGTCGTCGAGCCGGTCGTGCTCGCTTCACCGCCGTCGTCACCCGCCGCGCCGCACGCCGCGAGCACGAGCACGAGCACCCAGTGCGTCGACGAACGCATGCACCCACCGTATCACGCGATCTCGCGGCTCGGGCAATCCGGCGCGAGCGCACACGCCTCGCACTTCGGACGCAGCGCGCTGCACGTCTGGCGCCCGTGCAGGATCAGTTGGTGCGCGAACAGGATCCACCGCGTCTTCGGGATCCGCTCCATCAACGCCCGCTCGATCTTCACCGCGCCTTCGATCTCCACGAAGCCCAGCCGATTCGCGAGCCGCTCGACGTGCGTGTCGACCACGATCCCCGACGGGATCCCGTACGCCGAGCCGAGCACGACGTTCGCCGTCTTGCGCGCGACGCCGGGCAAGCGCACGAGCTCTTCCATCGTGCGCGGTACCTCGCCGCCATGCCGTTCGACGAGCCCCTGCGCCATCGCGACGAGGTGCTTCGACTTCGTGGGCCAGAAGCTCACCCGTTTCACGAGCGCGCCCACGTCGTCGACGTCGGCGGCCGCGAGCGCGCGCGCATCCGGGTACTTCGCGAACAACCCCGGCGTGACCTCGTTGACCAGCTTGTCGGTGCATTGCGCCGATAAGATCGTCGCGACGAGCAGCTCGAACGCGTTGCGATGCACGAGCGCACACTCGGCATCGGGCAGGATGCGATTCAACCGGCGCAGCTGCTTGCGCAGCACCACATCGTCGACGAGCTTGCTGCGCCGCCGCCCCACCTCAGCTCCCCCGCAATCGCTCGAGCAGGTCCCACACCATCCGCGCCGTCGCGCCCCACAGCGGCGGCTCGTGGATCGCGTACTCGTGCATCACGTAGCGATGGCCTTCCCACACACCACCGCCGGTGATCCGATGCACCGCTGGATCGGCGAGCAGGTCGAGCGTCGGCGTCAGCACGCGATGCACCTCGGGACTCGCCTGCACGGGCTCCCAGCCCGCCGGTGCCCACGCGATGTACGGCACGATCATGAAGCCCGTCGGTGTGGGCACTTCCGCCAGTCGCCCGAGCACGGTCGCATCGCCGCGCGCGAGCGCGACTTCCTCCTCGGCCTCGCGCAGCGCGGTGTCGAGCAGCGACGCATCGTCCGGCTCGGGCTTGCCGCCCGGAAACGCGAGCTGGCCGGCGTGCGCGCGCAGTGAGCCGGATCGCTCAATCAACACGATCCGCGTGCCCTCGGCGCGCGGGGGCAACAGGATGCCGAGCACGCCGGCGTGGCGCAGACCCCTCGGATCGGGCAGCGGCGCGTCGAAAGGCTCCAAACGCGCAGCGAAGTCCGCCGGGATCTCGAGCGACGATGGCATGCCGGTGGTGCACCGACATACCACTCTTCCGCATCTCGGTCTCGGGTTGGAACCGCAACGGTGACGCACGGTCGGAGAGCCAGCGAGCTAAGCTCGAAGGTCCCATGCCGCCGCGTCTACCGCCTCCGCCGCAAGTCTCGAAGCCCGGCACATCACCGGCCGAGTCGTCGAAGCCCACCGCCGAGCCCGACGCGTGGTTGCTCGGGGAGCTCGACGCACTCGCGGGTCCTCCGGACGCCAAGGCGGCGAGCGAGGCATCCGGCGCCAAGGCGGCGAGCGAAGCCTCCGGTGCGAAAGCGGCGAGCGAAGCGAGCGGCGCGAAGTCGAAGCCGCCGAGCGAGGCGAGCGGCGCGAAACCGGCCAAGCCCGCGCGCAGCGCGACGGCGGCGCTCGTCGGCATCGGCGACGACCTGATCGCGAACGCGAGCCCCGAGGACAAGCCGGTGTTCAGCACGATCATCGCGAAGGCCGAGGCGAAGTCCGCGTCGAGCGAGCCTGCGGTGTTCGACGAGCTCGGCCTCGCGAAGACGCCGGCGGTGATCACCGGAAACACGGTGCGCGACATCGACACGAGCGCTGCGAAGGACGACGACGGCAAGATCGTCGTCGCCGCGGACGCGCCCGCGCCGAAGAAGACCGACGAGGGCTTCCCGATCCCACCGCCGCGTCCCGCCGCGACCAAGGCCGCACCCGCGGCCACAGCCGCGAGCAAGCCGGCGACCGCATCGCCGAGCACGAGCACGTCGCGCGGCAACAAGCCGATGTCGCGCTGGACCCCGCACGTGTTGCTCGGCACGCTCGGGCTCGCGTCGATCATCGCGATCGCATTCCGCTGCTCGGGCACGTCCACGAGCACCGCGTCGGCCGACCCGGGCAAGAAAGCACCGGTCGTCGCAAAGGCGGGTGACGACGTGCGCGGCGCGTCGGCGAGCGGCGGTGCATCGGCGGGCGGCGAGGGCAACGGCGGCGGCGGTGCGAACGGCGGCGCGGCCGAGGGCGATCGCGCGGCCGGAGGCGGCGGAGCGGCCGACGACGACGACGTTCAGGTCGACGACGACGACAAGGCCGGCGGCGGCGGCCAAGCGGATGGGCAAGCCGAAGGCGGCGACGGAGCGGGCGGCGGCACGCCCACCGAGGACGCGGCGAAGGACGACGCGGCCGCCGGCGACGCGGCGAAGGACGACGCAGCCGCCGGCGACGCGGCGAAGGACGACGCGCAAGCGGCCGCGACGCCGACGAACGCCGGTGGTGCAGCGAAGGACACGACGCCGGCGAGCACGAGCAAGTCGAAGTCGAAGTCGTCACCGTCGCCCACGCCGATCGGCCCGTCGACGCCGTCACCCGACGCGAACCTCACCGCGGAGGAGCTGCTCGAGCTCGCACGCAAGGCGTGGGCGGCCGGCAACTCCCGCGACACATACAAGTACGCGAACAAGAGCCGCTACAAGAAGAACAGCGCCGAGGCGACCGAGCTCGCGACGCTGTCGGCATGCAAGCTCAAGCTCGAGAAGTCCGCGAAGTCGAGCTTCGACGACCTGAGCGGCGACAAACGCCGCAAGGTCCGCCAGAAGTGCCGCGACTGGGGCGTCTGGGTCGGGCTGTGAACGCGTGATCGCGCCGCAGTCTCGACAGCACCAGCACACCAGGAGGCGCGGAGCGCCCGCGCGAAGGCGTCAAGGAGAGGAGGGGGCCCCGACGGGCTCCGCCCGGCGGGGGAGGAGAGCGGAGCTCTCCTCGTCAAGATAGCTGAGAGAAGCGGAGGAGAGCGGAGCTCTCCTCAAACGCTGAACGAAGAGCCACAGCCGCAGCTGCCGGTGCTGCTGGGGTTGTTGAACTTGAACCCCGCCCCCTGCAGGCCTTCGACGTAGTCGATGTTCGTGCCCATCAGGTACATGTAGCTCATCTGATCGGTCACGAGCTTCACGCCGTGGCTCTCGAACTCGTAGTCGCCCTCGGCCTGCTCGTCGAAGTACAGGTCGTACTGGAAGCCGGAGCAGCCGCCGCCCATCACCTTCACGCGCAGCGCGTAGTGAGGCTCGATGTTCTCGTCGGCTCGGATCTCGCGCACCTTGTCTGCCGCGATCGGCGTGAGGCTCAGCGCGCCGTCCGGCGTCTCGGCTGCGATCTCGGGCTCGCTCGTGGTCGGGGTCTCGGTGGTGGTTTCCGCGGACATGGATCCCTCTTGAACGGCATTCGGCGGGAACGACGTCCAAAGCTGACGTAACGTAATGTGCGCCGGAACCAGGTCTCGGTCAAGGCAGGCCGGTTTGACAGTGCAGACCCGTTTTCCTACCGTGAGACCCTCCGGATCTCTCAACGATTGCGCACTCGAAGCGTCGGCGAGCCCGCCGCGCACAGGCGCCCGCGACGGATCCAGAGCGGAGCCCCCGCATGCAACGAGCATTGCCGCGCATCGCCCCCCTGTTCCTCGTCCTGGCCGCGCTTCCCGGCTGCGACAGCCGCGAGAAGGAGATGGCGCGGCAGATGGATCTCGAGAAGGGCGACAAGAAGGCCGTCGAGATCAAGGCCGAAGAAGTCCCGCCCTACCCGGCGCGCGACAAGCTGATGCCCGTCCTCGAGAAGATCTATCCGCTCCAGAAGGTGCCGCCGGTCGTCGAGAGCGAAGAGGTCACCGACGACGTGCACAACTACGAAGTGCAAGCAGGCGTGGCCGCGGTCGTGAAGCTGCGCGTGGGCCTGTCGGAACAGCAGAAGATCCAGGCGATCGTCATGGGCGTCGCCGAAGCGGACGCGTGGGCGTTCCGTTCCGACGCGCGGCGCGACTACGCCGATCTCATCCACCGAGTGAAGCGCGGCTACGGCGACGATCAGAAGGAAGCGATCCTCAAGCAGTACGCGAACCTGCGCCTCTTGCAGTTCTTCAACAGCCCCGATGCGCAGGCCGCCATCGACGCGCTGCCCGGCGACGTGAAGGGCGGCGTGCAGGCCATGCAGACGCACTACGTCAACGACAAGCAGAAGGTCTGGGAAGACTGGATGGCGGTCAAGATGTACGCGCGTCGCGTGGTCGCCGGCGACGAGCCGTTCCGCGGCGTGCTGCGCACGATCAAGAAGGAGCTCGGCAAGGAAGAGCCGCCGCCGCTCACGTGGGAAGAGTCGATGGACGGCCCGTTCCTCGCCTGGGCGAAGGACATCAAGGACAACGAGGAGCTCTTCATCAAGCTCACCGATCTGCGCGAGCTCAAGGATCGCGAGGAGTACCTCAACGAGACCCACTCGATGTGGGTGGTCGAGGGCTCGGCGAAGGTGCCCGAGAAGGCCAAGAAGACGAAGATCGATCCCCAGCTCGGCTTCGGCGTGCACCGCGAGGATCTCGGCGGTGGCTACAACGAGCTCACGTTCGTGTTCTCGCGCAACCTGAGCGGCACCGGGCTCAAGAAGGCGTTCCTGCGCTCCATCGTGTACGGCCAGCTGCTCACCGACTTCGGCATGCTCGCCACCGCGGGCAGCGACTTCGCCAAGCGCACCGAGGACAACGTGATCGACTCGACCACGGCGGTGGTGCCCGACAAGTACGATCCGCTGTACGCCCGCTGCGGCTCGGCGGCCGCGCTCGACACGTTCATCACGCACTTCAAGGGCAAGTACCCGTTCCTCGCGGACCTGCCGGCGCAAGGCGACCAGGACGCGATCCTGAACGCCGCGCACAAGTGCGTCATCGAGGGTGCGGCCGGCGAGATCCACGTGCCGGACAAGGGCGACATGAAGGACGTCGAGGGCCCCGCGCCCGGCAGCCGACTCGCGCTCTATCAGATGCTCGCGCGCTTCGAGAACATCGACGTGAACATGGCGAAGATGGCGTCCGAGGCGAAGACCGAGGAAGACGAGGTCATCGAGGACGCCGAGGCCGTGCTCAAGCGGATCAAGGCCAAGGAGAACGAGGGCAAGGGCACGAAGTAGGCCGTTGCCCCGCGCTCAGTCGCAGCTCGTGCCCGCGACCGGGGCCACGCCGAGATCGGTGTGGTCGTGGCGCGGGTGGCTGGTGAACACCTCGTCCGTCTCGAAGAACTCGGTGCCCGTGCGCGGCGCGAGATCGCAGCGGCGCAGCACGACGTCGGCCCAGATCTCCCAGCTCGGCCGCCACGTGAGCCGCCCGAACGCGTCGAGCACGTCGCCTTCGGGATCGAGCAGCGCGTAGCGATCGTCGCCGCTCATCGCGAGCGTGCCCGCCATCGCCTGATCGCAGCGCGAGCCGAGGCTCGGCAGCGGATCGTTGAACGTGCCCTCGATCTGGCGGCACACCACCCAGGTGTCCCCGGCGTCGAGCTCGACGTCGGCGAGCTCGGTGGTGAGCGTGCACGACGTGTCCGCGTTGCGCACGAGGCAAACCTCGTGGCCCGCGAGCGCGAGCGGCTCGTCGCCGCAATTCCACAGCTCGAGCGCCTTGTTGTAGTTGTGCTGCCCCTCGGCGTACTCGCTGATGATCAAGCAGGTGTCGCCGCCGCCGAAGTCGTGGGCGAGCGCATAGTCGAGCAACTTCGAGAACGCGACGGGGCCGACCCACGACACGGCATCGAGCTCGCCGAGATCGTCGAAGCGATCGTCGTCGGCGGTGCCGAGCGTCGCGTCGGGGCCGTCGCGATGCGCGACGATCGCCTCGGCAGCGCGACGATCGAGCGCGGCGTCGTCGTCGAGCACCTCGAAGCTCGCGTGGTTCACGAGCGCGAGCATCGCGGCGGTCTCGTCGGCGGAGAACAGACCGCCGTCCGCCTTGCCGGCGTCGAGACCGACGACGTCGTCGTCGATGCCGTCGCTCGGACCGGAGGTATCGGTGCTGCACGCGAGTGCGAAGGTCGCGAGGAGGAGCGGGCGGCGCATGGGCGGACCCATGGCACGAAAACGGCCGGCACCGCAATCGGCGACCCCGGGTCGGATCTCTATCGCCGCGACACGGCCGAACGCCGGCCCGGAGGATCCGCCCATGACCGCTCGACACGTCGTTCTCGCCGCTACGCTCGTCTTCGCTCCCGCAGCGTGCGACACGAGCTCGCCGTCCACCGAGACGAAGGCCGCGACGCCGACCGCCGCACCAGCCGCAGCCGCGAGTGCAGCGGAGCTCACGGTGCAGAAGGCGGGCGAGCCTGCAAAGGTGGAGATCGCGAAGGCCGGCGTCGAGGTGCAGGCTGCGGCCGCACCGTCCGAGCCGCCCGCGAAGGTGTCGGTCACGTCGCAGGGCGTGCAGGCGAATCAGGCGAAGGTCACGAACGAGGGCGTCGAGGTGAACGGCGTGTCGGTGACGACCGACGGCGTGAAGGCGAACGGCATCGAGCTCTCCGCGAAGGGCGTGAAGCTGCCCGACGCGCCTTCGCCCAAGAAAGGCGGCGGCGGTGCGGCGACCTGTCTCGAGGGTGGTTGCTCGCGCACGTGCGGTGCCGGCGAGACGTGCGAGGCGACGTGCTCCGGCGGCGGCTGCAAGCACACGTGCGACGGCGGCAATTGCAACTTCACGTGCTCGGGCGGTCGGTGCAAGCAGACGTGCAAGGCCGGCGCGACGTGCTCGCTCACGTGCTCGGGCGGCAACTGCGAGCGCGAGTGCAGCGGCGCGAAGACCTGTAACAAGACCTGTTCCGGGGACAACTGCAGCGGGTGAGCCCACTCGCGCGGCGCGCCGTGGCCAGCGATGGTCGCCCGGGCGTACGCTTCGCCCCCTCGGGAGGCGTCGTCCATGAATCCGCTGCAGTCGCTCGCGCGAATCGGTCAATCGATCTGGCTCGACTACATCCGGCGCGGCATGACGCGCTCGGGCGAGCTGACCAAGATGGTCGTCGACGACGGGCTGCGCGGCATGACGTCGAACCCGTCGATCTTCCAGCAGGCGATCGCGGGCAGCGACGACTACGCCGATCTGTTGCACGACCTGTGCGCGGATCCGGAGCTCGATGCCAAGGCGATCTACGAGCGACTCGCGATCGAGGACATCCGCGAGGCCGCCGACGTGCTGCGCAGCGTGTACGACGCGACCGAAGGCGCGGATGGGTTCGTCAGCCTCGAGGTGTCGCCGAGCCTCGGTCGCGACACGCAGGGCACGCTCGAGGAGGCGCGGCGCCTGTGGAAGTCGGTCGATCGTCCGAACCTCATGATCAAGGTGCCGGGCACGCCCGAGGGGTGCATCGCGATCGAGCGCTTGCTGGTCGAGGGCATCAACGTGAACGTGACGCTCTTGTTCGCGCAATCGGCGTACGCCGCCGTCGCCGAGGCGTACGTGCGCGCGCTCGAGACCCGCGCGGCGAAGGGTGAGCCGATCGATCGCATCGCGAGCGTCGCGAGCTTCTTCGTCAGCCGCATCGACAGCGAGATCGATGGTCGCTTGGAGAAGCTCGCCGCGAAGGCCGACGATGCGGGGCGCGCGAAGCTGCAGGCGCTGCACGGCAAGGCCGCCATCGCGAACGCGAAGCTCGCGTACGCCGACGTGTACCAGCCGATCATCGCGGGTGCGCGGTGGAAGGCGCTCGCGGCCAAGGGCGCGCGGCCGCAGCGGCTGTTGTGGGCGTCCACCGGCACGAAGAACAAGGCGTACAGCGACGTGCTGTACATCGACGAGCTCATCGGGCCCGACACGGTGAACACCGCGCCGCCGGCCACCGTCGCCGCGTTCAAGGATCACGGCAAGGTCGCGCCGACGCTCGTGCAGGACGTCGACGCCGCGCGCAAGAGCATGAAGGCGCTCGCCGACGTCGGCATCGACATCGACGCCGTCACTGCGGTGCTGCTCGAGCGCGGGCTCGATCTGTTCCGCGAGGCGATGGACGGGTTGCTCGCGACGGTCGCGGTGAAGCAGCGACAGGCGCGCGGGCCTCGGCTGGATCGCCTCGAGCTCGCGCTGCCCGGCAAGCTGGCGGAGCGCGTGTCTGCGGCGCTGGCCGACTGGGATCGCGCCGGCAACACGCGCAGGCTGTTCGATCGCGATGCGGCGCTGTGGACCGGCAAGGACGAGGCGAAGTGGCTCGGGTGGATCGACGTCGTCGAGCGCCAGAAGCCGCGCGCGAAGGAGCTCGTCGAGTTCGCCGCGGCGGTGAAGGCCGACGGTACGAAGCACGTGCTCTTGCTCGGCATGGGTGGCTCGAGCCTGTGCCCCGACGTGCTCGCGCGGACGTACGGCGAGGCGACGGCGAAGGCCGGGTGGCCCAAGCTGCGCATCCTCGATTCCACCGTGCCGGCGCAGGTGCAGACGGCGGGCGCCGGGCTCGATCCGAGCAAGACGCTGTACGTCGTCGCGAGCAAGTCGGGCACGACGCTCGAGCCGAAGGTGTTCCTCGCGCACTTCCTCGCGGGTGCGAAGGCGCAGCTCGGCGCGCAGGCGGGAGCGCGGTTCGTCGCGATCACGGATCCGGGATCGAAGCTGCAGAGCGAGGCGGAGAGCGAGGGCTTCCGGCGCGTGTTCGCCGGTGAGCCGGCGATCGGCGGGCGCTACTCGGCGCTGTCCGACTTCGGGCTCGTGCCCGCGGCGTTGATGGGGCTGCCGGTGGATCGCGTGCTCGCGGAGGCATCGCTGATGATGGACGCGTGTCGCAACGCGCCGATCGCCGCGGACAATCCCGGCGTCGCGCTCGGGGTGGTGATGGGCGTCGCCGCGCTCGCGGGGCGCGACAAGCTCACGATCGTGGCGTCGCCCGGTATCGCGAGCGTCGGTGCGTGGCTCGAGCAGCTCGTCGCGGAGTCGACGGGCAAGGACGGCAAGGCGATCGTGCCGGTCGACGGCGAGTCGCTCGCCGCGGCGGACTCGTACGGCGACGATCGTCTGTTCGTGCACGTGCGGCTGCGCTCGACACCGGACGCGAGCCAGGATCGCGGCGTGGCGGCGCTCGTGCGCGCGGGACAGCCGGTGGTGCGCATCGAGCTCGACGACGTCGAGTCGCTGCCGCAGGAGTTCTTCCGGTGGGAGATCGCGACGGCGGTGGCGGGTGCGGTGATGAAGCTGAACCCGTTCGATCAGCCCGACGTCGAGGCCAGCAAGATCGCGACGCGTGCGATGACGGACGCGGTGGAGAAGACCGGCGCGCTGCCGGACGAGACGCCGGTCTGGCGCGGCGAGGGCGTCACGTTGTTCACGGATGCCGCGAATGCGGCGGCGCTCGGCAAGCACGGCGATCTCGCGGGCTGGCTGCGCGCGCACTTCGATCGCGTGCAGGTGCGCGACTACGTGGGCATGCTCGCGTACATCGAGATGAACGCGGCGCACGAGCGTGTGCTGCAGTCGATGCGCCACGCGGTGCGCGACGCGAAGAAGGTCGCGACGTGCCTCGGCTTCGGCCCGCGTTTCCTGCACTCGACGGGTCAGGCGTACAAGGGCGGGCCGAACACGGGCGTGTTCCTGCAGATCACCGCCGACGCGGCGCAGGACGTCCTGGTGCCGGGCTCGAAGTACGGCTTCGCGACGATCGCCGCCGCCCAAGCGCGCGGCGACTTCGAAGTGCTCGCGGAGCGCAAGCGCCGAGCACTGCGCGTGCACCTGGGCCCCGAAGTGGGCAACGGCCTCGCGGCGCTCGAACGCGCACTGCGTGCGGCGCTCGGCTGATCACTCGGCGGGGCGTTGGATCACGATCGTGCCCGAGTCGTAGGGGCCCGGACCGCAGAAGTCCGCGTCGATCGGATAGTGGCGAATCGCTCGCGACACTCGCACGTCGAAGTCGGCGAGCGTGGTCGCGGTGCGATCGTGGACGAGGGTCGACTCGTCTCCGAGCTCGACCTCGAACGCAGCGCGCTCGTCCTGGCCCGGACACGGGTCCTGGATGAACGCGCAATCCGGGGGCGGCTCGTAGGGCTCGGGCTCGCACACGCCAGTGCGGTACTCGAGGGCGAAGGGAGCTAGCCAGGTGGCGGGATCGGCGAGCTCGGCGGGACAGTGCGTCTGGTACTGACCGACGACGAGCGTGCCCTCGTCGTCGCGCAGCGCGACGCACTCGTAGCCGCCGTAGTCGATCGGTACGACCTCCGCGGCCTGCAGGTGCACCGCGTCCGCGATCGCGAGCGGCAAGACCACGGCCGGATCGCTCGACACGACGACGGCGCGCGCGACTTCATCGCCGGACTCGTCGCAGGTCAGTTCGATGCGCAGGCGCGCGGGCTCCTCCTGTACGAGGGCGTCGACGATGCACTGTGCATCGAGCACGATCTCGCCGTCGCCGCTGCGGAACTCGATGTCGAAATCGACGTCCACCACGACGGCCTCGGGCTGGGGATCGCAGACGGACTGCAGCCCGCCAGTGTCGTCGTCGTCACCGGCGGGGCAATCATGGCCACCCGTCGTGGTGCTCGTGCTCGTCGAACCCGCCGACGTGCTCGTGCCGTCGCCACCGCTCGTCGTCGTCGTATCGCCCGAGGTGAGCGTGCTGGTGTCGTCGCTGGGCGGGACGAACGTGTCCTCTTCGCCTGCGCGCGTCGAGCTCGACTCCGACGTCTCGGTCGTCTCCGCGCCACCCGACGGCCCGCAGGCGCAGAGCGCCGCGGCGAGACCCACCGGATGAACCCAACGCACCACCGCCATCGAGCGTAGCGCGCCGGGTCTCGCGATGCACGCGTGCGGCTCAGCCGCGCACGAGCGCGCGGAACTCCTTCACCGCGCGCACTTGGTCGGTGCGCTCGGCGAAGCGGGCGACGAGCGCCAGGTCGAGGTCGGGCAAGAGCGCGGAGCGATCGCGCGCGGCGTACTCGCCGTCGTCGCCGAGGGCGAGCACCTCGATCGAGCCCTTTCGCCAGCGCCAGACCTCGCGCACGCCGAGGCCGGCGTACACGGTCATGCGATCCGTCTTCCAGGCGGTGTGCTGCACCTCGATCGCGAGGTCGGGACGTTTCGGATCGCCGTCGTCGTCGGCTGACAGCACGTAGCACTCGTCGGGCTCGAGGCCGCGTCGACGCTCGCGGTCCTTGAACGTGGCGTTCCCGTAGCCGTTCAGGACCAAGTCGCGCTCTTCCGCATAGGCCTCGACCAGCCGAGCGAGCACGGCTTTCACGCGTTGGTTTCCGCTCGCAGGGCTCAGGATCTCCAGCGTTCCATCGCAGTACGTCATCCGCACGCCGGGATCGTCACGGACCGCGGCGAGTCGCGCTTCGTACGCGTCCCACGGAATGTCGTGCAACACGACCATCCACCGATCCTAGCACGACGTTGCATCGCTGGCCGGTGCGGACTACAACTCGGTTCGCGTGCTCGTGTTGCTGAAGTTCGGCGGGTCGTCCGTCGCGAATCTCGAGCGCATTCGTTCGTGTGCGCAACGGTGTCGTCGCGTCGTCGCGCAGGGGCATCGCGTCGTCGTCGTCGTGTCGGCGATGTCGGGGGAGACCAATCGGCTCATCGCGCTCGCGAACGAGCTCGTCGCCGGTCGCACGGATGTCGCCACGAAGGGGCCGTACGTCGCGCCGGCGAAGCGCACGCCCGAGCACGAGCGCGAGCTCGATCAGCTCGTCGCCACCGGCGAAGTCGTGTCGGCCGCGATGCTCGCCATGGCGATCCAGGACGAAGGTGGCGAGGCCGTGTCGCTCGTCGGTCGGCAGCTCGGGCTGCAAACCGATCGCGCGTTCGGGCGCGCGCGGATCCTCGGCATCGATGGTGAACGCATCGAGCGCGAGCTCGCGGCCGGGCGCGTCGTCGTGTGTGCGGGGTTCCAGGGCGTCGACCCGCAGGGCGACATCACGACGCTCGGGCGCGGCGGTTCGGACACGTCCGCGGTCGCGCTCGCGGCTGCGCTGCGCGCCGACGTGTGCGAGATCCTCACGGACGTCGACGGCGTGTACACCACCGACCCGCGCGTGGTGCCGAGCGCTCGCAAGATCGATCGGATCAGCTACGAGGAGATGCTCGAGCTCGCGAGCCTCGGCGCCAAGGTGCTGCAGATCCGCAGCGTCGAGCTCGCGATGCGCTACGGCGTGCGCGTACACGTGCGCACCAGCTTCGACGACCGCGAGGGCACGCTCATCGTGCCGGAGGAACCGCAGATGGAATCGATCCTCGTCACCGGAGTCGCGCTCGAGCGCAACGAGGCCAAGGTCACGCTCGTCGGCGTGCCCGACGTGCCGGGCGTCGTCGCGAAGATCTTCGCGGTCACGGCCGAGCTCGGCATCTCGGTGGACATGATCATCCAGAACGCCGGTGCGCACGGACACACGGACGTCACGTTCACCGTGCCGGAGAACGAGCTCGACCGCGCGAAGGCGGCGATCGAAGGCCTGCAGTTCGCCGACGTCGCGCCGACGGTCGTCACGGATCGCGAGATCTGCAAGATCTCGATCGTCGGCCTGGGCATGCGCACGCACGCGGGTGTCGCCGCGAGAGCGTTCGCGCTGCTCGCCGCCGAGAGCATCAACGTGCAGATGGTGTCGACCTCGGAGATCAAGATCAGCGTGGTCGTGCACGAACGCTACGGCGAGCTCGCGCTGCGCGTGCTGCACGACGGCTTCGGCCTGGCCGAAGCGCCGAGCTGACTTCGAGCCTCGACAGCGCCTGTTCGACCTCGACGTCGCATTTCGACGGACTTCGACCCGCCACAGTCGCCTGTTCGACCTCGACGTCACACCGTTCGCGACGTCGACCCGTCACAGCGGCTGTTCGAGCTCGAAGTTCGGCGCACGAGACTTTTTGGAACCTCCGCGACGCGACAACGGCAACGCCGACAGGATGGACCCCTACGCCGACAAGGGCGACCTCGCGGCCTCCGAAGGCTTCGGCCCCGGCTGCCTCGAAGTCGACATCGCGGGCGCCGACGTGGCCGCGGGCGAGATCCAGCTCGACATCACCGTGCCGTTCTAGTCTCTGGGAGGGAAGCTCCGCTTCCCTCCGCTTCCGCGGCGGAGCCGCGCAAGGAATCCCCACCCTTCCGGCGCTGACGCGCCTCCTGGTGCGCTGATCCTGCGAGACCAGGCTGCGATCGTCTGCGGTTGTGAGATGCGCTCTCGTCGATGGCATGGCGCGCTGACGTCCTGCGGACCGGCCGCGTAGGGCGGAAGGGGCCCGTCGCACGCAGGAGGGCCCTGGTTGCACCGTCGAAGACGGGGCCGAGAGCCCGACGAGTACGACGGGAAGGTTTCCGACCGTTAAACAGGCCGGTTCGCCTCCGCGCGCAGCTCGATCCGAAACGCTACTCTTCCAAGTGCCCGAGCTTCGCGACCTTCGTCGCAAGGTATTTCTCGTTGTACTTGTTCTTGCCCGCGTGCAGCGGGACGCGCTCGACGAGCTCCATGTCGTAGCCCGACAGGCCCGCGATCTTGCGCGGGTTGTTCGTCAGCAGACGGAGCTTGCGGACGCCGAGGTTATAGAGGATCTGCGCGCCGATGCCGTAGTCGCGCAGATCCGCCGGCAGCTGCAGGCGCTCGTTCGCCTCCACCGTGTCCGCGTCCTGATCCTGCAGCGCGTACGCGCGGATCTTGTTCAGCAAGCCGATGCCGCGCCCCTCCTGCCGCAGGTACACCAGCACGCCGCGCCCCTCCGCCGCGATCCGCTCGATCGCCGCGTCGCGCTGCGCACCGCAGTCGCACCGCAACGAGTGCAGCGCGTCGCCCGTGAGGCACTCCGAGTGCATGCGCACCAGCACCGGCTCGCCGTCGTCGATCTTGCCCATCGTGAGCGCGACGTGCTCGTTGTTGTTGAGCTCGTCCTTGAACCCGTGCAGCGTGAAGATGCCGTGCTGTGTCGGCAGCTCGGCCGACGCCACCTTGCGCACGAACGGATCGTGCGCGAGCCGATACGAGATGAGGTCCGCGATCGTGCCGACCTTCAGCCCGTGGACCTTCGCGAACTCGAGGATCGCGGGCAGCCGCATCATCGACCCGTCGTCGTGGATCAGCTCGCTCACCGCCGCCACCGGCTTGAGCCCCGCGAGCCGCGCGAGATCCACCGCCGCCTCGGTGTGACCTGCGCGCCGCAGCACGCCGCCTTCGCGCGCGCGCAGCGGGAACACGTGACCAGGTCGGACGAGGTCCTTCGCTGTCACACCCTCGCGCGCGGTCGTGCGGATCGTGAGCGCGCGATCCTTGGCCGAAATGCCGGTGTCGATGCCCTCGGCCGCCTCGATCGACACCGTGTAGGCGGTGCCACGCTTCGCGGCGTTGTGCGTCACCATCGGCGGCAGCTCGAGGTGATCGGCGAACGCGTTCTCCATCGCCAGGCAGATCACGCCGCCCGTGTGACGAATCGTGAACGCGATGTTCTCCGTCGTCGCGTGCTCCGCGGGGATGATGATGTCGCCCTCGTTCTCGCGGTTCTCGTCGTCGACGACGATGATCGGACGCGCCGCGCGAAATTCTGCCAAGAGCTCTCGAATCGTAGAAATGCCTGCGGCGACCAACGAAGTGCTCCCTTCGAGCCCAGGGAGCATCGCGCAAATCGGCGTCGTGTCAAACGCCGCGCCGACGCAGGCGAGACCGATCTCACTGGCGCTGGCGGCAGCGGCGCTGCGAGCCTGCAGAACACGTCGACGCGCGCGCGAGTGCTCCTATACTGGGCACCGTGGCGCCCGACGACCGCAAGGGCACGGGACGCGCCGTCATCCTCTCGGCGCACGGCCTCACCAAGGTCTACCGGATGGGTGAAGTCGAGGTGCATGCCCTGCGCGGTGTGGACATCGATCTCCTCGCGGGCGAGTTCGTCGTGCTGCTCGGCCCGTCGGGCTCGGGCAAGTCGACGCTGCTCAACATCCTCGGTGGTCTCGACCTGCCGAGCGGCGGCTCGGTCCACTATCGCGATCAGGACCTCACGAGCGCCGACGAGGCGCGCCGCACCCGCTATCGGCGCGAGAACGTCGGCTTCGTCTTCCAGTTCTACAACCTGATTCCCAGCCTCACCGCGCGCGAGAACGTCGCGCTCGTCACCGACATCGTGCGTGATCCGATGGAACCCGCCGAGGCGCTCGAGCTCGTCGGCATGGCGCACCGGCTCGATCACTTCCCCGCGCAGCTCTCCGGCGGCGAGCAGCAGCGCGTCGCGATCGCCCGCGCCATCGCGAAGCGGCCGTCCGTGCTCCTGTGCGACGAGCCCACCGGCGCGCTCGACATCGAGACCGGCCGGCTCGTGCTCGTCGCGCTCGAGCGGATCAACCGCGAGCTCGGCACGACCACCGCCGTCATCACGCACAACGCCGCCATCGCCGACATGGCCCATCGCGTCGTCGTGTTCGGCGACGGCCGCGTGAAGGAGCTGCGCACCAACACGCACCGCAAGTCGGCCGAGGAGCTGGCCTGGTGAGAGCGCTCGATCGCAAGCTCCTGCGCGAGATCGCCGGGATGCGCTGGCAGCTGTTCGCGATCGTGATGGTCATCGCGTGCGGCATCGCGAGCTACGTCGCGCTCCTGTCCGCGTTCACGTCGCTCGAGCGTTCGTGCACGTCGTACTACGCGAACACTCGCTTTCCCGACGTGTTCGCCCGGGTCTCCAGCGCGCCGCGATCGCTCGAGGGCCGCATCGCCGACATCCCCGGCGTCGCCGGCGTGGAGACGCGCATCGTCGAGCGCGTCACCCTCGACGTGCCCGGCATGCCCGAGCCCGCCACCGGCGAGGTGATCTCGCTCGGCGGTCGCGCCGGCGAGCGCCTCGGCGAGCTCGTCGTGCGCTCGGGACGTCTGCCCGAGCCCGGCCGGTCCGACGAGGTGGCGGTCAGCGAGCCGTTCGCGCTCGTGCACGCGCTCCAACCGGGCGACTCCCTGCAAGCGGTCGTCGCCGGCCGTCACCAGCGACTGCGCATCGTCGGCATCGTGCTGTCGCCGGAATACGTGTTCCAGGTGTCGGCCGGCTCCGCCTGGCCCGACGATCGCCGGTTCTCGGTGTTGTGGATGGATCGCCGCGCGCTCGAGGCCGCGTTCGACGAGGAAGGCTCGTTCGATCAAGTCGTCATCGCACTCGCCGCGGATGCATCGGAGCAGGACGTCATCGACGAGCTCGACCGTCTGCTGCGCCGCTACGGCGGGCTCGGAGCCCACGGACGCGATCGCCAGGTGTCGCACCGCTTCGTGTCCGAGGAGCTCAAACAGCTGCGCTCGATGGGTACCACCGTGCCGATCGTGTTCCTCGCCGTCGCGGCGTTCCTGCTCAACGTCGTCATGTCGCGCATCGTCATGGCGCAGCGTGAGCAGATCGGCGCGCTCAAGGCCCTCGGGTACGGCAACTTCCGCATCGGCTCGCACTACGCGGAGCTCGTGCTCGTCGTGGTGCTCTCCGGTGGTGCGATCGGTCTGGCCATGGGTGCGTACTTCGGCCGCAGCATGGTCGGCCTGTACGGGCAGTACTATCGATTCCCGGACCTCGCGTTCCAGCTGCAGACCGACACGATCCTCGCGGCCCTCGCGATCAGCACGGTGGCGGGCGCGATCGGAGCCATGATCGCGCTGCATCGCGCGATCGCACTGCAACCGGCCGAAGCCATGCGCCCGGTCGCACCACCGCGCTATCGCATGGGCATCGTCGCGCGCGTGCTCGGCCCCATCCTGTCGCCGCAGGCCCGCATCACCGTGCGCAACATCGGCCGCACGCCGGTGCGTACCTTCCTCGGCGCGTTCGGCATCGCGCTCGCGATCGGCATCCAGGTCATGGGCGGCTTCTCGGCGGACGCCATCGACTACGTGATGGACGTGAACTTCCAGCGCGCGCAGCGGTACGACGTCGAGGTCGCGTTCCGCACCGCGATCGAGGACGAAGTCCTCCACGACCTCGCGAACATCCCCGGCGTCACGCAAGTGGAGGCCACGCGCGCCGTCCCGGTGCGCCTGCACGTGGGTGTGCGTCACTACGAGACCGCGATCCAGGCGATGCCCGCCCACCCGCAGCTGCGCCGCCTGCTCGATCCGTCGCTCCACCAGATCGAAGTGCCCGATCGCGGCCTGCTGCTCACGGACGTCCTCGCGCGCCGGCTCGGCGTGCAGGTGGGCGACACCATCGAGGTCGAGGTGCTCGAAGGGCGCAGGCAGACGCGTTTCGTCGAGATCGCGGGGCTGAGCCAGGAGATGATGGGTCTGTCGGCGTACATGCAGCTGGGCTCGCTCGCGCACCTGCTCGGCGAAGGGCCGCGCGTCACCGGTGCGCTCATCTCCGTCGACCCCGCCGAGCGCGACGCGCTCTATCAACGGCTCAAACGCACGCCGGCCGTGGCGGGTGCGACGCTGCGCACCGCCGCGTACGACATCTTCAACGAGACCTCCGCGCAGCAACAAGCGGTGATGCGCGGCATCTTCGGCCTGTTCGCCTCGATCATCGCGATCGGCGTCGTCTACAACGCGGCCCGCATCGCGCTCGCCGATCGCTCACGCGAGCTCGCGACGCTGCGCGTGCTCGGCTTCACGCGCGGCGAGACCTCGGCGATCCTCCTGGGCGAGCTCGCCGTGCAGATGGCGGTCGCGATCCCGATGGGCTGCGCGCTCGGCTGGCTGTTCACCTACGGGATCATCCAGACGATCGACGCCGAGCTCTACCGATTCCCCCTCATCATCTCGCCGAGCACCTATCTGTCCGCGATCGCCATGGTCGTCGTCGCCGGAGTGGGCACCGCCTTCCTCGTGCGGCGCAAGATCGACCATCTCGATCTGGTCGAGGTCCTCAAGGCCAGGGAGTAGGCATACATGAAGTGGATCAAGCTCTCGCTGATGTTGGCCGTGCTCGCGGCGATCGCAGCAGCAGTCGTCTCCGCGCTGATCCCGAAGCCGATCCCGGTGGAGACCGGCACCGTCGTGCAGGGCCCCTTGCGCGTCACCGTGGACGAGGACGGCCGCACGCGTGTGAAGGATCGCCACGTCATCACCGCGCCGCTCGCCGGCGACCTCGCGCGCATCGAGCTCGAGCCCGGCACCCGCGTGGAGGAGGGCACCGAGCTCGCGAACATCGAGCCCATCCCGCCGCCCTTGCTCGACGCGCGCGCGCGCAACGAGCTGCAGGCCCGCGTACAGGCGGCCGCCGCCACGCTGCGCCAGGCCAACGCCACGGCGTCACGCGCCGAGAGCCGCATGTCCTTCACCTCGAAGCAGGCCGATCGCATCCGCAAGCTCCGCGACGCCGACAACGCGAGCGTCGAAGAGCTCGACACCGCCGAGCTCGAGGCCGAGAGCGCCGCGCGCGACCGCGACTCCGCGATCTTCGCGGCCCGCGTCGCGAAGCACGAGCTCGAGATGGCCAAGGCTGCTGCCGAGCGCACCGGCACCCAGCACCGCACGGCCGCCGAGGTGTTCCAGATCCGCTCGCCGGTGGTCGGCACCGTCCTTCGCATCATGCGCGAGAGCGAAGGCGTCATCACAGCCGGCGAAGCGATCATGGAGGTCGCCGATCCGCGCGCGCTCGAGGTGGTCGTCGACG
This sequence comes from uncultured Nannocystaceae bacterium, assembly GCA_964468635.1. Lineage (GTDB taxonomy): Bacteria > Myxococcota_A > Polyangia > Nannocystales > Nannocystaceae > Xiheibacterium. The sequence goes on from CAYXVR010000030.1 coordinate 93,326, forward strand.
TGCTCACCTCCGATGCCGTCGAGATCTCGGCGGGTGACCGCGTCGACATCGAGCGCTGGGGCGGCGAGGGCATCCTCGCCGCGCACGTCGTGCTGGTGGAGCCGTCCGCCTTCACGAAGGTGTCGAGCCTCGGCGTCGAAGAGCAGCGTGTGAACGTGATCATCGAGCTCGACGATCCATACGAGCGCTGGAGTGCGCTCGGCGACGGTTACGCGGTCGAGGCGGCGATCGTCGTGTTCGAGGATCCGGCCGCGATCCAGGTGCCCACGAGCGCGCTCATCCGCGACGCCGAGGGCTGGGCGGTGCTCGTCGTCGAGGACGGCGTCGTGCACCATCGCCCGGTGACGATCGGTCGCCGCGGTGCCCGTTCGGTGCAGATCGTCGACGGCGTCGCCACCGGCGAGACGGTGGTCGTGCACCCCAGCGATCGCGTCCGCGACGGCACCGACGTCGAGCCTCTGTGAGCCCTGGACCTGCCGCGCACACCGCGGTACTCGATCGCGGGAGCGAAGGAGCGTCCGGATGCCGGAGAGACCCTCGAATTTCGCCATGGTCGGCCTCGGCCGCATGGGCGCCAACATGGTGCGCCGGCTCATCCGGGGCGGGCACGCCTGCGTCGTGCACGACGTCGCGCCGGCAGCGATCGACGCGCTCGCGAAGGAAGGCGCCACGCCGGCCGCCAGTCTCGCCGAGCTCGCGAGCAAGCTCGCGGCGCCACGTGCCGTGTGGATCATGGTGCCCGTGCAGTTCACCGAGGCCACGGTGAATGCCGTCGCCGACGTGCTCTCGCCCGGCGACACGATCATCGACGGCGGCAACTCGTACTTCAAGGACGATCTGCGCCGCGCAAAGCTGCTCGAGCCGCGCGGCATCGACTACGTCGACGTCGGCACGTCGGGCGGCGTGTGGGGACTCGAGCGCGGCTACTGCCTGATGATCGGCGGCAAGCCGGACGCCGTGAAGCGACTGTCGCCGATCTTCGCCACGCTCGCACCAGGCCGAACCGACATCCCGAAGACGCCGGGCCGCGAGAAGAAGCCGTCCACCGCCGAGGAAGGGTGGCTGCACACGGGCGGCCCCGGCACGGGTCACTTCGTGAAGATGATCCACAACGGCATCGAGTACGGCCTCATGCAGGCGTACGGCGAGGGCTTCGACCTGATGCGCGGCGCCGCGAAGACCGAGCTGCCCGCCGAGCTGCGCATGAACCTCGATCTCGCCGACATCGCCGAGGTCTGGCGGCGTGGCAGCGTGGTCAGCTCGTGGCTGCTCGACCTCGTCGCACAGGCGCTCGTCGAGGATCCCGCGCTCGACGCGTACAGCGGCGTCGTGTCGGACTCCGGCGAGGGGCGCTGGACCGTGATGGCCGCGATCGAAGAGGCCGTCCCCGCCGACGTGCTCACCACCGCGCTCTTCACCCGCTTCCGCTCGCGTCAGGATCACACCTTCGCGGAGAAGCTGCTGTCGGCCATGCGTCACAAGTTCGGTGGCCACGTGGAGCCGCCGAAGGGCGGTGCGAAGTGAGCGATCCGTCCGTGCGTCGCGGCGATCCTGCGCCGCCCAACGTGTTCGTGATCTTCGGCGCGATGGGCGATCTCACGAAGCGCAAGCTGATCCCGGCGCTCTACAACCTGCGCGAGCAGAAACTCCTCTCGGAGCAGTTCGCCGTCGTCGGCGTCGCTCGCAAGGCGCAGAGCGATGAAGAGATGCGCTCGCAGCTCCGCGACGCCGCGCGCGAGTTCGCCACGAGCAAGATCGAGGGCAAGAAGTGGGACTGGCTCGAGGAGCGGCTCTACTCGGTCACCGGCGACTTCGACGACGCTGCCACCTACGAGCGCATCGCCCAGAAGCTGAAGGAGCTCGACAAGGAGCGCGGCACCGGCGCGAACTACCTGTTCTACCTCGCGACACCGCCCGACTACTTCGCCGTCATCACGCGCCGGCTCACCGCCGCGGGGCTCACCGCGGAGCCGGACAACGCCTGGCGCCGCGTGATCGTCGAGAAGCCGTTCGGCCACGATCTCGAGTCCGCCCGCGCGCTCAATCGCGAGCTGCAGGCCGAGCTCGCCGAGCGCCAGATCTATCGCATCGATCACTACCTCGGCAAAGAGACGGTGCAGAACATCCTCTTGCTGCGCTTCGCCAACGGCATCTTCGAGCCGCTGTGGAACCGGCAGTTCGTCGATCACGTGCAGATCACCGTGGCCGAGACCGTCGGGGTCGGCACGCGCGCGGGCTACTTCGAGGAGGCCGGCACGCTGCGCGACATGGTCCAGAACCACCTGTTGCAGCTGCTCGCATTGACCGCGATGGAGCCGCCCACGTCGTTCCGCGCCGACCCGGTGCGCGACGAGCGGGCGAAGGTGCTGCGCGCGATGCAGGTGCTCGATCCGGAGGACGTGCTCACGCGCTCGGTGCGTGGGCAGTACGGTCCCGGCGAGATCGCGGGCAAGAGCGTCCCCGGGTATCGCGAGGAGCAGGGCGTGAAGCCCGACTCGAAGACGGAGACGTTCGTCGCGCTCGAGCTCTACGTCGACAACTGGCGGTGGGCCGACGTTCCGTTCTACCTGCGCACCGGCAAGCGCATGCCCGCGCGTGAGACGGAGATCGCCATCACCTTCAAGCGCGCGCCATACATGCTGTTCCGCGGCACGAAGGTCGGCCATGTGCCGCCCAACGTGATGGTGCTGCACCTGCAGCCCGACGAGGGCATCTCGCTGTCGTTCCAGGCCAAGGTGCCCGGCCCCGTGCTGAAGATGGACGAGGCCAAGATGCACTTCGACTACGCCGAGCGCTTCGGCGCCACGCCGAGCACCGGCTACGAGACGCTCGTGTACGACTGCATGTGCGGCGACGCCACGCTGTTCCAGCGCGCCGACGCCGTCGAGGCCGGCTGGGCGGTCGTGCAACCGGTGCTCGACGTCTGGCGGGCCCTGCCGCCGCGTCACTTCCCCAACCATGCGGCCGGTACGTGGGGGCCCGACGAGTCCGACGAGCTGCTCGCGCGCACGGGTCGGCGGTGGAGGAACCCATGAGAGTGCTCGCCGGAGACATCGGAGGCACCAACTGTCGGCTCGCGCTGTGCGAGGTCGTCGGCAATCGCGTCGACGCCGTCGCGGAGAACACGTATCCGTCGAGCGACTTCAACGCGCTCTCCGACGTGGTGCGCACGTTCCTGTCGAGCACGGGCGAGCGCGTATCCAACGCGTGCTTCGGCCTGCCGGGGCCCGTGCGCGGCCGTCGGGCCCAGCTCACGAATCTGCCGTGGCTCGTCGATGCCGATGCGATCGAGCGCGAGCTCGGGCTCGACAACGTCTGGCTGCTCAACGACCTCGAGGCCTACGCGTACGGCTTGTCCGCGCTCACGCCGGGCGAGCTGCTGCTCGTGAAGCCGGGCACGGCGCTCGCGGGTGGCAACGCGGCGCTCATCGCCGCGGGCACCGGGCTCGGCGAGGCCGGGCTCGCGTGGGATGGCGCGCGTCTGCGACCGTTCGCGACCGAGGGTGGCCACTGCGACTTCGCACCGTCCGACCCGCTCGAGGACGAGCTGCTCGTGTCGTTGCGCAAGCGCCACGGCGGTCATGTCAGCTGGGAACGCGTCGTGTCGGGCCCGGGGCTCGCGACGATCCACGCGTTCCTGCACGAGCGCGCGGGCAAGCCGTTGCCCGCGTGGGCGACCACGGGCACGAGCGAGGTGCCCGCCGCGATTGCGAAACACGCGAGCAGCGGAGACCCGCTCGCCGTCGATGCGGTGTCGCGCTTCCTCGCGCTGTACGGCGCCGAGGCGGGCAATCTCGCGCTCAAGCTGCTCGCCACCGGCGGCGTGTATCTCGGCGGCGGCATCGCGCCGAAGCTCGCCGACGAGCTCGTGGCCTCGGAGTTCGTCGCGCGCTTCCTCGCGAAGGGCCGCATGCAGCCGCTCCTGCACGACATCCCGGTATGGCTGGTGCTCGACGATCGCTCGGGTCTGTGGGGCTCCGCGACCTACGCAGCGCATCGCGGAGGCGCGAGCGAATGACCGACGCTCGCGTGCGCGATCACGTCACGGTGCGCGTGCTCGACGACGCGCCCGCGCTCGTGCGCGCCGTCGCCGATGCGTTCATCGAGCACGCGAGCCAGGCCGTGAGCACGCGCGCGCGCTTCGACGTGGCGCTTGCGGGCGGCTCCACGCCGGCAGAGCTCTATCGCACCCTCGCCCGCGCCGATCCGGCGCCGCCGTGGGATCGCACGCAGCTGTGGTTCGGCGACGAGCGCTGGGTGCCTTCGGCCCATCCCGACAGCAACTACCGCATGGCCCACGAGACGCTGCTCGGTCCGGCGGGTCTGTCGGATGCGCGTGTGCATCGCGTGGAGACGGAGCTGGAGCCCGAGGTCGCCGCCTCGCGCTACGAGGACGAGATGCGCGCGGCGTTCCCCGCCGGCATGCCGCGCTTCGATCTCGTGCTGCTCGGCATCGGCGAAGACGGCCACACCGCGTCGCTCTTCCCCGACACCGCGGCGCTCGACGAGCGCGTGCGACTCGTCGCGGCGAACTGGGTGCCGAAGCTCTCGGCGCATCGGATCACGCTCACGTTCCCGGTGCTCGAGGCCGCACGCACGATCTGGGTGCTCGCGGTCGGCGAGCGCAAAGCGGCGATCGTTCGCGAAGTGCTCGACGGTCCCGTCGATCCGCACAGGCTCCCGGTCCAGGCTGCGCGCCCCGCGAACGGCGAGGTCGTGTGGTGGCTCGATGCGGCCGCCGCCTCGGCGCTCGTGTGATCGGCCTATCGAGCCGAGACACGGTCGTCCCCGCCGCACGTCGTGCCGAGAGCGATCAGGACGGGGGCATGCAGGGCTTTCGCCGTGCGGCGGGGACCATCCGACCGGTCTTGGCCACCGCCGCCGCGGATTGTGTCGGATTCGACCTCAGCTCGGCAGTCGCGCGACCCGGAACGCGTCGCTGTCGACGATCGCGAGGGCGAGCACACGCACGTTACCGTCGCTCTCGTCGAACGCGGTGGCGAGCGCATCCGTGGTGCACACGTCGTCCTCGCCGAGCGCTCGATCGAGCGCATAGACTGCATACTGGTGGGCCATGCACTCGCCGAGGTCCTCGTTGCCGAGGATCAGCTCGACGAGCTCCGCGCGATTCGCATACGGCATGTCCAGGAAGGTGCCGCTCGGATCGACCGGGAACCCGTCGATGTCGTCGGTCCATCGACCGATCGCATCGTAGTTGTCGAAGCCGAAGCTGACGGGATCGACGAGGCTGTGGCAGCCCGCGCACGTCACATCGGTGAGCAGCTCCGCCCAGACCTCCTTGTGGGGCGCGTCGGCCGGCACCGCGGGCAGATCGTTGCCGATGCCCGGCGGAGGCGGTGGCAGAGCGACGCAGGCCAAGCTCTCGAGCACCGCCTTGCCGCGCCGCGTGAATCCGATCTGATCCTCGCGCGAGTGCATCGTCGTGAAGCTCGGCTCGCTCAAGAGTCCTCCGCGTCGCGTCGGGTCGAGCTGGACCGCCTCGAACGTCGCGCCGCCGGGCGCCGGGCCCACGATGTCGGCGCCGTAGATCTCCGCGAGGTTCGCATTCGCGTACGAGCGCGGAAGCGTCAGCAAGTCCCGCAGCGTTCCGCTTCCGTCCAGCACGACCGAGCGCGCGAACGCCTGCGTGCCGCGCAGCATGTCCCGTGCGAGCGCCGGGTCGAACTCGGGAAAGACGTCCGAATCCTTGTCGGCCGTGCCAACGCGCGCGATCTGCAGCCACTGCGCGTGGAAGTCGTCGACCATGCGGGCCGCACGCGCGTCGGCGAGCAGCCGCTCCGCCTGTGCGCGCAGGACCGCGGCATCGAGCAGCTCGCCGCTGTCGGCCAGATCGAGCAGCTCGGCATCGGGTCCGCTGTTCCACAGGAACATCGAGAGCCGGGTCGCGAGCGCGTGGGCGTCGAGCACCACGAGTGCGGGATCCTCCGCGTCCGCCGTGCCCTCGCGCGAGAGCACGAAGAAGCGATCGTCGACGAGCACGGCCGCGATCACGGCCCGCATGCGCGTGGCGAAGTCGCCTTCCCCACCGAACGCGTCGGCCTGCGCTTGCAGATCTCCCGGCTCCAGCGCACGACGCCACGCGAGGCGCGTGAACTCGGGCACGAACGCGTCGTAGCAGGCCTGTTGCTCGTCTGCGTCGGTGAGGGTCGAATCGCAAGGCAGCAGCTCGTCGAGGTCGACGGCCGCGGCGACCTCGGCAGCCAACGGTGCGTACGCGGCGGTGTCCAGCGCGATGTCGAATCCGTAGATCGTCATCGCGGGGAGCGAGTCCACCGCGAACGGTCCGGCCGCGCCCGTCAGATCGCGTACGGTCGCGTCGTACTGCGACGGAGTGAGCGTCGCTGCGTACGTCTCGCCGAATGCATCGACGTCTGCACACGAGGGCGTGGGACCCGTGTCGTCGCCGTCGTCGTCGTCGGGTCCGTCGTCCGCGTCCTCGCCGGTACCGTCGTCGTCACCGGGGTTCGCGCTGTCGTTGCCGTCGTCGTCGTCGTCGTCCGCAGCATCTCCGCTGCCGCCATCCTCTTCCCCCACGCCGACGATCGCAGGATTGCCTACGCAGCTCGCGAGCACGAACGGCGTGGTGAACGACGCGATGATCGAATGCTTCATGATGGTCACCCCCTCGATGCGTCTGGCCTTCCCGACGACGGGACGGATCCGTCACGGCGCGCGCGAATCTCCGGGCGTGTCGCAGGCAGCCTTGATCGAACGGTGATGATGCGAACCGGGATAGCTCGAGTTGAACTGCAGCTGCGCCGTTCGGGCATCGGCGGCCCCCGAACGGCACAGCGCGATCGCGCGATAGGCCGAGCGCTCCTCGGCGAGCACGCCCTTCGGGAAGCGGCGCGCGTGCTCGTCGAGCACGGCGAGCGCAGTCGTGAAATCGCCGTCCGCGATCGACGTGCGTGCGGACGCGACGAGCTGGAGCTCCGCACCCTCGGAGTCCGTGGCGGCGACCTCCGTCGTGGGCGGAGCGACGGCGCGCGGGCGCTGCACCGGAGGCGACTCGATCGCGGGCGTCGGCGCCGACGCGACCGTCGCGATCGGAACCGACTGCACCGTCGCAGGCGTCGGTGCGCGCGCGTGCACGGCGTCGGCCGGAGGCTCGGGGACCACGTCGCTCGCTTCCGGAGCGCGCGGGACGGGCTCGAGCTGCGTCGTCTGCCACGCGACGAACACCGCGTGCACGAGCAGCAACACCGCCGCGGCGAGCACGAGCGCGATGCCGCCGTACCACAACGGCGACGCCGCGCGTCGGACCGGAACGTCGATGCGCGTGCGCACGCCCGGCCAGTTGCGCGCGCGTGCGTGCGTGCCCGGGCGTTCACGTCGATACGTCGCGAGCAGGTCGCGCGCGTCTCGGCCGAGGGGCTCTAGGGGCTCCATCTCGCGCGTTCCTCCTGCCGGCGGGCGGCGACGGCTTGCTCGAATCGCCGCCGGGCGAGTCGCAGCCGCGAATAGACCGTGTTGAGGTTGCACCCCACGAGCGCAGCGATCTCGACCGCGCTGTGTCCCTCGACGTCGCCCAGCACGAACACGGTGCGTTGATCCGGATCGAGGGTCTCGAGGAATCGCTCGACGAACGACGCTGCTTCGCTGCGCGAGAGCTCGACGTCGACGGCGCCCGCGTCGTCGACGGGCGTTCGCGGGAGCTCGCTCTCGCGGGTCGCCGCGCGAGCATGACGCTCGCGGTACTTGAGCGCGACGTTGCGCGCGATGCCGTACAACCAGTGTCGAACCGGCGCGCGTCCGTCGAAGGACTCGCGGCGTCGGTGCGCGATCACGAAGACGTCTTGCACGGCGTCATCCACCCACTGCGTCACGACGCCGAGGTGCGCCAGCGAACGCCACACGAAATCGTGGTGCTCGCGGAACGCGGCGCGGAGGTCGAGCGCGTCGTCACCCATCGCGGGCGGCCGAGTCCGGCCCGACACCATCTTCCCTGGGCGCGGGCCGATCCGTCACGGCCACCGCACTTCGACCCCCAGGCGCACCCGAAACGCAGCGATCCCGGAAACATAGACGTCGCCTTCGTTCTCGATGACGAAGCGCGCGCGCTGCACGACGCCGACGCCTTCGAGGCCGAGCACGAGCCCGACGCGCTCGACGGGCGACCAACGCAGTCGCGGCCCGAGGCCGAGCCCGACCCACGCGACGCGTTTGGTGTCGGCCGAAGCCACGTCCTTGCCGGTGCCCGACATCACGCCGGGCTCGACGGAACCGCACAGACCGAACGACCACGCGCGGCTGCCGAGGAATCCGCAGGCGTACGGAGCGATCACGACGAGCCCGACGTTCGCGGATGCGCCGCTCGGAAACGGATCCGTCGTGCGTGGCGGCCACCACATCGAGCCGACGCCGACCTCGAGGTGGGGCCACTGCGCGCCGATGGCTCCGCCGACGCCGCCCGACGGACGCGGCACCATCCCGAGGCCGAACGCGCCCTCGATGCGCACGAAGCCGCGCGGCAACCGGCGCGTTCGCTTCGTCGTGACGTCGTGACGCGGTCGCGGCGGCGCTTCGGCGAGCACGCGCGGCTGGGCCGGCGCCGGCGTGTCGACGAGCGGCGGCGGCATCGAGGGCACAGGTGCGTGCAACGACGGTGGCTCGCGCGTCGCGATCGCGAGCGGGTCCGCTGCGATCGCGGCGATGAGCACGGTGGTGTCGGCGATGCCGTTGCACTCGATCGCCTCGATGTGGCGTCGACTCGATCCCCACGGCGTCTCCACCATCACGTCCGCGACGAAGCCGGTCTCGCGCGCCGTGACGTCGGCGCGCACGCGGATCGGCTCGCTCGGCTCGGTGCGCAGCCATCGGCGCAGTCCCTCGTCCACCGCGGCCGGCGACGGACACGTCGGCGGGGCGTTCCACTCGATCGTCACCGCGCCGGGTGACTCGAGCGCGACCGTCAGTGCCGCGGGCGCCCAGAGCATCAGAACGGGAGCTCGAGCGCCGTGCAGAGGAACTTCACGTAGTCGCTCGCGGCGGCCAGACGTTTGCCCACCTTCTTCGCGAGATCGGGATCGGCGAAATCCGCGGGCGCGAGCTTCGCGACGGCGATGTGATCCTTGCGCTTCAGATCGACGAGGTGCGGATGCTCGGGATCGAATCCGCGTGGCGGTCGCGCGAGCGAGTCGCCCGAGAGCGCCCACGCGTTCTTGAACGCGGTGCCGCCGCGGACCTTCGCCCACTCGCTGGGTCGCTCGACGATGCGGCGACGGATCGCCGCGAGCGCGGGCGCTTCCGGGTGCCACATGCCGATGCCGAGGAAGCACTCCTTCGGATCGAGGTGCACATACAGGCCCGGAGCATGCACGTCCTTGCCCGCGACGTGGCGGAACTGCATGCCCACGTTGGTCTTGTACGGGCGCTTGTCCGGCGAGAAGCGGACGTCGCGGTGGATCCGCATGAGCGATCCACCGACGGGCCGCGCGTCGGCGACGAAGTGCTTCGTCACCTTGGCCAGCTCGTTGCTCATCGCGGCGATGAAGTGCAACGCGGGCGCGCGGACGTGGGCCTCGTAGCGGGCCTTGTTGGAATCGAACCACTCGCGGTCGTTGTTACGGTCGAGCTCGCGCAGGAACGCGAAGGTCTCGGGACCGAACACCGTGGAGGCGGCCAACGCTTTCGCGGGCTTGCGCGGCGTGGCGCCGGCATCGCCCGATCGCGTGCGTGCGCGCACCGCCTTTTTCGCGTGCGCCTTGCCACTCGAGCTCTGGCGCGGGGTGCCCCGGGTCATGGGGCGATGCTACTCTCATGCGGAAGCCCCTTGGGGGATCGACCCAACGCGTCGGCATCCGCGTACGGATCCCATGGTCGCGTCGCACATCATCGGTTTCGCGCTTGCCGCCCTCTCTGCCGCCTCGGCTCGTCCCGCCGAGACCGACGCGGAGCGTTACCACCGCAAGGGCGTGCACTGCATGGAGGAGCTCGAGCGCAACGAGTGTGCGATCGAGAACTTCGAAGCGCTGATGGCCGAGACCACCACGCGCCGCGATCTGGTGAGCGACGGCATGTTGCGGCTCATCAAGCTGTACCGCGCCGCCGGCACGCCCGAGGAGAGCAAGCCGTTGCTCCGCAAGTTCTGGGATGCGGGGATGAAGTACGAGTCGCGCGGCCATGTGCCCCACTCCACGCGTTACGTACCCGCCGACTTCGACATCATCGTCAACGTCGACGTCGCGCGCGTGATCGATGCGCCGCTCACGAAGCACCTCGGCATCGACGCTCGCGACACGTTCTTCACGTGCGACGAGGCCCGGCGCAAGGACCTCGAGGACAAGCGCCGGTGGAACCGCGCGAAGCGCAAGGCCGAGCGCGACAAGCGTGACTTCAAGGTCGTGCTGTACGAAGAGGTCGAGCGCGAGAAGAAGCGCGAGGCCGAGCGCCGTGCGCGAGCCGCCCGCGGAGGGAACAGCCCCTACGATCGCGAGCCGCCGGTGTTCGCCGAGGCCAGCTGCCCGCTCGCGCGCGCGCTCGGACAGGACGACATCGTCGGGTGGAAGCGGATGACCGGCGTGTTCGCCCACGGGAAGTTCGAGCGCTCCGCGATGCTGGTCGAGCTCGAGAAGGTCGACGACCTCGTCGCGCTCGCGGTCGCGGACGGCAAGCTCGTGGAGGAGTCGCGCGGGCGCTGGAGCATCGCCGGCTTCGAGTACGACGGACGCGAGGTGCACGTCGTGCGACTCGACGAAGGCGAGCTGCTGGTCGGTCCGCCGGACGTGGTCGACGAGGTCGTCGCCGCACGCACGCGACGCGATCGCACGATCGATCCGACGTTCGAGCGTCTCATCCGCAAGGTGCCGCGCGGCACCGGGTTCTTCGTCGTGCTCACGTCACCGGCCATGACGGAGCTCGGGCTCTCCTCGCTCAAGCCCGGCACGCGCGGCTTCCTCGAGGCGATCCTGCCCAAGCCCAAGGGCATGCAGATCGCGGGCGTGCTCGGGGACGACTTCGGGTTGTTCACGCGCGTGCCCACCGACAATCCGGTGAAGGGTCGGTTGCTCGTGCAGATCGTGCGCGCGCTGATCGACAATCGCTCCGAGAAGGACGCCAGGTCGGAAGAGCTGCTCAGCTCGCTCGACGTCGCCGAGGCGAAAGACCGCCGCGCGCTGCTCGCGAGCTACGTGCTTTCGGCGTCGCAGATCGACAAGCTCGTGTTCGACTGATCGCACCTGCTAGCACGTCTGCGAGCTGTCGCTACATCGTCGCTCCTGCTCGGATCGACAGCGCGATCGAGTAAAAGGATCACGTGGTACGCCTTGCGAATGCGGCGGCGATGATGCACGCTGCCGCGCGAGAGTCGATCATCAGCGAAGGACCGCGACGTTCGGCCGGTGGCCCACACCACCAATCGCACGTGTGCGCGCGTTCAGGGCTGGAGCGAACGACGTCCAGGGCCGGGGTAGGACGCGAGTCGCTTGGAAGACGTCCCGGCGGAAACGGTCGAAGGTCCCGCATGAAGCCAAGGTCCTCCATCGCGCGTCGTCTCCGTGGGTGCATGGTAGCGCTCGTGTGTGTGCTGGCGGTGTGGCTCGGCACATCGAGCACCGCCGAGGCCAAGCCGCGTGTCGGCTTGGGCGGCGGCATCGGTGATCCCTTCGGCCCGTCGCTGAAGATCTTCCTCGCGCCGCAGCACGCCCTGCAGTTCGACCTGGGCTGGGGCCTGATGCACCACGGCAATGGCATCACCCACGCGAACTACCTCTTCCACTTCAAGCCGTTCGTCTCGAACAGCGTGATGGACTTCGGCCTCTATCTGGGGGCGGGCCTCGGCATGGCGTTCTGGTCCGGGCACTGGGGCGGGTACTACGGCCCGCACTACGGCTGGGACGGAAGGTACGGTCGCTGCGACAACGATCCCACGCCCGACGATCCAGACGACTGCCACTTCGGACACGGTGGTGTGGCGATGATCGTGCGTGCACCGGTGGGCCTGTTCTTCCACTGGATGAAGGTGCCGATCGACACCGTCATCGAAGGCGGCTGGTCGCCGTACGTGATACCCCCGTGGGATCCGTTCCACGGCGACTTCAGCGTCAAGGTCCGCTACTATTTCTAGGCTCTCTCGCAGCGGAGGTCGCGTGCAGCTGAAGTCGTGGGGTGCAACCGCAGGTCTCGGATTCACGCTCGCCACGAGCGCGTGCGTCAGCAATCTCTCCGTCACTCGCATCAACTCCGAGCAGGACAAGCCCAACAACGTCTGGGTGTTCTTCACGGTCGAGGACGGTGAGGAGCCCGTCGCGGGGCTCACCGCGGAGGACTTCGAGATCTACGAGGACGACAAGCGGGTCTCCACGTACGAGAGCCAGCAGGTCATCCAGAACCCGGAGGTGGCCGCGGTGATGTACACGATGCTGCTGCTCGACATGAGCGGCAGCGTCACCGAGTCCGGGCAGGCCGATCCGCTCGTCGACGCGGCGGGCGTGTTCAGCGAGCGCGTCGGCAAGAGCCAGAAGGTCGGCGTGTACGCATTCGACGGCGACGAAGAGATCCACTCCGTCGTGCCGTTCACGGAGACGTCGGGCTCCGTCGAGGGTGGCCTGGAAGGGCTGCGCACGTACAAGGCCAAGGATCCGTCCACGAACCTCAACGGTGCGATCCCCCTCGCGCTCGAGGAGCTCAAGGTCCAGCTCGACAAGGACAAGCGACCGCTCAAGTTCGGCACGCTCGTCGTGTTCACCGACGGCACCGATCGGGCGGGTCGCGTCAGTCGGGAAGAGATGCTCGAAACGCTCGACAAGGACGAGTACGTCCACTACGAGATCTACGCGATCGGCGTGGGCGCGGAGCTCGAGGAGAAGCAGCTCGACGAGATCGGGCGCGACGGCGTCGAGATGGCCGACGATCCCGGCAAGGTGCGCGAGTCGTTCGAGAAGATCGCTCAGCGCATCGAGGACCACACCAAGCGCTTCTACCTGCTGTCGTACTGCACGCCCGCGCGCAAAGGCGATCACACGGTGCGCATCGACGCGATCCGCAAGAACGAGAAGGGTCGCAAGGACGGCCAGGGCTCGCTGTCGTACGACTTCAACGCGGACAACTTCGGACCGCCGCCCGTGTGCGATCCGAATCGGCAGCCGCACTTCGACACGAAGAAGGTCGTCGTTCCGCCCGAAGAGGACGACAAGAAGCGTCGCGGTCGCAACCGAGGTCCCGGCGGTGGCGGGAGCGCGAGCGCCAGCGGCAAGTCGTCGAGCAAGTCGTCGGGCAAGAGCAAGGCCGCGCCGCGTCAGCCGGGCAGCTGAGCGAGCTCGCGACGGCGGGCGTATCGCGCTTTGACAGCGTCCGGCTGGCGGACGGACACTGTCGGGTGGAACACGGCGATGAATGATCGCCCGGTGACGAAAGGGCGGCGTTTGCTCCGCCTCGCCAGCATGACTGCCCGCGTCGCGGGTGGTTATGCGAAGTCGCGCGTGAAAGCGGTGTTCCAGTCGAGCGAGGACGCGGAACGCGAGCGCGCGCAGACCCATCAGAAGAGCGGCGAGCTCATCGCGAAGACGCTCGGCGACCTGAAGGGCGCCGTGATGAAGGTGGGCCAGATGGCCTCGATCGCGCGCGACATCCTGCCGCGCGAGATCGCGGAGGCGCTCGGAACGCTGCAGCGCGAAGCGCCGCCGATGCCGTTCGAGGTGATCGCGGAGCAGATCGAGAAGGAGCTGGGCTCGTCACCGCATTCGCTGTACCGGCGCTTCGATCGCACGCCGTTCGCGGCGGCATCGATCGGGCAGGTCCATCGCGCGCAGACCGACGACGGGCGCGAGGTGGTGGTGAAGGTGCAGTATCCCGGGGTCGACGAGGCCGTCGACTCCGATCTCGCGCATCTGCGGCTCGCGTTCCGGGCGAGCGGCCTCATCAAGGTGAAGAAGCAGGCCCTCGACGCGCTGATGAACGAGCTGCGCGCGCGCCTGCACGAAGAGCTCGACTACTGCAACGAAGCGGACAACGTGCGGTTCTTCGGGGACTATTATCGAAGTCGTCCGCACGTCGTCATTCCGGAGGTCGTCGGCGAGCGCAGCTCGCAACGCGTGCTGACGCTGTCGTACGAGCCGGGCGAGCACATCGACGAGGTCCACGACTTCCCGCAAGAGATACGCGACGAGCTGGGTGCGACGATGTTCCGCGTGATGGCGGATCAGATCTTCGAGCTGGGGGTGATCCACGCGGATCCCAACCCCGCGAACTTCGCCTACCGCCGCGACGGCACGATCGTGTTCTACGACTTCGGCTGCGTGAAGCGGCTGGACCCCGACGTGGTCGCGGCCTATCGCGCGACGATCAAGAGCGGGCTCGACGAGGACTACGAGGGCGTGGAGGCCGGCCTTCGACGGCTCGGCGCGCGCAACCTCGACGGCCCGCCGGTGCCGTTCGACTACTACAAGATGTGGCGCGACATCTTCGCCCGCCCGTTCGTGGGCGACGCCCCCTTCGACTACGGCCGCGCGACGATGCACCACGACGCGCTGAAGCACGTGCCGGGCTTCCTCGCCCGCCACGTCGCCTCCTTCTCACCACCCGCCGAAGTGATGTTCCTCGATCGCATCGTCGTCGGCCACTACGGCACGATGCGCCGCCTCGGCGCCCGCGGCCGCTTCCGCGACCTGCTGGACCCGCACCTCGCCGGCGCGTGAAGCCGCGGCATACTCTCGCGCATCGGGGTCGGATTCGCGATCGCTGTGTTGCTCGGGGTCGGCGATCCGGCGACGCCGTCCTGTGCGCGCGTGTTCGAGGCGGAGGTCGGCGAGCTCGGGGTGTTGCGCGTGGCGATCGAGGAGGTTGCGCCGCGGCGTGTCGAGGTGGAGATCGACGGCGAGATCGACGGGCGCCAGGTGAAGCGAGCGATCGTTGCGCGGACGTGTGCCACGGCGATCGTCGCTGCTGATGTCGTCGTCGGGACCGTGAGGGCTGCGGTCGGGCGCAGTGAACGCGGGCGCGCGGTCGTCGAGCCCGTTGTCCTCGTGCCGCCGCCGCCCGTGGAACCGACTACGACTACGACTACGACTACGACTACGACTGCGACTACGCCCACGCTCGCGCCCGCGCGGCCGTCCGCGCCCGCGCCCTTGCGTACACGGTCGCGTGGGCGGACGCGCGAGCTGCTCGTCAGCGTCGCCGCCGAGGGCGGCATCTCGTTCGGGGTGTTGCCGCGGCTCGCGGGGGACGTCGGCGTGCGCGTCGGGGTCGGCACTCGACGCTGGCGCGGTGACGTCGCGGCGAGCTATCTGCCGCTGCAGCGCCTGAGCGTCGACGGTGGGGCCGCGATCGTGCAGGCGTGGAGCGCCGAGCTGCGCGCGCTGTTCGTGCCGCGCGTGAGCATCGTCGAGTTTCCCGTGCACCTCGGGGTCGCGCTCGGCGATGTCGTCGCGCAGGGCGTCGACGTCACGAACGGATCGACGGAGCACGCGTTCTGGGGTGCCGCGCTGCTCGGCGCCGGGCTCACCGTCGTGCCCACCCGGAGAATCGGGGTCGGGCTCGACGTCTCGGGCACCGCTGCCTTCTCGCGGCCGACGTTCACGTTCGGGCGTCCGAACGGCTCCGTGCAGGTCCACCGGCCCGACCTCTTCGGCGTGCGCGCCCTGTTGCGCGTGGAGATCCGCCTGCCGTGACGGATTCCCCGCGACCCGGGCACCTGGGGGGCGTGGGCGAGGCCTCGCTGCGCGCGATCTACGACCGCTATCACGACGCGGTGTGGCGCACGCTCGCGTGCCTCGGCGTGCCCGACCATGCGATCGAGGACGCGGTGCAGGAGGTCTTCCTCGTCGTGCACCGCCGGCTCGAGGATCCCGCGCAGTACGGATCCTTGAAGTCGTGGATCTACGCGATCGCGCGGCGCGTCGCGTGGCACGTCCATCGCGGCGCCGCACGAGCGCAGCGCAAGCTCGCCGCCGTCGAGGTCGCGCATACCGACGACCTCACGCCCGAGGCACACGCGCAGCAGATGCAGGCGCGCGCGATCCTGTTGCGCATCCTCGATGCGATGCCGCACGAGCAGCGCGTCGTGTTCGTGCTCGCGGAGATCGAAGGCCTGAGCGCGCCCGAGATCGCGGAGTCCGCCCAGGTCGCGCTCAACACCGTGTACTCGCGACTGCGGCTCGCGCGAGCACGCTTCGAGCGTGAGACCGCCCAGCTCGCGGAAAGGCACGATCATGGGACCTGAAGCCGATCGGATCCTCGAAGACGGCGTCGCCGGCCTCGCACCCCCGCGCGGCGCGAAGGCACGGGGCTGGCGAGCGTTGCAATCGCGGCTCGAGCCACCCGCGCGAGCACGCCCGCGCTGGATCGTGCCGGTCTCGATCGCGATCGCGATCGCGGCCGCGATCGTGCTCGTCTGGTCGCTCGCGGCCACGCGCACGACCGTGGCCGATCGACGCGAGCCCCACGATCAGGCCTCGGATCACGCACCCGCGACGACGCCGATGCCGACCACGATCCCCACGCCGCCGACACCGACGACCGCGCCCGCGATCGTCCCCGCGCCCGCACCTGCACCCGCGCCGGTGCCCGTGCAGCGCCCGCGCGCCGCGACGACCACCGATCCACTCGCCGACGAGACGGCGCTGCTCGCAGACGGCCAGCGCGCGCTCGCAGGCGGCCGTGCCGAGCTCGCGCTCGACCGCGCCCGCGCGCATCGCCGTCGCTTCCCGGCGGGCACGTTGGCCGAGGACGCCGGCGCGCTCGAGATCGCGGCGCTGTGCGAGCTCGGTCGCACGGACGAGGCGAGCACCGCCGCCGCTGCGCTCCACCGTCGGTTCACGGATTCCGCGATCGCGGGTGCGCTCGCCGAGCGCCCGTGTCGCGAGTGACGGAACCACGCCGATCCGGGCACGAGGGGTCATCGACTTGCACTGGAGATCACCACGATGATTCGCGACCTGCCCGCACTCGCCCTCGCCCTGCTTCCCCTCTCCGCTTGCGGCGCCACCAAGGAGATCGGCCAGCTCGACGAGGGCTCGGGCGACGGAGACGACAGCGCGACGGATCCGACCCAGACCGAGAGCGACACGCAGCACATGTGCGGCTTCGAGACCGGTGTCGAGGAGGGCTCGAACTGCACCCCGGAGACGGGCGACGACGGCGAGGAGACCGATGCGTGCAAGTCGGAGGACGGAGACGACTGCACCGCCTCGATGTCCGCCGAGGGCGGCACCGACACGGGCGGCTGCGGCGCCTCCGTCTGCGACCCCCAGCCGGACGGCACCACCGAGGCCGAATTCGTCATCGACGGAGAACCGTTCCCCTTCGACGAAGTTTCCGACCTCGAGCTGCCATGCACGATCGAATCGGTCGAGGGCGGATCGCCCGCGACCATCACGCTGTCGTGCACGGTGGACGACGCGCCGGTCGTGCACACGATCGAAGCGAACCTCCCCGAGACCTTCACGCTCGCGGTCGGCACCAACGTCGTCTTCAGTCACTTCGTGTGGGTCCCGATGTGGACCGAGGAGTGGTTCTCGCTGCGCGCCGACTTCGAGGACGTCGATCCTCTGCTGCTCGCCGGCATCCGCGGCAGCACGCTCCTGCCCTACCCGATCGAGACCGGCCTGGTTCTGCTCGCGGAGCCGTTCTACGGGCATGTGGACCTGTCGGTCGAGGACGGCGTGTGCGAGGTCGAGCCCGCCTGCGGCGAGGACGAATGCGCCCAGGAGCGCCGCCAGGCCATCGCCGTGTCCACCGACGTCGACGCACTCGTGTACGACGGCAACACCGGCTACGTGGGCCAGACGTCGACGGTCGAGGTGCGCGTCCAGCAGGCCGCCGCGCTGGAGAACATCCAGTGCACGGACTTCCCGGCCACCGATTACACCGTGCTGGTCGTGAACCTCGGCGACGGCTGATGCTAGCGCCGGGCGCGTGGGCCCCCGCGCGCCGGGGCGCGTGGGCCATCCCGCGCGCCGGGGACTTGCCGGGCGCGCGGGCAGCCGTGCTAGCATGATCCGTCGGGTGTCCTCGTGTGCGAGGACGCGGTGGGCTTCATGCGTGGGTCTTCGATTGGCTCGGTTCTCGTCGCGTTCGCGATCGCGTGGCTCGGCTGGGCGTGTGGCCGCACGGACTTCACGTACACGCGCTCGGGCGACGACGGCACGGAGACCGAGTCGACGATCGGTACGGACACCGAACCCACGGTCACCGTCACGATGACGACCGTCGGGACGATGACGACCATCGATCCCACGAGCGACACCACCGGCTTCTGCGGCGACTCGATCTGCGAGGGCTCCGAGACCTGCGAGAACTGCGAGATCGATTGCGGCACGTGCGAGAGCTGCGGCGACGGCATCTGCTCGGCGAGCATCGGGGAGAGCTGCGCCACCTGCACGCTCGACTGCGGCCCGTGCAACTCGTGCGGCAACGACGACTGCGAGCCGCAGGTGGGCGAGGACTGCGACAGCTGTCCCGACGACTGCGGATCGTGCGAGGGCTGCGGCGACGGCTTCTGCGATCCGTTCGCCGGCGAGCTCTGCTTCACCTGCGCGGAGGACTGCGGCAGCTGTGGCGAGTGCGGCGACGGCGAGTGCGATCCGTTCTCCGGCGAGCTCTGCTTCACCTGCGAAGAAGACTGCGGACCGTGCAGCGAGTGCGGCGACGGGGCGTGCGATCCGTTCTCCGGTGAGCTCTGCTTCACCTGCGAAGAGGACTGCGGCCCGTGCAGCGAGTGCGGCGACGGCCTGTGCGATCCGTTCTCGGCCGAGTTCTGTCAGACGTGCCCGCAGGACTGCGGCGAGTGTGGCGAGTGCGGCGACGGCATCTGCGAGTTCCAGTCGCTCGAGTTCTGCTTCACGTGCCCCGAGGACTGCGGCGAGTGCAGCGAGTGTGGCGACGGCATCTGCGACTTCTTCTCCGGCGAGAGCTGCTTCACGTGCGAGGAGGACTGCGGCACGTGCATGACTTGCGGCGACGGCATCTGTGATCCGTTCGGCGGCGAGGGCTGCGAGAGCTGCCCGGAGGACTGCGGCTCGTGTGGCGAGTGCGGTGACGGCCTGTGCGATCCGTTCGCCGGCGAAGCGTGCGACACGTGCCCTGCCGACTGCGGCACGTGCATGAACTGCGGCGATGGGGTGTGCGATCCGTTCTCCGGCGAGGCGTGCTTCTCGTGCCCCCAAGACTGCGGTCCGTGTGGCGAGTGCGGCGACGGGTTCTGCGACGGTGCGGCGGGCGAGTTCTGCTTCTCGTGCCCGGAGGACTGCGGCGACTGCGAGCAATGCGGCGACGGGATCTGCCAGCCCGAGATCGGCGAGTTCTGTCAGACGTGTGCGGTCGACTGCGGCACGTGTCCGAACTGCGGCGACGGTGCATGCGACCCGGGCGAGGGCGAGACGTGTGTCTCGTGCGCGATCGACTGCGGGATGTGTGGCGGCTGCGGCGACGGCAGCTGCGAGCCGAGCGAGGGCGAGACCTGCGACACCTGCCCCGACGACTGCGGACCGTGTGGCGGCTGCGGCAACGGCAGCTGCGAGCCCGGCATCGGCGAGTCGTGCGTCAGCTGCGTCGTCGATTGCGGGCAGTGCATCGGCTGCGGCAACGGCTCGTGCGAGCCCGGCATCGGCGAGTCGTGTGCGAGCTGTCCGGTCGACTGCGGCGCGTGTGCATCGTGCGGCGACGGCTCGTGTGATCCGTTCGAGGGCGAGTCGTGCGACAGCTGCCCGCAGGACTGCGGCGACTGCATGGGTTGCGGGGACGGCGAGTGTGGTCCGGGCGAGGATCAGTTCAACTGCCCGCAGGACTGCGCGTGCGGCAGCGGTGCATGCGGCGGACCTGCGCCGGGTGGCTGCTTCTGCGACGACATCTGCGTCGACTTCGGCGACTGCTGCTGGGACGCGTGCAGCGAGTGCGACGCGTGCGGCATGCAGACGTGCGGCGACGGGCTGTGCGACGACGGCGAGCACTGCGACTCGTGTCCCGACGATTGCGGCGACTGCCCGCCCGACGACGGGTGCACGCCGCACGACGAGCCCGGCTGCAACGGGTGCGCGTGCGAGGAGTGCGTGTGCGACCTGTTCCCGGGCTGCTGCAGCGTCGAGTGGTTCCCGGCCTGCGTGTTCGGCTGCCAGATCTGCGGCAGCTGCGGCTGAATCAGTCCGTCGCGAGCGGCTCGACGTCGGCGAGCGCGGGGTCGCAGTCGCGGATCCTCGCGAACGTGTCCTCGATGATCTGCTGCATGCCCGGCACGTTCGCGTGCTCGATGGACGGCAGATCGGGATCCGGCCGCACCGGTGTTGTCGAGGTCGGCCAACGGCAGCGGCAGGATCGCCAGTGCGCGAACGACCCCACGCCGACACTCGCGTGCGCGCGCTTGTTCCCGTCACGCGCCGACGATGCGCACCTCGGGCATCCACACCGCGCCGTGCAGCGCGAGCACCCGCGCTTGCTGGTCGGCCGAGCGCGCTCCGGACGGCTGCACGAGCACGCGCGGCGGGTCGAGCTCGCCTCGCTCGCGCAGCCACGCGTACGCGGGCGAGCGCCGCCGCAAGCTGTCGTCGATGCGCACCGCGACGCGCCCGGGCAAGTCGCGGCGCACGTAGCCCTGCAGCTCGATGCGACAGAGCAGCGCCTTGGGCCGCCGCACCGCGTCCTTCGCCATCTTCGTCTTCGTGCCGCCCGCCTCCAGCTCGGTCTCGCCGAACGCATCGCCGAGCCGCAGCGTGGTGGACGGGCGACGCACTCGGCTGCCGGGCGCCGGCGGTGCACTCGCGGGGTCGGGGCCGATCTCCGCGCCGACGAGCGCCGGATCCTCGCGCGACAACGCCTGCCGCACCGACGCGGTGAGCCACGAGCCTGCGACGGTGCACCCCTCGAGCGCGACGTCGGCGGGCGGCGTGGACAGTCGCACCACCCGCGGTCGAGGGAACGGCGCGAGCGCGGTGGGCGGATCGAAGCCGACGACGCGCACGTGCTGCTCGGTGCGCACGCGCAACAGGCCCAGCGCCGACGTGCACACGACCTCGTAGCGATGACCGAGCAGTGCGTGCTCGGGCAGCACGGTCTGCTCCGCGTACATGCGGCGCCCGTCGTCCTCGGGATTCGTGTACGGCAACAGCTCGAGCAGCGCCGTACCGACTGCGAGCGTCACCGCGTCGTTCGGCGCCCGCGGGCTCGGCACGCCCGCGCGCACGCCGTGCCAGAACCATCCCGCGCTCGCGATGGGCGTGCGCGTACGCAGTGGTCGACCGATGTCGTGCTCCGCGAGCACGAGCCGCAGCCGCGGCAGCCCGTGCTCGAGCGGCATCCGCTTCGCGCGCTCGAGCCACGCGCACACCATCGCGCTCGGCACGACGAGCACGTCGGGGTCGAACACACGCAGCTGTGCCATCGCGGCGGTGGGATCGTCGACCTGCACGAGGTGCAGCACTTCGCCAGCGAAGGCCCGCACGTCGGCGAGGAGCGTGCGCGTGGCGAGGCCGTCGTCGCCCTCGGCTCGCAACACCGCGACGCGCGGGAGCTCGGAGCGAGCGAAGCGCGAGCGCCACGCCTCCACCACGGCGTCGCGCTCGTCGTCGCGACTCGCGATGTCGAAAGCGGCGGCATCGCGACCGTCGGCGACGCCGAAGCCGATCGCCGCCTCGACCTCGCGCACGTGTCGTTCGCGATCGAGGATCGGCACGCTCGCCCGGAAGTCGGCGAGCGAGTCGATGCTGCCGAGCCCGAATCGCCGCCCCACCCGCGTGCCGCCCAGCTGCTCGAGCACGCGGCGCAGGGTGCGTTCGCGGGCGGGCGTGTCCACGCGTGCCTCAGCGCCGGTGCTGGCCGACGTCGCGGGGACCGAGCTCGCTCTTGAGGCCGACGACGATCTCGAGCGCGCGCGCGCGTCGCTCGTCGATCTCGGGGTCGCGCAGCTCGGGCGCAATCGCTCCGACGGCGGCACAGAAGCGCTCGAGATGCGCGAGCGCCTGCAGCTTGCCGCCCACGGCCAACAGCGCGCGGGCGAGGCCGTAGTGCGCCTCGATCCAGTCCGGCGTCGTGCGCAGGACGTGGCGGTACGTCGTGATCGCCGACTCGTGATCGCCGTCGCGCATCGCGAGCTCGGCGAGGTTGCACAGCGCTTCGACCTGGTCGGGATCGCAGCGCAGCGCCTGCTCGAAGTGCTCGCGCGCGCCCTCGAGATCGCCGATCTCCGCGAGCAGTCCGCCCAGGTTCGTCCACGCCGCGGCGAGGCCGGGCTCGAGCCCCAGCGCCGTCTCGTAGGCGTGACGCGCCGCCGCGAGCCCTGCGAGATCCGCGGGCGCACCGGCTCGCTCCTGATCGATCTCGCAGCCCTGCCGGAACCAGTCGTGGGCGGTGCGCGGGCCCTCGTCCGCCGGATCGCGGCGCGGCAGCGCCACCACCGAGGCGACCTGCTCGCGCAGCGAGGCGATGGAGAAGTCGAGCACGAGCTGGCCGCTGTCGGCCTCGAAGGTGCGCTCGCCTTCGTCCACCACCACGCGATCGTCGTCGCAACGCACGCGCAGGCGCGCGAGCGACGTGTCGACGCCCGGCAGGTTCGCACGCAACAGCGCGAGCGAGCGCCGGATCTTCCGCAGGCTGACGCCGTCGTCGACGAGCGCCTTCGCGACCTTGATCGCGACGAGATCGCGGAAGCTGTAGAGCCCGCGACCTTCGCGACGCAACGACGGCACGATGAAGCCGGTCTGCGACCAGTAGCGCAGTCGATGCTCGGCGAGCGCGAACAAGCCGGCGACCTCTCGCACGCCGTAGCCCACCTCGTCGTCGTGGGTGGCGCGGTCGTCGTGCGGCTGTCCGTCGGCGCTCATGACTCGGTTGGAAACTAGCAGTCCTCGCGGTGTTGGGAAGGACTCACCGACGATCGCGCCGATTGTCCGTTCTGCGCGGCCATGCGACGGCATCCCCATCGACGAGCACGAGCACGCCGTCGGCGCGGACGTGCGGCTCGATCGAGATCTCCACCGACTCGGGGGGCAGCGACAACAGCTCCGCGAGCCGCGGACGCGCGCGCGCCACGAGTCGATCACGCACGAGTGGATCGCCGCGCATGAGCTCCGCGACGCGCTCGGCGGTCGCCGCATCGGCGGGCTCGCGGAAGCGATCGGCGAAGCGACCGAGATCGATCGTGAGCATCACCGTGGCAAAGGCTCGATCGGCGGACGCACCCGCGGATCCGCCGGACTCGATCTCGCCGCCGCCTTCGACCACGACGTCGGCCTCGGCGAGCAGCAGATCGAGCGCGCCGGGCGAGAGCGACTCCCGGACCTCGCGGCGGATGAGACGGATCCGCTGCACGCGGGCCCATCGCGGCGGCGCGAGCTCTCCCGCCGGCGTCGCGGACGACGACGCCGCGCGACGCGGCGCGGCCCGGCCGGACGCGGCGGCGCCCGGGGGCGCGAACGGTCGAGGGGTCTTCGGAGCGCGGGCCAAATGTAGTCCCCTATCCTACCGATCCCGGCCCACGCGCCTCAAGTTCGCGGCCGGATGGCCTCAGCGCCGCAAGGCTATCCTCGCGCTGCATGGACGTCCTGTTCGTCTGCGATCCGCCCGAGAGCTTCGCCCCCCGGGCCGACACCACGCTCTGCATGATCGCCGAGGTCGTCCGCCGCGGACATCGGCCGTTCTGCACGATGGTCGGCGATCTGGGCCTGCGGTCCGAGGCGGCGTGGGCGAACGCGTCCGCGCTCGCGATCGACGGCGACGACGAGCAGGGCCGGCACGCGACGCGCGTCGGCGAGGCCAGCCCGCGCCCGCTCGCGAGCTTCGGCGTCGTGCTGATGCGCAAGGATCCGCCGTTCGACGCGAGCTATCTGACCGCGACGTGGATCCTCGACCACGCGGGAACGCCCGTCTTCAACGCACCCGAGGGCCTGCGCGCCTTGAACGAGAAGCTCGCGATCACGCAGTTCACGGACATCGTCCCGCGCACGGTGGTGACGCGCGATGCCGCGGAGCTGCGCCGATTCCTCGCGGAGATGGGCGGGCGCATGATCCTGAAGCCGGTGCTCGGCTTCGGCGGGCGCGAGATCCTGCTCGCGCGCGAGGACGACCCGAACCTGGGCAGCCTCATCGAGCTCGCGACCGGCGAGGGCACCAAGTGGACCATTGCGCAGGAGTATCTGCCCGCGGCGAAACAGGGCGACAAGCGGATCCTCCTGGCCGACGGCGCGCCCATCGGCGCGGTGTTGCGTGTCCCGAGGAGCGGCGAGATTCGCAACAACTTCCACGCCGGCGGGTCGCCCGCGGCGGCGGACTTGGATCCGGAGGATCGCGCGATTTGCTCGGCCGTGGCCCCGATGCTTCGCACGATGGGCCAGCTCTTCGTCGGGCTCGATGTGATCGGCGGCCGTTTGACGGAAATCAACGTGACGAGCCCGACTGGGATGCAGGAGATCAATCGCCTCGGGCGCCTCCGCGACGACGCCACGATGCAGGCCAGGTTGTGGGACGCCATCGAATCGAAGCTTGGCCTCCGCCCCGCTTCGTGACACTGTAGCCGGGACCCCCCATGTCCGAGCGACCGACAACGTTCCGCGAGCTGCTCAAGGTCGAACTGCCGCGTTTGTACGCGTTCGCCTATCACATGTGCGGAAACCGGGAGGAAGCGCTCGGCGCCGTCCGCCAGCTCGTCGCCGACGCGAAGGCGTTCGGCGAGGCCAAGATCCTCGCGACCGACAAGCCGAGCGACACGCTGCTCGGCATGATGGCGCGCTCGCTCGAGGAGTCGCTCGGACGCAAGTCGGATCACAGCTTCGAAGGCCTCGACGAGACCCTGCGCAGCGACATCACGCGCCCGATCGACATCACCGGGGGCGGCCCGCTCGGCGGCGATCCCGTGCGATTGCACGTGATCCTGTGGGAGCTCAAGCGCACCTGCCTCACCGCGACCCTGTGCTGCTTGCCGCCCGGCGTGCGCGTGTCGTTCGTGCTGACCGACCTGCTCGGCTACGGGCCCGTCGAGGCCGCCGATCTGCTCGGCATCAAGGAGAGCGCCTACCGCGTCCGGCTCACCCGCGCGCGCAAGCGGGTCGAGGACTACCTGACGCCGCGCTGCGTGCACGTCGACCAGCAGAACCCGTGCACGTGCACCGGCCGCCTGCTCATCGCGATGGACGCGAACTTCGTGCGCGAGCCGCCGCATCGCAACGACATCCCGCACGAGCCCCACGACGCCGACGGTCCGCGCCGCGACATGGGCAGCCTGTACCGCTCGCTCCCCGTCGTGCAGCTCACCGACGTCGAGCTCGGCGCGCTGCTCGAGACGGCCTGAGCCGCGCTCAGTCCGTGGGCGGCACGACGACGACGGGGCAGGCCGCGCGGGCGGCGAGCTCGCTGCCGGTGCTCGCGAGCAACCAGCGCTCGAAGAGCGTGAGCCGGCGCGAGCCCGTGATGATCGCGAGCGCGCGCTCCTTGTCCGCCAAGTCGACGAGCTGATCGACGACCGCGCCCTGCAGGACGATGCGACGCTGCTCGCCGAGGCCGTGCTCCTCCGCCCACGTCGCGAGATCGCGATCGGCGGCGTGCTGGTGCTCCGCGCGGAGCTTCGCGAGCGTCTCGGTGGGCAGGTACTGGGCCGAGTGGTGCTCGGGCAGCGGCGCGACGCGGACGAGCACGAGCTCGCGACCGAAGCGCGTGGCGAAGTCCTGCGCGAACGCGGCCGCGGCATCGCCGTCCTCGTCGAGGCCCGCGGCCAGGATGACCGCGCCGGAGCCGGCGTCCGTCAGATCGGGCGGCACGACCATCACCGGCTCGTCGAGCGAGCGCAGCACGCGACGCGCGACGCGACCGAGTCGAACCGGATTCGCGCTGTCGCGCGGCGCGTTGCGGCCGATGACGAGCACGTTGCCCCGATGGAACGCGCACGCGGCCTCGAGCGTGGTCTCGGCCTGCGTGCCCTCGACGACGTGCACGGAGAGCACGTCGCTCGCGCCGACCTGCGCGAGCTGTTCCTGCGCCGTGCGGTCGGCGTTCGTCTCGAGCTCCGACAGATGGTGGTAGCGCAGCGCCGCCTGTAGATGGGCCTCTTCGAGCACGTGGACGCCCACGAGCCGCTCGCCGCCGGCCTGGCTGTGCCGCACCATCCACGTCGCGAATCGCAGCGCACCGAGGCTGCGCGGGCCGAGATCGAGGCCGATGATCCACTTCTTGCCGCTCGGAACCATGCTCACCTGGGCGCTCGCGCGCAGGTGAATGGTCGACTGCGTGCCAGCGCGTGTCAACGGACCGGCGTGGACAGCGTGCCGAGATCGAAGTCCGGCACGCCCGTCGTCGTCACCTGCGTGAGGCAGCCCGGCGAGAGAGCCGAGACGCCTTCCGGAGTGCCCGTGTACACGATGTCGCCGGGCTCGAGCGTCATCACCTGGGCGATGTAGGCGAGCACCGTGGGGATGTCGAAGAGCATGCTCGACAGCGGTGCGTCCTGCCGCAACTCGCCATCGAGCCGACCCTGGACGCGGAGCTCCTGCGGCGGCGCCGCCCCGAGCCGCACGAACGGACCGAGCGGTGCGAACCCGTCGAAGCCCTTCGCGCGCGTCCACTGCTTGTCCTTCTTCTGCAGGTCGCGATTCGAGACGTCGTTGCCGAGCGTCCACCCGGCGACGTGGTCGAGCGCGTCGGCGGCCGCGAAGCCGCGACCGCGACGACCGATCACCACGACGAGCTCCGCTTCCATGTCGATGCGCTCCCAGCCGCGCGGCAGATCGAGCGGCGCGCCCGAGGCGAGCAGCGCGGAGGCGGGCTTGGTGAACAGGAGCGGCTCTTCGGGCAGCTCGTTGCCCATCTCCTTCACGTGCGCGGCGTAGTTGCGACCGACGCACACGATCTTCCCGGGGCGCACGGGCGGTCGGAGCTCGAGCTCGCCGAGCGGCGCTCGGACGCCGTCGGCTCGCGGCGCGGTCGTGCGCGCGAGCTCGAGCGGATCCGCGTGCGTCCGGCCCCCGGTGCTCGGCAGCGCCGCCCAGAAGGGATCGTCGATCTCTTCCACCGCGTCGTCGGTCGTGGGCGCGCGCCCGGACGTCCGCAGTCGCACGACGCGTTCGCGCAGCTCGCCCGGCACGCAGACGCGCCCGATCCAGATCACCTCGGAGGACGACACGGTGAGGATGCTAGCGTTATCCTCGGCGCGCGTGCACGGCCTCGTTCCGCCCGTGGTCTCCGTGTTCGGCTCCGCCGCCGGCGTCGGTGATGCGGGCGGCCGCGCGATGGAGAGCGCGCTCGCCGACGTTCCGCGCGCCCGCGGGCTCGTGCTCGCCGTGCTCGCGCGCGGGCCCGGGCCCGGGCTGCGACCGCATGCCGACACGGTGCGCGCGTGCTTGCAGGCCGCGCGTCATCGCGACATCCCGCTGCGCGGCTGTGGACTCGGGCGCACCGACGACGCGCTCGCGGGGATCTTCGCGAGCGAGCGCGTGCCCGTCGGAGAAGATCGCGCGCCCGTGCGCTGCGCATGGCCGGGCCTCGGGCGCACGGTCGTGATCCCGCGCGGCTGGATCGGGCGCCATCTCGCGTTGGTGGTGCCCTGCGTCGGTGCGAACGCGCCGCGGCGCGGGCCCGTGGCCGCCGCGCTCGCGGCCCTCGCCGACGAGATCGGCGTGGGCGATGTCGCCGTGCCGTGTGCCGCGGCAGCGTCGGTCGTCGCCGGTGTGTTCGCGGGCGTCACGATCGTCGTCGACGGCGACGTCGCGGTCGTGCGCGCGCGCTCGGGCGGAGCGCGGGCGCGGCTCGTGCCGTCGCGTCGCATCTTCACCGCGCACCGCGTGCCTGCGCCGGCGTCGTGGTTGCTCGCGCTCGCGCATGGGTTCGACGGCTGGTTGCAGTCGCGCATGCCCACCCCGGATCTGAAGTTCGCCGGCCCGGCCGCCGACGCGCCGTGGGGCGCCGCCGTGGGCGAGCCGCTCGGGGGCGACGGTGCGCCGTGGCCCGCTCCGGCGCCGCGGCGTCGCAGTGGTGCGACCACGGCTCAGCGTCCGAGGTGATGCGTTGGGCCGCTTGTTGCGTCGCACGTTGTACGCGCTCGTCGCCGGCGCGGTCGCGTACGCGCTCGCGATGATCTGGTTCGATGCGAGCCGCATCGCGGCCGAGCTGCGCGAGTTCCCGTGGTGGCGCTTCGCGGTCGCGCTCGTGCTCTCGTCGGTGAACTACCTGCTGCGCTTCGCGAAGTGGGAGCTCGCGCTCGGGTGGCTCGGCGTGCGCACCGAAGCGCCCGGGCTCACGCGCGGTCGCTCGCTGCTCGTGTATCTCGCGGGTCTGTCGATGTCGATCTCGCCCGGCAAGCTCGGCGAGGTGCTGCGCAGCGCGTTGCTCAAGGCCACCGACGGCGTGCCGTTCACGCGTACCGCCCCCATCGTCGTCGCCGATCGACTCACCGATCTCGTTGCGCTCGTGCTGCTCAGCTTGCTCGCCGTGTCGCGCGAGCGCGAGTTCCTGCCGGTCGTGCTCGTGACGCTCGTGCTCGTCGTCGTCGGCGTCGCGGTGCTCGGCACGCCGCGACTGTTGCATCCGGTGCTGCGGTTCGTGTCGCGACTGCCGGGGTTGCGCGGGCTGGCCGCGCGCGCCGAAGGCCTGGTGGACAGCGCGGCCGTCGTGCTGCGCTGGCGCCCGATCGTCGCGCTCACCGTGCTCTCCGTCGTCGGCTGGGGGCTCGAGTGCGTGGGCTACTGGCTCGTGCTCGGTGGCTTCGCAGGCGTCGAGGCGTCGGTGGTGCTGTGCGCATTCCTGTGGTCGATCGGCACGCTCGTCGGTGCGCTCTCGTTCCTGCCCGGTGGCCTCGTGGCCGCCGAGGGCAGCCTCACGCTCGCGACCTTGCGACTCGCGGTCGGGGCCACGCCGTCGATCGCGCTCGCGGCGACGCTGCTCGGCCGCATCGCGACCCTGTGGTACGGCGAGCTCGTCGGCGCGATCGCACTCGCGATCCTGCTGCGCCGGCCCGACGTGCGCGCGCGCATGGACACGCCGGCGCCGACGCAGGCAGACTCGCCGCCACCATGAAGTACCGGATCGAAGACACCTTCGACGTGTCCGTCGAGCGCTACTGGCAGACCTTCTTCGACGAGGAGTTCAACAAGGCGCTGTGGAAGGAGCTCGACATCGAATGGGAGCCGCTCGTGCTCGACAAGAAGGGCGAGGGCAGCGATCTCGTGGTGGTCCGCAAGCAGAAGCTCACCCCGAAGCGCGAGATGCCCGCGATCATCTCGAAGTTCGTGAAGGGCAAGCTCAGCTATGTCGAGGAGAACGTCTTCACCGCGAAGGACAACACGATGAAGACGAAGACGACGCCGAGCTTCATGGCCGACAAGATCGACACGAACGGCACGTTCCGCGTCGAGGTGCTCGGGCCGAGCAAGGTCAACCGGATCTGGGACGGCAACTGCGAGGTGTCCATCCCGCTGGTGGGCGGCAAGGTCGAGAAGATCCTGGTCGACGAGGTGAAGGAGTCGTATCGCAAGGCCACCGCGTTCACGCGCAAGTGGCACGCCGAGCACGCCGGGTGAGGGCGTTTACGCCCTCGGCGGCCCGCGTGTAATCGGTCGCGGGCTCGCGCATCATGGGATCGCGCCATGGACCGCACTGGCACCGACCCCGCGCTCGTCGTGACGCTGCCGATCACGGCGCGCCCGCGCGTGGCGGAGGAGTCGGAGGCCGATCGCACCGCTCGGCTCGTGGCTGCCGCACGGGCCGGCGACCTCGATGCGTGGGCGCGGCTGTACCAGGATACGTTCGATGCGATGGTGCGACACGTGTGCTTCCTGACCGGCGACGCGATGGTCGCCGAGGACCTCGTGCAGGACGCGTACGCGCGGGCCATCACGCACATCGCCCAGTACGATGCACGGTCGTCGTTCGTGGGGTGGTTGCGGGGCATCGCGCTCAACGTCGTGCGCATGCACTGGCGACGCAGTCGCACGACGGCGCGCGTGCACGATCGCCTGCGCGAGCTCGTGGCGGTGACGACGGGTGGCGCAGCCACGTCGGTCGATCGTCTGCACCAGCAGGACGCGCGCATGCGCCTCTTGTACGAAATCCTCGCGACGCTGCCGGAGAACCTGCGCGAGGCGTTCGTGTTGCGCGAGCTCGAGGGCCTGCCCCCCGAGGAGGCCGCCGCGCAGATCGGCATCTCGCCCGGCAACCTCGCCGTGCGAGCGAGCCGGGCGCGGGCGAAGATCCGACGCGAGCTCGAGCGCCTGGGCTGGATGGAGGGACTCGCATGAGCGACGGGCTGCAGCCGATGCTCGACGACGTGCGCGACGCGGTGCGCCGCGGCGCGAGCTCGATCGCGCCCGACTTCACCGGTGTGCTCGCGCGCGCCCACGAGCTCGCGCCGGCGCGCGTGACGGCGACGATCGACGTCGACGATCCGGCGGTGATCGACATCCGCGGCGGGAATCGTGGCACGCCGGAGGCCGAGGCGGCGCTCGATGTCGTGGTCGACGACGCGCGTGAAGCCGTGCTCCGCATGGTGTCCGAGCAACGCATGCGCTCGATCCCGCCGTTCCCCATGCCCACGCGCAGGCGATCGCCGTCGCGCTGGGTGGTCGGGGGCCTGCTCGCGGCGGCGGCCGTCGTCGCGGCGATCGGCGGATATCGCTTCGTCGAGCTCGCACGACAGCGCGACGCGTCGCCCACCGCGGATCAGGCGTTCCATCTCGATGCGAGCACGCCCGACGACGGCGATCTGGTCGAGGCCGAGCCCGAGCCGCGCGCACCGGCGCCGAAGCCGAAGGCCACGCCCGGGCTCGGGCCCGCGCCGCTCGAGCACACGGTCGCCACGCCGCGTACGGAGTCGCCGAAGGCGCTCGTGCGACGCGCGTCGGGGCTCGACGAGGACGAGCTGCGTGCGCTGTCGGAAGAGGCGCATGCGCGCTGGCGCAGCGGCGACCGGCGCGGGGCGGAGCAGCGCTTCGAAGCGATCACGAAGAAAGGCGGACGCGGCGTGCAGGTCGAGCTCGCGTGGGCCGATCTGTTCGCCCTCGCGCGTCAGAGCGGCGATGCGAAGCAGCGCTCCGCGCGGTGGAAGGCGTATCTCGGCGCGTTCCCCCGCGGTCGATTTGCCGACGACGCGCGCGCGGGGCTGTGCCGTGCGAGCAGCGACCCGAACTGTTGGAGCGCGTATCTGAAGGCGCTGCCGGCCGGCTCGTACCGCGCCGAGGCGGAAGCCGCCATCGCGCGTGACGGAGCGCCGTGAGACGGTTCTGCTTCGCGCTCGCGCTCGTCGGTTTCGTCGGATGCGGCGTGAAACCGTACGTCATCGAGTCGGTGACGTCGGGCACCGAGGACGGTGACGACGACACGGACGACGACGACGACGACGACGACGACGACGACGACGACGGTGAGCTCGACGACGAGGAGGCCGGCGATCCGGACGTCGGCGACGAGGCGCCCGACGACGACGAGTCGACGTCGTGCGCCGAGGACGACTGCTGGCCCGACGACGACGCGGAGACGGACGACGAGCCCGACGACGAGGACACCACCACGGGGGACGGCGAGCCCGAGGGATCCGACGATGACGTCGTCGACACCGACGATCGCGCGTCGTCGGAGTCCAGCGAGACGAGCGACGACGACGACGACTCGACGTCGACGACGTGAAGCCGGCCACGCGTCGTGCAGGCGTCGAAAGAGTCCCCGTCCGCGGTGTAACCGAAACGGAGTCGGCGCATCGAAGGGCCGGCGGGACGACGAAGCGAAGCGCTCCCCCGACGGAGGTTCACCATGACGATGCCCAAGAATTCCCCGATCTGGACGCTTTCCCGCCTGCTCGGCGTTGCCGCCATGCTCGCCCTCGGCCTGCCCGGCTGCGAGATCGCCGGCCCCGACGGCACCTCGAACCGCGACGGTGACGCCGAGGACGAGGACGAGGACGGCGACGACGACGACTGCGACTGCGACGACGACGACGACGACGATGAGGACGAGGACGACGCCGGCGACGACGATGAGGACGACGACGACGACGGCGACGACGACGACGACGACGACGACGACGACGACTGCGACGACGACGACGACGAGGACGGCGAGGACGAGGGCGACGACGAGGACGAGGGCGACGAGCCCGAGGACGACGGCGACGAGCCCGAAGACGACGACGGTGACGATGCCGACGTGGAGGACGACGGCGACGAGCCCGAAGACGACGGCGACGAGCCCGACGACGACGGCGACGAGCCCGACGACGACGGCGAGTGAGGGTTCGATCGCGACGCAGCGCCGGTGAAACGCCGGCGCGCGTTCGCTGCTCGTGAGCCTCGATGCTTGCGATGAACAGGGATCCGCGGCACGCTCGCCCGGATCCCTTTCGCGTGTTCGGCCTCCGGACTCTCTTGGTCGCGACGTTCGTCCTGGCATCGGCGCCGTACGCCGTCGCCAGCGGCTCGCCGCCGCCCGCGACGGCGCCCGCCACCCCACGCGTGACGCGGGCGCGACTGCACGTCGAAGGCACTCCGCGCGACGCGTTCACGTCCGCGCTCGCGCTGCGCCTGCCCGACGTCGAGCTCGTCCCGCACGATCGCGCCGTGTCGCCGACGACCGGCCTCGACGTCTTCGTCGACGTGCGCGCCGTGATGCCTCGCCGCTTCGCGGTCACGATCGTCACCGCCGACGGGCGCGCGTTCGATCGCACGGTCGATGCCGAGCCCGCCGCGACCGATGACGACGTCACACGCTTGCTCGCGAGCCACGTCGGCAACCTCGTCGCCGGCATCGAGGCCGGCACGGTCGAGCCCGATCGCCGCGACGTGCCGATGCCGGCAACCGTACCCGCGCCCACGCCCGTGTGCCCCGCGTGCCCGGAGCCGCCACCTGCCCCCGTCACTCCGCCCGCGCCCACCCCGATCCCCCCGGCGAAGATCGAGATCGGCGTGCACGCAGGCCTCGGTGCGGTGCTGGGCCTCGGTGCGCCGACGGACACCGATCGCTTCACCGCGTGGGGCGGCCACCTCGGCGTGAAGCTGCGCTCACGGCAAGGCGTCGTCGCGCTCGTCGAAGCCCGCGTCACCGGCCGCGAGGCGGCCTACGAGCAGCACCTCTTGCGCACGCGCGTGGGGCTCGGGATCGGCTACGCGTGGCGCAGCGAGCACGTCGAGATCGAAACGGTCGCGCTCGCCACCGTCGAGCCGTGGATGCTGCGCAGCGAGGGCGAACGCGCGACGTTCAGCGACGATCGCTCGGCGCGACCGCTGCTCGGCGGCGCGCTGCGATTCGTGCCCGGTTTGCTCGTGCACCCGAGTCCGCGCGTGCGCGTGCGCGTGGGTCCGAAGCTCGATCTCGCATTCTCCTCCGCAATCGGCGACGGCGGCCGCGTGATCCAGCTCGTCGTCGACGACGGCACGCGCGACGTCCCGATCGGCCGCCTCGCCGGCCTCGAGCTCGACCTCGGCGTCGAGCTGACGGTGTGGTTCGACCCACGCAACGCCGTCGAACGACGCGAGGGCGCCCCAAAGCGGCGATCCGCCGCAGGCGACGGGTGGCCGCGAGGCGCAGACGACGGCCCAACGCGACGCATCGTCGCGTTCGAGAGCCTTCAACACGCAGACGACGGCCCAA
>CAYXVR010000031.1:0-109958 GCA_964468635.1 uncultured Nannocystaceae bacterium
CCTCGATCTGGGCGCGGATCTGCTTCACGCGCGCCTGGATGTCGGCCTTCTTGCCGCCACCGTCGACGATCGTCGTGTTGTCCTTGTCGATCGTGACCTGCTTCGCGGTGCCGAGGTCCTTCAGCGTGAGGTTCTCGAGCTTCTCGCCGAGGTCCTCCGTGAGCGCCTTGCCACCGGTGAGGAACGCGAGGTCCTTCAGCATCTCCTTGCGGCGATCACCGAAGCCCGGCGCCTTCACGGCCGCCACGTGCAGCGTGCCGCGCAGCTTGTTCACCACGAGGGTGGCCAGCGCCTCGCCGTCCACGTCCTCCGCGATGATCACGAGCGAGCGGCCCTGCTTCGCCACCTGCTCGAGGATCGGCAGGAGGTCCTTCATCGTCGAGATCTTCTTCTCGTGGAGCAGGATGTACGGCTCCGAGAGGTTGACCGCCATGCGCTCCTGGTCGGTGATGAAGTACGGCGACAGGTAGCCGCGGTCGAACTGCATGCCCTCGACGACCTCGAGCTCGGTCGTGCTGGACTTGTTCTCCTCGACGGTGATGACGCCTTCCTTGCCGACCTTGCTCATCGCTTCCGCGATCAGCTTGCCGATCTCCTCATCGCCGTTGGCCGAGATGGTGCCGACCTGGGCGATCTCGCCCTCGCCCTTGGTGGCCTTCGACAGCTTCTTGATCGCGCCGACCGCCTCGACGACGGCGGCATCCATGCCGCGCTTGATCTCCATCGGGTCGTGACCCGCGGTGACCATCTTGATGCCCTCGCGGAACAGCGCCTGCGCGAGCACGGTGGCGGTGGTGGTGCCGTCACCCGCGATGTCGGAGGTCTTCGAAGCGACCTCCTTCACCATCTGCGCGCCCATGTTCTCGAACTTGTCCTCGAGCTCGATCTCCTTGGCGACCGTCACACCGTCCTTCGTGACGGTGGGCGAGCCCCAGGACTTCTCGATCACCACGTTGCGACCGCGGGGCCCCAGGGTGACCTTCACCGCATCGGCGAGGACGTTGACGCCACGGAGGATCGCGCTGCGGGCGATCTCGTCGAACCGAACTTCTTTGGCTGCCATGACACTCTGTCTCTTTCTCGAAAGTCGTTGGGGGGCTCGTTCACTTCACGATGACGGCGAGGATCTCTTCCTCGCGGAGCACGATCTGCTCTTCGCCGTCGAGCTTCAGCTCGGTGCCGGCGTACTTGCCGAACAGGACCTCGTCACCGGCCTTGACGTCGGGGGTGACGCGCTTGCCGGCGTCGTCGCGCTTGCCTTCGCCGACGGCGATCACGACGCCGCGCGCGGGCTTCTCCTTGGCGGAGTCGGGGATGAACAGGCCGCCGGCGGTCTTGGTCTCCTCGGCGACGCGCTTGACGACGACGCGGTCGTGCAGGGGGCGGATCTTCATGGTGTGGGTCTCCTGGAACGGGGTGGGAAAGGACGAGAAACGTCGGCCCACGGCGCCTGCACCACCGCGGTGATCCGGCCGAAAACGGCACGGAAAACCGCCACTTGGCACTCGGCCCGGGGGACTGCTAGCGCGCGGCAGTGTAGTCGCCCCGCAGCGGGGGTCAACCCCTCGGCCCCCACGATCCGCGTGACCCCTGTGGCCCCAGCCAGTGAAGTCGCTCACGGATCTTGAAGGCGCGGGGGCATTTCGCAGATCATAGTGAGATGGAGCAGTAGGCCATTTCACCGCCGACTGCTCGGGAGACCTGGATGACCCACTCGGTCGCCGTCCACCACCGCACCTTGGAAGCCTTCTTCTTCGAGGAGATCGAGCAGGTCCAGGAGCGTACGGGCCGGAATCTGCCGGCCGACGTCGAGGCGTACGTCGTGCACCTGCTCGCCCGGTACGCGAGCCGGACCGGGGAGGCGGGCCGCACGAGTCGACCCATCGCCCTCGACTACCTCCACGCCAAGGGGCAGTCCGGCAGCGCGCGCGCGCAGGCCCTGCGGGGCGTCGGCGACCGCGCCCTGTACATCAGCGGGGTCGTGCCGCGAAGCCTGCATCGCTCGTCGGTGAACGTCCGCTACATCCACGGCATCGGCGAGTCGGCCTACCGCGAGGTCGGTGGGTCCGGTGCGCTCGCCGTGCTCGGTCGGCTCGCCGAGTCGTTCGCCGAGGTGGCCGAGGTGATCGGCGACGTCGTCGAGCTCGATGCGAAGGGCGAGCACGCACCCGATCTGCTCGCGCTGTACGAGCGGTGGCGGACACACGGCGACGCGCGTGACGCCAAGCTGCTGATCCGTGCCGGCGTGATCCTCGACGCCGACGGCTCCGACGTGTTGCAGTGACGGACGGCGCCAGCAACATCGCGCGACTCTTCCGCGGGCTCGAGGTGCTCTACGAGCGCGATTCCGGCGTCGACCCCGATGCGCTCGTCGTGCCGATGCAGCCGGGCGATGCGAGTGGCCGCGAGCTGCTCGTGTTCCGCGAGACCGACGATGGTGCGCTCGAGGTCGCGCTGGCGATCGATGCCTCGACGTTGCACCGCTTCGAGCACAACGCCGTCGATGCGTCGCTCGGCGACGAAGGGCTCGGCGACGCGTTGCCGGTGCTCGAGGGGCTGTCGCACCTCGTCTATCTCGTCGAGGCGGCGCGCTGCGATCGACCGGTCTCGGGCCTCGAGCTCGAGACGCAGGCCGAGGTCGACAAGCTCGCGATCCTCCTGCTGCATCGGTGGCCGCACGCGCGCGAGGCCTACGAACGACTCGTCGACCGCCTCTATCGGCGCTTCGAGCTCATCCATCACGACGCCGCGCTGCGCGAGCGCTACGACACCGCGAACCGGCTCGCGCTCGGGTTCTCGCGGCGACTGCGGCCGGCGATCGAAGCGGGCCGGCTCGACGAGCTCCGCCGCGTGCTGCAGCGCTTCTGGCTGGCCTCGATGCCCGAGAAGCACGCGCTCGCGGCCTGACCGGGCTCGTCCGGCCCGCGCGGCGGCCCGGTTCGGGAAGGTTTGTGGCATTCGAGGCGTCGGTCGATCACGTTTCGAGGGACGACGTGAGCGCGATTTGCATCGGGACCTGGCTCTTGGCTGCCGTGACGACGACGATGCCGGACGTCGCGATCGCAACCGCGCCGCCCGAGGCCGGGCCGGCGGCCGAGCGTGTGCGATTGGCCGGCGCGTGGTTCTCCGTCGCGGCGCCGCCGTCGAGCGCGGTGGACGAAGGGAGCCTGCGCGTGCGCGTGATCGTGCAGGATGGCCTCGAGGATCTCTCCGACGACTTCGCCGCCACCGTGGACGAGGTGCTCGCGGACGGCGACGGCTGGGCCGCCGCCGGGCGAACCTTCGCGGTGGTCGAGCACGATGCCGACATCGACGTCGTGCTCGCGCGACCGAAGACGGTCGACGAGTTGTGCGCGCCGCTGCGCACCGGCGGATCGTTCTCGTGCGGCCGCAAGGGTCGCGCGGTGATCAACGTGCGCCGCTGGAAGGGCGGGGCAACCACGTTCGGCAAGGACCTCGCGAGCTATCGCGCGTACGTCGTGAACCACGAGGTCGGCCATCTGCTCGGCTTCGATCACGCGGCGTGCCCCGGCCGGGGTCGACGCGCGCCGATCATGCTGCAGCAGACGAAGTCGCTGGCGGGGTGTCGCCGATCGACGCGGCCCGATGCGCGCGAGATCGCGGCGCTCGGCTCCCGCGTCGCACGCTCGACCGCGCCGACGAGCTCCGCCGCGCTCCCCACCTGGGAGGCGGAGCGGGGCGGCGGCGCGGGTCGGCTCGCGCCGCCCTGACGTCAGGACGACTTCATCGAGACCTCGATGCGGCGTCCGTCGGGCCGCTCGATGTCGGCGAGCAGCATGCGACCGCGCAGGTCGACGGGCGGCTCGGCCTCCACCTCGAGGTCGACCGTGTCGCTCGACGGATGGTTCTTGCACTGCAGCTCGAGCCGGCGATCGCCGCGCGAGCGATCGAGCGACGACTCGACGCTGCACCAGCGGCGCGCCTCGCCGCTGGCGGTCCACGTCTCGACCTTGCCGTTGGCCGGCAGCTCGAAGCGCGTGCGCTGCTTGGTGCCCTTGCTCGTCTCCACGATCTCGATCGAGACGTGGCCTTCGGGCGCGGTGGCGCGGGTGGTGGGTGTGGCGAAGAGCACAGGCGCGAGGAAGGAGAGGAGCAGGGTGGAGTTCGACATCGCCCGCCTCCTTCGCAACGCCCGTGCCATGCGCGGATGCGTGGACATCGGCACGGATGCGCTCCTTCGCTCGGCCCCGTCGCGCTCGGTTGGCGCGGAGCCGCCGCCGGGGCTGACGAATCGGCAATTTCAGGTCCGAGGACCGTGAAGACGATTGTGCGGAATGAACCCGGCACCGCGGCGTGCGAACATCCTTGGGTGCACCTCCGTGTCCGGTCCTCGATCCTCGCGTGCGTCGTCGTCGGGCTCGGCTGCGCGAGTGATCGCGGGGATCAAGGCGGCGGCGACACGGGCATCCTGACGTCGCTGTCCGCCGACGACGACGGGGACGACGACGACGACGGCGAGGGCAACGACGACGACATCCTGCTCGACCTCGGCAACGGCGGGACGGTGGGCGCCGACGAGGCGGGCGGCTGCATGCCCGGGCCCACCGACGCGACGCTGCGCGGCACCGTGTACGCGCCGAACCTCGAGATCCCGATCAGCGGCGCGCTCGTCTACGTGACGAGCGACGAGCCCGACCCGGTGCCCGACGGCGTCTACTGTGCCGAGTGCGTCGCGATCCCGTGCGACGCGGAGTTCGTGCTCACCGGTGCCGACGGATCGTTCGAGCTGCCCGCGAGCTCGGGCGCGAAGACGCTGATCGTCGCGAAGGGCCAGTTCCTCCACGCCACCGACATCGACATCGCGCCCGGTGACAACGCGGTGCCGCCCGACGCCAGCAACCTCCCAGGGCGCTGGGATCCGGACGCGGGCATGTGGATCCCCCGCATCGCCGTGGTGAACACGGACTGGGACACCATCTACAACATCCTCGCGAAGATCGGCCTCGGCGAAGTGGACGGCTCGGGGCAGATGACGTCGTCGCGGTTCGACGTGTTCGGTCAGCCGCAGGGCGGCGCGCTGCTCGACAATCTCGAAGAGATGCGCAAGTACCACATCATCTTCGTGCCCTGCATGGCGCAGGAGGGCATGGGGGGACTGTCGCCGAACCGCATCGAGAACATCCGCCAGTGGGTGTCCGAGGGCGGCAAGTGGTACGTCACCGACTGGGCGAACGAATACCTCTACGACGTGTTCCCCAGCTACCAGACGTTGAACCAGCAGGACTTCGATCCCGACCTGGGCCTGTACGACACGACCGGCACGGTGCTCGACCCCGAGCTGCTCGCGTGGTTGCAGGCGCTGCCGGATGCGCTCAAGGACATCGGCGGTGGGCTCGCGACGCTGTACGACCTGCCGCAGGTGGAGCTCGTCGACAACTGGTCGGGCGTGGACGCGATCCCCTCGGTGATCGTGCAGGACGAGGACGGCAACGACGTCGACGTCGGCCATCACCCGTGGGTGGAGGGGCCGTGCCTCACGTGCGACACCGCCGCCACGCGGCCGATGACCATCAGCGCGAGCTACGGCTGCGGGCGGATGATGTTCAGCACCTACCACACCAACGAGATCGCCCATCCCGGGCTCTCGCCGCAGGAGCTGATCCTCCTCTACATCATCCTCGAGATCGGCGTCTGCCACGAGGACACGCCGCCTCCTCCACCGCCGGCCGGGTGACGAGAGTTTGCCCGGCCGTCACTCTCGCGTGACGGCGGGCGGTGAACGTGGGGCGGTCCGATGGCCGCAACCATCCTCGTGATCGACGACGAGCGCGATCTGGTCTCGACCATCGAGTACGCGCTGGGCCGCGAGGGCTTCCGGACCTGCAGCGCCGGTACGGTGCGTGACGGATTGGCCCTCGCGCTGCGCGAGCCCGTCCCCGACCTCGTCCTGCTCGACCTCATGCTGCCCGACGGGTCCGGCGTGGAGCTGTGTCGCGATCTGCGATCGCGCGAGGCCACGAAGCACATCCCGATCGTCATGCTGACCGCGAAGGACGACGAGATCGATCGCGTCGTGGGCTTCGAGGTGGGCGCGGACGACTACATCGCGAAGCCGTTCAGCGTGCGCGAGGTGGTGCTGCGCGTGCGCGCGATCCTGCGCCGCATGGAGCGCGTGCCGACGCCCATGGAGGACATCATCGAGTTCGGATGCATGCGCGTCGACACGTCGGGCCACCGCGTGTGGGTGGCCGGCGAAGAGGTGCACCTCACCGCGCTCGAGTTCAAGCTGCTGCACACGTTCGTGA
The DNA here is from genome assembly GCA_964468635.1 of uncultured Nannocystaceae bacterium. Classification (GTDB taxonomy): domain Bacteria; phylum Myxococcota_A; class Polyangia; order Nannocystales; family Nannocystaceae; genus Xiheibacterium. The sequence continues at coordinate 6,267 of CAYXVR010000031.1, forward strand.
CCCGGCGTGGTCGCGTGCAGACCCGCGACGCGCTGTTGCAGGACGTCTGGGGGCACATGGGCGGGCTCACGACGCGCACGATCGACACGCACGTGCAGCGGCTGCGCAAGAAGCTGGGCGCGGCGTCCGACTACATCTCGACCTTGCGCGGCGTCGGCTATCGCTTCCGCACCGACCCCGACGTGGCCGAGGACTGATCATGCATCGCCCGTTGCGGGCAACGCATCGAGCTCGAGCTCCGGCTCGAGGCCGAGCGGCTCGAGGCGCGAGCCCCGACCGATCGCGTAGGCGTGGCCGCGCCACTCGACCCTGCGTCGAACCCAGCCCAGCGCCCAGATGCCGAGCATCACGGCGTCCTTCACCGGCACGGCCGCGAGCGCGGTCCATCGCAGCGCGCGCGCGCCGAGCAGTCGCGCCTGGCTGGCCTCGCGCAAGACCGACGCGAGCACGCCGAGCGTCGCGAGCCCGAGCCACGCGCTCGCAGGCACGTTCAGCGCGTCGGCCCGGGTGCCGGCGACCCACAGGGCACCGATCCACCACGGCGCCGGGTTCAGCACGGGCTCGGCCGCGTAGGCCGTCGGTGCGATCCATCGCCGCATCTGGCACCACCGCAGGTGTCGGCTCGCGAAGCGGCGCACCGACCAGTGACCGCCGATCGTCGGCACGACGTACGACGAGATCACGACGCGATGGCCGGCGCGTGCGTATGCCTGACCGATGACGTAGTCCTCGCCGAGCACGTCGCCGAACGCTCGCCATCCGCCGAGCGCCTCGAGCTCGCGCCGCCGCATCAGCATCGACTTGCCGATCACGCACGGATGGCCGACGAGCTCGTCCGCGCCACACACGGCCGATGCGATGAAGCCGTTGAGCTGCAGCGCCTCGAAGGCGGCTCCGATGCCGCGCTCGTCGCGGACGGCGATCACGTTCGCGACGAGGCCGACGCCGGCCTGCTCGAGCTCCGCCACCATCGCACGCAGGTAGTCCGGCGCGACGCGAACGTTCGAGTCGCTGACGAGCAAGAGCTCGTGCTTCGCGACCTCGGTGAGGCCCACGAGGTTCGCGACCTTGGGGTTGCGCGCGCGGCCGGGCCGACCGACGACGACGGCGATGTCGAGCTGGGGGTGCTCGTCGCGGAGTCGGCGAGCGACGTCGAGCGCAGGATCGTCGGACGACGTCGTGCCGAGCACGAACTGCACGGGCCCGGGGTAGTCCTGCAGGACGATGGATCGCAGGTTGTCGTACAACCCCTCGTCGAGCCCCCGCAGCGGCTTCAGGATCGAGACGGGCGGGCTGCTCGACAGCCGCGGTCGCGTGCGCGCGAGCTTGTGCCGCACGCACAGGTGGGTGAGGGAGTTCGCCGCGACGGAGGCCGCCGCGCCGACGACGACTGCACAAGGGACCAGCTCCGAAGCGTTCATCATCGCCTCCGACCCGCGGTCGACTGCCATGGAATCATGTGCGTGCGGCGATCCGACGACCGATCGGTGACACGCGCGTGAATTCTCGCGTCGCCACGCGAACGTCACCTGCATGCGATCGTCGCGACGCGGATCGTCGGCATGTTCTGCAAGCGTGACGACGCGAACACTCGTGCATCTCTCCGACCTCCACTTCGGGCGGAGCGTCCGCATGGAACAGCGGTGCACCGCGTTCGTGCGTGCGCTGGTGGAGGCCGATGTGGACCACGTGGTCGTGACGGGAGACGTCACGGAACACGGTCTACTCGCGGAATTCGAGCGTTTCGAGGCGGTATTCGAGCCGCTGTCCGCCCGGCGCCGGCTGTCGGTCGTGCCCGGCAATCACGACCGCCTCGGCGACGACGCTGCCCAGCTCGCGATGGGTGGCAAGCGCGTGATGGTGGTGCGGCGGCCGGGGTTGCACCTCGTGCTGTGCGACAGCACGCGCAGCGAGAACGGACGCTTCGCGTTCTTCGCCCACGGTGCGCTCGAGCAGGACGACCTCTCGCAGATCGACTTCGCCGTCGACGAGGCGCGCCCCGGCGACATGGTGGTCGTGCTGCTGCACCACCACGTGCTGCCGATGCCGCACGAGTCGACGCTCGAGGCGCTGGCGTGTGCGATCGGATTGCCGTTCGGCGACGCGCTCGCGCGCGGCCCCGAGCTGCTCGAGCGGTTGCGCGGCCGATGCGACCTCGTGCTGCACGGCCATCGCCACGTGCCCTACGAGACGGTGCTGTTCGAACGCGACACGCGCCCGCTGTTCGTCGGCAACGCCGGCTGCTCGCCCGCGCTGGCCCGCGCCCGCGCCTTCGAGCACGCGCACGGCCGTCTCGTCGGCGGCGCGAGCTGGCTGACGATCGCCGACCGCCCGGCCCGCACCACGCCGACGCACTCGCTGGACCTGCACGCACCATGACCGGGACCCGGGGACGGCCCGGATCGGCGGACCGCCTCACTCGATCCAGAACGGTCGCTGCATGCGGTAGAGGTCCATGCATCGCGCCGGGTCGAGCGCATCGCAGGCGCGCGTGCCTTCGCCTTCGTCGAAGTGCACGAGGCCGACGAGGCCCGGCTCGTCGCCCGCGAGCGTTTCGCCGGGGCTCGCGGCGATGTCGTCCGGTGGGCGTGCGACGTCCCAGAAGCGCAGCTCCGCGAGCAGGCCCTTGTAGTCCTCGTACTGCGCCAGCGATCCGATCGCGGCCTGTTTCTCCGCGCCCCAGAACCACCCCTCCTGGCCGGGCGGGAAGTCGCTCCAGTCGGACCACCACATCGCCTGCAGATCGGTGAGCACGGGGCTGCTCTCCTCGCCGACGAGCTCGCCGTCGACCCACAGCTCGAGCCGCGCGCCGTTTCCGTCGGCTCGGCGCACGCACGTCACGAGGTGCGCGGCGTCGTCGAGCAACGACGGCGCGAGGTCGGCCGGGTACGCACCGACCGACCACACCTGTCCGCTCACGTCCGACGCGCCGTCGCCGAACAACCACCGCACACGACCGCCGCCGTAGAACTGCAGGCTGAACGTGCCGGCGGAGAACGAGCCGTTGTTGTGCCCGTCGAGCAGGAAGTTGCCCGTGTACCACCACTCGTTGCTCGAGTAGGGCTCGAGATCGAGGTCGGACCAGTTCACGAGCTGATCCTCGCCGCCTGCGGTCGACCCGACGGGGAACGACGCGTCCGGCACGATCCACAGCTCGAGCGTGAGCTCGCCGGTGCCGAACGTCGGCGGCAGCGCGAGGTCGTGGCCGTAGTCGTGATCTTCCGGATCGTTCTGCGCGAAGCGGATCGCGCCCGAGGGTGGCGCGACGCCGGTGTCGTCGACGGCGGAGTCGTCGCTGGTGGCGTCCGCCGTCGTCGTGTCGGCGCCATCGCTCGACGCCGCCGCGCTCGTCGCACCGCCGTCCGGCCCGGCGTCGCTCGCCGCTCCGCTGCTCGTCGGGATCGAGTCGGTCGTGCCGGTGTCGGCCGATCCGGTGCTGCCGTCGTCGCCGGCCGATCCGCCGCAGCTCGCACACACCGCGACCGTGATCGCCCGCCTGGGGAAGGACACCTCGCGATGCTACATGAACGCGAGCGCCGCGTGACGTGACTGCGACACGGGCTCGGCAGGCTGCGGGCTCGATGTCGAAATCGTCGTGGTCACCGTTGCCACTGGTGCTCGAGCGGCTCCGCGCGGTGTTGCTCGCGCTGTTCTGTGTCGCGGCGATCGTCGTGTTCGCCGTGAAGGTGAACGGCCACTACGCGATCCGCGAGTGGCTCGCGTGGCGCGTGCTGATGCTGTGGGTGTACACCCTCGCGCTCAACCTCGCGTGCGTGTCGATCGGACACGCGCTCCTGCGTCGTCTGTTCCGGCTGCGACGCATGCCCGTGATGGAGACGTGGCTCGTCAGCATGGCCGTGGGCCTCGTCGCGTTCGTGCTCGCGCTGTATGCCGCGGGGGCCGTGGGCGGCTTCCAGCCCGCGGTCGCGGTGCTCCTGCCGTTCGCGTTCATCGCCTTCGGCGCGAGCGAGCTGCCGTTGCTCGTGCGGCGCACGCGTCGCTACTTCGCGATGCCGCGGCGGGCGACGGTGCTCGAGTGCGTGATCCGCCGCCTCGCCGTCGGTGGAGCATTGCTCGCGTTCGGGGTGCTGTACCTCATCGCCTTCTCCCCCGACGCGATCCACTTCGATGCGTCGTGGTACCACCTGCCGATCGCGCACGACTACGCGCGGCACGGGCGCTTCGTGCCGTTTCCCGGCGACTACGTGCGCGTGTTCCCCCACCTGTCGAGCCTGCTGTACACGTGGGGCTTCCTGTTGCCCGGCACCGACACGCCGATCGACTGGATGCTCGCGCTGCACATCGAGTACTCGATCGTCGCGTGGAACGCCGTCGCGGTCGCCGTGGCGGCCCAGTGGATGCTCCGCGACGCGCGGATCCGCGGGCTGTGGACGGCGACGTTCCTGTTCCCGCTCGTGTTCGCGTTCGGCACGAGCGTCGGTGCGGCCGCCGATCACATGGTGGGGTTCTGGGCGGTGCCGATGTTCGTGGCGACGGGTCGATTGCTGCGCGACCTCGACGTGCGGTGGGCGGCGCTGCTCGGGGTCTTCGCGGGCGGTGCCGTGCTCACGAAGTACCAGGCGATCTACATGATCACCGCGTGCGGCACGCTCATCGCCGCGCGGTGGTGCTGGCTCGCGATCCGGCGGAGCGGCGCACCGCGCTGGTCCACGATGATCCGTTCGCCGCTCGTCGTGATCGGGCTGTCCACGCTCGTCGCGCTGCCCCACTTCCTCAAGAACGCGATCTTCTACGGCAACCCGCTCTATCCGTTCGCGCAGAACGTCTTCACGAGCAGCACGCCCACCCATCCGCGCGCGGCCGAGCTGTTCTCGAACATGCTCGGCGAGGTCGACAACCAGCCGAAGGGCGAGGGCTGGGGGCGCGTGCGCGAGACGCTGGAGCTGCTCGGCGACTTCAGCTTCGTGCCGCACTACACGGTGGACTGGGTGGAGAAGTGGCCGCTGTTCGGCTCGCTCTTCACGCTGCTCATCCCGTGTGCGCTGCTCGTGCGGCGGCCCGGCCGCATCTGGCTGGGCATCTGGGCGTGCACGGTGGTGATCGTGGTGTGGAGCAACACGTACCTCACCGATCGCTATCTGTTGGCCGCGGTGCCGCTGTTCGCCGGCACGACGATCGCGATGATCGTGCGCGCGCACGAGCTCGGGCCCATCGCGCGCGTGGGGCTGTACCCGCTCGTCGCGTTCCAGATCGTGTGGGGCGCGGACGCGTGGACGTGGTCGGGCAAGAAGCTGATCGACGGCTCGATGGCGCTGGTGCGCAGCGGCTACGAGGGCCGGCTCGAGCACGACGAGCGCTTCCCCCACTGGAAGACGTTCCGCTCGGTGACCGAGGTGCTGCCGCTCGACGCGAAGGTGTTGATCCGCGGCTCGCGGCCGTCGCTCGGCATCGATCGCGACGTCGTGGAGGATCTGCAGTGGAACCAGGCGTCGATCTGGTACGAGCCGATCGACGACGCGCGCGAGCTGTGGCAGCTCTACCGCGACCGCGGCATCACGCATCTCTTGTACCTGCCCGACGTGCACTACAGCGGCACGATCCAGTCGAGCGTGCTGTTCGCGACGCTCGTGCACGAGCCCGACCTGAGCATCCGCCGCTTCGGCAAGTGGGAGCTCGTCGAGATGCCCGCCACGCCGCCCGGAGGCGACGACGAGCTGCTCGTCGTCACGCGCCGCTTGAAGTTCTACAAGGACGGCCTGTACCCGGTCGACGAGCTCGACGTCTACGGCCGCATGCAGACGCGGCTCGACAAGGACGAGCGCACGAAGCCGCAGGCCCGCATCGACCTCGTCGACGAGTCGGACCGCGCGACGGAAGCGTTCACGGCCGCCGATGCGGTCGTGGTGGGCGGCGGCCACGAGGTCGCCGCCGAGGAGAAGGCCATCCTGAAACGAGACTTCGACAAGGTCGAAGACCTCGGCACCGCGGTGATCTGGTTGCGACGCCGCTGACATTGATGGCGCTTCACGCGGGCCCATCCGCGTTGGAATTCGCCCCGATGGGACGGGTCGAAGGGGGTCCGTGCGCGTCACGCTCGTCCTCGTCGTCGCGATCTGCGCCTGCGTCGCCACGCGCGATGAACATCCCGTGAGCGAGACGGACGGCGGTGGACTCACCGGCGATCCGGACACCGCGACGGCGAGCACGGAGACGATGGGCAGCGCCGCGTGCGAGCCCACGACCGCCGGTGTCTTCGCCGCGGTGATGTCCGAGGGGTGCGACGTGCTCGGGTGCCACGGGGGCAACCAGCCCGCGGCCGGGCTCGATCTCTCGGTCGAGTCGGAGCTCGAGAGCCGCCTCGTCGGCGTGGCCTCCGCATGCGACGGATCGCCCATCGTCGTCGCGGGTGATCCCGATGCGTCGCTGCTCGTCCGCAAGCTCGAGGGCACGCAGACGTGCGGCGATCCGATGCCGATCGGGATGACGCTCGACGACGAGCTCGTGGACTGCGTCGCCTCCTGGATCGCGGGGCTGGAGTCCAGCTGCGAGCAGTGCGGAGGCGACACGTGCATCGACGTCTCGTCCGACGCTGCGCACTGCGGAGTCTGTGGACGCGCGTGTCCGTCCGGTGTGCCGTGCGTCGACGGCGAGTGCGCGTGTCCGCAGGACACGACGCTGTGCGGTGACGCCTGCGTCGATACGGCGTCCGACGTCGATCACTGCGGCGGGTGCGACGAGCCGTGCGACATGTTCTGCCTGATGGGAGAGTGCGCGGCGGACTGCGGCACGCTGCAGGCGTGCGGCGGTGCATGCGTCGACACGACGACCGATCAGAACCACTGTGGCGGCTGCGATCAGCCGTGCGGATCGGAACAGTCGTGCGTCGGCAGCGAGTGCGTGTGCACGGCGGACCCGGTGTCGTTCTCGGCGACGATCGCCCCCTTGCTCGCGGCCGAGTGCACCGCGATGGGCTGTCACGGCTTCCCGGTCGCCCAGGCGGGCCTCGATCTGCGCGAGAGCGCGTCGTACGACGAGCTCGTCGGCGTGGCGAGCGATCAGTGCGGCGACCGCTTGCTCGTGGCTCCCGGCGACACCGCGAACAGCTACCTCGTCGACAAGCTGCTCGGCGTCGATCTCTGCTTCGGCACCCAGATGCCGAAGGCAGGCCAGTCGCTGCCAGAAGCGGACATCGCCGCGATCGAAGCGTGGATCTGCTACGGGGCGCTCGACGACTGAGCCGACCAGTCCAGTCGCAGCGTGCCGTCGCGGTGGATGCGGTTCGTCTCGGCCAGACCCGTCGTCGTCGTCTCGACGCGTGCGTGCACGTTCGTCGGCGGGCTCAGTACGACGTCTCGTCCGCGTTCGAAGCTCTGCTCGCGCACGAGCAGCAGGTAGGCCTTGTCGAGTCGTAGCGCGCGCTCGCGGCTCGGGGCCACGAGGTGGGGCAGGCGGCGGTCGCCGCCCGGCGCGGCGCGGCGCACCTCGGCCTCGTCGAGCACGCCGCCGTCCCAGAAACGCGCGAGCATCTCGTCGTTCGCGCGCAGCTCGTCGCCCCCCTGCACGCGGCGCAGGTATGTGAGCACCTCGGGATCGCGGTGGCCGAGCTGCGGCACGTCCGGAATGTCCGTGATGTCCTGGTAGCCCCAGCCCGCCGCGCCCGGCACCTTGCGGGGGAACGCGAACGTGCTGTCGGCCGTCACGCCGAGGCTCGTGTGGCAGCCCATGCACGCGTAGTGCTCCTCGTACGTCTGCAGGCGCAGGCGGCCGTGCGCGTCCTCGATGTAGCCCTGCACGCGCCAACCGAGCTGGTTGAGCAGGCCCGTCTCCGCGTTGCCACCGTACAGTGGAAGCCCACCCTCGTACTTCTCCTCGGCCTCGGCCTCGTACACCGCGAACACGCGCTCGCGCGGGAGCTCGCGCTCCTTGCGGATCCAGCGGAGCTCCTTCATGCGCGTCGCGACCAGGCTCGGCGCGTCCGGATCGAGGTAGCGCACCGAGTGCAGGAACTCCGTGCCCGCCGGATACGTACCGCGCACGAGGGGATGATCCGCGGCATCACCGACGTAGTGCGTCGGCAGGCCCACGAGCGTCTCGATCGCGTTCTCGAGCACACCGTCGGCGTCGAGGTCGCGTGCCGCTGCGATCTCGTCGAGCGGCTCCGTCGGCCAGCGCACGTCGGCATCGGCCAGCTTCGGATCGCTCGCGAGGCTCGCCTCCACCAGCGCGAGGTTCGCCATGGTCACGGCGCGCGACGGCTTGCCGTCCTGCTCGCGGAACGCGGCGGGGAGCCGCACGAGCACGTCGTCGGTGCTTCCGTTGGTCGGCCAGAACGCGCCGGGGAACGGCTTGTAGCGGAACGCTCGCCAGTCGCTGCCGTCGCGCGCGAAGCCGTCGTCGGCGAAGCCGCGCGCGAAGTCCAGGTCGAAGCCGTACGCGAACTCGCTCGTGTGGCCCGCCAGGATCTCGCGAACCGGCGAGTAGTTGTCCTGCCGGATCCACGCGAGGATCTCGTCGTCCGCGATCGCGTCGATCGCCGCCGTGCGATCCACGAACAGGTTGCTCCACCGATTCGTCGTGCCGTAGTCGGAGAACGAGTACTCACCCTGCAGCTCGGCGTCGTCGCGCAGGTTCGGATACGAGCTCGGCGTGTGGCACGTCCAGCACGGATTCGAGACGCCGTCCGTCTTCGTGTAGCACTGCACCGGGATCGGCGCCTCGCGGTTGTCGAGCTGCAGGCCGCGACGACGCGCGTGCTCGAACGGGTGGTGATCGCCGCGGCCCGGGCCCGCGTCGAACGCCGATTCCCGGGCGGGTGCGATCGCGGGCGTCGGCGTCGTCGCGTCGACCGCCGGCGGCGGGGCGGCCGAGCACGCCGCGCCCGCGAGCGCGACGTGCAGCGTGCGAAGGGCCTTCATCGCTCGACCAGCCGCAGCGACACGCGACCCGAGCGCGGGCCGAGGTCGCCGAACGGCGCGAAGTCGGAGGCCGGCGCCGCGACGAGATCTTCGGTCGGGTGTTGCACGCTGAAGAACAGCGTGCGCTCGTCGGCCGCGAACATCGGTCCGGTGTTCTCCGCGTCGGACGGCATCGTCGCGATGCGCCACGCGCGGCTGTCGGCCGGATCGTCGGCCACCTCGAGGTAGTAGATCGCGTCCTGCTTCAGATCGGCCGCGTAGTTGCCGTCGGTGCCGAACCACACGCCGCCGCTCGCGTCGATCGCGATGTTGTCGGGATTCGCCGCCTCGAACGTCGTCGCGCCGGCCGAGCCGCGCCATGCCGTGTAGAACGTGAACGTGTCCGATGCCCCGGGGTTCGACGCGTCCTCCTCGAGGAGCACCACGATCGACCCCCAGTCGTCGGAACGCGCGTAGCCGTCGCGCTCGTTCTCGGGCGTCATCGGATCATCCAGGTTGAGCGTGCCGTCGTCGCGTAGCGCGTTCTGCCGGTCGTGGTTCGTGAACGCGATCCACAAGGTCCCGTCCGTCGGATTCCACTCGACGTCCTCGGGCCGGTTGAGCTCACGGATGCCGATCTTGTTCGACGCCGAGTACAGCCCCATCAGCACCGTCTGTTCGTCGGGAAATCCCCCCATCCCGTTCCAGGTCACGCTGGTCAACGCTTCGCCGACCGTCGTCATCGCACCGCCTCCCCCACCGGCGTTGGGTGCGACATCGAGATCGTTCTCCACCGAGAGGCGGATCCAGCTGCCCGTACCGGGCGACGCGGCGGATGCCAATGCACCTCCGACGGTCACGCCACCGAGCGCGCCGGTGTCCGCGTCGTCCGAGTTGTCGAGGTCGGCGAAGTGTGCGGCGTAGACGTAGCCGTCGGCGAGCAGGTTCCGGATCTCGGCCTTCGACATCCCCTCGGTATAGTTCTCCGCGGAGACCCACTTGTAGAGCCGACCGCCGCGCCGGTCGTCGCCCGCGTAGAACACGATCGGCTGATCCGGCACGAGGTTCCAGTCTTCCCCGACGTGGAACGCGGCGTTCTCCCAGTTCGCACGGCCCATCGAGCCGAGCTTCAGATGCCCGTCGCCCGTGCTCTCGTCGTACGGCTGGTTCGGTGCGGATTCCGGATCGATCTCGCTCAGGAAGCTGTAGTAGCTCGGCCTCGTGTTCGTCGCGCTGCCGCGCGTGTAGTCGGCCGAGGCGCTCGGCGCATCGTTCCACACGATGTCCGCGCCCGGGTTGCACGGCCCCGAGACGAACGCGTTCGAGCTGTTCCAGCACGTCTGCAGCTCGCCATACGCGAAGTTGACGTTCTCCTCGGCCGTGATGATCGTGCCCCATGGTGTGATGCCGCCCGAGCAGTTGCTCGACGTCCCGGGCACCACGTTCGGCGGCAGGTCGTTCCCCTCGTCGTCCTGGGCCGTGCCGATGTCGACGCCGCCGACGATGCGCAGCAACGTGTCGCTCGTAGCATCGAAGCGCACGTTGGCCGCCGACGTGTCGATCGCCCAGCCGTTCGTCTCGTCGTACTCGACGCGATAGAGCGCGCCCCCGACGACACGCTTGTGCCAGAGGATGTACGCGTCGACGCGCTCGGCCGTCCACTCCGTGGAATCGGTGACGTCGAACTGGAACTCCGCCACGCCGCTCTGGTTCAGCCACGTCACCAGCTGGAGCCCCTGACCCGTGGGGGCCGCTCCCACGTTCGCGCGGTCGTTGCTGAGGTACTCGAAGTTCGTGAACATCCAGCCCGCGACCCCCGATCCCGAGAAGTACGGGGCGCCGACGTCATCCTCCCAGCCGTCGCCGAGGTACGCGTTGAAGTCGTTGTTCGCGCCCCACGTGGGCGCGGTCGGCGAGTCGTCGTCGGTGAGCGGGTCGAAGAACGCGGCATCGATCTGCGAGTGGAGCTGCGGGATCACGACGAGCGAGCCCGAGCCGGGCGTGTACTCGAGCGGGAAGCCGTCGACGTCGGTGCCGCCGTTCTCGGCCTCGACCATCTCGCGGATCACCGAGGGGATCGTGTCCTCGAGCGGGGGCTCGCCGGTCGTGCTGGACGAGGACGAGTCGTCGTCGTCGTCGTCGTCGTCGTCCTCGGTCGTCGGCGACGTCTCCGTGCCCGTCTCCGTCCCACTGTCGTCGACCGTGTCCGTCACGGAGCTCGACGTGTCCGGATCGGTCGCGCTGCTGTCCGGATTCGTCGCGGAGTCGTCGTCGTCGTCGTCGTCGTCGTCGTCGCCGGCGTCGGAGGACGATGCCTGGTCATCGGACTCCTCGACGTCGTCCCCGCAGGCGAACGGGGCGACGAGTGCGACGAGTAGCGGTGCACGAGTCGAGAAAATGGTGCGCATGGTTGCGGCGGACTCTAGTCAGCCGATGCCACGACGACCTCACGAGTGCGCGACAACTCCGCGACCTTCAGCCGCCGTTGCTGTCACCGAACGTCGGTGCGCAGTCGGCCTGCCAGGCGCCCGTCGGGCCGTCCGGCATGCGGCAGTACGACGTCGCGGCCTCGTCGAGGCCGTATTCCACGAAGTCGACCACGGCGAGATCCGGATCGAGCAGCGAGACCGCGTCGCCCTCGCCGGACAGGCCGAACAGGTGCTGGCCGGCCTCCTTGCCGCCGGGGATCACGACGAACGCACCCGGCGCCAGCGTCGTGCCGTCGGCGAAGACGAACGCTTCGGTGTCCGCGGCGAGATCATACGGATCGTCGGGTGCGGCGAGATCGTCCGTCAGCACCCACCCGGACAGATCCGCCTCGGTCTTCCCGGCATTGTGGATCTCGATGTCGTCGGTGTCGCTCGACGTGAGCTCGTTGATCACGACGAGGGCACCCTTCGTGGACACGTCGCAGCCCGTCGTGTCGAGCGTGCAATCCGCCGCACAGGCCAGCGTGCCGCCGGTGAAGTTGCCGCTCACGTCCACGCACTCGAGCCCGCCGAGATCGTCGCCGTCGCACGCCTCGTCGCCCTCGCGCACGCCGTCGCCGCACATCGGCTCACCCGCGGTCGTCTCGTCCGCGGCGCCGGCCTCGTTCGGCCCGCCGAACGTGCGCACGCACGTCTGCCACTCGCCGTCGCCGTCGGGCACGCTGCACCAAGAGATCGACGCATCGGAGCCCACGAAGTCGATCGAGTGGACCACCGCGCCGGTCGCATCGCCGAGCCGGAGCGTCTCCGGATTCGTCGAGCTGATGCCGAAATCGTAGTCGCCCATCATCGTCGTCTCGTCGAGCTTCACGAGCACGAGGAACTCGCCGGGCGCGAGCATCGTGCCGTCAGGAAACGTGTACGACTTGTCCGGCGGGAAATCGGCCTCGTCCGACAGGAGGAAGCCCGACAGGTCGGCCGGCTGCTCGCCGGCGTTGTACAGCTCGATCGCATCGCCCGCGCCCGCGTAGTCGCCCTCGGTGATCTCCGACGACGTCACCTCGTTGATGCGCACCACCGCGCCCGCCGTGTCGGCCTCGCACTGCGCCGTGTCGAACGTGCAGTCGTTGAGGCACGTGAGCGTGCCGCCCACGAATCCCGGCCGGTCCGCGCACGTCTGGCCGCCGAGGTCCTCGCCGTCGCACGACTCGTCGCCGTCGACGACACCGTTGCCGCAGACCGCGAAGCCGTCGCTGTCCGTGGAGTCGTTCGTCTCGCCCGACGTCGCGCCGCTGCACGCGATGCCGAGGGAGACACCGAGGATGAACGAGATGCCGATCGATGGTTTCATGGGACGACCTCTGGATTGCCGAGTCGTGCGAGCCCGCGGATCTCGAGCTGCACGAGGACACGATGGGTGACGAGGGCCTGGGTCGCGCCGGGCAGCGGCGCCGCGGCGTCGCCGTAGCGCTCGTGCTGCCAGCCCGCGTAGATCCGCACGCGGCGACGGTTGCGATCGATGTGGGGGAACACATCGGAGAATGCGGCGAGCGAGATCATGTGGACGACCGTGTCGGGCTCGCCCAGCTCCTGCTGGAAGCGGTCGTACTTGCCGAGCAACCCGAGCCAGCGCGGCAGCACGCGTCCGCTGACCCACACCCCGATGTCGTTGCTCGTGCGATCCGAGCGGCCGCCGAAGCCCAGCGCGTGCACGTACTCTAAGCCGCCGTACACCCACGGGCTCGCGAACGTCACCGCCGCCGCGCCGCGCCGATCGGCCGCGCTCGCCACTCCGATCGATCCGTCGCGGAACGCACCGTGCAGCGCGACGACCATCGGCCCCTTGGCGTGGTCGCGCTGCCACGGCCGCACGGTGACCATCGCCGTGATGTTCTTGCCCTTGTTGAGCTCGCGCTGGGCCCGGCCCTCGCCGTTCACGATCTCGAGGTCGACGTCGACGAGTCCCTTCCACCCGCTCGCGGTGAGCGTGACGCCGAGGTCGGAGCGATCGAAGAAGCGCAGCCGATCCGAGCCGAGCGCATCGAAGCCGCGCGTGTCGTAGCCCTTCTCGAGCTGCTCGATCCAGCGCTCGGGCACGAGGCCGCCGCGCAGGCCGAGATCGATCGGGCCGACGTGCAGCGCCGCGTGGCCGTACGCGTCGAGCAAGCGCACGACGAGGCTGTCGCCGTCGATGCCGGTGAGGCTCTGCGGACCCGCTGACCGCACCGCCTCGACGCCGACCGTCGCACCGGTCTCGAGTCGATCGAACGGCTTCCACAGGAGGCCCGTGCCGACCTCGGCGCGATCGAGGCGGAACTCGTTGAACGGATCGCCGCCGATCCACGATGCGCGATAGCCCGCGAACACGTCGGCGCGCACGAGCACGCAGACCGGAGCCACGTCCGTCTCGAGCGCGCACAGCTGCTGCGTCGGCCAGGCGTTGGGGATCCAGCCCTTGTCGCGCAAGAGGCCGAACGGGCGGCGCTCGCGTTTCGTCGCCGTCGTCGTCGGCGTGGGCGCGGGTGTCGTCGCCGGTGCGGTCGCCGGTGCGGGCGTGGGCGTCGCGGCCGGCTCGGGCTCGGGCGGGGCCGGCTCGGCCGGCGTCTCGGCGGTGGGCTCCGGCGCGACGACGGTCGCGTCGTCCGGCGGAGCGGGCTCGGTCGGCGGCTCGATCGCGAGCACGAGCGAAACGACGGCAGCGATCATCGGTCGTACCCCAGCGTCGGGCCATGCGCGGTCATGAGTGCGATCAGCCGACGATGATCGTCCTCGAGGATCGGTGCGTAGGCCTCCGCGAACGCGACGACGTCGTCGACGAACGCGTCGTCGTCGTCGATCGCCCGGGCGAGCGCCGACAGCCCGCGCTCGCCGTCGGCCTTCGTCGCTCCCGCATGGCTGCGCCCGAGCAGGTGCCCCGCGAGCGCCGCGAACTCGACGAGATCACCGGCGGTCCAGTCGCGCGCGACGAGGCGCGGCGCGATGCGGGCGACCTCGAAGCCGTCCTGGTAGCCGGTGCGCTCGCGGACGCGGAACGACTGCCCGCCGTCGTCGGCCCAGCCGAGCCACGGATCGGCATCGGGGAACGCGTGGAGATCGCGCTCGAGCGACGTGACGCGCTGGCCGTTGCCGTCGAACGGGGTGTCGAGCGGGCGCGCGAGGCCGGGAAGCGGGATCGCGTCGCGCACCTCCTTCATCTCGACGAGCAGATCGTCGTCGAGGCTGTCGGTGGGGCCCGCGAGCAGCACGTACCAGCGATAGAGCGGATAGCTCGCGATGCCCTGCCCGTAGCGGCGCGACACGCCGAGCACGACCGGTGGCTCCGACAGCTCGACGAGCAGCGTCGGCGCCCAGATCTCGACGAGCGCCTCGACCCGCGCGTACTCCCAGTCCGACAGCTCGCGCAGCGAGTGCTCGAGGACGACCTGTTCGTACTCGCCGAACGTCAGGATCCGCGCAGGCTCGACGTCGCCGTAGAACATCACGCGTTGCCCGTCGACGATGCGCGTGGCGTCGGACAGCGTGCTCGCGGCCCCGCCGTCCTCGATCGAATCGTCGATGAGCTCGGCCGCGATCGTGCCGCCCGGATTCGCGGCGGTCGGCACCGTGGCGTTGCCGCCCTGCTCGAGCGTGCGGATCTCCTCGATCCAGCCCCGGGGCACCGCGCGCGTGATCTCGTCGATGTCGGCGTCGTCCAGCAGCGCTCGCTCGTTCTCCGGCAGCTCGCTCGCGCCCTGTCGACACGCCACGCGCATCGCGACGGCGAGCCGCACGACGTCGAGGTCGAACGGACCGAACGTCGACGCGTCGAAGTCGTTGAAGTCGACGTGCACCGTGCCGGCGCCGCTGCGAAACGTGCCGACGTTCTCCGGATGGGCGTCACCCACGAGCGCGACGTCGTCGGTGTGCTCGTCGACGACGCTGCGCCACTGCACCGGACCGCCGGGCTCGAGCACGTCGCGGGCGAACTGCGGTGCCGTGCCGCGCAGGAACGCGAACGGCGACTCGGACATCTTCGCCAGCTTGCCGCCCGTGAGATCCGCGTCGCGCTCGTACAGGTCCTGGTTGTCGAGCACGAGCGTGTTGCGCAGCCAGGCCTCGCGCGCGTCCGGCTCGGCGCACGCGAGCACGCCGAGCACACCGAGCGCGGGCGCGGCGACGAGACGACCTCGATGCGACACGCGCCGGAGGATAGGCTTGCCGACGCCGGGCGGCGGTCACCCTCGGCGTGCGGTCGATCGCGCGCCGTGTCCGAGCCGTGACATTCGCGTCAACGATCGGCGACAAAGCGCGCGGCCGATTTCGACGCGCTCGCTCAGCCCGGCGTGGGACAGGCGACCGTCATCGTGCCGCCTTCGTTGTCGCTCTCGTCGCACTCCGCGATCTCGCCGGACGAGAACGCCGCGTCGTCGACCGTGGCGTAGAACGTCTTGGCCTCGCGCGCGGGTGCACCCACGAGCCACTCGAGCTGCTCGAAGCCACCCGGCAGCAGCGCCGTGCTCGTGAACATCGTGCCGATCAGGTCGCCGGTCGCGTCGTCGCCCTCCCACAGCGTGACCTCGATGCCCGCCGGCACGCCGAGCGAGCCCTCGTTGCGCACCGTCACGATGATCGTGAACTGCTCGTCGAGGCAGTTGCCGAGCCCGACCGCGACGTCCACGGAGAGATTGGGTGCATTGAAGGCCCCCTCGCCCTGCGTGTTCTGGCGGAAGTTGTTGAGCCCCGGCTGCGCCCAGTTCGGATCCTCCACGAGTGGCGTGAGCGCGAGCGAGCCCGCGTTGGTCACGTGGTACGTGTGCTGCGTCCACACCTGCCGCGTCCGCACCCAGCGATCCTCCGAGTCGCCGTACACGAACACGCCGCGCCTGGGCGTGTAGCCGGGGATGTCCATGCACAGCTCCGGGTTGGAGTCGCCGGCCACGATGACGAACTCGGTGTTGCCGTCGGCGTCGACGTCCGCCACCACCGGGTACTCGTGGATCGTCGGCGTGGAGTTCTCGATCTCGACGAGCACCGCGCCAGTGGCTCCGTCGAACACGCGCGCGTAGCACTCGTCCTGGTACATCACCTCCGCGCTGCCGTCGCCCTGGAAGTCGAACACCGACGATCCGGTGACGTTCGACGACTCGTCCGAGATCGGAGCGGCCCACCGGACGAACGCGTCACCCGGCCCGGGGGGCGGATCGCCGCCCGGTTGCACGATGTCCTCGTCCTGCCGCGCGAAGTCGAAGACGGTGTACGTCGAGCCGCCGGACACGCCCACCTCGACGCGACCGTCGCCGTCGAAGTCCGCGAGCGTCGGCGGGCCGCCGCGGCCGATCGATCCGCCGAGCCCGTCCGCCGGCAGCTCGATCGGCTGCGTGCGCGCGGCGTCGTTGCCCTCGCACGTCGCGCCCGTGTCGTCGACGCCGCACCAGAGTGCGCCCGTGAGCCCGTCGTGCACGCGCATGAAGCCCTCGGCGACGATCACCACCTCGGGGCTGCCGTTGCCGTCGAGGTCCGCGACGCCGGGATAGCCGTCGGGCTCGGTGGTCGCGGGCCAGAACGGGCTCACCGTCACGTCGGGATTGCCGACGCCGGGCTGCACCCATGCGACGCTCCACGCCTCGCGACCGCTCACGATCTCGGGGTACTGGTCGCCGTCGAGGTCCACCGCCGTCGAGATGCCGCCCTCGTACGTGCCGTTGCTGCCGAACACGCCCGAGCCGTGGTTCAGCGCGTTCGTGTAGTCGTCCGAGACGACGAGCCCGTCGTGATCGAGCACGGCGATGCCGTACACCACCTCGGACTCCGGATCGTCGTCGAGGTTGGTGAGCAGCACGGCGCCGTTGCGCGTGTAGATGTAGTGATCGAGGCCGTTCTCCCCGTGCGACTGCCAGATGTGATCGCCCAGCCCGTCCACGGCGTGGATCAGCGAGTAGTTGAAGACTTCGGCATTGCCGCTGGGCAGGCCCGAGTACACGATGTCGGCCAGCCCGTTCTCGTCGACGTCGCCGAGCGCCGGTGTCGATCGGCTGTACGACCCGTACGTGCCCGCGACCGGGTCCTCCTCGACCCGCAGCTTCTCCGCGCCCGTCTGCCCGTCGAACACGATGATCTCGCCCGAGTACACGACGCCGCCCACGTAGATGGAGTTCGCCACGAGGTCGGGCAGCTCGTCGCCGTCGATGTCGCCGATGGCCGGCATCGTGATGATCTGATCGGTCTCGAACGACCACTCGAGCACGGGCTCGATCTCGCCGAAGTCCGGCACGATCTCGCACGTGCCCCGATCGGGACTCGGCAGGCACTGGCCGTGCTCACCGAGGTTCGGCTCGCAGAACTCGCCCTCGGGACAGTCGTAGGAGTCCAGGCAGTCGATGCCGGGCGTGACGCAGCTCGGCTGCAGGCAGACGTCGCCTTCGGCACAGCACACCGACAGGTCGTCGCCGCAGCGCACGTTCGTGGTGCACACGGGCAGGCACGTGTCGAGCACGCACTCCTCGTCGTCGTCGCAGCACTCGGCACCGCACTGTTGCGTCTCGCACGTGGGGCCGTCGTCGTTGGAGTCGGTCGTCGTGGTGTCGGGATCGGGCGTGTCGTCCGCGGTCTCCTCTCCCGTCGTGTCTCCGCTGGACGTCTGTGGATCGAGGGTGGGATCCGTGACGCTGCCGGTGGAGTCGCCGGGATCCTCGGCTCGGTCGTCGCGACAGGCCGAGAGCGCGACCAAGAGGATGCAAGACGACGGACCGATTCGTTTCATGTGAACCAGCACACCGCACGAACTGCACGACGACGTCACGCCGGCGTCGCCGCCCGTGCACGTTTCGGTGTCGTTCAGTCCACGTCCAGGACGAACGAGAGCTGCTGATCCGCACCCATCAGGTAGCGATCGAGCAGCGGCGAGTACGACCGCACCGACACGGTGTGACCGTCGGGGAGGATCTCGATGATGCGCAGGTAGCCACCGCCACCGAGCGAGTTCATCTGGTAGTTCGACAGCATCTGGTGGCACGTGTTGCCGAGATCGGTCGTGCTCGCGAGGTAGCCGCTGCCGTCGCCGAGCACGTGGCCGTTGAGCGTCATGACGAAACGATGGCGGCGCACGAGCTTCTGCCACAGCTCCTCGCCGTCGTTGATCTCGCCGGGTGTGTCGTAGTGATAGGGGTTGAAGTCCTGCGAATGCTCGGTATCGGTGTGATCGTAGCGCCGGTCGTCGTTGTTCAGATAGGCGTGCGTGAGCAGGATGCCGAGTCGATCGGGGTGCTCCGCCATCACGTCGTTCGCCCACGCCACCACCTCGTCGCGCGGCGCCCACTCGAGCCCGACCGCGATCCACTCGTGCCCAGCCGCCTCGAACAGGTGGAACGAGTTGTCGAGCTTGCCGGGCTCGAACGAGCCGCCGAAGCCCGGCACCGCCGCGAGCGCGTCGTAGTCGAACCATTCGTTGAGCCCGCTGTCACGCGTCGCGGCGTCGCCCGAGGGGCCGTAGTCGTGGTTGCCGGGCACGAGCGCGTAGGGCACGACGCCGTCGAGCAGCGAGAATGCCGCTTGGGCGCGCTGCCACTCGAGGTCGCTGTTGTTGTTCACGATGTCGCCGAGCGTGAACACGTAGCGGATGTCGAGCTCGGCGGCATTGCGCGCGATCCAGGACGTCTGGCTGTCGAACACGCCGGGCAGGCGCAGCGAGTAGACCTGAGTGTCGGGCAGCGCGACGAGCACGCTCGATCCCTCGGTGAACTGCACGGGCTCCGGCGGCGGCGTGGGCTTCACCGGCGCGCCCTCGCGCAGGCACACGCTCTCGCGATGCGTGCGGAGGTTGGTGGCGAAGCCCGCCGCGAACGCGTCGCGATCCGCCTGCTGCCCGCGCGGCGCATCGAGTGCCATGCTCGACAGGAGGATGCGGCCCTGTCCGTACGCGCCCTCGAGCAACGCGCCGTCGCGTCCGTCACCCGAGCCGGCGAGCAGCACCTCGAAGCCGGCCTGCTCGGCGAAGGCCTCGGTGCCCATGCCGCCGCTCCACGCGATCGGCTCGCCGTCCTGCACCAGCCCCGCGAACAGCGGATGGTCCGCGCGCAATACCGTGAGCGACTTCGGCTCGGCCGGCTCGCGCACGGCGTCGTGCGTCGTGGGCAGGAAGGGAGGCGTCGGCTCGACCTCGGGATCCTGATCGAGCTCGATCAAGACGTTCGCGTCGTCGACGAAGTAGTAGAGGCCGTCGGCGAAGGCCTCCATGTACTCGCCGTACTCGGGCAACGCGCTGGCACCCGAGCCGATCACCACCAAGCCCTGGAGCCCGAAGGCGGACCGGTCGAGCGGCAGCGGACGGACGTCGAAGCCGGCCGGCGCGAGCCAAGCATCGATGGCAGCGACATCCGGTGCGAGCGCCCACGCGATCGGCGGCGCGTCGCACCCTTGGCGATCGACCGGCTCTGCGGACTCGTCCGCACCACTCGGTGTGTCGGAGTCGTGGCAACCGAAGAGATGCACGAGGACGAGTACGATGCACGCGCGCTTCATCGCGGTGCACCCTAGGCGGTGAGTGCGTCGATCTCGGGGCAAGCAGGTGAAACCTGCCGATCGACTGCGTCACGGATCGACATCGCGTGGCGTGGGAGTCACCCGATCGTGATCGTCCGTTCGAACCGTGACGACGGTGCCGGTCGAGACGGCCGACCGGCGACGCTGATCATGCGAGCACGCGTCGGCCGTACGGCGCGTGATCGGTGCGACGTTTCGATCGCGATGGGCGACGAGACCGCGGTGGGAGAGTGTCGCAGCTGGCCGAGCGACGACGAGCGTGGAACGATGAGGCCCGTGAGCGCTCGCCCCCTCGCATGTCTCGCTGGCTTCGTGGCCGCCGCGGCCACGCTGTTGCTCGCCGCCGATGCGAATGCCGCTCCTCGCGGTCGCCGCGGGGACGGCATCCACCAGGGCGGCTACATCTACGGCGCGCCCGGTGTGGTGCAGCTGGCGATCGAGCACGACGACTACTTCGATCTGGATCCGACGTGGGGCTGGGGCATCGGCGGCGGCTACCTGTGGACGCCCACGCGCTACTTCAAGATCAGCGCCGGCGGCTCGTTCGAGCACACCATCTACAACTGGGACGACTTCGACCCGGACGACGACGTCCACGGCAACATGCTGCGCATCGCCGGTGAGCTGCGCATCGGCGGCGGCACGAACAAGGTATGGGGCTACGGCCTCGTCGGGCCCGGGCTCGCGCTGTCGATCATCGACGTCGAGGACGCGCCGTTCATCGACGACGACGACACCGACGCGGGCTTCAACCTGTCGGTCGGCGGCGGCGTCCAGGGGGCCGTGTGGCGCAGCCTGTTCCTCGGGGGGGAGCTCGACTTCGATCTGAACTTCTTCCCCGACGACGACGACCTGCAAGGGAACCTCGACGACGACTACGAGATCCACCAGCTGTGGATCAAGTTCGTCATCGGTTGGTATTTCTGAGCGACCGTGCCACCATCGCCTCGTGCGACGGGTGGAGCTCGCAGCGATCGTGGGACTCGCGCTCGGCGCCGGTGCGTGCAAGTCGGGCGTCGAAGAGTCGATGACGGCGTCGGCCGACGGCGGCGAGTCCTCGTCCACCACGCCCG
The DNA here is from genome assembly GCA_964468635.1 of uncultured Nannocystaceae bacterium. GTDB lineage: Bacteria > Myxococcota_A > Polyangia > Nannocystales > Nannocystaceae > Xiheibacterium. The sequence goes on from CAYXVR010000031.1 coordinate 27,141, forward strand.
GGACGACGAGCGCCGCGGACGACGACGACGACGACGACGACGACGACGACGACGACGCATCGGCGAGCGTCGGCACGGAGGAGAGCGGCGAGCCGCCCGCGACCACTTCGGAAGACGACGGTCGGACGGAGGACGGCACGAGCAACGACGACGCGAACGACGACGCGAACGACGACGAGGACACGACGTCGGCCGAGGGCGAGGACAGCACCGGAGAGCCCGTCGCGTGTGAAGAGCTCGACGCGGAGGCGTGCGACGCCGCCAGCGGCGACTGCATGGCGCTCTTCGCCTCGCCGTTCCAACCCACCACCGGATCCAACTACTGCATCGGCGAAGCCGAGTTCGTGGCATGCGCGGACGTGGCCGAGTGCAAGGCCGGCGAGTTCGTCCGCTGCGATGACGACGACGAGGCGTGGTTCCTCACCACGTCTTGTGCGCCGGAGGGCTGGATGCCGTGCGAGGAGCCCGGCAACGGCCACGCCGACCCCTGCGAGTAGCCATCACACGAGCGCGCCGAGCACCGCGCCTCCGAGCACGAGCCACGCCGAGTTCACGCGCCAGCGCAACAGGAGCACCGCCGCGATGCCGGCGATCACGGCGGTGGGCACGTCGACGATCGCCGCGCGTCCGAGCGTCCACGCGACCGCGGCCATGAGCGCGAGCGAGGCGACGTTGACGCCGTCGAGCACCGCGCCTGCCGTCGGCGAGCGCCGCAGGCGGGGCACCAGCGGCCCCGACAGCGCGACGAACACGAACGCGGGCAGGAAGATCCCGGCGGTCGCGACCGCCGCGGCCGCGGGCCCACCGAGCACCCACCCGACGAACGTCGCCGTCGTGAACACCGGGCCCGGCGTGAACTGTCCGACCGCGACGGCGTCGAGGAGCTGGGCCTCGGTGAGCCAGCCCAGCCGCTCGACGAGGTCGGCGCGGAGGAACGCGAGCAAGACGTAGCCGCTGCCGAACAGCACCGAGCCGATCTTCAGGAAGACGAAGAACAAGGGCGCGAGCCCGAACGAGGCCGCGCCCGCGGGGGCCACGAGGCCCACGAGCGGGAGCACCACCGCCGCGGTCGCGGGTCGATCGGGACGCACGCGTGCCCAGCTCGCGACGAGCACGCCCGCCACGGCGAGCACGACGAGCTCGTGGATGCCCATGAGCGAGGCAGCGAACGCGGCGATCCCCACGACGGCGAGGGCGGTCGATTTCACCGCGGTCCTGCCGAGGCCCACGAGCGCTTGCACGACCACCGCGATGATCACCGGCTTGATCCCCCACAACACGCCGGCGAAGCGCGGCAGCTCGCCGTAGCGCACGTACATCCACGCGATCGCCGAGACGATCGTCGCGGCGGGCAGGATGAAGCTCGCGCCGGCGACGACGAGCCCGAGCCACCCCGCGCGCAGTCGGCCGAGATGGATCGCGAGCTCGGTGGAGTTGGGCCCCGGGATCAGGTTGGTCGCGCCCACGAGGTCGAGGAACGTCGCGCGATCGATCCACGCGCGGCGACGCACGACCTCCTCCTCCATCATCGCGATGTGGGCGGCCGGTCCTCCGAACGTGATCGTGCCGACCTTCGCGAACACCCACGCGACCTCGCCCAGGCGCGTCGTCGTGCTCGCGGCGGGCGTCGTCACGTCGCGCTCCTCAACACGCGCGTCGGCGTCGAGCACCGAGCACGAGCACGACCGCGAGGGCCGGCCACGGTCGAGGGCCGGCGTTGCAGTCGCAGCCCGGCTTCGGATCGTCGCCCGCCGGCGGGTCGTCGGTTCCGCTGCTGGTCCCTGACTCGGGCGTGGCGGACGACTCGGAGCTCGTGCTCGGCTCGTCGCAGCCGGTGTCGGTGGCCATCGGCTCGCCCACGCGGATCGTGACCTCGTCCTCGCCCGTGTTGCGATCGTGATCGATCGCCTCCACGCGGATCGTGTACGCGCCTTCGGGGAGATCGAGGTTCCACGCGGTCTCGAACTGGATCGCGTCGCTCGTGGCCGCCGGGCCGCACTCGGGCTGGACCACCAGTCGCCAGCCGAATCCCTCGTGATCGTCGCCGACCTCGGCCGCGACCGTGACGACGACCGGGCCGGGGTACTCCGCGCCATCGGCCGGCTCCGTGATCGTGACCGTGGGCGCGACGACGTCGGGCTCGTTGGGCCCGAAGTACGCGAGCAGCTCGGCGTGGTCGTTCTGCATGCCGGCATCTTCGCCGCAGAACACGTCGTGCACGTACGTGCAGCTGATGCCGCCCGTCGCATCGTCGTAGGGCGTGCACTCGGTCGCCCAGCTCTTCTCACCCGAGCTCGCGAACGGATACATGATGTGACCGTTGCCCGCGATGTGATCGAGGCCGAACGCGTGCGCGGCCTCCTGCAGCGCGGTGTTGCCGAGCGTGAGCGAGCTGTTGCTCTGCTCGGTGAACGCGAACGTGGTGTCGCGCCACCAGACGTCGCCGCAGTCGGAGCTGCACGACACGCCGAGGATGCCCGCACCGAGGCCGATGTCCTGCGGTGAGCCGCCCATCATCACCATGCTGTAGGGCAGATGGGACGGCGGTGCCTCCTCGTGGACGATGCGCACGGCATACGGCGCCATCGCATTCTCGAACACCTGGATCACCGTGAGCGCGAAGGACTCGCTGCCGTCGAACGCGGGATAGTCGATCGGCAGCGCGCCGACGCAGCCCGATTCCATCGCGGCGGCATTGGTGCCGCTCGACAGCATTCCGCCCATGAAGTTGAGGTAGATCGTCGCGTAGTGCGGCGGGTCCTCCCACGCCGAGCCGCCCGCCTGCGGTCGAGTGGGCGCACGCAGGTCCAGTCGCGGCACGATCCGATCGCCATCGAGCACGAGATCGTTCGCGTCGAGGTGCTCCTGCAGCGCCGCGCGACGGCGCGCGAGCTCCTCGGCGCTCGCCGGCGTGGTCTCGTGCACCGGTCGCCCGAACAGCTCGCGCTCCGCCCGGGCCGTGGGTGCGATCGCGAGGAGCGACAGGCCCAGCACGGCGGGGAGACGCATCGCCGTCGATGGTGCCACGGACGTGCGCGCGCGCGGACCGCTCAGCGAGGTGAAGCCGCGATGTTGCCCCCATCGACCGGGAGCACCGCGCCCGTCGTGCACTCCGCGAGCGCGAGCGCGACGAGGGCGTCGGCGACGTCGTCGACGGTCACCTCGCGGCCGAGCAGGTTCGCCCGCCAGTAGTCGTCGGGCTCGAGCCCGCGGGCCCTCGCGCGGGCGGCGACGTCGCGCTCGTCGAGCAGCTTCGTGCGCACGCGATCGGCATTCACCGCGTTGGAGCGGATGCCATGCGGGCCGCCCTCCACCGCGTACTGCTTCATCAGCGCGACGAGCCCCGCCTTCGCGATCGCGTAGGGTCCGAAGCCGGGCCCCGGGTTGAACGCGGACTTCGACGCGTTGAACACGAGGAATCCGCCGGTGCCCTGCGCCCGCATCACGTGCATCGCCGCCTCGGCGAACCACTGATGGGCGAGCAGGTTGACCGCGAGGCTGTCCTGCAAGAGCTCGGGCGGGCACGCGTCGATCGGTGCCTGGGGAGCGGTGCCTGCGTTGGACACGAGGCCGTCGATGCCGCCGAAGCGCTCGACCGCGCGCGCGATCGTGCGATGCACCGCGTCGCGATCGGTGACGTCGACGGCCTCGTGACCGGCGCGCAACGAGCCCGCGATCGCAGCGAGCGCGTCGGCATCGCGATCGACGAGCCACAGCATCGCGCCCGCGGCCGCGAGCTTGCGCGCTGCCGCGGCGCCGATGCCCGACGCCGCGCCGGTGACGACGACGACGCGCGACGCGAGCGGCTTGGCGGTCGCCTTTCCGAGCTTGCTTGGCGTTCCGATCTTGGCCTGCTCGAGCGACCAGTACTCCATGTCGAAGATGTCGCCGTCGGGCAGGGCACGGTAGTGGCCGACCGCCTCCGCGCCGCGGATGATCGCGATCGTGTGCTCGTAGATGTCGGCCGCGATCGCGGCCGCCTTCGCATCCGCGCCGGCGGCGACGAGGCCGAGCCCGGGCACGAGCACGATGCGCGGGTGGGGATCGAGCTCGGTGCGCGTCACCGCCTTCGCGGCCACCTGCGCCGCGAAGTAGGCGTGGTACTCGCTGCGGTAGCGCGCGAGCTCGCGATCCACGTGCGCCGCGAGATCGCCTCCCTCGGTCGGATCGAGCACGAGCGGGCGCTGCTTCGTGCGGATCACGTGGTCGGGCGTGGCAGGTCCCCGCGTGGCGAGCGTGCGGAGCTCCGGGTCGTCGACGAACGCCCGGATGTCCGGGCTCGTGCGCAGCGTCAGGACGAAGCGATGCGTGCCCGCACCGAGTCGACCGCGCAGGATCGGCGCGAGCTCGGCCCACGCGACGTCCGGCCGCGCCGGTACCTGCACGGCACGGCGGCGCGCCGCGACGAATCGCTCCGCGGCGTCGACCGCAGCGATGTGACGCTCGTACGACTCGCGCGCGCTGTCGCCGAACGTGAACAGCCCGTGCTGCAGCAGCAGCAAGCCCTCGCAGCGCGGGCTCGCAGCCTGCACGTCGGCGGCGAGCTTCGCGAGCGCGAAGCCGGGCATCACGTACGGCACGATCGCCAGCCGATCGCCCCACACCTCGCGGCAGAGCGTGGGCGCGTCGGGCTGGTCGACGATGGAGAGGATCGCGTCCGCGTGCGAGTGATCGATGAAGCGATGGGGCAGGAACGCGTGGAGCAACACCTCGACCGACGGATTCGGCGCGCTCGCGTCGAGCAGCCGCGTGCGTGCGGCGTTCACCATGTCCTCGTCCGAGAGCTCCGGCAGTGCGCGCAGGGCCGTCAGGCTCTCGAGTCGTACCGCCGGATGTCCGGCCGGCTCGATGTCGGCCATGTCCCAGCCACTGCCCTTCACGCACACGACGGGCACCGGCGCACCGAGCTCGTCGGCCAGCGTCGTCTTCACCGACGTGTTGCCGCCGCCGTGCAGCACGAGACTCGGCTCGCGCCCGATGAGCCGCGCAGTGTAGACGCGCAGCGCGACGTCGGCGTTGGCGTGCTTGCCGGTGCTCCAGCGCTGCACTGCCGCGCTCGCGTCCTCGTCGTTCCAGCTCGATCGCATGCCGGCCGACAGTCCTGCGTCGGCCCGCGCCCCGTCAAGGCATCCGTCGCGATCGTCAGCGTGTCGGCCTCGTCGGGTTGTCTTCACGGCCCTCCGGGCCTGAGTCGTCCGCCGCTGCGCTCGCCACCGGTGCCACGAGGTCGTCGGCGCGCTCGCACGCATCGGACTCGCCGAGCTCGCAGGCCCGCGCGAACGAGGCGGCGGCGCGCCCCTCGTCGCGCTCGACCCCGACGCCCCGCGCGAGCGCGTCGCCGAAGTTCCAGCAGCCGCGGGCCGAGTCCGCCCGACACGCCTTCGCGAAGCGTCGGGCGGCGCGCTCCGGGTCGCGCGTCGTGCCGCGCCCGGCCTGCGCGAGGACGCCTTCGCTCACGCAGGATTCGACGCTGCCGAGCTCGCACGCGCGCGCGTAGTGACGGAACGCGGCGCGCGAGTCGGTGGGGACGCCGAGCCCGTGCTCGAGGATGCGCCCGCGGTTGTCGCACGCCTGCGCGTGTCCGCCCTTGCACGCGGCGTCGAACATGCGAGCAGCGCCGCCGTGATCACCGGTCTCGTGCGCGACGATCGCCTTCTCGTTGCACGCGTCCCACACCTCCGCCGCGCACGGATCGAGCTCGGCGATCCGCTGCTTGCTCTCGTCGAGCGCCTCGGTGGTCGCGCCGAGCTCCTCGCGCAGGGCCTCGCTCGCCTTCTCGAGGTCTTCCACCTTCGCGGTCGCCGTCGCGGCATCGGCCCGCGCGGCCTGCATCTGCGTGCGCGCGGACTCGGCATCGTGCAGCGCGGCGGCGAGTCGACTCTCGCGCTCGGCCTGCTCCTGTCGGCGGCACTCCTCGACTGCGATGCCGATGCCGGTCTCGGTCATCTCGGTGTACTCCCTGCTCTCGCGGTTCGCCTTCGTGCGCTGCAGCGATCCGCCGACGGTGCCGCTGCCGGTCGGCGCCGTCGCGTCGATCGCGAGCTTCGACGATCGATCGTGCTCGACCTTCTCCATGCGGAACGCCTCGACGCAGCGCAGGAAGACGATCGTCGGCGTGGGCAGGCAGCGATCCTCGTGCTCCTGCTGACCCGCAGGGCACTGCCGCACGTCGACCCATTCGTGACACGCGGCGAGGAGGCAGACGAGCGACAGGAGCAAGCGATTCCGCGGGCCTTGGTAAGTCATGAGGCAGCGAGTCGCGCGCGAACGCGCTCGGATCCCGCGTGCGACCGCGAGCCGCATGACATCGGTGCCCCACCGCTCGCGTGCCGAGGACGTTCGCTCGCCCACGTGCGCGACGTGCCTCGGTGAAAGAACGTCGTCCGCCGTGAACCACTCGCGCGGTTGATCGGACATGACCGGGGTGCGAGCATCGTCGACGGTGGCGGGAACACGCGAAGCCGGGCGCCTGGCGTGGTTCGCCGCGTGTCTCGTCGCGGGCCCGGTTGGTTGCTACAGCGGTCACCCGGCCGCGAACGAGGGCTCGGGCAGCGCGGCGTCGGCCGACGACGACGGTGCGTCCGACGGGGCCGACGACGACGGGCCGATCCCCGAGGACGACGCGAACGAGGTCGGCGTGTCGGGCCTGCGCCGCCTCTCGATCGCCGAGTACCAGCAGACGATCGTCGACCTGCTCGGCTTCGATGCCGCGCAGGCCAAGGAGCTGTTGCCGGCCGACACGCTCACGCCGTTCGACAACGACTACACGCTGCAGACCCCGTCCGAGCCGCTCATCAAGGGGCTCGAGATCGTCGCGGGCGACATCGCCGAGGCGGTGATCGCCGACGCCGATCTGCGCGCCGCGATCGTGCCGTGCACGCCGAGCGGGGCCGACGATGCCGAGTGCCTGCGCGAGTTCGCGGGCGCGTTCGGGCGCCGCGCGCTGCGAAGGCCCCTCGCCGACGAAGAGATCGAGACGCTCGTCGCGCTGCACGCCCACGCGATCGAGGCCGACGACTTCTGGGTCGGCGTGAGCGCGGTGTTGCGCGCGCTCCTGCAACACCCCGAGTTCGTCTACCGCGTCGAGATCGGCGAGCCGATCGCCGATCAGCCCGGCTTGTTCCGCTTGAACGGCCACGAGGTCGGCGCGCGGCTCTCGTACCTGCTGCTCGGCAGCACGCCGCCGGACTGGCTGCTCGATGCGGCCGACGCGGGTGAGCTCGACGACAGCGCGGGGATCGTCGCCGCGGCCGCGACGCTGATCGAGGACGATCGCGCGCGCGCTCGCGTGAACCGCTTCCACGCGCTGTGGCTGAGCTACGAGAACCTCAGCGTCGCCGGGATCTACGGCGATATGCACACCGAGACCGACCAGCTCGTGCAGCGCATCGTGTTCGACGAGGAGCGTCCGTGGACCGACATGCTCACGTCCACCGAGACGTGGCTGACGGCCGAGCTCGCGGAGCACTACGGCTTGCCGGCGCCCGACGGCGCCGCAGGCTGGGTCGATTACGGCGAGTCGGGACGCGCCGGGCTCCTGTCGCACGGGTCGTTCCTGTCGGTGGGGGCCAAGTTCGGCGACACGAGTCCCACCCAGCGCGGCCTGCTCGTGCGCACGAAGCTGTTCTGCACGGAGATCCCCAAGCCGCCGCCGGAGCTCATGGTCGACGTGTGCGAGCCGCCGGAAGCCGACCCGAACGCGTGCAAGCACGAGCGCTACTTCATGTCCCGCGAAGAGGCGTGCGCGTCGTGCCACTCGATGATGGATCCGATCGGGTTCGGCCTCGAGAACTACGACGCGAGCGGGGCGTTCCGCGAGACCGACATCGACCGGCCCGATTGCGTCATCGAGGGCGAGGGTGACTTCGTCGGCGTGGGCACGTTCAACGGGCCCGCGGAGCTCGGCCAGCTCGCGATCGAGTCGGGGCTCGTGGAGTCGTGCGTCGCACAGCAGCTCTATCGCTTCGCGATCGGGCGCTTCGAGCTCGACGAGCACGATCAGGCGCTCGTCGCCCGCCTCGTCGAGGAGTCGTCGGCCGACGGCGGCATGCACATGCGGCCGTGGCTGTCTGCGTACGTCGCCTCGGAGGCGTTCCGCCATCGCCGAGAGGAGGAGTCGCCGTGAAGACGACCTCGTTCGGACGTCGACGATTCCTGCGCGGCATCGGTGGCACGTGCATGGCGCTGCCGTTCCTCGAGCTGTTCATGCCGAAGCGCGTGCACGCCGGCGGCAAGCCCATGCGCTACGCGTTCATGTTCGCGGGCTTCTCGATCGGATCGTACGGCGGCGACCGCATCGCGCCGGCCGCCGAGGGCCCGTGGAACGGCGTGACCACCCGAGGCCTGCAACCCATCGTCGATCTCGCGGTCGACGACGTCGTCTCGCTCGTGTCGGGGCTCGAGATCCCGGTGGGCGTCGATCCGCCGGTGGCGGGGCGGCCGGCGTCGTTCCACTCGACGAGCCATCAAGTGCTCGTCACCGGCCAGCGCTTCGACGTCGAGAACTACGGCGCGCTGCCGGGGCCGTCGTCCGACTGGGTCGCCGCGGGTGTGTTGGGGCAGAGCTCGCCGCAGCCGGTGCTCGCCTATCGCGCCCAACCATCCTTCTATCGGGTCGACTCCGACGGCGGCACCGACGGCGTGATCTCGGCGCGCATCAACGCGCGCGGCCAGCTCGAGCAGGTGCCACCCGTCACGAGCCCGCGCCTCGCGTTCGAGTCGCTCTTCACCGGCTTCGTGCCGCCGGATCCGGCCGAGGCGCTCGCGGCCAAGCGATTGCTCGCGATGCGCAAGAGCGTCGTCGACCTCGTCGCCGACGACGCCGGGGCGTTGCGCGCCCGCCTCGGTCAGGCCGACAAGATCCGGATGGAGCGCCACTTCGACGAGCTGCGCGCGCTCGAGGCCCAGCTGGCACAGATCGAGCCGCCCGATGCACCGGCATGCATGATGCTCGAGCACCCGGGCGACGATCCGGCCATCGGGGACGCGATCGATCCCTCGGGCGGCGGCGACTACAACGCGTACTACGAGAACGCGAACGGATACTCCGACGAGGACCTGCGCGCGTCGGTGATGACCGACCTCGTGCACATGGCGTTCACCTGCGACATCTCGCGCGTGGCGTCGTTCATGATCACGTACGCGCAGTGCTTCATGAACATGTACACGGCGCTGGGCCTGCCGAGCGACTTGCACGAGATCACGCACGGCAGCATCGGCGACGACGAGGCGCAGATGCAGGACGCGCTGGCCGACTGCGCGGCGTGGCACGTGAAGCACTTCGCGCGGCTCGTGCAGAAGCTGCGCGACACCGAGGACGTCGACGGCGCATCGCTGCTCGATCAGACGGCGGTCGTGCTCGCGTTCGAGGGCGGCTGGGGCTTCGACCTCGAGAGCGGCGGCGACTCGAGCCCGCACTCCACCGAGAACATGGTGATGCTCGTCGGCGGCAAGGCCGGTGGCATGCACACGACGCCGGGGCGCCACATCAAGGCCCAGGGCATCCACCCCGCCGCCGTGCTCAACACCGTGCTCGAGGCCGTCGGCGTCGACGAGACGCTGGGCGAGGTGCCCGACAAGATCCCCGGCTTGATCGGATGACGCGTCTCGCGGTGCTCGCGGCCCTCGTCGCCGGTTGCTCGATCTTCGACACGAGCGGCGTCGGCTCCGGCGGTGTGTCGGTGGGCGAGGACACCGATCATGGCACTACGTCGCACGCCGACGATGCGGGCGACGACACGAGCACGACGACGAGCGGATCGTGGGCGGATGGCTCGACGACCGGCTCCACGAGCAGCACGACGTCGTCGGAGACGTCGTCCTCGTCGTCGTCATCGGGATCCGACCCGCCCGAGACGACGAGCGGCGGCACCACCGGGCCCGCGTACCCCACCTGCATCGCCACGGACCAGTGCGCCGACCCGTCGCACGAGTGCCTGCAGCTCGCCGACAAGACCGCGGTCGTCGCGAACTACTGCGCGCCGCCCTGCTTCGCGGTCGACGAGTGTCCCGTCGCCGAGACGGGGCGCGCGATGCCGGTCTGCGTGAACGATCAATGCCGCCTCTCGTGCGAGGCCGGCGAGCCGTGCCCCGACGGGATGGAGTGCTTCGTCATCCAGGACGGATCCATCTGCGCCTACCCGGTGGATTGATCGCGGGGAGCGTCGGCGCTCACGGCGTGATCGGGATGTGGCCGAACGCGAGCAGGCCGATGCCGTTCTCGTTCAGCACCCACGGTCCCGCGCCGATGTGGCCGAGGTAGCTGACGCCCGTCGTGCCGGTCGCGTCGCCCGACATGGTGAGCACGACGACGTTGCCGCTCGCGGAGCCGCCCGTGATCGTCGCGGTGGTGCCCTCGACGCGGAAGTCGGCCTGCGCCCCTTCGGCGAACGTGAGCGCCGACTCGGCGTTGCGCATGGTGATGTGCACCTCGGTGCCGCCGTTCATCAGCTGCACCGTGTCCGGGTTCGGCGGCTGCACGTCGGCGTCCGGCATCTCGTCGTACAGATCGCGACCGAGCAGTGCCGCGTAGCGATTGCCCAGCTCGCGGTAGCCGTTCTCGTACGCGTAGTGGCAGCCGTCGTGCGCGTCGAGGCCGGTGGTCGACATCACCGTGATCTCTGCGAAGTCGTCGGCGAGCACACGCTGCACCTCCTGCGAGTTCAGCAGATCGCCACCACACCCGGCGCGCAGCTGCGTGACGTAGATGCGCTCGAAGCCGCCGTAGTCCTCCGTCCAGTCGTCCTTCAGCGCGACGAAGCCGTCGTGGTGCACCTGCGAGGCTGCGCCGTCGGCCTCGCCCTGGTACCAGAGGATCGCGCGCAGGGACTGATCCATGCCGCCGTTGCGCAACCGCGTGAGCACGCGGCCGTAGTTCGTCGCGGGGTCGGTGGGGTTGCCGTCGTTGCGCTGGAAGAACGAGATCGGCTGGCCGCCGAGCCCACCGTTCACGATGCCGATGGGCGTCTCGTGGGTCGTCGCGAGCAGCGATCCCATGCGGATCGCCCACTGACCGATCGCCGCCGGCCCGCTGCCTGCGTTGCCCTCGGCCATGCGCCACGTGACGTCGGCCGCATTGGCGGCGCCGTCCTGCGTGTTGCTGCCGAAGCTGCGCACGAAGGGGTTCTGGTTCTCGTTCGCGTCGCCGCTCTGCGCGGCCGCCACCGCGTTCGACTGCCCCTGCACGAGGTAGAGATCGCCGGCGACGAGATCCGTGACGGAGTAGAACTCCTGCGGTGTCTCGCCGCCGACGAGCGACAGCCGCACGTCGAACGCGGTGAGCTCCGACGGGATCGGCACGTCGATCATGAACTCCACCGGTGCGACGCCGCACAGCGGCACCGACACGCTCGAGTCCACCACGCCCGCGTTCAGCACCTCGGCGAGCACGTGCGTGTAGCCCTGCGACGCGACGCTGCCCTGGAACGTCGCGGTGCCCTCGTCGGTCGCGAGGTCGCGCGCGAGCACGGCGCTCGGCCGCGGCGCGACGTCGACCGTGACCATCGGTGGCACCTCGGCGGCTCCCTGCGCGACGACGACGACTCCCTCCGCCGTGCCCGTGGCGCCCTCGTCGTCGGTGACGGTGAGCGTGATGTCGTGGCAGCCCACCTCGGCGAAGTCCTGCATCACCATCACGCCGTCGTCGGCGTCGGCCCCCAGCATCCACTCGTACGACACGATGGTGCCGTCGGGATCGGTGCTCGCGCTCGCATCGAACGTCACTGCGAGCGGGGCAGGGCCCGCCTCGGGCGTCGCCGTGAACATCGCGACGGGAGCCTCGTTCGGCGGCGGGAGGTCGAGGTCGCTCGCGCCGTCCGGGTCCGGATCCGTCGCCGTCGTCGTATCGGCCCCGTCGTCGGGAGTCGTCGCCGACACGCTCGTGTCGGTGCTCTCCGCGGTTCCGCCGTCACCGTCCGCTCCTCCTCCGCCTCCACACGCGAGCACCAGCAACACGGGAACGACGAGCAGACGACGCATCGCGCCCAGCGTACCAGAAGCGCCTGCGAGCGCGGGCACGTCGACTACCAGCGCGTCAGCGCCGTGGTGGAGGGAGGCGACGCGCGTCGAGAAACGCTAGTCCGTGTCCAGCAGGTTGCGGCACGTCGGCGAGGTCTCGACGTCGCCGACCTCCTTCATCGTGCCGAGCAGGCGATCCCCGAGGTGCATCGTGACGCCCATCCAGTAGTGCTCGTTCTTGAAGTGGTGCAGGCGATGGTGCTTCCAGATCGCCCGGTACCACCGGCCCTTCGGTCGGTAGCTCGAGTGGCAGAGGTAGTGGATCCACTCGTACGCGAGCCCGGCCGCGAGCGCGCCGAGCACTGCCGTGATCGCGAGGCCCGGCGTGGGCGCGAGCAGCCATGCACCGACCGCGACGATCACGAACCCGACGACGCCGCTGAACTTCGGGATGAACCACCAGTGCGGATCGTGCGGCGCGGCATGGTGCTCGCGATGCGCCTTGGCCATGTGCAGATCCACGTGCACGCCGAGGATCTTGCGCGGCCGCCAGTGCAGCAGGTTCACGTGGATGAGCCACTCGGAGAACGGCTCGATCGCGACCAGCCCCGCGAGCACCACGAGATCCCACCAAGAGAAGTCGCCGACGTGCACGCGCAGCCCCGCGAGCACCACGATGCCGAACGCGAGCGAGTGCGCGGTGGGCTGACGCGAGAAGATCGCGAACGCGCGGCCGAGGCTCAGCCCGGGGGCGCGCGGATCTCCGGCATCTGCGACGAAGGACACGCTCCACGGGGTCATGACTCGGCTCCTTCCGTCTTCGGCTCGTCGGCGCGGCGCTTCTCGGCCGCGCGCAGCGTTTCCAGCAGCTCGATCACGCTGGACGTGCCGTGCTCGACGAGCGCCGCGGCCGCCTTGCGTGCGCCGTTCTCGTCGCGCCGCGCGACCGCGTCCGTCAGCGCGCGCATGCGCAGGACATCGCGGTTCTCGTCGGCCATGACGTGGACGAGCGCCACGCTGATCTTGTCGTAGGTGGTGCGCAGCGTGTTGTAGGCGAGCTGGTACGCGATGTTCTGCGAGCCGCGCACGAGGACGTCCCAGAACTCCAGCGCGAGCTCCTGCAGCGCATCGAGATCGTCTCGTTCGCTCGCGGCCTCGCTCTGGCGCACGAGCTCGCGCAGATCCTCGACCACCTGCGCATCGCGACGCGTCGCACACAGGCGCGCGATGTCGGGCGCGAGCGCAGCGCGGATCTCGACGAGGCTGCGCGCCGTGTCGAGATCGACGGTGCCGTCGGGGAGGAACAGCAGCTGGCTGAGCAGGTCGAGCCCGGCGGTGCGCCGGAAGTCGAGCACGCGCGTCGCCCCGCCCTGGGCGATCGCGACGAGCCCCGCCTGCGCGAGCCGACGCAGCGCCTCCCGGAGCGCGCCGCGGTTCACGCCCAGCGTCTCGCACAGCTCCCGCTCCGGGGGCAGGGATACGCCCGGCGCCATGCGGCCGTGGACGATCTCGCGGGAGAGCTGCTCGAAGACCTCGTCGGAGAGCGTCCGCTTCGCGATGCGCTGCAACGCCATCGAGGTCAGCTTGCCACATGATGGCTTGATGGTCAACTGGTATGACCAGAAGAATTGGGGGAGCCTGAGGCCATTCGGCCCCGCCCACGCGAGGCGCGAAGCACGCTCTGCTCCATCGTGACCCCGTCGGCAGAGGGCCGGGGGTCTATGCTCGGGACAGATGAAGGACCCCCGGCCGCAGCCGATCCACCGACGGGACTACCGCCCACCGGATCACTGGATCGACGCCGTCGACCTGGAGTTCGACTTGGACGACGCGGTCACCCGCGTGCGCGCGACCCTTGCCGTGCGCCGCAACGTGGCCGTCGCGCCGCCCGGCGCCGCGCTGCGGCTCGACGGCGAGAAGCTCGCGCTCGTCAGCCTCGCGATCGATGGACGCGAGCTCGCGGCCTCGGAGTACCGCATCGAGGGCGATGTGCTCGTCGTGCCCGACGCGCCCGACGAGTTCACGCTCGTGACGCTCGTCGAGATCGAGCCGCAGAACAACACGGAGCTCACCGGCCTCTATCGCTCGGGCACGTCGCTGTGCACGCAGTGCGAGGCCGAGGGCTTCCGCCGCATCACGTACTTCCTCGACCGCCCCGACGTGATGGCGCGCTACACCACGACGATCGTCGCCGATGGCAAGCGCTGGCCGGTGCTCCTGTCGAACGGCAACCGCGTGGAGGAGCGCGAGCTGCCCGACGGGCGCAAGCTCGTACGCTGGCAGGACCCCTATCCCAAGCCGTGTTACCTGTTCGCGCTCGTCGCCGCCGATCTGCGCTGCCGCGCGGACACGTTCACCACGCGCTCGGGACGCGAGGTGAGACTGGAAGTGTGGGTCGAGCCGGCGAACGTCGACGCGTGCGAGCACGCGCTGCGCTCGTTGCAGCGCGCGATGAAGTGGGACGAGGACACCTTCGGCCTCGAGTACGACCTCGACCTCTACATGATCGTCGCCGTCTCCGACTTCAACATGGCGGCGATGGAGAACAAGGGGCTCAACGTCTTCAACGCGAAGTACGTGCTCGCGCGCCCCGACACGGCCACCGACGACGACTACGAGGACATCGAAGGCGTCATCGCCCACGAGTACTTCCACAACTGGACCGGCAATCGCGTCACCTGTCGCGACTGGTTCCAGCTGACGCTGAAGGAAGGGCTCACGGTGTTCCGCGACGAGCAGTTCACCGCGGACATGACGTCGCCGGCGGTCAAGCGCATCCACGACGTCACGACGCTGCGCACCGCCCAGTTCGCCGAGGACCAGTCGCCCACGGCGCATCCCATCCGGCCCGACTCGTACATCGAGATGAACAACTTCTACACCGTCACGGTGTACAACAAGGGCGCCGAGGTCGTGCGGATGATGCACACGCTGCTCGGCGACGCCGGCTTCCGGCGCGGGATGGACCTCTACATCTCGCGCCACGACGGACAGGCGGTCACGTGCGACGACTTCGTAGCCGCGATGGCAGATGCGGGCCCGATCGATCTGCGCCAGTTCTCCCGCTGGTACGAGCAGGCCGGCACGCCGGTCGTCGAGGTCTCGACGGATCACGACGCGGTCGCCGGGCGTTACACGCTCGGGCTGCGTCAGCGCCCGCCGATCAACGCGCCGGCCGGCTGGCAGCCCATGCACGTGCCGATCGCCGTCGGTCTGCTCGGGCCCGACGGCACCGATCTCGCGCCCGTGCTCACCCACGGCGAGGCGATCGTGCGCGGCACCACGGCGGTGCTGCAGCTGCGCGAGCCGGAGCAGCGTTTCGTGTTCGCGAACGTCCGCGAGCCGCCCACGCCGTCCTTGTTGCGCGGCTTCTCGGCGCCCGTGAAGCTGCGCTTCGATCGCACGCCCGAGGAGCTCGCGTTCCTCATGGCCCACGACGCCGACGCCGTCAGCCGCTGGGATGCTGCGCAGACGCTGGGCGAGGCGATCATCGCGACGCTCGTTCAGGACCGCGCTGCCGGGCGCGAGCTGGCGATCGATGACCGCTTCTCGGCCGCGTTCGGCCGCGTGATCGCGGATCCGGCGATCGACGGCTCGCTGCGCGCGCTCATGATGGCGCTGCCCGACGAGCGCGTCGTCGCTCAACACGCCGAGGTCGTCGATGTCGACGGGATCCACGAGGCGCGGCAGTTCGTGATCCGTGCCCTGGCCGTGCAGCACCGCGACGCGCTGCGCGAGCTGTACCAGCGCCACCACGGCGCCCCGTACTCGCTCGAGCGCCCCGCGATCGACGGTCGCAGGGCGAAGAACGCGGCCCTGCGCTACCTCGTGTCCACCGGTGATCCCGACGCCGTCGCGCTCGCGCGCGCGCAGTTCGATCGCAGCGACAGCATGACCGACGTGCAGGCGTCGCTGCAGTGCCTGCTCGATGCCACCGCCGAGGCGTACGCCGAGCCGCTGGACGAGTTCTACCTGCGTTGGCGTCATGATCCGCTCGTGCTCGACAAGTGGTTCGCGGTGCAGGCGGCGTCGATCCGCCCGGACACGCTCGCCCGCGTGAAGGAGCTCCGCGCGCACCCGGACTTCAACCTGCGCAATCCGAACCGCGTGCGTGCGCTGCTCGGCACGTTCTCCGTCCGCAACCAAGTGCGCTTCCACGACGCGACCGGGGCCGGCTATCGCCTGCTCGCGGATGCGGTGCTCGAGCTCGATGCCCTCAACCCCCAGGCGGCCGCACGCCTGGTCGGCGCGTTCGCGTCGTGGCAGCGACTGCAGGCACCGCGGCGGGAGGCGATGCGAGCCGAGCTCGCGCGCATCGTGGCGCGCCAGGATCTGTCGAAGGACGTCTACGAGCTCGCCTCCAAGAGCTTGGCCAGCTGACCGCTTGCCCCGGTCGCCCGCATGCCGCACCCTTGGTGCACTGGTATGTGGGCTACGTTGACGAGGATGGCGTGGATCGCGGCCGTGACCGCGATGGCGACCGGCTGCCCCGCACCCGCTGCGAGCGACGAGGGCGACGAGACCGCGAGCGAGACCGACTCGACGGGCGCGGATCCGGGTTGGTTCGACATCGGCTGGGGCGTCACCGAGTTCAACCCGCTCGAGCCGGGCGGCGATCTCGAGGTCGTGTGGGGCTCGCAGGGCGCCGCGATGTTCCCGTTGCCGCTGCGCGGCGGTGAGTTCGTGCTGCCGGATCCGCCGGACGACTACAGCTCGCCGCTCGCACCGAAGTTCGACCTGCACATCGACGTCGATGGCCACAACGACGGCATCGGCGGCCACTTCATGTATCTCGCGAACTACCCGATCGTGTTCGACGTGATGCCCGACGGCAGCTACGAGTTCCTCTTCGTCGCCGCCGTGCTCCCGGACGGGCTCGACCCCACCACGCTCGAGGGCCTGCCCGCGCACCTGTACGCGCGGTTGCGGCCGTACGAGAGCGACCCCATCGAGATCGAGCTCGATCTCGTGGTACGTGGAGGCGAGCAACCACGATGACGACCCGCGCGACCCTTCTCTTCGCGACCCTCCTCGTCGCGTGCAGCGACGACGGCGTCGCGGCGCTCGACGACGAGGGCGACGACGAGGGCGCGGGCACGACCGGTGGTGCGGACGACGACGCGAACGACGACGACGACGACGACGGCGGATCCACGGGACCGCTCGATCCGTCGCTCGACGAGGGCGACGACGCGGGCGAGAGCTCCGGCGGCGCGGACACGACCGGCGGCTCCGTCGAAGGCGGCACGCCCGGTTGCAACAACGCGGTGAACGTCGGCGCGGGCGAGGTCGAGATCGACGTCGACGGCCAGGCCCGCACGTACGTGCTCGTCGTGCCCGAGGGCTACGACCCCGCCACGCCGACGCCGCTCGTGTTCGGCTGGCACGGCCGGGGCAGCGACGCCGACCAGGCGCGCCTGTACTTCGGCATCGAGGACGCTGCGGCGGGGGCCGCCATCATCGCGTACCCGAACGGGTTGCCGATCGCGTCGATGGGCAACCAGACCGGGTGGGATCTCGGCGCGGGCGGCATCGACGTCGCGTTCTTCGACGCGATGGTGCAGCAGCTGTCCGACGAGCTGTGCATCGACACCGCGCGCATCTACTCCACGGGCCACAGCTTCGGCGGCTACATGTCGAACGCGCTCGGCTGCTTTCGGCCCGACGTGCTGCGCGCGATCGGTCCGGTCGCCGGCGGCCCGCCGTTCGGTGCGTGCGGCGAGGGCCGTGTCGCCGCGATCGTGATCCACGGTCAGCTCGACGAGGTCGTGCTGCTGCAACAAGGCGAGGCCGCGCGCGATGCCCTGCTCGCCCGCAACGCGTGCGAGGACACGACGATGCCGGTGGCTCCCGATCCGTGCGTCGCGTACGACGGCTGCGATCCCGGCTACGACGTGCGCTGGTGCATGCACACCGAAGAAGCCTTGATGGGCCACATGTGGCCCACGTTCGCCGGCCCCGCGATCTGGGATTTCTTCT
This sequence comes from uncultured Nannocystaceae bacterium, assembly GCA_964468635.1. Taxonomy (GTDB): domain Bacteria; phylum Myxococcota_A; class Polyangia; order Nannocystales; family Nannocystaceae; genus Xiheibacterium. The sequence goes on from CAYXVR010000031.1 coordinate 45,075, forward strand.
CTGGGCTCGCGCCCGAGTGAACGCTCATCGCATGGACGCGAGCACGCCGACGATCTCCGCGGCGTAGCGCTCGAGCTCCCAAGCGTCGAGAATGCCCGAGGCCGCGAGATCGTCGGGCGTGCGCGGGGCCTGTTCGGCGAGCGCGGCGAGGGCCTCGCGTCCGAGCACGATGTCCGGCTCCAGCCCGCGCGCCGCCGCCCGCTTGCGCCGCCACGTCCTCAGCGCCTCGAAGCGCGCGAGTCGAGGCTCGTCGCGTGGCGGGCCGGGCGGAGGCGACGGCGGCGGCAGCTCGCTGCATCGCGCGATCGTGTCCGCAATGCGCGCGGCATGACGGCGACCCGGACCGTTGCCGATGCCGCGCGTGCGCGCGACGAGGTCGGCGGTGCGCGGACGATCGCGCGCGAGCGACATCAACGTGCCGTCGTCCACGACGCGGAAGAGCGGGCGATCGATCGCCCGCGCGATCTCCTCGCGCAGCGCATACAGGCCGTGCAACACCGCGCGACCCGGGCCGTCGAGCTTGCGCGCGCCGTCGATGCGCCAGCACGCATCGGGGTCGAACAGGCGCGGCTTCGGCCGCGTTCGCCCGGCGCGCTCGCACGCGTGCAAGAGCTCGTCGAGCTTGCCGCTCGCGACGAGGTCGGGCCACTCGATGTCGCAGAGCTCGAGCAGGAAGTGCGTGTCGTGCCGCGCGTAGTCGATCGCCTCGGGCCCCAACGGACGCCGCGACCAGTCGTGTCGTTGCCAGCGCTTGTCCGTCTTGTGGCCGAAGCGCGCGGCCAGGATGTCGCCGAGCCCGACGGCGCCCCAGCCGAGCACGCGCGCGGCCAACATCGTGTCGAACAGGCCGTGCACCGGCATCCCGAACTCGCGTTGCAACACGGCGACGTCGTTCTCACCCGCGTGCAGCACCTTCGTGCAAGCCGGGTCCGCGAGGATCGGCGCGAGCTCGCGCAGATCCACGGCGAGTGGATCCACCAGCCAATCGACGCCGGGGATCGAGATCTGCACGAGGCATACGTGCTCGTAGTACGCATGCATGCCGCTGGATTCCGTGTCCAAGGCGAACCGAGGCGCGCGCGCCAGGGCGTCGACGAGCGGCTGCAGGGCCGCCGGCCGGTCGATCAATACGCACTCGGACGGCTCGGGCATGCGTGCCCGCGATTCTACTGGCATGCTCGGATGCGTTGCAGACCCGCGTCGAGGACGAGACCGTCGACGGGCCGCCCGTGCTGCAGACCGAGGACGGCGAGCCGTCCGATCCGCACGGGCGTGGGGACTTGCTCGGCCGCTACGTCGTGCTCGAGCGGATCGGCCGCGGCGGCATGGGCGTGGTGTACGCGGCGTACGATCCCGAGCTCGACCGCCGCGTCGCGGTGAAGCTGCTCACGCGGATCGATCGCGAGGACACGTCGCTCGGCCGCAGTCGGCTGCTGCGCGAGGCCCAGGCGATGGCACGCGTATCCCACCCGAACGTCGTCGCCGTGCACGACGTCGGCACCGTGGTCGATCCGGCCCGCGGGCCGGTGGTGTTCGTCGCGATGGAGCTCGTGGTGGGCCGCGACCTGCGGGCCTGGCTCGCCGAGCGGACGCGTCCACTCTCCGACGTGCTCGATGCGTTCGTGCAGGCGGGCCAGGGATTGCTCGCGGCGCATCGCGTCGGGCTCATCCATCGCGACTTCAAGCCCGCGAACGTGCTCGTCGGTGACGACGGCGTCGTGCGGGTCGGCGACTTCGGGCTCGCGCGCAGGCTCGGCGCGCCGCAGGAGGCTAGCATCGACGCGAATCGCAGCGATCGCGCGCCGGTGCCGATCGACGCGATCACGCGCACGGGCGCGATCATCGGCACGCCGGCGTACATGGCCCCGGAGCAGCACCTGGGCCGCGAGCTCGATCCGCGCGCGGATCAGTTCAGCTTCTGCGTCGCGCTGTACGAGGCGCTCTACGGCGAGCGCCCGTTCCTCGCCAAGCACCCGGTCGAGCTGATGGTGCAGGTGACGAAGGGCGAGCTCGCACCGGTGCCGCGCGGCTCCTCGGTGCCGGGCTGGATCCGGCGCGTGCTCGTGCGCGGGCTCGCGCCGGAGCCCGCGGATCGGTGGTCCGACATGGGCGCGCTCGTGCGCGCGCTGCATCGCGACCCGGCGCGCACGCGGCGAACCGTGGCCGCGGCCGCGATCGGTGCGGGCGCACTCGGGACCGTGCTCTGGATCGCGGCGGCCCGCGAGGACGCCGCGTGCGATGCCGCGGAGGGCGAGCTCGCGGAGGTCTGGGGGCCCGAGCGCCGCACGGCGATCGAGTCGGCGTTCGCGAAGAGTCGGGCGCCGTACGCGGCCGATGCCGCGGCGTACGCGATCGATCGGCTCGATCGTCATGGACGCGCATGGGTCGACGCGTGGGTCGACGCGTGCACGGCCACGCACGTGCGCCGCGAGCAATCCGACGAGCTGTTCGATCGGCGCATGACCTGTCTCGGCCACCGCAAGGTCGAGATGGGCGCGCTCGTCGACATGCTCGCGGGCGCCGACGATGCACTGGTCGAACGCTCCGCGGAGGCCGTCGGCGGGCTCGAAGGCGTCGCGCAATGTGCCGACGCCGACGCGTTGCTCGCCGCGATCGCACCGCCGGCCGACGCCGATGCGCGCGCGGCCGTCGAAGCGGTGCGCGAGCAGCTGGGCCGCGCGAGTGCGCTCGAGCTCGCCGGTCGCTTCGGTCAGGGCGTCGACGTCGCGCGAGCAGCCCTGGCGGACGCGGAGCGCACCGGATGGCGACCGATCGAAGCGGAGGCGCTGCTCGAGCTCGCATCGCTGGAGGCCGAGGCCGGCAAGCCCGAGGACGCGATGACCCACTACCACGGCGCCGCCGAGGTCGCGCTCGAGACCGGACACGACGAGGTGCTCGTACGCGCGTGGATCGATCTGGTGTGGCACATCGGCATGGACCAGGCCGATCCGAAGCAGGCGCTGCGCTGGTCGGCGTACGCCGAGGCGGCGCTCGAGCGCGTGCGTCGGCCGGGCTTCCTGGTCGGCAACCTGTACGCGGCCGAAGGCGCGGTGCTGTGGGCCACGGGGGACTACGAGGGCTCGCTCGCGAAGCTCGAGCAGAGCCTCACGATCCGCGAGGGCGAGGATCCGAATGCGCCGATCCTCGCGAACACCCACATCCAGATCGGGAATGCGCTCATCGGGCTCGGACGTTACTCCGAGGCCCGCGCGAGCATGCAACGCGCGCTCGCGGTGACCCTCGCAGTGCACGGACCCGCCCATCCCACGACCAGCGCCGCCGAGAACGGTCTCGGCGTCGTCGAGTACCACCTCGGCGAGTTCGAGGCCGCCGAGGAGCACTACGCACGCGCGTTCGACATCATGGAGGCCGCGCTCGGCCCCGACAGCCCGAACCTGCTCTTCTCGCTCGGCAACCTCGCGGAGATCATGCGCGAGCGCGGCAAGCTCGACGAGGCCCTCGCCGCGCAACGACGCGTGCTCGCGCTCGTGAGCGCGCACCTGCCCGAGCACCACCGCGACACCGGCCTCACGGTGCACAACATCGCGGAGACGCTCGCGGCGAAGGGCGACACGGCGGCGGCGATCGAGCACTATCGGCGCGCGCTCGCGATCCGCGAGAAGGTGCACGGTCCGGACGACCACTACGTCGCGAACACGCTGACCGGGCTCGGCGAGGCGTTGATCGCCGCCGGCAACGCCGACGATGCGCAGCCCGTGCTCGAGCGCGCGCTCGTGATCCGCTCCGCGCAGGATTACGACCCCATCGCCACCGCGCGCACCCGCATGGCGCTCGCGCGGGCGCTGCTCGCCCGCGGTGATGGAGCCGCGCGCGCACGCGAGCTCCTCGACGCCGCGCAGCGGCGGCTGAAAGAAGCCCCACCCGCACTCGCGGCGCGATGGCAGCGCGAGCTCGACGCGGCTACGATCCGCGAACGATGACGCAGACGCCGCCACGTCCGCGCTGGCTCGCGATTGCCCATCGGTTGCTGCCGTGGGTGTCGCTCGCCGTCGGCATCGTGGGCGCGATCCTCATGGATCGTGGGCCGAAGCGCGGCGCAGCAGTGGCGATCGTGGCGATCGTGACGTGGGTCGTGCTGCTCGTCGTGCTGTGGCTCGGTCGTGTGCGTGCGCGCGCCGACGCCGACCATCCGCGCGCGAAGTTCGTCGTGGGCGCGCACATGTCCACGCTGTTGCTCACGCAGTCCGCGATCCATCTGCAGGTCTACTTCGCGCTGCCGTTCTACTTCAAGGCGTGGGCCGGCACGGTGGGCCACACCGTCTTCCTCGTGCTCGTCTCGCTCGCGGCCGCGGCCTCGCTGTGGGATCCGCTCACCGAGAAGCTGCTCACGCGCACGCGCTACGGCGTCGCGTTGCCGGCATTCGCGAACTTCGTCGTGCTGAGCGCGGTGCTGCCCGGGCTCGGGCTGTCCAACGTGATGAGCCTGTGGCTCGCCGCGGGTGCGGCCGGGCTCGCGCTGCCCGTGCTCGTCGTCGCCGACGGCTTGCACGGGCGCTCGCTCGCGGGTGCGCTCGCGGTCGCCATCGCCGTCGCGCTCGTGATCCCGTGCGCGCTCGCGCTGGGAGCCGCTCGGATCGTGCCCGCCGCTCCGCTCCAGCTCGTCGACATCGACATCGGCACGAAGCAGGTCGGGCGCGAGGTCGCGGATCCCACCAAGCACTTCCGAACCCGACCGGGCCGGATGATGTGCGGCACCTCGATCTTCGCGCCGCTCGGCCTGCGCGATCGTCTGTTCCACGTCTGGCGCAAGGACGGCGTCGTCGTGGATCGGATCGAGCTCGAGATCCGTGGCGGTCGCGAAGACGGCTTCCGCACGTGGTCGATCAAGCACAACTTCGGCGCCGAGCCCGAGGGCGAGTGGAGCTGCGCCGTGGAGACCGAGTCCGGGCAGTTCCTGGGCGAGCGCGTGGTGACGGTCGGGTCCTGATCTCGTCAGCGCATCACGGCCGGTGCATCGATCGCGGGCATCTCGGTGAGCTCGCCGCGGCTCTTCGCCTTGTTGCTCGCAGGCATCCGGAGCCTGGGCGTCTCGCTCTTCCAGAAGAACACCACGGGCACGCGCAGACGATGCGCCCGACCCGGTGCGTTCGGCGCGCGCGCGCTGGCGAGATGCCGCGCGACGCAGCGGGTGCCGCGATCGTCGACGACTGCGTCACCGGTGATCTTCGCATGGCGCACGCCACCGTCCTTGTCGATCGACAGCTCGAGCTCGGTGAGCACGACGTTCCTCGCCGGGTCGCGTGCGTAGGCGCTCGCATAGCAGAGCATCAGTGCGTCGCGAACCGAGCGCACCGTGGCGACCGCGAGGGCCTGTCGCGCCGGTTGGTCGCGCGCACGACCGTGGCCCACGAGCGGGCGCGCGGCCCCGTACACGCGCACGTACGGGCGCGGTCCGCTGATCGCACCCGTGCCCATGTCGGTCCTCGTGAGCCACAGGCCGGTCTCCGGGCTCGTCTTCGCGCTCGCGAGCTCGCGGCGGATCTCGGGGTCCTCGACACTCGGCGCCTCGCGTCGACGCGTGTCCACGTGGATCTCGCGGTGATACGTGTCGCCGTCGTCCTTCACGATCACGGTGCTCTTCTTCGTCGCGCGCGGACGCACCTCCGGCAGCGGATCGGTCGGTGGCAGTGGATCGCTCGGCGGTGCGACGTCGCCCGCGCCGAGTCGGCTCTCGACCTCGTAGAGCTGCTCGTACACCTCGTCGCGCTCCGTCTTCGCGCGCGCATGATCGCCCACGAGCTTCTCGTGGCGCTCGACGTAGCGCAGCAGCATGCGCTGGGCCTCGACGAGGTAGCGCCGGTCGTTCGTCTCGTGGTGAGCCGCGAGCAAGCCGTAGCCCAGGCGCATCGCGAGGTCGTGACGCAGCTCGTCGAAGTCCGCGGTGGTGGGCAAGAGGAGGATCGCCTGCCGCCACAGCGACACCGCCTCCGGGGTGCGGCCTTCGTCCATGTGACGCTCGCCGAGCGTGTAGAGCCGCTTGGCCTCGCCGACGTCGGACGTCGGCTTCGCCGGGGCGACGGCGAGCGCCGCGAGGAACACCGCTGCGAGCATCGGACCCCCCATCTTCGCTCAACGCGGGGGGACGCGCGCGCTTACGGCCGGAATCGCCGTTCAGCCCAGTCCGACGACGAGCACGGTGCCCGCGGCCATCAGTCCGCAGGCCACGAGCTTCGCCGGCGTGATGGGCTCGGCGAAGACGACGCGGCCCAGCACGATCGCGGCGGCGACACCCACGGTGCGCTTGAGCGCCTCGAGCACGGCGATGAGCACGTCCTGCATCGCGCGCAGCTGCAGACCGAGCGAGACGCCCGCGACGGTCGCCGCCACCAAGAGCCGCACGGGCGCTCGTCGCATCGCGCCGAGCCGCGCCAGCTGTCCACGACCCGCCAGCCACGCGAGCACGCCGAGCGCGATGCCGACGTCGAGCAACAGCGCGTGCAAGGGCAGGGACGCGTGCTCGATCGCGCGTCGATCCAGCACGATGGTGCCCGCCCATCCCAAAGAGACGAGCAGCATCGCGCGCGTGGATCGATCGCGCACGAGCGAGAGCCCGATCGCGCGCAGCCCGGCGACGCCGCCGTGCAAGAGCATCGCGCCCAGCACGACGGCCGCGATGCCGAGCCACTGCAGCGGCGTGGGCAGCTGGGCCAGCAAGGGGACCCCGAGCAGCGTCGCGAACACCGGCACGAACGCGAGCAGCGGGATCGCGACGCTGAAGTGGCCGCGGCCCACCGCGTCGAGGTAGAGCACGTTCGCGCCGATGTTGAGCGCGATGGAGGCCAGCGCCCACGGCCAGTACGCCGGCGCGATCGCGAAGTCGCCGGCCACCGTGGCCCACACCGCGAGCACCGGCAGCTGGCCCAGGGTGAGCCCGACCACGAGCGGCAACGGATCGATGCGCGCGACGAGCTGCTTGCGCAGCACGTCGAGCACGGCCCAGCCGAGCGAGCAGAGCACGGCGGTGACCGTGCCGACCGCGAGTGCGCTCACGGCACCAGGACCGTGTTGTCGATGAGACGCACGCCGCCCACGAACACCGCGACGGCACACAGCGCGGGGCGCTCGACGGTGGCGACCGGTTGCAGCGTCGCCGCGTCGACGAGCTCGACGTAGTCGACGCGACCGGGGGCGAGCGCGTCGGTGGAGCCCTGCACCAGCGCCGCGGAATCGCGCTCACCCGCCGCGAAGCGCTCGCGCACGCGCGCGAGGAACCTCGAGAGGGCCCGCGCGTCACGCCGCGCCTGCGGCGACAGGTTCGCGTTGCGGCTCGACATCGCGAGGCCGTCGGGCTCGCGTACGATCGGCATGCCCACGACTTCGCCCGTGAGGAACAGGTCGGCGTGCATGCGCCGGATGATCGCGAGCTGCTGGTAGTCCTTCTCGCCGAAGAACGCGAGGTCGGGGCGCACGAGGTTCCACAGCTTCGCGACGACCGTGCACACGCCACGGAAGTGCCCGGGCCGGGAGCGCCCGCACAGGCCGGCGTCGAGGCCTTCGACGTTCACCCACGTCTGTCGGCTGGGATAGAGCTCGTCGGCGCGCGTGGGACAGAACGCGACGTCGGTGCCGCACTCGCTCGCCTTCGCGAGATCGCCGGCCTCGTCGCGCGGGTAGCGATCGAAGTCCTCGTTGGGGCCGAACTGCGTGGGGTTCACGAAGATCGACAGCAGGACGACGCCGTCGGCCGCCGGAACGCGCTCGCGCGCGGCGGTCAACAGCGAGAGATGGCCGGCGTGCAAAAAGCCCATCGTCGGGACGAACGCGACGCGCCGTCCGGGCGGCAGCGCGGCGCGCCAGCGTGTGAGCTCGTCGATCGTGCGCAGCACCGTGGTCACGGCGCGCGAATGGTAGCCCCTCGCGGCGCCGAGCGTCGACATGGCTCAACCGGATACGGGCGCCGGGCGAGCGGCGAGCTCGTCGCGATGGCGACGCGCGAGCGCGCGCTCCGGCTCCGCGGGCTCGGGTCGGGCGAGATACGCGTCCCACAAGCGCAGGGCCGCGCTCGTCTCCTCGGCCGCCTGGGCATCGAGTGCGCGCAGGTACAGGCGCTCGTGCACCGGCAACAGGCTCTCGGTGGCACGGCGCGCGAACTGGTGGCCCGCGTCCGTGCGCATCTCGACGAGCTCGGCGCGCGCTGCTGCGATCGCGCCGCCGCGATCGAGCACGAGCGTGCGGATGTAGCGGGTGATCATGCGATCCTCGCCGGGCGCGTTCACCCACGCGCGGTGGGACAGCTCGAGTGCTTCGTCCAGGTCGCCGGCGACGAGCGCGATGACGGCACCCATCCGATCGCTGCGCCAGCGCTCGACCTCGCCGGCGAGCACGACGCCGGCCAGCGTCGCACGGGCCGCCTTCACGCGACCGAGCGTGAGCAACGCGTACGCGCGCAGGAATCGCGCCTCCTTGGGCGGAGGCTCGCGTCGCCGTCGACCTTCGTCGAGCGCGGCGTCGAGCCAGCCCAGCGCACGGACGATGCGCTCGCGATGATCCGCGACGAGCGATTGCACGTTGGTCTCCGGCTCGAGCGATGGACCGATGTCGCCGGCCGAGACGAGCTCGAGCTGGGCCGCGAGCACGAGCACGTCGGGCACGCGAGGGCACCGCGCGGCGCGTTCCATCCACACGTTCGGGTTGTCGGTGCCCGGATCCCCACGCGGCGCCGTGCCGCTGCGCAGCACCGCGGCCTGCCGGCCCAGCTCCTCGCACGCGACCCAGCCCCGCGCGCCCATCTTCGCCCAGGCGACCGGCGGCGGCGCCGGCGTCGGCGACCAGGCCTTCGTCGCCGGTGCGGCGAGCCAGATCGAGAGCACGAGCGAGCCGATCGCCACGAGCCCGGAGTATGACACACCCGGTCTGGTCGGAAACTTGACGGCCCGAGGCGCCGCTCGCCACTTTCACGACCGCATGATCGCGACTCCGCCTCCCGCGCGCGCAGACATCCTCCGGATCGCGCGTACGTGGCTCGTCCGCGCCGCGGTCGCGTCGATGAAGGGCTTGCGCGTGCTCGGTCGCTCCGTCGCGACCCATCGACGGGTGCTCGTCGCGTTCGGCGTGAGGGTCGCGTTCTGGGGCGCACTCGCGCTGTGGCTGACCACCGCGACGACGGTGGTCGGCGGCGCGCCGCTCGACCTCGACCTCGCACTGCAGCGGTTCGTCATGGGCGCGGCGATCTGCGCGGTCGCGGTGCTGCTCGCGGTCGCGCGCCACGTCCGCTGGGCGAGCTGGGCCCTCGGCTCGCTGCACGGGGCGAGCGCGACGGTGCTGTGGCTGCTCGTGTCGGGCTGACGCTGCTACAACTACGCTCGTGCGCGCGCACGTCGTCGCGATGGTCCTCGGGCTCGCCGCCTGCAAGTCCGGCGCGAGCGCGGACGAGGGCGACACCGAGGACACGACGGGCGCGCCCGTCGATGCGCCGGCGCCCGACTTCCTCGAGCCCGCCGGCGGCGAGCTCCACGTGTCGTCGCTGCAGTTCACGGACGTGGAGCTCGACGTCGCGGTGGTCGAGGGCGCCACGGATCTCGAGATCGACGGCGCGAGCGTGGGCACGCTCCAGCCCGCGGGCCCGCTCGGCGAGCTCACGTCCGATCTGCTGCGCCTGCGCGTGCGCGGCGGGCTCGTGCCCGGTGTGCACCTGTTGCAGCTCCGCACCTACGACGAGGTGAAGCCGGAGGAGTCCGAGGCGATCGAGGTGTTCATCGACCCCGAGCCCGCGCCCGAGCTGGAGGTGACGCTCGCCGATCCCGTGGTCGCGCAATGCGATGGAATCGTCGCGCTCGGCTGGGCGGAGCTCGGTGTGCTCGCATGCGTCGACGGCGAGACCGTCCGAGCGATTGCGGCCAGCGGCGAGCGCTGGGATCCCGAGTCGACGCACACGATGATCCTGCCCGGGCTCGTCGTCGCGCCGACCGATCGCGTACCCGCGCTCGCGATCGAGCGCGACTCCGCGGATCCGTCCGCCCTGCTCGCCGCCTGGCGCGTCGGCCATCCCGGCACGCGGATCGACGCGCTCGCGGCCCGGTGGGACGGGGACGACGGCGCTCCGACCACGGCGCTCGCGCTCGACGGCGCGTGGATCGGATCGTTCGAGATCGCGGCGTTCCATCGCCCCGTGCTGGCCGCGAAGGCCGTGATCGCCGAGCTCGAGGCCCACGCCGACGCCGAGTCGCCGCGCAGCGGTGATCGATCGCTCGCGCTCGTGCGACTCGACGGCGATGCACGGCCGGGCAACCCCACGCGCATGCAGCTGCACGCCATGGACTCCGCGGGCGATCCGGGCCTGGCCGACGTCGATGCGCTCGCGCCCGCGCTCGATCCGCTCGGCTTCGAGGGGCTCGGACCGATCGCGATGGGTGCTCGACTCGGACGTCGACCCGTCGTGCTCGATCTCGATCGCGACTCGCGGACGATCGCCGTGCGCCCCAGCGTCACGGCCGATTCGTTCGGCCTGCTCGACGACGTCGATGGACCGCTGCTCACGCTGATCGGTGCGTTCGGCTCGCGCATGGTCACGGGCGTCACCACCGACCCGGAGTGGCTCGCGCTCGCGCTGCTGGACGATCGCGCGGGCGGCGGTGTCGTCGATTCGAGCGTCGCGTACGCGATCGGTGGCCTCGTGATGCCCAGCGGTCCGCCGGCCATCGGGCTGCTCGGCGGCGCGACCGTGATCGTCGTGCCGTTCGGGGCCGATCAGCCGCTCTTCGTCGTCGTCGTCGCCTCGATCGATCCCGAGGTGACGACGGTCGCGGAGCTCGGCTGCGATCGCGTCGCGTTGCCCCAGACCACGGCGGGCAACGCGGGCGGCGCACTCGGCCTCGCATGCCTGCAGGATCGCGACCTGCGGCTGGGCACGCTCGCGCTGCGTTGAGCGCGGGTGCATGGGCGCGTAGACTCCCCAACGGTGCTGCGCCGACGCCCGATCACCATCGCGCTCGTCGCCATCGTGCTGCTCCTGGCTGGCGGCGGTGCGTGGCTGTTCCGCGTGGAGGACATCCCCGACGAGCTGCCGCCGGTGCAGGGCGACCCCGCATCGATCCACATCCCCGCGCTCGCCGACGGACCACCGTTGACGGTCGCGTCGCTCGCCGGCAAGACCTCGTTCTTCGTCGTCGTCGGTGCGCAGAGCGGCGACTCGAAGGAGGGCGAGGCGCTCAACCGTGCGCTCAACCGCTGGGTCTATCCCGACACGACCGTCGGCTACATCGTCGGCGACGCGGAAGGCTTCGAGGTGTTCCGCGATCGGGTCGTGAAGATCATGGAGTACTTCGGCGCGGAGATGCGCTACCCGGTGTACATCGACTTCCAGGGCGCCTTCCTGAACACGTTCCAGCTGCCCAAGGGGCACCACGGGTTCGTCGTGTTGGGTCCGGACGGATCGGTGCTCATGCGCAAGAGCGGCGGCATCGAGAAGGACGATCTCGCGGAGGTGCAGGCGATGCTCGGCGCGGCCGAGCCCGACGAGAGCAAGCCGGTGCCCGCGATCTCGATCGGCGCGCTCGAGCTCGCGAGCTGCACCGACGGCCACGCGTGCGCGATCGTGTTCCTCGGCCGCGACATCGCGCGCAAGGACGTGCCGGGCATCGACGACGGCTTCGAGGGCGAGGACGACGAGCTCCATCGCCAGATGCAGGACCCCGCGGTGCGGTTCGTGTCGACGATCGCGAAGATGGAGATGAAGGACGCCACCGGCGTCGTCGTGGGCCGCGTCTCGGGCGTCGAGCTGCCGACCTGGACGCTCGTCGACGAGGCCCCCGACGCCCGCGCGGCGTTCGGCCTCGCGCCCGGCGACAGTGCGATCGTGATCATCGTCGACGGGCGCGTGCAGTTGCACCGCACCGGAATCGTCCGCATGTACGAGTGGGGCCGGATCTCCGATCTGCTCACGGTCGAGATCAAGGAAGAGAAGGACTGATCACTCGGGGAACGCGAGCGTGCGCACGAAGTCGTCGCCGGCGGCGTGGCAGTGCGTGCACGCGAGCGCGCGGCCGTAGACGAGCGGGGTGTCGTCCGCGGCGTACTGCGCCCACGTCCACGCGCCGCTCTCCTTGCGCATGATCTGGATCGCCGCGAGCGCATCGCCGGCCTCGTCGTGGAAGCCGTCGCACACGATCGTGGAGCCCTCGGGCCACGCGGTCGTCGCCGTGCCGACCGCGAACGCTCGCGCGATCGTCGGGTCGAGGAACACCTGCGACACCGCGCCGTGGGGCGCGCGGCCGACCGCGCGCGCGGGCCAGTCGGGCGGGCTCGGCCAGCCGCGGTAGTCGGCGGCGCGCACGTCGGCGAGCAGGGCCGCCGCGGCCGGCGGCAGCGTGTCGTCCGGAGGCGGCGGATCACAGGCGACCAGCAGCACGAGCGCGGCGGTCGTCCCCGATGTGCCCCTCGGCATCGCCGGCAGCATACCGCGCTCGCGAGCGGCGCGACGCTCGTGCATGCTTCGACGCGTTGACGCGCAGGCGCTCGCTCTCGCCGCAAACCATCGCCGTGCACGTGCTGCGCGCGGTCGACCGCCCCGGCGCGTTCAGCAACCGCGTGCTCGCGGATCAGCTCGAGCGTCACCACGAGCTCGAGCCGGGTGCGCGCGGCCTCGTGACGGCGCTCGTCTACGGCGTGCTGCGCCATCGCGCGCGCCTGGATGCGCACGTCGACGCGCACGCGCATGCGCCGGGCAAGCTGGGGCCGATCCCGCGCGAGGTGCTGCGCGTCGGGGCGTTCGAGCTGCTCGAGCTGCACCGGCCCGCCGGCAACGCGATCGGCCACGCCATGGACTGCATCGCGGAGCTCGATCGCTCGGGCCGGCTGGGACCGGTCGTGCACGCGGTGCTGTCCGCGGTGGCGCGCGACGGCGAGGCGATCGACGCGAAGCTCGCGACCGGTGCGCCGCTCGACGTGCTCACCCATCGCTGGTCGATCCCGCGGTGGCTGGCGGGTCGCTGGCTCAAGCAGCTGGGCCCCGAGCGCGCGCTCGCCCGCGCGCGTGCGTGCGCCGACGCGCTGCCCGTGGACGTGCGGATCGATCGCTCGCGCATCTCCGTCCAGGACGCGCGCGATCGGTTGGCGGCCGAGCGGCCCGACGCCCGCATCGAGACGGTGCCCGATCAACCGCAGGCGCTTCGCGTGCGCGGCGGTGGCGATCTGTTCCACGGCCTCTTGCACGACGACGGGCTCGTGTCCGTGCAGGGGCTCGCCGCGCAGCAGCCGGCGATCGTATTGGCGCCGGCGCCGGGCGAGCTCGTGCTCGATGCGTGCGCCGGCATGGGCGTGAAGACGCTGCAGCTCGCCGAGCTGATGCAGCGGCGGGGCCGCGTCGTCGCGAGCGATCTCGAGGCGAAGAAGCTCGCGGATCTCGCCGAGCTGCGCGCGCGGGGGCGGCTCGACGCGCCGGAGCTCGCGATCACGACGATCGCGGCGGACCTCGCCGAGGATGCGCCGGAGCTCGATGCGCTCGCGCCGTTCGACGCGGTGCTCCTCGACGTCCCGTGCACGGGCCTCGGCAATCTCGCGCGGCATCCGGAGATCCGCTGGCAGCGCGCGTTCGCGGACATCGCCGCCGCCGCCGAGCTGCAGGCGCGCCTGCTGGCCCGTTGTCTCGCGCGCGTGCGCGCCGGTGGCCGGCTCGTGTACGCGGTGTGCAGCGCCGAGCCCGAGGAAGGCCCGCGCCAGGTCGCGGCCGCGGTCGCGTCGGGCGCGGCGCGACTCGAGCACGAGCGCACGTGGACACCGGAGGACGACGCCACCGAAGGCTTCTACGTCGCCCGACTCGCGCGGTAGCGTGAGCGCCGGTAGAGTCAGCCCCGATCATGATCGCCCCGATCGTCGCCCCTTCGATCCTCAGCGCCGACTTCTCGCGACTCGGCGACGAGGTGCGCGCGGTCGATCGGGCGGGCGCGGACTGGATCCACGTCGACGTCATGGACGGGCGCTTCGTGCCCAACCTGACGATCGGGCCGGGTGTCGTCGCGGCGATCCGTCCGCACACGACGAAGCCGCTGGACTGTCACCTCATGATCGTCGAGCCCGAGAAGTACGTGGAGCGCTTCGCGGAGGCGGGGGCCGACACGATCACGGTGCACGTCGAGGCGTGTCCGCACCTGCATCGCAACCTCGAGCAGATCCACAAGCTGTCCCATCACGGCGGGCAGCGCGTGCTCGCGGGCGTCAGTCTCAACCCGCACACGCCGATCGCGAGCATCGAGCACGTGCTCGAGCTCTGCGACCTCGTGCTCGTGATGTCCGTGAACCCCGGCTTCGGCGGGCAGAGCTTCATCCCGGCCGTGCGCCCGAAGCTGCGAGCGCTGCGCGAGCGCATCGGCGCGCTGGGCCTCGCCACGCGCATCCAGATCGACGGCGGCATCACCGACGAGAACGCGGAGATGGTCGCGGCGGACGGCGCCGACGACTTCGTCGCGGGCAACGGCGTGTTCAAGCACGCGAAGCTCGACGTCGCGGGTGCCATCGCGGCCATCCGCACCGCAGCGGCGCGTGGCATGCAGCGGTGGTCGGCATCCAGCAGTCGCGCGTGACTTGCCCGCTCGCGGCGACTGGCGGACAATCGCGCCGCCATGGACAAGACCTATCCCTCGGCCGACGCGGCGGTCGCCGACATGACGGACGGCATCACGCTGATGGCCGGCGGCTTCGGGCTGTGCGGCAATCCGGAGAACCTGATCGCCGCGATCCATCGCAAGGGGATCAAGGGCCTGCGAATCGTCTCGAACAACTGCGGCATCGACGGCGTCGGGCTCGGCGTGCTGCTCGACGCCGGGCAGGTCGCGAAGATGACGTCGAGCTACGTCGGCGAGAACAAGACGTTCGAGAAGCTCTACCTGTCCGGGCAGCTCGAGGTCGAGCTCGTGCCGCAGGGCACGCTCGCCGAGCGCATCCGTGCCGGCGGCGCGGGCATCGGCGGGTTCTACACGCCCACCGGCTACGGCACGCCGGTCGCCGACGGCAAGGAGGTGCGCGAGATCGACGGGCGCTGGTACGTGCTCGAGCGACCGCTCGTCGCCCGCTTCGCGATCGTGAAGGCGTGGAAGGGCGACACCCACGGCAACCTCGTCTACAGGCGCACGGCGAACAACTTCAACCAGGCCATCGCGACTGCCGGCGAGATCACGATCGCCGAGGTGGAAGAGCTCGTCGCGCCCGGCGAGCTCGACCCCGAAGCCATCCACACGCCCGGCATCTACGTCGACCGCATCGTGCTCGGTCACGACTACGAGAAGCCCATCGAATTCCGCACGGTGCGAAAGGACTGACGATGCCGCTCACTCGGGATCAGATCGCGAAGCGCGTCGCACGGGAGCTGCGCGACGGCGACTACGTCAACCTCGGCATCGGCATGCCCACGCTCGTCGCGAACTACGTGCCGGACGGCATCGAGGTCGTGCTGCACAGCGAGAACGGCATGCTCGGCATGGGGCCGTTCCCCACCGAGGCCGAGGTGGACCCCGACCTCATCAACGCGGGCAAGCAGACCGTCACGTTCGTGAAGGGCGCGTCGTTCTTCGGCAGCCACGAGAGCTTCGCGATGATCCGCGGCGGCCATCTGGATCTGTGCGTGCTCGGGGCGATGGAGGTGAGCGAGCACGGCGATCTCGCGAACTGGA
This sequence comes from uncultured Nannocystaceae bacterium, assembly GCA_964468635.1. Taxonomy (GTDB): domain Bacteria; phylum Myxococcota_A; class Polyangia; order Nannocystales; family Nannocystaceae; genus Xiheibacterium. Next base: position 60,698 of record CAYXVR010000031.1, read on the forward strand.
TGATCCCGGGCAAGAAGGTGAAGGGCATGGGCGGCGCGATGGACCTCGTCGCGGGGGCGCGCCGCGTGATCGTGTGCATGGAGCACACGAGCAAGGACGGCGCGCCGAAGATCCTGCCGAAGTGCACGCTGCCGCTCACCGGCAAGGCGGTCGTGCACGAGATCGTCACCGACCTCGCGTACTTCACCGTCGGCAAGGACGGGCTGGCGTTGCGCGAGATCGCCCCGGACGTCGCGCTCGACGACCTGCGCAAGGCGACCGGGTGCGAGTTCACGGTGGCCGATCCGTTGCCCGTCATCGCGGTCTGACGCTGTGGTCGAGGCGGCCGACATCGAGCTGCTCGAGCGCTGGCGCGCGGGCGATCGCGGCGCCGCCGACCTGCTCGTCGCGCGGCACTTCTCCGCGGTCGCGCGCGTGTTCCGGTTCAAGGCCGACGATGCGCTCGACGATCTCGTGCAGCAGACGTTCCTCGCGTGCGTCGAGCGGCGCGACGACGTCGTCGACCCCGGCAAGTTCCGCTCGTACCTGCTGCGGATCGCGTTCTCGTTGCTGCACCGGCATTTCGAGCAGCGGGCCGGTCCGCGCGGGCGGTTCGATCCGCTCACGACGTCGCTCGCCGAGCTCGACGGCGCATCACCGAGCACGCTGTTGTCGATCGCGCGCGAACATGCCGACGTCGTCGCGGCGTTGCGCGCCTTGCCGCTGCAGCTGCAGCTCGCGCTCGAGTTGTTCTACTGGCACGACATGACGGCGGCCGACATCGCCGAGGTGCTCGACGTGCCCGAGGGCACGGTGCGCAGCCGCCTGCGACTCGGGCGCGAGCGGCTGCGCGAACAGCTGGAGGCCGGCTCGACCTCCGCGTCGATCGACGTCGAGGCCCGCGCGCGATCCGTGCGCGACGCGTGATCGATCATCCGACGTCGTAGGGCGTGTCCCACGGATCGTCGGGAAAGGGCTCGTCGGGCAGCGGCTCCGGCTCCGGCTCGGGCTCCGGCTCCGGCTCCGGCTCCGGCTCCGGCTCCGGCTCGGGCTCCGGCGCCGACGACGACCAGCTCGGATCGTCCCACGTCTCGCCCCCGGCTTCGTCCGACGATGCGACCTCGTCGTCTTCGTCGTCGACGCAGCACTCGACCTCGTTGTGCTCGATCGTCTCGTTGTGTCCTTCGCACACCGCCTTCAGATCGGCGAGCAGCGTCGCGGGCTTGTGCGTCCAGCACCAATCGTCGAGCTGCGCATGCGCGGCGGGCGGATCGCACAACATGTTGCCGCTCGGCAGATCGAGCGTGTACGTCTTGTTGAACGTCATCGCCGGCGGCGTCGTGCACAGCCCCGGATTGCCCGGCCCATCCGACACGCAGATGCCCGCGGTCTGCGTGCCCTTCCACTGGCAGTAGTTCGTGTACGGGTTGTACGTGCACTGGATGTGGTTCGCGTCGTTCGCCTTGCACGCCCCCGCCGCGTTCGCGACGGAGCTGTCGTAGAGCGGGTGGTGCAGGTAGCCCTCGTACTTGCACGTGTGGTCCTGCTTCTCCTTGTGCCGGTACGCACCGCAGCCGTCGGCCCTGAAGTCGCCCTGCTGCGGGTCGTCCGGGCGCGACCCCTCTTCGATCGCGCAGCCGAGCGCACCGGCGAAGAACAGCATCCACGTGCATCCATGAAATCGAGAACGGTCCGTCATCGTCACCTCGGCGCTACGGATCGGCGAGGCCCGCCCCGCGATCACCCCGCTGCGCGTGCGTCAGCACGCGTCTCGAAGCGGAATCCGATCGGCCCCCACGGGTGAAGGGCCCGCGGGGATGGACGAAGCGGTTCGCCTCGTCGCGGCGTGTCCGGCGACCAACGACGTCGAGCTGGCGCGCGTGCGCGCGCGGCTCAAGCGACGCTTCGGTCTCGCGAGCGCACCCGTGCGGCTCGGTCGCTACGAGCTGCGGGCCGAGGTGGGCACGGGCGGCTGCGGCACCGTGTGGGCGGCGTGGGATCGGATCCTCTCCCGCGAGGTCGCGATCAAGATGCTCACGCGCGAAGGCCTGCGCGCCGAGGCGTTGATGCGCGAAGCGCGGGCGCTCGCTCGACTCTCGCATCCGCACATCGTCGAGTGCTTCGACGTCGGCGTCACCGACGATGCGGTGTACCTCGTCATGGCGCTCGTACGCGGCTGCGATCTCGCGCGATGGCTCGCGGAGGGCCGCCGCAGTCGCGCGGAGATCCTCGCGACGTTCGCCGCCGCGGCCCGGGGCCTGCGCGCGGCCCACGATCGCGGCATCGTGCACCGCGACTTCAAGCCCGCGAACGTGCTCGTCGGCGACGACGGCAGCGTGCGCGTCGCGGACTTCGGGCTCGCGGCGATGCTCGCGGGCGCCGCGACGACGCAGGAGGAGATCGTGTGCGACGCCCCGATCTCGAGCGCGTCGCAGCGGCGCATGGGCGGGACGCTGCGCTACATGGCGCCCGAACAGCACGAAGGGCGCCCCGGGACGGCCGCCGTCGACGTGTTCGCATTCTCTGCCGCGCTGTACGAGGCGTTCGCCGGCGTGCCGGCGTTCGCGGGCGAGACGGGACCCGCACTGCTCGTGCGCAAGCAGGACGGCGAGCTGCAGCGACCCGCGCCCGGCTTCTCGGTGCCGCGCGACGTGCTGCAGGCGGTGCGTCGTGGGCTCGATCCGGATCCGGACCGAAGACCCAGCGATCTCGTCGCCGAGATCGAGGCCTTGCGCGCGCCGCGGCGTCGGCCGCTCGCGGCGATCGTCGCCGGAGTCGCGACCGCGGGCGCGCTCGCAGCAATGGTGCTCTCGCGACCGGCCGACCCGTGTCCGCCGGCCGCGCCCGCACAGCTCGTGCCGCATGACGACGTCGATTCGATCGCGGCGTATCGCGAGCGGCTCGCCGGGGCCGAGGCGCGCGCGTGCGAGGCGTGGCAGCGCGGCGAGATCTCGCGGGTCGATCGCGACGCCGAACTCGGTTGCGTCGCGCGCTCGAGCGATCGCGCCGACGCGCTCGAGGCCGCGTTCGTGCACTCGTCGGCGACGGAGGCGGACCGACGGCTCGCGGCGCTGCAGCTCGTCGATCCGGCCACGTGCATCGACGCACGCGAGGCGCCCCCCGATGCGACGCACGCCGCGATCGTCCGCACCGTGGCGCGGGCGTCCGCCGACAACGCGCTCTTGCGACCGATGGACGCCCAGGGCTGGGCGCGCGCGGCTCTCGAGCAGGCGCGCGCGTCCGGTGATCCGGAGCTCGAGGCCGACGCGCTGTTCGAGCTCGGCCGCGCCCAGATGGAGACGGGAGCGATCGACGGCGCGTTGGACTCGTTGCAGCGCGCGTTCTGGCTCGCGACGTCGCGCGACCGCGATCGCACCGCCGCGGCCGCGGCCACGTGGCTCGTGCTCGTGACGGGTCAGCACCGCAACGAGCCCGAGGCCGCGCGCGCGTGGGCGCGGCACGCCGAGAGCGCGATCGCTCGCGGTTCGAGCGGCACATGGATCGAGGCCCAGCTGCACACGCACCGCGGCGTGCTCGCGACGCTGCGAGGCGACGCGCGCGTGGCTCTCGCGGATCACGAGCGCGCGCTCGCGATCTGGCGCGAGCTCGCGGGCGACGATCGCGTCGCCCTGACGCAGCCGCTCCTGGCCCGGGCCGCCGCGCTGCGGGCAGCCGGTCGGGCCGAGGACGCACTCGCGAGCGCGCGGGAGATCGCCGCCATCGCGGAAGTGGAGCTCGGCGAGGACGATCCGATCGTGTACCTCGCGGGGGGGAGCGCGGCCGCGGCGCTCTTCGACCTCGCGCGCCACGACGAGGCCGAGCGCGAGCTCGTGCGCGCGTACGAGGGCGTGCGACGCCACTTCGGCGCCGACGATCGCCGCACGATCGTGGCGCACGCCAACCTCGCGCGCATGGCCGTGGTGCGCGGAGAGTTCGCCGTGGCCCGCGAGCACTTCGTGGAGCTGCTCGCGCAACGCCGACGCGCGCTCGGCTCGCGCCATCCCGAGGTCGCGTGCTCGCTCGCGGATCTCGGCGCCATCGAGACCCGCCTCGGACACTGGCGCGAGGGCGAGGCGCTGCTGCGCGAGGCGGCCGACATCTTCGCCGCCGATCCTTCACCCGACGCTCGCGCGCTCGAGACCTACGGCGCGCTCGCGACCGTGGCCGCGCAGGCCGGCCGCAAGCGCGAGACCGTCGAATGGATGCAGAAGTCCCTCGAGCTCGCGCGCGCGACGAAGGGCGACGATCATCCGGACACGCTCCAGATCGGCGCGTTCCTCGGGCGCGCGACGGCGGAGGCGGGCGACGGCGAGGGCGGCTTGCGTCTGCTCGAGCGCGCCGGCACCCGACTCGCGGCGCTCGGACGCACGATGGACGTCGCGAACGTCGATCTCGATCGCGCCGTGGTGCTGCGCAAGCTCGGCCGCCACGACGAGGCCGCCCGCGTCGCCGAGCGCTCGCTCGCGGTGCTCGCCGCGAGCGCCCCACCGCATCGTATCGCCGATGCGGAGGTCGTACTGTACAAGGCACTGGAGGCGGGTCGACGCGAGCCGGCCCGCGTGCGCCGGCTCGTGCGCAGCGCATGCGCCTTCTACGACCGGGTGGCCACCGAGTTCCCGGTGCAGGCCCGCGAGTGCGCCGAGCGGGCCACGCGAACTTGATCGCTTTTTCGGTGGAGCGGGGCTCTCGGCCTAGACTCCGCCGACCATGGCTCGTCGTCTCACGATCCGGCTGCAGCCCTTGTCGGGCACCGTCGAGCGCTTCTACGCGTTCGTCGACTGCAAGAAACGCATCGCCGCCGATGGCATCGAGACGGTGAGCTGGACCGGCGACGTCGCCGACGACGAGGTCGTCCTCAAGATTCGCGTGTTCGGCATGGGCAAGGCGAAGTATCGGGTCAGCATCGATCTACCCGGCACTGCCGACGATCAGAGCCTCGATCTCTGGCTCGACCAGGGCTATGGCGAGCTGGAGATGCGGATATGACGGTCGCGCTCGCGGCCTTGCTCGCGCTCCTGCAGCCCACCGGCGACCGCGGCGATCCGCCGCCGCCCCCCGACGACGACCGCGAGCCGGATCCGCCGGAGCCCGAGCCGGAACCGGAGCCCGAGCCCGAGCCGGAACCCGAGCCCGAGCCGGAGCCGGAGCCGACGCCACCGCCGGCCGGTACCGATCCCGACGACGGCACGCCGCGCAACGATCGCGTGGGCGGTGCGCCGGACGTCGACATGAACGTGGCCGGTCGATCGGCGACGGTGCGCCTGGGCGGCGATCTGATCCTGCGCCCGAAACCGAAGGACGGGATCACGCTCGACACGTTCCGGCTCGGTTTCCGCGCGCGCTTCCCCGTGACGCAGGAGACACCGTCGGGCACGGAGCGCGCGGCCGTGGATGCGCTCGATGGATTCGTCGGCTCGTGGCGCCTCGGCCTGGTGTTCGACTGGATCCGCGACGCGACGAAGGAGGACAGCGACGCGCCCGCGCTGTTCTACCAGCTCGGGCTCGACGGCGACTGGGGCGTGCAGACGTTCCGCTGGTATCCGCGCGGCGACGACGCGGACAGCCAGCGCACGATGCACTCGTTCAAGGCGGGCGTTCGCTTTCTCGCGTACGTTCACAAGCCCCGTCGGAGCCGCGTGGCGCCGCAGCTCGTGATCCGCTACGACCGCAACTACGGCGCGTCGTCGCCAGTCGGGATCGTGACGCCGAGCGGCCCCGGCATGATCGACATCACGACGGACAAGGTCATCGAGGGCCCCGTGACGCGTCCCGTGATGACGTTCACGGTGCCGGTGCTCTTCTCCATCCAGCGCGGCAAGAAGGTCCTGCCGCAGCTCGGCTTCGGCCCCACGCTGCGCTACGCGGTCGCGGGCGACGTGAACGGCTGGAACCCCTTCACGTCGGGCCACACGATGCGCGGCGAGTTCTGGCTGTACTGGTACCCGACCGGCACCGAAGGCCTCGACGTCGCGAAGAAGACGAACGTCCGCATCGGCGTGTCGCCCTACGTCGACATGTACCTCGTCGGCCGCGCCGAAGATCAACCACCGCAACGCTGGGGCGCCTTGGTGGAAGTGAAGGTCGGCGTCCGCGGCTACGAGTACTGACCGTTCGCGGAAGAGAGACGACGGCGCCGTCACGCGCAGCAGCACACCAGGAGGCGCGGAGCGCCGGAAGGGTTGGGGGTCCCCGACGGGCTTTGCCCGGCGGGGGAAGGGAAGCGGAGCTTCCCTTCCAAAGACTAACTCGGCCACGCGGCGCGGATCGCTTCGGCGAATTCGCGGGCGTTGGGTGGGCGCTCGGTCGGCTTCTTCTTGAGCGCCGATTCGACGACGGCCGCGAGCTCGTTGCTCAGCTGATCCGGCCCGAGGTAGCGCCGCAGCGGGACGATCGGCATCGTCGCGTGCGCGCGCAGCCACTGCATGGGGTTGTCGTACCAGGTGTCGCGGACCTCGCTGACGGTCTTGTCGGCGACGAACGGCACGTGGCCGCACAAGAGCTCGTAGTAGATGATGCCGAGGCTGTACACGTCGGCGGCCGGCGTGAGCGAGTAGGTCTCGAGCTGCTCCGGCTGGGCGTAGTGCGGCGTGCCGACGAGCATGTGGCCGACCGTCGCGTTCTGGCCGTGGATCTGCGCCTGGTCGAACGAGCGCGCGAGCCCGAAGTCGAGCACGCGCGTGTGGCCGCTCGGATCGACGAAGATGTTCGCCGGCTTGATGTCGCGATGGATGATGCCGAGGTCGTGCGCCTCGCACAGCCCCAGGCACGCCTGGTACATGATGTGCGACGCCCACGGGGCCGCGAGCGCGATGTCGAGGTCGTGGAAGTGATCGAGCGGCTTGCCGTGCAACAGCTCCATCAGCACGTACACGTGGCCGTCGCGCCGTAGGCCGCAGTCGAACACGCGGACGGAGTGGGGCGACGTCAGCGTGCGCATGACGGTGACCTCGCGTAGCGTGCGTTGAGCGGTGTCGAGCGAGCGTACGGGCTCGAGCGAGAGCTTGAGCGCGACCGGCTCCTCGAATCGCGGATCGCGAACCTTGTACACGCGCCCGAACCCGCCGGTGCCGATCACCTCGAGCACCTGGAACTCGCCGTAGACGTCACCGGGCTGGAGCTCGAGGGTCATGGCGACTCGCCGGTGATCGCGGAGTACAGCCGGGGCAGGGACAGGTCGAGCCGATAGTCGATGCCCGAGTGGTCGTCGTCGAATTCCTCGTAGACGTGGGGGATGCCGAACGCCGACAGGCGCCGCACGAATGCGCGCGCGCCGTAGTGCAGCCAGTACTGATCGCGACGCCCGCAGTCGAGCCAGAGCAGCCCGAGCTTCGCGAGCTGCTGGCGACAGTGCTGCTGCTCGATCATCCGCACCGGATCGTGGGCGAGCCAGCGCGCCCACGCCTGCCCGTCGATCTCGCACGTGTTCACGTCCACCGGCAGACGGATGCCGAGCGGCGCCTCGGGTGCGGGGTCGTAGCTCGCGGCCATCGCGAGGATCATGAGCGCGTGCAGCTCGGCGCTACGCACTTTCGGGGCGTCGCGCAGCCACGCGACGAAGCGGGCAGGCTCGCCGCCGAAGCGCGCGAGCATGTCCAGCGTGCTCGGCATGTCGCGCAGGTACACCCACTCGAAGCCCATGTCGCCCGAGTGGCATGCGACCGCGTGCCAGTGATCGGCGTGACGCATGCCGTGCACGAGCGCCCCGTAGCCACCGCTCGACTTGCCGAACACCGCGCGGTGACGACGACCGCGACGCGTGCGCAGCTCGCTGTCGATCCGTGGCAGCACGTCGTCGAGCAGGAACGCCTCCCACCGACCCATCGCGACCGAGTCGATGTACTGGTTGCCGCCGAGCGACGTGAAGCAATCGGGGAACACTGCGATCACGGGCCCCATCTTGCCCTCGTGCACGAGTCGATCGATGCGCTGCGGCACGCTCTCGCCGAACGACTGCCACGCGAGCCGGCGCAGCCCGCTGCCCGTGAAACCGGCGAGATCGACGACCACCGGGTAGTCCGCGTCGCTCGTGTCGTAGCCCTCCGGCAGGTACACCGCGACGGTGCGCACGCTCGGATCGCCGAGCAGGTTGTCGCGCAGCGCCGGCGAGTCGACGACGAGCTCCAGGATGCGTCCGCGCGGCCGCTCGAAGTTGTGGGCCGGCATCAGTCCTTCCACTCGGCGACGAAGACGTTCGTGTCGCCTTCCTTCGCGGCGTTGCGGTTGGACGCGAACACGAGCTGCTTGCCGTCCTTCGTGAACATGGGGAAGCCGTCGAACGTGTCGTTGAACGTGATGCGCTCGAGCCCGTTGCCGTCGGTGCCCACGATGTAGAGATCGAAGTCGCGGCCCTTCTCGTCGTGGGCGTTGCTCGCGAAGATCACCCGCTTGCCGTCGGGGTGGAAGTAGGGCCCGAAGTTGGCCTTGCCGTTGCTCGTGATCGCCTTCGCGTTCTTGCCGTCGGCGTCCATCACCATGATCTCGAGCCGCGTCGGCCGCACGAGCCCTTCCTTGATGATTGCGCTGTACTTCGCGAGCTCTTCCTTGCCCTGCGGATGGTTCGCGCGATAGACGATCTGCTTGCCGTCGGGCGAGAAGAACGCGCCGCCGTCGTAGCCCTTCGACTTCGTGAGGCGCTTGGGCTTGGAACCGTCGACGTTCATGACGTACAGCTCGGGATCCCCGTCGCGCGTGGACGTGAAGACGATGCGGTCGCCCAGCGGCGACACGGTGGCCTCCGCGTCGTAGCCCTTGCCGACCACGAGCGGCTGGATGTCGGAGCCGTCGAGGTTCGACGTGTAGATGTCGAACTCGGAGTACAGCTTCCACACGTAGCCGTGCGAGCGATCGGGCGGCGGCAGGCAGTCGTCCGCCGCCGCGTGCGTGGATGCATACAGCACGCGCTGATCCCCGGGCAGGAAGTACGAGCACGTCGTGCGCCCCTTGCCGCTGCTGACGCGCTTCGTCTCGCCGCCGCCGAGCGGCATCGTGTAGATCTGATCGCACTGCGCACCGTCGCGCGTGGACTGGAACACGAGCTTGGACTCGTCGTTGCTGAGGTAGGCCTCGGCGTTCTCGCCCCCGAAGGTGAGCTGCCGCAGCGAGACGATGTGCTTCTCGTCGGGCAGCGGCTTCACCACCGCCGGATCGGGCTTGGGCTCGACGGGCGGGGGCTCGACGCCGCCGCCGTCGGCGTCCGGCACAGGCGTCGTGTCCGTGGGCGGCGGCGTGGAATCGTCGGGCGGTGGCTTGCAACCGACGAAGGCGAGAACGAGCGCGGAGGCGAACGCGAGTCGAAGCGGGGTCGCGAGCATGTCGGCGGCCCGAGCCTACCGCAACGCGCCAATGCTGTGGCAGCTTCGCCTTCATGGGCGAAACGTCGGTCTGGCGAGTGCTCCACGAGCGCCATCTCGCGAGCTATCGCGTCTTCGGTGTCACCGAGCTCGGCTGCGCGCGCGTCGATACCGGTCAGACGCACGCGTTCTATCGCATCGACGCGGTCGACTGGGTGAACGTGATCCCGGTGACCGACGACGGGCACGTCGTGATGGTCCGGCAGTACCGTCACGGGCTCGGCCATTCGACGCTCGAGATCCCGGGTGGGATGCTCGATCCGGGCGAGTCGCCGGCCGACACCGCGGCGCGCGAGCTGCTCGAGGAGACGGGCTGGCGAGCTGGCGCCGTTTCACCACTCGGCACGGTGAGCCCCAACCCGGCCCTGTTCGGCAATCGACTGCACTCGTTCGTCGCGACCGGGTGCACCCACGTCGCCGACGTCGACAACGACGAGACCGAGCACACCACCGTGGAGCTGCTTCGCATCGAGGACGTCGACGCGAAGCTGCTGGCCGGCGAGATCGATCACGCGCTGTGCCACGCCGCGTTCGGCTTCTGGCGCATGCGCGGCACGCCGCGCTAGGACACCATCGCGCGCAGCGTCTTGCCCACGATGCGCAGCGGCGCGGGATCGCGCTGCACCTTCGCGAGCAGGAGCGCGCCCTCGACGGATGCGAGCACGACCGTGGCGAGCTTCTCCGCCTGGGCGGCGTTCGCACCCGCGCCGCGGATGCGCTCGGCCACGATGCGGCGCCAGGTCGCATAGTGCTCTGCACACGCTTGACGCACCTGCTCGCTGGCGGCCGCCGCCTCGAGCGCGACGGTGGCGACCGGGCAGCCGATCTCGAAGTCGGACTCCACGAGCATCGACGCGAGCGCTTCGCACGTCGCCTCGATCGCGGCGCCCGGATCGCGCGCGTGCTCCACGACCGCGGCGATGCGATCGCGCCACGCGTCGCCCGAGGCGACGATCGCCGCGCACGCGAGCTCCTCCTTGCCGCCGGGGAAGTGGAAGTACAGCGAGCCCCGCGGTGCTCCGCTGTCCGCGAGGATCTGCGACAGCCCCGTCGCGTGGTAGCCCTGCTTCTGCAGCAGCGTGGCGGTCGTCGCGATCATCTTCGCGCGGGTGGCTTCGCCCTTGCTCATGCGGTCTCCGCTGCGGCGGTGGCCGGCAATGCGCGGGGCTTGGAGGAGCCGAGCATGTTCGCGAAGCCGTGCGCCAGCGCGCGGAGCTTGCCGAGCTCGGGGTCGGGATCGCGGCCCTCGCCCATGCGGTGGAGCTGCGCCTGGAACCACATGAGCTGCAGGAGGTCGTCGATCTTGCGGATGCCGGTGGCGAGCTCCACCGTGCGCGCGCGCTCGGTCGTGCCCGCGAGGATCCGCGCGGGCAGATCGGGCTCGTACGCGAGCGGGCGACCGAGTCCGATCGCATCGACGGCGCCGCTCTCGATCGCGTTCGCCATGGCGGCGGCCGAGCGCAGGCCGCCCGTGAGCAGCAGCGGCGTCTTGGTGACCTCGCGGATCTGGCGGGCGTACTCGAGGAAGTAGCCCTCGCGCGCGACCGTGCTCGCGCGCTCGGTGGTTCCACCGCTCGACCCACTCATCATGGCGGGCCGCTCGTAGTTGCCGCCCGACACCTCGAGCAGGTCGATGCCCTCGGCCTCGAGCACGCGCGCGACGTCCATCGACTCCTCGATGGTGAAGCCGCCGCGCTGGAAGTCGGCCGAGTTGAGCTTCACCCCCACCGGGAACTCCGGGCCCACGGCCTTCCGCATCGCTCGCACGATCTCCACGAGGAAGCGACGGCGGCGCTCGGCATCGCCGCCCCACTCGTCGTCTCGCTGGTTCGCACGCGGCGACAGGAACTGACTGACGAGGTAGCCGTGGGCGCCGTGGATCTGCACGCCCGAGAACCCGGCCTCCTTCGCGACGCCGGCTGCGAACGCGAAGCGCTCGACGAGCTCCGTGATCTCGTGCGACTCGAGCGCCCGCGGCTTGCCGTACAACCCGAACATGCCCTTCAGCCCGATGGCCGACGGACCCACCGGCACGCGCGCGAGCTTCTTCGGCGTCTGTCGACCGGCGTGGCTGATCTGCATCCACATCTTCGCGCCGTTCGCTTGCCCCGCCTCGGCCCACCGCCGCAATCCCGGCAGGTGACGCTCGTCGGTGATCACGACGTTGCCCGGCTCGGTGCGACCGGCCATGTCGACGATCACGTTGCCGGTGAGCAGCATGCCGGCGCCGCCCTTGCCCCAGCGTTCGTACAGCCGCGCGAGCGCCTCGCCGGGCTCTCCGGTCCCGCGGTCGGCGAGCACCTCGCTCATGGCCGCCTTGACGATGCGGTTGGGCAGGACGGCCCCGGAGGGCAAGTGGAGGGCAGAACCGAGGACAGCGGCGGAGCTCATGGGCGTATATATAGACCGACCGTCATATTTTTCAAGGACCTGCGGACGTGAGGGATCGCCCGCCTACGATGGCCCCGTGGCCGGTGCTTCCCGCGGGTTCGCGCGCGCGCTGGCGCGGGTCTGGTTCCGCTCGATGCAGCGCGACGGCGTCGAGCCGCCCAGCGGCGCGACGCTCTTCGTGCTGAACCACCCCAACGGCCTGGTCGATGCGCTCGTGCCCGCGGCGTTGCTCGATCGACCGCCGCGATTCCTCGGCAAGGCGACGCTGTGGCAGATCCTGATCCTCAAGCCGCTGCTCGCGGTGTTCGATCCGATCCCCGTGCATCGCAAGAAGGACGGCGACGTCGGGCCCGAGGCCACCGCACGCACGTTCGCGGCGGTGCACGAGGCGTTCGCGCGCGGCGAGGCGGTCGCGATGTTCCCCGAGGGCATCAGCCACCACCAACGCGATCTCGCGCCGCTCAAGACCGGGGCTGCGCGCATCGTGTTGTCGTCGCCCGTGCCGGTCGCGCTGGTGCCCGCCGGGCTCGTGTACGGCGAGCGCGAGACGTTCCGCCACAGCGTGCTCTTGCGCGTCGGTGAACCGATCCCGCACGACGATCTGCTCGGCCACGGGCCGGAGCCCGAGCGCGTGCTCGCCCTCACCGCTCGCATCCGCGATGCACTCGTGCCGGTGACGCTGCACGGCCCCGACGGGTCGGTCGAGCAGATGGCCGAGCGGCTCGCATGGCTGCTTGCCGAGGCGCCGGCGCAGCGGGTCGATCTCGACAGCCTGCACGCCCGCGTGCGTCTGCTCGAGAAGCACCTGCGTGGGCTCGACGACGCCACGCGCACCGACATCGCGCGGCGCACGGACCAGGCGACGCGCACGCTCGCCGCGGCGGGCATCCGGGCCGATCAGGTGGGCAACGTGTACTCGAAGGACGTCGTCGCGCGCTGGCTGCCGGGCTTCCTCGTGCGGCTCGCCCTCGCACCGTTCATCCTGTCGATCGGCGCGCTCTTCTGGCCCGCGTATCGGCTCACCGGCGCCGTAGTCGATCGCCTCGCGCTCGAGCGCGACGTCCAGGCCACGTACAAGTTCCTGCTCGGGCTCGTCGGGTTCCCGGTGTGGTTCGTCGTGCTCGCGTCCATCGCTGGCTGGCGATTCGGCGCCCTCGGTGTGATCGCGGTCGCACTCGCAGCCGCAGCGGCATTCGTGGCCTTGCCGCTCGCCGAACGTGTACGCGAGGACATGCAGGCGATCCGGGGCTTCCTGCGACGCGCCGATCCGCGAACCGTCGAGCTGCGGGCGGAGCGTGAGCGATTGCTCGCCGCGTTCCCCGATCTCGCAGCGTGGGTGGAGTAGACTTCGTGCATGCGATCTCGATCGTGGTGGCTCGCGCTCTACGTTGCCTCGGCCTGCGGTGACTCGACCGGCGACGGCTCGACCGACGACGGTGCCACGCTCGACGAGGGCGAGTTCGAGACGAACGGCGACGACCTCGCGACGGGCGACGACGACGGGCCGGGCGACGACGACGACGACGACACGGGCCCGGATCCCACGACGGGCGCGGACACGGGCGTCGACACCGGCCCCGGCACCACCGACGACGACGGATCCACCGGCACGCCCGGCGAGGTCGAGCTCCCGCCGCCCGACGGCGGCCTCGACTACCAGCTCGGCGGCGCGTATCCGCCGGCCGACGGCGTCACGATCGTCTCGCGCGATCGCAACGCGGACCCGGTCGGCGACGGCGTCTACGACATCTGCTACGTGAACGGCTTCCAGATCCAGCCCGACGAGGAGCAGTTCTGGCAGGGCGAGCATCCGGATCTGATCCTGCGCGACGAGGGCGGTGACCCGGTCATCGATCCGGACTGGGACGAGATGCTGCTCGACGTCTCCACGCCCGAAAAACGCGAGGCGATCGCCGAGATCGTGAGCGAGTGGATCGCGAGCTGCGGCACCGCGGGCTACGAGGCGATCGAGATCGACAACCTCGACTCGTACTCGCGCTCGCAGGACCTGCTCACGCAGGACAACGCCGTCGAGTTCATGGTGCTGCTGTCTGCGTCGGCGCACGCGAACGGCATGGCCATCGCGCAGAAGAACTCCACGGAGCTCGTGCCGCGCAAGGAGGAGATGGGCACGGACTTCGTCGTCGCCGAGGAGTGCAGCCGCTACGACGAGTGCGGCGACTACATCGACGGCTACGGCGACGCCGTGCTCATGATCGAGTACCGCCAGCAGGACTTCGACGAGGGCTGCGCCGCCTACGGCGACATGTCGATCGTGCTGCGCGACGTGAACCTGGTGACGCCCGACGACGCCGACACGTACGTCTACCAGGCCTGCTAAAAGCGGCCGGTCAGCGAGAAGCCGGCGAAGCCGCGGCCGAACGAGGGCGCGAAGGAGAGTCCCTTCTCACGCGTGAACTTCTCGTGGTTCACGCGATACGACTCGGCGTACGCGAGCATGCCCGCGCCGCTCGCGATCAGCACCGCCGAGATGTCGCGGGTGACGAAGCCCATGATGCGCATGCGCGCGACGCAATCACCGGTGGAGCACTTCGACATCACGCCCCACGACGTGGGGCCGGTGACGAGGTACGTGACCGCGCCGCCGATGATGAGGCCCACGCCCGCCCACCGCAGCTTGCCGATGTCCTTGCGCTTCTTGGACGCGAAGACGTGATCGTAGGAGTTCCGCTGCGCCCGCAGGTGCGCGCCGCCGGCCGCCATGCCGATCGCGGCGATGAGCGCGAGATCGGAGTGCACGCGCAACGCGATGGCCGGCAACGCACCCGGACCGCACTTGATGATCGCGTTGCCGATCTGCTCGGCCTCTTCGTCGATCGGATCCTCCATCTCGGACTGGGCCTCGACGGGGTCGATGCACTGACGCTGCACGAGCACCTGACCGACGATCTGTTCCGCGATCGCGACGCCGAACGCCACGCCCGCGCCCGCGAACAAGCCGATGCCGGTGAACGGCGGACGCACCGGCGGGGGGAGCTTCAACCGTTCGCGATCGGAATCGCCCGGGATCTCGCCTGCGTTCACCGCCGGACGCGGCGGTGCCTTGCCGCGCGAGCGCGCGTCGTCGGCGGGCTTCGGTGACGCGGTGGGCTCGGGCTGCGGCGGCTCGGCCTTCGCGTCGGGCAGTTGAAATGGATCCTCGGGCGTCGCCGCGGGTGGCTCCGCCGGTGCGGGCGTCGTCGGCTCGCTCGGCTTCGTCGTCGGCGTCGTTGGCTTCGCGGCCGTCGGCTTCGCGGTCGTCGGCTTCGCGGTCGTCGGCTTCGCCGCACCCGGCTTCGTCGGCGCAGCCGGCTTCGGCTGCGCGGGCACGTCCTGCCCGGGCATCGGCGGCAGCTTCGGCGGTCCGACCAGCCCTGCGATGCACAGCAGCGCCGCGACCATCACGTCGATCGAGACTACCCGACCCAACGTTTCGCCACAAAAGCGCGGGGATGGGCCGCCCTTTCGTACCGGCCGCCATGCGAACTACAGCGCGGCCCGTACGGGGGCACTGGAACAAGCCGCCCGCGTCGCGTGTGTCATGGTCCGTCGATGGAGCCGACGGCGCCCACGCACGGCACTTCCACGGGCGGGCGCGGGGCGCACCCGGACGAGGCCGACCTCGTCGCGCGGGCGACCGCGGGCGATCCCGTCGCCTGCCGGGCGCTCGTCGAGCGCCACGAGCGGGCCGTGTTCGCGCAGCTGCGCTGCATCCTCGGCCCGTGCGGCAAGGGAGCCGCCGTCGAGGACCTCGCACAGGACACGTTCTTGCGCGCGTTCCGAGCGCTGCCGCGCTACGCGTCCGATGGGCGGGCGAAGTTCTCGACGTGGCTCGTCACGATCGCAACGCGACTCGCGTTGAACGAGCTGCGTCGCCGCGCGTGGGTGGTGCAGCCGGTCGACACGGTCGTCGACGACTTCGCCGACGCGCGCGATCCGACCAAGCAGTCGCAGATCGTCGGGCGCGGCGTCGCGGCTGCGATCGAATCGCTGTCGCCGCCGCTCCGAGCGGCGTTCCTGTTGCGTGAGATCCACGGGCTCGACTACACCGAGATCGCCGAAGTGCTGGAGATCGATCTCGGCACCGTGAAGTCGCGGCTCAACCGCGCGCGCCTCCGGCTGCGCGAGGCCCTCGGCGATCCCGACGGCACGCGGGCCCCCATCCAGCACGATCGCGAGGAGACATGACCGCGCACGATCTCGACAACGGGCTCGACGCCCGCGCCCGCGCTGCCCTGCTGCGCTGGATGGCCACGCACGACGGCGACGCCCCGAGCGGCTTCGCGGACCGCGTGCTCGCGGGCGTCTCTGCGGCGCCGCTGCCCGACGACGAGCCGCTCCTGCCCCGGTTCGTGCCCGTGCCGGAGGTCGTGCCGCTGTCGTCCGCGCGCCGCCGGCCGCTGCGACGATGGATGACGATCGGTGCGGCCGTGCTCGCGGCCGCGGTGCTCGTGCTGTTCGTCGGTCGCACGTTGCGGGCCGGCGTCGAGGGCACCGAGCGTGCGCAGCGACTCGCGGCCCTCGACGCGTCGCCGAGCACCGGCCTGCTCGAGCTGCGCAGCGCCGCGCTCGAGACGTTGACGACCGAGTGCGCGCCGTGCCACTCGAGCACGAACGAGAAGTCCGTGTCGGGCGCGCTGGAGGTCTTCGACGTCCAGGATCCGCGCTGGTACCTGTCGATGTCGGAGCGTCAGCTCGGGGTCGCTGCGCGCCGGCTCGACGGCACGGTCGGCGGTGACGAGGCCGATCGCTTCCGCGCTTACGTCGACGCGGAGATCGCCCATCGACGCGCGAGCGCGCCGCTCACTTCCATGTGACGACGCGGCGCTCGTCGCTGCCGTCGCCGGTGATCGCGATCTCGAGGTCGTCGAGGCCGTCGCCGTCGACGTCGCCCATGCGCGCGAGGTCGAAGCGCTTCGTCTGCATCTTCGGCGGCTCCACCACCGATGCGAGCGTCCCCGCGCCGTCGAGCGTGAACACGCCGGAGATGAAGCGCTGCGGCGCCGCGGGATCCTTGCTGCGCAGCGGCACGTTCACGGTCACGACGAACGCGCCGTCCTGCGGGAATGCGCCCGCGGCGATGCGCACGCGGCTCTCGGACAACACCTTGCGGCCGAGGCGACGGCGGTCCGTCTCCGACAGCTCGGCGTCGAGGGTGGTGCGCACCCCTTCGACGAGTGCCGTTGCTTCGTCGCCGCGCGTGGAGAGGAACGTCGGTGCGTGCAGCTTCGCGTCGTCCGTCGTGGGAGCGGCGGGCGCGGACGCGGTCGGGTCGGTGAGCCACGAGGAGGCCAGCAGAATCAGGATTTCGAACATCGGTCGGGTTCTCTGCCGCCACTACGCGGGAGCCCGGCCGCGCCATTCCGTCAGCCTCGGCGATCGCGGAGGAACGGGAACTTCGCGCGCGCTTCCGCGACGGCGGCCGCGTCCACCTCGGCGAGGATCATCGTCTCGCCGATCGACGCGGCGGCCACGAGCTCGCCCCACGGATCGACGATGCGGCTGTCGCCGGAGTACTCCAGCTCGCCGCCCGTGCCCACGCGGTTCACCCCGACGACGTAGGCCTGGTTCTCGATCGCGCGCGCGACGAGCAGCGACTGCCAGTGGTGGCGGCGACGCGCCGGCCAGTTCGCGACGACGACGTAGCAGTCGGTCGTGCTCGCGTTCTGCCAGAACTCGTCGGCGAAGCGCAGGTCGTAGCAGACGAAGAACGTGCAGCGCACGCCCTCGACGTCGACGGTGGTGAACGACGTGCCGGCGTCGTACGCCTCGTGCTCGCGCGCGAACGTGAAGGGATGGATCTTGCGGTAGCGATGCACCGCGCCGTCGGGTGCGGCGAGCACGAGCGTGTTGAAGGGGCGGGTCGCGCCCGAGGGGCGCTCGGGCACGCTGCCGCACACCCACACGCGGTGGCGCTTCGCCTCGTCGCGCAGGAACGCCGCCGTCGGTCCGTCCTGCGGCTCGGCGATGCGATCGGTCGCCATCGAGAAGCCGACCGCGAACATCTCGGGCAGCACGACGAGCCGCGCACCGGCGCTCGCAGCTGCGGCGATCCACGGCCGCGCGCGCTCGAAGCTCGCGCGCGGGTCTTCCCAGACGGTGTCGAGCTGAATGCCGGCGACCTTCACTTGCGCAGCTTCCCCATATTCGCGCGCAGGTTCGCGATGCCCGCGTCGAGCACCGCGTCGGTCTTGCAGAACGCCCAGCGCACGAGGTGCCGGCCCTCCTGCTTGTTCGCGTAGAAGGCCGAGTTCGGGATCGCGGCGACGCCGACCTTTTCCGGCAACAGGCGACACAGCGCCATGTCGTCGTCGAAGCCGAGCGGACGGATGTCCGTGCACACGAAGTACGTGCCCGCGGGCTCGAGCACGCCGAAGCCCACGCTCGCGAGCCCCTCGCACAGCCGATCGCGTCGCGCTCGATAGTCGCGGATGAAGCCCTCGAAGTAGTCGTCGCCCGCGCGCAGTGCCGCCGCCATCGCGAGCTGGAACGGCTGCCCCAGGCAGAACGTGACGAACTGATGGGCGGTGCGCACCGCCTTCGACAGATCCGGCGGCGCGCACACGTAGCCGATCTTCCAGCCGGTGAACGAGAACGTCTTGCCGGTGGACGAGATCATCGCGGTGCGCTCGCGCATGCCCGGCAGCGTCGCGAGCGGCACGTGCTCGCCGGTGAACACGAGGTGCTCGTAGACCTCGTCGGTGATCGCGACGAGGTCGTGCTCCCGGCACAGCTTCGCGACGAGCTCGAGCTCCTCGCGCGAGAACACCTTGCCGCTCGGGTTGTGCGGCGAGTTCAAGAGGATCGCCTTCGTGCGGGGGCCGATCGCCGCGGCGAGCTCGTTCGGGTCGAAGCGGAAGTCCGGCGCGCGCAGCGTGACGACGCGCGCAGTCGCGCCCGCCATCGCGATGGTCGCGAGGTAGCTGTCGTAGTAGGGCTCGAACAGCACGATCTCGTCGCCCACGTCGCACAGCGCGAGGATCGTGCTCGCGATCGCCTCGGTGGCGCCGTGGGTGACGGTGATCTCCGTGTCGGGGTCGTACGCGAGGTCGTAGAAGCGCGCGCGATGCTCGGCGATCGCGGTGTTGAGCTCGGGGATGCCGTGACTTCGCGCGTATTGGTTCTTGCCCGCTTCGATCGCCGCGATCGCGGCGCGCTTCACGAAGTCGGGACCGTCGAAGTCGGGGAAGCCCTGGCCGAGGTTGACGGCGTCGTGGCGCAGGGCCAGCGCGGTCATCTCCGCGAAGATCGTGGTCCCGAAGCCCTGCAGCTTCGCGGTCAAGTGGGGGAGACGCGCGCTGCTCATCGGCGAGGCAGTGTGGCATAGTTCCGGCCGCAATGGCGACGTCAGCAGGGCAGCAGCAGCGCCGCATCGCCGAGATGGCGAGCGGACTCGTCGGCTCGGAGATCCTCAAGATCGCGGCCGAGATCCGCACGCGCGCCGCCACCGGCAAGCAGATCTGCAACCTCACGGTCGGGGACTTCGCGCCGTCGCAGTTCCCGATCCCTGCCGCGCTGCGGGACGGCGTGCTCGCGGCGCTGTCGAAGGGCGAGACGAATTACCCGCCGGCGTCGGGCGTGCAGGAGCTGCGGGACGCGGTGTCGAGGTTCTACGCGCGCGAGCTCGGGCTCGACTATCCCGCGTCGTCCGTGCTCATCGCCGGCGGTGCGCGACCCCTCATCTACGGCGTGTACCGAGCGTGCGTCGATCCGGGCGACAAGGTCGTGTATCCGGTGCCGAGCTGGAACAACAACCACTACTGCCACATGGTCGGCGCGCGCGAGGCCAAGGTGGTGTGCGGGCCCGAGACCTTGTTCCTGCCCACGCGCGACGCACTCGTGCGCGAGCTCGCCGACGCGCGCCTGCTGTGCATCAACTCGCCGCTCAACCCCACGGGCACCGCGATCTCCGCGGAGTCGCTGCGCGACATCTGCCTCGCGATCATGGAGGAGAACGACCAGCGCAAGAAGACCGGCGCGCGTCCGCTCTACCTCATGTACGACCACATCTACTGGATGCTGTGCGTGGAGGGTGTCGAGCACGTCACGCCGTCGAAGCTCGTGCCGGAGATCGTTCCGTACACCGTGTACATCGACGGCATCAGCAAGGCGTTCGCGGCCACGGGGCTGCGCGTCGGTTGGTCGGTCGGGCCGGCCGACGTCATCGAGCGCATGTCCGCGCTGCTCGGCCACGTCGGCGCATGGGCACCGCGCGCGGAGCAGGTCGCGACGGCTCCGCTGCTCGATGATCCATCGGCGATCAAGGCGTTCCTCGAGACGTTCCGGCCCGCCGTGAACAAGCGGCTCGCGACGCTGCACGAGGGCTTCGACGCGATGCAGAAGGAAGGCCTGCCGGTCGAGTCGCTGCCGCCGATGGGGGCGATCTATTTGACCGTGCAGATCGCTCCGTTCGGCAAGACGACGCCACAGGGCCAGGTGTTGAAGACGAACGAGGACGTGCGCCACTACTTGCTCGAGGCGGCCGACTTCGCGGTCGTGCCGTTCCAGGCGTTCGGCATGGCGGGCGACACGGGTTGGTTCCGGCTCAGCGTCGGTGCCGTGAGCGAGTCCGAGGTGCGCGCCGCGATCCCCCGCGTGGCCGCGGCCCTGCGCGCGTTGACGTGATGGGGCGCTCGCGATCGCGCGCGCGACGTCGGCGCGGGCGGGCGTGATAACCTGGGAGCGGATGCGCGTGGGAGCGCTCGCATGGCCGATTGCGCTCGCGTGCGGATGCGGGCCGGCGAAGACGTTCACGTGCGAAGAGGACGCGGACTGTCGCGACGGTGATCGCATCGGCACGTGCGAGCCCGACCACTACTGCAGCTTCCCCGATCCGGAGTGCCCGTCCGGTCGGCGCTATGGCGGGCTCGCGGCGCCCGAGCTCGCGAACGAGTGCGTGCCGAGCTCGTCGTCGACGAGCGGCGGTGGCGGCTCGAGCAGCGAGGGCTCGAGCGCCGGCGGCGAGAGCACGTTGTCGAGCACGACGATGCCGATCGCCGACACGTCGTCGAGCGTGTCGTCGTCGTCCGACGACGACACCGGGCCGATCCCCGCGGAGTGGTGGAACGACGCGTGGACGCGTCGCGTGCGGATCACGCTGTCGTGGGACGGCCCGATCGAGGGGCTCACCGGGGTGCCGGTGCTCGCGGTGCTCACGGGCGATCGCTTCGATGCGGACGCCTCGACCGACGACGGCCGCGACCTGCGGTTCATCTCGGCCGACGGCACCGGGATCTACGCGCATCAGATCGACACGTGGTCGGGCGACCTGCGCGTGGTGTGGTTCCAGCTGCCTGCCGTCGTCGGCGAGACGACGGTGTGGCTGTACTACGGCAACCCGGGCGCGACCGACGTGGGCACGCCGGCGGTGTGGACCGACGAGCACGTCGCGGTGTTCCACATGGGCGCTTCGCTCGCGGACGCGACCGGCACGTTGGGCGTCGATCCGCTGGACGCGGCGCTCACCTCGGGAGCGGTCGGCGACGGCTCGCTGTTCGGCGCGATGCAGACGATGGCGATCCTCGGCGACGTCGAGCGCTTGCAGAACTTGTTCTTCGAGGGCGCGACGGTGTCGGCGTGGATCCGCCCGACGGGCTGGGGCGTGGGCGACAGCTGGGGGCGGATCATCGACAAGATGGATCTGCCGTCGGACGGCAATGGCTACAGCGTGATGGTCGCGTCGCCCGGTGCGTTCCGGATGGTGCAGGGCTTCGCGACGGGTGAGTCGGGCTGGGAGACGACTGCGGGCACGCTGTCGCTGAACGAGTGGGCGTACGTCTCGTTCTCGTATCGCGCGCTCGACATCATGACGCCGCCGGAGATGTACATCGACGGGGTGCTGCACGAGCAACTGATCAACAACAACCTGGGCCCGGGGCCTGCGCTCGGCGACGCGGGCGTGCCGTTCGCAATCGGCGGCCGCGACGGCATCGAGCCGCGCACGTTCGAGGGCACGATCGACGAGCTGCGCATCGAGTCGGTGGAACGGCCCGCGCAGTGGCACGAGCTGCAGTACCGCTCGATGAGCGACACGCTGCTCGAATGGGGCGCGACCGAAGTCGGGCCGTGAGCACGCGGGGACGTCGAGGTCGAACAGCGCCTGTCGAGGGGCGGCGTCCCTCGAGGCGGGACGTCGAGGTCGAACAGAGCCTGTCGAGCCTCGAAGGGCAGCGAAAAGGGACGTCGACCTCGAACAAACGCTGTCGAGGCTCGAAATCCATGGGGCGACCTGTCCGCGAGGGACAGGGCACATCGGCGCAGCTGTCCCTCGGGGACAGTTGGCGAAAGCGCAGCCGCTTCGTAGGGTCTCACGATGGAAACATCATCGAGCGTGGAACGTGGAGGCGACACGCCGGCGCGCCCGCGACTGCTGGACCGAGTACGCGAGGCGCTTCGGGTGCGCCACTACAGCCGTCGCACCGAGAAGGCGTACGTCGGTTGGATCCGGCGCTTCATCCTCTTCCACGGCAAGCGACATCCGGAGTCGATGGGCGCGCGCGAGGTGGAGTCGTTCCTCTCTTCTCTCGCGAGTGCGGATCGCGTCGCAGCATCGACACAGAACCAAGCGCTCGCCGCGTTGATGTTCCTGTACCGGCACGTGCTCGACGTCGAGCTGCCATGGATGGAGGAGGTTGTTCGCGCGAAGCGACCGGCGCGGTTGCCGACGGTGATGACTCGTGACGAGGTCGCTCGGGTGCTTGCGAAGACGACCGGCACGCCCCGGATGGTGTCGTTGTTGTGCTATGGCGCGGGACTGCGACTCCTCGAATGCTTGACGTTGAGGGTGAAGGACGTCGACTTCGCGGGAAAGCTGATCCGCGTGCGAGAAGGAAAGGGCAACCGCGATCGAGTGGCCCTCTTGCCGGAGGTGGTGCACGAGAGACTGCGCACGCATCTACAGCGAGTGAAGGCCCAGCACGATCGCGATGTGGCGGTGGGTGCGGGGCACGTGGAGCTGCCTGCGGCGATCGGTCGGAAGTACCCGAAGGCATCGCGCGAGTGGGCGTGGCAGTGGGTGTTCCCGGCGACCCGGACGTACGTCGAGCGCGAGTCGGGTTGCGTGCGACGTCACCATCTCCACGAGACCGTGATCCAGCGTGCGGTGAAGGAGGCGGTCCGCGGAGCGGGTCTGACGAAGCGCGCGACGTGCCACACGTTTCGCCACTCGTTCGCGACGCATCTCCTCGAGGACGGCTACGACATCCGCACGGTGCAGGAGCTGCTCGGCCACCGCGACGTGAGCACGACGATGATCTACACGCACGTGCTGAACCGCGGACCGAGCGCCGTTCGCAGCCCTGCGGATCGACTGCAGGGACTCGTGCCCGCGACTCCGACCCCCGAGCCGCCGCGGGATAACACGCGAAGTGGAGCACGCCCCCGCGAGCGAATTCCGTCTCGATCCCGCGGTCACTCGAAGGACCCGTGAGACCCGTCACGGCGTTATCCAGACCCGCGTAACCCAGCCGGGTCGACGAACGCAGACCTGTCGAATTAGAGTTGGGCGGCTTTGCAGCGCTATCATGGCAGTTCACGATCGTGACTCCTTGCTGTGAAACCATGCGCCGCGAGGTTGCGTTCTCGTGCAGCGAGCACGCGGATCGCTTCACCTGTCCCGACGCGATGGTGCAGTACAGCGCTAGATTCCGCGAGTACGGCCTGATCGTGCACGATGGCGGTCACTCGGTCCGCGCGATCTCGTTCTGTCCATGGTGCGGTGCGCATCTGCCACAGTCACTACGCGACCGATGGTTCGAGGAGCTCGAGCGACTCGGGATCGATCCACACGGCGACGAGATCCCCGCCGAGTACCTCTCGGAACAGTGGTGGGCTGATGCGCAACGGTCGTAGTGGATGGCGCGCGCGCGCAACGACCAACGCGTCCGAGGTGGGCGGTGTCCACGGCTCCGCGAGCGCAGCGCCCCATCGATGGGGAAGCCGGCGCTCTGGCACACCATGGCCGCGTGTACACGGGCTCCACCGCGGTCGGCCGCGTGCGCGGGCAGAAGGATCGCGATAGACTGGCCTGGATGGCAGCAGCGATCGACCCGCCGCCCGGCTTCGAGGACCTCGCGGTCGAGGAGAAGATCGCGTACGTGCAGGCGCTGTGGGATCTCATCATCCTGCGTCCTGTCGACGTCCCGGTTCCGGAGTGGCACCGCGCAGTCATCGCTGAACGGCTCGCGGAGGCGCGTTCGGTCGATGCGCCCGTGAGACCATGGTCGGAGGTTCGCGCCGACCTCCATGCGCGCCTGCGCGCCGCCCGTGGATGATGCTCGTCGAGCTCACGAGTTCAGCCGAGTCGGACATCGGCGACGCGGCCGTCGCCTACGAACTCGAGCGCCCCGACCTCGGCTTTCGCTTCGAGGAAGAAGTCGACCGTCTCGTCGCTGCAATCGCGGATAATCCTCGCCAGTATCAGGTCGTCGAGCCAGATGTACGTCGCGCCCTGGTTCGAGTGTTTCCTTACAGCATCTACTTCACGATCCTGGACGATCGAGTGCGCGTGTTCGCAGTGCTTCATCAGCATCGAAGTCCCGAAACGTGGAAGACCCGGGATCGCTGAACGAGATTCCGCCGTCCAACAAGCCGTTGCAGCGGACGGGCTCATCGAGCTAGGCTCGCTGCTCCCGCCGCTGAACGCCGTGGCGTTAGCCGGAGCGCCGATGCTCATCGTCCTTCTCGATGAACCCGGCCTCTTCGTGTTCCCGTCCGCGGAAGCGGTAGGCGAACAGCGTGGCGATCCAGACGGCGGCGAGCATGCGGTCTCCGTGGGCGCGGGAGACCAATGGTCTATCACGACACCCGAAGCCGCCGCCTCGCACCGTGACCTCGCCGTCCAGGGGACCGTTGCAACGAACGAGCTCGAGCGCTACGCTCTCGAACTCACCGCCGAGCGTAGCGTTCGTTCGGCCTCGAGAAGATGGCCGTGCAACGAACCTTCACGCTTGCCGAGCAGTCTGCGTTCGGGTGGCAGTATTCGTGGCGTCTCAAGGACTCCGAGATCCGGTTCAGCGGATCTGGAGACTTCGAGCGTCTCGTCACGCGACGAATTCCTGCTTCGGACGCGCAGGGCGACGAGTTCTTCGCTGCCCTCGAGTTGATCCAGGTGTGGGAGTGGCGATCGGATTACGATCCGAGCGATGTGGGCTTGGCGGTGCTGGATGGATCTTCGTGGAGCTTCATCGCCTCCGACGGCGAGCGTGAATGTCGCTGTGGCGGTGTGAATGCGTATCCGAGCTTCGCCGATCACCAAGTGACTACGGTCGACCGCGGTCGATTTGCGCTCCTCCACGCGGCTCTGTACGACTGCTTCGGGATCGAGGGCTACATTCGACGAGAGGAGACACCCCCATGAACAAAGTGACGCCCTTCCTCATGTTCAACGATCAGCTCGAAGCGGCGATCGAGTTCTACACCTCGACGTTTCCGGACTCCGAGGTGCGCAACGTCGCCCGCACGGGCAAGGACGGGCCCATCAGCTCTGCCGAGTTCGTCGTCGGTGGTCAGTTCTTCATGGGCTACAACGGAGGTCCGTACTTCAGCTTCTCCGAGGGGGTCTCGCTCTACGTAGACTGCGCCGATCAGGATGAAGTGGATCGATACTGGGACAAGCTCCTGAAGGCCGGGGCGACGCCCACGCAATGCGGTTGGATCAAGGATCCCTTCGGTCTCACCTGGCAGATCGTCCCGAGACGCTTCACCGAGCTGATCCGTGACAGCGACCCCAAGAAGGTGAAGGCCGTGATGGAAGCCATGATGACGATGGTGAAGCTCGACGTGACGGCGCTAGAGAAAGCCTACGACGAGGCGTAGTCGTGGTCGTGATCGACGACATCGAGCTCACGCTGCCCGCCGGCTGGATCGAGGAGCGCAATCCCGGCGAGCCCGCGTCGTTCTGGCCGCGCAGCGATCGCACGACCGGCGTCCTGCAGCTGTCGCGGCTCGACGACTCGATGCACGCGTACCTCGCGAGTCGGCCGGACCTCGGCGCGGTCGCGGTCGAGCTCGGCTTGCGACTCGGATTCGCCGGCGAGACCGCCGATCCGAACGATGCGCGCGGCCAGCCCGGCACATGCGCGCTCGGGCGCTACGGCTTCGCGATGTTCCGCGGCCGCTTTCCCGCCGCGTTCCTGTGGGTCACGCTCGCGCCCGACGCGGCGCACATGTGGACGTGGCTCGCGCCCAGCACGACCGACGACGAGACGAAGCAAGCGGTTCGCATCGTGCTCGAAGCTCGCGCGCGTCGCTGACGGCGTGACGAGTACGAGATCGAGGAGCCTCGAGTGAGCACGTGGATAGCCGCGATCGTGACGAGCCGGGGGCGACCCGATTTCTGGAGCGTCTTGCAGGCTCATGGTGTTCACCCAGTCGAGCCGACCGTTCCGAAACATGCGCTCGTCGATTGCAGCGCAGGCGTTCAGTTTCACGCGTCGATCGATCTCGCGGCCGTGCTGTCTCGCGAGCTGGGTACGGCGACCGTTGGTTTTCTCGCTCAGACTTCGGCCGACGTCTACGAGATCGAAGCGTTCGCGGCCGTTGGTCGCCTTGCAGGAACGCCGTCCAACAGCGTTGGACCCGACAGCTCTCCGAGCTATGCTCGCAGGTCGAGGCATGTACGAGGCAGACGATGATCGTGTCGTCGAGATCCGGACTGCGCCACAACCCGACGTAGGGATGAAGCGATCCGTCGCGTGGCTCGGGTTGGCGGCAGCATGCGCTACAACCAACCCGGGCGCGATAGCTCGCGAGCAGGCATCGGGGCGTGCGCAGGTGTCGGAGGCGCGGACGAGCGACGCCGACGCTCGTCTTGCGAAGCGCATCGACGCCGTCATGAAGCCGTGGGCGAACGCGGACACCCCGGGCTGCGCCGTCGCGGTCATCCAAGACCGAAAGGTGATTCACGCGAAGGGCTACGGCATGGCCGACCTCGAGCACGACGTCCCGATCACCCCCGAGACCGTCTTCTACATCGGATCGATCTCCAAGCAGTTCACTGCCTCCGCCGTTCTCCTCGCAGCTGCGGACAATCACCTTTCGCTCGACGACGACATCCGCACCTACGTTCCGTCGCTCCCCCAGCTCGGCCCCACGCCGACGACGATCCGCCAACTCCTGCACCACACCGGTGGGCTGCGCGACTACGCGTCGCTGCTGGTTCTCGCCGGCCATCGCCTCGACGACGCGCCCACCGTGCGCCACGCCCTCGACGCGCTCTCGCGCCAGCGCGGCCGCGACTTCCCGCCCGGCACCGAGCACCGGTACTCCAACACCGGTTATTTCCTCCTCGCACAGGCCGTCGAGCACGCGACGAAGCGATCATTCGCGGAGTATCTCGACGCGAAGATCTTCGCGCCGCTCGACATGACGCGCACGCGCGTGCAGGACGACCACGATCGGATCATCCCCGGCCGCGCCATCGGTTACGCGCCGGTCGGTGGCGGCTGGAAGATCGATGTGTGGCGCTGGGCGCCGACGGGCGACGGCGGCGTGATGACTACGGTGCTCGATCTCGCGAAATGGGACGCCAACTTCTACGAACCGAAGGTGGGTGGCCGAGCATTCCTCGATGCTCTGCACACGCGCGGCAAGCTCACCGACGGTACCGAGCTCGACTACGCCGCGGGTCTGTTCCACGGCAGTTATCGCGGCCAACCGACCGTCGTCCACCCGGGGGGAGCGGCGGGCTACGCCGCGCAGCTCGAGCGTTTCCCGGCGCTCGAGACCAGCATCGCCGTGCTCTGCAATTCTCGTGGCTCGCGGCCGGACCTGCTCGCGCATCGTATCGCCGATGCCGTGCTCGAGAAGCATCTGCACGGCGAGCCGGCAGCGCACGAGCTGCCGCCGCCGACGATCCAGCTCGCGACCGCACAGCTCGACACCTGGGTCGCGACGTATCGCGAAGTCGAGACCGGTGAGCTCGTCGCGATCGTGCGAGCCGGCGATGCGATCGAGCTCGCCGTCGCTGGCGACCGCTATGCCCTCGATCCCACCAGCGACCGCACGTTCCTGCTGCGCAACGAGTGGTTCGTCGCGCATCTCGAAGGCACGGCCCCGCATCGCAAGCTCGTGCTCCGGTCCCCGATGCACGAGGAGAGCTTCGTCGAGGCCGACCTCCCGCGGCCGACTGCGCGCGAGCTCGCGACGCTCGCCGGCCGCTACCGCAGCGACGAGGTCGGCACCGAGTGGACGTTCTCGATCGCAGACGGCACGCTCGTCGCTACGGGTCCTGCGTTCGACGGAACCGCCGCGCTCGTGCCCTCGACGACGGACGACTTCACGATCTTCGCGACGGCGGTCGGCGCCTCGATCCGCTTCACCCGCGATCGCCGTGGCCGCGTCACCGGCTTCGCGCTCCGATCCGGCAACATGCACGGCATCCGCTTCGACCGCGTCGACTGAGCGAAGCGACGTTTCTTCGGAGCTACGATCGAGGCATCATCCAGTCGTGAGGTTGACCCCAGCACAGCTCGCGGTTCATCTGCTCTGCGGTCGCCCGCTCCCCGGCTCATCCGAGTCGATCGACGAGCGGATCGCAGAGGGCCGCAAGCTCCTGGTCAGGATCGCGAAGGTGGACTTCGGCTACGACCTCGAGCGCTGGCACGAGCATCTCAAAGTGAGCCGTGATGGTGGCTACACCTGGAACAGAACGGTCGTGCTGCCGAAGATCATGCGTGAAGCCCTGGCTTCGAAGGACTGGATCGACGCGGTCGAGCGTCTCGCGCCCGGTGCCACGGGCTGAGCCGATGCGCCGCCCGACGAGGCGTTGCGATCGAAGGAAGCGTGGTTCCCCGGTCGAGGATTCTCGACGCGCCCATGTGCCCGGCCTCACCGCCGAGTGGGAGGCGGCTGGAACGACGTGGTCGCCGGTGCTATCGCATTACGGATGCATGCTGCAGATGCGATTCGTTTCGAGCCCGCTCCCGCGTCTTCGCCGTGGATCGATCCCGGCTTGGTGCTGGTGCTCGTCGTCGTCATCGGTGCCGGCGTGCTCTGGTGGCAGCAGGTGCCGTGGGGACCGGGAATCCCCATCCTCGCGGGCGCGGCCGGGCTCGTGCTCGTGCGGTGGCACTACGAACGTCGTCATCGCGGCACGATCACGCTCGGCCCCGCCGGAATCACCGTCGTCACTCGCGTCGGCACGTTCGAGCGGCCGTGGCAGCAGATCCATCGGGTGTACCGCTTCAAGGATCAGCTCGTGTTCGAGACGGTCGCGCCGCACCGCCGCCACACGCTCGCGCTCGACGGCCACGAGAAACACAAGCGCGCGCTGTACGACGGTCTCACGCAGTGGGGCCGCACGTTCGATCTCCGGTGGGCCGAGCAGCTCGCCGGTGCGCTCGGCGACGCCTGAGGCCCTCACCGCGACGCGGGCAACCGCGCCAAGGCGAATTCGTACGTGTACTCGTGCTTGAACACGATCTCGTCGCGCCCGTCGCCGTCCCAATCGCCGGCTGCAGCCCGCTGCACGCCGTCCGGCTCCGTGTAGCTCAGCACGCACGGCGATCCGATCGGGTCGAGCACCACCGCGGCACGCAGCGCGAGATCCCGCGCGGATGCTCCACCGAGTACCGCGGACTCCATCGGTGCGGTCCCTTCGGGCACCGCGAATGTGGAGACGAGCGCCCCGCTCGTGTCGTTGTGCTCGAGCCACGCCGGCCAGCCGCGTGCGACGAGCAACTCGCGCGTGCCGTCGTCGTCGAAATCGTCCGCGAGCACCGACGCGACCGGAAACGTGGGTTGCATGGACGCGAGCTCGAAGCGCGTCTCGAGCACGAAGTCGTCGCCGACACCCATCACCTCGCCGACATCGGTGATGATCTCGTCGCGCCCATCGCCGTCGACGTCCGCCACGGCCGCCGCCACCCCGAACCAGTCGAGCGCCACCGACGGTGCGAACGTCCCGTCTCCCTGCGCCGCGTAGATGGACTGCCCGACGTCGACCACGAACGTCAGCACGTCGTCGGCGCCGTCGCCGTCGAAATCGCCCACGACGGGGTTCCACGCCGTGCCCGGGCTGGTGGCGACGAGCTCGGGCGCGCCCGAATCGATCTCATACACCTCCATGCGGCCCGGGTCGTCGATGGTGCCCGTCGTGCCCTCCACCATGATCTCGTCGTCGCCATCGCCGTCGAAGTCGCCCACGGCGATCGAGCGCGGCGAGCTCGATGCCGGCAACCCTTCGTGCGACTCCATGGTGCCGTCCGGCGCCACGACAGTGATGCGGGTGTCGTCCGCGACGACGAGTCGATCGGGGCCTCCACCTGCATCGCGCACGAATACGAGATTGGCGCCGGAATTCCCGCCGGGGATCGGCAGCGACTGCACGTCGAACGTCAGGTCGCCGCACTGCGGCAGGTCGCCGTCCGGGACACACGCGCCCTCGAAGCACCGGTCGCCCTCGGGACAGTCCGTGTCCACGAGGCACTCCGGAACCTCGCCCGAGTCGGGCTCGTTGCATTCGTCGTCGCAGCACGTGCTGCAGTACGGCGCGTACTCGCACACGCCGTCGCGGCACTCCTGCCCGTAGCCACAGTCGTCGTCCGACTCGCACTGCGGATCGAGCCCTTCGGGCGCGCTCGGGTCCTCGTCGTCGTTCGTGTCCGTCGACGTGGGCGCATCGCCCTCGCCCGCGGGCACGATGTCCCCACCACAACCGGCCACGAGCCCCACGAGCCCGCCGAGATTCCACGCCTTGACGTTCAGTCCCATCCAACCACCACCCAACGCTGACCAGCGTAGCACGCCCGCCGAGCTGCGGCGAGTCGCAGATGCGGGCATACTCGACCCCGATCGATGTCCGATGAAGAGAACAGCACGCCCGCCCCTCGCTGCGCTCATCGAGACGTCGTCGTCGACTACGATCACCCGCACGGACCCATCGAGGGCGTGCTCGTCGCGACGCTGCGCTCGACGCAGCCCAGCGAGACGCGGCCGCGCATGACGTTGAGGAACGCCCGCTGCGTTGCTTGCGGCGTCGCGCTCACGCGACGCTCGCTCGGCGCACGCACGGAGCCGGGCGGCGACTGCTTCGACGAACGCTTCGAGTGGACCTGAGCCGTTGCCGCGGACTGGCGCATCGAGCTACGCTCGCTGCCGTCGTGCTCGCCCTGCCGCGCCGGTTCGAGGAGCTCCCGTCCCGGGACCTGCTCATCGTATGACGCTGCTCGAACTGCAATCGCTCTTGATCATCCTCGCCATCGCGGTGCTCTCGCCGCTCATGTGCGAGTGGATTCCCCGAGTCAAACTGCCCATCGTCGTGGCGGAGATCTGTCTGGGGATCCTGGTCGGGCCGCAAGTGCTGGGACTGGCGGAGGCGGGGCCGACCATCTCCGTGCTGTCGAACATCGGCCTCGCGTTCCTGTTCTTCCTCGCCGGGTTCGAGATCGATTTTCCCGCCATTCGAGGCCGGCCCCTGGTCGTTGCGGCCGTCGGATGGTTCGTCT
Organism: uncultured Nannocystaceae bacterium; assembly: GCA_964468635.1. Classification (GTDB taxonomy): domain Bacteria; phylum Myxococcota_A; class Polyangia; order Nannocystales; family Nannocystaceae; genus Xiheibacterium. Next base: position 91,863 of record CAYXVR010000031.1, read on the forward strand.
CGTTGGTCGTGTGCCTCACCGTCGGCTATGCGCTGCAAGCCAGCCGGCTCGTGGATTCCGGTCTGCTCGTCGGCGCGGCTCTGTCCACGACGGCTCTGGGAACGCTCATGCCGATCCTCCGCGACGCACGGGAGCTGCCGACCCGCTTCGGCGCCTTCGCGGTGGCGACCGGTGCCATGGGCGAGTTCGGCCCGATTCTGTTGATCGCCGTCGCACTGTCCGGCGGCGACGGTGAGCACGGCTCGCTCGGGCTGATGCTCCTGTTCACCGCGCTGATCGTGCTCGCCGTCTTCATCGCGCTCAAGTATCGCCCGCCGCGGCTGATTCTCGTGCTGCAGAGGAAGATGCACACGAGCGCACAGCTGCCAGTGCGCCTCGCGATCCTGGTGCTCGCGGGCCTCGTCATCTTGGCCCGGGACCTCGGACTCGACGCGGTTCTCGGTGCCCTCGCTGCGGGACTGATCGTCGCGCTGGCATCGCCGGGCGAGCACGGCAAGCAGTTGGCCCACAAGCTGGAAGGGATCGGGTTCGGTTTCTTCGTGCCGATCTTCTTCGTGACCACGGGCTTGCGTTACGACGTGCGCGGTCTGTTGTCGTCCAACCAGGCGCTCTTGTTGCTTCCCATGTTCCTCGTGCTGTTCCTCGTCGTTCGCGGCTTGCCGTCTCTGCTGGCGCGCCGCGACCTCGACGCTCGGTCGCGCATCGCGTTGGGCTTTCTCTCGTCCACGCAGCTTCCACTCGTCGTCGCCATCATGGGCATCGGCATCGAGTCCGGCCGCGTGACGCATGAGACCGCCGCCAGTCTCATCGGCGCCGGCATGGTCTCGGTGCTGGTGTTTCCGATCATCGCGCTCTCGCTGCGCGGAAGCGTCGGGGATGACGGCGCGACGGCGGCCGCCGAGCCCGGCGAACCGCCGACCTAGGGACACGACACACACGCTGGGCTGAAGGCGCAGCCGGTCGGCGGCGTCGAAGTCGTGGCGCTGCGATCGGCTGCTAGTCTCGATGGAACCCATGCGGCGCGATGATCCGAACCCGGCGTCGTCGGGCTGGGGCTGGCGCTCGCCGGGGCAGCCGGCTCCGCGTCCGCCGACGCATCGTCCGACGCGCGGCGGTGGAACGGCGGGCGTGTGGCTCGCCGTCGCGATGTTCGTCGCGATGGTCGCTGCCGGCGTCGCGGTCGTCCTCTTCGTCCTCCGAAGCGACGGCTCCGCGAGCGACGACCCCGCGGAGCCCCTGGACGTTGCCGGCGCATCCGCGCCCGCGCCGGTCGCGAAGGACCCGGTCGTCGTGACGCCCGCGCAGCCCGCCGTTGCCGACGACACCGACGAGCCGCGCTCGTTGGAGCGGATCACCTGGACGGTCGCGACGGCTGCGACGCTCGACGAGCTCGTGCAGACGTGGTCGCTACCGCGTTACACGTTGGTCGCGCTGAATCCAGAGCTCTCGATCACCGAGCCGATCGCCGCCGGCACGAAGGTCGTCGTGCACACCGGCTCGATCGCGACGAGCGAGTCGGTCGGCTCGCCGAACGACGGCCGCCTCAACGGCGGCGTCCCGTTCCCGGAGGGTCGCAACTGGTTGCTCCCGCCCGACCGCACGCGTGCATTCGGCACCGGCGAGACCATCGTCGGCGTGCTGGCGGCGTTGGACGCCTACGCGGCGAGATTTCCCGAGGCCCCCCGGGTCCAGCTCGGCGAGATCTCGGCGCGCAAGGGCGGACCGATCTACGGCCATCAATCCCATCAAGCGGGCCGCGACATCGACATCCGATTGGTGGCCACCGACGCGGGCGATCGCTTCGACGGCGAGCGCAACTGGTTCCTGATGAAGACGCTCATCGAGAGCGGCGAGGTCGTCTCGATCTTCCTCAACCGCTCGCAACAGGTCTGGCTGCGCGCCGCCGCCGAAGCGGACGTCGGAGTGACCGACGCCGAGCGCTACTTCGCGATCATCAAGCACGAGCCGGGGCACACGATTCACTTCCACGTCCGCTTCCGTTGCCCGGACTCCGCCCGCCGCTGCGTCGTGTACTCTCTCGAGGAGAGCGACGCAGAGGTGGCGAAGCTGCTCAGCAAGCTGCCCAAGGGTGGAAAGGGCGGCGGCACGCTCATCCGCAAGAAGGGCAAGCTCCCGACGCTGCGCCCGAAGACGAAGCCATCGCCCTCGACCAAGAAACTCCCGGGCAAGGGCCGCTGAGGCCGCTCAGCCCGGGATGTTCTGGGTCTCGCAGCCGAAGAGCAGGTTGATCTCGCTGCCTTCGGCGGCGGCGGAGACTTCGTCGCAGCTCACCGGGCAGAGGATGATGTTCTTCGGTGCGTCGTTGTCGTCGTAGTACCAGCCGCCGACCACCGGATCGCACGCAGCCGCGTCGTCGACGTGATAGATGGGCTGCGGCATGCCGTCCTCGACGTCGATGAACTCGACGTTGACGAGGTCGGGGTCGAGCGTCTCGCCCATCGGCGGCTCGGGGATCTGCCATTGGCACGGGATGGGCTCGCTGCCGTCGATGATCTGCTCGGCGAGCTGATCGAACACGGTCTGGAACGTCGCCGCGCACGCCGGGTTTCCGATGTTGCAGTTGCAGATGTCGCCGCTCACGCCACCGGTGGTGTCGATGATCTCCTCCCACACGACGCCGACCTGCGCCGAGTTCGCGCACATCGAGTAGGCGTACAGGCCCGACATCTTCCACGTGCGATTGCCCATCGCGTCGGACATCATCGGATCGACGGCGGTGTAGTCGGCGATGAATCCGTTCGGGTTGTTGTCGTAGATCCCCGCGTCGCCCGAGCTGTCGGGGTGGTTGCGCGAGTCGTCGTCGGTGACGATGACGATGTACTTGCGCACGTCCGTGCGCAGGTGCATCTCGTAGATCGGGAACAGCTCGACGAGCTTGCGCGCCCCGTCGACGCTCTCGATGGGCCCGGGCGGCGTGGGGATCGAGTAGTGGAAGTAGTTCGGAAGCTTGGTGTCGGCCGGGCACATGCCGGAGCCGAGCGGCGCGGGCACGCAGATCCCCGGCAGGATGAGGAACGGATCGGCCGCGAGCATCACGACGTGGGCATCGATGCCGCTGTCGATGATCTGCTGGCTGAACGTGTTGATGTTCGACTGCACCTGCGCGGCCTCGTCGACCATGCTGCCCGAGGTGTCCACCGCGAACACGATGTCCACCGGCGAGTACGTCTGCTTCGCCTCCGCGGAAATCGACTGACAGATCTCACCGGTGTCGTCGGCGGTGCCGATGCCGCTGGTGACGACACCGACGTCGAGCTTGGTGCCGCCACCGGTGCCGTCCGCGTTCTCGGTCTCGCCCGCGTCGCTCTCCGACACCGATCCCGCCGTGCCGGCGTCGCCCGGCGTGGTGGCCGAGACCGACGCGATGCCACTGTCCTCCTGCAGACGACCGCTCCCGTCGCCGCACGACAGCCCCACGAGCGCAACCAGCAGGGTAGGGGCATCGTGTCGTGGCCACATGGCGACATCGTCGCATACGCCCATGCACGGCGCATCGGTGTCGACCCCTCGTCGCATGTTAGGTTCGTCGCATGTCCAGCTGCCGCTGCGTTCTCGCGCTGCTGATCGCCACCGGCTGTGGCGATAGCGCGCTGGACGATCAAATACAGTCCGCGCCGCACTCACCGGCTCGCAGGCCGCAGATGCCGTCCCACAGCGTGTCGCAGCAGAACGTGTCGACGCATACGCAGTCCTCGATCGCCTGGACGCTGCAGCCGGTCGTGCCGGGCTGCATCCCGCAGCACTCGCTGCCGCCGATCTGCGGCCCCACTGCTTCGATCTCCAGGGTGTACTCACCGACGGCGCCGATCCCGGTGGCCTCTGCAGCGAGGACGATCGTCTGCCCCGCGTCGAGGCTCAGCAAGAGCGACTGCGACAACGTCGTCTCCGCGAAGACCGAGCCGCCACATCCATCGAGCGCGACGAGGAACGGCGTGAAGTCGGACGACGAGATCGTGAAGGCATAGAGCTGGGTCTCCGGCGCCGTGAATTCGAGCAGCTCGTCCTCCGACGCCGAACTGCCGATGAACGCGGACACGACGTCGTCGAACAGCCCGGTCGTGTCGCCGTCGACGCTCTGCGGCACGCTGCCGTCCAGCACGACGTCCGGGCACACGCCGCCGCCGGGCGGCTGCACGAGATACGTGCACCACATGCCGAGCGCGCACCCCATCCCGTCGGGACACGCAGCGCCGGTGCTGCAGTCGAGGCCGCAGAACGGACCGCCCCCGAAATCGAAGCACGCGGGCACGGCCTCGCCCCCGGGCGCCGCAGGACATTCGTCCGGGTCCACGCAGTCCGACTGTGCACACCCCGCCCCGACCTGCCCGAGGAACTGACAGAACTCGTCGTCCTGACACGCAGCGGCGCGGCTCTCGTTCAGGCAGTCGCCGTACCCGCTCGGTTCGCCGCCCGACTCGGAGGACGAGCCCGAGCTCGCCTCGGACGACGAAGACGAGCCCGCGATCGTCGTGCTCCCACCCTCCGTCGTCGTCGAAGCGTCGGTCGTCGTCGACGTGTCGGCGGTCGTCGTCGTGGACGTGTCGGGGTCGACACTCGTCGAGCCGGTCGACCCGGACGAGCTGTCGACGGGCGACGTCGCGCTGTCGTCGTCGTCGTCGTCGTCCGCACCGGTGGACGACGTGTCGCTCGACGGGCTGCCACCCCCGTCGTCGCCGCAGCTCGCCGACCACAGGCACAGCGCCACGAACCCTCGGCCCCGACCCCACAGCGTTTTGCCCGACATCGACGAACCAAGTGTCGCGAACGGCGACGACGATCCGCGGGACACGTCAAAAAGATCGCGCGGCGATTCCGCGCGATCAGAGCCCCAACACGTCGGCCATGTCGTACAGGCCCGGCGGGCGCTCGGACACCCAGCGGGCGGCTCGCAGCGCGCCGCGGGCGAAGATGCCGCGATCGGTCGCGCGATGGACGAGCTCGAGGCGCTCGCCCTCGCCCAGGAACATCACCGTGTGCTCGCCGACGCTGTCGCCCCCGCGCAGCGCGGCGAGCCCGATCTCCTCGCGGGTGCGCTGCGTCTCCGTCTTGTCGCGCGAGCGCACCGCGACCTCGTCGAAGTTCCGCTCGATCGCATCGGCGATCGCCTTGCCGATGCGCAGCGCCGTGCCGGACGGCGCGTCGCGCTTGTGGCGGTGGTGCAGCTCGAAGATCTCCGCCTCGTAGTCGGACCCCAACGCGCGCGCAGCCTTCGCTGCGAGCTGCAACAACAGCGTGACGCCGACCGAGAAGTTCGCGGCGCTCACGATCGGGATCTCCTTGCCCGCGCGCTTGAGCAGCTCGCGCGTCTCGGGCCCGATGCCGGTCGTGCCGAGCACGAGCGGCACGTTGCACTCGAGACAGCGCTGCACGTTCGCATCGGTCGCGCCCGGCAGCGAGAAGTCCACCACCACGCTCGACCGCGGCGGTCGCAGCACGTCCGTGATGTCCACGCCGCAGTCCGGCAACCCGCACTGGCGCGCGACGTCCTCGCCCTGGCCGGGCGAGTCGGAGCGATCGACCGCGCCGACGAGCTCGAGGTCGTCGCTCTCGAGCACGCAGCGCGTGAGCGCCTGGCCCATGCGCCCACGCGCACCGACGATCACGACGGAGACGTAGCGTTCGGTCATCGCAGGAGCTCCAGATTCCGCAGCTCGCGGAGGATGTTCTGGTACTCGGGGCGATCCTCGGCGATGGCGACGAGCGGCAATCGCATCTCGGCGGTCATCTTGCCGAGCGCCGCCATCGCTTGCTTCACCGGGATCGGGCTCGTCGTCGCGAACAGGGCGCGCGCGAGCGGCAGCTGCTTGTAGTGAAGGTCGCGCGCCTCGTCCCATCGCCCCGCGCTCGCCGCCTCGCACATCCGCGAGTACAGCTGCGGCACGAGGTTGCTACCCACCGAGATCACGCCGTCGCCCCCGACGGCCATGAACGGCAGGATCGTGAAGTCGTCGCCCGACAGCATCGCGAAGTCGGGCCCGCACAGCTCGCGCAGTCGACACGCGCGGGTCATGTCGCCCGTCGCTTCCTTGATGCCGACGAGCAGCGGATGCTGGGCGAGCCGGGCGCAGGTCTCGGGCAGCAGATCGACGCACGTGCGACCCGGCACGTTGTAGACCACGATCGGCAGCCCCACCGCGTCGGCGATCGCGGTGAAGTGCGCGACCAGTCCCTCCTGCGTCGGCTTGTTGTAGTACGGCGTGATCTGCAGCGTGCCCGCGACGCCGAGCTCCTTGCACGCGCGCGCGAGCTCGATCGCCTCGTGCGTCGAGTTCGATCCGGCGCCCGCGAGCACGGGCACGCGCCCGCGCACCGCCTGCACCACGACCTCGACGACGTGGATGTGCTCGGCGTGCGAGAGCGACGGCGACTCGCCCGTCGTGCCGCACGGCACGAGTCCGTTGATCCCACCCGCGATCTGCTCGTCCACCAAGCGCTCGAGCGCCTCGCGATCGACGCGACCGTCGCGCATGGGGGTGACAAGGGCCGTATATGCGCCGCGAAACATCGTCGACCTCCGCCGGTGGAGCGACGATACCATGGAGCGCCGTGCTCACGGCCACGCGAGTGGGCGTGCGACGGTGAGCACCGCGAGCCCGGGACGGCCTGGCCCGCTCTCGAGGCGGCCGATGCACGCGCACGCCGATCCGCGCGGGAACGGCAGCGCGATCTCCCAGCTGCCGATGGCCGTCGCACATCGCGTCGACGTGACCCACGTCGCGATGGGCGCGCCGGACTGCGTGATCGCGACGAGCACGACCTGCGCACGCGTGGGCATCTCCACGGCGTTCCATGCGATGCGCAGCGCGTCGCCGTCGTGGACGATCGTCAGCGTCGCATCCGACCGCGCGGCCAGTCGATCGCGCAGCGCGAGCGCGTGACCGTCCCACGGATCGCGCGCGAGGCAGTCGGCGATGACCGCCCGCGCGCGCTCGACGTGACCCTGCCCCAGGTAGAGGCGAGCGAGCGTCGGCGTGGCGATGGGATCGCGTTGCATGCGGCTCACGCGGGGATGACGTGCGCGAGGGCGCGCGCGTCGAGCCGCGGACGGGCGTCCGCGATGTCGACCGCGATCTGCCTCACGAGCGCGTCGATCGATCCGAACTTCTGCTCGTCGCGCAGCCGGGTCACGAACGAGACCTCGACCTCGCGGCCGTACAACCGCTCGCCGAGATCGACGTCGAGCACGTGCACCTCGAGCCGCAACGGGCCGGTGCCCGCCGTGAACGTGGGCACCGTGCCGATGTTCGCGACTGCGGGCCGGGGCGTCGCGAGCTCGGGCTCGTGCGGCGCGCCCACGAACGTCGCGTACACGCCGGGCGCGGGCACGAGTGCGTCACCCGCCGCGATGTTGGCCGTGGGGATGCCGATCGTGCGCCCGCGCTTGTCGCCGGCGATCACCGTGCCGAGCACCGCGTGGTGTCGGCCGAGCATCGCGCTCGCGCGCTCCACTCGACCCGCCGCGAGCTCGGTGCGGATCTGCGTGCTCGACAGCTTGCCGGCCGGTCCGCTCGGACCGCGCACGCCGGCGGGCAGCGGCACCGGCGGAACGATCTCGAGGGCAATGCCGGCGGCGGCGAGCAGCTCGGCGAGCTCGTCCACGCCGCCGCGTCGGCCCGCGCCGAAGCGGAAGTCCTCGCCGACGACGACCGCCTCGGGCTGCAGCCCGGCGACGATCTGCGTCTGCACGAACGCGGCCGGCTCCATCGCGGCCATCGCGTGGTCGAACGGAAGCAGCGCGAGGTCGTCGACGCCGAGGGATCGCAGCACGCGCTCGCGTTGCGACGGCTGCAACAAGAGCTGCACCGGACGATCGGGCGCGAGCACCCGCTGCGGATGGGGCTCGAACGTGACGACCGCGACGCGTCCACCGCGAGCCCGCGCGCGCTCGAGCAGCGCCCGGTGCCCGAGGTGCAGGCCGTCGAACGCACCGAGGCAGGCAGCGGTGCCCGGCGGCAACGCACGAGCGGCGTGGCGAACGTGCAGCTCGGTCATCGGGGGCGCGGATCGAGTCGATCTCGCGCCGACGGTATCACGGGCGCCCCGACGCGGATTCGGGTCGCGTCAACGCGCGCCCGCGGAGGCCCGCGCGCCGGCCTCCCGGGCACCACCGCCGCGCGGCCATCCGCGCCAGGTCCCGACGAGCGTGCCGCCCGGCTGGTATGCGCGCGCGGCCTGCTTCGGGCGGGTGCCGGCGAACGCGTAGTCGAGCAGCGCGACCGCGTGATAGCGATCGGCCGACGACGTCGAGCCTTCGACGCCCACCGAGTAGACCATCATGTCCTGCGCGACGTACTGCACCCATCGGCGCTCGTCGGCCATCTCGTAGCGGTTGGAGCCCGCCGAGTGGCACGCGTGCGACACGAACAGTCCGTTGCGTGCGAGCCGAGCGGTGAACCACGTCTTCAGCTTCTCCCACTCGCTCGTATTCATGGTGGGGCTCGTCTGACCGCTCGGCAGCCCGAGCGGACCGTCCCAACCGCCGTGCGAGTACCACGCCATCACCTGGCAGGTGCCGCGAGGATGCCGGATGTCGTCCCAGCCCGTCGTGTGCCAGTCCGCGACATGCACGTCGAAGCCCTTGCCGGTGAGGTGCGTGCGGGCGGCGCGAGCCGAGTCCGCGAACTCCGAGCCGGCGTACATGACCAGTGCGAGTGGCATCCCACAGCGGACGTCCGAGGGGGCCGCAGACTTCAAGCGAAGTTCGGGGCATGATCGCGGGCGGTGCCTCGGGTGCTCCTCGCGGCGTGGGTCGCGTTCGCGTGGACGTGCGTGGGGGCCTCGCCGTCGCATGCGTGGCTGGATTCGGGGCAGCTCGCCGCCGCGGGGCACGAGCTCGGCGTCATGCATCCGCCGGGGATGCCCGGGCTCGCGGCGGTCCTGCGGCTCGCGACGCTCGTGCCCGTCGGCACGCTCGGCTTCCGCATGGCGCTCGTGTCGTCGCTCGCTGCCGCCGTCGCGGTGGGGCTGGTGGTCGCGTTGCTCGAGCGCCGGCAGACGCCGCTCGCCGCGACCGCGGGCGCGGTGATCTGGCTCCTGGTCGGGCTCACGTTCGTGCGGCAGGCGAGGGTGGTGGAGATCTACGCGCCCGCCACGGCCGCGTTCGTGTTCGTGCTGTGGGCATTCGATCCGGCCGTGCCGGCGGAGCAGCGGCTGCGGTCGCGGCTCGCGGGCACGTTCGTCGGCACGTGGGCGATCTGGTCGTTCGCCGAGCTGCGAGTCCTGCTCGCACCGTTCCTGCTCGCGATCTGGCTCGCTGCGCTGTGGCGCCGGCGGCCCTACGCTCGCTGGGCGCCGCTCGTGGTCGTGTGGGCGTCCGCGTGCGTGCTCGCGCTGCCGCTCGCATCGGCGCGCGATCCGTTCACGGATTGGGGCGATCCGCAGACGCTCTCGCGGCTCGTCGATCACCTGCTCGCGCGCTCGATCCGCGACGCGTACGCGGACGAGATGCTGCCGGCGTCGCTCGGCATGTGGTGGCACGGCCTGCGCGGCGCGCTGGGGCGATTGTCGGAGGATCTCGGGCCGTCGGGGCCGGTGCTCGTGTCCATCGCGCTCGTCTGGGTGTGGCTGCGGCCGCAGGGACACGATCGCGAGGTCGCGCCGGCGCTCACGTGGTTCGTGCTCGGCTCGCTCGTGTACGCGGTGGGGATCAATCCGATGGGCGGCGTCGATCGGCAGACGGGCATGTTGCTCGCACCGTTGTCGGCCGTGTTGGTGGCGCGCGTCGCTGCGCGCACGATGCAGCCGTGGCCGCGGCTGCGCACGGCGGTGTTGCCCGTTCTATGGACGATCCTCGTCGTGCCTGCGGCGCTCGGCAGCACGGGTGATCTCGCGGTGACGCGCTCGTGGGCGCCGGCGTCGTGGACCCGCGGTGCGCTCGCGCAGCTGCCTCCCGGTGCACTGCTGCTGACGCAGTCCGACGACTTGTCCGCGGGCGTCACGGCGGCGCGCGTGCTCGAGGGCGCACGGCCCGACGTGATCACGGCCCCGGCGCAGCACCTGCATCGCCCGTGGATCACACGACGCTTCGATGAGTCGGCGGCTGCCATCGAGGCGGCCGGGTCCGAGCGCGATCGCATCGTCGTCGCGATCGCGGGCCATCGCGGCGCCGTCGCGATCGAGCATGCGGCGGTCGGTCTGTTCGCGACGGTGCCGATGTGGCCCGAGGACGGTCGCGTGCCGCTCGCCGTCGCGGGGCCCGGCGCCCACGAGCTCGCGGCGCGCCGACCGTTGGACGACGAGGTGGCGCACTGGCTGCACCTGCTGCCCACCGCGGAGGATCGCCGCCGGCTCGCCGTGACGCTCGCCGATCTCGCGCGTGGCCGGGTGCGCGCGACCGGTGACGTGTTCGGCGCCGTCGAGATCCTCCAGCTGTCGCTCGATCACGTCGATCCGCTGCACGCGAGCGCGATGGTGACGCTCGGCTCGCTGCTCGATCGCCTCGGCGCCACGCCCGACGCGATCGCATGGACCCGCCGCGCGCTCGAGCTGGATCCCGACCGTCACACTGCGCTCTTGAACCTCGCGCTCTATCTCTCGCGCGACCCGAGCACTCGACAGGAAGCGCTCGCGGTGGCCGAACGGGCGCTCGCGCTGCGCCCGTGGAAAGACGACGCACGCAAGCGCGTGCAGGACCTCAGGTCCGGAGGACCGTGAAGTCAGCCGCGGGCGCCCTGATCTGCTAGCCTTGGAGACGATGGCCGCCGCCCGCTTCGCACTGTCGCTCGCGCTCCTCGTCGCCGCCTGTGGGGAAAACCGGCGCGACGTGTACGCCAAGGGCCTCGAGGTCGAGGCCGAGGCCGAGCGCGGCGCCTGCCGCGTGCACTACCAGAAGGAGATCGGCGCCTCGGTGATCAACGGCGACATCATCTCGGAGTGCCTGCGGCTCACGGAGCTCGCGCTGTCCTACTTCGACAAGGCGGCCGAGATGGGCCTCTCGGACATCGACTTCGTCGAGGTCCACGAGCGCGCGCGCGACCGCAAGGCCCGGCTCGAGGGGATGCTGAAGATGGTCCGCGAGATGGAGCGCGAGCAGACCAAGGACGACATCATCAAGGGCCGCTGACGGCGTGGTAGGCTCCCCCGCCGACATGCGCAGTCGCCTGCAGCTGATCGAAACGACGCTCGCGGGAGCGGATGCGGTCGATGCCGCGCAGTGGCGCACCTCCACCGCTGCCGAGCGCGTTGCTGCGGTCGAGGCGCTGCGAGAGGGGTACTTCGCACTCCATGGCCGACCTCACGGACGATTGGCGCGAGTTCTTGTCGTTGCTGATTTCCCACCGCGTGAAGTTCGTGATCGTGGGCGGACACGCGGTGTCGGCCCACGGGCGACCGAGGGTGACCGGCGATCTCGACGTGTTCGTCGAGGCGAGTGAGACCAACGCGAGACGACTGCGACGCGTCCTCGTCGAGTTCGGCTTCGGTGACGATGCCCCCGACGAGCGGGTCCTCGCGCGAAAAGGCAAGGTGTTCATGATCGGCGTGCCGCCCTTCCGGATCGACGTCCTCACCTCGATCTCCGGCGTCGGCTTCGCGACCGCCTGGCGAGACCGGGTGCGGCTGCCGCTCGAGATGGGACGACTCCCGTTCATCTCTCGCGCGCATCTCATCCGCAACAAGCGCGCGTCGGGACGCGCGAAGGATCTCGCCGACCTCGACGTGCTCATGTCCTCGCGATCGTCGCGCCCCGCGCGGCGCTCCCCGAAGTAGGATGCGCGCATGAACGCGCCCCGTCGTTCCGCGTCCGGTCACGACCTCGGTCCGCTCACCGCCACGAAGATCGAGGAGCTCGCGCGGGGGCTCACCGCGGAGGAGCGCCAGGTGATCTTGAACAGCGGCACGGAGCGGGCGTTCTGCGGCGTGTTCCTCGACAACAAGAAGGATGGCACGTACGTGTGCCGGCTGTGCGGTCTGCCGCTCTTCCGCTCGAACGCGAAGTTCGACTCCGGCACGGGCTGGCCCAGCTTCTTCGAGCCGTTCGACCCCGAGCACATCGAGCGCGTGCGCGACGTGAGCCACGGCATGGTCCGCGTCGAGATCCGTTGCGTTCGGTGCCACGGCCACCTCGGTCACGTGTTCCCCGACGGCCCGCCGCCCACCGGCGAGCGACATTGTCTGAATTCCGTGAGCCTCTCGTTCGTCGAATCCGAGTGAAGCCAGCATCCGCGCAAGCGCTGGAGCGAACTCGACGAGGGTGGAATCGGAGGGGGGGCGGGAACGTTCGCACGCGGAGAGCGTCGTGCGACGGTGGTGGCCCGTCCCCGACCTCGAGGAGCCCGTCCATGAAATCCTGGAGCGCCGTCGCGATCCTCGGCTTGATCGCATGTCAGCACGGCACGAGCGCGGAGCCGAGCAAGACCCCCAAGGGCGCCGCGAAGGCGGCGAGCGCACCACAGGTCGAGCTCGAGCGCGCGAAGGAGGTCGGCAAGGGCGAGCCCGCGCCGATGCTCGTCGTGATGAAGAACGAGCTCGCGCGCGCGAAGGCGTCGCTCGCGAAGGGCGACGACGCGCCACCGTACTTCATGAGCTATCGCGTCACCGAGGTCGACAGCGTGGAGATCGCGGCGAGCTACGGCGCGCTCGATCTCTCCACGCAGGACCGCGCACGCGTGCTCGACGTCGAGGTCCGCGTGGGCGACCACGCGTTCGACAACCATCACTGGCACCACCGCGCGATGCCGGGTTGGGGGCTGGAGCGGTGGGGCGCCGGGCAGCGCAGCACGGGTCTCATGGGCAACCGGATCCCGGTCGAGGACGATCCGGCCGCGCTCGCGGTCGAGCTGTGGTCCGCGACCGACACGGCCTATCGCGGTGCGGTGGCCGAGCTGGCGCAGGCCAAGACGCAGGCGCAGCTGTCGGCGAAGAAGGCCGACGACAGCGACGACTTCTCGAAGGAAGGCGCCGTGGTCGCGATCGAGCCGCGCGCGACGCTCGAGCTCGAGCGCGCGACGTGGGAGCCGAAGGTGCGCGCGTGGTCGGCCGCGTTCCGCGACTACCCCGATCTCCAGCAGTCCGAGGTGCGACTCGTCGCCACCGCCGAGAACCGCTACTTCACGAGCACCGAGGGCAGCGAGGTGCAGAGCGGGCGCACCCACGTGCGCATCATGATCAGCGCGACGACGAAGGCCGAGGACGGCATGGAGCTCGCGCACGCCGAGACGATCGACGTGCCGGTCGCGGGCGAGCTGCCGAGCGACGCCGACGTGCGCGCGAAGATCGAGGCGCTCGCGAAGCAGCTGCAGGCGCTGCGCAGCGCGCCCGTGGCGGAGCCGTTCAGCGGCCCTGCGCTGCTCGAGGGCCGCGCGGCCGCGGTGTACTTCCACGAGGTGTTCGGCCATCGCGTCGAGGGCCACCGACAGGAGGACGCGCACGAGGGCCAGACGTTCGTCGACAAGGTCGGCACGAAGGTGATGCCGACGTTCCTCGACGTGTACGACGACCCGACCATCGCGCGGCTCGACGGGACGTTCTTGAACGGTCACTACCGCCACGACGACGAGGGTGTGCCCGCGGCGCGCACCGAGCTCGTGCGCGACGGCGACTTCGTGGGCTTCTTGATGTCGCGTACGCCGACGAAGGGCTTCGCGAAGTCGAACGGCCACGGCCGCGGCCAGCCGGGCGTCGGCGTGGTGGCGCGCCAGGGCAACTTGGTGGTCGCACCCGAGGTGGGGCTCGCGAAGAAGGCGCTCGACGACGAGTTCCGGGAGCTCGTCGCGGAGCAGGACAAGCCCTACGGCCTGCGCTTCGTCGAGATCAGCGGCGGTGTGACGAACACGAGCCGCTACATGGCGCAGGCGTTCCAGGTCGCGCCGATCGTCGTGTTCCGCGTGTACCCCGACGGGCGTGAAGAGCTCGTGCGCGGCGTGACCCTCGAAGGCACACCGCTGTCGTCGCTGTCGAAGATCGTCGCGGCCGGCGATCGCTACGAGGTGTTCAACGGCTACTGCGGCGCGGAGTCGGGCATCGTGCCGGTGTCGGCCGCGAGCCCGTCGCTCCTGCTCTCGCAGATCGAGGTGGCGCGCGCGCCCGCGGCCCAGGATCGACCCCCGTTGCTCCCACCACCCGCGGTGTCCACGAAGGGAGGTGCGCGATGAAGGCGCTCTTGTTCGCGCTCGCGCTCGCGGCTCCGGCCGGCGACGACCCGGTGATGAAGGCGATGACCGACGAGCTCGCCCGCACGAAGGAGCTGAAGCTCGACGACTCGCCGGCCCCGTACTTCGCGACGACCACCGTCGTCGACGTCGAGCAGGTCTCGGTGGCCGCGAGCCTCGGTGCGCTCGTGGGGAGCGAGACGAACGAGACGCGCGTCGTGTCGCCGCTCGTGCGCGTGGGCGACTTCAAGGTGGATGCGCTCGGCGTGCCGATGACGTTCGAGCCCCCGCTGGTGGGCTACGAGGACGACTACGACGCGGTGCGGCGCGCGCTGTGGCTGCTCACGGACAGCGCGTACAAGAACGCGGCGATGGGGCATCGCGCGCGCAAGACGGAGGAGGCGCAGACCACCGCGGATCCGGATCGGCCCGATGCGTTCACGCCGCACGAGGGTGCCGTCTCGCTCGATGCGGGCAAAGCCGAGGCGATCGATCGCGCGAAGCTCGAGGCGCTCGCGAAGCATGCGTCCGCGGTGTTCCGCGAGTTCGAGCACGTGCAGCAGGGCACGGTGGAGGTGGTCGCGACCTCGACGTTGAAGCGAATGGCGTCGACGGACGGCGACGCGATCACGTCGCGCGATCGGCTGCTGCGCATCGAGATCGCCGCACGCGCGCAGGCCGAGGACGGCGAGCTGCTCGGTCACGGCATCGCGCTCATGGGCGACTTCGACGACTTCGCCGACGAGGCGGTGGTCGTCGCGGCGGCGCGCAAGGTGGCGGAGGAGCTGACGCAGCTGCGGGGGGCGCCGGTGCTCGAGGACTACACGGGTCCAGTGCTGTACGAGGGCGAGGCGGCCGGGCGCTTCCTGTCGGAGACGTTCGTGCCGAACCTGTCGTCGGGCCTGATGTGGGGCGGCGAGTTCGAGAAGAAGATGGGGCAGCTCGTGCTGCCGAAGGGCGTCGCGGTGTTCGACGATCCGACCAAGGACGTGTACGCCGGGCTCGCGCTCATGGGCGGCTATCGGCTCGATGCGGAGGGCGAGGCGGCGCAGCGCGTCGAGCTCGTGAAGGACGGCAAGCTCGTGGGGCTCCTGGCCTCGCGCACGCCGGGCAAGAAGGTGAAGGCGACGAACGGCCACGCGCGCGGTGGGATGCCCGGCATGGCGCCGCAGGCCGGCATCGGCAACCTCGTGATCGAGTCGAAGCGCGGGTTGTCGGACAAGGCGCTCGAGAAGAAGATGCTCGACATCGTGCGCAAACGCGGGCTCGAGTTCGGGCTCGTCGTGGTGCGCACGCAGGGGGCTCACCAGCCGGCGATCGCGATGAAGGTCGGCAAGGACGGGCGTCGCTCGCTCGTGCGCGTCGGCTTCGTGGGGCACATCGAGCCGCGCACGCTGCGGGACATCGTCGCGCTCGGCAAGGCGCCGGTCGCGACGCATCACCTCGTCGTGGGCGCGTCGCCGGTGGGCTGGCGGCTGCCGGCCGAGTACGCGCCGTTCGTGGCGACGGCGACGATCGTGGCACCGTCGATCCTCGTGGGCGAGCTGGAGCTGCACCGCGACAAGGGCGGTAATCCGAAGCCGCCGTCCTACCCGAGGCCGAAGCTGACGGCGAAGCCGTGAACTTTTAAGAACTCCGCGCTGTTCCGCTTCCGGCCCCGCGGTTACGCTGGTGGGGCCGGAGGTCGTCGAGGTGGTTTCACAGCAGGGTTTCGCGCCCGCGCAGGGCGGTTACGAATTCG
Source organism: uncultured Nannocystaceae bacterium (assembly GCA_964468635.1). GTDB lineage: Bacteria > Myxococcota_A > Polyangia > Nannocystales > Nannocystaceae > Xiheibacterium. Next base: position 107,712 of record CAYXVR010000031.1, read on the forward strand.
ACGCGATCGAGTCCCAGACGATCGAGAAGATCGGCTCGCGCACACGCACGTGGGGGATCATCTCGCTCGTCGTCGCGATCGCCGGGACGATCGGTGTCGTGGCGATGCTCGCACTCGCGGACGCGCTGAAGGGCGAGGTGCCCGCGATGGTGATCCACGGGATCATCGGGTTGATGGTGCCGGTGATGATCGTGCACTTCGCGATCGCGGTGCTGTACATCGGCTCGGGCAGCGCGCTCTTGCGGGTCGTGCAGACGCAGGGCAACGACGTCGATCACCTGCTCGTGGGCCTGGCGAAGATGGGCACCGCGTTCAAGGTGGAGTTCATCGTCAGCATCATCGCGTTCGTCGTGGGCATCGGCGTCGCGGCGACCTTCTTGGCCGCGCTGTGAACGGAGGCATGTCGTGAACCAACCGCACGATCCGAACCAGGGCTGGCCCGCGCCTCCGTATCCGCCGCAGCAGGCCCCGTATCCGCAACAGCCGCCGTATCCACCGCAGGCCCAGCCGCCGTATCCGCCGCAGGCTCCGTATCCACCGCAGCAGCCTCCGTACCCGCCGCAGGCGCAGGCGCCGTATCCCCCGCCGCCGTATCCACCGCAGGCGCCGTATCCACCGCCGCCGTACATGCCCCCGGGCGCGTGGCCGCATCAACACGCGGGCATGCCGACGCATGGCCGTCCTCAGTACGAGTTCACGGCGGAGCAGAACACGACGGTGGCCACGGTCGCGCGGTGGGCGAAGGCGCTCGCGATCCTGATGTTCGTGCAGGCCGCATTCGCGTTGTTCTCCGGCAACTGGCTGGGCGCTGCGATCGACATGTGCCTGGGCCTCCCGCTGTGGGGCGGCGGCACGTCACTGACGAACGTGGTGGTCACGCAGGGCAACGACATCGGCCACCTCATGCAGGCGCTCGACAAACTGTCGACCGTCTTCGCAATCCGCGTGGGCTTCGGCATCGTGCTGATCGTGATCGCAGCGATCGGCGCCTCGATCGCCCTCGCGATCGGCCTGGCGTGAGCGCCGAGCCGCGCGCGACGGCGGCGCGGGCGCGACGCTCGACGCGGCCGATGGCGCCCCGATCGAGCGCCGCGCCGCCGACATGAGGCGGGCGTCGCCGAGCACGACTCGCGCCGCGTCCAACGAGGCCGGGCGCGGACTTCGAAGGATCCTCCGGATCCCCGCCGTCGTGATCCCGCACAGCTGCGCGAGCCGGTCGAGGTGACGCCATCCCTGCGTCGCCGCGAGCCAGACGAAGGCCTCGCGCGTGGGGCCGCGCCGCCGGTGATGGCCGCTGCGGCCGCGGGTGGCACCGGTGGCGGCAAGCAGGATCTCGTCGAGGGTGCGCGTCGATACCTCGGTGTCACGAGCGGCTCTCGGCAGCGCCGTGCCGCAGACGTGCACGGACGGATCCGCGGACACGTACGTGTGGACGCGCTCGACGTCGTTCATGCCGGTGCGCAGAAACGGCCGCAGGTCGTCGAGCGTCACCCATGGATCGGTGATTGCGCCGCAAAGGTCGAGATGCGTGGACCAGTACCATGCGAGTGGATCCGTGACGATCCGCGCCTTGGGCGGATTGAGGGCCAGGTAGCGCACGAGTGTGAGTGCCTTCGAGGCGTCGACGATCGCGATCGGCGGGACGCGCTCCCATACCGGACGTGCGATGGAGAACGCGCGCGCGAAGGCACCGAGCAACTTGACGAATGACGCCCTCGCGAGCCGTGGGGAAACGACGCGCGGTAGCACGTGCAGGTGATTGGACATGAGCATGCAGCCGAGCACGCGGGGGAACGCGCGGCGCAACTGCTTCCACAGCCAGGCGCCGCGATCGCCCTCGAGGCGAACGCGCACATGCTCGCGGAGACGGGCGGTGAGGTGGAGGATCACGAGGCGCATGAGCGCGTTCCGTATCAAGAGGCGCGCCGAGCATGCGCGGTGACGTTTGCGCTGCGATTCCGAGGGTGAATCGATTGGAGTGTCCGGCGCACTGGCCATCTCGTGGCCCGCAGGCGGGCCATCCGGCCCGGATCCGGGCCACCCCCTGGCCACGCCGTCGCACGAGGGAACGTCGAGGTCGAACAGGGTCCGTGACGGCTCGAAGTGACGCGCGACGCAACGTCGATGTCGCACAGGGCCTGCGAAGGCCCGAAGTTACGCGCAACGCAACGTCGAGGTCGCACAGGGCCTGTGAAGGCCCGAAGTTACGCGCAACGCAACGTCGAGGTCGCACAGGGCCTGTGAAGG
>CAYXVR010000031.1:110058-119510 GCA_964468635.1 uncultured Nannocystaceae bacterium
CCCGAAGTTACGCGCAACGCAACGTCGCGGTCACGGCTCCGCGCCGGCTTCGATCCAGGTCGCGATCGCGACGTAGTCGGGGTACGGCAGGTCGCCGTCCTTCGGCATCGCGTCGCCCAGCACGCCGCGCAGCGGCTCGCCGTGCTGCTCGAGCAGCTTGTGCACGAGGAAGCTCTCCGAGGGCAAGCGCGGCGACACCATCGGGAAGCCGGTGTCGCGCTCGCGCGCGTCGAGCACGAGGCCCGCGTAGGCCGACTCGACGCTCGTGAGGTCGAGCCGCTCGAACGCGAGGTCGTCCGCATCGCGGTGACAACTGCACAGCGAGCGCGCCGGATCGAACGGCCCGCCGTCCGCGAACAGATCCGTCAACGTGATCCCGACCGGCTCCATCGCGCCGCCCGTCGTCCCGGACTCGCCACCCGACGACGACGACTCGCCACCCGACGACGACTCGCCACCCGACGACGACTCGCCACCCGACGACGACGTCCCCGGCGCATCCGCCATGCTGAACTCGAGATAGAAGCGCGGCACCCCGCCCTCGATCACCCAGCCATCCTGCTCCGTGTCGAGCGCCTCCCCATCCCATCCGACCATGCGCGGCACCATGCGCACGCGATACGCGAGCTCCGGCTCGAGCTCGATCTCCGGAGCGATCGCGAGCACGCTGCCCGAGCACCACGGCGCGCCCGCGTCGGCCGCGAGCGCGACCCCGCCCGGCCCCGTCCACGGCAACAGCTCGAGCGACAGCTCGACGTCGATGGGCACCTCGCCCGACGTCAAGTACACGTCCACCGGGGTGACGCTGCGCGGATCGACGAGGGCCGACATGCAGAGATCGATGCGCGCGTCGGTGGGCACGTCGTCCGCCCCCTGAGCGGGCACCGTCTCGACGATGCGCAGCTCGTCGTCGCGCACGGGAAACCGGTCGACATCCGACACGCGGGTGCACGCTTGCACCACCAGCGCGCCGACGAGCAGGGCAGGGGCGACCCCAGCACGCGCCCACACGCGTCGCGCCCACAGGTGCCGCTCGCCCACGAACGGCAGACTACCAAGCGCCGACCTGCCCGCGTTCGGAGGGGCGGGTCGGAACGGCGCCTTCCATCGCCCGTGCGACACCGACCGGCGCGTCGCGCGGTTGACCCTGATCCGCCCGTCCTGTTATCGTCGCCACGAATTCGCCCGGCCAGCGAGAGGCGCGTGCCGGTGCGGCCGAGGACCCCGAGCGGTGCCCTTCCCCAAGCTCCAGCGTCCCTTCGTCGCCCTCCTCGCCGTCGCCACGATCGCCGGCTGCGGTCCGTTCGGCTACCTCTCGAAGGTCGCCAAGGACGCGAGCCGGGCCGTCGCCGATGCCGAGCGCGCCGAGGCGCCGAAGTACGCGCCCTACGAGTACTGGGGGGCCGTCACGTACCTCGAGCATGCCAAGATCCTCATGGCCTACAGCGAGTACGAGCGCTCCTTCGACTACGGTGGCCGCGCGAAGCAGCTCGCCGAAGAGGCCAAGCGCAAGGCCGAGCGCCGCGAGTCCGGCAAGATGAAGGAGACGCTCGACACCAAGGCCGAGTCCGACGCGAAGAAGGAAGCCGGCAAGCCGTCGAGCGCCGGCACGCCCGAGGCCGACGACACCGCCGAGCCGGACGCAGCCCCGAGCGCCGACACGCCCGCCACCGGGGGTGAGAAGTGAGAGCAGCGCAGCGCGGGTCGCTGCGCACCGGGTGCACGCTCGTGCTCGTCGGCCTCGCCGTGCCGGCGTGTGTCGGACAGAAGCTCCTCGGCGAGGTGCAAGGCACCCAGACCACGCTGCAGCGGGCGATTCGCGACGGCAGCAAGTCGATCAACTGCGCGCCCAAGGAGACGGCGATCGCCGAGGCGAACGTCAGGTTCGCCCAGGACGCGCTCGCGATGGGCGACTACAACCGCGGCAAGCAGCACGCCGACACGGCCGACTTCTACACGCAGCGCGCCCGCAAGCTCACCGATCCCGAGCGCTGCCGCGACCTCGTGTCGAGCATCGGCGACAACGACGGCGACGGCTACGACGACGCGGTCGACAAGTGCCCCGACGATCCCGAGGACTTCGACAGCTTCGAGGACGACGACGGCTGCCCCGACAAGGACAACGACAAGGACAAGGTCCTCGACGCGGCGAAGTTCGAGAACGGGCAGTGGATCAGCGCCGACAAGAAGGACGAGCGCGACTGCCGGAACGAGCCCGAGGACCTCGACAAGTTCGAGGACGAAGACGGCTGCCCGGAGCCCGACAACGACCTCGACGGCATCCTCGACGAGCCCGACAAGTGCCCGAACGATCCCGAGGACATCGACAACTTCGAGGACACCGAGGGCTGCCCCGATCACGACAACGACAAGGACAAGCTGTGCGATCCGTGGGTGGGCCAGCAGAACCTCCACGACAAGTTCCCCGACTGCAAGGGCACCGATCAGTGCCCCGATCAGCCGGAGGACTACGACGGCGACAAGGACGACGACGGCTGCCCCGATCTCAAGGCCGAGTTCGACGGCTGCTCGGTGAAGATCAGCGAGAAGGTCTTCTTCAAGTTCAACAAGTGGGACATCGATCCGCGCAGCTTCGAGCTGCTCAACGACGTCGCCACGGTCATGAACCAGGTGCCCGAGGAGCTGCACTTCCGCGTCGAGGGCCACACCGACAGCAAGGGCAGCGACGGCTACAACAAGACGCTGTCGCAGAACCGGGCCAACAGCGTGAAGAAGTACCTCGAGGGCAGGGGCGTGAAGTCCAGCCGGCTCATCGGCAGCGGCTTCGGTGAAGAGCGTCCGATCGACAGCAACCGCACGAACGACGGGCGCGCGCGCAACCGTCGTGTCGAGTTCAACGTGACGAACGTGGACTGCAAGCGCAAACCGTGAGGACGAGCGTGCCCATGGCCCTATCCATCGGACGTCGTCTCGCTGCCCTCGCGCCGTTCGTGCTCGCGGTGTTGCTGTGCCTCGGCGCCGCCACGGCACAGGCGGCCCCGCGCGACGACATCAAGTCGGCGTACTCGGCCGCGAAGCAGCAGTTCAACGATCTCGACCTCGATGCTGCACTGTCCACCCTCGACACCGCGGTCGGCCGCGCCGAGGGGGCGGGGCTCGGCGCCGATCCGCTGCTCGGGCCGGTGCACGTGCTGCGTGGCGGCATCATCTTCTCGAACACCGGCAACAAGGCGCAGACCCTCGCAGCGTTCAAGCAGGGCGTCGCCGTCGATCACAACGTCCAGCTGCCGATCGAGCTGCGCTCGCCGGATCTGGTGAAGCTGCTCGAGGAGGCGCGTCGCAGCGTCCCCAAGCCGAGCAACGACGCGATCATCCACACGCCGCCCACCATGGTGGCCGGCGCAGACCTCGAGATCACGGCGCTGTCGAACGTACCGATGCCCGACGGTGCCCAGCTCGTGCTGTATTGGCGCAAGAAGGGCGACACCGCCGAGTTCACCGGCGAGACGATGGACACGTTCGGCAACTTCGGCAGCATCGTGCTGCCGGTCGCCAAGCACGGCGACGCCGGCATCGAGTACTTCATCTACGTCTTCGATGCGAAGCAGGCCGCGCTCGCGAATCGCGGCGACAAGGAGCGCCCGCTGGTGATCGAGCCGCCCGAAGGCGGCGGTGCGGTCGTCGGTGGCGGCACCGGCAAGCCGAAGGACAAGGACAAGAAGCCGAAGGACAAGGGGCCCACCGGCAAGAGCCCGTGCAAGGAGTGGTGGCGGGGCGACTGCGTGCTGCCGCGCATGTGGATCAAGATCGGGCTCGGCACCGGCTTCGGCATCGCGCGCGGCACCGCGGAGCAGACGTACCAGCAGTTCACGCCCGGTCCCGGCAGCATGAGCTACGGCGTGCGCGAGCAGGCGTGCGCGGTCGAGCGCTGGTACGCCGCGAACGCTCCCATCGCGCGCGACCCGGTCGAGTTCGGACAGCACCTGTCGGCGATCGCGATGATCGGTCCGGGCGTGCTGCCGGCGTCGCAGCAGGAGCTGCAGGCGGCGTACGACGCGAACTACTGCGGTCGGCGTCACCCGGTCACCACGGGCATGGCGAGCGCGCCGTTCCACATCGCGCCGGAGATCAGCCTGCGCGTGTCGAGGAACATCGCGATCTCGATCTACTCGCGCCTGCAGGTGGTCACCGGCAGCCGCGTGTTCACCGAGGATCCCACCAAGCAGGCGACCGAGTCGTTCAACCTCGACGTCCGCTCCGGCAACCCCGAGGGCTTCCGCCGCAAGCCGCCGTTCAGCTTCTCGATCGGCGTGAAGTTCAAGTACTACTTCGGCAAGGACGACAAGAAGTTCCGGCTGTTCGCCGGCGCGTTCGCGGGCTACGGCTTCGCGCGCCTGCGCGTGAACATGGGCTTCGCGAACGACCGCAACGGCAACAGCGTGCCGGACACGATCGAGAGCGGGCTCTCCGGTCCGCTCGACAACGAGGGCAAGGTCGCGGCCGCCACCTGTGTGCCGGTGTGGCCGTACAACGGTGGTTGCGGCACCGATGCCGCGGGCATGAGCGAGCGCGCGCTCGCGGACTCGGTGCGCATCAATACGCCGGCCAGCGACACGCGCATCGACACCGTGCGGCTCGGGCCCGGCATGGTGGGCGGCCTGTTCGGCTTCAACTACCAGATCATCAAGTACTTCTCGATCTTCGCCGAGCTCAACGTCGGCGGCTGGTTCCCATCGACGTCGAGCGTCTTGTTCGACATCAACTTCGGGCCCGCGATCACGTTCTGACGGCGTTTCGGGCGCCGTGGCGGCGGTCGGCGGGACACCGCGGGACCGCGTGCTACGATCGACGGTCGTGCTCCTGTCTCGTGGCGAGATGACGTTCGACTTCGGTGGCGCGAAGTTCGATCCCGTGAAGGATCGCGAGATCCTGGGCTTCACGTTCAACCAGTTCCTGTACGGCGAGGTGACGGGCATCCAGGTGGGGCACTGGATCTACGGGGCGCCCGATCTCGATGCCGCGAAGTTCCTCGCGCGCCAGGCGATCGAGGAGTTCCAGCACGTCGACAACTTCCTGCGGATCATGACGATCCTCGACCTCGAGCCGAAGCCGGCGAATCGCGTCGTGCGGTTCCTGGCCACCGACATGATGGGGGCGAGCTGGGAGGAGCACGTCGCGCTCGAGATGGCGATGGCCGAGGGCTTCGTGCTCACGGCGATCTACGGGCTCATCGACACGATCGATCACCCGGAGGTCGTCGCGATCCTCGAGCGTGCGTCGAAGCAGGAGGAGCGCCACGTCGCGTTCGGCGAGCAGATGACGAAGCGCGCGATCGAGGGCCGGCCCGGGCTGCGCCGCCGCTTGCTCGGGCTCAACCTCGTGTCGATGTGGGCGGTGGCCCGGCTCGCGTCGTTCATGCAGACGCGATTGCCAGCGCATCCCGTGCTGCAGCAGATGCCGGGCTTCCTGGCCAAGACGCTCGAGCAGGGCGAGCTGCGCCTGCGGCGGATGGGGCTGCTCGATCGACCGATCGCGGAGCTCGGGCGCGCGAAGCAGCTCGCGCTCGTGGCCGAAGCCTACGGCGGCAAGGCGATCGAGGGCGCCGCTCGCAGCGTGCTGGCGCTGTTGCGCGCGCTGCCGATCGTCGGCGGCGTGTTCGGGCGCACGAAGCGGCTGACCGACACATACCTCGAGGATCCCCACGTCCGCGCGCTGCGTACACCGACCTCCGACGATCTCGCCGATCCGCGCGGCGCCGCGGAGTAGCCTCAGTCGATCGACAGTTCTCCGGAGGAGCTGGTCTCCACCGCTTCCTTCGAGCGCGGGAACACGATCGTGAACGTGCTGCCCGCGCCGGGGGTGGAGCGCACGCGGATCGTGCCGCCGTTGTCGTGCACGATGCGGTGCACGATCGCGAGCCCGAATCCGGTGCCGTGCTCCTTCGTGGTGAAGAACGGGTCGAAGATGTGCTCGATGCGCTCGGGCTCGATGCCCTTGCCGTCGTCGGTGACCTCGATGCACGCGTCGCCGTCCTCGGCGCTCACCGCCACGTGGATCGTGCCCTGGCCGTCGAGCGCCTCGGCGGCGTTGCGCATCAGGTTCCACAGCACCTGCCCCAGCTGGCTCGGATCGACGTCCACTTCCACGCCGGGCGCGCCGTCGAACACCATGGTGATGCCCGCGTTCGCCGGGTCGGCCGCGAACGACTCCGCCGTGGTGCGCACCGAGCTGTCGAGCTCGACGCGCACGGGCGTCGGCTCGCGCGGGCGCGTGAACGCGAGCAGATCGCGGACCATGTCGGACAGTCGCGTGGACTCGCGGCGGATGATCTCGAGCAGTCGGCGATCCTCGTCGCCCAGCCCCGCGGTGGAGAGCAGCTCGGCCGAGCCGCTGATCGCCGCGAGCGGATTGCGGATCTCGTGGGCCACCGACGCCGCCATGCCGCCGAGCGCCGCGAGCCGCTCGTTGCGACGCACGCGCTCGGCGAGCTCGTGCAGGCGCGTGACGTCCTGGAAGTGGATCACGTGGCCGACCGCGCTGCCTTGCGCGTCGCGCAGCGGCGAGCGCGACAGGCCCACGTGGATCTGTTGCCCGCCCGGCAAGCGGTGCCGCACGTCGATGCGCCCGTCGCGGCTGCGTCGCGGGGCGAGCGGGAGGTCGGGGATGATCTCCGCGAGCGCGCGTCCGATGTCGGCATCGCGGAGCTCGAGGATCTGGCGCGCCGACGGATTGAAGTAGAGCAGGCGATCGTCGCGGTCGGTCGTGATGAGGCCCGACGTCAGCGAGCGCACGATGTTCTCGTTGAGCGCACGGAGGTTGCCCACCTGCGACACGCTGGTCTGCAGCTGCGTGTTGAGGAACGACGACAGGAACGCGACGCCGGTGAGCGCGGCGAGGGTGCGCACGACGATCGCGAGCGAGTCGCGCAACGGCAACGGCACGTGCTCCTCGGCGAACGCGAGCGGCTCGAGAACACCTCCGATCTCGAGCGCGCTGAGGAGCGCGTACACGGTGGCGGACGTCGCGGCCGCGGCCCAGGTGAGCCGCTTGCCGCCCATCGTCGCGGCGCCGAGCACCGAGATGAGGTAGAGCGACGCCATGCCGGACTCGATGCCGCCCGTGATCTGCACGGCGATGGCCGACATCGCGATGTCGAGCGCCGTCTGCGTCCACGCGAACACCGACAGATCGCGCGCGCGCGGCAACACGCGCGCGTACGCGATGGTGAGCCCGTAGCCGACGACGAGCGTGCCCCACACGTACGCGCCCTGCGGCCCCAGCCCCGGATCGCCCGCGATCGCGATGGCCCCGGCGAGCACGGTGAACACCGCCAGCATGCCCAGCCGGAAGAGCATGAAGTACGAGATGCGCCGCGCCTGGGCGCGCGCACTCGCGGTGCCGACGGGCTCGAGCTCGCGGTCGGGCATCAGGCGCAGCGTCATCGTAGCGCGGAGAGCGGTCGCGACGCCCGACGAAGCGGAGGGATACCAGGAGGCGCGCAGCGCCGGGGAGGAGGGAGGCTCCGACCGGCTTTGCCGGGCGGAGGGAGGAGGCCGGAGGCCTCCTCCATCATCATTTGATGTTACCGGCCACTTCGAAGATGGGCATGTACATCGCGACGAGCATGCCGCCGACCAGGGCGCCGAGGAACACGAGCATCAGCGGGCCGAGCATCGACGTCATCGCGGACACCGCGACGTCCACCTCGTCCTCGTAGAAGTCCGCGATCTTCTGCAGCATGTCGTCCATCGCGCCGGTCTGCTCGCCCACGCCGATCATCTGCACGACCATCGGCGGGAACACGCCCGTCTCCATCAGCGGCGTCGCGATGTCCTTGCCCTCGGACACCTTGCCGCGCGTGTACATGATCGCGCGCGCGATCAGCCGGTTGCCCGCCGTGCGTGCGACGATCTCCATGCCGTCGAGGATCGCGACGCCGGACGAGAGCAGGGTGCCGAGCGTGCGGGTGAAGCGGGCGACCGCGACCTTGCGTGTGACGGGGCCGATCAGCGGCATGCGTAGCACCAAGCTGTCGAACGCGAACGCGCCGGGCTCGCTGCGCAGCAGCATCACGATGCCCGTGACGAGCCCCGCGGTGCCGAGGATCCACAGGTACCAGTAGTTGATGAGCGCGTGGCTGATGCCGAGCACGAAGCGCGTGGCGGCGGGCAGGCTGCCGGCGCCGAAGTCCTGGAACATCTTCTCGAACGTGGGCAGCACCTGCGTGATCATGACGATCACGACGAGGATGCCGATCGCGCCGATGACGGCCGGATACACCATCGCGCCGCGCACCTGTCGGCGCAGCTTCGCGGCCTTCTCGAGGTAGGTGGCGAGCCGGCGGAAGATGACGTCGAGGATGCCGCCGGCCTCGCCCGCGGCGATGAGGTTGCGCATGAGGTCGTCGAAGACCTTGGGGTAGCTGCCCATCGCTTCCGACAGCGACTTGCCGGCCTCGACCTCGGTCTTCACGCCCATCAGCGTCTGGCGCAGCTTCGGGCTCTCGCTCTGGTTCCCGAGCATGTCGATGCACTGCACGATCGGCAGGCCCGCATCGATCATCGTGGAGAACGTGCGCGAGAAGATGACGAGGTCCTTGAGCGCGACGCCGCTCCCGAACGACGGCATCACGAACTCCATGGGCTTCTTCTTGATCTTCGTGATGATCAAGCCCTGGTTGCGCAGGCGTTCGTTGAGCGCGTTCTCGGTGTCGGCCTGGACGGTGCCGCTGCGGACGAGGCCCTCCTTGGTCCGCGCTTCCCAGATGTACGTGGGCATCGGCGGTTACCGGGCCTTTCGGGTGAGCGTCTTGCCGGACTCGACCAGCGTGCGCAGCTCGCCGGGCTCGCTCGAGGCGGAGACCGCGGTCTCCATCGTGATCACGTTGCGGATCACGAGATCGGCGAGCGACTGGTTGAACGTCTGCATCTCGTGCACGGCCTGGCCGAGCTGCATCTGCGAGTAGATCTGGTGGACCTTCGCGTCGCGGATGAGCGCGCGGATGCCGTCGGTGGGGATGAGGATCTCGAGCGCGAGCGCCCGGCCGCCGCCGATCTTCGGCAACAGCGTCTGGCACATGATGCCCTCGAGCACGAACGACAGCTGCGTGCGCACCTGCGAGTGGCGATGGGCCGGGAACATGTCGACGACGCGGTTGATCGTCTGCACCGTGGAGTTGGTGTGGAGCGTGCCGAACGTGAGGTGGCCCGTCTCCGCGAGCGTGAGCGCGGCCTCCATCGTCTCGTCGTCACGCATCTCGCCCAGCAGGATCGTGTCGGGGTCCTGGCGCAGCGAGTACTTGAGCGCGTGCTTGAAGCTCTTCGTGTCCGCGCCCACCTCGCGCTGGTTCACGATGCAGCCCGCGTGCTGGTGCAGGTACTCGATCGGATCCTCGATGGTGAGGATGTGACCGTGCTGCTCCTTGTTGATGACGTCGATCATCGACGCGAGCGACGTGCTCTTGCCCGAGCCGGTGGGGCCGGTGACGAGGA
>CAYXVR010000032.1:0-29221 GCA_964468635.1 uncultured Nannocystaceae bacterium
CGGCCGAGGTGACCCGCGTCGCCCGCGAGGTGGGCACCGAGGGCAAGCTCGGCGGTCAGGCCGTCGTGCGCGGCGTGTCGGGCACGTGGAAGGACCTCACCGACAACGTCAACTTCATGGCGTCGAACCTGACCACCCAGGTCCGCAACATCGCCGAGGTCACCACTGCGGTCGCGCTCGGCGATCTGTCCAAGAAGATCACCGTCGACGTCAAGGGCGAGATCCTCGAGCTGAAGAACACGATCAACACGATGGTCGATCAGCTCGGTGCATTCGCGAGCGAGGTGACTCGCGTCGCGCGCGAGGTCGGCAGCGACGGCAAGCTCGGCGGCCAGGCCCAGGTGAAGGGCGTCGCCGGTACGTGGAAGGACCTCACCGACAACGTGAACTCGATGGCGTCGAACCTGACCGGTCAGGTGCGCAACATCGCGGCGGTGACGACGGCGGTCGCGCTCGGCGACCTCTCCAAGAAGATCACCGTAGACGTGAAGGGCGAGCTGCTCGAGCTCAAGAACACGATCAACACGATGGTGGATCAGCTGAGCGCGTTCGCCAGCGAGGTCACGCGCGTCGGTCGCGAGGTGGGTACCGAGGGCAAGCTCGGCGGCCAGGCCGTCGTGCGCGGCGTGTCGGGCATGTGGAAGGACCTCACCGACAACGTGAACCTGCTCGCCGCGAACCTCACGACGCAGGTGCGGTCGATCGCCGAAGTGGTCACCGCGGTCGCCAAGGGCGACCTCACCGGCTCGATTGCCGTGGAAGCGCGCGGCGAGCTGGAGACGCTGAAGTCGAACATCAACCAGATGATCACGAACCTGCGCGAGACGACGCAGAAGAACACGGAGCAGGACTGGCTCAAGACCAACATCGCGCGGTTCACCCGCATGCTGCAGGGCCACCGCGATCTCGAGACCGTGTCGCGGCTGATCCTCAAGGAGCTCGCACCGCTCGTGAACGCCCAGCAGGGCCTGTTCTACATGCTCGAGGGCGGCGACAACGGCACCGCGCCCGTGCTTCGCATGCTCGCGAGCTGGGCGTTCCGCGAGCGCAAGCACCTGTCCAACCAGTTCAAGCTCGGCGAAGGGCTGGTGGGGCAGTGCGTGCTCGAGAAGGAGCGCATCCTGCTCACCGAGGTGCCCGACGACTACTCGAAGATCGGCTCGGGCCTGGGCGAGACCAAGCCGATCAACGTGATCGTCATCCCGGTCGTGTTCGAAGGCCAGGTGAAGGCGGTGATCGAGCTGTCGTCGCTGTACCGCTTCGGCGACATCCACCTCGCGTTCCTCGACCAGCTCACCGAGTCGATCGGCATCGTGCTCAACACGATCGCCGCCACGATGCGTACCGAGGAGCTGCTCAAGCAGTCGCAATCGCTCGCAGACGAGCTCCGCGCCCAGCAGCTCGAGCTCACCGAGACGAACCGCAGGTTGGAAGAGCAGGCCCGCACGCTGCAGGCCAGCGAGGAGCGGCTCAAGAGCCAGCAGGAAGAGCTGCAGCAGACCAACGAGGAGCTCGAGGAACGCTCGGAGCTGCTCCAGCTGCAGAAGGCGGAGGTCGAGCGCAAGAACCGCGAGATCGAGCTGGCCAAGATGACGCTCGAGGAACGCGCCCAACAGCTCGCGCTGTCGTCGAAGTACAAGTCCGAGTTCCTCGCGAACATGTCGCACGAGCTGCGGACACCGCTGAACAGCCTGCTCATCCTGGCGCGACTGCTCGGCGAGAACCGCGACGGCAACCTGTCGAGCACGCAGGTCGAGTACGCCCGCACGATCCACGCCGCGGGTACCGACCTCTTGTCGCTCATCAACGACATCCTCGATCTGTCGAAGATCGAGTCCGGCACGATGCAGATCGAGATCGAGGACGTCCAGCTCGACGAGATCGAGGAGTTCTGCACGCGCACGTTCGCCCCGCTCGCGGAGGCCAAGTCGCTCGAGTTCGAGGTGCGGCGCAGCGAGGACGCGCCGTCGACGATCCACACCGATCACCGCCGGCTGCAGCAGATCATCAAGAACCTGCTCTCGAACGCGATCAAGTTCACCGAGCACGGCCGCGTGTCGCTGGAGATCCGGAAGGTGCGCCAGGAGATCCAGGGGACGAACGGCGCGGAGGTGGATCTGCTCGAGCTCGCGGTGCGCGACACCGGCATCGGCATCGCGCGCGACAAGCACGCGCTGATCTTCGAGGCCTTCCAGCAGGCCGACGGCACCACGAGCCGCAAGTACGGCGGCACGGGCCTCGGCCTGTCGATCAGCCGCGAGATCGCGCGGTTGCTCGGCGGCGAGATCCGGGTGGAGAGCACGCCCGGCGAGGGCAGCAAGTTCACCCTGCTGCTGCCGCTGCGCTTCGTGCCGTCCGCCACGCCGACTCCGCGGCGCACACCGGCTGCGGCGACGTCGCCCTTCTCCACGCCGGAGGTGTCGACCCGCGCCGAGCACCTGCCCACGCCGGCAGGGCTGCTCGACGTCGATCCTGCCTTCCTCGGCACCGCGCACGTTCCCGACGATCGCGACGTCATCTCGCCCGGAGATCGCGTGATCCTCATCATCGAGGACGACTCCGACTTCGCGAAGGTCATGCTCGACCTCGCGCGCGAGCGCGGCTTCAAGGGCGTCGTGGCGCTGCGCGGAGAGGCCGGCCTCGCGCTCGCGCACCGGCTGCGGCCCGATGCGATCACGCTGGATCTGGGGCTGCCCGGCATCGACGGATGGACCGTGCTCGATCGACTGAAGCACGACCCGCACCTGCGGCACATTCCGGTGCACCTCATCAGTGCGAACGAGGACGCGCGCACGCGCGGCCTCGCCCAGGGCGCCGTCGCGTTCCTGCCGAAGCCCGTCGACCCGGACAACCTGCGCGATGCGTTGTCCGCGATGCGCGAGTTCGTCGAGCGCAAGGAGCGGATGATCCTCGTGGTCGAGGACGACGAGATCCAACGCAAGGAAATCGTCGACATGATCGGCAACGGTGACGTGCACGCGCGCTCTTGCTCGTCGGGCGAGGAAGCGCTCGCGATGCTGCGCAGCGAGCGGTACGACTGCATGGTCATGGACCTGGGCCTGCCGGACATGACCGGGTTCGAGCTGCTCGAACGGATCGAGAAGGACCCCGCGATCCAGAACCTGCCGGTGGTCGTGTACACGGCGCGCGACCTGACCAACGACGAGGAGCTCCACCTCAAGCGATTCACGGACTCGATCATCGTCAAGAGCGCGCGCTCGATGGAGCATCTGCTCGACGAGACCGCCCTGTTCCTCCACCGGGTGGAAGCGAACCTGCCGGAGTGGAAGCAGCGGATCCTCAAGCAGATCCACGAGGCCCCGTTCGCGGGCAAGCACGTGATGGTGGTGGACGACGACGTGCGCAACGTCTTCGCGCTCACGAGCGTGCTCGAGCACCAGGGGATGCGCGTGTCGTTCGCGGAAGACGGCCGTCAGGCGATCGCCGCGCTCGACGAACGCGACGACATCGACCTCGTGCTGCTCGACATCATGATGCCGGAAATGGACGGCTACGAGACCATGCGGGTCATCCGCGAGGAGAAGCACCGCAGGGACCTACCCATCATCGCGCTGACCGCCAAGGCCATGAAAGGCGATCGCGAGAAGTGCATCGCGGCGGGCGCCTCCGACTACATCACGAAGCCGGTGGACACCGACCAACTCCTTTCGCTGATGCGCGTCTGGCTGTACCGCGACATGTGACGCGATGGCGTCGGACTCACACCTCGGCCGCGACGGCGACATCGGCCGCCTGCTCGAGACGATCTACGAGCGGTACGGCTTCGACTTCCGCGACTACGCGCGCGCGTCGCTGCGTCGGCGCGTACAGAACGCGGTGCACGACCTCGGCGTGGCGGACGTCCCCGCGCTGCGCGAGCGCGTCGAGGTGGATCGGAACGCGATGGAGCAGCTGCTCATCGCGCTCACGGTCAACGTCACGTCGATGTACCGCGATCCCGACGTGTTCCTCGCGTTCCGCAAGACGGTCGTACCGCTCCTGCGCTCGTATCCGTTCACGCGCATCTGGCACGCGGGGTGTTCCACGGGCGAAGAAGTGTACTCGATGGCGATCCTCCTGCACGAGGAGGGTCTCTATCCGAAGTGCCGCATCTACGCGACCGACATGAACGAGGTCGTGCTGCAGCGCGCGATCGAAGCGGTGTATCCGCTCGATGCGATGGCCGGCTACGCCGACGCGTATCGGCTCGCCGGCGGCACCGGCGACTTCACCGACTATTACACGGCTCGCTACGGCCACGCGATCATCAACCACGCTCTGCGGCGCAACATCGTGTTCGGTCATCACAACCTCGTGACCGATAGGAGCTTCAACGAGTTCCACGTCATCTTCTGCCGCAACGTGATGATCTACTTCAACCGCCAGCTGCAGGACCGCGTGCACGAGCTGCTATACACGAGCCTGCGTCGCTTCGGCGTGCTCGCGCTGGGCGTGAAGGAGTCGTTGGTCGCAACGCCGCACGAGCACCACTACGAGCCGCTCGCACCGCGCACGAAGCTGTTCCGGAGGCGCGCGTGACGACGCCGTTCGTCGGCGTGGGCACGTCGCTCGGCGGCCTACGGGCACTCTCCATCGTCCTCGGGGGACTTCCGAAATCGTTCCCGGCGGCGGTCGCCGTCGTCCAGCACCGCGCGAGCGCCGGTACCGACGACCTCGTCGACGTGCTCCAGCGCGAGTGTGCGATGTCGGTCGTCGAGGCCGACGACAAGCTCCCGATCGCGAGCGGCTGCGTCTACGTGGCGCCCGCCGGCTACCACATGCTCGTCGACGGCGACGGCTTCGCACTCAGCGTGGATGCGCCCGTCAACTACGCGCGACCGTCGGTCGATGTACTCTTCGAGACCGCGGCGCAGCGCTTCCGCCACCATGCCGTGGCGGTCGTGTTGTCTGGCGCGAGCCAGGACGGGGCTCGGGGTGCCGTCGTAGTGCGACGCGCCGGCGGTCGCGTGGTCGTGCAGGATCCGGACTCGGCGGAGTCGCGCATCATGCCCGCATCGGCGCTCGCGCTCGTCGAGGCGGATGCCGTGTTGCCGGTCGAGCGGATCGCGGCGTGGCTCGCGAGCCACGTCGCGCCTGTGTGAGGTCAGTCCTTCTTGCGCGCGCGGCCTTCGGCCTCGGCGCGATCGAGCTCCGGACGCTCGGCGCCCTCGCGGGCTTTCTTCGCGTCGTTCGCCGCCGGCGCGACCTTGCCCGACTTCGCGAAGTCGGCGGCGTCCTTCTGGTAGCGCTCGGCCGACTCGTAGTCGCCCTCGCCGTGCTTCGGTGTCTCTGCCTTCTTCATCGCGTCCTCCGTCGCCGGCGTCCCAGCACCAGCAAGCTCGTGGTCACCACACCGAACCATCCCAGCGCCCACGGCGTGCGCGAGCCCGGGTCCACCGCACACGACAGCGTGCCTTCGGCTTCGCCGGTGCACTGACCGTTCTTGCACTCACCGGACGCGGAGCCTTCGACCTCGGCGTCGAACGCGGCCTCGAGCGCGTCGATGCACTCCTGGAGGTTATCGCCGTGGTCGACGTACTGGCCGTCGCAGAAGAGCGCGCCTTCCGGCTGGGTGCACTCGACCTCGCAGCCGCCCTTCAGCTCGGCCTCGCAGTCGACGAAGCCGCTGGACTGGCAGTCGATCTGGCAGTCGAGGTTCGCCTCGGCCTCGCACGAGCCCTCGCAGCTGGCCTCGCACTTCGCGTTGCACTCCGCGGACGGCGGCGTGGCCTCACAGCGGCCGTCGCACGACACGCCGCACGTGCCTCGACAGGATGCGAAGCACTCGGAGTCCTCGGACGAGCACCGGCCGGAGCACTCGCCTTCGCAGTCCGCCATGCACGAGCCGCGGCAGTCGAACTCCGCCGGGTTCGCTTCGCAGCGGCCCTGGCAGTCGGCCTGGCACGAACCGGTGCACTCCACGCTCGCCGACGCGTTGCACTGGCCCTGACACTCGATCGTCAGCTGCCCCGCGCACGCGGCCTCGAACGCGACGGGCTCGCACATCGCTTCGCAGCCGCCGCCGGTGACGAGCTCGCACTCGGCGTTCGCCTCGACGGAGATGTTGTTGCAGGCATCGAGATCGGCGGCGCGCGCCGTGTCGGGCAGGGCGAGCAGTCCGCCCGCCATCGCGAGGATCGAGAGGGTCCGAGTCGTCATGGAATGGTTCTCCTGGATAGGGGTAGGGGTAGAGCTCACGACTGTTCTTCGTCGGCAGCGGCGTCGATTCGATGAGCGGCGAGCGCTCCTTGTCGGCACACGCGCGCGACATGCAGGCACGTCGGGCAGACCTTGTCCGCCGGGGCCGTCAGGATCTGCGCCGTCGGAAGCGCGTGCCCGCAGATCGAGCAGCCGCCGTAGACGCCGCACTCGATCCACTGCAGCGCCTCGTCGAGTCGCGCACGCTCGGGATGCTCCTCGCCGAGGACGTCGAGCTTCTGCACGATCGTCTGTCGAGCGCGACGCAAGACGGCTTCGTCGAGAACGGGGCGCACGTGGCTGCTGGTCATCGGGTCGCTTCTCCTGCGGGTCGGGCTCGATGCTGCAAGGACCGCACCGCCCTCGAGTCGGTCTCCACGAACGACCTCTCGTGCGTACGGGCGGGCGCAGCGATCACAGTGAGGCGGATCGGCACGTGCCGGGCGGCCGCGCCGCCTTCACGTCTTCGTCACGAACCCGTAGGCGCGTTGCCGCCACGTGTTCATGTGCCAGGTTCGAAAAGCCGACGGCCCTCGGGCGGTTCGGAGGAGGAAAAGACGATGCAACGCAATGCAATGATGGCCACGATCGGCGCCATCCTGCTCGCGGTCGGTTGCCAGTCGGCCGCCGAGAAGCAGGCGGAAGAGCGCGCCGAAGCCCGCAAGGAGATCACCGAGGCGGGCAAGGACGCGCGCGAGAAGATCGACGACGCGAACAAGGACCTCGCCAAGGACCTGGACAAGGGCGCGCAGGACATCCGCGAGGACGCGCGCGACCACGGCGAGAAGGTGGTGGACGCGACCCAGAAGATCAACGACGAGGTCGACGAGGCCGCCAAGGAGATGGACGACAAGCCCGGCGTCGACATGAAGACGGGCGGCAAGAGCCGCTACGAGCGCTTCGAGGCCCTGAAGAACGAATCGCACACGACGTTCGCGACGCGGGCCGACGGCGCCATCGCGAAGCTGCAGGCCGACCTCGACGCGGCCCGCTCCCGCGCCGGTACGAGCGCGCCCAAGGACCTCGGCGAGGATCTGGCCGACGCGGCCGAGGCCCTGAAGGAAGCGCGCAAGGACCTCGACGAGGTGCGCAACAAGACGGGCAACGTCATCGACGACGGCCGCATCGGCGTGGCGACTGCGATCAACAAGGCGCAGCGCGAGCTCGACGATGCGTACGAGGAGCTCGACAAGGCCAAGATGTGACCCGTCGACGCGCCCGCGACGCGAGCGCACCAGACGCAAGAACGCCGGCGAGTTCGCGACGCCGGCGTTCTCACGTTCCCGTGGCGGCGTCAGAGCCAGCCGAACAGCACGAGCACGAGCACGACGAGCAGGACGGTGCCGAGGATGCCACTCGGACCATATCCCCACTCGCGGCTGTACGGCCACGCCGGCACCACCGCCATCAGCAGCAGCAACAACAACACCACGAATAGCCAGGACATCGTCTTCCTCCTCGTTGCTCGCAGCCTGCACCACGGCGCAGTCGATGCCACGGCGCGGCACGCACCGATCGTGACCCGGATCGGTTGAAGCGCGGCGCCCCGCGCCTAGGCTGTGGGAGAGCTGGAGACGCCATGGCACGTGCGATCTGGAAGGGACACATCTCGTTCGGGCTCGTGGAGATCCCGGTCTCGTTGCTCAAGGCCGAGGACCCGCACGAGTTCGACTTCACGCTCGTCGATCGTCGCGACCACGCGCGCATCGGCTACGAGCGCGTGAACAAGAACACCGGAAAGCCGGTCGCGTGGGAGGACATCGTGCGGGCCCACGAGCAGGGCGGCGAGCTCGTGCTCGTCAGCGACGAGGAGCTCGAGGCCGCCAATGTGAAGGCGACGCGCACGATCGACATCATGGACTTCGTCGACGGGGCCGAGATCCACCCTGCGTACTTCGAGCGCCCGTACTTCCTCGAGCCCGCCCGCAAGCAGGGCGCGAAGGCGTATGCGCTCTTGCGGGAGGCGCTGGAGCGGAGCGGGAAGATCGGCATCGCGACCATCGTCATCCGCACGCGTCAGCACCTCGCGGCGCTCACGACGATGGGTCACGGCCTCGTGCTCGTGCTGTTGCGCTTCGCGGACGAGCTGCGGTCCGTGAAGGACCTCGACGTGCCGAGCTCGGCCGACAAGGCCGGGCTGAAGCCCAAGGAGATCGAGATGGCCGAGCAGCTGATCGGCAGCATGACCTCGGACTGGGACCCCGAGCGGTACGACGACACCTACTTCGCCGACGTGAAGAAGATGCTGGCCAAGAAGCGCAAGGCCGGCGAGACCGAGCCCCTCGAGGTCGAGATCGAGGAGGAGAAGCCCAAGCGCGGCGCCGTCGTGGACCTCATGCCGCTCCTGCAGCGCAGCATGTCGGAACGGCCGAAACGCGCCGCGAAGAAGGTGTCGCGCGCGAAGAAGTCCGGCGCGCGCGCGAAGAAGAAGACCGGCCGGACCATCAAGCGCCGCAAGTCGGCATGACGTGACGCGATGCCCGCTTCCACGCGCACGGATCCGCTCGCGAAGTACAACCAGAAGCGCGACTTCCGGCGCACGAAGGAGCCGAAGGGCAAGCGCGGCGCGCGACGCAAGCGGCTGTCCTACGTCGTGCAGAAGCACGCGGCGAGCCGCCTGCACTACGACTTCCGGCTCGAGCTCGACGGCGTGCTGAAGTCGTGGGCGGTGCCGAAGGGTCCGAGCCTCGATCCCTCCGACCGCCTGCTCGCGGTCGCGACCGAGGATCATCCGGTCGACTACGCCGACTTCGAAGGCGTCATCCCGAAGGGCGAGTACGGCGGTGGCACGGTGGAGCTGTGGGACCGGGGCACGTGGGATCCCATCGGTGATCCGCGCGACGGCCTCGCGCGGGGGAAGCTCGAGTTCGTGGTCCACGGCGAGAAGCTCGAGGGTCGATTCGTGTTCGTGAAACTCCGCGATACGGACAAGGACTGGCTGTTGCTGAAGGCGAAGGACCGAGACGCGGAGAGCCACGGCGCTCCCCTGCCCGACTTCGTGCCGAGCCAGCTCGCGACGCTGGTGAGCGAGCCGCCCGCGGGCCCGGGGTGGCTGCACGAGATCAAGCTCGACGGCTACCGCGTGCAGTGTCGACGCGACGGTGACGACGTGCGGTGGACGAGCCGCAACGGCAACGAGTGGACCAAGCAGCTCGAGCACCTGAGCGAGGCCGTGCGCGCCCTGCCGGGCGAGCGCTTGCTCCTCGACGGCGAGATCGTGCACATCGACGAGCACGGGCGCACGTCGTTCCAGCGGGTCGCCAACGCGATCGGTGGCAAGGGCGCGCGCGAGCTCGTGTTCCACGCGTTCGATCCGCTGCACGCGGACGGCCGCGACCTCGCGAAGGAACCGCTGCTCTCGCGCAAGGAAGCGCTGCGCGAGCTGTGCCGCGCCGCGCCGGCCGAGATCCGGTTCACCGATCACGTGAAGGGCCGCGGCGACGAGTTCCTGCGCGAGGCGTGCAAGCTGCGGCTCGAGGGCATCGTGTCGAAGCGGGCCGACGCGCCCTACCGCCCGGGGCGCGGGCGCGATTGGCTGAAGATCAAGTGCCTGCAGCGCCAGGAGTTCGTCGTGGTGGGCTGGACACCCCCGACCCACTCCGGCGATCGACTGGGCTCGCTCGTGCTCGGCGTGCACGACGACGGCGAGCTCGTGTACGCCGGTCGCGTCGGCACCGGCTTCGGGCGCTCCGATCGCGCGGCGTTGCGCGAGCGCCTCGATGCGCTCGCGACCGACCGCATGCCGCTCGCGAAGCGACCGCGCGCGCCGGGGCTGGGCGCCGTCCGATGGGTGGAGCCCGAGCTCGTCGCGGAGGTCGCGTTCACGGAGTGGACCAACGACGGGCGACTGCGCCACCCCACCTTTCGGGGGCTGCGCGAGGACAAGGGCGCGCGCGCGGTCGTGCGCGAGCGCCCGGCGGCGCCGACGAAGACGCGCTCGCGCAAGCCCCACGGCGACGACGCCAGCGTGGCGGGCGTCGCGATCTCGAACCCGGAGAAGGTGCTCTACCCCGACGTCGGCGTCACGAAGATCGAGATCGCGCGCTACTACGAATCGGTCGCGCACTTCATGCTCCCGCACCTGCGCGATCGACCGCTCATGCTGCGGCGATGCCCCGACGGGCCCGACAAGCCGTGCTTCTATCAGAAGCACGCCGGCAACGCGGTGCCCGCCGGGATCCGCACGTTCGAGATCGAAGAGGACGACGGCGAGCGCGGCATCTATCTCGCGGTGGACGACCTCGAAGGTCTGCTCGGCACCGTGCAGCTCGGCGCGCTCGAGCTGCACGTGTGGGGCTCGAGGCGCGACAAGGTGGACAATCCCGATCGCATGGTGCTCGACCTGGATCCGGATCCGTCCGTGTCCTTTGCGGACGTGAAGACCGCCGCGCTCGAGCTCCGCGAGCGGCTCGACGCGCTCGGGCTGGAGAGCTTCGTGATGACGACCGGCGGCAAGGGCCTGCACGTCGTCGTGCCCCTCGTGCGTGCACACGGGTTCGACGAGGTGAAGGCGTTCTCGCGCGCGATCGCGGAGCACATGGTCGCGGATGCGCCGCGCCGGTTCGTCGCCCAGGCGACGAAGAGCAAGCGCGCGGGTCGGATCTTCGTCGACTACCTGCGCAACGGCCGGGGCGCCACCGCGATCGCGCCCTACTCCACCCGCGCACGCGCGAACGCCTCGGTCGCGGTGCCGCTCGCGTGGGACGAGCTCGACGGTCTCGATCGCGGCGACGCGTTCGATCTCGGGCGCGTCCACGATCGGCTCGCGCGCCGGCGCAAGGACGTGTGGGCCGACTACGACGCCGTGAAGCAGCGCCTGAGCGCGGCCGCGCAACGCGACCTGGGGGTGCGTTAGCGATGGGCCCCGGTCCCCACGGCGTCGCTCGGCATGCGCGTGGTCAGGGCATGGCGCTGCTCCTGGTCGACTGGATCAACGACTTCGATTTCCCCGAGAGCGAGGGCCTGCTCGCGGCGGCCGAGCCGGCCGCACGACGCACTGCGGCGCTCCGCGAGCGCGCGACGCAGGCGGGCGTGCCCGTGTTGTACGTCAACGACAACTTCGGCGACTGGCGCTCGGACTTCCAGGAGGTCATCGCGAAGTGCCGAGCGACGCGCGGGCGCACCGTGGTGGACCTGCTCGAGCCGCGCAAGGGCGACTTCTTCGTGCTGAAGCCCAAGCACTCGGGCTTCCTGCACACGCCGCTCGAGCTGTTGCTCGATCATCTGGGCGTGGGCACGCTCGTGATCACGGGCCTCGCGGGCAACATCTGCGTGCTCTTCACCGCGCACGACGCCCACATGCGCGACTTCCGGGTCGTGATTCCCCGCGATTGCGTCGCCTCGAACACGGAACGCGACAACCATCTCGCGCTGGATCAGCTCGGCCGAGTCGTGCACGCCGACGTGCGCGACTCGGCCGACATCTCGCTCGTGCATCGGCCGTGATCAGGTCGAGCCGACGCAGAGCCGGTTGTCGCACTGGCGCACCGCGGGCACGGACCACGCCAGGTCCTCGACGAGCTGGCTCGTGAGCGCATCGGGCACGCTGCCGCGCAGCGTCACGCGAGCGCCGTCGATCGCGATCTCCACGACGTCGGCCATCTGGTGGTCGGCGAGGATCGCCTCCAACTGGCAGCGCAGTCCGTCCTCGAACATCGCTCGCCAGCTCTTCCACCCGTTGCTCTTCGCAGCCGGCGACTCGCTCGAGGCGGGCAACGCCGCCGCCTTCTGGCGGTTCGTCCGCACCGGCGCGTCGGGCTCGGGCAGCGTCTCACCGAGGATCGCATCCATGTCGACGTCGTCCAGCGCGCTCGGACGCGCCGTCGCATCCGCCCGCGTCTCCACGCGCGTGGGCGCGTCGGCGCGATCCGGCCCGCGACGCCGTCGCACCACGGGCGCGTCGGGCTCGCGGTGCGGGGCGGGGCGGTGCGTCGTCGCACGGCTCGAGCGGGAGTGTTGCTGTACCTGTCTCATCGCGTGATTTCCTTCTGCGGCAAGAACGTGGGAGCGTCGGTGCGCGCCACCAGCTGCAGCGCGACCACGGCGGCGATCACCACCAGCACCATGCCGATGGGCAGGGCCCACGGCTCGATTTCCTCGGCGACGCGATCCCACGCCGCACCGCCGAGCTCGCCCGCGAACGCACCGATGCGCGCGTAGATCAGCGCGAGCGGCACCATCGCGAGGCACGTGAACGCGTAAGTTCGCAAGCGCATGCGCGACAGACCGGCGGCGTAGCTCACGGGAGCCCACGGCACGACCGGCGACAGTCGCAAGAGCGCGAGCACTCGGCCACCGCCGACGCCGAGCGCCGCGTCGAGGCGAGCCATCCGCGGAAAGCGACGCAGGCGCACTTCGATGCGGTCGCGCCACAGGTGGCGTGCGACCACGAAGTTCGCGAGGCCCGACAGCACGACCGCCGCCGCGGCGACGAGCAGGCCCTCGCGCGGTCCGAACAGCACGCCGGCGACCACGGCCACGGCGGTCAGCGGCACGCAGAAGAGCCCGCACACGACGGCGGCGACCACGGCGCCGAGCGGCGCCCAAGCGCCGAATGCGTCGAGCCACAGGCTCGGATCCACGACTGAAGCGAGGCTCGACACGCGAGAAGGACTCTGTGCAGGGCTCGTGCCGTCGTTCGGCGAGGGCCATCCCCGCGGTCTCCCATGGTGACGCTCTGTCTCGCGCCGTGCGCCCCGAGCCCGCGCGCCCGCCCCGAGGCGGGATGGCACCACCATCGCCGCGCGCCGATCGTGTAGGCACGGCGCGTACTAATTCTCGCCGGTCGAAGGATCGAGCACCCGACGCAGCGCATCGGGCTCGCACGGCTTCACGAGGTGGAAGTCGAACCCGGCTCGCCGCGCGCCGTCGCGAGCGGAGTGCGAGCCGTAGCCCGTCAGCGCGATCAAGCGGATCTCCGCACCCGTCGGCGACGCTCGCAGACGCCGTGCAACCTCGTAGCCATCGATGCCGGGCAGGCCGAGGTCGATCACCGCGACGTCCACGGGCTCGACCTCCGCGACCGCGAGCGCCTGCTCGCCGCTCGCCGCCGTGAGCACGCGATGACCCCATCGAGTGCACAGGGCATGCAGCAGATCGCGCGCGTCGTCGTTGTCCTCCACCAGCAGCACGGTGCGCCCTTCGTGCGCGACCGCATCGTCCGCCACCGGCTCGTTCTCTTGGGGTGGCTCGGTGATCGGCAGCTCCACGACGAAGCGGCTGCCCCGGTTCTTGCCCTCGCTGTGCGCGGCGATGGATCCTCCCTGCGCCTCGACGAGCGTCTTCGCGAGCGCGAGGCCGACGCCCAATGCGGAGCCGGGCCCTCCGATCGGCTCGCCATGACGTGCGATGCCGAACAGTCCTGACAGCGTCGCGTGGGTCATGCCGTGGCCGTCGTCGTCCACGGTCACCTGCGCGCGTCCCTCCCGCACGCGCAGCTGGACCGCGATGTGGCCGTGCTCGGGCGTGTACTTGCTCGCGTTGCCGAGCAGGTGCACGAACACCTGCTCGAGCCGCACGGGGTCGCCCGCGACCCACAGCGGTCCGTCGACGAGCTCGGTGGCGAGCGTCTGGCGCCGGCGATCCGTCATGATCTCGCGCACCGACACGAGCGTGCGACCGAGCAACGCGACGAGATCGATCGGCGCGCGTCTCAGCTCGATCTCCCCGCGCGTCACGCGGGAGACGTCGAGCAAGTCGTCCACCATGTAGCGCAGGTGATCCGTCTGGCGCTGCATCGCCGCGAGCGCGCGCGCCTCCACGGCGTCGCGCGGCGGTCGGTCGGCGAGCAACGCGAGCGACGTGGTGATCACGTTCAGCGGGTTGCGCAGCTCGTGGGCGAGCACGGCGAGGAACTCGTCCTTGCGGCGATCGGCCTCGGCCAGCCGCTCGGCGCGCTGACGCAGCTCGACGTGGTCGAGGCGCGCGCGCGTCACTACGCGCACGACGGCGACGAGCTCGTCGACGTCGAACGGCTCCGGCAGCGCCGCGCGAGCGCCGAGCTCGAGCCACTCGGCGCGCTCACGACCGCTCGTGCGTGGCGCCGTCGTCACCACGATGGACATGCCGTCGACGGAGCTCGTCGCCCGCACGATCTCGGCCGCGTCGATCTCCAGCCCGCCGGCCCGCACGATGACGAGATCCGGTGCCCGATCCCCGCACACGCGCTGCAACGCGGCGGCGGTCTCCGACTCCGCGACGACCTCGAAGCCGGCGTCGCGCAGCGCTTCGGCTAGCGCCTCGGCGCGCGGCTCGTCCGGGCGGATGTGGAGAATTCGCTGCGGCCGAGCACGCACGATCGTCGGTCCTCCGGAGGCTCCGAGGCGTGCGGCGGCCTCGGCGCATCCGGGCTACAGCCTATCAACGGGCGCTCGGCGTGCCACGGCGGACCGCGTGCGCGCCCGGTTTGCCGTGCACCGCGGGGTTGCTAGCCCGAGGGTGACCCATGTCCGTCCACTTCGGACACACCCGACGCGACCTCGAGACCTCGCGCAGGGGCGCGCCCGAGGCCACGTTTCCGTCGCTGCTCCTCGTGGGACCGCGCGAGGAGACCACGCACGTGCAGCGCGCGCTCGAGGACCTCCCGGTGATCGTGGAGCCCGTCGACGACGTCGACGCCGCCCTGCACCGGATCGGGCGATCGACGTTCGGCGTGATCCTGTTCGCGACCCGTGATGGCGACGTCGAGGCGGTCTCTCGCCTGCGCCACTCCGATCTCGTGGGGGGCCTGCCGCTCTTCATCGTCGTGCCCGACGTGTGCTCCGATCGGCGTGCGCGCACGCTCTACCGCGCGGGCGCGAGCGTCGTGTTCGCGTGGCCCACCGAGGTGCTGCTCGCGCCCCGCGTGATCGCCGAGCTCGTCGACGCTGCCGCCCAGGGCAGCCCGCCGCAGTGGTCCGACGCGGCGCTCGCCGCCTCCGTCACCGCGCGGCTCGAGCTCGCCGAGGGCATCGGGCGCGGCGTCACCGTGGCGGTGCACGACGCGGTCGCCGAATTGGGCGGCGTCGTCGACTCCGCGTGGAAGCGCCGCCGCGTGCTGCGGATCCTCGCGCAGGTGCCGGGACTGCGCGCGGTTCATGCCGACGGCCTGCGCGTCTCGGGCCCGCGCCAGCCGAGCGACGACGATCTCGCCGATTGATCGAAGCTGGCGATGCGCAGCGTGCGGGCTAGAACGAAGCCGCGCGGCTCTCCGCGCTGGGGGAAGCGAACGCCATGGTAGCCACGAATCTCGCGCACGACGAACGCCTGTGCGAAGCACTCGCCGATCTGCTGCGCGGCGAGCTCGCCGCGGTGGAGACCTACGAGCAGGCACTCGAGAAGATCGACGGATTCCCCGACGGCACGAGGCTGCGGGAGATCCATGCAGAGCACGTCTACGCCGTCAACGCGCTGCGCGGCCGCCTCGCGCAACTCACCACCGACATCCCGCAGTCGTCCGGCGCGTGGGGAACGTTCGCGAAGGCCGTCGAAGGCGTCGCGAAGCTGTTCGGCAACACCGCGGCGCTGAAGGCCCTCGAAGAGGGCGAGCAGCACGGCATCAAGGAGTACGAGCGCGCGATGGAGAAGGACTGGCTCGACGCCGAGCTGCGGTCGCTCATCGTGAGCGAGCTGCTGCCGAAGTGCCGCAGCCACGTGTTCACGCTCGAGCGTTTGATGGAGCACCAGTAGTCAGGCGACCGCGGCGGTCGCGAGCGGGCTCGCCTCGATCGCCGCGCGGAGCTTCTCCAGCGCCCGGTTCTGCAGCTGGCGGATGCGTTCGTGCGAGCGATCGTAGCGCTCGCCGATCTCGCGCAGCGTCAGCCGACGCACGCCGCCCAGGCCGAAGCGATGGCGCAGGACGTCCAGCTCGGTGCGATCGAGCTCGGCCAGCGCGGCCTCGGCGACGCGGCCGTTGCGGCGCGCGTCCATCCGGTCGCCCCACTCGTCGGGATCGCCGCTGTCCAGCACGTCGGAGACCGTGCGGGCGTCGCCGATCGACGCGGGCGAGTCGAGGCTGACGGCGCGCAGCTCCATCGCGCCCTGGGCGACGCGCACCCGCTCGCTCGGCTCGCCGATCTCCGCCGCGACCTCGGCGACCGTGGGCGGGCGACCGAGTCGGCTGCGCAGCCGCTGTTGGGCCTTGGTCGACTTGAGATAGACGGTGTGCAGGTGCGCCGGGATCCGCACCGTACGGGCGCGATCGACGAGCGCACGCGTGATCGCGTGACGGATCCACCACGCCGCGTACGTCGAGAAGCGGCATCCGCGTGCGGGATCGAAGCGCTCGACCGCTTTCATCAGGCCGAGGTTGCCTTCCTGCACGCGATCCTGCAGCGGCATGCGCTCGCGACCGATGCGTTGCGCGACCTTCACCACGAGCCGCAGGTTCGCGCACACGAACGCGTTGCGCGCCCGGAGCATGCGCGTGTGGGCGGACCGGACGCGATCCGTCCACCGGCGCATCGAGGGATGATCGCGCTCCACCGGGAGCGCCGGCGCGTCCTCGCCCGTCGTGGGCGCGCCCAGGCGCTGGACGACGTGATCGGCGGCTCGCCCGTCGCAATCGATCCGCACGAACGCGGCGACGCACTCGGCGACGATCGGATCGTCGTTGGCGCCGGGCTCGAAGCCGACGACCTCGTCGCGCCGACGGCGACGCTCGAGCTCGAGCAGTCGTTCGCGCGGGGCCTCGCCCGCGAGCGTCTGCTCCACCAGCGCGATCACCCACGATCGCGTCGTGGACCACGACAAGAGCGCGAACCACAGGTCGTGACGCAGCTGCACGAGGCGCTGGGCCGCGAGGCGCTCTTCGTCGGCGCTCATCAGCGAGTACGTACCGACGCAGTCGAGATATGCGTCGAGGCCGTCGCGTGAGGCGGTACGCGTGCTTCGCTTGCGTAGATCCGACCTATCCGGTCTCGGCGAGCTCGCCGATGTCTGCGGGCAATCGAACGGCATCTTGCTCTCCCCGGAGATCGAGGGCTGCAAGCGCGGTGCCGCCCGCGAATGGGCCGTGCGTGGCGTCTCGGGCGGTTGGCGATCGCGCCGACCACCGAATGCGCGTGGCCGCGCGCCCCACGTGTGACGAGAATGGCCCGCTCGTCACGGGGGCGGCGTCGCTGCGGCGGGCTCGGTGGCCGCGCGCGCCTTCTTCCCGGCCTTCGCTGCCTTGCCGGCCTTCTCCACCTTCGGCGCGTGCCCGCCGAAGCGGCGCCGCCACCACAGCCCGATGCCGCCCTTGGCCGCATCGCCGAAGAACGTCTCCACCGACCACGCGGGCGGCTTGAACATGTACTCGACCTGCAGCTCGGCGGTGTTCTCGTCGCGCGGCGCATTGTGGTGATAGCGCGTCTCGACGTAGACCTTCTTCGAGACCCGCTTGCCCACCGTGACGATGGGCTGGTCGACGTCGTCGCCGAACGCCACGCCCACGCGGTCGATGCCCAAGCTGTCCTGCAGCTCGCGCTGCAACACCGGGTTCTGGAACGCGGCGAGCAGCGAGGCCGCCTTCGTCTGCACGTCGGTGCCTTCCTGGTCGCTGCTCGTCGTACCGGTGACGAGCAGCGCGAAGACGTCGGACTCGGGCATCGGCGGATCGGAGGTGAAGCGCAGCTCCGGACGACTCGCGCGGCCGCGCACGATGACGTCGACGCTCGCATCGGGCAGCTGGGTCGTGGCGACGAGATCGATGTACGGGTCGACCTCGCCGACCTCCGGCATCGTCACGCGGCCGTGGTCGATCTCGAAGTCGTTGCCGAGCAGGTTGATGCGCCCGCCGTCGGCGGTGAGCGCCCCACTCGCGCTCAGTGCCCCCTTTTCGCCCTCCACGCCGCTGCTGCGGTGCTCGAGCTCGATGGCGCCGCGCCACGTCATGTTGGCCTGCGGACCGCGGATGAAGATCGGATCGGCGAGCCGGAACGACACCTTCACGTCCTTCGGCACCATCGGCTCCTCGTTCGTGGCGGCGCGCTCCGCCTTCGCGCGCTTGCTGCGGACGTCGGTGTAGACCACGCCGTCGCTCGTCGGGATCTTCTTCGGCGCCGGGATCGACTTCGTGAACACGTCGAGCACCGACTTCTTCGCGACGATCTCCACCTCGGTCTGTTTGCCCGTCGCATCGAGCTCCACGCCGATCTTCGACGTGAGCTTCATGATCGGGAGGCCCGGGCGCACGATGGGCAGCTCCTTCGCGCTGAGGTCGAGTCGCGCGCGCGTGTCACCGCGTGCGAGGTGCAGCTTGCCCGTCGCGCTCGCGCGGCCCGGGCCGCTGCGCGCCGACAGCCGCTCGAGCACGATGTCGTTGCCACGCAGACGCACCGTGAGCTGCAGCTTGTCGAACTTCTGCCGCATCGGGACGATCGTGATGCGGCCGTTCGCGATCACGAGGCCACCGGTCACGGTGGGCTTGCCGATCGTCCCCTTGGCCGAGGCGTGGAGGTCGAGCCGACCCGCGGGCGATTGCACCGCCTCGGGCATGAGCGGTGCGAGGGCCGTGAGCGGGAATCCGTTGCCGTTGAGCGTCGCGCGGATGGGCACCGCACGCAGGTCGGCCTCGCCCTTCACGACCTCCACGACCGGAAGCTCGGCCGCAGCGGCGAGGGTGATCGTGCTCTCGCCGAACGGCCCGATCACCACGTCCGTCGATTGCCGATACGGGTCCGCTTCGAGCGTGATCGCGATGGGCACGTCCACGCGGGACTGCTGACCCACGCTGGCGCGCACCTGCCCGGTCGCCTGGAAGTCGCTCGGATTTCCGCGCGCCGCGAGGCGAGCGTTGACGTCGAGCCGCATGCCGTCGGGCAACGCCGCGAAGTGCTGCACGATCGTCTCGTCCACCCCGATCGCGTGGACGTCCACGTCGTGCGCGCCGTCCTCGTCCCAGTTCACCTTGCCCGCGGCGAGATCGACGGCGAGCGGCACCGCAGCATCCACGGCGATGCGCTGCGCGACGCCTTGACGCTGGTGCACATGCGCCTCGACGCGCCCGTCCGCGTGCTCGACCGAGAGCTCGACCTCTCCGATCGGCCGCCCCGAGGCGACCAGCCGCTTGCCGGCGAAGCTCGCGACCAGCTCGGGCTTCGCGGCGGGCCCGGCCAGGCGGGCATCGCCGTCGACCACGCCCGAGAAGCCCGAGAGCCCAGCGAGCCGCGTGAGCGCGCCGACGTCGGCCTGCTCGATGTCGAGCTCGACGAGCTGATCGGCTTCCTTTCGCCAGCGCGCCTTCCCGCGCAGCGCGGCGATCTCCATGGGGATGTCGACGCGTGCCTCCACGTGCTTCGCCGCCGCGCCGCGCAGCTGCAGCGTGGCCTGCAGGCGATCGTCGCCGAGCGTCGCGTCGAGTCCCGCGTCACCGACCGGCTTGCCGTCCACGGCGAGATCGCTGGCGACGAGGGCGAGGTCCGCCTGCGTGCGCCCGCCGTGCACGCGCGCGACCAGGTCGACATCGATCGATCCGCCGAGCGCGAGCTCGGGCTTCGCCTTCTTCGCCGCCGACAGCTGGAGATCGTCGACGGCGAGCGCGGCCTCGATGTCACCGTCGCGATCGAGCCGGAAGTACGGCGGGGCGAGCCGCAGACGCGCAGGTGCATTCGCCTCCACGCGCAGCCCGGCGAGCCAGCTCGATGCCGCCTGCACCGTGGCCTCGACGCGGCCGTCCACGTGACTGGCGGTGACCTCGAGCATGTCCACGTCGAATTCCTTCACGCGGGCATCGCCGACCGTCAGCACGAGCGCGACCTCCGGCTTCTCTGGCGTGCCGCTCACGCGCAGCGTGAGCCCGGCCTCGCCGGCGGCCTTCTCGTCGCCGATGACCGTGCGCAGGCGCGACAGCTCCACCCCCTCGACCTCGGCGACGAGCGCCACCGGCCGCCCCGGTGCGAGCCCGAAGCCGCGCGGCGAGTCGAACGGGCGGAGATCGACGTTCGCGTCGATCTCGGCGCGCTCATCGTGCTCACTGCGCCAGACGACCTTGCCGACCGCGTGACGCTCGCGCAGGTCGAGGTCGGTCTCGATCGTGCCGAGCGCCTGATCGTCGACCTGGAAGCGGAACAGCGCCGCATCGAGCTGCACCCGCGGATCGGCGAGCTGGCCCTGGAAGCGCCCGCGCGCCTCGAACACGCCACGCAGCTTCACGGGCAGGCGCAGCACGTCGAGCGCCGCGAGGTCGAAGCGCGTGACGGCCACGCGCGCGTCGTTGCGCTCGCCGACGGCACCGTCGACGTGCACGCGACCGCCGTTGATCACCAGGTCCAGCCCGTCGATGTCGACCTGCTTGCCCTCGATCGCGATCCGGCTGTCGCCGTCGAGCTTCACCCACAACGGATGGCTCTTCACGACCAGGTGCCGCAGGTCGACGACCGTGCGCGGGCCGATCGCGACGTCCGCCGACACCGCCCCGTTGCCCTCCGGCGCCCGCCCGGCGACCTCGACGTGCAAGCGCTCGAGATCACCAGCCGCAGCGACGTCGAGCTCGTGCACCTTGCGGTCCTGCCACTTCAGCCGCTCGGCGTGCAGCGAGACGTCACCGTGGGGCTCGCCGTCACGCAGCCCGACGAACGCGCCGACCTTCGCGGTGCCGACGCGTGCGTCCGCGATCGCGAGCGCGAGCACGTGCGCTTCGGCCTCGCAGTCGAGCCGCGTGCCCGCGCCCGTGCACCCGAGCTTCGCGCCGGCGCTGCCCGACATCGCCGGCAGGTCGACCCATGGACGCACCGCGGTACGCAAGCCGGCGAGCGTCGGCACGTTCACCGTCGCGTCGGCACGCGCGAGCGCAGCATCGCGGATGATCGCGCTCGCGTCGATCGTGGAATCGCCGGCGTAGACGAACGCGTCGACGTCGATGGGGGATCCGTCGCGGGCGACCTCTGCATTCGCGATCACGCCGACGGGTGCCCGCGCGGCGCCCCCGCGCGCGACGAGCCCAGCCCGGAGCGGCGAGTCGGGCTCGCGCACGACGTGCACCGCGGTGAACAGCGCCGTGCTCGGCTTGCCCGGCACCGCCGCCACGTCGATCACGCCCGCGCCCGCGAGATCGAGGCGCGGATCGATCGAGCCGCCGAGGAGCACCTCGAGCCGCCCCATCGGCGCCGCGTCGACCGCCACCTGTGTCCACGCGTGCGCCTTGCCGCCCGCGCCCTTCACCTGCACGCCGACCATGCCGTAGATGGGCAGGTTCGACTTCGGCGCGAGCGAGTTCACGTCGACGACCGCCGCGAGCTCGACCTCGCCTTCGAGCGCGAGCGCGTCGAGCTCCACGTCGGCCCGCTGCACGACGCCGCGGTTCGTCACGACGGTGAGCCCCTCCACGCGCACGATCGGATCGTCCCAGTCGATCGATCCGCTCGCGCCCGCCACCGCGAGCTCGGCGTCGTCGATCATCGCCGACAGCGCCTCGATGTCGACCTCGGCGATGCGGCCCTTCCAGAACAGGTTGCCGTGGAGCATCGCAGCGCGCACCGTGGCGTGATCGGGACCGTCGATGGGGTGCTGCACGAGATCGAAGCCGTCGATCGCCACGCCCCCGGACAACCCGAGCGGCATGTTCGGCCCGGCCGTGCCGGGCTCCTTGGGCTTGTCGGGCCCGGGCGGCGCGAGATCGCCGAAGCCGCTCTGCCCCTCCCAGAGGTGGACCTCGACACCCTGCGCAGCCAGCTCGCCGAACGCGAGCGTGACGCGCACGAGCGCGGTGAGGTCGAAGTCGACCACGAGGCTCGCCACGCGCACGAGCGGTTGATCCTGCGCGTCGGTGAGCTCGAGCCCGTCGAGCTCGAGCGTGGTCGCGAGCGTGCCGCGGACGGCCGCCACGCGTGCGTGGCCCGGCATCATCCCGTCGTAGACGCCGAGCCCATACGACAGGGCCGTGCGGGTGCCCCAGGGCGTGAACAGGACGACGCACAGCGCGAGCACCACGAGCCCGAGCACGGACGCGATCGTGTAGCCCAGGCCCTTCGCGATCCGGATCGCCCACTTGCGTGCTCGGGGGTGACGCGCCATCAGAACGCCTCCCCCAGGCCGAAGTGGACCGCCGCGATCGGCTGGCCCTCGCCGTACTCCGTCTTGTTCACGCGGAAGCCGACGTCGAGCCGGAACACGCCGATCTTCGAGTGGTACCGCACGCCCGGACCGACCGTGTAGCTCCACTTGCTCGGTGCGAACTCGAACAGGCCGCCGCGCACGTCACCCATGTCCGTGAACGCGACGAACCAGAGCCCCTTCCACGCGCGTGCACGGATCTCGAAGTTGCCCGACACCATCGTCTCGCCACCGACGGGAATGTCGTTGCAGTCGGTGCCGTCGGCGTCGCACGACGGAATCGACGGCGAGATCTGACGCACGCCGTAGCCGCGGACCGTGTTCGAGCCACCGAGGTAGTACTTGAGGTCGAACGGAGCGCCGGGCTCGTCGCCGAAGGGGATGATGAACCCGGTCTGGGCGCGGCCGGCGAGCTGCAGCCGATTCTTCAGCGGCGTGTAGTAGGCGCGCACCTCGGGCGTGAGGCGGTTGTAGTCGTAGTCGCCGCCGAAGATGCCGCCCGCGAGGTTGTACGTGACGCCGAGCACCACGCCGTTGCTCGGCTCGAGGATGCGATCGGTGAGGTGAACCGTGGGCTTGAGCTCGATGTAGCTGAGGATGTAGGGGTCGCGGAAGTCGAGGCCGAGGATCGAGTCGGACGTGTTCAGCGCCGGGTCGACGCTGAAGAAGTCGACGAAGCGGAAGTTGTGCGACAGCTCGAGCTCGAAGAACCGCGTGAAGAAGCGCGAGACACCCACCCGCGTCCTGGGCGAATAGAACTGATACCCGCGTTGGATCCCGAGCTCGAACGACGGCGTCAGCGTCCACACCAGCTTCTTCTCGAGGAAGCCCTTGTGGCGCAGGCTGGGCTCGACGAGCCCGATGGGCCCGTGCTCCTCGGGCCGCCAGATCGCGGGCAGCTCCGCGTAGCCGGCCTTCACGCGCAGATCGAAGCGCAAGAGCTTCTTGCCGAGGTTCGCGTGCGTGTACGTCATCGACCCGAACTGCTCCCAGCGGTTCGGATCGAGCCCGAGCCCCACGCCGAGCTTCACCGACTGCGGCTTCGACTCGACCACCTCGATGGTGACGCCGAGCTTGCCGTCCTTCGCCTCTTTGTCGGGCACCACGGTGACGGTGCTGAACACGTCGAGGCCGTACACGGCGTCCTCGATCGCGTCGATGCGGTCGGGCGAGAACGGCTTGCCCTTCCAGCCCTCCACCTCGACGCGAACGGGCTTCTCCGGCACGTCCACGAGGCCGCTCACCCGGATCTCTCCGATGCGTACGAACTGGCCCGGCACCACGTCGAACTCGACGTGGGCGATGCGACCGACTCGGTCGACGCGCGCGCTGGCCTCCACCTCGGCGAATGCGTAGCCGCGCTGCATGAGCGCGGCTCGCATCGTGCTCTCGGACTCCTCCATCTTCTCGATGTCGAATGGTTTGCCCTCGGCGAGCTCGCAATGCTCGACGATGCGACGCGGATCCGCCCGCTTGTCCGGCGGCCCCTTCGGCGGCCCCTCGGGCCAATGGAAGACGAGCGAGCGCACGAGCGTGGGCTCGTTCTCCTGCACGTCGACGTGCAGGTCGACGACCTTGCCTTTCTTGCGGAAGCGCGGCTCGAACTTCTCCACGTTCGCGGCGTAGTAGCCGTGCGCGGCGTAGAGCTCCTCGATGCGCTTGCGATCGATCGGCACCAACCCTTCGAGGTACCAGCGCCTCGTGGGCTTGGGAAACCACTCGGTCTCCTTGAGGTTCATGTGCTCTTCGATCTTCTCGTCGTCGAGCGCCTTGTTGCCGTGGATGTCGATCTTGCCGACGCGGGCCTCGGCGCCGCTGACCTCCTTCACCGTGGTTCGCTTGTGGGCACACGCGCCGATCGAGAGCAGCAGCGCCATGGCGAACACCGGCGCTCGCCGCGACTGCTCCCCTCCCGACATCCCCCTACGGGATAGCAACCGGGCGGCGGTTGACACCGCGCGCGCGCGTTCTATCCCGCACACGTGCGGACCCTGCATCCGGGACGGAACTGCTGGCGGATCGCGAAGGCCGATCGGGCCGCCTTCCTCGTCGACGGGGAGGCGTACTTCTGTGCGGTCCGCAAGGCCTTCGCCGGCGCGCGCCACTCGATCTTCATCGTGGGCTGGGACGTCGACAGCCGACTGCCCGTGTGTCGCGACGACGATGCGATGCCCGCGCGACTCGGCGCGTTCCTGACGCGCCTGGTGCAGGACCGCCCCGAGCTCGACGTCTACGTGCTCGGCTGGGACTACGCGCCCGTGTACGTGTTCGAGCGCGAGGCCTTCCCGCGCCTCAAGTTCGGGACGATGACGCCGGACCGCGTCCACTTCGCGCTCGACGACTCCCATCCGCCTGGAGGATCGCACCATCAGAAGATCGTGGTGGTCGACGATCGGATTGCGTTCGCGGGCGGGCTGGATCTGTGCGACGTGCGATGGGACACGCCCGAGCACCGGGTGGACGACCCGCGTCGTGTCGACCTCTCCGGCAACGTCTATCGGCCCCACCACGACGTGCAGATGGCGGTGGGGGGGCCCGCGGCCGCCGCCCTCGGCGAGGTCGCGCGCGAGCGCTGGCGCATCGCGACCGGGCAGGACGCGAAGTCGATACACCCCGAGGCGGCCGAGGAGCCGTGGCCGCTGCCCGTCGACGTCGAGGACGTCGACGTGGCCATCGCCCGCACGATGCCGCGGTGGGGCGCGCGTACGGACGAGGTCCACGAGTGCGAGCAGCTGTGGCTCGACTGCATCCGCACGGCGCAGCGCTCGATCTTCGTCGAGAATCCCTACTTCACGTCCACGAGCGCCGCGCGTGCGTTGGCCGAGCGCCTGCGCGAGCCCACGGGGCCGGAGATCATCATCGTGATGCCGCAGGAGAGCTGCGGGTGGATGGAAGACGTCACGATGGGGGTGCTGCGCGACCGCGTGCTGTGCACGATCTTCGAGGCCGACGTCCACGATCGCCTGTGCATCGTGTCACCGTACGTACCGGGCGCGGGCGAGGCCGATCCGCCCGTGTCGCTGAACCTGCACAGCAAGGTGTGCATCGTCGACGACGAGTTGTTGCGCATCGGGTCGTGCAATCTCACGAATCGATCGATGTCGCTCGACACCGAGTGCGACCTCGTGTTCGAGGCGAACGGGTCGCCCGAAGCGACGGCCGCGATCATCGGCTTCCGCAACCGCCTCCTCGGGGAGCACCTCGCCGTGCACCCCGACACGGTGCAGGCGGCGGTCGAGGCGACCGGCTCGATCTCCGCCGCGATCGAACGTCTACGTGGAGGCGACCGCACGCTCGTGCCCTACCAGCCGTGCACGTCGGAGCTCGCCGACTCGATCCTGCCCGACGGCACGATCGTCGACCCGAGCCAACCGCTCACGATGGAGCGGATCGCGAAGTGGCTGTTCAGCTCGGGTCCTGCGCCGACGCCTAGCCGCGACGACCACGGATCCGAGGACCCCGAGGACCCGCAAAGCCCTCGTAGGACCGCGTGACGAGGTGGCTCTCGATCTGCTGGGCGGTGTCGAGGGCGACGCCGACCACGATGAGCAACGACGTGCCGCCGTAGTAGAACGGCACGTCGAACTTCGTCTGCAGGAACTGCGGCAGCACGCAGACCGCGGAGATGTACCAGGCGCCGACGAACGTGAGCCGACTGAGCACGTAGTCGATGTACTCGGCGGTGCGCTTGCCGGGCCGGATGCCCGGGATCGACGCGTTCTGTTTCTTCAGGTTGTCGGCGACGTCCGTGGGGTTGAACTGGATCGCCGTATAGAAGTAGCAGAAGAAGACGATGAGCCCGACGTAGATGGTGATGTACAGCCAGCCGTCGTAGCGCAGTGCGCCCGAGAAGCGCTGCATCCACTCGTTCTGGGTCATCCCCGCGATCTGGTTGGGGAACATCAGGATGGACGACGCGAAGATCGGCGGGATGACGCCGGCGGAGTTGATGCGCAACGGCAGGAAATTCGCGTTGCCGCCGAACATGCGCCGGCCCACCACGCGCTTGGCGTACTGCACCGTGATGCGTCGCTGCCCGCGCTCCATGACGATGATGAAGGCGATGACGGCGATGGCCATCGCGAACAGCACACCGAGCGTCATGGGCCCGAAGTTCTCGGGATCGTCCTGGGTCTTCTGGACGAGCTGGTAGATGGCGAGCGGCAGGTTCGCGATGATGCCCGCGAAGATGATGAGCGAGATGCCGTTGCCGATGCCGCGCTCGGTGATCTGCTCGCCGAGCCACATGAGGAAGATGGTGCCGCCGGTGAGGGTCAGCACCGTCATGATCTCGAAGCCCAGACCGGGATCGATCACCAGGCGCTGACCGGCGGTGTTCTGCGACTCCAGCCAGGACGCCATGAAGTAGCCCTGGATGAACGACAGACCCACCGTGCCGTAGCGGCTGTACTGGTTGATCTTGCGGCGGCCGGTCTCGCCTTCCTTCGACAGCTGCTCGAGCCGCGGGATCACCACGGTCATGAGCTGCATGATGATGCTCGCGCTGATGTACGGCATGATGCCGAGTGCGAACACCGACAGCTGCTCGAGCGCACCGCCGCTGAACATGTTGAAGTAGTCGAGGAACCCGCCCTGGCCCTGGTTGACGATCTCGGCCATGACCTTGCGATCGACGCCGGGCACCGCGATGAACACGCCGAGCCGGTAGATCGCGAGCATCGCGAGCGTGAACCCGAGGCGCTTGCGCAGCTCGGGAAGCTTGAAGATGTTGACGATGACGCTCATGTCCGGGCGGGCCGCGACCATACCCTACGCCGCCCTGGGCCGCATCTGACGCGTCCCGGCGGGCCCCCACCCGACGCACGTCGCGCGCCCGACGCCCCCGGGGCGGGTCTGCGCGGTCCGGAGGGTCGGCGCGCTCGCGGGCGGTTCCTGCGCGAATGCTTTCGATTTCGCATGGTTGACGTTTCGCCCTCGCGGCGCAGGCCGGTGGTGCGGACCGCGAATGACGAAGTGCTTGCTGCTCGTGGACGACGACGCGCGGAACCTCATCGCGCTCGAGGCTCTGCTCCAGCCGACGGGGCATCGCATCGTGCGCGCGCTCGACGGGGAGACCGCGCTGCGCCTGTTCGACGAGATCGAGCCGGATCTCGTGCTCTGCGATCTCGCGATGCCGGGCATGGACGGCATCGAAGTGCTCGCGAGGATCCGCGCCCATCCGACGCGCAGCCACACGCCGGTCGTCATCGTCACGGCACACACCGAGAACGAGCACCGCGTCCGCGCACTGCGTGCGGGCGCCGACGAGTTCCTGGAGAAGCCGCTCGACGAGGCCACGCTCACCACGCGGCTTCGTACGCTGCTGCGCCTTCGTGAATCGCGCGACATGTTGACGAGCCGCAGCAACGCGCTGACGCGACTGCAACGCGAGCAGCGCGAGATGACGGAGTTCCTCGTCCACGATCTCAAGGTGCAGCTGCAGCGCGTCGAGTCGCAGGTCGCATGGCTCGGCGACAACCTGGGCGCCGGGCCGGAGTCGCTGCACGGTGGCATCGCGGTCGCCCGCGCGACGGCGCACCAGCTCAATGCGGTGTTCGATGACCTCTTGTGGGTGTCGCAGGTGGAACAGACGTCGATGCCGGTGCATCGCAAGCCGATCGGCGTCGACTCGCTCGTCGGTGCAGCGCTCGCCCGGATCGAGAGCTCCGCCGCCGACAAGGGCGTGCGCGTCGACGCGCCGCGTCCCACGAGCGTCCGCGTCGCGGGCGATCAGCGGCTGCTCGAGCGCGTCCTCGACAACCTGCTGGAGAACGCGCTGCGCTACGTCCCGCGGGGCGGGCGCATCGGGATCCGTGTGAAATCCGAGCACGGCGTCGAGATCCGCGTGCTCAACGACGGACCCCCGATCCCGAAGAGCGAGCGCGAGCGGATCTTCGAGAAGTTCGCGCGCGGCATGACCGAGCCCCCGGTGCCAGGTCACGCGGGGCTCGGTCTGTACTTCTGCAAGCGGGCCGTGCAGGCGCACAGCGGCGAGCTCTCGGTGGTCGACGAGCCGGGCTGGTCGGTGTGCTTCGCCATCTGGCTGCCCACGCCCCCGCGCGTCGACGTGCCGTGGCCGCCGCCGTGAATGGTCAGCGCGCGTCGTCGAGCCACGATCGGATCTGGGCAGCCGTCGACGCGTACGGCTGGCCCAGGCCCTCGTGGATCTCGAGCGCGTGACGAGCTCGCGCGCGCGCATGGGCCGACCCGGGACCGAGCGCGCGCGCGAGCAGGAACTCGGCCTCCGCGACGACGGGCGGCGGCCCGGGAGGATCCGCGAGGGCGGAGAGCGCTTCCTCGGCCATCGTCGCGGCCGCGTCGCGATCGCCGAGCGCGAGATACGTGTGGCCGAGCTCGACGGCGGAGTTGATGCGCTCGCGATCGCGGACCGGCAACACCTTCGGGCCGAGCTCATGGGCGCGCAACAAAGCGTTGCGCGAGTCCTCGAGTCGACCGAGCTCGCGCAGGATCGTGCCGAGCATCGTGTCGGCGTGGACGAGATCCGGATCGCGCTCGCCCACCGCGGCCACGAACGTCGCGCGCGAACGTTCGGCGAGCTCGAGCGCGCCCGCCCAGTCCCCGCTCGACGCCCGCATCACCGCGAGGTTGCCGGCGGCCCGCGCGAACGCCCGGCTCGGGGCGTGGCTCGCGGCCTTGCC
Source organism: uncultured Nannocystaceae bacterium (assembly GCA_964468635.1). Lineage (GTDB taxonomy): Bacteria > Myxococcota_A > Polyangia > Nannocystales > Nannocystaceae > Xiheibacterium. Next base: position 28,866 of record CAYXVR010000032.1, read on the forward strand.
CCGGTCGTACACCAGCTGCGTCATCGCGAGCGCGTCCTCCATCCGCCCCTGTTTGCGACGCACGTCCGCGAGGTCGGACAGCGCCCGGAGCGTGGGATTGCCAGCGGTGCCGTAGACATACTCGTACACGCTCCGCGCACGCTCGAGGTGTCGTTCGGCGCACTCGAGATCACCCTCGGCCGAGCACACTTGCCCGAGCGACTGCACGACCTCGCCGATCGAAGGGTGGCGGTCGCCGCCGACCTCCTCCACGACCACGAGCGCCGTCTCGAGCTGCACGCGCGCCTCGCCGGCGCGTCCTGCCTCGAGCAGCCGCATGCCGAGCGAGGCCCGACTCGCCGCGACCTCGCGGTGCT
>CAYXVR010000032.1:29231-118558 GCA_964468635.1 uncultured Nannocystaceae bacterium
GCTGCGGGCCGTACACCTGCGTGTTGAGATCGACGGCCCGTTCGAGCGACGCGATCGCTTCGTCGAGGCGTCCCGCACGTGCGAGCACGAACGCGGCGTTGTGAGCGAGCGACGCGAGCTGCTGGAGATCGGTGACGTCGTGCGCGGCTCCCTGGGCCAGCTCGAGCTTCTCGAGCGCCTCCTCGATCTCGTGCTCGTCCGCGAGCACCGAGGCGAGCAGGCTCCACGCATTCACCATCGCTTGCCGGTCACCGCTCGTGACGGCGAGCTTGGCCGCGCGACGCAACAGCGCTTCGGCGTCCTTCGGCCGCTCGTGCTCGCTCAGGCGCTTACCCGCCTGCGCCAGCGCGCGCGAGCCGGTCGCGGCATGGCCCGCGGCCTCGGCATCGTCGGCGATCGAGACGAGCTCGTGGATGTCGTCGGCCGCGGGCTGGGCGACGTAGCGCAGTCGTGCATCGTGGAGTCGCTCCTCCAGCTGGGCCCCGATCGCGTCGTCGGCCGCGGTGGACTCGGCTCCACCCGCGACGCACTCGGTGGGATCGGGCAGCTGGCCGACCGCGTCGGTGGAGAAGGCGAGCGCCGGCGTGCCCGCGCCGGCGAAGAACGTGAGGAGCCTGTGCAGTCGCCCGCGTGCGGATGACAAGCACGGCCCGGCCGTCGCGCTCGCGCACGACTGGCGCCACTCCACGGACCATTGCGACGCGTACGCATCGATGCCGCCCGTCAGTGCGGAGAACCGGCCCATCGCTTCGGTGTCGCCTGCGGGCACCATCGCCGATTCGAGCTCTGCCCTGCGGGCGTCGCTCCACACGTCGGCGAGCTGGGCCTGGGCGTCGCCGCAGTCGTTCGCGGTCGCCGGGTCGCGCGACGCCACCAGCCAGACCGCGAGTGCGGCCCCGCCCGCCGACGCGCACGCGATCGCGATGCGCCGCGGTCGTAGACGTGCGCGGCGGAGTGCGACGAGGGCCGCGTCCATGCTTGGGAAACGACGCGTGCGATCCGAGCTCAGCCCGCGCAGCACGACGGCCCGCACCGCCCGCGGCACCCGGCGCGCGCGCACCGGATCGAGCGGGGCGAAGCGTCCGTCGGCGATGCGCTCGGTGAGCGTCACGAGCGGATCGAGCTGAAACGGGAGCTGACCGAAGAGCGCTTCGTACAACGCGACGAAGAACGAGAATTGATCCGAACGCGCATCGGCGTCCTCGCCCCGCAGCTGCTCGGGCGATGCGTACGCCGGCGTGCCGACGAGCCCGCCCACGCGCGAGGCCGTCTCGGCGCTGCGCATCGGCGCACCCTCCTGCAGCGTGGTCGCGGTCGCATCCACGACGTCGAACGAGCTCGCGACGCGAGCGATGCCGAAGTCGGCCACGCGCGGGCGATCGCCGTCGTCCATCAGCACGTTGTCGGGCTTGAAGTCGCGGTGCACGAGCCCCACGCGATGGGCCGCGGCAACGCCCTCGGCGGCGGCCGCGAACACGTCGAGGATCTCCGCGGCGCTGCGCGTGCGCGCGGCCAGCCATCTGCGCAGCGTGCCACCGCCGACGTACTCCATCGCGATGTACAGCGCGGACTCGTGGGTGCCGACCGCGTGCACGGTGATGACGTTGGGGTGGCGCACGCGCGCCATCGTCTGGGCCTCGCGGAGCATCGGCGACACGGACGACGCGTTGCGTCCGTGCAGGTGCAGCTTGATGGCGACGCGGCGATCGAGGCTGAGATCCTTCGCCTCGTAGACGACCCCCATGCCGCCCGCGCCGAGCATGCCGACGAGCTCGAAGATCTCGCCGATGCGCTCGCCCGGCTGCAGCTCCGCGAGCGGCAGCGGGATCGACGGGGCCGCCGCGACGCCACGCAGGAACGTGTCGAGCTCCCCCGTCTGGGGGACCTCCGTCGAGCACATCGAAGGCTCGTCCTCTTCCACGGCGCGTTCGGAGTCTATCCGTTCGGCGCGGGCGATTTCGTCGCGTGGACCGCCGGCCGCGCCCTCGCGCGGTATCCTGCGGCCCGAACGCCGTGGATTCCGCCCTCGTGTTGGTGCGCGCGCTCGATCTCGTCGGCACGTTCGTGTTCGCGGTGAGCGGCGCATCGCTCGGCGTGCGGCGTGGGCTCGATCTCTTCGGCGTGCTCGTGCTCGGCTTCGTCACCGCGACGGCCGGCGGCATCCTGCGCGACGTGCTCATCGGCGCCATCCCGCCGGCAACGCTCGCGAGCTGGGAACCGCTCGCGCTCGCGATGGTCGCGGGGCTCTTCGCCTTCCGCTTCGATCGGGTGCTCGATCGCGTCCGCCAGCCCGTGCAGCTGTTCGATGCGGCGGGCCTCGCCGTCTTCGCGGTGGCGGGCACGCAGAAGGCGATGACGTACGGGCTCGACTGGCCGATGGCGATCGTGCTCGGGATGATCAGCGGCATCGGGGGCGGCATCGTGCGCGACGTCCTCACCGCGCAGGTGCCCACCGTGCTGCAGCGCACGGAGATCTACGCCGTCGCCGCGCTGGCGGGCGGGCTCGTGGTCGTCGCCGGCGCGGCGATGCACGTGTCCTCGACGGTGGGCGGGCTCGCGGGCATCGCCGTCTGCACCTCGCTGCGCATGTTGGCGCTCTACCGCGGCTGGAAACTCCCGGTCGCGGCGCGCCGTACGGGAGAGGAATCATGACGGACGTGCCCACGCTCTTCGAAGTTTTTTAACCCCCCACGTCGAGAATCGGCCGGCGGCTCCGACCAGGGGATGGAAGGCGCGGCGGACGGCCGCGCAAGCAGGAGATCCGATGAAGTACATGATCCTCATGATGGCGCCCGTGTCCGGTTGGAAGGCGTTCGGCGAGATGTCGCCGGCCGACATCGGAGCGCACATCGCGTTCATGAAGGAGCTCAACGCGGAGCTCACGAAGTCCGGCGAGCTCGTCGATGCGCAGGGGCTCGACCTGCCGCACAACGCCCAGATCGTGCGCGCCGACGAGCGCGGCAAGCCGGTCGTCACCGACGGGCCCTTCCCGGAGGCGAAGGAATTCCTCGCGGGCTACTGGCTCGTCGATCTCGAGTCGAAGGTGCGCGCGCTCGAGCTCGCCGCGCGGATCTCTGCGGCGCCGGGCAAGGGCGGTGTGCCGATGAACTTCCCCGTCGAGGTGCGGCGCGTGCCGCAGGGGCCGGGCGAGGAGATGTGAGCGCGTCGCCGGCCGCATCCGGCGTCGGCATCCTGCTGCGCGAGCTCGCGCCGCAGGTGCTCGGGGCCGTGATGCGGCGCCACGGCGACTTCGCGACCGCCGAGGATGCCGTGCAGGAGGCGCTCGTCGCCGCGGCCGTGCAGTGGCCGACCGACGGGGTGCCGGACTCGCCGCGTGCGTGGCTCGTGGCCGTCGCGATGCGGCGCATCACCGATCGGCTGCGCGCCGACGAGGCGCGGCGCCGCAGAGAGGACATCGTGGCGACGAGCGACGATCCGCCCGACGCAGCGAGCCCCGGCGACGACACGCTCGCGCTGCTGTTCATGTGCTGCCACGTCTCGCTCACGCCGGCGTCGGCGATCGCGTTGACGTTGCGCGCCGTCGCCGGGCTCACCACCGCGGAGATCGCCCACGCCTTCCTCGTGCCCGAGGCCACGATGGCGCAGCGGATCAGCCGCGCGAAGCAGCGCATCCAGAGCTCGGGCGTGCCCTTCGCCCTGCCCGCGCGCGCCGAGTGGCCGGCTCGGCTCGCGCAGGTGCTGCACGTGCTCTACCTCGTGTTCAACGAGGGGTACACGAGCAGCCTCGGGCCCGCGCTGCAGCGCCACGAGCTCGTCGCCGAGGCGCTCCGACTCGTGCGCGTCGTCCACTCGGCGCTGCCCGACGACGCCGAAGTACTCGGACTGCTCGCGCTCATGCTGCTCACCGACGCGCGCCGCCCCGCACGCTCCGATGACAACGGCGATCTCGTGCCCCTGGACGAGCAGGATCGATCGCGCTGGGATCGCGAAGCGATCGACGAAGGCGTCGCGCTCGTGTCCACGGCGCTCACGAAGGGTGCGATCGGACCGTACCAGCTGCAGGCGGCGATCGCCGCGATCCACGACGAGGCCGCGAGCGCCGAGGACACCGACTGGGCGCAGATCCTCGCGTTCTATCGGCTGCTCGAGCGCATGTCCGACAATCCGATGGTCACGCTCAACCGCGCGATCGCGACCGCGATGGTCGAGGGCCCGCGCGCCGGCCTCGCGGTTCTCGATCGGCTCGCGAGCGATCCCAGGATGGCGGAGCACCATCGGCTCGATGCCGTGCGCGGTCACCTGCTCGAGCGCGCCGGCGACCGCGAGGCCGCGATCGCGTGCTACCGGCTCGCCGCGCAGCGCACGGCGAGCATCCCGGAGCGCCGCTACCTCTCCGCTCGCGCTGCGCGGCTCACAGGCGACTGATCACCGGCGAGCATCATCGCGAACGTGCCGAGCCAGTGGGCGCCTTCGTAGTGTTGGCCCGCGAGCGCGCCGAGCCCCGCGTCCGCGTGCGCGCGCGCGGTCGCACGCAGCGATGCACGCCGCGCATCGTGCTCCGGCAATCCGCGCGCGATGCCGTCGAGCATCCACGCGCGGCTGAGCGAGAGCCCGTCGAGGTGCACGAGCTTGCCGTCGGTGCGATCGCTCGGCGCGACCGGGTGCAGGAACACTGCGCCGTCGCTACGCACCGCCGGCAGCGCGCGCGAGAGCCACGCGGCGTACTCCGACGGTGCGAGCACCCGTCGCATGAGATCGGCGGCACCGAGGCACGGCGACAGGAAGTCGTGACCCGACGGCTCGAACGCGAGATCGCAGCCACGGTCGCCCCCGTGGAATGCCTGCGCGCGCTCAGTGAGCACGGCGAGCGCTTCCTCGTCGCCGGTCGTGCGCGCCCAGTCGATCGCGAGCCCCATCGCGAACGCGGTCTGGGCGTGCTCGCCGATCCGGATCGGGTGCGTGAGCTTGGGCAACCACTCGAGCATCCGATCGCGCGCGAGTCGTTCGAGCGGCGCGACGGCCTTCGCCCATGCACGCGCATCCGGGTCGTCCCACGCGCGCAGCTCGGCCGCGAGCGCGAGCAGCCACGCGAGCCCATACGGCCGCTCGAACCCGCTGCGATCGGCGCGGCCCACGTACGCGACCTCGCCCGCGATCCGCTCCCCGGTGAGATGACGCGCGAGGATCTCGCGCGCACGCGCGGCCGCCTTCGTCGATGGATGGCGCCGCGCGACCCGAGCGAGCAACCAGTGGCCGTGCACGGCGGAGTGCCAGTCGAAGCACCCGTAGAACGCCGGCGTCAGCTCGCGCGGCGGCCGGGCATCGGCGTCGCTCGCGAGCACGTGGGCGATCTTGTTGGGGTACTCCTGCTCGACGCACGCGAGCGCCATCGCGGCGATCGCTTCGACCTGCGCATCCGCGAGCTGGACGAGCGGCGCGTCGGAGACCGCCGGGGATCGATCGGTCCGCGGCGCCGCAGCGCATCCGACGAGAACGAGAAGTGCGATCACGACGCGCACGGGCGGCGCCGACTGTAGCACCGGCGGCGTCGTGCCCGGCGCGCGACGTCGTGCGACAATCGGCTCCGGCATGCGCATCGTCACCGCCACGCGCTACGTGCAACCCCTGCGCGAAGGTGGATCGCTGCCGGCGATCGTCGAAGCCGACGACGACGGGCTCTACGTGCTCAAGTTCCGCGGCGCGGGTCAGGGACCGAAGGCGTTGGTGGCGGAGCTCGTCGCGGGCGAGATCGGACGCCTGCTCGGGCTGCCCGTGCCGGAGCTCGTGCTCGTGGACGTCGATCCGGGCTTCGGTCGCACCGAGCCCGACGGCGAGATCCGCGAGCTCGTACGCGCGAGTGCGGGCCGCAACGTCGCACTCGACTTCCTGCCCGGTGCGCTCGGCTGGGAGCCCGCGCTCGCGCCTCCGCCGGACGCGGTCACCGCGGCGCGCATCGTGTGGTTCGACGCATTCGTCACGAACGTCGATCGCACGGCGAGGAACCCGAACATGCTGCTCTGGCACGGCGCGCTGCAGCTCGTCGATCACGGCGCGTCGCTGTACTTCCACCACGACTGGCCCGGCCACCTCGCGCGCGCACGCTCGCCGTTCGCCGCCGTGCGCAATCACGTGCTGCTGCCGCTCGCAGGCGACATCACCGTCGCGGACGCCGAGCTCGCGCCGAAGATCACCGAGTCCGCGCTCGTCGACATCCTCGCGCGCGTGCCCGACGACTGGCTCGGCGAAGAGGGTCATCCCGACGCGATGCGGGCGGGTTACGTCGAGCACCTGTGCACCCGCATGCAGGCGCCCCGCGCCTTCGTCGAGGAGGCCGCGCGTGCGCACGGCGTTTGACTACGCGGTGCTGCGCGCGGTGCCCCGCGTCGAGCGCGAGGAGTTCGTGAACGCGGGCGTGATCTTGCACGCACCGGCCGCCGACTTCCTCGCGGCCCGCGTCGCGCTCGACGACGCGCGTGTGCGGGCGCTGTTCGTCGACGTCGACGTCGCTGCGCTGCACGATGCCCTCGCGATCCATGCGCTCGTCGCCGCCGGCGATCCGCGCGGCGGTCCGATCGCCGCGCTGCCCCGATCCGAGCGCTTCCACTGGCTCGTCGCGCCGCGCAGCACGATCGTGCAGACCTCGCCGGTGCACTCCGGCCTGTGTGACGACCCCGCGGCGACGCTCGAACGACTCGTGCGCGCCCTCGTGCGCACGTGATCAGAACCGCAACGGGAGCAGCTGCAGGCCGAAGCCGGTCGCGACCATGCGCAGGCGTTGGTTCGCGCCGAGCTTCGCCATCCAGTCGAAGCGGCCGAGGTCGCCGATGGGCACGAGCTCACCGTCCGGCGCTCGCACGTCGAACGTGATGCGCACGGCGTCGTAGTACGCGGCGTCGAGCGCGACCCGCTGCACCGGCAGTACCGTGCGCAGACGGGCCTCCAGCCGATCGCCGAGCGTGGGCGCATCGGGATGCACGCGCAACACGAGCCGGTGGGGCTCGAGCCGGTACCCGAGCGTGGCCGCGTGCGTGCACAGCCGCACGAGCACGTCGATCTGTCGCGCGAACGCGTCGACCTCGAAGCCGTCGTCACCGCGCGCAGGGCCGGCCTCGACCATCGCGAACATCCGGAAGTGCCGCGTCATCCCCTTGCCGGGCGGCAGCGGCTGACAGCGCATCACCTGATGGCTGGCGCACAGGCGATGCACCTGCGTCGGCGACTCGCGCAACCGCTTCGCGCACTCGAGTGCGAGCGCGTTCGTCGGATCGGAGACGACCTCGGTGCCGCGGTTCGCCGACAGCGTGCGATCCTGGCTCGTCGGCGCGACGACCGAGCAGCTCCCGAGCGGCACGACCGGCGACAACACCAGCGCCTCGAAGCCGTCCGCGGCCGCGAGCGCGAGACCATCGAGCGCGTGCATCGTGCGCGCGTCGATCGGCGACGGCGTCACGTACCCGTCGCGCATCCACTGCGCAACCAGATCGGCGGGCCGCCGCCGCGCCGCCTGAGCGCGTGCCATGCCGAGCAGGAGTGAAGTCGTCTTGCTGGGCGGCGCGACGACGGGCGACGTCGCGAGCGGGAGGCCGGAGCGGGACATCGCGGGCGATCGTGCCACGGTGCGGGCGATCCGTCGCACGCCCCGGCCGCCGCGTTATCCTGCTCCGGCCATGTCTGCAGAACCGCTGCCCACCATCGGCCAGAGCATCGTCGACGACCTCGAAGCCTTCTCGTTCCAGACCGCGCTCGCGCGCCTCGGGGATCCGAAGGACGGCGGCGCCCTGTCGCCGGTGCTCGCAGGGCTCTTGCGTGCACGCGCGCAGATCGGGCTCGAGAAGTGGCGCACGGCCTACGACACGCTGTCGCAGGTGAAGAGCATGAACGACCTCGGCACCGCCGAGCGCCTCGAGGCGCAGGTGCAGACCGCTCGGGTGCTGCGGATCGGATGGTGGTCCACCGACTACGCGTTGGACATCGCGCTCGCGGCCGCTCAACAGGCGTTGCGCACGAACGCGCTCTCGCTCGCCGTCGACGCGCATCTCGAGGCCGCGATCCTCTTCGGGCGCAAGCGCTGCCGCGATCTGTCGCGCGCACAGCTGGCCGCCGCCGAGGCCGTGGGCGCCCACCGGGCCCGCGTATCGGCGACCACCGCCGATCTCGCGATCTCGTTCGACGAGCGCCCCGCGGCCAAGGACGCGTTCGCGGCCGCGCTCGAGCGCGCGACTGCCGAGGCCGACGCGCGTGCACGCGCCGAGGGCGAGCGGCTCGGACACATCGGGCTCGCGAAGCTGCACACCGTGCTCGGCGAATTCGATGCGGCGGCCGAACACCTCGCGGCGCTCGGCGAGCGTCCGCGCGGCGACATCGGCACGCAACGAATCGCGTGGCGTCTGCACGCGGCGAAGGCCGACTGGCCCGGCGTGGCGCGCGTGCTCGGCGAGATCCTCGAGGCGTCGCCCGAGGCCGATCCGGCCCGCTCACTGATGCTCGAGCGCGCGTCGGCGCTGTATCGCGCGGGCGACGTCGATGGCGCTCGTGCGGCGTGGACGAAGATCTCGGCGACCGGCGGAGGCGACTGGGCCGCGCGCACGGCTGCACGTGCCCTCGACCGGATCGGCAGCGGCCGCACTCGCCGCGCGCGACTGCAGGCGTTTCCCTCCGTCACGCAGCTGCGCAACCACTGCGGACCGGCCTCGGTCGAGCTGTGCATGCGCTTCTTCGGCACCACCGCCGAGCAGGTCGCGGTGGCCCGCGAGATCAAGCACCCCGACGGCGGCACGCCCGTGCATCGCATGCGCCGCTACATGGACGCGGCCGGGTTCCACACGAGGCGCATCGAGGCGGGCCTCGATCGGCTCAAGGCGATCCTCGACGCCGGGATCCCCGTCATCATCGAAGAGGACTACTCCACGTCGCGCCACGTGGCGGTCGCGATCGGGTACGACGATCGCCGCGAGATCCTCGAGGTGCAGGACCCGATGACGCACGAGGTCCGCGAGACCGGGTACGACGAGCTCGCGAAGCTGCGCGACTTCTCCAACCACGGGGCGCTCGTGGCGGTCCCGTCGGCGCGCGCCGATCTGATCGCCCGACTCGACGAGGCCGGCGCCGTCGAGTGCGAGTACATCACGAAGACCGATCTCGCCTGGGAGGCACACGAGCAGAAACGCGACGAAGACGCCGAGCGACTGGTGGCGGAGGCGATCGCGCTGCACGAGGCGTACGAGCTCGCGTGGGTGCTGCGATTCGTGCGGGCTCGCAGCAAGCGCGATCAGGACCCGAACGAAGCGAACGATCAGGCGCTCGCGCAGGTGCTGGATCGGATCCTCGAGCTGTGGCCGGACGACGAGTGGCCCCAGCAGTTCCTCGGCCGCGTGCGCGATGTGCAAGGGCGCACCCACGACGCGCTCGCCGCGTTCGAGCGCGCACGCGATCGCGACCCCGACGACGCGAACAACTGGTGCTCCATCGGCGACTGCAAGCTGGCGCTCGGCGACCGCAAGGGCGCCCGCGATGCGTTCGAGCAGGCGCTGCGGCGCGACCCCGCCCACACGCGCTCGAACGAGAACCTCGCGGACATGGCGTTCGACGACGGCGACACGTCGCTCGCGACACTGTTGAACGACTGCGCGCTCGAGCTCGCGCCGGACAATGCGTTCAACTGGCACGTGCGCGGACGCGTGCTCGGGCGCGCCGAGCGATTGTCGGACGCGATCGCGGCCTACCACCGCGCGCTCGAGCTCCGACCGGGCTCGCCGGGCTTCACGGTGGAGCGCGCGCGCCTGCTCGGACGAGCCGGTCAGGTGGCCGAGGCGGTGTCGAGCCTCGAGGCGCTGCGCGACCAACGGCCCGGCGACACCTGGGTGCTCATGAGCCTCGCGGACGTCGCGTACAACCATGATCAGCTCGACGCGTGCCTCGCCGCGTGCGCGACGTTCCGCGAGGTCGATGCCGAGTCGGCCACGCCGCTCGCGATCGCAGGCGCGGCGAAGTGCAAGCGCGACGATCTCGAGGCGGGGCTCGTCGATCTGAAGGCCGCGCTGGCCAAGCGCCCGACCTACGCGTGGGCGCATCGCGAGATGGCCAAGGCGCTCGCGAACGCGTCGCGGTGGGACGAGGCGATCCTCGCGAGCCTCGCCAGCCTCGGCGTGACGGGCTCTGCGGAATCGCAGTGGGTCGTGGGCGACGTGATGGCGCGCGCGGGTCATCGACAGGACGGCGCGGGCTACCTGCGTCGTGCCGCGCGGTCGGGCGCGTTGACGGACGCGCAGCTCGAGCGCGTCGCGGAGGTGATCGGAGAGCTCGAGGGCGCGGGTGCGGTGCACTCGTTCTTCGGATCGCTCGGCGAGGAGCACCCGCGCGAGGTGGCGATTGCGCGGGCCCACTCGCGCTACCTGCTCGAGCGGATCTGGGCGCCGGGAGCCGCGGTGACCGTGCTCTCGCGGCTGTCGGAGATGGCGCCGCAGGACCCGTGCGTGCTCGCGAACGAGGCCGACGATCTGATGGAAGCGTCGCTCGAGGACGAGGCGCGCGGCGAGGAGCTCTTCCGTCAGGCGATCGCCGCGGCGCCGAAGCTCGTGACGCCGCGGCGGTTCTTCGCGCGCCACCTCAACCGGCGCGGTCGCTTCGCCGAGGCGCTCGAGGTGCTCGAGCCGTGTCCGGCCTCGTCGGAGACGCTGGCGGATCGCGTGCATGCGCTGCTCGGCCTGCGGCGCGACGCCGATGCGCAGGCGGCGATCGATGCGTGGTGCGAGACGCTCGCGCCGGAGGTCCGCGACGCGCGTCGTCGTCCGCTCGCGTACCGCATCGCGCACGCGAATCGGCGGTGGGACGAAGCGCTGGAGCTCGCGACGGCGTTGGCCGCGGACAGCGGCGAGCTCGACGACGACGGCAAGCTCGGGCGCTGGGAGGACGCGCGCTTCGAGTGTCTGGTCGCGCTCGGGCGCAGTGCGGAGGCCGGCGCGTTCGGGTGCACGCAGTGCGGCTGCGCTCGCGAGTGGGGCCAGCTGGCCTACGGGGCGCTCGCGCACGGCGATCTCGCGCTCGCGCGAGAATTCGCGACGACGTGCCACGAGCAGGATCCCAACGAGTCGTACGGGCTCACGGTGCTCGCGCGGCTGGCCGATCACGACGGCGACGTGCCGAAGGCGACGGCGCTGTGGCAGCGGATGAAAGAGGTGAGCACGTGGCACGTGCACGACGAGAACCTCGGGCGCCTCGCGCTCGCGGCCGGCGAGCTCGAGCGCGCGCGCACGCACATCGAGGCCGCGGTGGCGACCGGCCACACGTGTCCGGTGGCGCTGCAGCTGCGCGCGGAGCTGAAGCTGCGCGCGGGCGATCGCGAGGGCGCGCTCGCGGACGCCGAGCGGGCGCGGGCTTGCCTGCAGCTCGAGCGCCGCGACGTGTCCGAGGACCTCGACGGCTTGATCGCCGGCCTGCACGGCCGCCTGGAGGAAGCGCGCGCGCTGTTCGAGCGGTGGAAGGCGCGCGAGAAGCTCGCGGCGAGCGACGTCGCGGGCCACCGCGCCGTCGCTGCCGCGCTGGGTCTGTGACCCTCACTCGCAAGTCTTACCCTTCGGCTTCTTCCCCGCAGGACAGGCGCAGTCGAGCGTCGCGAACGTGCGACACTTCTGCGGCACGGGCTTGGTGTTCTCCTTGCTCTGGACGCACTCGTCGCCGTTCGCCCACCGCGTCTTGCTGCTCGCGATGACGTCGAAGAACGTGGAATCGGCGAATCCTCGCTCCTTGCAGATCTGATCGGCGCGGGGCTTCTTGCAGTCCTGCCCCGGTTTCCGGCACACGTCCGGCCGGCGGTAGTCGGTGACCTTCACGCCCGCTTCGCCACCCGACACCTGCTTCGGATCGTCGAGATCGTCGAGGCCGAGCCGCACGGATCCCGCCGCCTTCGCCGGCGTCACGCGACCGCACTTTCCGTTCTTGCCATCGGCGAACACGGCCGTCTCGCCGAAGTCGCACACGAGGCACGTGATGTGCCCCTTGGGATTCACGATCACGGTCTTCTGGGTGCCGGTCGCCGGGCATGTCTGCGACTGGCTCAGCATCGTGTCGAGGAAGCGATCGATGGAGCCGCCACCGGCCGTCGGCCACGACGCATACTTGGCGCGCAGATCCTCGCAGGTCGGGCTCCACTCGCCTTCGAGGCAGGCCTTCTCGTCGACGAACGCCTTGCGCGCGCGCTGGTAGTCCTGCTCGAGGTACACGAGCGCCTGTGGCACATGCTCGTGCTTGCGCATCTTCAGCTTCATGATGGCGCGCTTCTCGAAGTCGAGTCCGTCGGCGATCGTCTGGATCTTGTTCCGACGCTTCTTGCCGAGCTCTTCCATGCCGGGCAGGTCGCCGAAGCCCGGCACGAGCTCGCTGTAGGGGACGACGCCGAAGCCGGTGTACTCCGTGTTGTTCTTCATGCTCGGGAACTTCCGATAGGTCTCGAGCGCGGTCTCGATGTCGTCGACGTTCTGCATCCCCTTCGGCTCACCCGACCAGAAGGCGTCGACTTCGCGCTTCTCCGACCGGATCTTGTCGTAGCTCTTCCGCGCCTTGTCCACGCTCGCGCTCGCGCGGGCGATGTTGGCGAAGCCGATCATGGCGTCGACCGCGGTCTTCTTCTCGGACGCGGACGAGGACTCCGCGATCTCGAACGTGAGCGTGCCGACATAGAAGTCCTCGTGGCGCTTGTTGATGATCGCCGTGCGTCCGCACTTGTCGTAGAACGGCTTCCACTTGCCCGTCACGACGGCCTTGTCGTGCAGCGCCTTGGCGTCGGGCGTGAGCTCGAACTCCTCGTTCATCACCCACTTCACGTCGTGCAGGTTGCGGTACGACCAGTAGACGAGGCCGAGATTCGAGCGTCGGCTGTGCTCGGACATCTCCTTCAAGTTGACGTCGACCTCGGCGCTCACGATGTAGTTCACGCGCAGCGAGACCTCGAGGTCGAGCTCCTCCCGCGCGAACACCTCCTGGAGCGTCTGGGCGTACTCGAACCGCGCCGTCGCCGGACTGCCGGCGAGCTCTTTCAGCTGCAGCTTCTTCTTGGTACGCACGCACGTCTGCTTCGTGCGCTGCGTCCGGGGATCGAAGCCGACCAGGAAGTCGGCCTTCTGGTCCGGGCGGGCCTGGAAGTTGCGGACCTCGTCTTGGCGGTACCCGGCCGCGAGCGCGAGGCTCGGACAGAGGACGGGCGCAGTCAGGCTCAGTGCGAGCAGTGGCGCGAAACGGTGATGGATCGCAGACATCTTCGATTGCCTCGTGAGGGACGATGCGCCCTCTACGGGGAAGGACGTCCGCGCGGCGCCGGCGGATCACGAACGCCCCGACACCGACGTTGCGCACCCTACCGGTGCTCGTCCAGCCAGCGGTCGATCCTCTCCACGTCACCGCCGTGCTTCGTCGCGACCGCGCGCGCGTGCTCGGCATTGCCCACGGCCTCCGCGCGTCGATCCGACCGGAGCTGGGTGTCGGCGAGACCGATGAGCGCGTTCGTGAGGTTCTCGGCCACGACGGCGACATTGGGGTGGTCGGGGCCGAGGGTCCGTTCCACGCCCTCGAGCGCCGGGGCCAGCAGACGGATGGCGTCCTCGTAGCGCTCGTGTTGCAGATAGAAGTTCCCGAAGTTCCCACGCAGCGCCGCCGTGGCGAGATGGTCGGGCTTGCTCGCCTCGAGGCTCCGCAGCGCGTCCTGGTACCCGCGCTCCGCCTCCGCGAAGCGACCCTGGCGGGCGTACACGTCGGCCAAGTCGGCGCGAACGGCCGCGAGCTCCGGATGATCCGGTGCCGATACGCGCTCTCGGATCGTGACCGCGCGGGTCAGCTCGTCGATCGCGGCGTCGAGCTGGTTCGTCTTGGCGTGCATCGATCCCAAGACCCACCAGGCGTCCGCGACGTCCGCGTGCTCCTCGCCGAGCGCCGCACGACGGATGGCGAGCGCTCGCTGGTAGGCAGACTCAGCGTCGTCGTAACGCTCCTGATCCTCGTACGAGATGCCGAGGTTTCGCAGCGGCAGCGCCATGTCCGGATGCTGATCGCCCAACGACGTCGCGACGATCTCCACCGCGCGCTCGTGTTCACGCGCGGCGTCCGCATGCCTGGACTGCCGCATGAACACGAGGCCGATGTTGTTGTGGGCGAGGGCCAGCGAGGGGTGGTCGGCACCGAGCGTGCGCTCACGCAGGCGCAGCACGTCCTCGAAGGCTCGTGCTGCCAGCTCGTACTTCCCCTGCTCGAGGTACAGCGTGCCCACGTTGTTGAGCAGCAACGCGGCGACCGGCGCTTCCTCGTCGGTCAGCCTCGACTTCAGTCCGTTCGCCACGCGGGCCCAGACCTCCGCGAGCTCGGGCTTCGCCAGCTTCGCTCCGAGCAGGTACACCAGGTGCGACGCTGCTTCGACCGCGATGTCGTACTCGGACATCGCCACGGCCCGTGCGAAGACATCCTCGAAGATCTCGCTCGATTCCTCGTACTTCCCGAGCCTCAGGCGCGCGAAGCCTGCAGCGACGTGCACCTTCAGCCGTAGACGAGTGTCGGGGTGGTCGACGACCTCGTCGGACAGGTCGCGGATCTGCTGGTCTGCATCGGCATAGCGGCCGACGAGATCGAGCGCTCGCACGCGGGCGAGTCCAGCACGGACGGCTGCGGCCGCGAGCGGATCGGCGTCGGTCGCCTCGCCGCCGTAGCGAAGGACCGTCGTATCGTCGACGCACAGATCCAGCGAAGACAGTGCCGCCACCGAGCTGACCACGCGACGCACGGTCTTGCCGCCCGAGTCGTTCACCAGCAGCTCGAGCAACGCGACGAGCTCCTCTCGCCGCTCGTGCAGGCATCGCTGGGACCACGTCCACAGCTCGTCGTCACGTTCGCGGTCGACCTCGGTCGCCACGCACAGCTCGCGGTAGTGCGTGCGCCATCCGTCCGCATAGGCGTCGAGGTACTCCACCGCGCGCGCGAAGCTCGGCTCCGCGAACGGCGCTCCCGTGGCGGCCATCGTCGCATGGAGGTCGTTCGCGACGGTTTCGTTCCACACGCTCGCGATCTCGTCCGCACGCCGCGCGCAATCCCGTCGGTTGCCTTCCAGCTGCAGCTGCCAGAGCCCCACGCCGGCCGAGGCCGCGATCAACAGGCCTCCGCTCGCCACGGCGAACCGGCGCGAGCGCGCGCGCGCCGTCGCCCGCTCGAGCTGGTCGGCGAGCTCCGCGACGGACGGCCATCGTGCATGCGGCTCGACGGCGAGGCCTCGCCTCAGGATCTCGCGCCACCAGCGAGGCACCTCCGAGCGCTCCGGTGGCGGCGGGCCGAGCGGCTCGCGCAGCGCCGAGCGCAGCGTCGTCACGCTGTCCGCCGCAAAGGCGCGTCGTCCGTACGCCGCCTCCCAGAACGTGGCGCACAGGCCCCACTCGTCGGACATCGCGTCCGTGTGCCCCGCGAACTGCTCCGGGGCCATGTACGCCGGCGTGCCGACCCTCGCGCCGCTCTGCGTGAGACGTACGCTCGTTCCGTCCGCGCGCGCGGGACGAATCTCCGTGCGCAGTTCGTGCTCGGCCGTCTCACGCGCGAGACCGAAATCGGCGATCCGCGCGCGCCCGTCGACGCCGACCAGGATGTTCGCGGGTTTCACGTCGCGATGGATCACGCCAGCGTCGTGGGCGGCCGCGAGCCCACGCGCGGCACCGATCGCGATGCTCAAGAGCCGTTCGAATCGCGCGCGGCTGCCGGGGGGATTCGCGCTGCACCAGTCCGCGAGCGTGCCGCCCTCCACGTGCTCCATCGCGATGTAGATCCGATCGGCCTCGATGCCGACGTCGTGCACCGTGAGCACGTTGGGATGCTTGAGCCGCGCCAGCACCTGCGCTTCGCGGAGCAGCCGCGCCCGCTCGGTCGGATCGGCCCCGGTCCTCAAGAGCTTGACCGCGACTCGTCGATGGAGCCGATCGTCTTCGGCAAGGTAGACCGCGCCGTGGGCACCGCGGCCCAGCCGGCCGATGATCGCGAACCGCCCCACCGAGATCGGCTCGCTGCGGCCGAACATCTGCTCGCGCAGGTGTCCCAGCAGCACGCGCGCGTCGAGATCCTCGAACGGTGACCCTGACGTCGAGTCTCCGCTGTCCGGCGGCGTCGAGCTCACGCCGAAAGTCTACCGCGATGTCGGGAGCGAGGATCGGATCGAGCCGACGACAGCCACGGAAAGAAATTTCGCTCTCCCGCGATCCGTCACGCGGCCACGAACGTCTGCTCGCCCGTGGCGCGCCTCATCCGCGAACCCCGATCGACGCCGCGTTCCTTCGCCCGACGAGATTGCCTCCCACTGCTTGCCATACACGCGCTTCGGAGAACGCTGTGGTCCCGCTGGGTAGCGCCGTGACGCCGTTCATCGCGTTCGCGCACGTCTCTCGCCAGCTCTGCGTCGCGATGCACGTCGCGATCGCAGTCAGGTAGCGCGCCCGCGCTTCGGCGTCGCGCCCCGTGCGTTCGGCGGCCCTTGCGAGGGCGAGCCACGTCAGTGAGACATCCCGGGCCAACTCGCCGTCGGTCGAGCGTTCGAGCACGGCTTCGAGCTCGCGTTCGGCGTCCGCGTAGCGGCCGAGCTCGAGCAGTGTCGTGCCCAGGTCGCGCTGGATCATCGCGATCTCCGGGTGCTCGTGACGCCACAGCTCCTGCACGATGTCGAGTGCCTCGCGCAGCATCGGCACGGCCTCGTCGCCGCGTCCCTGGTCGATGCGGAGCTTCGCGAAGTGACGCAGCGTTCTCGCGCGCCACTGGTCCCTCCGGCCGTCCCCGGCGCGCAGCGCCGACACGAACGCCTCCTCCGCTTCGCTCCTTGCGCCCGAGCGGTGCAGCAGGCATGCGAGGTGCATGTACGCCATCGCCGTCTGCGTGTTGATCGCGCCGTAGACGCGCAGGAACACGTCCAGCGCCGCACGCGTGTGCGCGATCGCCTGCTCCGTGTCGCCCCGGTTCACGGCGAACCGCGCGAGCGAGAGCGACATCAACGCCACACGCGGATGGCTCGGGCCCAGCTCGCGCACCATCGCCGCATGCAACTCGTTGGTGAGGGTCTCCGCCTCGTCGCGACGCCCCGCGACACCGTACGCGAGCGCGAGATCGCTGCCGACGAGCCAGCGCAGGATCGGATCGGGGCCATCCGTCGCTTCCACCAAGTCGCGCGCGCGCTCGCACGCCGGGATCGCCTGCGCCGCCCTCCCCTGCCGCATGTGCAGCAGGCACTGCACGTGGACGAGTGCGGCCCGACGCCCATCGTCCTCGCCGTCGCGGATCAACGCAGCGTCCGCGTGTCGCAGCCAGCGCTCCGCATCGTCGAAGTGCTGCGCGTAGGCGTGTTGTCGCGCGAGCTGGGTCGCGCGCCGCGTGGCTCCATCGTCGTCGCCGGACGCCACCGCGATCTCGTACGACTCCATCAGGGGCTCGTAGCGCCGCTCGTCGTTCAGCTCCGACCACGCATTGCCGAGCAGCTCGAGTGCTTCGCCCAGCGCCCGTCGTGCGCCGGCGTTGCGGGCTTCGATCACGCGCGGCTCGAGCGCCGCGACGACCGCGACGTCGTCACCGGCGAGGTGATCGGCCGCGATCCGAGCGATGGCCTCGCGGAGCTCCGCGCTCGCAGGGGTCTGTTCCTCGCGCGAGCCAGCGACCGCACACGCCGCTGGATCCGGGAGCGATTGGATCGCACCGAGTGCGTTCGCGGCGAGCTGCGTCGTCGGCGACTCGAATCGTGCGAGCAGCGTGTCGACCGTGATCGATGCGTCCCGCAGGCACGCCATGCGCTCGTCGAAGTCTCGTCCGACCCCGGCATCGGCCATCCGCGCCGACGCGCACGTGCGTTGGTACTCCGCGATCCAAGCGTCGCCGAACTGCGCGACCGCACCATCGATCCGCGCTTCGGCGGTCTCCACTTGACCCGCGGACACCAACGCACGTGCGACGATCTCACGCCGCTCGGCGCTCCACAGTGCGGCGACCTCGTCGCGAGCAGCGTCGGGCTCGCAGCGTGGCACCGCGCGCTGTCTCGCACCCAACGCGACCACGCATGCAACCCCGAACGCACCGAGGCCGGCGAGCACGAGCACCCGCCCCGAGCGCGGGCGCTCGAGCGCACCCACGAGCTCCTCCATCGACGCGTATCGATCTTCCGGTCGCGCAGCCAGCGAGCGCCGCACTGCGTGCGCGAACCATCTCGGTACCGAGCCCCCTCGCACCGGACTCGGCGGCCCCTTCTCGATCGCTCGCAGCCGCTCTGCCGGCGTCGTCCCTACGAACGGCAGCTCTCCGTACGCCACTTGCCACGCCGACACCGCGAAGTTGAACTGATCGCTGCGTGGATCCAGCCGAGCGCCGCGAAGCTGCTCGGGCGACATGTACGGGAGCGTGCCGACGAGCGCGCCCGTGCGTGTCGTATCGACGCCCTCGGCGACGCCGCCTTCGCAACGCGCGTCGTCGTCTTCTTGCAGTGCACGCGCGAGCCCGAAGTCGGCGACACGTGCTCGCCCGTCGGCGCCCACCAGCACGTTGGACGGCTTGACGTCGCGATGCAGGAGCCCCCGCTCGTGAGCAGCGGCCAGCCCGAGGGCCGCCTGCACCAGCCACCGATGCGCCTCCGTGAATCGCGCTGACGACCCGGGGGCATGCTCGCGTGCCCACTCCCGCAGCGTCGCCCCGCGGACCAGCTCCATCGCGATCCACACGCCACCGCCGACCTCGCCGGTCGCGTAGACCTCTACGACGTGCGGATGATGCAGGCGCGCAAGTGCCCGCGCCTCACGCATCCACCGTGACGATGCGGCTGCACCCTCCAACACCTTCAACGCGACACATCGACCGAGCTGCTCGTCGTACGCCTCGAAGACCACTCCGTGCGCGCCCCGCCCCAGCGTACGGACCAGCCGGAAGCGGCCGATCGTCGGCGCCTCCGCGCGACGGAACATCTGCGCGCGCAGGTTGGCCAGCAACAGACGCGCCTCGAGTCGTTCGGGGTTCGGACTCGCCGTCGCGCATCCATGCGACTCGCTGCCGGCGACCACCGCAACGGCCCTCAGATCCGGATCGAGCCGATGATCTCCGCGGTCACGGAGGGGTCGTCGGCCTGCAGGAGCTGTTCGAACTCGGTCCTCGCCCTGCGCATGCGGCTCTTCACGGTGCCCACCGGGATCTCGAGCACCTCGGCGATCTCCGCCGTCGTGAGCTCGTTCCAGTAGTGCAGCTCGAGCACGGTCTGCAGGTCGACCGGTAGCGAGCGCAGCGCGGACAAGACCTGCGCCTCGCGCGACTGTCGACCGAGCACGCTCGCCATCGATGTCTTCAGCTCGTGGACCGACGGCAGCTCACCCGGCAGGTCCTCTCGCGCGCGCCCGCGCTTGCGCAGGAAGTCGTAGAGCTTGTTCCGCGCCATCCGCAGCAGGTACGCCTCGAAGTCCACGCAGCTCGCGAGCTTGTCGCGGTGCTCGACGCACGAGAGCATCGTCTGCTGGATGATCTCGCCCGTGTCGTCGCCGATCTTGTTGAACAGGAAGCGATACAGCCGGGGGAACACGCTGCGCAGCAGCCGATCGCCGGCAGCTTCGTCGCCCTCGCACCACTGGGCAAGCAACGCGGCATCGCTTGGCATCTCCGTCGCCAACGAATCGCCCACGCACGGAATTTACACCGCTCCCGCGGGTCCGTGAACTCGGCAGGGAACCGCACGTCCAGAGCGGTCCCACGGCCGCTGGATCGGCGCCGCGGCGGGCTGCGGCTCATGCGCTGGGCGATCGCGATCGCGTCTCGCAGCCGCTCGCACGCGGACTCGACGTGCACGTCGAGCACGAACGCGGCCACCTCTCACGGGTGCAGATCGATCCGGGAACTGCCGCGGGTGCGCGCCGTGTGACGGGCGGCAGACGCATGCGCGCACCGAAGATCGACTACAGCTGCCCGCGCGCCTGGGCGTCGCTCGCGGGCGACGACGGGCAGCGCCACTGCTCGCAGTGTGACCAGACGGTCACGAATCTCTCCGCAATGACGCCCTCGGCGGCTCGAGGTTTCGTCGACCAGCATCCGACGGCATGCTTGCGCTTCGTCGCCGACGAGCGCGGTCGCGTCGTGTTCGAGCGTCGAAGACTCGCCGTTCTGGCCACTGCCGCGTCGATCGCCGGCTGCACGGCGTGGCACGAGAGCGAGGACGTCGTGGCACCGCCGGACGCGCTGGCGATCGCGCGCGACGACGCCGGGATTCCGGACGAGGAACCCGCCGACACTGCGATCCACGCGAGGCCGTCTTCGGACCAGCTCGATTCCATCTCGACCGGCGACGTCGCTGCGGTCGGCGCCCGGCCCTGGGACGGTCCGACGGCCGTCGCGGCCGCCTACGATCCGGATCCGCCCCGGCTGGAGCGCAGGGCCCGGCCGATACCGAAGCTGTCGCGCCGCGAGCTGCGTCGGCTCCGGCTCCGGTATCGACAGCGGGGGTTTCACGTCGAGATGATGGGTCGTTGACGCGCTCACGCGCTGCAGTCCACCGGGATGTACCAGGGATCGAAGCAGCTCGTCAGGCTGAAGTCGAACGTGCCGGTGAACCGATCGCCGCACCAGACGCGCACTTCGTCGTGGTACGAGGTGCCGGGCTCCATGCCGAGTATGATCGGCACGGCGTTGAACTGATCGATCTTCGCCACGTCGAACTCCACCTCGCTCGCTCCGGAGCTGATCCAGTTCACGGTGAACTCGGTCCCCTCGGGTACGCTGATCGAGGCCGGCATCGTCGTGAACGTGCAGTCGTCGTGCGAGATGATCGTGACGTCGAGGATGCCGTCGGCCAGCTCGTCGTCGCCGCCCGACGAGCTCTCCGCATCGCTCGATGCACCACCGTCCGTACCACCGCTCGAGCTCGCATCGGCGACGCCGCTCGACGCCGTGCTCGCGTCGGCGTCGTCGCCCTCGCCGCTCGGATCGTGGGCGCTGCCGCTGCCGCCCGCATCCCCGCCCGACGTGGTCGCCCCCTCGTCGGTGCCGGTCGCTTGCGTGTCGGCACCGCCATCGAGCGATCCGCTCGCACCACCCGACAGCGTCGAGCTCGAGCCGCCTCCGACCGTGCACCCGAGCACGCTCGCGATCACCACGACCCCTGCCCGCTCCATCGCGGGTACGTCCGAGCAAGACCCGGGCCAGCCGAACGCACGCGCAACGCGTCGTCCACGGCCGCGCGGGGATCGATTCGTCACCCACCGCGACCCGATTCGTCACCTCGAGCGTACACTCGCGCGCGATGGCCGAGACCGGACGATGTCTGTGCGGAGCGGTGCGCTTCACCGCGACCGAGGTCGAGCACCACCACCACGCATGTCACTGCGAGATGTGCCGACGCTGGTCCGCTGGGCCGTTCCTCGGGGCGACCGCGCACGGCGTCGAGTTCGAGGGCGAGGACCAGCTCGCCCGATACGCGTCGTCGAAGTGGGCCGAGCGCGGCTTCTGCCGCACGTGCGGCACGACGCTGTTCTACTTCCTCCGGCCGACGCAGACGTACACGATGAGCGTCTGCGCGTTCGATGATCAGCGCCCGTTCGCGCTCACGCTCGAGATCTTCATCGATCGCAAGCCCGACGGCTACGCGTTCGCCGGCGAGCACCCGCGCTGGACCGAAGCGGAGACGCTCGAGCGACTCACGCCGCCGTAGTCGTCCGCCACATCGCGATCGCGTCGCGCAGGCGCTTGCATGCGATGTCGACCTCGACATCGAGCACGAACGCGAGCTCGTGCACGCTCAGCTGCTCCCACACGTGCAGCTCGAGCAGCAGCCGCTCGGGCGCGGGCAGGCGCACGAGCGAGAGCAGCAGCCGCCGCTGCTCGCGGTCGGCGTAGCGGGTGGGTGCGAGCCGGGGCGGGCGGGTCGCGCGGTCGTAGGCCATCATGACCAGGACAGTGGTGCGCGGCGCCCGATCGATCCCTCGTTCCTCCGCCGGCCGCGCCGACGGCGTTCGAACGCCCGATTGCGTCGCGGGACCCTCGCGGGCGATCATGCGCGTCGATGGGTGAGCGCTGGCTCTTCACCGCCGTCGTGTGGGGCATGCACGAGGTCGCGTTCTTCGCGACCTGGGCGCTCTTCGGCCTGTTGTTCCGCCGCGGCATCGCGCCGCGCTTCCAGGTCGCGCAGGGCAAGGGGCCACCGCCCGAGCTGCATCGACGCGCCGTCGGCGAGGTACTGCGCGGCCACGTGCTGCTCTTCCCGATCACTGCGTTCGTGCTGTACCCCGCGTGGCACGCGATGGGCGGACACTCGGGCGCACCGGTGCCGAGCATCTTCGAGATCGCGTGGCAGCTCGTGGTGTGCGTGATCGTGCAGGACACGATCTTCTACTGGAGTCATCGCGCGCTCCACATCCCGCGCCTGTACAAGACGATCCACGTCAAGCACCACACGTTCCGCCACGTGCGCGGGCTGTCGGCCGAGTACGCGCATCCGGTCGAAGTGGTCGCGAACCTGGTCGCGTTCATGCTCCCCGCGATCGTGCTGGGCTCGCACCTGCTCACGTTCGGGATCTGGGTCGGCATTCGCGTGTTCGAGACCGTCGAGGCGCACAGCGGCTACGCGTTCACGCGACTCGCGAGCCGCCACGCGTTCCACCACCTCTATGCCGCGAAGGGCTGCCTCGGGTCGTTCTTCGGCCTGTGGGACCGGATCATGGGCACCGATCGACAATGGCGAGAGTGGCGCAAAGAGCAGTCGCACCGCTGACGTCTGCGCAGGATCTGCGGGAACGAAGCACAGCAGTCGCGGATTGATCCTCCACGAGGTCATCCGTGATCTGCACCATGTGTGGGTATCTCGAGCTCGATGCCGTGCCCATGCCACCCGCGGGCGATCCCATGCGGACCGCACCCCGGGAGGCCGCGCTCTTTCCCGCCACGCGTCCATCGTGTCCCGCGTGTGGTCACGACGCGTGGGCCGATCCTCGGCTCGAGTCGACGGCGCAGGTGCTCCGCGGCACGCGGACGCGCGAGCTCGCGGTCGTCGTGCAACGCCCGTCGATCGCCGTGGCTGGCGCGCAGGTCTTCTTCTCGCTCGGCATGCTCGCGTGGTTGCTGTGGGCCGCGACGCACCCGCTGCGGGGCTCGCAGGTGGGTTTCGCCGCGCTCGCGGCCCTGCTCGGCACGGTCGTCGCGAGCAAGTCGGTGTACGAGGCGTTCGCGGCGATGCGCCCGCGGTCGCCCGAGGCGCTGCCGCCCGAGCGCTGGCACCTCGCGCTCCCGGTGGCGACGCGCATGCGCGGCGACGCCCACGGTCCTGCGCGTCCGCTCGGCGATCTCATCGGTGCTCCCCTCACGGGCCGCACGTGCATCGCGTACGAGCTCGGCGTGCTCACGAACGTCGACGTCGCGAATCGCGAGGCCACGTGGTTGCTCCGCGAGCAGCGCTCCACCGCGTTCGCGGTGGGCACGACGAGCTTCCCGGAGAACTCAGTGCGCCTGCGGATCCCGGCGCAGTCGCTCGATCGCGCCTCGCTCGATCCTGACCGACTCGCGCGCGTGCTGAACGAGCGCGCGTTCTCGCTGTCCGACACGGACATCGTGCTCGTCGAGAGCATCATCGCGCCCGGCGATCTCGTCACGGTCGCGAACGCACCGGCCAAGTTCGGGAAGGAGTCGCACGACATGCCGACCGCGGTCGTGCACGCGTGAGGGCTCAGCGACGGCCCGGCGTCCTCTTGCGCCGCGCCGCGGGACGCGGGCGAGCCGGATCCCCGAGTCCTCGCGATCGCATGACGGGCGCCCACGCGACCACCATGTCCACGAACGCACGCACCTGCGGCGGCACGAGCTCGCGCTCCGGGTAGACGATCGCGATTCGGTTCTCGCCGTCGAGCACACCTTCCATGACGCGCACGAGCGCTCCGCTCGCGAGATGCTCTTCGACGATCATGCGGGGCAGGAACGCGAGCCCGAGCCCCTTCACGGCCGCATGCACGAGCATGCGGATCTCGTTCGAGGAGAACACGTTCTCGACGTGGACCATCGCGCCGCCCACGGGCCAGTGGGTCTCGGGCAGCTCGCCGCGCGCGAAGCCGACGAGGCAGCGGTGCTGCGCGAGATCCTTGCGCCGTCGCGGCGTGCCGTGCTCGGCGAGGTACTTCGGAGATGCGACCGCGATCGTGTCGGACCGGCCGAGCGTGCGTGCGACGAGCCCGGGCTCGATCGTCATGCCCGCCCGGATCGCGATGTCGTAGCCGTCGCGCCGCAGGTCGACGTGCCGACTCGAGAAGTGCACTTGCAGACGCACGGCGGGGTGCGCCTTCGCGAACTCGGCGATCATCGCGTAGAACGTCTCGTCCTGCATCGGCGGCACCGACACGCGCAGGTCGCCGGCGATCGCCGCATCGGTCCGCGCAACGCTGGCCTCCGCGGTCTTCACCGCATCGAGCACGATCCGCGCGTGGCGGTAGAACGTCTCGCCTGCGGGCGTGAGCGCGAGGCTGCGCGTCGTCCTGCGCAGCAGGCGGGCCCCCAGTCGCTCTTCCAGTCTGGCCAGCCGACGGCTCAC
Organism: uncultured Nannocystaceae bacterium; assembly: GCA_964468635.1. GTDB lineage: Bacteria > Myxococcota_A > Polyangia > Nannocystales > Nannocystaceae > Xiheibacterium. The sequence continues at coordinate 53,722 of CAYXVR010000032.1, forward strand.
GGTCGCCCGCGGCACGCCGAGCTCGGCGGCCGCTCGCGACAACGACTTCGCCTCGACCGTGCGGGCGAAGGCCAGGAGCTCGCTGTTCTCGACGGGATCGGACATATGGATCGTTTTCGGGCAGATGATGGCCGTTGTCGATGCATTGTTTCGAGTGCCGGCCGCGCCCAGAGTCTCGCATCCCCACTCGGGAAGGCAAACTCATGCGAGCTCGAACCATCGGCTACTGGATCACCACGTCACTCGTCGCCCTGTCGCTCGTCGCCGGCGGCATCCTCGATCTGTCCGGGGCACCGGACGTCGCGGCGACGATGAGCCACCTCGGCTACCCCGCCTACGTCGCGGCGATCCTCGGCGCGTGGAAGCTGCTCGGTGCGATCGCGATCCTCGCGCCCGGGGCCGGACGCGTGAAGGAGTGGGCGTATGCGGGCATCGTGTTCGACCTGACGGGCGCGATCGCGTCGCACGCGAGCGTCGGCGACAGCGTCGCTCAGTACGCCGCGCCCATCGTGCTGCTCGCGCTCGCGGCGACGTCGTGGGCGTTGCGCCCGGCGAGCCGCCGGCTCGCGGGCCCGGACGAGCTCGCCCCGCAGTCGCGCGGCGTGTCGGTGTCTCCCGCCCACGCCCACGCGGCGTGAAGCGAGGGGCTGCACGAGCGGCGGGGCTCGACGCGCTTGCGCAGAGGCGCCGGCGATGGTCGACTCGGGCATGGCTTGCTTCCCCCGCTCGTCGCTGTTGATCGCATGGCTCGGGCTCGCGTGCGGCGGTGGATCGTCGGATGACGGTGACACGTCCACCGCGACGACGCCGAACGACACCGGCGGATCCACGGCACAGGACGACGACGACGACGACGACGACGGGAGCACCGTCGCGCCGGAGTCGTCGGGCGGATCCTCGGCGGCCACCGATGGGGACTCCGGCACCGGTGGAGGCGCACCGTGCCAGAGCAACGAGGACTGCACGGCCGACGAGCGCTGCGACTTCGCCGACGAGAGCTGCGGCGCGTCGGGAGTACAGGGCGCGTGTACGCCACGCCCGACGGGCTGCGACAACGAGCCGCGGCCGGTGTGCGGCTGCGACGACGAGCTGTACGACTCGGTGTGCGACGCCGCCGCGGCCGGTACCGACGTCGCGTTCCTCGCGAACTGCGAGGTGCCGACCGGCGCGTTCGCGTGTGGCTACTCGTTCTGCATCCTCGATGCGGAGTACTGCGCCATCGAGGGCGGTGCGTCGCCGAGCGCCGCGTGCATCGAGCTGCCGCCCGTGTGCCAGCCGCCGGATTGCAACTGCCTCGCGGATTGCTGCGACTGCGACACGACGGATTGCTGCGCGAACCTGTGCACGAACGAGGGCGGCGCGCTCACGTTCGTGTGCCCGGGCTGAGCCGAGCCCGGCGCGATCGACCGCGCGCGGTGAAGACTTCCGCCCGCGCGTGCAGTAAGTGTGGTTCGATGCCCCTGCATCACGACTTTTCGTCGCACGCGCGCGCGTTCGCGCTCGGACTCGCTGCGGTCGCCTGCAGCGTCGATGTGCCCGTCGCCGCCGATGGCAGTGCGGACGCGGGCGATACCGGGGGGGTCACCGCCGAGACCGGCGGCGCCGGCTCGAGCAGCGGCTCGACGGGTCCCGGCCCGTCCGACGACGACGACCCCGCGCCGTCGACCTCGGGCGTGGACGAGTCGGACGGCGACGAGGGCCCGAAGCTCGACGTCGTCGGTCCGGACAGCGACGGCGAGCCGATGGACTGCGTACCCGACAACGATCGGATCTGGGTGATCGTGATGAACGAGGAGCGCCAGCGCCGGCCCGAGCTCCGTCGCTTCGATCCCGACGCGCCGAGCTTCGAGTGGATTGCGGATCTCGATTGCCTTCCACTCGACGACTTCGGCGATCAACCGATGTCCATGGGCGCGGAGCGTGGCGGTCGAGTGCTCGTTGCCAGCGTGATGCCCGATCTCTGGACGTTCGAGATCGGTGCCGACGATCCCTGCGCTACGCTCGCGATGGTGCCGTGGTCACCGCCGAGCCAAGCGAACAGTCTCGCGTTCGCGGGCGTGAATCCGGATCTCCCCGGTGACGACCGCCTGTTCACGCACAGTAGCATGTTCGACGTGATCTCGGGCAACGAGGGCCAGCTCGGGTGGACGGACCTCGACGAGAGCCCGGCCCCGGTCGCGCCGCTCGGCGGCACCGCGCTGCCGTTCATGACGCTCACGGGTACCGCCGACGGTCGCGTCTACGGGCTCGGCGGTACCGAGCACATCTTCGAGAGCGGCACGCTCGTGCAGCTCGACATCGAAACAGGAGCCACGGCGGAGACGCTCGCCGACGACGTGCCGGCGGGACACCTCGCCTACTACGGCGGCGATCTGATCCTGTTCGACCTGAACTACGTCGCGCAGAACGAATGGGCGCCTCGCGTGCTGCGCTTCGATCTCGACGACGACGATGGCAGCGGCGAGCACGAGATCGTCGAGATCTTCGGTCTCGACGATGCGCCGCCGAACCTCTGGATCCGTGGCGTCGCGTCGCCCACGTGCGTGCCCCAGGGCCCGCGCGGCTAGCAGGCGACACCGCGGCCCTTCTATGCGGTGCGCAGCGCGGGCGAGCGGCGTCCGCGGGACTCGGACGGCGTGGGCGGGTGGTAGAAGCGGCGGCACCACTTGCGATACACGCCGATCGGACCGTCGCCCTTCGCGAGGGCCGGGCGCGCGACGTAGCGCTTGTTCGTCCAGAACGCGAGGTCCTGCTCGACCTCGTGCTTGTACATGTGATGCGTGATCGTGCACACGGCGCGCGCGAGGCCGGGAATGCGCAGCGGCGTGCGCTGCATCGTCGCGAGGCGCAGGTGCACGTGCGCCTCGTCCACCGGCGTGGAGAGCACGAGGTGGCGGGCCTCGAGGCCGAGCGCGGGCACGCGGCTCTCCACCAGCGAGTAGCCCAGCCCGTGCACGAAGACATCGAACACCGCGCGCAGCGTCTTGCGGAGCCCGAAGCGACGCAATGAAACATCCACCTCGTAGGACACGGTCAACGTCGACTCGTCGATCGCCACTGGCTTCGTCTCGCGACAGCTGTCGAAGCCGTGGACGATCGTGAAGTGGCCGATGTCGACGCTGTTCTCGCTCGTCTCCTGCGGATGACCGCGGAACTCGAGTCGATCGCGCACCAGCGACGACCACCCTTGCGTGTCGATGGCCGGCACTTCCCAGGTCGGCGCGACGTCCTGCGGATGGAAGTACGCGAGCACGACGCCGTGCATCTCGCGGACGGGATAGAGCTGCATCGTCGCGGCCGGCGGTCGATGGCCGTACGACGTCGACACGCACGCACCCCGCTCGGGCTCGAAGCAGAACCCGTGGAAGCCACAGCGCAAGAGCTCGCCCTCCACGCGACCGCCGTGTCCGAAGTGCGCACCGAGGTGCGGACAGAATGCCCCCGCGACGCGCGCGACGCCGCTCTCGGTGCGATACAACGCGAGCTGGCGTCCGAAGTATCGCAGCGCTCGCACCTGTCTTGGACGGATTTCGTCGGAGAACGCGACGCCATACCAGCCCTCCGGCACCGCGGTGTACGGCTCGCCGGCGAAGTCGCTGAGTTGGTCGAGGTCGGCCACGATCCCAAGTTAGCACGACGCCGGCGCGCGGAGTATGGTGCGCGCATGAGCGAGCGATTCCCCGACTGGGCGACACTCTACCGTGACCAATCGGCCGAAACGATGCCCTGGTACTTCGCGGATCTCGACCCGGACATCGAGCGCGAGCTCGCGACGTTGGGCATCGCGCGCGGCCGCGTGCTCGATCTCGGTACGGGGCCGGGCACGCAGGCGATCGAGCTGGCGGCGCGCGGGTTCACCGTCACGGCCACCGACCTCGCCGAGGCGGCGATCGAGTCCGCGCGAGCGCTCGCGCGCAAGCGTGGAGTGGAGGTCCACTTCGTGGTGGACGACGTGCTCGACTCGCGCGTCGGTGACAGCTTCGACGTCGTGCTCGATCGGGGGTGCTTCCACACCCTCGCACCGGAGCGACGCGCGGAGTACGTGGCGTTCGTGGGCGCTCGTCTCCCGGCGGGCAAGCACTTGCTGCTGAAGTGCTTCAGCCACCTGCAACCGGGCGACGTCGGGCCGTACCGATTCACCGCGGAACAGATCGCGGAGTGCTTCGCGCCCGCGTTCGAGCTCGCGTCGGCGCGCGCCACCATCTACCAGGGAACGCTCGATCAGAAGCCCCACGCCTGGTCGTGCGTGCTCGTGAGGCGGCCATGAAGCACATCGGCATCGTCGCGTGCAGCGCCGAAGGGGCCGCGCTCTGCTATCAGAGCATCTGTCGCGACGCCGTGGGAATGGTGGGCAAGCACGATCACCCGCGGATCACGATGGACTCGATCCCGATGGCGGACTGGATGCCCGCGTTCGACGCGAACGACCATGGGGCCGTCGCGGAGATCATGCTGAGGTCGACGCACGTGCTCGCGAGCGCGGGTGCCGACTTCGCGATCTGTCCGGACAACACGGCTCACCTCGCGTGGGAGCCCTTGCAGGCCCGCACACCGATCCCGTGGCTGCACATCGCGCGCGTCGTCGGCGAAGAGGCCCAGCGGTGCGGCTACGGGCGCGTGGGCGTGCTCGGCACGCGGTTCACGATGCAGGGGCCCGTCTATCGCGAGATGTTCGCGCAGATGGGGCTCACCACGATGGCGCCGGAAGGCGACGACTTCGACGCGGTCGATCGGATCATCTGGGACGAGCTCGTCGCCGGCGTGTTCACCGATGCGTCGCGTGGGCGCTACAACGAGGCGATCGGTCGACTTCGCGATCGCGGCTGCGACGCGGTCGCGCTCGCATGCACGGAGATCCCACTGCTCGTTCGATCGGCGGAGTCTCCCCTGCCCACGCTCGATTCCACGCGATTGCTCGCAGCTGCTGCGCTGCGTTACGCGATCGGCTGAGCGGCACACATCCACGCTACGTCGCGCGACGTAGAGGACCGCGCGGATGGTCGTGCTCCATCGCGACGGCTACGGTGGCGGCATGAAGCGCGTCCACTTGCTCGGCCTGCTCGCGGTGACTGCGTGCGCAGGCAGGAACGATCGCGATCCCGTCGCGACCGGCAGCAGCGACTCCGCAGCGGACGACGAGGCCGCGGATCCATCGACGCCGCCCGGCGACGATTCGATCGACGGCGGCTCGAGCGACGGCGTGTCCGATCCCACGATGGACCTGCCCGGCGAAGATCCCGGACCGCCCGGGCCCGACGTCGTGCCGGAGCGCGAGCCGTTCACGATCATCATGGTGCCCGACACGCAGTACACGGTGCAGAACTGGCCGAACGACTACTTCGCGCAGATGGACTGGATCGTGGGGAACCGCGACGCGTTGAACATCCGCTTCGTCACACACGTGGGCGATCTGCAGGAGACGGCGTATCGCATCGTCGACTGGAACAACGCCGTCGAGGGCCTCGACACGCTGCAGGGCAACGTGCCGTACACGATCGCGATCGGCAACCACGACTTCGACGCGTGGGCCGACGGCGGCGATCCGAACGAGAACATCGAGACCGATCGCAGCACGAGCACCTTCAACGAGTACGTGCCGAAGAGCCGCGTGGCGGCGGCGTACACGTTCGGCGACTCGTATCCCGACGGCTCGAACGACAACAGCTTCCACACGCTGGCCGCCGGCGGCACCGACTTCCTGATCCTCACGCTGAAGTACCGACCGATCGAGGAGGAGCTCGCATGGGGACGCTCGGTGGTGGAGGCGCATCCGGATCACCTCGTGATCATCGTGACGCACGAGTACCTGAGCCGCACCGAGGGTCCGTCGGCCGACGGGCAGCGCGTGTGGGACGGGCTCGCGAAGCTGTATCCGAACGTGTGGATGGTGTTGTCGGGCCATCTCACCGGCGAGAACCGGCGCGTGTCGATGGGCGACCACGGCAACTCGGTGATCGAGATCCTCGCGGACTTCCAGAGCACGACGAATCGCGAGGCGAACAGCTACCTGCGCATCATGGAGATGGATCCGGTGGGCGGCACGATCGAGGTGCAGACGTACTCGCCGGCGTTCGACAAGTACCTCACGGGCGACGTGCCGATCACGTGCCCGCCGTGGGAGTGCCCGGTGACGGGCGGGCACGACTTCGTGCTCACGGAGATCGACTTCCCGGTGGCGCACGCGGAGTGGATCACCACGCGCGACGGCGGTGAGTGCTTGGATGTCGACGGCGGCTCGACAGCGAACGCGGCGAGCGTACAGCCGTGGGAGTGCAACGGCCGCGCGAACCAGCAGTGGAGGATCCGCGACGCGGGCGAGGGCTACGTGCACGTGGTGTCGCGGCTGTCGAACAAGTGCCTGAACGTGGAAGGCACGTCGCCCGAAGACGGCGTGCCCGTGATCCAATGGACATGCGGCCCGGACCACAACTCGATGTGGACGGTGGAGGACGTCGAAGGCGGCTACGTGCGCTTCGTGGTGCGCCAATCGGGCAAGTGCCTGACGCGCGCGACCTCCCCGACGGACGGAACGCCGTCGTTCGTACAGGCGACCTGCTCCGAGAGCACGGCGCAGCACTTCGTCCGCACGGCGTTCTGACGGCAGTGTTCTCCGAAACAACGATCGAGTCGTGACCGTTCTCACGGATCATGGACGGATCGGTGTTCGCGGCCGACTCACTTTCGACATCGAGCATCTCGCAACAGCCGCGAACGCGGACGAGGCATGTGAGAGACCGGACTAGCCTGGGCGTGAACGACCGCCGACCGCTGCCGCAGAGGACGCGACGCGTCACAGCGGCGGTGGCTGCGACGCTGAGCATCTTCGCTATCGGCAGCACCTGTGATCAAGGATCGACGAAGCCACCGGGCACGTGCAGCGTTGCGCGGGAGTACGCAGAACGCCACATCGTCCATTGGCCCGAGCCGATTGCCCAACCGATCCTCGACCGCCTGCTCGCAGGAGACGCGCCGGCCGTGCGCTTCGACGGCTGCGGGATCGAGTTCGTGGACGCGTGCAACGTGAGTGGCGAGCCGTACGTCCGAGCGGCACACCAGGACATCCACTACAACCCGCACAGTGACGTCAGGTCGGCGTTCGCCGCTCCGCCGGGCTCGCTGCCCTCCTTCTCGTCGTCGTTGATGTCGCGGGACATCACAATCGACTACCGCGCGGCCGTCGGTGTGTCCGACGTCCGCCGGAGTCAGCCCTCGGACTGCGAACAGGCGACTCACGTCATCGCGCAGGTCACGGTGGGCGCGTACAAAGCGGTCGCCGCCGATGAGCCACCGATCCTCGGGGGCGACGTCGGTTCCTGTCGATCTGCCGTGGGCGAAGCGGAACCGCCGCCGTCCTCGCCGGCTGGAGGCGACAGCGAGGCATCCGCAGGTAGCCCGGAGACCGTCGCCGATCCCGCGGAGTCGGCCACCCCGCAACCCGACATTCGTTCGGCTCTAGATCGGATGACGGCCGCTGAATGCCGAATCCCCGTCACCATCCAGCTGGTCCCGATCCCGAGCGGGGAGCTCACGACCCCCCAGTGCCTCGAAGGCGAGCACGTGGTCGACGGCCAGTGCGTCGCCGAGAAGCTCCCGAAGTACCGCATTCCGACAGGCAACGCAGAGACCGCTGCACGGTTCCAGGAGGTGATCACGGCGCTCGAGCCGTTGACCGGAACCGCCCGCGCCGAGAAGCTCTACGCGCTCGCCCAACTGTACCGAGGCCTGCCGCCCGCCGTCGTCGATCCCGATCTTTCGCTCGTCCTCGGTGAGTACGTGGAGCTCACGACCAACAGCAGCGATCCGCATCCGGAACGGCGTGAGGCCCTGCTTCTTCTCCTGGACGTGGCGGTCCGCAACGCCGACGACGCGGCAACGGGTCTGGCCTCCGCGTTCCTCGTTTCGGAGTTCCCACGCCATCCCGAGTCGCCGATCGCGTTCCTAGAGTTGGCGAGGTACTACTGCCGAAAGGGCGACGCCGCGTTCGCGAAGCGGACCGTCGATAGCCTCGTCTACCTTCATGGTCGTCGAAAGTCGGCATCGAAGAAGTCGGCCGATGATTCGGGAACAAGTGCACATCCGGTAATTCGAAACGCCTTAGCGGAGGACTTCGACACCTGCCCGCAAGCAAGTAAGTGATCGTCAGGGTGCGCTCGCATCCGCTGCGCCACCCTCACAGCGACGCAGTCGTTCCTCGCACGCAACGCGCAGCGCTCCGACACCGCTGAGAGTCACGTTCTCCTTCTTCAACAGATCGTTCTTGTTCTTGAGATCTTGGTTCGCTCGCCGTTCCGCCGAGTTCGCTTTTTCGCGATCGAGCAACGCCTTCTTGCGATCGGCCAGCGCAAGGGCAAGCTCGAGGGTCCGCGTCGCGGCGAGCGCCGCAGAGTCCACCGCTGCGATCCGAGCGATCTTCGTAGCGTCTCGCTCGAGCGCGAGCTCGTGGTTTCGCTTCTCGAGCTTCCCGGCGATCTCCCTTGCGCTCGCCTCGGAGAGCTGCAGCATCGCTGTTTCCTTCGACAACGCGAGGTGTGCGGCTGCCAGTTCCTCATTGCTCTCCCTCAACTCCGCAGAGACGCGCTCCGCGTACACGAGCGCGAAAGAAACCACCGCGATCGCGATCAGCGCGCCGATGAAACCTGCGCGGTAGATCGAGGCTTGCCGAGTTCTCACGGCCAGCGCAACCTCTGATTCGCGTTCCTCGTCGGCCGTTTTCTGGCTCTTGTACAGAAAGGTCTCGGCGCGGGCCAACACTTGCCGAGCGACGACGTACTCGTCCACCGCACCGCCGTCATCGCGCAAAGCGTGGTACCGCGCCGCCCATTCAGGGGTTGGAGGCGCGGCCCGCCACCACGCGAGCGTCAGCCCGAGCTGGGGATGCCTCCATGGGCCGATCCTCTCACGCTCGAACTGTTCCGCGGCGTCGACGATCGCGCGGTAGGTCGCCGCCCGCTCCGCCTCGTCGTCGATCCACGCGGTCGCGCGCTTCCAAAGCCGCAGCACCGCTTCGTGCGTGACGTCGATCTCGACGTCCGGCTGGTCTGCGTTGTGCCCGGTGTGCAGCATTCGGCAGCCGCGAGCTGAGAACGCATTCACGACGGCCCGAAACTCCGTCGACTCGGGCGCGACGCCCGCCAGGCCGGCGACGACGCGCAGAGAAACAGGCGACCGGGTCACCACGTTCTCGCTCTTTCGTGACACCCGCCGGAAGAGGACCTCGATGATTCGTTGCTCCGAAGCACCGAACCCTGTGTAGATTTCCTCAGCGTGCTTGTCGATCGCGTCGTCGAGTGGTCCGGCCAACTCATAGTGATCGATCGAGATCTCAGCAGCATTGGCGTCTTGCTTCCATGCTTGCCACGTCCGCATGATCGCATGCTGGAGTACAGGGAGCTCGTCCCGAACCCGCGTGGAGTCGGCGAGGATGCGCTGAACGAGGGCCGCGCTCATCGACTGACCCCGCTGTTGGAGGGGGCGCTCGATCGCATCGCGCAGCTGCTGTTGGGTCAGCCGGGGAACCAGATACTGGCCGGCGTTCAGCGCGTCGGGGAGCCCGAAGAACGTCGCGCAATGGCCGACGAACTCGGTACGCATCGTGATGACGACGTAGATCGGCACGTGCGTCTGCTCCGCCGCGCCGATGAGTTGCTGCACGAAGTAGTTGCTGCGCTCCCACCAGGTGCGCTCATCGCCGCGATGTCGGCCGAGCCGGAACAGCTCCTCGAACTGATCGACGACGAGTAGCACGTTGGTGGGGGAGCGCTTGAGGGGCGCATCCGAGCCATGCTGGTCGCCGAGCAGCAGATGAGCGATCGCATTCGTCAGACCGTCGGACGCGTTCGACAGGACCTCCGTACGTGCGAACTCGCGCCGCGCTCTCGTGGTGCAGTCATCGGGAAAGTCCGGAGCGAGGCGAAGCACTGCCTCCGCGAGTGCAGCCGCCGGTGCCGCCCCAGGCCGCATCACCAGGATGCTCCACTCGAAGCCTGCGTCGCCGAGCATTCCGTCGCGCAGCGCCGGGATGAGGCCCGCTCGAACCAACGACGACTTCCCCCCACCAGAAGGTCCGACGACAGCTACGAACCGCAACTTGTTGCCAAGTCGCGCGAGCAGCTCGTCGGTTTGTGCTTCGCGGCCGAAGAAGACGTCGGCGTCCTCCTCTTCGAACGGCGGAAGCCCAGGGTACGGGCACTCGAGATCCGGGCGCGAGGGCGTCGCGTCCGTGGGACGCACGGTGGCACCGGGTCGCGGCATGGACGCGGAGCGATCGTTGACTCCACTCATCGACGCCCCCTTCGCAAGCCGTCTCGAACGGCGCTCGCGAGATCCTCGAGCTTGTTCACGGCGACCCAGCCCGGCGGCAACGCAGAGGACGGCGGTGTCGGAGCGGAGGGTAAAGCCGATCCCGCTCGAGTCATGAATGCCCGCGGCCGGTCGGCAGGGCAGTACTTGTTGGCGAAGCCGATGAGCCGCTGTGCTGGCGTTTCATCGAGCGACCCGGCAACCACGATCGTCATGCTGGCGACCGCGAGGCCGCACGCGGCGTACTGCGTTCCGCGGGCGCGATCGATCGGGTTGAGGGTGACACCCGGGGGCAGTTCGTCGGCGATGCGGCTGGCCTCGCCGCCGTCCGTGACGTCGCTGAGCAGCGCGACCACGCGACCGACCGTCGTTTCTCGGCGTGCGAGCGCCAGGTTGTCGCGCACGGCGTTGATGAACCTGCCCGTCCCGCTCTCGTGGATCTCCGCGCCACGGGGATTGGCTCGCAGCGCCGTGATCAGAGCTGCTTGCTCCGGTTCGGCGTCATCGGGATTCGGCAGCAGGACCATTGTGGTGTTGCGTGCCTCGATCACCTGGTCAAGGCGTTGCCACGACTCGGCATCGTGGTGCGCGCCGAGCACCACGATCGCCAGTCGCGCGTCCTCGAGGGACTCGCTCACATCGTGATCGCGCGCAGCCTGCCCGTCGACCCGAGGAAACGCCCGCACTGCGGCGCCCTCGCGCAACAGTTCTCGCCAGATCCTCTCGGCGTTCGCGGCCGTGTCGTCGGTGTCGTCGCCTGGCCCCGCCCACAGGAACACGGAGTCCGTCTGCTCGCTGCGCCTGAGCAGGGCCGCCTTCATCTCGAAGACCAACCGGTTCAGCAGGTTGGCGTAGTCGTCGGGAAGCAGCTCGCTGGGGGGATCACCGGAGTAGAAGGGCGCCGCTTTCAACTCGCGGAGACGCTCCGGCATCGTTCGAGCGAATGCGTGCTCGACGAGCGGGAGCTTGTCGATCCTGAACATGCATCCTTGAGCCGCGGCACCGCGCCCCGTGAACCGAGCGTACTCGTCCGAGCACCAGGGCGACGTCGCATGGCGTGGGCTCACGACCGACAAGAAGCACGTGGAGCCGTCCACGTACTCGAAGATCTGATCGAGGCTCTCGTTGTGCCGAAGCCCGTCCTCGTCGAACCAAACGTAGCAATCGCGCGGCATCACGGTGGAAAGCCGCTCTTCCAGCCGCGTCCTCAGGACGCTCACCCAGCCGGGAGCCGGCGGCGGGTTGTCATCGCGCTGGGCATAGCTGATGAAGACGTCCCAGGGCACTCCCTCTGGCGGCCTCGCCACTGCTCAACTCCTTCCAACCCGAGCGCGAACCCGCTCCACCGGCGACGCGCCCGCATGACGGATCCGTCGACGACCGCCTCCGAGCGCGCACGCGCGTCCGACCCGTAGCGTTCGGATCGCGACTTCCCGCTCTCGGCTGTGATCGGACACCGGTTGGAACAGTGACCCGACCACCCGATTCGATCCCTGACCGAGGCCGTCGATCTGGTGGCCGATTGGCCAGGCGAGCTCGACCGAAGTCCGAACGCGACGCGCGTGGCTCTTCTCTACGGGGACAGAACCTTCATCAAGTCGGCTGGCTCACGCGAGCGTCGCCGTCGGAGACCCAAGAACGCGGCCAGCATCCAAGGCGCGCCTCCGCCCCTGCCCTCGCGGCAGCCGCAGCCGTCGTCGCCGTCGGTCTCGCCGGCCGTGCTCGATGAGTCGCTCGAGTCGCTCGGCGTTCCGCTCGTCGACGTCTCGCCGTTCGAGGTCGTCTCCGCCGACGACGTCGACGTGCTCGACTCCACGCCCGCCGACGTGTCCGGCGCGCTCTCGCTGCCGTTCGAGCTGCTCGAGCCGCCGTCCGACGACGTGCCCACCGGCGGCGGGCCGAAGCCCACGATCGGGATCACCGTCGTCGACTCCACCAGCACGAGCGGCACCGCGCCGCCCGCTCGATCGAACAGCGCCGCCAGATCGGCGCCCGCTTCCGACTCGTCGCCGAGGAAGTCGATGTACTCCGGCGTGTTGATCAGGTAGCGCAGCCGCACCGTCAGCTCGAGCTCGTCGTCGCGCACGTCCTCCGGCGTCGCGTCCACGATCGACAGCGCCGGCCCGAACGCATACGCATGATCGTCCCAGTTCGGCCACACGCCGTCGCCCGTCAGCTCGTAGCGATCACCCACCGGATCCGTCTGCAGATCCGGCAGCGCGCCCAGCGGGGGGATCCGCGTGTCGTAGCGCCAGTGATCGTTCAGCAACAAGTGGAACGTCGTGCCCGTCGCGAGCTGCTCGCCCACCGCTTCGTACGTGCGCAGTTGATCGTCGGCCTCGATCGTCCCCGCCGCCTGATCCCACGCGCCCGAGCTCCACACCGTCTCGCCCTCGTACGATGCGATCACCTCGAGCCACATGATGCGGCCCTCCGAGTAGCCCGACGGCAGCTTGTGCGCGGTGTTGTTCGTCACCCGCACCGCGACGTCCGCGAGCCCCACCTCCAGATCCACCTCGGTCGGCGCAACGACGTCCAGCGTCGCCGCCGTCGCGAGCAGCTCGTCCATCCGCTCGATCGTCGAGTCGAACAACTCGTCCGACAGCAGGTTGGCTCCCATCGAGCCGTACTCCTGCTTGATCATCTGCACCATGAAGCGATTCGCACCGACGAGATCGTGCCGCCGCCCACCGGTGGCGTGCGTGTACTGCTCGAGATGCGACGTGCAGCCGGTCATGTCCGGCACCGCCGGCATGTGGCAGTCCTGACAGCTCGCGAATCCGGCACCCGGTTGCGCGTACGCGCTGCCGAGCCACTCGCTGTACGTGCGCTGCTCGTTGAAGTCCACACCGAGCCCGTTGCCGTCGTCGTCGACGCGCTCGACCGGCGTCGTCACGTCGTGGCAAGTGCCGCAGAATCGCGACGTGCCGAGGTACGGGTCGTGGATCCAGGTGTGGGGCGGCGGCGGCACGCCATCGCTGAAGTCCCACGGACCACGCCGCGGCACGTTCGTGTCCACGAGCACGTCGTCGATCTCGTACTGCGCGTTGCCGGGCGGCTGTGCGACGTCCTCCATCGTGCGATGGCACAGCTCGCACTCGACGCCCTGTTCCTGATCGTTCGTGAGATCGTCGATCGACGTCACGTTCTCGTTGCCCTCGAGGAACGCCCGCGGCGCGTGGCATCGCACGCACAGTGCCGTCTCACCGGGCGCGTCCTCGGCCGCCACCGCGAGCGCCGACCAGAACACCGGGTCGCGCGCGCTGTTGGCCATCATCGAGCCCTGCCACGTGTGCAGCGGCGCATAAGGAGGGTCGGCAGACGCCGCGTCGGGATTGTCGAACAGGTGGCAGAGCTCGCAGCTCTGCGGCTCGAACAGCGGATTCACGAGCTCGTTCGGCTGGGTGGGAGCCGCAGCGACCACCCGCGGTGCGAGCACGGCCGCGGTGATTCCCGCGGCTATGATCCCTGCGCGGCTCATCGAACGCGGCGCCGTCGCAGCGCGGGCACGAGGAGCGCAGCGAGCCACCAGAGGCCCGTCGCGGATCGATCCGTGGTGCAGCTGCAACCGCCCCCGTCGGTCTCACCCGCCGTGGCGCCGCCGCTGCTCTCGCTCTCCCCGTCGTCGTCGTCGTCGGGATCGGTCGCCGTCGCGTCGTCGTCGTCGTCGTCGGTCGTGTCCGCCGGGTTGCCCGTCGTGTCGGCGCCCGTGTCCGCTCCCGTGCTGGTGCCGGGCTCGCAGTCCTCGAGCTCCTCGTCGATCTCGGTGTCGCAATCGTTGTCGGCGCCGTCGCAGACCTCTTCGTTGCCGGGGAAGTTGTTCCCGTCCGCATCGTCGCAGTCCGTCGCGTCGACGACGTAGCCCGGCGGAGCGATGCACGCGCCCATCGTCGCGCCCGGATCGCCGAAGCCGTCGCCGTCGGTGTCCGCGTAGAACGTGTCGGGGCAGCCCTCGGTGATGTGGATCGTCTGATCGACGGCCGGCGCCATCACGGTGTCGACCTGCCCCGACGGCCAGTTGATGACGACGCTGTCGATCTCCGTCGCCTCACCCACGCCGAAGTGACGGACGAAGGTGTTCACGATGCCGTACGACTCGCCGGCTCGCACCTCGCGGCGCTGCACGCCCCACGCGCCGTGCAGCTCCACCATCGCGCCGACGCCCGATGCGTTGCTCTCGACGCCGGTGAGCCGCACGTCGAGCCAGTGGTTCTCGTTGCCGGCGTTGAGGAAGAGCTTGTCGTTGACGTTGCTCGGCGAGTTGTAGCCGTTGGCGAAGCCGGCGACCACGTCGGGGGCGCCGTCGGCGTTCAGATCGCCGACCACCGCGCTCTGGATGCCGGGACCTCCGGTGGGGAACGGATCGACCGCCGCGGTGAACGTGCGGTCGCCGTTGTTCATGAACAGGCGATGCTCGCCCGACGCGCCGGTCACGAGCAGATCGACGAACCCGTCGTTGTCGAAGTCCTCGAAGTGCGTCTGGATGCCGATGTCGATGTCCTCGATGTCGTTCACCATCCCGGACGCCGCCGTGATGTCGATGTAGTTGTTGGCGCCGTCGTTCTCGTACAGCGTGCTCGCCTGGTGGTCCTGCACCGGGGCGCTCACGTGCGTGGTGAGGTACGCGTCGAAGTCGCCGTCGTTGTCGATGTCGGCGAAGTCCGCGGACCAGGACTGCGCCGGTGGGGAGAGACCGCGATCCACCGCCACGTCGAGGAAGTTGTTGTCCCCGTCGTTCTCGAACAGCAGGTTACGTCGTTCGCCGGCGTCGGGGTCGCTGATGAACAAGCGGCACTTCGCGATGTAGAGGTCGAGATCGCCGTCGAGGTCGTAGTCGGTGAACGTCGTGCCGTAGTTGCCCGAGTCGTCCGACGGGATCGTCGTCTCGGCGCGCAGGAGGTCGACGTTGTACTCGAACGTGCCGTCGCCGGCGCCCTCGTACACGGACGACAGCCCGTCGTCGTGGCAGATGAACAGGTCGAGCGCACCGTCGTTGTTGATGTCGGCGAAGCTGACGCACTGCACGAAGATGCTCGGCCCGGCGAGCATGTTCAGCTCGTAGCTCGTGCCGTCCTCGTTCGCGATGAGGAGCTTGAGCCCGTCGTACGCGCCGCCGGCGAAGATGTCGGGATAGCCGTTGTTGTCGACGTCCGCGATCGCCATGCCCCACGCGCCGTCGCCCGGCAGGGCGCCGCCTCCGACGTGCGTGAACGTGCCGTCCGGCTGCTGGTACTCGATCTCGACGTCGCTGCCCTCGTCGAGGCGCACGATGTCGTCGAGCCCGTCGCCGTTCATGTCCGCGACGGCCATGGGAGCGCCGCTCGACACCTCGCCGTTGTTCAGCGATGCGCTCGCGTCGGTGAACGGCTCGATCGCGTACGCGGTGGCGGGGATCGTGGTCGCAGCGAGCGCGACCACGGTGCGGAACGAGTGGCGGACCAAGACAGTGGTTTTGGACATGTAGCTCGACCGGATCGGGGGAGGCGACAGGCTAGCAGGGTCCGCGGCGGGCGTCCTGTCGGCGATTGCTGTGCGTTCCCGCGACGCGCGCCGCGGTGGTCAGGCCGCCGCGACGCGTTCCCCACGACGCTCCGCGCCTGAAGTTCGACCGATGATTCCGATGGGGCTCGGGAGTCCAACGGGCATGGCGATCCACTTTCCAGGGGAGTCCGCGGCGTATCGGGCCGCGCGTGAGCGATTGCTCGAAGAGGAAGTCGCGCTGCGTCGCGCGATGGAGGCGGTCGCGGCCGCGCGGCGCGCGTTGCCGCCCGGGGGCGTCGTACCGGAGGACTACGCCTTCGACGGGCGTGCGAGCGACGGACGCGTGCAGACGGTTCGGCTCTCCGAGCTCTTCGCGCCGGGGATCGACTCGCTGGTGATCTACTCGTTCATGTTCCCGCGCGATCCCGGCGACGCGCGGCCCCTCGCGGCGAGTGGTCACGCCGCTGCGCTGCCCCGCAGCGAGGCGCCGTGCCCCTCGTGTACGGCGTTGCTCGACCAGCTCGACGGCGCGGCGCTTCATGCGAAGGAACGCGTGGGCTTCGCGGCCGTCGCGAAGACGTCGATCGAGAACCTGCTCGCGTTCGCCGAGGATCGCGGCTGGCGACACCTGCAGCTGTTGTCCTCGCGGCGCAACACGTTCAATCGCGACTACCACGGTGAGACCGCAGAGGGACACCAACGTCCGATGGTGAACGTGTTCCATCGCGAAGGCGCGACGATTCGACACTTCTGGGGATCGGAGCTGTTGTACGCGCCGACCGATCCCGGCCAGGACCCGCGCCACGCGGGCACGCTCGAGCCGCTGTGGAACATGTTCGACCTCACGCGAGACGGGCGCCCGCGCGGATGGGACGAGCAGCTGCAGTACGACTGCTGTCACCCGCATTGAAGCGGTGCGCTCGAGCACGCGGGGCATCGCAGCCGCGGCCCGCACGCTGTCGAACCCGTAGCGCTCAGTCGACGGCGGAATCCACGAAGACGCCGTCGACGAGCTCGGGTGCAGTCGCGCAGACGTCGAGCTCGGCCGCGAGCGCGACGTCGTCGGCGAATCCTCGCTCCACGAGCTCGCGCCCGGACGCGCACGCGAGCAGGGCCGAAGAGAGGGAACGCGCCACGGCGTCGAACGCCGCGACGGCGATCTCGGCCTCGGGTGAGCGCGTGCCCGGCAGCGCGCTCGCGATCGCACCGACACCGACGAGATCCTCGAACGCGGGGCGCAGGCTTCCGTCGGGCCATCGCTCACCTGCTGCGACGACGGCGAACGGTCCGCCGCGCGCGACCACACGCGCGCCGACGGCGGATCGATTGCGCAGACAACCGGCGAAGACGTGCCCCATCGCGGCAGCTCGGCACGCGATCGCAGCGCCGTTGAGCGAAGGGACGACGATGCGAGCGCCGCGCGGCAACGCGGACAACGATCGCGGCGAGAGCGAGTACTCGCTCCCGCGCCGTCCGGCGAGCAGCGCATCGTGCCGAAGCGCGAGCTCGGCGGCGGCCTGGTCGTCGAGCGGACACGGAAGGACGACGGCCCCGCGCGCGAGCGCGACGGCAACGGCGGTGGAGAAGGAGAGCACGTCGACGACGACGAACGAGCGTGCGGCATGCAGTGCGTCGAGCCCGGCGAGGCCCCACTCGACACGAACGTCGAACGCTGCTTGATCGGAGAAGCTCACGCCGCGGGCGATCATAGCCGGCCGTGGGCCGAGAAGCTGTGAGTCGTCAGCCCGGCGGCTCGTACGGCGCACACGTGGAGACCGCCGCACCGACGACCCCGATGCCGATGCCGGGATGGATCGGCTCGACGGATCCGTCGCTCGGATCCCACGCCCGGATATCCGAGCCGGGGCTGCCGCTCGACGAGAACAGCCAGAGTCGCCCCTCCCACTGCGCGAACGCCCACGGCGAACCGACGCCGAAGTCGAGCAGATCGTGCTCGACGAGCGACGAGTCCTGCTCGTCGAGCTTCGCGATCGCGGCGGTGTCGCCGGGGAAGAAGCCCCACAGCTGCGAGTCGCCCGTGCCGCTCAGATCCGCGATCTGATAGTAGCCGGTCGGCACGAGATCGGCGGTGCCGACGATGTCGAGGTCCATCGTGTCGAGGTCGACGCGCCCGAGCGACAAGGGCACCTCGAAGTCGAACGACCCCCCCACGTTGGCGCCGACGTAGAGGCTCTCCGTCTCGCCATCGGGCGCGTCGGCGACGAACGCGAGCGTGTTGACGAAGATGTCCTCGTCGATCGGGTCGACGAATCCGGTGTCCACGCAATCGAGCGTCACGCTGTCGATCGTGTGGATCTTGCGGTAGCCCTCGTCGTCCACCGTCATCGCCCACAGCATGCCATCGCGCGCGACGGTCATGGCCATCGCCATGCTCGCACCCGGGCAGTCGAGGAGACCCAGTGACTCGACCTCGAGCGTCGCGGGTGCGATGCGATGCAGCCCCGCCGCGTCGTCGATCAGGTAGATGAACTCGCCGATGTCGCCCTCGCAGTTCGGCAGCTGCCCGGTGTCCTCGCCCTCGACGTCGAGCTTCGGCAGCCCGTCGTCCTCACCGGTGTCGGGCTCGCCCGTCGTCGTCGATGGATCCTGGGGCTGCGTCGTCGCGTTCGTCGAGCTGCCGTCGTCGCTCGTGTCGCCGATCGTCGCGGGCGTTTCGTCGCCACCGTCGGCCGAGCCCGAGATCCCGCCCACGTCGGCGACGGGCTCGGCACAGCCGAGCGCGAGCGCGACGACGCCGAGCGCCGCGGAACGAGGTGCGCCGTGCATCGGGCCCTTCATGCATCTCGACAGGGGTCGCTTCACGGGCGACGCTGGATTCGTGCTCGCGCCGTGGATCCTCGCCGTGGAGGCCGTTTCGGCGGCGGGCGGCGAGCCGCTCGTGATCGCCGGCGACGGCGCGTGCCTGACGCGCGAGGGCGTCGAGGCGCGCACGCGAGCGTGGGCACCCGAGACCCGTTGGCCCGACGACGTCGCGGTCACCGTCGAGCATCGTGGCACGAATCTGCGCGTCGAGTTGGTCGGACCCGCGGGTGAACGGATCGAGCGCAACTTCGCGGATGTCCCCGCGGAGTGTCGCGACGTCGAGTTGATGGCCGCCGTCGCCGTCGCGATGGCGCTCGAGGCCCACGCGCAGGCTCCGTCGCCGCCACCGGCGGTCGCACCATCCGAGCCGCCGCCGCGCGAGGTCGCGCCGGCGGATCGCGTCGTCGCGACGACTCGATCGTCGATCAAGACGCCGCGGACCGAGCTCGTCATCGCCGGTGGCGGTGCATACGGCGTCCTTCCGTTCGCGACCGGCGAGCTCGCGCTCGGTGCCCGCGTACAGTGGCGGCGCTTGTGGTGGGTGGGCGACGTCGAGACGAGCATGCGCATCGTGAACGGATTCGACGGGGACGACGGACGCCTCGGGCTCGTGCGCATCGCAATCGCGACCGGCGTGTGCAGCCCGTGGACGCGCGGGCGCTGGACGGCCGCGCTGTGCGGCCTCGTCGGCGCCGGCACGATGGGCGCACGCGCGCGCGACACCACGCGCCCGCAGAGCGAGTGGGTGCCGTGGACGGCCGGCGTATTGCGCACGGAGGTGGCCGTCGCGCTGGGCTCGCGGTGGACGCTGGCGGCGCGCAGCGATCTCGTGATCGGCATCGTGCGCCCGACGGTGGGTGCGACGCGCGGGGGCGCGCAGGAGCGGTGGCACACGCCGACCTTCGGATTCCGCGGCGCGCTGGTCGTGGGCGTGCAGATCGGGGGTCCGGTGAAGCGCAGGCCCGGCAGACGCATGGAGGGTTCGGAGTGAACGCGGGCGAGCCCACGATCGCCGCCGCCGAGCTGTTCCGGCAGCACGGTCCGTTCGTCGCGCGCTTCGCGATTCGCTACGGCGTTCCGTTGTCCGACGTGGAGGACGTCGTGCAGGAGGTGTTCTTGATCGCGCACGCACACGGTGGGTATCGCAGCGGACCGGCAAAGGCGACGAGCTGGCTGGCGGCGATCACGATGCGGGTAGCGACGACGCATCGTCGCAAGCTGCACACGCGAGCGTTCGCGCGGGGAAACGAGCAGCTCGTCGGCGATGCGCGCGACGAAGGGCCGACGCCCGAGGTGCGCGTCGCATTGGATCGTGAGATGGTGCGATTGCACGCAGCGCTGCAGAGCTTGCCGCCCGAGCACCGGATGACGTTCATCCTGTTCGAGCTCGAGGGGGAGGCGTGCGGATCGATCGCGGCGGCGACCGGCGTGCCGGTGGGCACCGTGCACTCGCGATTGCACGGCGCGCGAAAGCGACTGCGCGAGGTGTTGAGTGGTGCGGAGGCGAGCGCGAGCTCGGCGGAGATCCCATGGACGAACCCAGGCCGTTGATCGACCCGGACGGAGGCGATGCGCTCGCGCGGCTCGTTCGCAGCGCGCGAGCGATGGAGGTGGAGTACGACCTCGACGAGGCGGTCGCCCGACACGAGCGATTGGTCGCTGCGGGGGTGCCTCCGCTCACGGCGAGTGGTCGGGGTCTGCGCTGGGCGTGGTGGGGATCGGCGGGCGTGTTGATCGCCGGCGCGGCGATCGTCGCGGCGCAACCGGGGGCGGAGGTACGACCGGCCGAGGCGGCGGTGGTCGTCGCGAGTGCGCCGATCGAGACGGTCGCGAACGAGCCGACGCGGGAGGAGGTCGAGCGGCCGACGGTGGCGGCGAGCGTCGGACCTCCGGAGCCGGCGATCGAGCGCGCACCGGCGCGCGCGAAGTCGAAGCCGCGCGCGGTGGCGTCCACCGACGCGGCGAGTGCAGTCGCGGATGCGGCGAAGGAGGACGACGGCGATCGAATCGCCCGCGAGGCGGCGCAGGTGCGACGGATCCGCGAGCTGCTCGACGCCGGCGACGCGAAGGGGGCGTGGGCGGCGTGCGAGGCCGGCGATCGCGAGTTCGCCCGGGGTGTGTTCTCGCTCGAGCGCGAGGGCCTGCGCACGCTCGCTGCGTTGGCGCTCGATCGCGCCGGCGCGGCCGACGATGCGCGCGCGTACCTCGAGCAGCACCCCCGCGCGCCGCTCGCCCGCAGGATCCGCGACGCCCTGCGGTGAGCCCGGGCCCGCGCTTTCGTCGAATTTCTCTCAGGGCCGTCATCAGGGCGACCCTGTCGCGACGATTGCTCCGCATGCGTAGATTGACGATCGGCTTGGCGTGGACTCTGGTGGGATTGGGCTGCCCTGCGGGCGACGACGGCGAGACGGGCGCCAGCGACCCGACCGACCCGTCCGGCCCGGAGAGCAGCACGGATCCCAGCGACACGGAGGCGATGCCCGAGTCGAGCGGCGGACCGGGCAGCACGGGCGAGCCCGGCACGAGCGGATCGACGGACACGGACGGCAGCGAGACGACGGGCGGCGGCCTGACGAACTGCGACGATGCGACGACGCCCGAGCAGTGCAACGCGATCTCGAACGAGTACGCGGAATGTCGGTGGTACGAGACGACCCTCGTCGCCGATCCCACTGCGTGCGCGTCGGAACCGGGCCCGGGCGCGTGCGTGAACCATGCGGAGCTCGACGGCTGTGCGAACCCGGACAACGGCAACTACGTGTGCGAGGGCAGCGTGATCCGCTGGTGGTACGCGGAGCGCGACGACGGCTGGGAGTTCTTCCACGCCGAGGGTGACATCTGCGGCAACGTGCCGACGCCCTTCCAGGAGTGCTATCCCGACCCGGAGGAGCCCGACATCGCGGCGGCGTGCACCTGCGCCTGCTCGCTCGAGTGACGCGGCCGGCATCCACCGAGCGATTCGGCTACAGTCGGGCGCGATGACGGATGCGCACGACGGTCCGCAACGGATGATGAAGCTCTACGCCCAGCTCGCGAAGCTGGTGATCGAGGAGTGGAAGACGTTCGTGTGCAGAGTGCCGCGCGACGAGACCGGTTATCCGGTGGATCAGGATGGATCGGAGCGCCTGGGATTCCTGCAGCTGTGCATCGAGCGGCGCTTCCACTTCGCGCTGCGGCACGCGTTCGAGACGCTGGGCGGGCTGGGGAGCCACGCGTACTGGCTGCACACCGACTTCGGCGGCACGCCGAAGATGCGCGACGAGGAGGACCGAGCGGCGTACGCCTACGAGAACGGCGCCCGCGTGATGGGATGGACCGCGCACGGCACGAGGTGCGGCGCATTCACGGAGCCCGGGCCCACCGACGACGACGAGATCGCCCAGGCCCTCGCGGAGACGTTCGCCGACAAGCCGCTCGCCTACCCGAAGGCCGAGCACTGGGTGATGTTCGCGACCGCAGCGCCCGGCAGCGACAGCTCGCTCGTGCACGTGCGCTACATGGGCCCGGTGGGCCCGCTCGAACGCTGACGACGCTTGCGTCGCCACCACAGCAGCAGCACTGCACCGCTCGCGAGCACGCCGCTCGTGCGCCACGGCGCGCGGCCGCGGTAGGCGGACCAGGCGGCGGAGGGATCCGGCTGCGCGGATCCGGCTCCGAGCTCCGCGAGGCGCTCGCGGAACTCGTCCGGGCGCTCGAGCTCGCCGATCGGATACATGCACGTGCCCACGTGCAGCTCGCCGTCGTCGCGCTCGTGCGCGAAGACCAGCCAGCGCTCCGTCGACTCCGAGAACATCGTCGGTTGCTCGCAGTCGAAGCCCGGGAAGTCGCCGGTGTTCACCCACACCTGCGAGCCCATTGCGCCCGCGTACCGGCGCTCGACCGCGAAGCGCACGCGGATCTCGTGATCCACGGCATAGACGAGCGACAGCGGGAACACGAAGAACGTCTCGGCGACGGCGGGTCGCATCACCCACGGCACGTCCGTCGTCTCCACCGTGCCCACGAACACGGCATCGGCCGACTCGAGCCGCCTCGCGGTGTCGCTCCAGCTCGCACACGAGCAGGCCCGGGCCACGGGCGTCCAGCCGACGACGACGATCGCGACAACGAGCAGCAGCAGTCCTCGCAGCATGCGGGCCTTCGACACCCCGGCGCGGCGGAAGTTCCCCGAGGACCCTCTGGTACGATCGCGTCGGTGCTCGCCCGCGGACTCTCGTGCGCTGGTCCGGTGCTCGCGCTGCTCGCCTGCCGTCCGGTGTCGCCGAGCGACGACCGGATCGCGAGCGACATCCACGTGCTGTGCCACCGCGCCGCGGATCGCAGCATCGACACGTGGGGTCAGGCGGTGATGATGACCGACGAGGTGCAGCGCCTCACCCTGCGCGTCGACCAAGGCGACGAGGCCGCGCGCTGCGAGCTCGCGCGGTTGATGCGGCGGCACGATCGCAAGACGTGCAAGTCGTCGATCGCCTCGCTCTCGTCGAGCTGCGGTCGCGGGCATGCGTCGAGTGCGACACCGGTGTCACCTCGACGCGGATGACATGCCAACGACGCGCTCGCATTTTTCCCCGGGACTTCCTCCCTGGTTTCGGGCACGCGCGACCGCGCGATCGAGCGCGTGGCCGCCGCTCGGCGAGGAGGGCTAGGATGCGACAGGACGATCGCGAGGGGCGAGCGATGACGGACACTCCATGCCGGGGCAGGATCGCGACGTACGAGCCGGTCGAAGGGCTCGGCACGATCGACACGGAGCACGGCACGACGGTGCGCTTCGGCGCGACCGCGTGCAGCGGCTTCTCACCGAAGCTGGGCGCGGACGTCTGGGTGATGGGCGTGCGCAAGTTCCCGGTGATCGGTGAGCGCGCGACGCTCGTGAACACGACGGGCGCAGCGGAGCCCACCGACGTCGCCGAGCGGGCGCAGCTGCGCGTGCAAGCGAAGGAGCAGGAGTACGCCGAGCGATCCGAACGCCAACACGGCGCGATGCGCGAGGCGAAGGCGCGGCTGCTCGGCGGTGATCCGGTCGGCGATTGGCGCCCGTCGCTGCAGCACCTCACGACGGAGATGCGCCGCGGCGTGCCGACGGGTCCGAGCGGCACGCGGTGTGGTCCGCTCGTGTTGCAAGCCGAGGGGCTCGTGATCCCGTGGGTGTTCTACGACCCGTGTCTGTGGCCGCTCGCGCAGTTCGAAGAGGACGACGGCGAGCCCGACGTGCTCGCGCTGTTCGTGCACCCGAGCGCGGCGATCGACATCGGTTGTCCCGTGGTGTACTGGCGTCACGACGATTGCGCGGAGGTGATCGCCCGCAGCGCGAGCGAGCTGTTCGACGCGATCGCGGCGGGCGAGACGGAGGTGATCGCGCGCTGCAAGGCGCCGACGGGCCGACTCGCGAAGCTGCTCGATCCGCAGGACACGGAGAAAGACACCGACGATCCGATCGCGCGCGAGCGCATGCTCGTGGGTCGCCTCGTGTCGCTGCGCGCGCCCGAGCAGGCCAAGACGATCGAATCGACGGTCCGCGAGCTGCAGGCGCTGTACCGCACGCTGGGCTGGGCGCAGCACGAGCAGCACCTGCGCTTCCAGTGCACGCAGCTCGACGCGTGATCAGCGGGCGCCGATGCGGAGGCGCTGGCCAGCGCTCTTCACTTCGGCGATCGGCGTCGTGCCGCTGTTGCGCACGCGCGTGAGCGACTGCGCCTTGTCGAGGGCGACACCCTTCGGCACCGGCACCACGACGTTGTAGCCGCCCTCGCCCATCGCGCCCACGCTGGCCGCGAGCTCGTGCATCGTGCCGTGCTCGTCGACGATCTCGATGCGATCGTCGATCGCCGGCGCGCGCAGGCCCACCTCGCCGCGGGTGAGCACCCACGTCGTGTCGCCGAGCTCGTCGACGATGCCGAGGAGCACGCGGCTCTCGTCGTCGGACGGCGCGACGTCCTGCGCGTCCCACGACGTGATCTCGCGGATGTACGGCACCACCTGCCGCCAGCCCCAGTCCGAGACCCACGTGTTGCCGCAGTACGTCATGTAGTCCTTCGCGACGTCGGGCTTGAAGATCGTGTCGAAGTCGACGATGTCGAAGCCCCAGCAACCGATGTCACCCGAGTCGTACGGATACAGCGGCGTCGTGCCACCCTCTTCGCCGTTGCAGTAGACGTGCTGACGGCCCTGCGTGTGGCCGATCTCGTGCACGAACGTGTTCGCCGTCGATCCGATGTTGCCGTACCAGCGGCCGACCGCGGTGCGGCTCCAGCCGTTGCCCATCGACGGGAAGCCCGGGATGTCGATCGCCTGTCCGCCGACGCCGCTGGGTCCGCCGTCGCACGGCGGCACGACGCCGTAGTAGTAGGTGCCGGGATCGGCCCCGTCGGCGTCGCGCAGGCTCGCGAGCGTACCGAGCAGGTTGCCGAACGAGCCGAGCGATTGCGTGTACGTGATCGGCTCGCGCACGGAGATGTCGACGATGCTCACGGGGTTCTGCTTGTAGAGCTCGTCGTGGAACACCGCGAGCGATGCCTCGTCGATGACCGGCGCCGCCGGACAGCTCGCGCCCGTGTCGTGCTCGATCGGCACGAGCACCACGCGCAACGTCATGTCCATGTCTTCGACGCCGACGTAGGCGGGCTCGGCGGGGAACGCCGCGGGCTCGCCCTGCGCGTCCTCGAGCGGGCCTTCCTCCGCCTCCCACAGCGTGATCTGGAAGCGCATCTGCGGCTTCACGAGCTCCTCGGTGAGGCCCCACCAGAAGCTGTGGTTGAGCACCGTCAGGCTGCTCTCGCCCTCGACCATCACGGTCTTGCTCGCGCTCTCGACCGTGCCGTCGGCATAGTGGAGGTCGAGCGTCGCCGTGATCTCGCGCGGCGTGAAGTCGGGCTCGATCGCCCAGAACGCGCGCACGAGCATGCGGCGATCCTTGATGAGCTCGGCGTTGCGGCTGCCGCCGCTGACCCACTCGCCGCCCGCGATGATCGGCACGCCGACGCCCTCGTTCGCCTCGACGTCGGTGATGGAGATGCCGGTGGCGGGGATCGGGAACGTCGGCTCGGGCGCGCCGCTGCTCGACGACTCGTCGGCGTCCGACTCGCTCGACTCCGCATCGTCGTCGTCGTCGTCGTCGTCGTCACCGGCGTCGTCGGACGACCCCGCACCGGTGCCGTCTCCGTCTGCATCGGGCAACGAGGCCTCGTCCCCGGCGCATGCGAGCGCGAGCGGGGCGATCAGGGCGAGGATGGACGGGCGAGCGCGTGACACGTTTTCCATCTTTGGGCCGCGCGCGGTGCGAATCAAGGCTGGTGTGAGGAAGGGGCGCGACATGCCAGCAGGTCGGCGCATGCGGCCATCGGCGGCGTCCGCCGGGAACCGCGTATCCGTCACTGCTTCGTGCGCAACCGCGCGAAGTAGGACCAGCGTGGCAGCAGGAAGACCAACAGGAGCGACGGCGCGACCCCGATCGCAGCCGACGGCACGCCGAGGTGCAGGACCTCGTTGAGCACGCCGTTGAGGACGAAGAACGTCACGAGCTCGACGAGCAACGCGACGAGGAGGAACTTCGGCGTGGACCACAGGGGCTTCGCGTCGGACACGCACCGAAGACGCCGCCCAGGGCCAATCGATCACGGCGATCGCCCGGACGCACGCAGAGCGCGGAATCGGGGTCGGCGAGCGCCCTCGCGTTCGCCAGTCGGCTCTCGACGCCGTGGGCCACGCACTGCGCCTCACGTGCAGATCCCGACGTCGTCGAGGCCCGGCGGGGCCTCGCCGGGCCCGTAGAACAGCACGCACGTGAGACCGCCCGGACACTGCGGATCGCCGGGATCGCAGATGGTCGAGCAACATCCGGGCTGCTCGTCGCTGCAACCCGTCACGACTTCCGCGTTCACGCACTGCAGCCCGGGATCGCAGCCGTTGAGGTTCGCGCACGGATCGAACTGGGCACCCGCGCCGCCGCTGCCGTCGGGGATGCACGCCCAGGTCGGCTCCGCGAGGTAGCAGCCGAAACCAGCGCCGCAGTCGTCGACGAGCGGATGGCACGCGGGAAAGCAGATCGTCGGCTCGTTCGCGCAGCCCCATCCGTCCTCGTACAGACAATCGCTGCAGCCGTCGCCCGCCGCTTCGTTCGCGTCGTCGCACTCCTCGCCCTCGCCGATCATGCCGTCGACGACGCATGCGGGATTGCCGGTGTCCGTCGAATCGCCGGTTGCGTCGGTGGTGTCCGAGCCGTCGGTCGAGGTCGCCGGCTCCGTCGTCGTGTCGGCGGCGCTCGTGTCCGCGGCGCTCGTGTCCGCGGGACTCGTGTCCGCGCTGGTGTCGTCGTCGGTCGTCGACGCGGTCGATGGCGTGGTGTCCGTCGTCATCGTCGAGGGCATCGTGGCGGTGACGTCGGTCGCATCCGCCGACGACGTCGTCGCGGACGTCGTGTCGGATCCCGTGATCGGATCCTCACCGGGATCGAAGGGGGCGCATGCGCACAGAAGGAGCGTGCTGGCGAGTGTCGGCGGGCGGAGGGTCATGCCCAGGCTGTGCAGCCGGCCGGCGGATGTGACTCGCGGGGGCGAGATCTTCGGAAGAACGTCGTCCACCTCGCCCTGAGTGATGAGGAATCGCTTCGGGCCGACGCATCACTACCGAGGGGTGCCATGCGCGATCGACATGACCCGGCCGGACCGCGGGGGGGGTGAGCCGCCATACTCGACCGAGACGACGTCGATCCGACCCGGGCCGATCCTCCTGAACGACGACGGATCGTTCGCGCGTCTCGAGTCAATCGATCTCGTCATCCGTCGATCCGGCTGCCAACGCCTCCCGAAGCTTCTGTCGGGCGCGAGTCAGCCGGCCTCTCGCCGTGTTGACGCTGATACCCAAGGCTTCGGCGATCTGCTCGAGGTCGAGGTCTTGCAAGTAGTAGTACTCGAGCACGATCTGGTGATCCAGCGACAGTCGACGGAGCGCTTCCAGAACCTCGGGTTCCATCTGCTCCGCACTATCCGGCAACGCTTCGCCGGCCGGTGACTGGCCACGTGATTCGGCCACGACGTCGCCATCGTGCATCTTCGCACGCACGTACTCCAGCAAGAGATTGTGAGCGATTCCGAAAATCCATGCCCTGGCGGACGCATACTCCGGACGGCGATCGCGAGCCGCGGAAACCCGCTCGAACGTCATCCTCGTGAGTCTGTCGGCATCATCGCCCACCTTCGTCACGAAGAAGCGCCGGACCTGGCTGAAGAGCTGAGGAGGGACTTCGGCGCTCACCGGGGGGTTCTCCGGAAATTGAGACATGCAGAGCCCGGTCGACCCGGGTCGCGAGCGTTGCTGGGATGAGTCCGCACATCGCCTGCGTCTCAGGGTACGTGAGACTCGACCGCGGATCGATCCCAACCCCTCGTGATGGCCGCTTGGCCCAGCGGGGACGCGCGGATCCGTGGTGCTTCGAGCGCCGAGGGGTTGCATCACCGCATGGCGTTCGTAGGCGCGACGAAAGATCAGCTCGCCGCAGCTCTCGCTGCCGGGGATCGTTCCGCACGGCACCGACACTTCACTCTCGCGTCCATGCAACACCTGATCGAGCGTCGTCGACAGCTCGTCGACCGACACGATCGCGCGCTAGCACAGCACGCCGTCGGGGACCCGCAATTCGGTGCCGAGTTGCGCCGCATCGTCGAGGGGCTCGCGGCGGTTGCGGAGGCGATGGAGCACGACTCCGAAGCTTCTTCGACGGAGCGGGCGCTCAGCTTCATGCGGCTCGGCGATGCGCAGTTCGACCTCGCGCAGGGTCGGCACGCACCATTCGACGACGCGTTGTCGTCGTACGCGCTCGCAGAGCCGTACATCGCGCTCGCCGGCGACGCGTTGTTGCGAGCAAAGTACTGCGTCAACCTCGGAAACATCCTCCTCGGCGGCCGACCTTCAGACATGCCGGCGCTCGAGCGCGTCCTGCAGCTCTACGACGAGGCGCTGCCGACCCTTCGGAACCGGCTGCCGGCGCAAGTCGGGGGGGTGGAGAACAAGCGCGCGCAGGCGGCGTCGATGCTCGACCAGCTCCGCAAGTTCAGTGAGGGACTCCGGGGCTCGGCTCGGGATCTCGACGCATTGCGCGAGCACGCGCGGCAGGTGCTCCCTCCCGCATTCGCGCGGGGATTCACGGACGCGTTGGCGTCGTTGGCGGAGCAGTCGGACGCGAAGACGATCGAGGCGATGATGAGCGTGCTCGAGGACGCCCGCACGCGGTTCGACGAGCTGATGCGACTGATCGATCAAGCTACGCTCGCGGATCCGCGGCTGCGCTCCACGCAGCTTCGCAGGCTCGGACTCGAACTGTGGCGAGCGTTGATGTTCGACGCCCTTCGCCCCGAGATCGAACCGCCGTCCCGCGACCGCCTGTTCGGTTGCATGGATCGCGTGGTGAGGATCTGCCACGCGCTCGCCGAGGCCGGTGCGGACGTCGGAGGGACGCGTCAGATCGAGCTCGCGGAGCTCCGACCACTCGCGCTCGAGGCCCAGCGCGCGCTGGCCCGCGATCGCCTCGGATGGGTCAGGCCGATCTGGCCGCACGGCTGGACGGAGCGCCATCCGAGCGCCGTCCATCTCGCGGGCGATGCTCCGTCGGCGCGGCTGCGCGAGCTCTGCGAGCGTCTCGGCTTCGTCGTCGAGCCACCCGTACTCGGGCGAGAGCTGGGCGAAGCACGGTTCGACGCGCTACGGCGCAGCGCAGTCGTGATCGCGGACCTGGACCTGCGAGGAGCCGCGCTCGCCGCTACCTGCTACGAGATCGGCATCGCGTTGACGCTGGGGATTCCCGTGCTCCCCATCGTACGGTCGGAGACCGCGTTGCCGTTCGACATCGACGTCGAGCCGCTGACATGGCAAGGCGACAGCGGTGACGAGGAGCGACTGCGGGACGCGATGGATCGGTTGCTCGCGTTGCCGCAGAGACGCGCAGGCGCGCTCGACTTGCCCGCGCTGGTCGCGGCCGCGCGGAAGGCGTTCTCCGGCCAGACTGCGCTCGTGGACGAGCTCGGTCGGGCCGAGGATCCGACGATCGCCGAGGGTGTGCTGCGGAACCTCGCACGACGCGCGGGCGCATTGGTCGTCCACTCGACGTGGCCGCTCGCACGTCCTATCGAGGCGCATCGGCTGTTCCACGTGATGCCATTTCGCGAGGACTGGTCGAACGCGGCACGCGACCGAGCGCGTGCGTGCTGGTCGGGCATGGGGCACGTGTACCGCCGCCACGACGACGTCGACGATCCGAGGATCGTCCGCTCGCTCTGGGACGAGCTCTGTCGAGCCACCCACATCCTCGTGGATCTGACGGAGCTCAATCCGAACGTCGCGCTCGAGCTCGGCATCGCCCACACGCTCGGCACGCCGACGCAGGTCGTCGGTCGTACGGGTGTCGTCGACTCGCTCTTCCCGATGGTTCGCAAGCTGCGGGTCGTGGAGTACACCGACGGCGGCAACGAGCTCGAGGAGGCGCTCGTCGAGCTCTCGGCTCGTTGACGAAGCATCGGTTCGCTGGCCGAACGCGCGTACGCGGGATCGTTCGGCTCCCAGGCATCACTTGTACGGCGGTGGTACGACGCGTCGAGACCATCCGACGGAAGGAAGATTCGCCATGGGCATGCTCGAATCACTGCGTTCGCTGTGGAAGGTGGACCCCGGTCGCGCGACTTGGCTCGCCCGGATGCATCGGGCGGACTTGCCCACGGATCTACTCGAACGCGTCGCTGCACGAAACGCGATGGTGCACGCGCAAGCGGTCCGGCTCCGCGAGGCCAAGTCGATCGAGGATCGCGTCAACACCGGGATGGCACTCGTCGGCGGATCGATGCAGGCAATGATGTCCACCTCGTTCGTCCCGCTCGGGCCTGATGCCGAGCAACAGATCTTCGAGCTCGTGATGGGGCTTGCCGCGATGGACCTTCCGCCCTTTCCCGGCCAAAACGCGGCGCACGAGGATGCGATGGAGGCGTGTCTTCGCGGCACGATCACCGGGGCGGAGTTCTTCGCGGCGGTCGTGCCCGCCGAGCACCAGGCCGCGGTGGCCGGTCAGCTCGAGATCTTCACGAGCTTGCTCGCGTCCATGGGCCCCAGAATGCAGCCGATGGCGAAGCTGATGGCGGCCCTCCCGAGGATCGGCGCCGCACTCAGTCTGCCCGAGGCGCGGCTGCCGGGGGTCTTCGGCTCGGGCTGAGTCCGCGAGGCTCTCCTCGAGAAAGATCCTCCGAGCTGGCACGCTTGCAGCGTGGCTCGGCGGAGGGTCGTGTCCGGTGGCGAAGGCGACCCGCTCATCGAGCGACTCCGCCCCGCGCTCGACGATGCGCTGCGTGTGGACCTGGCGATCGCGTTCATCTTCGACGCGGGAGTCTGGCTGCTGCACGACCGTCTCGTCGACGTCCTGCGTCGGCCGGGCTCACGGATACGCATCATCACCGGCGACTACCAAGGCGTGACGGAGCCCAACGCCCTCCGCCACCTCCTCGAGCTGCCCGCCGTCGCCAGTCCGACCGAGTCCCGATCGACGCTCCACGTGCGCGCCTATCGGGTGAAGCCGGACCGCAGGGACTCCTTCCACCCGAAGGCCTGGATCGTCCACGGCCCCGACAAGGGATTCGCGTGGATCGGCAGCTCCAACATGAGCGAGACCGCACTGCGGACGGGCTTGGAGTGGAGCTTCGAGATCACGACCGCCGAGGGTCTCTCGGATGCGCGCGAGGCATTCGAAGCGCTCTGGGAGCACCCGGCGACCGAGCGGGTCGACGCCGACTGGATCGAAGCGTACGAGCGCAGTCGCGTCCCACCGATGCGCGGCGCCGAAGCGTTGCCCGTCGCGGTGGCCGAGGACGCTCCGGTCGAGCCAGCAACACCTCGGCCCGGGATCCAGAGCGAAGCGCTCCTGAAGCTCGAGCAGACCCGCCTCATGGGCGAGCGCGCTGGCCTGGTCGTCCTCGCCACCGGTCTCGGCAAGACCTACTTGAGCGCGTTCGACTCGCGAGAATTTCGCCGCGTCCTGTTCGTCGCGCACCGTGAGGAGATCCTGACGCAGGCCCTGCAGACCTTCCGGAAGGTCCGTCCGTCGGCGCGGCTGGGTCTCTACCACGGCACCGAGAAGGACCCGAAAGCGGACGTGCTCTTCGCCTCGGTGCAGACGCTCTCGCTCGATCATCATCTCGAATCTTTCCACCCGAGGCACTTCGACTACCTCGTGATCGACGAGTTCCACCACGCGTCGGCCGAGACGTACCGGCGCGTGCTCGACTACTTCGAGCCCGAGTTCCTGCTCGGTCTGACCGCGACGCCGGACCGAATGGACGGATTCAACATCCTGTCGCTCTGCGAGGGCAACGAGGTCTACCGCGCAGACATGCCGCGGGGGATCCACGACGGGCAGCTGTCGCCGTTCCGGTACTTCGGGATCGGAGACCCGACGGAGTACGAGAAGATCCCCTGGCGCAGCTACACGAACGAACGCCTCGAGGCCACCATCGCGATCGAGTCGCGCGCTCGGCACACCCTCGAGAACCTCGAGAAGCACGCGCCGGGTCGTGTGCGTGCGCTGGCCTTCTGCGTGACCAAGGGCCATGCCGACTTCATGGCGGAGTTCTTCGCTGCACACGGTCGAACCTGCGCTGCGGTGTACTCCGGAAGTCGGGCGCCTCGCACGGCCACGCTCGAGTCACTCGCCCGGGGCGAGATCGAGATCGTCTTCTGCGTCGACATGTTCAACGAGGGCGTCGACATCCCGAACATCGATACGGTGATGATGCTGCGGCCCACGGAGAGCAGCATCGTGTGGCTGCAGCAGCTCGGACGCGGTCTCCGGCGCGTCGAGGGCAAGACACTCACCGTGCTCGACTTCATCGGAAATCATGAGGTCTTCCTGCGCCGTCCGCAGATGCTGTTCGAGACGCTCGAGATCGAGGTCGGATCCAAAGACGAGCCGTGGCGTCCGGGGTTTCGCGCGGCCGATCTTCCCCCCGGCGTCGAGGTCCACTTCGACCTCGAAGCGCAGGACATCCTCACCCGGCTGCGCGAGCACAATGCGAAGCAGGGCACGAAGGCCGAGCGATGGTACGACGCGTTCTACGACGTCCACGGGGTGCGCCCGAACGCGCTCGAGGCATGGCACGCGGGGTGGTTGAAGGACCTCTCGAAGAAGGGCGGCGGATGGCTCGCGTTCGTCGCATCCCGTGGACACCTCGCGCCGGACGAGATCGAGGTCTTCGAGCAGCTCGGACGCTTCTTCGACGAGCTCGAGGCCCTGAAGCCGACCAAGAGCCACGAGCTGCTGGTCTTGCGCGCGCTCTTGCACCTCGAGCCGTTCCCCGGCCGCGTCGCCAAGCGCGCGATCGCGGAGTGGATCGCCACGAGAGCCCGACGGAGTGCAGCGATGACCCGCGATCTCGCCGCCGATGCAACGGACCCTTCGTCGGTCCAGCGGCTGCTCGACGAGGCCGCGTTCCCGGGATTGCTGCGGCTGGGATCGAGAAAGCTCTTCACCCAAGATGCGAAGTCGATCGATGCATCTCGACTGGGCAAGCGTCCGACCCCGGGGCTCGCTCGCTTGATCGGGGAGCTCGTCGACCTGCACCTGGAGCGCTACTTCGAGGACGCCAATCGTTCATCCATGAAGCTCCCGCTGATCGTCGGCGATACGGGGGAGGAGATCGATGCACGCTTCGATGTCGAGACCCAGGAGGATCGCTCGACGATCGTGTTCCACAGTCGCGGTGGCAAGAAGGGTGCGGACGACGAGCGCAACTCCGAGTACGGCCTCGGCCTGGAGACGATTCTCCGGCGACTGAGCGAGGCCGAGATCGACATCGCACGCATCGAGGTCGATTCCGACGAGGTCCACCGACGTGGGCTCTCGGTACAGCAGCGCACGCTCGTGCTGAGGGATCAGGCGTACCCGGTGCTGATGAAGACGGTCGTCGACCACGTCGCGCTTGCACGCGCAATTGGAAAGGCGGCACGACGTGTCGGTCAGGAGCCCGAAGCGGGCGGAGGCAACGACACGAGGCGCCTACGCGTCACGTTGGTTCAGGACGTCCCTGCGGGCGAGCTATGGCGACGACTGCATCGGCCCGCGACAGTTGTCAGCGAAGCCCGAGCCAGACACGAGACGTCGATGCCCAATCCCACTCGGAAGCGAGCGCCTGCGAAGCGGACGAAGCCGTGACTGGAAGCGGCACTCGACAAGGCTGCTGAAGGTGAGCGTCACAGCGCGAGCGCGGCGACGCGATCGGCCGCCTCGTCCGGGGTGAGCGTCGTCGTGTCGATCTGCGCATACGGCAGCGCGCGGATGCTGGCCAGCCGCTCGAGCGCGACTTCGACGGACGTTTCGCGCCCAGCCAAACGCGCTTGCAGTACCTCGGGGCTCGCGACGAGGTGGACGACGTGCGCGCTCACGCCTTCCCGGACAACCGCGGCGAGGATCCGCTCGATCAGATCGCGTCGATGCAGCACCACGACAGGAACACCCACTCGTGGCCCGCCGCGAGGAAGCGCGTCAGCACGCTCGCGATGTTCGATTCCACCATCGCGCGCGTTCGGTCCGTGATCAGCGTGGGCGACATGCGCCAGAGGTCGTCACCCTCGACCCCTGCGCACGGGGCGAGGCGATCCGCGAGCAGCGGCGCGACCGTCGTCTTGCCGACGCCCGGCGGACCACCGAGCAGGAGCAGCCGTTGCATGCCCGAGCATGGTCGCACGAATCAGGCGCCGTACTCGGCCTGCAGGGCACGCAGATGCGCGTCGGCATCGAGCACCGTCGCGTGACTCCGCCCGCAAGCGCCTGCCCGCGAGACGGACGAAGACCTGATTCGCACCGAGAGTCGAGAATCGAGGTCGTTCCCGACGCGCCTCATTCGCACGCGCTCACCGATACGTCGCGGACGTCGAGCCCGAACGCACCGCCGATTGCGATCTCACTACATCCGTCGGTTTCGATGTCAGTGAACGCCACTTCGAGCGCGGGTCGTTCGTCGATCCTGCTGATGCAACCGAGCCCGTCGTCGACGAGGTGTAGCGCTGCGCCGTCGAGTCCCGCGAAAACCAGATCATGATCGTCATCGCCATCGACATCGGCGACGTCGATTCGATCGAACCACGCTCCAGGGATCCAGAATCGCCGAGAGACGACGATCGCGGCGTCGTTGTCCGCGGTGTATCCGGTGACGAGTGTGCCGCCCTCGATGTGGCCAATCACGAGAAACTCGCCACTACTGCCTCCAGCGCCCGGGCGGAAGGCGTGGTCGTACGCAGCAGCAGGCACGTCGAACATCACCGCACTCGGCTGATGGTCGGGTGCGTGCGGCGTCAGAAACCATGCCGTGCCGCTTTCGGCGATGCACATGACGGTCGGCCATCCATCGGTCTGCAGTGTCCCGATTGCGACCGAGAGACCAGCACCAGCCCTGGTGAAAAAACCACCGGCGTCCAGCATGGATCCGCCGATACCATCGACTCCGGCGAGAACGCGGCAGCGGTCGGCCCGCACTGGATCCTCCGGTGGACTGGGCGGCGGCGGCGACTCGGTGTACTCGACGAAGAACGCAGCGACTTCGGGAGTGCCGTCGAGATCGAGGTCCCCGACTGCGGCATGCTCCGCCCCGCCCGCGGCGAGCTCCGGCACATCGACGCCAGGCGAGAAGACGCCCGTTCCATCTCCGAAGAGTGGAATATGCGCCGCGTTACCGAACGCGAGAATGTCTTGGTGCCCGTCGGCATCGAAATCGGCAACGAGAGCCGACTGGAACACGGAGAAAGGCGAAGCCTCGAGCGGCTCGGGGCTCGGTGCGTCACCGTAGACGATTTCGAGTAGACCGTCGCGTTCGACGACGAAGTCCACGATCGAATCCTCGTTTGCATCGATGGGAGCGAAGCCGTGAGTGATGCCGCTCGTGCCCGGCGAGATGGTGAAACGCAGCGGCGTCGCGAGCGAAGGTGAACAGTCAGGCACCGCATCGACTGCTGCGCACGCTCCCTCGATGCAGGTCTGCCCGTCTCCGCATCTCGGACCGCCCCCGCAACCGTCTTCACACGACTCGGTCGGACACGATTCCGCTGGGTCGCAGGGATCGCATCCGCTGTCGGAAAACACGTCGGAGCTCGCCTCATCGCTCGCCTGCGAGGAGCCCTCGTGTGCCATGTCGGCATCAGGCATGCACGCGATCGACACGACCGCGGGTAGGGCGCGAGAGCCGAGCCGGCGCATGCTTCATCATACCGCTGCGCCATGGGTTCCTCCACACCGATCGCACTCGTTTCGCCGGCTGAAGCCTCCTTCGAGAGCCGCAGTCGCGCGCGCTCACGTCTCGAACAGCTTCGCGATCGTTTCGACTGTCGCGGCGCGGACGACCCAGCGTCGCAGCACCTCGAGCTCGATCCTCGTCTCCATTCTCCCGAGGCCCATCTCTTTCCCCGAGGTGCGACGCTTCACACCACCACTTCGGACCGGCTCGAAGGTCGGCACGTCGGCCGCCGTCGGGAATCGGAACGTCCAACCGGTCGGTGGGATCGCAACCGCGGGCAACCACGAGCACATCCCTTGGTGCCGGGATCGCGTCGTCGAGCTCGCTCGAGCTCGGCTCGGCCCGACCGCACGTGCGTCCGAACGGGACCCGGCATGGAGCGAGCCGCTCGGAACGAGTCGCCTGTTCCAATGGAGGCGAGTCATGGACTACGCTTCCGAGCAGGGCCTCGAGGAGGTTGCATGCGGAAGATGACGATCACGGCGTTCGTGCTCCTCGCGGGCGGGGCCTCGTGCGGCGCGACGCCGCCCGACGAAGCCAAGGCCCGCGCTGCGTTCCTCGAGCGCCGCGAAGCGATCGACGCGTTCGAGGATCGCGTGCTCACGATGCTCGCGATGCGGCCGGAGATCGACGCGGCGCAGATGACCTCGTTGGTGGTCGGTGCCGGCGCGCTCGGACTCGACGGCCACGGGATGGTGCCCTCCGTTGCACCGTGTCCGCCGGGCACGAAGCACGGTGCCGTCGCGCCCGACGACGGCCTCGCGATCGATCGCCATCGCATCGGCTGGGGGCTGTACCAGACGGCGTGGGAGGCCGAGGGCACGAAGCACGGCGACGGCGAGTACCACCCGGGCATCACCGTGAAGTGGCAGCTCGGCGAAGACGGATCACCGCTGCGCGATCCGGTGCAGCTCTGCTTCCTGCTCGACGACACGCCGCGGCCACCATGAGCCGTGATCCAGGGAACCGCGGCCGGCCACTACACCACGAGGAAGGACCCCCCGACCATGCGCGATCGTTTCTTCTCCGCCCACGCGCCGCACGTCTGGGGCGCGGCGCTCTGCCTCGCGTGCGGTGCAGGTGCCCGCGACGCGGACGACTCGGGCACCGGCATCACCGATCCGAGCGCCGGCGATCCGAGCGGTGGTGCTGCGAGCGAGGTCGACTCGACGGGTGGCGATCCGAGCGGTGACCCCAGCGGCGCCGATGCCAGCAGCGGCGACACCAGCACCGGCGATCCCGATCCGACCGGAGGTCCGCCCGAGGATCCGCCGATGGGCGCCGAGCCCGGTCCGGTCGCGGCGTTCGGCGTCCCGTTCGATCCGTCGCAGGAGTTCTATCCCGGTCCGCCCGAGATCATCCCCGACGGCAAGCCGCAGCTCGTGGCGCACCGCAATCCCAACGGCTCGATCGACGTCGCCTGGCTCGACACCGCGTCGCCGCAGATCGTGGTCACGCAGCTCGAGCCGAGCGGCGACGGCTGGGCCACGCGCTGGCACTGGCCGGTACCGACGATCGATCGCCTGGCCGGCTACGCCCGCGACGAGGACGGCAATCGCTTCTACGTCACTGCAATCGCCGAGGATCTGATCATCGCCGAGACCACGCCGTCGGGCGAGCATCGCGACGGCATCGCACGCGTGCACGGGTTCGCCAAGGGCGGCACCGAGCTCTTCACCACCGACCTGCGCAACGACGTCGGCGGGAGCTGGGACGATCCGCTGGTCGGACCGATGGCGTTCGGCACCGGACGCATCGCCGTCGGCGGCGGCACCGTGGGCATCACCTTCTCGTGCCTCACCGAGTACGACCCGGTCGTGATGTCGCGCCACCAGCGGCAGTGCTTCCACCTGGTCGACACCACGACCGGCACGCAGACCGGGCACATCCCCGGCCCGGGCCACTCGTGGGAGCAGCGCATCGTGTGGGACGGCGATCGCTTCGTCGCAGTGTTGCACGGCGACGCCGGCCTGCGCGGCATCGGCGTGTTCGACTACGGCGTCGACAACACGATCGTCGAGCGCGTGGCGTTCGCGATCAAGGGCGGCGATCCGAGCACGGGCGGCGCGTACCAGAACACCTTCACGCGCCTCGGCAACCTCGTGCCGACCACCGACGGCTACGCGCTCCTGTTCGCGACCGAGCACGATCCGGTCTACACGGGCTCGGCGGTGATCGCCTCGCGCAACCTCGTGTTCGCGCACGTGCGCAGCGACTTCGAGGCCACGAATCCGCCCGCGCAGTACGACGTGCAGATCGTCGACACGATGACGCAGAACCCCGCCGCGACCGACTTCCAGGTGTCGATCGTCGACTACTGGGGCAGCGCGTACACCGGCTACAACCGCGGGCTGGTGTGGCTCACGGATCACGACGACCCCGTGAACCTGCACGTCGAGAACCCCGACCTCGTGCGGCTCGACGACGGGCGCTTGATCGCGCTGTGGGAGCAATGGACGACCACCGCACCGACCGGGCTGTGGGGCATGCTCGTCGACGAGTGGGGTCGCGTGCTCGAAGCACCGCGGTTGCTCGGCGACGCGCGGCTCTATCGTGGCGACGATGCGATCTCGCTGGGCGATCGCGCGGCCTGGGTCGTCGGCGACGCCAGCGTGCCGCAGCTCGTGCTGCACACGGTCGACGATGCGCTCGAGCTGCGCAGCTACGCGCTGCCGTAGCTCACGCACGTGCGACCGCAGTTTTCTTTCGGCGCCGACCTCCGATCATCTCGAGCGTGTCGCGATCGGAGCACGACAGCAGTCTGTCTCGCTGCAGCTCGTGCACGGACAACCCGCGGGACTCGAGGACCTCGACCACCGCCTCGCCGAGGCCGCGCGTGTGGCCGTCCTCGCGGCCTTGCTTGCGGCCCTGCTCGAGCCCTTCGGCGTGGCCCGCAGCCGCCGCCAACTCCAGGCGCTCCGTGATGGCGTCGATCCGCAATTTCGCGCTCCCGTTGTTCATCTCGACCTCGCGACCCCGGCACGAGGCGAGGGCGATCTCAGTATAAAAGAAGCGTGAGACGGCAGGAGCGCTCCTCGCCGGCCCGGGAGTATCGGGCCTCAGCCGAGCGCTTCATGCTCTGCGACGGGAAGCGCGAGTGCTTCGGCGAGGAGCTTCTCGGCAGCTGGCGTCACCATGAGGATCCGGATCTTGCGGTCACAGTTTGTGACCGCAAGATCGAAGTCGCCGGCCACCTGGCGCCGCGCCGAACGGTGTCTCGAGGGTGGCCGCCATCCGTCCGTGAGCACTCGGCCGTCGAGCGTGCGCGCGCGGCGGAACGGACTACGCGGCGCGCGGACGAGCTGATACCGTCCGTAGCGCATGCGCCTCACGGTTGCGTCAGTGATCGCTGTGACCGGGCTGCTCGTGCTCGCGGTGTGCGAATCGGAGACACCGACTGCAACTCCGCCTGCGGTGGAGTTGCCCGCGAGCGCACCGCCGGCCGTGGCGAAGCCCGCCACGACGCCCGCGGAACCCAAGAACACGGGCGCCTGTCCGAAGTTCGTCGCGAGCGACGCCATCTCGCCCGGACACATGGACCGCGTTTATCCGCAGGCCTACGCGTCGGAAGTCACCCTGCCCCGCGCAAGCGCGTGGGATTGGCTGTCGTTCGGTCCCGTCGTGATCGTCTCGCGGCAATCGGTGTGTGTCGATGGCGAGGCCGTGGCCCGCATTGTCGACGGTCGAGTCGTGTCGGAGGACCTGCAGGGCTACGAGATCCCCGCACTGCGCACGCGCATCGCCACGTTGCGCGAGGCCGTCGCAGAGCGGGACCGCGCTCGCGGGGACGAGCCGGTCGACGGCGTCGTGCTGTTCGCCGACGTCGGCACCCGACAGTCGACGCTGATCGAAATCTTCTACACGGCCAATCGAGCCGGGTTCCGCACCTACTTCCTCGCCCTCGAAGGTGCGCCCGCGGACGTGCCCTTCGCGACTGGCGTGGAGCTCGAGCCACCGCGGTACGCACCTGACGGATCCGTGCCCTACTTCCGCCCGAAGCAGACGCTGCACGTGGACGTCGAGGCCGACTCGTTGACGATCGACGGCGATCGAAAGCTCCGGTTCGATCACGCGAGCTCGGCCGAGCTTGCCCGTCTCACGGAGCTCGCGCGCGACCGAACGCGTGGAGAGAAGTACGACGGCCGCACGGCGCCGGTCGCGATCGTCACGGCGGCGGAGGATGTGACACTCGAGCGCCTGGTCGCAGTGATCGCGCCCCTCGCAGGGCCCCAGTGCGACTTCCATGCGCGCACCGATATGGATGCGAAGCGCTGCGCGTTCCCTCGCACGATCATCGAAGCACACTAGCTGATGCTCGATCAGGCCACTCACGCGCGGACGAGATGGGATGTGCGTGTTCGTTCCGTACCAGCCGATTCGTCCGCATGGATGGCGTCATCGAGGCGCTCGTCGCCGCAGGCGCGAAGGTGCTGAGCGACGCGTGAAACGCCGAGTCCGTCGGGAATGAGTGGTGTGAACACCGACCCGCTCGGGACGCCACGTACGGCAGAGTGCGAACTCGCCGCGGGATCGCGATGGATCGCATCGTGTCGACCTCGGCGCCGGCAGCTCTCCGGTATGGCGACCGATGGTCGATCAGTGAGCGAGACGACGCGCTGGAGCTGTGCGGGTCCGCGACGATCGAGCATGTGCCGGAGACCGTCGTGGTGATGCCCGACC
Source organism: uncultured Nannocystaceae bacterium (assembly GCA_964468635.1). Lineage (GTDB taxonomy): Bacteria > Myxococcota_A > Polyangia > Nannocystales > Nannocystaceae > Xiheibacterium. The sequence goes on from CAYXVR010000032.1 coordinate 94,260, forward strand.
CGCCGCGGCTCGTCTACTCGACGCGCTCATCCTCCGTCAGCGCGTGACGAGGCTCGAACGCACTGGATAGACACGCGTCCCACCCGCTCGACCGTTCGATCACACCTCGCGCGTCCAGGAAGCGCGCTCGCCGTGTCGATGCGTCGACCGTACGTGGAGTCCGAGCCCACGGAGGATCGACGCCGTGTTCGCTCGACACCGAGTTGTGCGATCATGCGGCGATGGAATCGGTCGGTGATCCCGTCGACACCACCCGGCTCCCCGGCGGTCGACGTCTCGGGCTCGTCGTGTTCGCGGTCCTGGCGTGTCACGAGGACGCAGAGCTGCCGTCGTTCACGATCGAAACGCAGCGCACCCGCATCGCGCTCGACGAGCGCTACGAGCTCGACCCGCCGTGCGCTGGCGACCTCGCGCACATCGTGCTGGACGCCGTGGGCGCTGCGCAAGAGCTCGAGCACCGCAACGGGGTGCTCGCGCAGGATCTTGACGAGGAACTCGTGCTCGAACGACAGCATCGATCGCGGTGAGTCGCTTGCTGTGCGAGCTCCGTGCCACGCCACGTGATCATCGTGACGAGCACTTGCTCGCGCGCAGGTGGCCAAGGTGGCCCGTGGCTTGGCCACCTGGCCGGCCCGATGGGCCACCTTCGTTGCGGTCGGCGGCGAAGGCCGACGACTGCGAGCGCGGATGCGTTCGAGGGTCGTCAGCGCCTGCCGAGGCTCGAACGCCGCGATCCGTTGCGCTCGACCTTCATCAGTGCGCTGACGCGCCTCGAATGCGACGCTTCGATGCGCTCATCCTCCGTCAGCGCGTGACGAGGCTCGAACGCACCGGATAGACACGCGTCCCACCCGTCGACCGTTCGATCACACCTCGCGCGTCCAGGAAGCGCGCGCCCCTCCTGGATCTTGCGGTCACAGTTTGTGACCGCAAGGTGCCCTCGAGCGCGTGAACGAAGCGCCGAGCCGGCGGTGGCAGCTGCGTTGACTTGCGCCAGGCGTGCTCGGATGATCGACGATGGATGAGGATCGATTCGCGATCCGAGGGCCGTCGATGACGAGCTGCATGCGCACTGGCGCCCGCCGTCGTGCTGATCGCGTGCGGGCCCGCGACGGGCGATGACGGCGACGTCTACCCGCGCAACTGCGGCGCCCTTGGGCCCGTCGATCTGTTCGAGAGCTCGGGGCCCGCGTGGCTGTGGGCGACGCGTGCGGGCGACGTCTACTTGGTCGAGCATTCGCCCGACGAGACGACGCTGGAGTACTGGGCGGTGGATCGCTGTGGTGAAGAGCGCGTGCTGCTCGAGACGACCGCGGCACTCGCGGGCTCGCCGTTGCTGGGCGTCGCGGAGGAGTGGATCTTGTCGTGCGACGAGGAGACGGGATCGATGGCGGTCGTCGATCCTCACGGGGTCGCCGCGGATCGGGTGATCTTCGAGTCCGTGGAGAGCTGTCGTGTCGTGCCCGTCGGAGGTGGGTTGGCGGCGCAGGAGCGCGGTGGCAGCAGGGTGTGGTTCCATCCCGATCCGCTCGATCCCGACGCGCGCGCGATCGTCGTCACCGACACGGCGAGGATCGCCGATCCGGATTGGGTGCTCGGGTGCGAGCAGGACTTCGCGTGCGACAGCGATCATCCGTTCGGGATCGACATCCGTGCGGCGGGCGACGATCTGTTGGTCGTGCTGCAAGACGAGACGTTGCTCGCGTTCTCGGCCTCGTCCCTGTCCACGCGCAGCTTCGATGCCGGGCCGGTCTTCGCCGTGAACGTGCTCCCGGACGGGAGTCGGGTGATCGTGCATCGCGATCTCGGGCCGACGCGCGTGATCGATCGGGCAACAGGTGAGTGGTTCGAGTTCTGTTGCTACGACAGCTTCGAGCCGATCCGGCAGCTCGGCGACTGGCTCGTCAAGGGGTCGTGGGGGCCCCCGACCATCCCGGAGCCCGAGGAGTGGAAGGTCTTCCGCGCGCGTCACCTCGACGGCGGACAGACGAACGAGGTCATCGGCCACGAGATCTGGTCTCCGCTCGCGCGGCTCACGGACGACACGATCCTCGTCCAGGTCGCCGGCGAGGCCAATGCGGTGTGGCCCGCCACTGGAGAACGACGCGTCGTCGAGCTGCCCGACGGTGACGTCGTGTGGACTCTACCCGGGCAGGACGGCGTGTTCATGCAGTTAGAGCATCGCGTGGTCCATCTCGCGGGGACGGACACCGTGCCGCGGACACTGCTCGACGAGGTGGAGGTCGCATTCGCGACGACGCGGGGGCGCATCGTGTTCGAGCCACCGCGCGGCTCCGGACCCGCGGCGCTGCCGCTTCGCGTGATGCTGCCGGACGAAGAGGTGGTGGAGATCGAACCGCGATCGCTCGGCGTGCTCGGGGTCTTCTACTGGGGCGATGGGTTTCCGACCGCCTGGCCGGCGGAGCAGGACGAGGTGGTGTACTTGGTCGAGGACGGTCCGCGAGGGGTGCTGCGCCGCACCGTGCTGCCGTGAAGCGCGCCACCCGATGGGTTCGAACCCAACGCCACCGTCATCGTGACGCGGCTCGAGTGAGGAGCGTTCACATCGCGAAGAGCTCGACCGCCGTGGCGACCGTGGCCGCGCGGACGACCCAGCGGCGGAGCACGTCGAGCTCCGAACGGCCGAGCACGAGAGAGCGCTGCTCGTCGGTGACGGCGATTCCTCGCGCCTCGAGGAGATCGAGCACCGCGCGTGCGAGCGCCCCCTGCTCGCCTTCCGCGAGGCCCTTCTCACGGCCTTCCGCGAGGCCCTTCTCACGGCCCTCCGCTTCGGCGCGGTCCCACTGCTCTCGCAGGTACTTGCTCCTGGTTTCCATTCTCTCGAAGCTCATCTCGGCCTCCAAGGCGCGGCGCGCGGCCTCGTTCAGGTACGAAAGAACGACCTCAGTGTACAGCTCACGCCGCTCGGGGTCGAGCGATGCACACGCCGTGAGCACTGCGCGGCCGAGGTCGATGACGGCAGGCGCATCGGCATGTGCGAGAACGGAGACGACGCCGAGCTCGGGCCAGCGACGCGCCGTGTCGAGATCGACCCACGGCACCTCGGCCGGCCCGATCACGCGCGGCCGCAGCACCGAACCATGCTCGTCGAGCTCGATCGGTCGCGCGCACCATCGCGCGGTGTCGTCGTCGAGCGTGACGATCACGAGCGCGACGGGGCAATCCAGCCGCGCACGCAACACCGCGACGTAGGCTGGCCACGGACGAGGGCGGGCGCGGTGCGTTCGAGGGTCGTCAGCGCCTGACGAGGCTCGAACGCGGCGATCCGTTGCGCTCGACCTTCATCAGCGCGCTGACGAGGCTCGAACGCCACGCTTCGATGCGCTCATCCTCCGTCAGCGCGTGACGAGGGTCGAACGCACCAGAACAGGCACGCGCCCCACCCGCGCGATCGTTCGATCACCCGTCGCGAGTCCAGACAGCCGCGCTTGCCATGTCGATGCGTCGACCGTACGTGGATTCCGAGCCTCCGGAGGATCGACGCCATGTGGACGATCAACACCGTCGCGATTGCCGTGAGCGTCTCGCTCGCGCCGCCCGCCGACGTGGCGGCCGATCCGTTCGCGGGTGATCCGCCGACATCCGCACCGGCGCCCGCGGACATGGCGACGACATCGGTCGCGCCGCAGCCGACCTCGACGCCGGCGCGCCCCGCCCTTCCCGGGTTCCCGCCCGAAGTCGACGTGAACGACGAGGCGACGTGGACCGAGTTGTCCGCCGAGCAGAAGGATCAGCTGCGAGCGATCCGGGCCGAGCAGCGCTACCAGGCCGCGCAGGCCGGGCAGGCGCCTGCACCCTACGTGTCGTCGCAGTCCGTGGCTCGTCGGCGATCCGCCGAGTCCCAGGAGATCGCGGAGCTGAGGGCGGAGCACCGACGATTCGTCTCGCGCGCGGAGTCCCGTTGGGTCGAGCAGGACGGCCGCCTCGTGGTGGCGACCGCCGTGACGGGGTCGCTGTGGGCGATCGGCGTGGCGGCCACGGCCGGCATGGCGGTGACCATCGGGAAGAAGACCAACGCGTGCACGGACGACATCGCCTCGGGCGCGTACGATTCGGCGGCGAACTGCAGCGCACGCAATGCGTCGGCGGTGCAGCGCCTCTCGATCGGCACGTACGTGGTCGGCTCGATGACGGGAGCGCTCGCCGTGGGCTTCCTGGTCTCGGGGATCCTGCTGGGCGTCCATCGCTCGAACCGACCCGAGTGGGCGGTCGCGCGAGGTCGCGCGCGTCTGGCCGTCACGCGCAGCGGCCTTCGGTTGAAGTTCTAGCTGCGAAGGACGCGGCTCGCCGATCGCCATCAGGCGCCGTACTTGGCCTGCAGCGCCCGCAGGTGCGCGTCGGCGTCGAGCAACGTCGCGTCTCCACGCTCGACGCTCTCGATGCGACGGGCGATCTCCGCCTTCCACTCCGGCGACAGCTCGATCGGATCGAGACTGTCGCCGAGTGCCTCGACGAGGGCCTCGCGCTCCTCGGTGGTCAGCGCGAGCGCGTCGGCGAGGACCTTCTCGGCGGCAGGGATCACCATGTCGATCCTACGAGAGCACGCGATGCGTCGAAAGGGGGCGCGTGGGAGTGGACAGTCGCGGGTCCGGCGGCGCCGTGTGTTCGAGTCTCGGCAGCATGGACCTCGTCGCGGTGCGGATCATATGCCAACGGTCCAGCGTGTCTTCACCGGGCGTTCGCGTGCGCAGGTGGCCAGGGTGGCCCGGATCTCGGCCACCTGGCCGGCCCGATGGGCCACCTCGTTGCGGTCGGCGGCGGTGACAGACGACGGCGAGGCGTGGGTGCGTTCGAGGATCGTCAGCGCCTGACGAGGCTCGAACGCGGCGATCCGTTGCGCTCGACCTTCATCAGCACGCTGACGAGCGTCGGACACGACGCTTCGATGCGCTCATCCTCCGTCAGCGCGTGACGAGGCCCGAACGCACCGGATAGACACGCGTCCCACCCGTTCGACCGTTCGATCCACCCCTCGCGCGTGCAGGAAGCGCGCTTGCCGGTCGCGGCCACACGGCACGTCGCAGATTCGACTCTTCTCATCGTCGGATGGGCGCTCAGCGCCGAACGATCGTCCGATCAGTAATCGTGCGCGCCCGCGTGTTGTTGTCGAAATCGGTGTTGCTCGGTCGACACGAATTCGTCGCCGAGCAGTCATCACATGCGGCTCGACTCGGAAGCTCGCGCGATGCTAGCGTCGCAGGATGGTAGCGATGGATCGACTCGCTGGACGGACGCTGGCAGCGTTGGCTCCCCTCTTGCTCGCGTGCGAAGTCTACGGCTTCATTGGCAGCAACGCGGACGGGACGACCTCGGGAACAGAAGGCGGACAGCCCCCTGAGACCGAGACGGTGAGCGACGGATCGGCGTCGGCAGACACGACTGCTGGCCCTGCGCTCGATGTCGGGACGGTGCCGTCGTGGGGCGAGTGGTGGTGCGTTCGAGCGGAGGGTGCTGAGTACGACGAGGACGAGGAGCCGATCGTCTACGAGGACGACACCTACCCGGAAGGGTGCCAATGCGTGCCGTACAACACGCCCGTGCACGCCTGGATCTTGGACCACGAAGAGGACGACGAGGTCGTCATCGAGCAGGCTGCGCTGGAGGCGGAACTCGGTGTCGACGATCCACTCGTCGACGCGTTGTTGGATCTTCGCACCGAGGTCTACGACGCCGCGGCGCAAGAGTGCGTCGACATCGGCGGCTACCTACCGCCGAACAACTGCCTGGATGCCTCACTGTTCGACGTGAATCCCGGCAGCACGGCGTTCGAACCGCGCCCCTTGTACCGCGGAAATCGCGAGGACGAAGTCGAGTGCGTTCCTGATCCGGAGGGCGTCGCCCCCACCTGTTCGTTCGTGTCGCTCGGCTCTCAGATTCAGCTCGTCAGTGGTGTGTATCGAGTGCCGCGCGGTCTCGTGGACGGGTTCCTCGGCGCGCCGAGCTGCCTCATGCATCAGGGCTGGCGGGTGGGTCTTGCCTCGAACGGGGTCGACTTCATCGCGAAGGGGATCCAAACCAACGACGTCCTCCATCGCCTCGGACTTCGGAACAACGACGTGTTCGTGGCGATCACTGCCGGGGGCGACAGGATCACCCTGGACAACCCGGAGGGCGTGATCCTCGCCTACACGTCTCTCGTCGGCGAGTCCACGTTCGATCTGGAGGTCCGCCGGTCGGGGACGCCTCGATTGCTCCGCTACCGGATCGTACCATGAGGACGTGATCGTGCTCGGAGGTCGCTCGAAGGCGCTGCGTGCGGTCCTCCTGTCGGGGGTCGCCGCCGTCGCGTCTTGCGACAGCCGATGGTCGCCCTACGAAGTTCCGGAGCCCGACGAGCTCCCCGTCGAGCTCGCGTTCGAAGGGGAGCATGTGCGGGTCAGCGTGCAGTCGGGTGTGCCGGCGTGCGGCCGATCGTTCGAATACCTGGACAACTTCGCTGCCCTCTACCTCGAGGGATCGTCGGACGGCAGCATCTCCGAGCCCGTGGAGTACTTCTTGCTCGACGCCGAGGTGATTCATCGCGCGGACGTCTGCGACGACCACCGAGCCTGTGCGCGCAGGGGGCGGGCCTACTCGCAGTCGCCGGCCGACGTGCACGAGCTCGTGCACGCGCTGCGGCAGCTGCAGTTCGACGGGTCGTTTCCGGGGACGCTCTTCCTCGAAGAAGGGATCGCCCAGATGCACTACACCGTGCCCCTCGGTTGGGACGACGGCTTCGCGCCCTCCGACCTGAGCGATGTCGTCGGGGAGAGCATCCCGGCTCGCCTCTACGATCCCGCAGCGCATCTCCTGGCCGTCGTCGCAGACGACGACTCGTTCGAGGCGGCCGAACGCCTCGTCGATGCTTCCGGCGCGCTCGAGGACGGCGTCGAGCTGGCGACGCTGGTGGAGGATCAGCTCTCGATGAGTCTCGATGAGCTCGACGCTCTGTACTCCGACCATCCGAACTGCTCGGCAGCCGGGCGGGCCCGGATGCTGGTCGAGTGCGCGGCGATGGCCGAAGTATGGGCCGAGGGCGACTGGTCGCCCGCGCCGTTCATCATCCGCTCGGTGAGCGCGTTCGCATGCGAGAACTCGGCGGTGATCGGTCCGCTGGATGGGCGGTTGTGGACGTCCTTCACCATCGATGTGCCCGAGGAGGGCCGCTACGACCTCGATGTCGAGACGGAACCGGGTCAGCAGCTAGAGCTGACCTCGTGCGATGCGACCTGCGGGGAGGACGTCGATCTCCTGTGGGACGACAGTCGGGAGGCGTCACTCGATCTCTCGGCGGGGCGCTACGTGGTGCGGCTGAGTCGTGCGCTCGGCGACGGCCAGAGCGTGGCGTTCCAGCTTCGCGGGCCACTCCCGCCGTGATAGCCGCCGGCTCCGTCGGTGATCGGGGGGTCGTCGCCGCGTCGATGTCGTCGTCGGCGCCCCCGTGGATCACGAGCGCGGCGATCATGCCGATCGTCGCGGCGCCGCCGACTCCGAGCAGCGTGGCGCAGGAGATCACCATCGGGCGCGCGACCGGTGCGCGACGCTACGCTCGAGCTCTCGAGCCGACGCGTGACTCGTCGACGCGAAGTGATCCGTGGGAATCGACCTGCTCTCGGTCATCGGGCAGGCCCCGATGCGCACGAGTCCCAGACGTGCGATTTCAGGCGATTTCACGAAGCGAGAGCGGCCGCTCGACGCGGCAACATCTGCCGACGAGGACGCGCGAGCTCGCGTCATCGCGCGCCGCGTAAAGAAGGATCCACTCGCGCGTGCTGCTCTCGATCTGGCGCGTGATCGATCGGCCACACGGGATCGCGAACGGCCGTTCGCGGCGCGCGAGAATTCACGGCGCTCGAGCGCGTCGCCTCTTGAAGACGACGACCGACGCGAGCGACGATCCGCGGTGAGATGGAAGCCGCGATCACGGAGCACCCCGCGACGCCGCCCTCCCCGTCGCCGCGCCCGGGAGTAGCACCGGCGTCGCTCCCTCGCGTAAGCGTGCTCGCGGCCCGCGAGGCTCTCGATGTCGCGCATGATCGATCGGCCCCCGCGTGCTCACGAACGTCCGTTCACGGGCCGCGGTAATTCGCTACGCTGCTGGATCCTTTTCTAGAGCGTGCATGACGAGTCGCGCGACGATCACTGCTAAGATTGAAGCCGCGATCTCGGAGCAGCACGCGAGGCCGTCCTCCGCGGCGTCGAACGCCGCGGGGCGGGATATCTGACGCCTTCATTGAGGGGCCGAGATCGCCACGGCATCGCTACGACGCACGACGTACAAGGAGGTCGACATCATGACGCGTATCGCAACAATCGCAATGGCCGGCACGATCATCTGCACGCATGCTGCGTGCGACACCACCACTTCCCGTGCCGGGACGACCAAGCCGCAACCACAGGACGCCGCCCGGATTGAACCGGTGACCCCACGTTGCAAGGAGCCGGACGGCGCTATCGGAGACCAGACGTGTGCGGGCCTCGAGCTACTTCGATGCACCGAAGACTCCAACGCGGGCGGCGGCGCCGTGTGGGTCCCGGGTGACGCGTGCGCTACTGCGGCGAGCACCGACTCGGCCGCAACGGATACAGTTGTGCCCGCACCGGCTGCGACGCCCGACGAGATCGCGACCGACACGATGAAGCTCGGGCATGGCTTCGACAGTATCACGGGGAAGCCGGCGGCGAAGTGCATCGAAATCCAGGACGCGGATCCCATCCCCACGACGGGCGTCATTCAGTTCTCACACGACGCCACCGAGAGCATGGCAACGGTACGAAGAAGAGCCAACGTCGGCGTCTCGGCGACGTTCGGCATTGGCGTCTATTCGGCGTCCTACTCGTACCGTAACTCGCAGGAGTCCTTCGACGAGGCCTCCTCCTCCGCAGCGTACCTCGAAACCACAGTGGAAAGCGATCCCCGCAGCGCGAAGAGGTTCGTGCTCACCAGCGAAGCTCGCAAGCTCTGGAAGAAGGATCCGCTCGCTTTTCTCGCGACCTGCGGTGACTCTTTCGTCGCATACGAGCGCTACGGTGGCAGCTTCAAGGCGTCGCTCCGAGTCGAGGCAAAGAAGGGAGAGAGTCGTGGCTCTGAGCGCCATCAAGCATCGGTGATCGCCGGCGCCTTCGGGTCCGGCTCGGCGGAGTTCAAGAAGGCGGTCGCGAAGGCGAGCACGAGCTACTTCTTGAAGCTCCGCATCCTCGAAAGGGGGCCATTTCGCGAGGTCGCCGATCTGAACAGCCTCGTCGATCGCGCGCGGCAGCTCCCCTGCGAGGTCTTCGCCTGCCCGACGAAACAGCCGAAGTCCGGGGATGTCGTGACGCTCAACGAAGTCCCGCCCATCGTGAAGGTGGGCGTGCGTGGCTATGAGACCGCCGATCTGCCTCCGCTGACGGACTACCACAAGAAGCGAGTTCGCGTACGCGATGGGCTTGCCGGAGCAGCAGCTCGTATCCTCGAACAAATCGAGGCGACTCATTCGCGTCTGGGCAAGGCGTACCTGAACCCGGCGGATACCATCATCTTGCAAAAGAACCTGGGTGGAACGTCGACCTCGCCGACTGACATCTCCGCGAAGCAGGCGCAGGAATCGAACGTCGCGCTTGCAGAGACGGTTGCGGGAGTCGTAGAAGCTTGCTTCGCCGAACCATCGCCGAAAGCCTGCGCACTCCTCCGGCTTCCGAACCGCGTCTACTACGACGCCGAATTCACCTCGCCAGCGGCACCAGTCAGCCGACTTCGCGTCATCGAGCAGACCCACACGAGCGACGGGTCGGGCACGGATGAATACGTGCATTTGCGGTTCGGCGACTACCGCATGCGTCTCGACAACTCGAACGACAACCGTCAGCGCGGGCAAACGGACATCTACATGCTCGAGCCCACCAGCGTCTCGATGGGGGACCTGTTCAAGCACGACATCCAGCTGGAATGCGACCCGAAGGTCAGCGGAAAATACGCTAGTGACGCACGAAAGAGCGCGATCTGGAGGCCCGCGTCCGTCAGGATCGAGTACCGGCTCAGCGACGCCGACACTTGGTTCACCCTGCTGGAATGGAAAAACGAGGGGGGGCGAACGATCTGTCCCGGAGGCGCGATCACGCTCCGGACGGCCGGAAAGGTGACCCCGTAAGGACCGAGTGTCGTGGTTAGGGTCATCGTGCTCGTTCACCGCCCCGCCCAGCGACGACAGGTCCCTCACCTGTGCGGGCGTGGACGGAGCGGCCGCTCGGCCATCGGCCTCGCGATCTCCCCTCTGGACGAGGAGGCGCTGCTCCTCCGGCCGGACCTGCTCGATCACGACCGCGAGATCGACGCGCTCCTCGTGATCGATGCGTAGGCCGTCGACCACTCGCGAGCTCGAGCGGGCGCACGACATGTCCCGCCGGCGCAACGAGAAGCTCCGGCGCCCTTGCGGGCGCACCTGCGATCTGCTCCCGCTTTGCCGCGTAGGCGTGGCGCAGCGGACCGGGCCGCCGATGTGATGGCCGACTTGCGGAAGCGCGGTCGAATACCGACGATCGCATGACTCACTCGTGAGACCGGCGTCCAGAGTACGGAGGGTGCAGCTGCCGCGAACTGCCGCGTTGCTCGCCTGCGTGGCGGCCCCGAGCGGTTGCGCGGACGGCACGCCGTATCTGCTCCGCATCCACGCCGCGACCGCCTCCGAGTGCGATGAGTACGAGCCGTTGCTCGAGGATGCGATCGACTTCTGGGCGGGTCACGGCATCGATGCGTTCGACCAGGGCGAGTGTCAGCTCGACGAGTTCGAGCGCGATCCGACGGTGTCCTGGCCCGCAGACGAGACCATCGCCCACACGGACGACCTCGCCGCTGCGTCCGACGATGTCCCGGTATTCGTGGTCGACAGCATCACGGTCGACGAGGCTGGCGTGATCTCGCATCCACGGGGAGCGACCGTCGTCAGCGAAGTCGTCGGCTGCCCCCGCCTGGTGGCGATCGACCTCCCTCGAGCTCAGCTGCTCGCGCACGAGCTGGGGCACCTGCTCTGGCTGGACCACGTCGACGAATCCGGGAACGTCATGCATCCGTCGAGCTGGCCGGACGACATCGCCGACCTCCTCGTCGGCAACGACCAGCTGGACGACGCGCGTTCGAACTACGACCTCTGCCAGAAGAAGCAGCACTAGCGCGAGTTCCACGTACGTTCAGAACCTCCCGCACACCGCGAACGTCGGGCCCGTCGGTCCGAAGCCGGGTGCGGCGACCACTCGTGCGCCTCGGCGCTTCTGCAGACCGATCACCAGGAGCGGAACGCCGGCCGTGACTGTAGCGGCCGCGATCACGCCCGATGCGATCGCGCCGGCGCGGGCGGCCTTGCGGCGCCCTTCGGCGTCGTCGCGGGCGTCGGGGGTCGTCGCCGCGTCGACGTCGTCGTCGGCGCGCCCGTGGATCACGAGTGCGGCGATCATGCCGATCGTCGCGGCTCCGCCGACTCCGAGCAGCGTGGCGCCGGAGATCACCATCGGGCGCGCGACCGGGCTCGGGAGCGGTTGGATCTCCGCCGGCGCAGTCGGTGGGGGTGCGGGAGCGGGCACGGACGCGGGTCGCGTCGGCGGAGGCGCGGGCGCGGGATGCCGACGCCGATCGATCTCGTCGTAGAGCGCCTGCGCTCGCTTCGGGTCCGCGGGATGACGGACCTTCACGTACTCGTCGAGCACGGCTTGCGCGGCATCGAGGTGGCCGGGGTCGCCGTCCTCCCGGTGGGCCGCGAGCTCGCTGTCGGCGATGCGTAGCCGGATGACGTTCGCGGTCGCGTAGCGTTCCTCTGCGTCGCCGATGCGGGTCGCTGCGGCGAGCGCCTGCCAATAGGTGTCGATCGCGACCGCGGTGTCGCCCGCCTTCACCAGCTTGTCCGCACGCGCAACGTGCCGGCGTGCGTCCGCCTTCGGATCGCCGGCGCTCGCGTGCACGGAAGAGACGCTCACGAGCGCCGCGAACACGCCGATCAGCACGCGCATCCGGGCCCCTTGTGGCACGTCTTGCTGGCGGAGATGCACGTGTCGCCGCATGGGATGCCCTTCGAGCAGTACTTGCAGCACTCGCGCGGCTCCGACTCCGCGACACGCCGCGGCTCGGGCCGTTCGGGGGCGCGGGGTTTGGCGTGCGTCGAAGAGTCGCGCGCCTTCTTCTTCGGTCGGGTCTTGGCAGGAGAAGGCTCCTGCGTCGGCTCGGTCGCGACGGGCTGCCGTGCCGCGGTGGGCTCCGGCACACGTTCGACGACCGCTTCGTCGCGCAGCTGCGACACGTTCCCCTGCACCTTCGCCGCTGTGTAGGGCCCATCCGACGAACAGCCGGTGCACGCATCGAGCAGCGCCCCGCATCCCGCGAACAGCAACGCGATCACGACGACGACGCCGCCGAGGCCACCACCCGAGCTGCCTCGCGCCCGACGTGTCCCCGACGATCGTCGACCGACGCGCGGCATCTTCAACCCGACCGATCGACGACGTCCCATCGTCCCATGGTGAGACGGACGAACGCCGAGATCCGTGTGCGACGCTACGCTCGAGGTCGGCTCGAGCTCGCGCGGTTCGACGTGTGGAAGCGTGACGGCTCGACCCGAAGTGATCCACGGGAATCGACACGCCCGCACTCGGGCGTGCCCCGATGCGCTTGACTCCCACAGGTACGATTTCAGGAGATTTCACGGCGCGCTCCAGCTCGCGCGATGCATCGGCAACATCCACCGCTCGCGATGCGCGAAGTCTGCCGATCACGCGCTCGTGTAAAGAAGGATCGCAAGCGCGAGCGCGTTCTCGATCGAATGCTCGATCCATCGGCCACGCGTGATCGCGAACGGCCGTTCACGGGCCGCGAGAAATTCGTCACTGTCGAGCATGTCGCATCGTCTTCTCGGGCATCCTAATCGTCGAGCTCGGCGTACCCGGGCGATAGGAGGTGCACGGTGAGAAGGCAATGGTTGGCGATGCTGATCTGCGTCGCTTGTGGGACGACCGACGAAGGAAGTGACGACGGCAGCGAAGACACGGGGTCCGTCGGGGACGGTTCCGCCGACGAGTCGGGCTCGCCAACCACCGCTTCGGAAGCCGATGAGTCCGGAGACGCCGGAGCCGGTTGTGCCGACAACAACGACTGCGCCGCGACGGAGATCTGTTGGGAAGCGCAGTGCGACGATGCCTGGAACCACCGATACGAACTTCGCGTCCTCTCGTTCGGCCAGTGCATGGTGGACGGCTGGGGCGACGCGGAGATCTTCTACAGGGTGTACCTGGGCGAAGAGACGGCGTCCGTCGAGTCGCCCGTGGACACCTGCCCCGCCGCTTGGCCAGCGACGATCACCACGATCGAGGACTTCGAGACGCCGTTCGTGATCGAGTTCTACGAGCTCGACGCCTTCGTCGATGACCTGCTCGGAGAGTTCTGCTGGGCCGATCCGGGACCGGATTGCGGACCCGTGCCGAAGACCGCACTCCACGAGGGCAGCTTCGAACAAACATGGCCGGTCGGTCAGACGGCCGAGTTCGAGTTCACGGCTGTGGAGTAGAGCTCATCGCGTCCGGTGGCCCGATGGGCCACTTGGCCGGCCAGGGGTCGGGCCACTCGGGCCACCCCGGCCGTTGTCATCGCGAAATCCGTCGAAGATGAGCGGCCCTTGGCCGAGCGTCAGCCGGCACAGCAGGTGCTTCTCGTCCAAGGAGCAACGACATGAGCCATCAGCACGCAGAAGCCGACCTCCGCGGCGCCGAGCTCGTCTTCGGGCTCGTCAGCCCGATCGGCACGCCGCTGGATCCGATCGAAGGAGCGCTGCGCGAACGGCTTGCGGGCCATGGGTACGAGGCATCGCCGACGATTCGCATCTCGGACTTGCTCGCCGAGCGCGAGTCGCTTGCCCGAGATCGACCGGAGGAGGTTCAGGAAGCGCTGATGGAAGACGGCAACCGCCTGCGGAAGGAGCAAGGCGACGACTATTTAGCGAAGCTAGCCGTGGCTGCGGTGCACGCGTGGCGCAGGGAGAACCGGGCGGAGAACCCGGGGTTCCGTACGGCGCACATCATCCGCTCGCTCAAGCACCCCGACGAGGTCGAGCTCCTGCGCGCGGTGTACGGGAACGGCTTCTTCTTGATCGGCGCGTCCGCCCCTCGGCGCCAGCGACTCGCGCGGCTCATCGATCGAAACTTCCCGAAGCGAGAGGCCGAGCGCCTCTTGGACAAGGACAGCGCCGAGGATGCGGACTACGGGCAGCAGACGCGGGACACGTTCCACCGCGCCGACGTCTACGTGCGCGCGGACGGTGACGCGGAGGCGGAGATCTTCCGCTTCGTCGACCTCGTCATGTCGCGCCCGTTCCTGCCTCCCACGGAGGAGGAGCATGCGATGTTCCTTGCCTACGCGGCCGCACTCCGCTCCGCGGACCTCTCGCGTCAAGTGGGCGCAATCGTGTTGGACGCGCGAGGCGACATCGTGGCGACGGGTGCCAACGACGTACCGTCGCCCGGTGGAGGACCGTACTGGCCGCGGCGTCCCCAGTACTGGCCAGAGCCCCGGGCGAACGGTGGACCCGACCAGGAGAGAGGTTTCGACTCGAATGAGCGCGAGCGTGACCGCATCCTCGGTGGGATCATCCGGAAGTTCACCGGAGTCGAGGCAGGCGATGATGCGAGTCTCGTGCAGGAGTACCGATCGCAGCTCGAAGGCACCGGCGTCCTGGACCTGACCGAGTTCGGCCGTGCCGTTCATGCCGAGATGGCCGCGCTCCTCGCCTGCGCGCGCTCCTCGAGGAGCACGGTGGGCGGCACCCTCTACTGCACGACGTTCCCTTGCCACAACTGCGCCAAGCACATCGTGGCCGCTGGGCTTCGGCGGGTCGTGTACGTGGAACCGTACGAGAAGAGCAAGGCGCGAGAGCTCCACGACGACGCGATCGTGCTCGTGGACGAGGACGCGAACGAGCTCCAACCGAGCGACCCGCGCGTCCGGTTCGAAGCGTTCGTCGGTGTCGGCGCGCGCCGCTTCATGGATCTCTTCTCGATGAACCTCGGCAGCGGGCGTGTCGTGCGTCGCAAGCAGAGGGGGGCGAGCGGAGCGCGAGCGGAGTGGCGCCCCATGGACGACTCCGCACCGCGGCTTCCGCTCGATCCGCGATCGTATCTGGAGCGGGAGAAGGCGACCGCCGAGGTTCTTGACACCGGCGATCAGGCTGGCAGAGTGACGGAGGCCGCCGAGCCCAGCGGCGCCGCGAAGGAGGACGAGCCATGAAGGACCGAGCACCGACCTACGCGGAAGTCATGGAAGCGGCCCGACGCGCAGCGCAGGAGATCGCGCAGGAGTGGCCCGAGTGGAAGCGGGCGTTGTCGCGACGCGATCGGCCATGCGATGCGAGCGACGGCCCGCGCCCGCCAGCCGACGTGCCCGAACGCTGAGCCGCGTCGACCGTCGCGAGTGCTCGCGCGTCAATGCGGGAACGTCGGAGCGACCGCGGACGTGATCGATTCCTCTTCGAGAGTCGGGCGGGGACGAGTGCCCGATGCCTTCGACAGTGGTTGAGAGTGCCCCGGCCTCACGGAGCCACGTGACGGACCTTCGGCCGTCCGAGCTTCACGATGGGAATCGGTCGCAGCGCTTCTGCCTTGGTCGCGGCGATCGCCGCCCGGCTGCAGCCCCAAGGCGAGCTCCAAGGGATGTCGAGGCACGACCGAGTCCCCACCAAGCAGGCCACGCCCTCGACCGGGACGTGGTCGCACTCGGACTCCTCGATGGGCCGACACTCGTCCGCCTGGGCGGTCACGCACGCCTGCCGCGACTCGAAGCAACTCCGCGTCGAGGGATCGCACCACCACCACGCACCCGGTTCGATCTTCGACATGTCGCCGGCCAACAGATCGCGGAACGTCCACTGGAACGGGGGGAACGCCGCCGGTGGCACCACGAGCACGCCCTGCGGGGCGACGCTCGACTCGTCGAATGCGCTCGAGCTCGCATCGATCGGCTGACACCCACCGAGGATGAACACCAGAGCCGCGCACACGTACCGCCGCGCGAGCGCGGGCTCGCATCCGCGCTCCGGTCGTTCACATCCACTGCAACTCGCCACGCGATCCACGACAACGACGCGCCGCTCGGGTTCCGCCCTGTACGTCCGTCGTTCGCCGTCGATACGGCTCGGGCGCAGCAGATGTGCCGGAACGGGCCGGGGGGATCGAGTGGACCGCCCCGCTGAGTCCGAGTGTCATCGACTCGAGCACGCGCTGATGGCCCACCCGTCGGCGTCCAGCCGCGCGCGCAGATGACCGCAGAGCTCCGCGGTCGACGAGCACAGGGTGACCGGAGCGCTCCGGCCGTCGGCCGCATCCACGCAGACGACGGACGTCTGCGCGATGCACTTGCCGCCGTACATCGTCGCTCCTCCGCTCTGGAAGTGGAGGAACGCCTGCGCGCACTCGCCCTCCGAGCGGTAGCACAGGCTCATCGCCTCTTGCTCGGCGGTCCCGATCCAGCAGGACCACGCCGGCTCGTCGAAGGGGGACGCCTGAGCGAGCGCCGCTACTGCGTGGGCCGCCGCCGCGTTCGCCTCGAGGCGCGCGATCCGTTCGCGTGCCGCGAGCTCGTCGTCGTGCATACGCACCATGGTCTCGCGGTTCTTCGCCTGCTCGTCGCGGTACGCCTCTTCCTGTTCGGCCTGCAGCTGCTCCATCGCGTTCTGCTGTCGGCGTTGGGCGCAGTGGAGCTCCGCGGCCACGTCACCGGCCGGCGCGTAGCAGAAGTTCGACAGCGCGACCGCGAAGCCGTGGGCGACCTCCCGGGCAGTCTCTCGACGTTCGCGCTTCTTCGCCTCCTTGTGCTCGCGCGCCTCGGCCTCGGCGCGCAGCTCCTCGGGCGACTGCATGTCCTCGATGGTGTGGATCTCGGGCAAGCAGCCGAGCCCGGTCGACCCGAGCACGGCGAGGGCGAGCACGAGGCCGCGAGCAGAGGACCACTCCCGGGGCGTGATCGCAGCGAGGGTCATGGCGTTGCTTCCGTAAGACGCCGCGGCGGTCGGAGCAAGACGATGCGTCGCAGCGTGCCGAGCTCACCGCTCGAAGGCGTGACGCTCGACGCCGAAGTGATCCGCCGCGAACGCTCGCCCGCCGAGCACTCGGGCATTCCCCGATGCGCACGGGTCCCACACGTACGATTTCAGGCGATTTCACGAAGCGAGAGCTGCCGCTGGACGCGGCAACATCCACCGATCGCGACGCCCGAGGCCTGCCGTTCGCGCGCTCGTGTAAAGAAGGATCGCTCGCGCGAGAAGGTCTCGATTGCGCGCGTGATCGATCGGCCACGCGGGATCGCGAACGGCCGTTCATGGTCCGCGAGAATTCGCGGCGCTCGAGTGCGTCGCCTCTTGAACACGACCGACGATGCGCGCGACGATCCACGTCGAGATGGAACCCGCGATCACGGAGCAGCCCGCGACGCCGTCGTCACCCGTCGCCGCGCCGGGGGTGATGGACGCATCGATCTGGCAGGTCGGCGTGAGCACGCTGAAGGACGAGCTCGACCAACACGCAGGCTGCGTGAGCAGCTTGGCGCTGCGCCAAGCGCTCGAGGCGTCCGTTCACCAGTGGCGAGGCTTCGCGACGCAGGATCGTGTCGCCTCTTTCGGCCGAGGTGGCGTGGCGGTCCCGTTGAGGGCGCCCTTTCGGGGCTTGAATGACGATCGGTCGAGAGCCGCGAGGGGCGCGAGCGACACGGACGGCGCGGTCGCTGGCTTCGCCGTTGACAGCTTCGATTGCGTCAGCCTACGGTCGAGGCATGGTGCGGGAGGCCGACCCAGGCTGGAGGATCGCAGCCCTCCTGATGGCCGTGCTCGGCGGATGCGCCTGTTCCGGCGACGATGCCTCGGGATCCGTCGAGAGTGCGAGCAGCTCCTCACCCACATCGTCTGGCGATGCGGCGTCGAGCGTCGGATCCACTGCAATCACGACGTCGACCACGGCGGCCAACGACGACGGCGGCTCGTCGACCACGTGGACGTACGAGCTCCCTGAGGGCTGCGGCGACGGAGTGATCGAGCCTGGCGTCGCGTGCTATCGCGCGGTGCCGCTCGACGATGAGCGCCCTCAATACGGCGTCGCGCTGGATGTCGATCGCGACGGAAACGACGACGTCGTCGCGGGGTTCGACGAGCCCTCCGGAGCGTGGCTGCGCCGCTATGTGTTCCAAGGCGAGGGCTTCGTCGAAGCGCAGCAAGTAGACGACAGCCTGCTCTGGTACTACACACACACGGAGTTCGACGTCGACGGCGACGGCGGGCGCGACATCATCACGATGCAGCACGACGCCAACGATGGCGAGCTGTGGTGGTGGTCCACCGCGGGCGGTCAGCTCGGCAGCCAGATGTCGACGTCGTTGGACCCGGACTCGTCGCAGCTTTTCAACCTCGCGCCCATACCCGTCGACGTGCGCGGGGATGGCTGGCCCGAGCTGCTCGTGGTGCGCTATGACGGCACACAGTCTTCGCGCGACGTGGAGCTCATGTCGCGTGAGGACGGCGAGTGGACGTCGCTCGGCGTCGTTGCCGAGCTGGACTGGGGCTGCGGACAGCTCACGAACTCCGTGCGCGTAGACCTCGACGACGACGGCGACAAGGATCTCATCACCTTCGACAAGGGGGACGGCTGCGATCCTTACGTGGGCCACTACGATCCCGCGTTCCATCGGTTCCTCGTGTTCCTCAACGACCGCGTCGCAGGCAACGTCGAGTACGTCGGCAACTTTCCCATCGGCGCCATGCCAGGCGACGCGATCTGGGCCAGGGACTTCGACGAGGACGGGCGCGGGGATGTGTTGTTCGAGGTGGCCTACGAAGAGAACAGCGACGAGAAGGCAGGCCTAGGAGTCATCCTGCACGGGCTCGGCGACGGTCTCTTCGAGCCACCCGAGCTGGTCGGCGTGGGCGACCCTCGCCGCCTTCAGGTCGTCGGTAACTTTCTCGGCGTGCACGATCGTGGGGCCCTGCTGTATGGCGGGGACCCTGATCTGATCTTCGTCGTCGAGGACGTGACGAACCCGGTCGATGCGGTGCCCATCATGGACCCTGAGAAGCGCTTCGCAACCGGCGACTTCAACGGAGATGGGCTCGTCGATCTCGTCACGCGCTCTCCCGAGGACTCGGACCGTACCCAAGTTCTGCTCTCGTACCCGTAATCCGTGGCCGCCGCAGGAGGAAGGCATCATGCACCGATGGTTTCAAATGTCACTCGCACTCTCGCTCCTCGCGCCCGCGGCCTGCGGCGATGACGAGGGTGGAGCAGGGATGCTGTCGACCACTGGACCTGCAGACTCGGATTCGTCGCCCGCCGAGGAAGGCGACTCCTCGCCCGCTGATACCGGAGGAGCCGACACGACTGGAGGGGGAGAGCTGGGTACGTGCGAGGTCGATCCCGGGCTTCTCGTCGGTGGATTCGACGTCGTTCTCGAGGATGCGGAGGAGGTGGTCGTCGACGCTGCATGCAACGACCTCTTGGGCGGCGGCGACACCCAGCTTGTTGCCAACACGGACGACTTCACCATGCACGTCTACCGTCCGTCCACCAACGGACAGTGGCCCGCGGGACCGCGCCCCGCGGTGTTCTTCGTGACCGGCGCGGGCCAGTCGATCCGAACCGGCGCCTATGGACCCGAGAATTACCCTGAGATCCTCGGCGCGCTCGCGGCCCAGGGATTCGTGGTCTTCGCCGCGGATCCGCCTCCTCCGGGTGAGTGGACCCCCTCCAAACGCGCGACGATGCTGGCCTGCATGATGCTCTTCGCGAAGGCCGATCCGATGAGTGGCGGCTGGTCGCAAGGGGACCAGAACCGGATCTCCGAGATCGCGGTCTTGAGCGGCCACAGCCGGGGTGGTGGCGCCGACAACTTCCTCATGACGCAGTTCGACACGTTCCAACAGGACATCGCGGGCATGGCAGATTACGAGCTCTGCGCGGTCGCCCCGATTGCGCCGGCGTGAAGCGAGGGTTCGAACACCAACGTGGTGATGGACAACGACGACGCTCCACCGTACCTCGTGATCCATGGCGCGACCGACCAGGACACCCGCAGCGGAGGTGTCCTCTCGTACGAGGCGATGGTTCCCGAATCCGATTTCGATCTCGAAGGGTTGACCCCGGGCGTCCAGGCCGCGCCGCTTCGCGAGCACGACAAGGCCATCGTCTGGATCCACGGCGTCGAGCACAACGACTTCGGTGGCGGCCAGATCCAGCAGAGCATGGAGGCCGCGGCTCGAGCGGAACGCTCCGCCGCCTACTACCTTCCGCTGTTCCTGCGGTGGCAGCTTGCCCAAGACAGCACGTCGCGAGCGGCCCTGATGCGCCTCATGGACCCGGCTCCGAACGACTTCGAGTTCCCTCCGATGCCGGCGACGCTGACTGACCCGTCGATCTGGGACGAGCTCGCGCAATACGATCTCCTGAATCGGCCGCTGATCTTCGCCGGCTACCAACAAGGCCTCGGTGCGGTGAACGCCCGACGATACGTCGTCGACGTCTGGGATCGGCAAGATGCGCAAGGCGAGCTTGCACCTCCGACGTGCGCGACGGCACAGGGCTCGCTGGGCACGTCCACAGCAGGCTTCCCCGTACTTCTCGGCGAAGGTCTGGTGACCGACCAGGCATGCCACGCAACGACGTTGGACACGCTGACGGCTGAAGGTAATCAGTGGCAGAACACCCACCAAACTCGCGCGGCGGTCGTCGAGTGGGGCGGCACGTTCGGCAGCGGAGGCACCATCGAGTGGTCGCTCGACGATGCCGAGGACGTGGCCGAGCTCGATCTCTCCGAGTACACGTACGTCAGCCTACGAGTCGCGAACATCGTCGACGCCGACGAGATCGTTTGCTCTGTCATCGAGCCCGATGCTTTCGAGCTCGAGATCGAGTTCGTCACGGAGGACGGCGATGGCGGCGAACACGTTCACACCGTGAGCACCGGCCTCCACATCGAGCAATCCGTCGACCTCTTTCCCATCGATGAGGACGTGACGATATGCCAAGCGTTCCAGTACATGCGGACCGTGAGGATCCCGATGTCGTCGTTCTGCGATCCGAGCCCAGATCCGATGACGACCGAGTCCGTGAAGACGATCCGCGTGCGTTTTCCCGATGATGCGTCCACCGAGCACCGCGCGTTCATCGACAGCCTCGAGTTCACGGCCGATCCGCTCGATCCGTCGGACGCCCGCTGCGGACTCTTCTCGGCCGCATGGAACTGCGTCGCCGGTTCCGCGTTGGTCGTGCGGGAGACGTCGTGCTCGGCGGAACCAACGACGGCGTCGACCTGTCCGACTGGAAGCGTTGTCACGAACAATCTGAGCAAGCCGTCGGTGGCCGCCGACGACGACTGGCCCTCGAGCTTCGCGGGCTGGGTCGTGTACAGCCCGAAGGGTTGGGTGCGCGACCTGCAGTCTCCCACGACGACGGAGCTGAACCGCATCAAAGGCCTGTGCCAGGACGCTTGCGCCCTCGAATGGTCCGACGACCCTGCGGTCGCCGCGACATGCACGGCAGGCTCGGCGTTCGCCACACCGACCCTGCGTAAGGCGAACGCGGTCGGTTCCGTTCATCGCATCCCCGAGAGCCGCCTGCATGGCGGCGGCATCTTCGGCACACAGGCGCTGTCCTGCGACCTCGAAGACGATTGCTGCGAGACCTTCGACGAGCTCGCCTGCGGGGCGAAGCATCTGCGGACGACGACCGCTACCCGAGCTCTGCAGCGTGCCGAGGAGTATCGCATGACGCTCGGCGGCACCTCGACCAAGGTGACGTTGACGACGCCGTCGGGACACACCGACCTGCCCCTCACCGGCGCCGCTGGGTTCTCCTTCTGTCCAGCAGGCGACGGTAACGTCAACTGTCCATTCTACCTCGGCTCGCTCGAGCTCACGAGCAACGGCAGCGCGGTCGTGAACGCGACATGCCCGGACAGCTCGAGCATCTCGCTGGACGTGTCGGATCTCTCGATCGAGCTTCTCCAGCCCGCGTTCGGCATCGCCGATCAAACCGATTACGACAAGGCGATCCCCGAGGGAGGCCTTCACTTCCTCGCGAAGGTCGCCGTCGAGGGCACAACGTTCGGTTTTCGGGCGGTGAACGAGCACGACGTCATCTTCATGTCTGCAAAGCGCACCGGGTTCGACGCGGACGATGTCACCCTGACGTTCGACGTTCCTTGCGGTGCCGGAACGATCCCGGTGACGGCCCAGTTCGACATGCACAACATTGCCACTCCCGCATCACCACCGACGGTCTCGATCAACAACGCGAGCACGGTCGCTTGCCCGAGCACGCAAACGCTCTCGGCCACCGCGAGCGATCCGAACGGGGACCTCGTGACTCCCGTGCGCTGGGAGATCGACGGTGTGCGGATGGTGCCGGGCATCAGCACCATGGCGTTCACGCACAACCACGTGCTCAAGGCGTACGCCCGCGATGCGCGGGGCGCCACCGCGACGAAGACGAAGAGCGTCGCCTGCCAGTGAAGCGTTGCTGAGTCGAGATCGCGTCGCAGACGTTCCATCCCGCGGCGAGGAGGAGTCCGTCGACCTCCCGAAGTAACCAACGCGGGCGTCAGCACGGCGCGTTCGCTGCGAAGGACGCTCGACAGCATGGCGACGCCCTGCTCGGTGAAGGCATATGGGGATCTCCACGCATCGCCGCTTCGAGGTCACGAGGTCACCGAGGCCGGCAGGTTCGAGTTGGAGAGCTCCGCGGGCGAGGGTGTCCGCATCATTGGCTGCCAGACCGGCGTCCTCGACGAACAGCCGCACGACTTCGAGGATGGTGACGTCTACAACGAGGCTGGCGGGAATCGGGTCGGAGCGAAGCCGTTCCGCTCCGGCATGCGGCACGAGCTCGATCTGCCCATCGGGGTCTACGACATGGCCGTGACCGCCGACGAAGGACAGCGTGTCACCGTGGCCATGGGACGGATCGGCTAAGCTGCAATCTCACGCGGAAGATCGATCTTTCGATCTCCCGCCGAGTATCCGAACGTGGCACACGGATCGCCGATCTTCCGTTCAGCTCATGACGCGCAAACGAAGCGCCGCTACGCTCGTGGTTCGATGGGCCACGCGTATCGCGACGCCATCGCGAGCTACATCCACAGCCGGTACGGCGCGGTGGAGCTCGAGGTCTACACCGAGGTCGCGCTCGGCAAGACCATCATCGGCAAGGATCGCCAGATCGACATCTTCGTGCTTCGGTCTTCGGACTCGCGCGCGCTCGGGCTCGAGTGCAAGTGGCAGAGCAGTTCTGGGACGACCGACGAGAAGATCCCGTACGCCCTCCAAGACCTGAGGGCGATGTGGATCCCGGGGTGCCTCGTGTACGCCGGAACCGGCTGGTCCAGCGGCGTGCTTCACACGCTGCAGGGGTCTCGCAACGCCGTGTACTGCAACCCGGACGAGAAGAACACGGTCGAGCTCGACCACGTCCTCGCTGCGGTCTTCGGTCTCTGGACTCGCGTCATCCCGGCGTCGCGCAGGTTCCGGCCCGACGCTCAACTGCCTCTGCTTCCCGCACCACTCGCGCGAGTGGGTGTCTCGCCTCCGCCGGCACGACAGGCGCAGCGGAAGACCGGAGACAAGGCGCCGAAGTAGAGACGGCTCCCGCTCGCCGAAGGCGTGACGCGACTCCTCGAAGTGATCCGCTCGTGTCGGTGAGCGCCCGCGCACTCAGGCATGCCCCGATGCGCACGAGTCCCACACGCACGATTTCAGGCGATTTCACGAAGCGAGAGCTGCCGCTCGACGCGGCAACATCTGCCGACGGCGACGCGCGAGCTCGCGTCGTGCGCGGTGTAAAGAAGGATCACTCGCGCGTGCTGCTCTCGATCTCGCGCGTGATCGATCGGCCACGCGGGATCGCGAACGTCCGTTCATGGTCCGCGAGAATTCGCGGCGCTCGAGCGGGTCGCCTCTTGAACACGACCGACGATGCGCGCGACGATCCACGTCGAGATGGAACCCGCGATCACGGAGCAGCCCGCGACGCCGTCGTCACCCGTCGCCGCGCCGGGGGTGATGGACGCATCGATCTGGCAGGTCGGCGTGAGCACGCTGAAGGACGAGCTCGACCAACACGCAGGCTGCGTGAGCAGCTTGGCGCTGCGCCAAGCGCTCGAGGCGAAGGGCGTGAAGGAAGCGCGCGACGTGGTCGTGCAGCTGAAGTTCTACGACTTCACGAACGGCGGCGCCGATGGCCGCCCGTCGCCGTCGTTCCGCTGGTTCACGCACTCGAAGAGCTTCTACTCGGCCGAGCGCTTCGCCGCCTTCAAGCAG
>CAYXVR010000033.1:0-116638 GCA_964468635.1 uncultured Nannocystaceae bacterium
TTCCAGATCGGCAGCGTTGCCACCCAGTTGTCGAGGCGATCCTCGAACACCTCGATGCCAGCGTCGCCGATCGCCCCTTGCGACGACTCGTTGTTCGTCGACACCACGATCTCCGCCTTGAAGTCGCCGTCGACGTCGGCCACCACGGGATTCTCGCTGCGCGTGCGCGACGAGTTGATGTCGATGAAGAGGATCTCCTCGTCGGTCATCACGCCGTCGCACAGGGGGCCGGCCACCGCGCAGTCGGGCTCGGTGCCGGGGTAGATGCGCAGGTACCACTCGTCGCCGTAGATCACCTCGTTGCGGCCGTCGCCGTCGAAGTCGAACACGGACGAGCCGGTGCGCTCGGACGAGCTGTCCTTCGTGTCGGCCGCCCACAGCTGCGACATCGTCGCGACGCCGTCGAACTGCACGACGACGTAGCGATCGTTCGCCGCGGTGCCGATGTCGGGCACGCCGTCGCCGTCGAAATCCGCGATGTTCGGGGGCCCGCCGGCGCCGCCGAGCGGGATGCCGATGCTCGCGAGCGTGGAGCCGGTCTGCCCGTCGAGCACCCAGATCGTGCCCGACGACACGAGCGCGACCTCGGGCATGCCGTCGAGGTCGAAGTCCGCGACCCCGCACCAGCCGTCGCCGGGCGTCGCGGTCCACATCTGTGCGCCCGCGAAGTCGACGCCCACCGTGCCGGTGAAGGTGTACGCGGTGTCACCCGCGATGAGCTCGGGGCGATCGTCGCCGTCCAGATCGGCGACGCACGGGATCGGGCCCATGCTGCCGCTCGCACCGGTCGACCCGTTCGGCGCCTCGTAGAGGAGATTGCCCGTGCTGTCCCAGACGGCGCGTCCGAACGCGATCTCGGGCGGACCCTGGCCGTCGAAGTTCGCGATCGACGGCGAGCCGCTCTTGCCCCCGAACGTGTACGGATCGGAGATCCACAGGGGCGAGCCGTCACTCGCGACGGCGACGAGGCTCGAGCCCTGTCCGGGCGACACGATCTCGGGCCGGCCGTCGCCGTCGAGATCACCGATCGCCGGATGCGAGCCGGGATCGGTGCGGTACATCGCATCGCCCACGCTCCACACCTTCGCGCCGGTGTCGCCCCGGATCGCGCGCAGGATGCCGTTGGTCGTGTACGCCGAGTCGCGGTACGAGTTGAAGACGATCTCCGGGATGCAGTCGCCGTCGAGGTCCGCGACCATCGGCGTCATCACGACCTGATGCCACTCGGGATAGTCGTCCGCGGCGATCTCGACGTGCGTCCACGTCGGCGTGCACACGTCGTTGACGCAGTTCTCTTCGACCTGACACTCGGCCGAGCACGGTCGCGTCGCTCGCACGCCCCACGTGAAGCGCGGGATGGGCTCGAACATGCCGACCTCGGGCTCGAACGCGCAATCGGGATTCGCGAAGTTCGGCACGCACAGCCCGAGCTCGGGGTCGCAGATCTCGGCGTCCTCGCACTCCGACTCGACGTTCGTCGCGCACTGCAGGCCCTTGCACGCGCTGCCCGGCACGACGCAGTTGCCCACGTAGCAGATCTGGCCGTCCTCGCAGCACACCGGATCCGCGCCGCACGGATCGGAGTCGCCACAGTCGAGCACGCACTCGCCCTCGACGCAGGCCTCGCCCGCGGCGCAGCATTCGTCCTCGCACACGAGCTCGGGCGAGCAGCCCGTGTCGGCGCCGTCGCTGCCGGTGTCGCCGGACGCGGACGGGTCGGTGTCGGTCACGCTCGCGTCGGCCTGGCTCGCGCTCATCGAGATGCCGCCGGTGTCCTCCGCGCTCTCGCCCGGGCGCTCCCCGCTGTCGCCGCAGGCCAGCGGCGCGCATGTGCCGATGCACCACCCCCACCGATGGGCCCAGCGCTGGAGTCGGCGGGCGGACGACGGGGGGGCAACGAAGGTAGGCATGCTCGAACCCTTAGTACCCGCTCTCGCGGGTTTGTCCGGGTGCCGAACGTGAACCGCGTGTTACTCTCGCGAACGCGATGCGACACCTACGGTGGGTCATCGTGGTCGGATCGATCACGCTCGGTTGCGACGAGGATCGCGAGCGCGCGACCGCGCCCGTCGCGACGGAAGCCCGCGTCGCGCCACCACCGGCGCCACCCGCCGCGGTCGCGCCGCCGTCGCCCGCACTCGTCGCGGCGCAGGCCGTCATCGAGGAGCGGTGCGGCGACTGCCATCGCAGCGACCTCGTCACGGCCGTGCCCGAAGCCCTCGCCGTGTTCGACTTGTGGGATCCCGAGTGGCTGGCGCGGCTCGACGACACCGCGCACGAGAGCATGGTGAACCGGCTCGAGGACATCGAGGTCGAGCCGGAGGAGCTCGCGAGCGTGCGCGCCGCCATCGCCGAGGTCCAGGGCGCTCGGCTGGATCCCGACTGCACGCAGAGCTGACGGCTCGGGCGTCCTCCGCCGCGGGCCGTACCCGGATCCGGGGCACGCACGGACGCACCGCGGAGCCTCGCGCACCGGGAACTTTACAGGGATCGATCCCGCCCGATAATCCTCCGGCGTGCTGTTCGTCCCCGTCCTGCGCGTCTCGCCCGAGACGCTGCTCGTCCAAGAAGAAGAGGGATCCCGTGACGGCTACCGCGAGGTCGAGACCGCAGCGCTCGAGCTGACGTTCGACTACGGCGGCACGCTCGTGCGCGCGTCCGAGCCGGCCGAGCGCGTCCGTGGGGTCGAGCGCGACGTCGCGGCCGAGGCCGCTGCGCGCCGCGTGCTCGAGGGTTTTGGTCCGATCGAGCTCGCGGCGCTCGACGACTGCGCGCCGCCGCCCGGCTGCGAGGCCGACTACGTGGTGGATGCTCGTGGCGACGCGACCGTGCTGGGCAGCTTCCGCGCGTTCGCGATCCCGCGGCTGCAGGCGCTCGGCTGGCGCGTGGAGCTGGACTCGCAGCTGCCGAACGTCGTGATGGTGGCCGACGACTGGGTCGCGTCGATCGAGCCCGACGATCGCGGATGGTTCGAGCTCGAGCTCGGCGTCGAGGTGGAGGGTCAACGAGTCGACCTGCTGCCCGCGCTGGTCGAGCTGATCGAGACGCGCGGGAGCATCGACGCCACTCGCGGGCTCGGGCGGCTCGCGGTGCTGCCGATCGACGGGCGTCGTCATCTCGTGCTGCCGGCCGAGCGCCTGCGCGCGGTGCTGCAGGTGCTCGGCGAGATGTATCAATTGCAGGGCGCGGGCGACGGGCGCATGCGCATGCCGGATGCGGCCGCCGAGTGGCTGGCGCGCTTCGACGATGCGTTCGGCGACGCGCCGCCGCGGTGGAAGGATCCCGGCCGGATCCTCGAGCGTGGTCGCGCCATCGCGCGGGGACCGTCCACCGATCTGCCGCCGCCCCCCGAGCTGCGCGCGCAGCTGCGCCCGTACCAGCGCGAAGGCCTCGCGTTCCTGCAGCACATCCGCGAGCTCGGTACGGGTGGCGTGCTGGCCGACGACATGGGGCTCGGCAAGACGCTGCAGACGATCGCCCACCTCGTCGTCGAGAAGGCGTCGGGGCGCATGCGCACGCCCGCACTCGTGGTCACGCCCACGAGCCTCATCGGCAACTGGTGTCGCGAGCTGCGGAAGTTCGCACCGCACCTGCGCGTGCTGGTGCTGCGCGGTGCCGAGCGTCATCACAAGCGGCTCGCGATGCCCGACGTGGACGTGGTCATCACCACGTATCCGCTGGTCGTGCGCGATCGGGCGGCGTTCGTGGGCATGCGGTTCCATGCGCTCGTCGCCGACGAGGCGCAGGCGATCAAGAACCCGCGCAGTCAGGTGCACCAGGCGGTGCGCTCGCTCGACGCGAACCATCGCATCTGCCTCACCGGCACGCCGGTGGAGAACAACCTCGACGAGCTCTGGGCGCTGTTCGACCTGCTCGTGCCCGGGCTCTTGGGCGACGCGGCCACGTTCCGCGGCGTGTTCCGCCATCCGATCGAGCGCGACGGCAACGCGGATCGCCTCGCGCGATTGCGCGATCGCATCGCGCCGTACGTGATCCGCCGCATGAAGGACCAGGTCGCCTCGGAGCTCCCGGGCAAGACGGAGATCGTGCACACGATCGAGCTGCACGGCCCGCAGCGCGACCTCTACGAGAGCATCCGGCTCGCCGGGCACGCACTCGTGCGCAAGGCGGTGAAGCAGCGCGGCATCAAGGGCGCGACGATCGACATCCTCGGCGCGCTCATGAAGCTGCGCCAGGTGTGCTGCGATCCGCGGCTCGTGAAGGTGTCGGCCGCGCGCGCGCTGGAGGAGTCGGCGAAGCTGGACGCCACGATCGAGATGATCGAGCAGATGCTGGGGCAGGGCCGCCGCATCCTGGTGTTCTCGCAGTTCGCGACGATGCTCGGGCTCATCGCGCGCGAGCTCGATCAGCGCAAGATCGCGTTCACGGTGCTCACCGGCGCCACGCAGGACCGCGAGCGCGCCGTCGACGTGTTCCAGAGCGGCCGCGCCGACGTGTTCCTCATCAGCCTGAAGGCCGGCGGCACGGGCTTGAACCTCACGCGCGCCGACACGGTGATCCACTACGACCCGTGGTGGAACCCCGCGGCGCAGAACCAGGCGACCGATCGCGCCCACCGCATCGGCCAAACACGTCCCGTGTTCGTCTACAAGATGATCGTCGCCGGCTCCGTCGAGGAGCGCATGCTGCATCTGCAGCGCCGCAAGCAATCGCTCGCGGACGCACTGCTGTCCGCCCCCGGCACGGCGACGACCTGGACGGAACGCGACGTCGACGACCTCTTCGCCCCGCTGTCGACCGACACCGAGAACGCGTGAGCTGACGCGAGGGCGCGCGCCCCTCGGCAGCGTCGTGCGGGCCCGGTACGATCGCGACCATGGCACGTGGGTCGGGGCGCGCGTGGTGGTTCGTCGGCTTGCTCGGCTGCGGCGGAGGTGGAGGTGGAGGCGGATCGGCGTCCGCCGACGGCAGCGACTCGATCGATCCGAGCGCGGGCACGGATCCGTCCACGAGCAGCGCGAGCGTCGACGACGGCGGTACGACGAGCGCGACGGCGACGCCGTCGACATCGTCGGGCGAGCCGGCGGACACGACCGACGGCCCGAAGTTCGACGTCGGCGTCGACACCGAGGGCACGACCGGCGGTGGTCCCGTGGACGTGTGCCACGTGGCCGACGACATGGACGCGGTGGGCGAGTGCAGGATCAAGGCGCCACCCGACTCGTTCGAGCCCGAGGTGCAGTGGAGCTGGGACGGCTTCCCCGGCGAGCCGGACTGCATCGTCACGCCCCTCGTCGCCAACCTCACCGACGACAACGCCGACGGCGAGATCAACCTGTGCGACACGCCCGACATCCTCATCGTCGGCTCCCCCGACTGGTACGTGCACGGGCACATGGCGCTACTCGACGGCGAGACCGGCACGCCGCACTTCCAGTTCGCCGAGATGTCGCAGTGGGCGGTGACGCCCGCGATCGGTGACATCGACGACGACGGCATCGGCGAGATCGTCGGCTCCAACCTCGTCGGCAGCATCTCGTACCTCGCCGCGTGGGAGCACGACGGTACCCTCAAGTGGACGTCGAGCCACGACATCCAGGGCGAGTACGCGGTGGCGCTGGCCGACCTCGACACGGACGGCGACGTGGAGATCGTCGTCGGAGGCACCGTGTTGGATCACGACGGCAACGTGCAGTTCACCGTACCCGATGCCCCGACGCTGTGGTCCGCGACCACCGCGGCGGATCTCGACGACGACGGCGACCTCGAGATCGTGCTCGGCCGCAGGCCTATCACCACGACGGATCGCAGTATTACCTCAACGGATCGGCACCCACGGGCATGCCGCAGGTCGCCGATCTCGACGAGGACGGCCAGCCCGAAGTGCTCATCCTGCCGGGTGCGGGCATGGGCTTCAGCGTGCTCGAGCACGACGGCGCCACGAAGTACATCGGCGTCGCGCCCACGCCGGACTACGACTGGCGCCGCCCCGCGGCGATCCACGATCTCGACGGCGACAACGTGTCCGAGATCGCGGTGAGCTCGAACGCGACGTACGGCGTGTACGAAGGCGACGGCACCATCGTCTGGACCGCCCCGGTCACGGACGCGAGTGGCCTCGCGTCCGGCACCGCGTTCGACTTCCTCGGCGACGGCATCGCCGAGGCGATCTACGGCGACGAGTACAACCTGTTCGTGTACGGCGACGACGGCACCGTGCTGCTGCAGACGCCGCGCTCGAGCGGCACACTCATCGAGTACCCGGTGGTGGCGGATGTCGACAACGACGGATCGGCGGAGATCGTGGTGGTGTCGAACGAGGCCTACGGCGTGCAGACCCCGCTCCTGCAGGTGATCAAGGACGTCGACGACCGGTGGATCCAACCGCGCCGGATCTGGAATCAGCACACCTACCACGTGACGAACGTGCGCGAAGACGCCACGATCCCGCAGCACGAGCCCAAGCACTGGGAGCACCTGAACACGTTCAGGACGAATGCCCAGATCGAGGGCGGCAGTGTTTGCGATCCGATCCGGAAGGTTGACGGGGCGGCGGGGGGCGGTATCGTCGACGCATGCGAGGGTTTGCGCGGGTCGCTGCGGCCGTGCCGCCGTGCACGGTCGGCGATGTCGATGCGAACGTGGAGGCCACCCTCGCGCTGTGGAAGCGGGCCCACGACGAGCGCTGTGGGGTCGTCGTGTTCCCCGAGCTCGGGCTCGTCGGGTACACCGCGCGCGACCTCTTCCACGACCGGCACGTGCTCGATCGCGTCGTCGCCGGGATCGCGCGGTTGGCCGACAAGGGCAAGAAGCTCGCGCCGCTCGCCATCGTCGGCGCGCCGGTGCGCGACGGCGACGCGCTCTACAACGTCGCCGTCGCGATCCAGCACGGTCGCGCGCTCGCGGTCGTGCCCAAGGCGTACCTGCCGAACTACCGCGAGTTCGAGGAGCACCGGTGGTTCCGGCCCGGCCGCGGGCTGCCGCCCGGATCCATGATCGAGCTCGGCGGCGAGCTCTTGCCCTTCGGCTCCGACATCCTCTTCTGTGCCGACGGCTGCTCCGACTACGCCGTGGGCATCGAGATCTGCGAGGACATCTGGGTGCACTCGCCGCCGTCGCACTACGCGGTGTCGGCCGGCGCCACGGTCATCTGCAATCTATCGGCGTCGAACTTCGTGGTGGGCAAGGCGGAGCTTCGCCGCCTGCTCGCGCGCGCGAGCTCCGATCGCTGCAAGTGCGCGTACGTGTACGTCGCGGCCGGGCCCGACGAGTCGTCCACCGACCTCGCCTTCGATGCCGACGCGTTCATCTGCGAGAACGGGCACGAGATCGCGAGCTCCCGCCGCTTCGCACGGGATCCCCAGCTCGTCAGCGCCGACATCGATCTCGAGCTCATCGTGCGCGAGCGCATCATCTATACGACCTTCGGCGAGTGCGCGCAGGAGCACTTCAAGCCCCACCGCCGCGTCGCCTTCCAGGCACCCACGGCGATCGTGCCGCCGTTGCGTCGCGTCGTGCCACGCCATCCGTTCGTGCCGCAGGATCCGCGTCAGCTCGGCGATCGCTGCTGGGAGATCTTCGAGATCCAGACCAACGCCCTCGCGACGCGCATGGCCGCGCTCGGACGACCCAAGCTCGTGCTCGGGCTCTCGGGCGGACTCGATTCGACCCACGCTGCGCTCGTCTGCGCCGGCGCGCTCGATCTGCGCGGGCAGCCGCGCAGCGATCTCGTCGGCGTCACGATGCCGGGCCTCGGCACCACCGCTGGCACGCGCAGCAACGCCGAGACGCTCGCGACGGCGCTCGGGGCCACGTTCCGCGAGGCACCGATCGACGACGTCTCGTTGTCCGTACTGGGCCTCGTCGGTCATCCCGCCGCCGACGGAGTGACCACGGTGTCCGAGCTCGTCGCGCGTCTGCGCGGCGACGCGAAGCTCGGCGACGTCACGCTCGAGAACGTGCAGGCCCGGCTGCGCACGCTCGTGCTCATGACCGTCGCGAACCAAGTCGGCGGCCTCGTGGTGGGCACCGGCGATCTCTCCGAGAAGGCGCTCGGCTGGTCGACGTACGCCGGCGATCACATCTCGATGTACGACGTGAACGCGGGCGTGCCGAAGACGCTGCTGCAATCGGTCATCCGCTGGGTCGCGAACGAGCGCGCGCAGACGTGGTCGAGCGGCTCGCCCGACGCGCTGCGGGCGGTGCTCTTCGCGATCCTCGACACGCCGATCTCGCCGGAGCTGCTGCCCGCGGACCCCCAAGGCGCGATCGCCCAGCTCACGGAGTCCGCGATCGGACCCTACGAGCTGCACGACTTCTTCCTCTATCACTTCGTCCGCGAAGGGGCCCGCCCCGCGCGCATTCTCGACCTCGCGCAGATCGCCTTCGCCGGCGCGTACGATCTCGCCGCGCTCAAGCAGTGGCTGCGGCTGTTCCTGTCGCGCTTCTTCGCGAACCAATACAAGCGCTCGTGCACCGCCGACGCGCCGAAGGTCGGCCAGGTGGCCCTGTCGCCGCGCGGCGACTGGCGCATGCCCTCGGACGCGCGCGCGACCACGTGGCTCGCGGAGGTCGACGCGTACCCCGACGAGCCCGCCGCATGAGGGCGCTCGCGCTCGTGCTGCTCGCGCTCGCGTGCGGGCGCACGCCGGCGCAGCCGAAGCCGCAACCGCACGAGCTGCGCCGCGATCTCGAGCTCACGGACGAGCAGCGCGCCGCGCTCGCACGGCTGGCCGCCGACGCCGACGCGCATCCGAATGACGTCGGTGCCCGCAAGCGATCCGGGCTCTCGCACATGCGCTTCACGCTGGAGGGCGTGCTGTCGCTGCGCGACCGCGCCGAGCGGGATCTCGAGGCCGCGTTCCGCCTCGCGCCCGACGACCAGGACGTCACGCGCTCGCTCGGCCGCTTCTACAACCTGCGCGCGGTGGCAGGTGACTACTCGAAGGCCGACCTCCAGGTCGAGGTGTATCGCGCCCACCTCGGCGGCGCTGCGGTCGAGCAGATGTCGTCGAGCCAGTTCGTCGCGTACTCGTTCGCGCAGCTCGGCGAGATCCTCGCGGCGAAGAACCGCGGACGCATGCTCGACGCGCTGCGCAAGATCGAAGCGCTCGAGGACCGTCTCGCCGCGCGCGTGCGCGAGCATCCCGACGACATCGAGATGCGAGCGCTCGCCGGCAATTTCGCGTTCTTCTTCGCCGGCAACGTGCCGTTGTCGCAGCGCCGCAGGGTGGAGGAGGCCGTCGCTCACTTCCTCGTGCTGCGCGAGCGCTGGTCCGAGCTGCGCGTGGGCGCGCGCGATCCCGACGAGTGCCCCAACACGTACGAGAACTTCATGTTCGAGCTGGCCGAAGGCCTGCTCGTGCTCGACCGTCTCGACGAGGCCGCCGCGATCCACCGCGAGCTCGCGCAGGTACAGCCGCCGGTCACGCGCGCGAAGGAGCTGATCGCGGCGGTGAGCGCCGAGCGCTTGCGCAACGCGGCGCGCTACGCCGGTGAGATGAAGCTCATGCCCCCATGGCCGAGCGACGTCGCCAACTGCGTCGTCTGCCATTCGTACACCAGTGAGGTCTCCTTGCAATCGCTGCACGCCGTCGAGGCAATTCGCCTCGCCGACGTGCCGACGAGCGCCGTGCCGAAACCGACGCCCCCGCCGTGAAGCGTCGCGATCGGGTGCTACATTCTCGTTACGAATGGCCCGAAGCGCTCTGATCGCCGCCCTCGTCATGGCCGCCTGCGTCGATCCCCCGAAGACGGTCGAAGAGGCGAACGACGCCGTCGAGAAGACGGTCGAGCGCGTCGCCGAGAAGGCCCGTGAAGACGCGAAGATCGTCGCGAAGGGCACCGCCGACGAGGCGAAGCGCGTCGCCGAGAAGACCACGCAGGTCGCCGAGGACGCCAGCGAGAAGGTCGCGGAGCGCGTCGACGCGGCCGGCAATCGCATCGACGTCGCCGCCGATCAGGTCGGCGACATCGCGAAGGACGGCATCCCCGAGCCCGCGCCGCCCGACGAGGTGCGCGCGGCGATGGAAGGGGTCGGCGACGCGATCGATTGCGACGGCTCGGGCAAGTGCACGGTCGCTCGCGACTTCGCGAGCCGCATGCGCGAGCGGCCCGACGTGCTCGCGGCCCAGGCCCGGCTCGAAGCCGCGCCCGACGGCACGGGCGTGCGCATGCAGAACCTCGGCGACCTGCCGCGCGAGCTCGGCTTCCAACACGGCGACGTCGTCACTGCGATCAACCGCGTGCCTCTCACGGGCAATTACATCCCCGCGCTCATGCTCCAGATGGGCGCGACGCGCTTCGAGATCCAGTTCGTGCGCGACGGCAGCGAACAGACCCTGGAGATCGACGTGGTCTGACCCACGCGCCCGTCTCGAGGTGGCGCTTCCGCGCCGTTCGCGGCTCACTCATCCCAGCGCTTCGCTCTGCTCCGCGCCATTCGACCCCTTGATTTCGCCGCCCGCCAAAGCGAACGTCGGGTTCGCGCGACGATTGCTCGGCGCGCGTGCGAAGGGGTCTCATGAGCCGCACCGAGACGTGTCCGACCTGTGGCAGCAAGCTCGGCCCGAACCACGCGCGACCGAAGGAGCGCGTGTGCTCGGCCTGCCACAAGGGCAACCCCGAAGGCTTCAGCTACTGCGGCTTCTGTGCGTCGCCGATGGAGACCACCGAGCACCGCGCACGGATCCTCGAAGCGGCGGCCCCACCCGGCGGTTGGCCGAACCTCACGAGCGAGCTCGTCGAGGTGCGCTTCTACCTGCAGCAGGGATTGATGGACGACGCCTACGAGCTGCTGTCGATCCTGCAGCGTCGATATCCCGGACATCCGCAGCTCGTCGACCTCGCGCGCAAGCCGAAGGCAGCGACGCGCGTCGACACCGGTGTGCTCGCGCTCGTCGACGCGGTGCTCGCCGAGTCGGTCAACCTCGTCGCGAAGATCCAGCGCCGTCAGGCACCGAAGTGGCAGGCGCCCAGTGCTCCGGGCCCCGATCGCACGCAGGTGCACACCACGGTGCCCACGAAGGCCGAGACGCGCACGCCGACCAAGCCGCCGTCGAAGCCGACCAAGCCGCCCGTGCGCGAGCCGAGCAAGCAGACGTCCACGGGCAAGCAGAAGCACACCGCGAAGACCGGCGGACAGAAGGCCACCGCGGTGCCGCAACGGCCCGCGCCGACGACCGCGAAGACGAAGAGCGGTCCGCAGAAGACCGCGACCGGGGGACGCAAGTCGGTCGCTCCCGTGCCGCCGCGAGGTCGCACCGAGGTCTACAAGGTCGGCGACGCGCCGATCACCGGCGGCGCGCCGGCGAGCACGGGCGCGACGATGGTCGTCGATGCGCTGCAGCCCCCCGCACCGTGGGAGCCGCCGGTCGAGGACGCCGCGGCGCCGAAGCGCGGCGCAAAGGCGGGGCGTCGCCGCCCACCCGAGCCGCAGGCGCCCACGCCCGCCCCGGCCGCGAGCGAGGACGAGGCGCCGAAGCAGCGACGCGTGTCCTTCGGCGAGCACGTCCTCAATCGGCTCCGTTGACGCTCGTGCCGGGGCCTTGACGCCCTCGCGTGCGCGCGCCCGACGGCGACTCGCGGTTGCGCGCGTCGCTGCGTCACGGCGCCGCGCCGCGGCTGGCGTGGGTCCTGCGGACCGTCTTGGCACGAGCGTTGCTCGGTACGTGGGCGTCATGCCGTCCCGCCGCCTTGCCGCCGACCCGATCTGCATCGAGTTCGATCCGCTGCGCCGTCGCTGCATCCGACTCGCGAAGACAGGTCAGTACCGCAAGGCCGCGATCGCGCTCGCCGAGCTCGCCCACCGCGAGCAGGACGCGGCGACGTGGGTGCGACTCGGCGCGATGCTGCTGCGCGCGGGTCGACGCGACGCGGCCGTCGACGCGCTCAAGCAGGGCCTGTGGCTGCACCGGATCCGCCGCGATCAACGGCGCGCCGACGTGGTCGCCCGCCTGATCGCACGCGCGACGGGCGAGCGCGCCGCGTGATGATAGCCCCCCGCGGCGCCGAGCGCTGAGATAGCCCCCGCGGCGCTGAGCGCTGAGATAGCTTCGCGCTCGGTGCAGCGCCCTCGACTGGCCGATCGCGTGATCGCCCGCAGCCAGGTGCGCGACGGCGAGTCGATCGTCGCGCTGCACGACCCGATCGCGCGCACGATCCACGTCGTCGGTGAGCGCGAGTGGACGGTGCTCTCGTGCGCCGACGGTACGCGCGACCTCGACGGTGTCGCCGCGGCCGCGCGTCGGCACGGCGTCGAGGCGTCCGTCGCGACGATCGCCGCGTTCTTCGCGACGCTCGACGAGCTCGGATGGCTCGTCGACGGCGCGCCGACGGAGCTGCTGTCCGGGCTGGTGTCGTCCAACCACGGGATCGCACTCGATCGCCGCATCGTCGTGATGCCGGGCGCACGCGTGCGATGCGACGGCAGCGGCGGATGCTGTCGGACGTACGCGAGCATCGTGTTCCTGCCCGCCGACGTGCACGCGGCCGAGCACGCGACGCCGGCGAGCGACGGCGTGCGCTTCTTGCCCGTGCACGGATCGGCGCCCACCGTCGCGCGCGCGGTCGGGCTGCGCGACGGCGCGTGCTCGTATCTCGACGAGCGCGGCCTGTGCACGATCCACGCGCGCTTCGGGCTCGATCACAAGCCGCTCGGATGTCGCTGGTATCCCGCGCGCCTGCGCGACGACGGGGTCGAGGTGCGGGCGGTGCCGGCGATCGAGTGCCTGTGCGTCGCGCGATGCGAGCCCGACGGCGGGCCGATCGTCCCGATCGGTGTGGCGACCGTCGCCGACTTGCCCGTCGGCATCTCGGTCGAGCGCGTGCAGGACGACGTGGCGATGGCGACGGGCCGCGCGATCCCACGTGCGGAGGCGTGCGAGATCGCCGATGCGATCGCCGACGCGGCGACGCCGGCGGATCCGATCGGATGGCTGTGGACGCTCGCCGATGCGCTCGAGCGCGGCGATCGCCTCGATCATGCGCGTGCGACCGGATCGATGCCGGTCGCCGCGTTGTGCGAGGCGGCTGTGCGTTGGGCCCGAGCCGCGACGGATCGCCACGCCGCCGAGCGTGCGTGGCGATCCGAGGGCGATGCCGTGTGCGTGCGGCTGCAGTCGCTCGCGCGCGCCGCAGCGTTGCTGTCGTCGCCCACAGCGGCGGCCGCCGTGCTCGCGACGACGCCCGACGATCCCGCGCTCGAGGCCTACGTCGTGCGGGCCGGCACGTGGGGGCGGCTGTGGCTGGGCGGCCCGCCGCTGGCGGACGTGCTGCGCGATCACGCCGTCGCGTTCGCGCTCGCCCGCGTGCTCGCAGCCGTCGCCCCCGACGGCGCCGACGGCACGCTGCGCTCCGCCCCGCTCGCAGCCGTGCTCGCGCTGCGCCGCACGACGCTCCCGTCGCCGTGACGGATCACCCGTCTTCGGCGTCGATCGGCCAGCCACTCGCGACGAGGGACGCGCACGTCGCGTCGTCCGACACGCGCGTGTACGCGAACGGCCCGCGCACCATCTCGCTCGAGTCCTTGGCTCCCATGCCGAGGCATGCATTGCTGGTGCCCAGCACGCGCTGCTGCACGAGGACGCTCGCACGCCCCTGCAACCCGTCCGCGGTGAGCGTGCCGAACGCACGCGTCGTCGCGTCGTGAGCGACCCAGATCTCGCCCGCGCACAGCGGTGCGTCCACGGTGATCGTCATGCCGGGGTTCCCGTCGCCGTCGACGTCCTCGTCGCCCCAACCCGCGCGCGAGCGCGACCACATCTCGCCCTCGCGCGGCTCGTAGGTCGCACGATGGGTGGGGATGCTCGTCGCGTCCATGCTCACCGAGACGCCGCCCACGCGAGCGAACCAGATCGCGCACGCCGTCTCCTCGAGCACCAGCTTGTCGCCGCTCTGGTGAACGCGCGCGAGCACGAGCGTCTCCGTACGCGTGGTGACGCGACCACGCAGGGGCAGATCCCGGGAGCCGAGCGTGACCTGGTGACCCGCCCACACCTCCACGTCGTCGGGGGCGGAGCGCGGCGAGGCGGGGGCCCAGGCCAGCACGTGGCCGAGCACGAGCGCAGTGATCGCGAGACTCATGGTCGATTCTCCTTCGCCTTCTTCGGGTTGCGCGCCGCCGCGACGCGATCGACGAAGGCCCGCAGCGAGCGCGGTGACAGCTCGTCGGCGACGTTGCCACCGCGGGCGGTGACGAACTGCGCGACGTGGGCGGCACCGAAGCCCCCGACGAGCCACGGTACGCCGTCGCACGCGTCCGCGTAGGCATCGACGAGCTCGCGCGCGCGGTGGCCCGTGGGTGCCACCGTGACCGAGAGCGCGACGAGTCCCGGGACGAGGCTCGTCACTGCGTGGCGGATCGCGGGTGGAGGCGTTCGAGCACCGAGCACGACGACGCGCCAGCCCCAGCTCGCCAGGTGCACGCCGAGGATGTGCAGCGCGAGCGCATGCTCCTCGTCGGCGAAGCAACCCAGCAGGGCGACGCGTGCATCGCCGTCGGGCTGCACGACGGCGAGGAGCCGACGGGCCGCATGCGTGGTGAGCTCGGACGCCAGGTGCTCCTGCGCGACCGTCATTCGGCCTGCGTGCCAGCGATCGCCGATCTCGATCATCACGGGACGCAGGACCTGATCGACCACGACGGTGGCGGGACCCATGCCGATCGCGCGATCGAGCTCGCGCTCGACACGGGTGGGATCGAACGCGTCCACCGCCGCGATGATCGCAGTGCGCACATGCTCGAACGGATCGCCGTCGGGATCGACAGGGGGCGCGGTGGTTCGCTCGCTCTCCTCGAGCACGAGTCGAGCGGCCTCGGCGGGTGCCATCCCGCCGTCGCACATGGCGCGCACGCGGCGGATCATCTCGACGTCGCCGTCGGAGTAGAGGCGGTACGACGACGTCGTGCGTGCGGGGATCGGCACGCCGTAGCGGCGCTCCCACGCGCGCAAGGTCGCAGCCGCGATGCCGGTCATCTCGGCGACGGTCTGGATCCGATATTTTCCGCGCGCGTCGTTCACACTCTGTTCCAGCCTCGTCCCGAGCTCGGTAGCGCCCCGAAGGATGCCGCGCCGGTGGCGGCAAGGCGAGGGGTCCGCGATCGAGCCTGCGCCTCGCTCGACCGCTTGTCAAAGGTTGGTTCAATGATATAAGTCAACATTGTGCAGAAGTCCTCGCCCGCCCCCCACGCCATCGTCATCGGTTCCGGCTTCGGTGGCCTCGCGGCCGCCGTACGGCTGGGCGCGCGCGGCTACCGCGTCACGGTGCTCGAGCGCCGTGACCAGCCCGGCGGGCGCGCTTCGGTGATCCGACAGGACGGTTTCACCTTCGATGCGGGGCCGACGGTGATCACCGCACCCTTCCTCTTCGACGAGCTCTGGGCGCTGTGCGGCGAACGCCGCGAGGACCACGTCGAGCTCGTGCCGGTGTCGCCGTTCTACCGGATTCGATTCCACGACGGAACGAGCTTCGACTACACGGGCGACCCCGACGCGATGCGGGCCGAGGTGGGTCGCCTCGCGCCGGCCGACGTCGAGGGGTACGAGCGCTTCGTCGAGATGAGTCGTCGGATCTACGACGTGGGCTTCGAACGACTCGCGCACGTGCCGTTCTCGAGGTGGTCGGACATGGCGCGCATCGTGCCCGACATGGTGCGGCTGCGCAGCTATCGCACGGTCTACGGCTTGGTCGCCTCGTTCGTCCGCGACGAGCGACTGCGACAGGTACTCAGCTTCCATCCTCTGCTCGTCGGCGGCAACCCCTTCGAGACGACGTCGATCTACACGCTCATCGCGTGGCTCGAGCGCAAGTGGGGCGTCTGGTTCGCGAAAGGCGGCACGACGTCGCTCGTGCGCGGGCTGGTCGAGCTCGTGCAGCGGCAGGGCAACCGCGTGCAGTGCAACGCCGGCGTGGAGCGCATCGTGGTGAGAGACGGACGAGCGTGTGGCGTCGTGCTCGAGGACGGAAGCGAGATCGCGGCGGACGTGGTCGTCTCCAACGCGGATGCGGGTTGGACGTACAAGCACCTGCTCGCCCCCGAGCTGCGCAAGCACTGGACCGACGACCGGGTCGACCGTGCGCGTTACTCGATGAGCCTGTTCGTGTGGTACTTCGGCACGAAGCGCCGCTACGACGACGTCGCGCACCACAACATCATGTTGGGGCCCCGGTATCGGCCGCTGCTCGACGACATCTTCCGGCACCATCGGCTCGCGGAGGACTTCAGCTTGTACCTGCACCGGCCGACGGCGACGGATCCGTCGCTCGCACCGGCGGGTTGCGACGCGTTCTACGTGCTCTCGCCCGTGCCGCACCTCGACGCCGCGGTGGACTGGGAGGCCGGAGCGGAGCCGTATCGAAAGAAGATCGAGCGATTCCTGTCCTCGACGGTCCTGCCCGGGCTCGAGCGCGAGGTCGTGACGTCGCGGATGCTGACACCGATCGGCTTCCGCGACGATCTGCTCTCGCTCAAGGGCGCGGCGTTCGGGCTCGAGCCCGTGCTGTTGCAGAGCGCGTACTTCCGTCCACACAACGCGAGCGAGGACATCGAGAACCTCTTCCTCGTCGGTGCGGGCACGCATCCCGGCGCCGGCGTGCCCGGCGTGCTCTCGTCCGCGCGGGTGCTCGACTCGATCGTGCCGGATGCGGCGACGTTCGAGCGTGCACGGGAGGGGGCGCCCAATGCCGCTTGAGCACGCGCTCGTGCGCAACGCCGAGCCGACGGCCGATCTCGAGCACTGTCGGCGTGCGCTGGCCGAGGGCTCGCTCAGCTTCGCCGCGGCCGCGCGGATGCTGCCGGCGCGCGTGCGAGCGCCGGTGACGATCGTGTACGCGTACTGTCGCGCGGCGGACGACGCGATCGATCTGGGGGTCGAGCCCGAGCTCGCGCTCCGTGGGCTGCGACGGCAGCTGGACCGCCTGTTCTCCGGGCGGCCGCACGACGATCCGATCGAACGGGCGCTCGCACACGTGATCGCGATGCACGAGCTGCCGCGGGCGCCGTTCGATCTGCTGCTCGACGGATTCCGCTGGGACTCGACCGGCCATCCGATCCGCGACGACGGCGATCTCGTCGAGTACGCCGTGCGGGTCGCTTCCACGGTGGGCGTGCTCACGACGATGCTCATGGGCGTGCGGGACCCGAGCGTGCTCGCGCGCGCGTGCGAGCTCGGCATCGCCATGCAGCTCACGAACATCGCGCGCGACGTCGGTGAGGACGCGCGAGCCGGTCGCGTCTACCTGCCGCAGACCTGGCTCGCCGACGAAGGGCTGGCACCCGACGACGTCCGCTCGGCGCGTTCGTTCGACCCGGCGATCGGACGCGTAGTGCGACGCCTGTTGGATCGGGCCGACGAGCTCTACCGCAGCGCCGGGGTGGGCATCGCCGCCTTGCCGGAGGATTGCCGCGGTTCCATTCGAGCCGCCGCGTGGATCTACGCCGACATCGGCACGCGGATCCGCGCGCGCGGCTACGACAGCATCACTGCGCGCGCGCGTACGTCGTGGTGGCGCAAGCTCGTCCTCGCATGGCGGGCTCGTCGAGCGCGTGAGGTGTTCGATCCGCTCGCGCTCGCGCGTCCGGTGCTTCCCGAGGTCGCACGCCTCGTGGACGCGTGCGGTGTTTCGTGATCCCGGCGAGCAAGTGGCGCCCGTTCGCGCGCTGGTTCGCCCGCCGCTCCGAAGCGCGCATGCGTGCGCAGTTCGGCACGCTGCGCGTCGAGGGCCTCGATCACCTCGTACGCGCGGCCCGCGATGCACCGGTGCTGTGCGTCGCGAACCACTCGTCGTGGTGGGATGGTCTGCTGGTGCTCGTGCTGTCGCAGCGCGTGCCCGGGCGCGACGCCTACGCGTTGATGGATGCGCGGCGCCTCGCGCAGCTGCGGTTCTTCGCGCTCGCGGGGGGCATCGGCGTGGACCTCGACAGTCCTCGCGACGGCGCGCGCGTGCTCCGACACGCGACGACGGTGTTGGATCGACCGGGGCGGATCCTCTGGTGGTTCCCCCAGGGCGCGGAACGACCGAGCCACGCGCCGCTGCGGTTCCTGCCCGGGGCCGCCGCGCTCGCACGGCTCGTGCCGGCGGCGAGGGTGATCCCGGTGGGGCTGCGCTATCGCTTCACGAGCTCCGCGCGACCGGAGGCGTGCGTGTGCATCGGGCCGCCGCTGTCAACGAGCCGCGGGGACGTGCATGCGGACAGCACGGCGATGGCCGCCGCCGTCACCCAGCAGCTCGCGCGCATCGACGACGACGCGTTCGTGGGTGACGCGTGGTGGTCCGCACGCGAGTCAGCGACCGAGCGCGCGCTCGTGCGCGGACTCGATGCGATCAGCGGGCTTCTCCTGCGCTGGCGCGCACAGCCGGCCGTCGCGACCGAGCCGAAGCTCGCGCTCGCGCCAGCGCACGCGGCCGGAGATGCATGCACGCGCGAAGGCGGCGAGCAGCAGGGCATCGGAGATCGCCGCGCCGACGACGACGTCGAGCGCCCGGATGCGACGGCCGCAGCGACGCATCGCGACCGCGGCGAGCACCCAGCGTGACGCGAGCACGGCGCTCGCGGCGGTCAGGGCTGCCGGGGTGCCGAGCGCGAGCGCGCCGACGATCGCGAGCAGCATGGGTGCGAACAGCAGCGGGTACGACGCGAGCAGGTGCACCCGCTGCGCACGTACCACGAGCGCCCAGCGGACGAAGCGAGCGAAGACCTCGCGCGCGCCGCGATCCACCGCCATCGAGCGCACGTGACCCGGTGCGCGAGCCACCCGCGCGCCGTCGGCTCGCAATGCTCGCGAAAGCGCTGCGTCCTCGCCGAGATGGTCGGCGAGCCGCGCGAAGCCGCCGATCCGCGCGAGCGCATCGGCGCGCACCGCGAACAGCTTGCCGACGAAGAGCCCGCGATCGATCCCAGCGAGCACCGGGAAGGCGTGCAGCGACGCGCCGAGCACCGCACGAGAGGCTCGATCCGCGAGGGTCGTGGCTCGAGTCTCCACGCAGGGCACCCAACACGCCGCGACTTCGGGCTCGAGCGCACCCCACAGCGCGTCGAGGTCGAGCGACGCGAGATCGACGTCAGCGTCGGCGACGAGGA
The DNA here is from genome assembly GCA_964468635.1 of uncultured Nannocystaceae bacterium. Classification (GTDB taxonomy): domain Bacteria; phylum Myxococcota_A; class Polyangia; order Nannocystales; family Nannocystaceae; genus Xiheibacterium. Next base: position 19,043 of record CAYXVR010000033.1, read on the forward strand.
CCACGTCGGTGTCCGCGCCGTGTCGCGTGATCGCATCGGCGAGCTGCACGACCTTGCGGTTGAATCCCGGCCCGCTCGCGACGATCGCACGTGCGTCGACTCCAGCGCGTCGCAGCGCGGCAGCGGCCGCGCGCGTGATCGGCCGCGCGGGATCCTCGTGGCGATCGACGCACAGGAGGACGCGCCCCGTGAACCCCATGGGGACGCGGGCGAGCGTGTGCGCGAGCCACCGCGGTGCGCCGCTCACGGGACGCAGGAGCAGCACGCGATTCGACGGCGCGCCCGCCCGCCGCGGCATCGGCCGACTGCGCACGCACGCCACGGTCGTCACGATCACGACGACGAGCGCCCACGCGGCGAACAGCGCCTCGCTCACCGCCATCCGACCCCATGGATGCGGAACGGCAGCATCCACTGCGTCGCCGGTCGCACGAAGCGCCGCAGATCCACGACCTCGTGGACGCCGACCATCGGGCGCGCGTCCATCGTCGTCTCGATCAGCGAGCGCGCATAGAAGGGAGTGTCCACGAGTGTACGGACGATCTCCGCACGAGCGCCCGCCTCCACCCGCGTCGAGCGAGCGAGGCGCCAGCGCGTGGGCCCGAGCTCGCGCGCGACGAGCCCGTCGACCGGCGAGGTGCCGGCGCGATCGAACGCGAGCCCGATCGGCGCGAGCGCGTCCGGGCCGCGGACGTCGTACGACACGACCGTCCGATGCTCGTCGGCCATGCGCGACCACGACCATCCGTCGAACGCGAGCTCGAGCGCTGAGCTGCCCGCATTCGCGTCGTGATAGCCGCGCCCGACGAAGCGCAACGCGGGCCGTTCGAGCGCCACCTCGATGCGCGCCCGCGGAGCGACCGGCCACCATGCGTGACGTCCGTCGCGATCGAGCGCGAGGGGCGACGTGCCGCCGTGCTCGGGCACGATCCGGATCCGCCCGCGGACGGCCGCGCTCCACAAGCTCGCGCGCTCGTCGATGTCGATGGTGATCCCATCGCCGTCCCGCGCGACGCGACTGCGACCGATGACGAGCGCATCGCGCTCGCGCGCGACGTCGCGCCCTCGCCACTCCGAGAGCGCCCATGCGTCGGCGCGCCCGTGTACGACGACGTTGAAACCGCAGTGCGCTTCGGGATCGGCGTCCAGCCGCACACGTCGACTGCGGAAGTACGCGGGCGAGAACACGGCTCCGACGAACGCGATGACGGTCACCGCGTTGCGCTGGTCGTCGAACCCGTCGAAGTACCACCAGTGGTAGCCGCCGGGTGCGACGCGCGTGTCGAATGCAGGTCCGCGAGGATCCGTGTCGCCGCCGAAATGCCTCCGAGCATCACCATCGGCACGCCCGCACCCGGGTGCAGCGATCCGCCCACCATGTGCAGGTTCCGCCACTCGGTGCGCGACGGAGGGCGACGAAACGGCGCCCACACCCCGTGCGTCGCCGGGCCATACAGCGCCCCGTGCGAGCACGGGAACGCCTCCGCGAACCCGGCATTCGTCGTCGCGTGGACCTTCCTCGGCTCGAAACGCAGCGTCACTCCGCAGCGTGCGAGTCGTTCCAGCATAGCGGCTCGGCATCTCGATTCCTCGCTCGCTTCACCGCGGTCGAGCGGTGGTGCGTTGGTCAGGCAGAACAGGCGCTCGGCGCCGATGGAGCGCGCGGCTCCGGGACCGCGATCCTGCGCGCAGACGTACACGGTCGGTTCAGTGGGCGCGCGCCCGTCGTCGAGCTCGTCGAACTCGCGGCGGTAGTCGTCGCTGAACGCGACGTTGTGGAAGTCGAGATCCACACCGTCGACTTCCCCGACGATCGCCCACGTGTTCGCGGACAGCGAGCGCCGCTCCGTGCTCGCCGGTGTGACGGTACGCGCGTCGGGCCCGACTGTGCCCTCCGCGAGCGCTGCCGGCTCGCCGTTCCACACCACGGCGCGTGGCGACACGCGGGTGCCGTCGGCGAGCTCCACCTCGGCGACACCGTGCCGACCTTCGACGAGTCGCGTCGCTCCGCAGCCGAGTCGTACCGTGCCGCCCTTCGTCTCGATCGCGCGCTGCAATCCTCGCGCGAGCTCGATCATGCCGCCGTCCACCACCCACACACCGCGCTGCTCGACCTGCGCGATCAGATCGAGGATCGTGGGCGCGAGGAACGGCGACGAGCCGTAGTACGTGGCGTAGCGCGCGAACAACTGGCGCAGCCGCGGATCCTGGAAGAACTTCGCGAGTCCCGACCACATCGACGCGCGCCAATCGATTCGAGCGAGCGCGCCGATGCGGCGCAGGCCGACGCGGCGCACGAGGCCGACCACGCCGTCGGGCTCGTGGCCGAGGAACGGTCCCTCGAGCGCGTCGAGGAGCGCGCGCCCGTGGGCGCAGAAGCGCCGATAGCCGTCGGCCTCGCGCGTGCCTGCGAACGCCTCGATCGCGCGGGCGGATCGGTCCTCGTCGACGAACAGGTCGAGTCGGCTGCCGTCGGACCACAGGTGCCGCGCGAGTCGATCGAGCGGGCGCAGTCCCACGTACTCCGGTCGTGACAGCCCGACCGCATCGAACAGCCCGTCGAGCACGGGCCGCATCGTCAACACCGTCGGGCCGACGTCGATCGAGCGCCCGTCGAGCTCGACCGCGCGCATCTTCCCGCCGACGGCCGTGTGTCGCTCGACCACGAGCACGTCGAGGCCCGCCCCGGCGACCCGCAGCGCTGCGGACAGCCCACCCACGCCGGCACCGATCACGAGCACGTCGGGTCTCACGACGCTCAGCTTGACCCTTCGCTCCATCGTTGTCTAGTGTTTGAGTAATGATTTGACAAACATTGAACATCGAGCTAGAACAGACGGAGCATGGCTCCACTCGAATCCCTCGAGAGCGCACTCTCGCGGGCCCTGACGGCCCTGACCGCCCCTGGCACGCCGCCGCGCCTGCGCGCGGCGCTGAACCACGCCGTGTTCCCCGGCGGTGCGCGGGTACGACCGCGGCTCGCACTCGCCGTGGCGCGGGCATGCGCAGGTCGAGACGTCGCCGGGGCGCAGGCGGTGGCCGTGGCGCTCGAGCTCGTGCACTGCGCGTCGCTCGTCCACGACGATCTGCCGTGCTTCGACAACGCGGCCGTGCGACGCGGGCGGCCGAGCGTGCACGCGGCGTTCGGAGAACCGCTGGCGGTGCTCGTGGGCGACGCGTTGATCGTCGGGGCGTTCGACGTGCTCGGCCGCGCGTGCATCGATAGTTGCGATCTGGTCCCCGCTCTCACCACGCTCGCGACCGCGACGGGTGCGGGCTCGGGACTCGTCGCAGGTCAGGCGTGGGAGGGCGAGCCCAACGTCGCCCTGGGTCGCTACCACCGTGCGAAGACGGCGGCGCTGTTCGAGGCCGCGGTGCGCATGGGCGCGATCGCGGGAGGCGGTCGACCCGATGCGTGGTCGGCACTCGGTACGTCGCTCGGCACGGCGTACCAGCTCGCCGACGACATCCTCGACGTCGCCGCCTCCGCGAGCGAGCGCGGCAAGCCGGTGGGACAGGACCTGCGCCACGGACGACCGAGCGCGATCGTCGAGCTCGGCGTCGACGGGGCCCATGCCGCGCTACGCCGATCGCTCGCGCTCCTGCCCGACCTCGTGCCAAGCACGCCGGGCGCGCCCGAGTTCCGCGCGTGGCTCGTCGACATCGTGGGCCGCGTCTTCGCCCCGACCCATGCGTTCGCCTCGCACCGCGAGGCGTCACCGCTCAGCGCCTGACACGATGCGTTCCGTCGCCAGCGCCGTTCCGTCCACGCGCGTACGCGCAATCGTCGATCGCCCGGTGCGAGCCGACGGCGACTTCGTGCTCTACTGGATGATCGCTGCGCGCCGTACCGACCACAATTGGGCGCTCGAGCACGCCATCGCGCACGCGCGCGAGCTCCAGCGTCCGCTCTTGGTGCTCGAGGCGTTGGGCTGCGGGCACGAGTGGGCCGCCGATCGAAGCCACGTGTTCGTGGTGCAGGGCATGGCGGATCAGCGCGCGGCGTTCATGCGCACGCCGGTGCGTTACTACCCGTACGTCGAGCGCGAGGTCGGCGAGGGCAGGGGCTTGGTGGCCGCGCTCGCGAAGCGAGCCTGCATCGTCGTGACGGACGATCACCCGGGTGCGCTCGTGCGGGGACTGCTCGGGGCGGCGGAGCGGCGAATCGAGGCGCGCTGCGAGGCGATCGACGGCTGCGGTCTCGTACCGCTGTCCACGATGGACCGCGAGCTCGTCACTGCCGCTTCCTTTCGGCGCGTCGCCCAGCGCGAGCTGCCGATCCACTTGGGCACGCTGCCGCGCGCCGAGCCGCTGCGCGGGCTCGCGCTGCCGACCCTGCCCCAGGACGCGTTGACGCCGTTCACGTCGAGATGGCCGACCGCCGATCCTCTGCTCGATCGCACGGAGCGGGTGGCGGAGCTGCCCATCGATCACGCGGTCGGGCGCGTCGAGCTCGTGGGCGGGGCCGTCGCTGCGACGACTCGGCTGCGCGCGTTCGTGCGCGATGGGCTGCACGCATACGGTGATCGTCGGGCGCATCCCGACGACGACGCCGGCAGCGGGCTCTCGCCCTACCTGCACTTCGGGCACGTGAGCCCGCACGCGGTGTTGCGTGCGCTCGCGGAGCATCACGACTGGACGCCCGCCGACGTCGCGCCGAAGGCGACGGGCTCGCGCGAGGGTTGGTGGGGCCTACCACCGTCGACCGAGGCGTTCCTCGACGAGCTGGTCGTGTGGCGAGAGCTCGGCTTCGACTTCGCGGCGCACCGCACCGACGTGTACGGATGGAGCACGTTGCCCACGTGGGCGAAGACGACGCTCGAGAATCACGCCGCCGATCCGCGGCCCGAGCTGTACGCATACGATCGGCTCGAGTCGGCGAGCACGGGCGACGAGCTGTGGAACGCCGCGCAGCGCCAGCTGCTGCGCACCGGCACGATCCACAACTACCTGCGGATGCTGTGGGGCAAGAAAGTGCTCGAGTGGTCCGCCTCGCCGGAGGAGGCACTCGCGCGGGTCGTCGCACTGAACGATCGGTGGGCGATCGACGGACGCGACCCGTGCTCTGCGTGCGGCATCTGCTGGGTGTTCGGCCGCTACGACCGGCCGTGGGCGCCGGAGCGCCCGATCTTCGGTACGGTCCGCTACATGACGTCGCAGAACACGCGCCGCAAGCTCCGAGTCCGCGAGTACCTCCGCCGCTGGGGTGCGTCGTCGTGAACGTGCTCGTGCTCGGTGCGACGGGCTTCATCGGGCGCATGCTCGTGCTCCGGCTCGCGCGCAACGGACACGCGCCGCTCGCGTGGGTGCGCGACGTCCAGGCCGCGCGCTCGCAGCTCGGGGCGGACGTCGAGTTGCTCGACGCGGGCACCGGCGACGCCGGCCTCGTCGCCGCCCTGCAGCGCTGCGAAGCGGTCGTGAACCTGGCGGGCGCGTCCATCGCGAAGCGGTGGACGAAGCGCGTGCGCGCAGAGTCGTACGCGAGCCGGGTCGGGCTCACCGAGAAGCTCGTCGCCGCGATCGGTCGCGCCACGCCGCGACCGCGCGTGCTCGTGAACGGCAGCGCCGTCGGTGTCTACGGCGATCGCGGCGAGCAGTGGCTCGACGAGACGAGCTCCGCCGGCACCGACACGCTGGGCAAGCTGTGCGTCGCGTGGGAAGCCGCCGCGCTGGCGGCCCGCGAGCACGGCGTCCGCGTGGTCTGCATGCGCACAGGCCTCGTGCTCGGCACCGACGGTGGTCCACTCGCGCCGATGCTCGCGACGACGCGATTCGGGCTCGGCGCCACGTTCGGCTCCGGCAAGCAGTTCATGCCGTGGATCCACCGCCGCGATCTCGTCGAGCTGCTCGTGCGGGCCGTGGAGGACGAGCGATGGAGCGGACCCGTCAATGGAGCCGCACCGGCGCCCGTGACGAACCGCGAGTTCGCCGATGCGCTCGCGCGCGCGCTGGGCCGCCCGCGGTTGCTGAACGTGCCCGCGTTCGCGCTGCGGCTCGCATTGGGCGAAGCAGCCGACATCGTGCTCACCGGCCAGCGCGTTCGCCCGCAGCTCGCGCTCGATCACGGGTACGAGTTCCGCTTCGCGGAGCTGTCCGCTGCGCTCGCCGACCTCGTCGACGGGCCCTCGCGTGTCGAGATCACGCACCCGCAGGAGTGGCCGGACGTCGAGCCCCTGCGCACGCGCGCGCCGACCCACCGATTGGAGACGTCGATCACACTCGCGCAACCGCGCGCGAAGGTGTGGTCGTTCTTCGAGCACCCGCGCAACCTCGCGGGCATCACCCCCGGTGACGCCGGCTTCGCGTTCGCCGGCGACGTGCCCGAGACGATGCGCGAGGGCGACACGATCGACACGGATCTCCGCGTCGGCCCTGCGAGCGTGCGATGGTCCACGCGCATCGACACGGTCGAGCCCGAGTCGAGATTCCGCGACTCACAGCGCCGCGGCCCGTTCCGCGTGTGGATGCACGAGCACGAGCTGCGCGCCGACGGCGAGCGCACCATCCTCGTCGATCGCGTGTGGTACGCGCCCCCGCTCGGCGTGCTCGGACGCATCGCGCACGCGCTCGTCCTCGCGTCGCGCATGCGAGCGCTCTTCGCCCATCGGGCCCAGTGCCTCGCGCTGCGCTTCGGTCTGTCGAGCGACGCAGCCCCCCCACCTTCGTCGTCATGAACGCCGAGTACCTGCTCTTCGACGCGGTGATCGGCCTGCCTCTGCTGGCCGCGGCCGTGCTCCGTCCCGCGTGGTTCGCCGGTGGATGGGGACCCGCGCTGCGAGCCGTCGTCGTCGGTGCGGCACCCTTCATCGCCTGGGACGTCGCGGTGGTCGGCCGGCACTGGTGGTTCGAGCCCACGCGCGTGCTGGGCGTGGCGCCGCTCGGGCTGCCGCTCGAGGAATGGCTGTTCTTCCTCGTCGTGCCGCTCGCGTGTCTCTTCACGTGGGAGGTGCTCGTGGCCGGCGCGCGCGCACGGCTGCGGCCGCTCGGCCCGGCCGGCCGGATCGCGCTCGGTGTCCTCGCGCTCGCGTCGGCGCTCGCGTGGGCGCTCGGTCGCGAGTACACCGCGCTCGCGCTCGCCGCGTTCGTCGTTGCGCTCGTGATCGACGACGCGCTCGGCACGGGTCTCGCCGGTTCACGTCGCGCGCACGTGCACGCGTTGGTCGTGGTCGCACTTACCGGGATCTTCAACGGCTGGCTGACCGCGCGTCCCGTCGTGCACTACGACGAGTCGTTCACGCTCGGCGTGCGCATCGGCACGATCCCCGTCGAGGACTTCGCCTACGGCCTGGCGCTCGTCGTGATCACGACGGCGCTGTACCAGCGCGCGCGCGATCGCAGGGCGCGTGGATCGTGGCTCGGCCGGGCGATCGCGGCCCGCTTCGGTGGTTATCGCCACGCGGTCGATCTTCCCGATCCCGCCGCGCCGCCGCGCACGAGCGAGCGCACGACCGTCGCGGTGATCGGAGGCGGCCTCGCCGGTCTCACCGCGGCCGAGGTGCTCGCGCGCCGCGGCTTCTCGGTGACGCTGTTCGAGCGCGACGCCGAGCTCGGCGGCAAGCTGGCCGGTTGGACCGAAGTGCTGCCCGACGGCTTCGTCGCGCCCGTGGAGCACGGCTTCCATGCGTTCTTCCGCCACTACTACAACCTGAATGCGTGGCTCGATCGGCTCGGCATCTCCCGTTCGCTGCGACCGATCGACGACTATCTGATCCTCGCACGCGACGGTCGACGCTTCTCGTTCGCCGGGCTCTCCACCACCCCCGTGCTCAACCTGCTCGCGCTGGCCTCGCGTGGCGTGTTCCGGCTGCGCGACGTGCTGCCGCGCGCGACGTCGAGTCGACTCGAGGCGCTGCTGCGCTACGACCCCGATCACACCCACGCGCAGCTCGACGACGTGTCGTTCGCCGAGTTCGCCGATGCGGCTCGGCTACCGCCGGAGCTGCGGCTCGTCTTCACCACGTTCGCGCGGGCGTTCTTCGCCGACGAGCACCGGATCTCGATGGCGGAGCTCGCGAAGAGCTTCCACTTCTACTACCTGGGCCACGACCAGGGCCTGCTCTACGACTGGCTCGACGGGGACTACGCGACGGCCTTCGTCGCGCCCATCGAGGCGACGCTGCGGCGCGCCGGCGTCGTCATCCGCACGGACACGCCGGTCGCCGGCCTCGAGCGCAACGGCACGCGCTGGCGCGTCGTCGACGACTGGTTCGACCACGTGGTGCTCGCCGCGGACGTCGCTGCCGCCGCGCGCATCGTCGCGGGTTCGCCGGCACTGCGGCGCGACCACCCCGACTTCGCGGCGACGATGGCCGACATGCGGGCCGGGCAGCGCTACGCGGTGCTGCGGCTGTGGCTCGATCGCCCGGTCGCGCCCGCCACATGGCCTGTGTTCGTCGCGATCGAGGGCATCGAAGTACTCGACGCCGTCGCGCTCGTCGATCGCACGGATCCGCACGCGCGCGCGTGGGCGCACGCGAACGGGGGCAGCGTACTCGAGCTGCACTGCTATGCGGTGCCCAGCGAGCTGCCCGACGACGAGGTCGCGGACCGCATGCGCGACGAGTTGGCGCGACACGTGCCGGGCCTCCACGACGCGACCGTCGTCCATCGTCACCTGCAGCTGCGTCGAGACTTCACCGCGCTGCACGTCGGGATGGGCGCGGCACGACCAGGTGTGGTGACCGACGTGCCCGGCCTCGTGCTCGCGGGCGATTGGGTGCGACTGCCGTGTCCCGCGATGTTGATGGAGGCCGCGCACACGAGTGGCCTCCTCGCGGCCAACGCGATCTGCCGCGCGATCGGCGTGGGCACCGACCCGGTGTGGTCGGTGCCCCTGCGCGGCCTGCTCGCGTCCCGTTGACGCGGGATCACTGCGGAGTCGGGCAGGCGACCGTCTCGGTCGTGCCCTCGTTGTTCGCCTCGTCGCACTCGAGCACGGAGCCGGTGTCGAGCTCCGCCTCGTCGACGGTGGCGTAGTAGTTCTTCGGCTCCTCCGCGGGTGCGCCGACGGTCCAGCTCATCTGCTCGAACGCGCCGGGCAACAGCACCGACTCGGTGAACATCGTGCCGATGAGCATGCCGCCCGAGTCGGTACCTTCCCACAGCGTGACCGGGATGCCGGCGGCGACGCCGAGCGAGCCCTCGTTGCGCACCGTGACCGTGATCTCGAACTCCTCGTCGAGGCAGTTGCCCAGCCCGACCGCGACGTCCACCGAAAGGTCGGGCGCATTGAAGATGCCCTCGCCCTGCACGTTCTGGCGGAAGTTGTTGAGCTCGGGCTGCAGCCAGTTCGGGTCCTCGACCATCGGGGTGAGCGCGCGCGAGTCGGCGTTGGTCACGTGGTAGCTGTGCTGCGTCCACACCTTGCGCGTGGGCACCCAGCGATCGTTGGCATCGCCGTAGACGAACACGCCGCGGCGCATGGTGTAGTCCGGGATGTCCATGCACAGCTCGGAGTGATGATCGTTGGCCACCACCACGAACTCGCTGTTCCCGTCGGCGTCGACGTCCACGATGATCGGATACTCGTGCACGGTGACGGACGAGTTCTCGATCTCGAGGATGATGTCGCCCGTGGCACCGTCGAAGACGCGCGCGTAGCACTCGTCCTGGTAGAGCACCTCGGCGCTGCCGTCGCCCTGGAAGTCGAACACCGACGAGCCGGTGAGGTTCGACGAGCCGTCCTGGATCGGCGTGGACCAGCGCACGTAGGCATCGCCGGGCCCGGGCGGCGGATCGCCGATGGGCTGCACGATCTCCTCGCCGTCGCGGTTGAAGTCGAACACGACGTACTCGGTGGCACCGGCCACACCCACCTCGACGCGGCCGTCGCCGTCGAAGTCGGCGATGGTCGGCGGGCCGCCGCGGTTCTCCTCGAGCGGCAGCGACGTGGGCACGTCGATCGGCTGCGTGCGCGCGGCATCGTTGCCGTTGCACGTCACGCCGCTCTCGTCGACGCCGCACCACAGCTGGCCGGTCAGGCCGTCGAGCACGCGCACCGTGCCGGTGGCGACGAGCACGACCTCGGGCGATCCATTGTTGTCGAGATCGGCGACCGCGGGATAGCCGTCGAGCCCACCGTTGTTCCAGAACGGGGTGACGGTGACGATCGGGTTGCCGACGCCGGGCTGCTGCCAGTCGACGGCCCACGCCTCGCGGCCCGAGATGATCTCGGGATAGAGGTCGCCGTCGAGATCCGAGGCCACGGACACGCCGCCGAGGTAGTCGGCGTTGCTGCCGAACACGCCGCCGCCGACGCCCCACTCGTTCTCGTCGTCGTGCACGACCAGGCCGGTGTCGTCGATCATCGCGACGCCCCAGATGGTCTCGGACATCGGGTCGTCGTCGAGGTTCGTGAGCAGGGCCGCGCCGGCGCGCGTGTAGATCGGGTGATCGCTGCCGTCGGCGTTGTGGCTGGTCCAGATGTGATCGCCGACGCCGTCGACCGCATGCACGAGCGAGTAGTTGAAGAACTCCGCGCCGCCCATCGGCCAGCCCGAGTAGACGATGTCGGCGAGCTCGTTGTCGTCGACGTCGCCGATCGCGAGCGTCGAGCGGCTGTATGCGCCGTACTGGCCGAGGTCGACGTCCTCGGTGATGCGGAGCTTCTCCGCGCCGGTCTGGCCGTTGAGCACGATGAGCTCGCCCTGGTAGAGGGTGCCTCCGAAGTAGATCGAGCCCACCGCGACGTCGGGTAGCTCGTCGCCGTCGATGTCGCCGACGGCCGGCATCGAGATGATCTCGTCGTCCTCGAACGACCACTCGAGCGTGAGCTCGACCGGACCGAAGTCGGGCTCGAGCTCACACGCGACGGGGTCCTGGTTCGGCAAGCAGTTGCCGAGCTGCGGCTCGCAGAACTCGCCCTCGGGGCAGTCGTAGGAGTCGAGGCAAGGCTGGCCGGGCGTGACGCAATCCGGTTGCAAGCAGACGTCGCCGTCGGCGCAGCACACCGAGAGGTCCGTACCGCAGCGGATGTTCGTGTTGCACGCGGGCAAGCACGCTCCGAGCACGCACTCCTCGTCGTCGTCGCAGCACTCGGTGCCGCACTGGATGGTCTCGCACACGGGGCCGTCGTCGCCGCCGGAGCTCGACGTGTCGGGGCTCAGCGTGTCGTCGGTCGGATCCGTACCGGTGCTGTCGGGGCCGCTGCTGCTGCCACCGTCGTCGGGATCGATGGTGGGGTCGGACGCCGTACCGGTACTGTCGCCGTCGGCTTCTGCACGATCGTCACGACAGCCGAAGACGGAGAGCGCGGTCAGGATCAGGACGACAGGCTGGGTCAATCGCATGGGATAAGACAACCCTCCGGCCTTCGAGGATAACACCTCCGTCACCGCGCGCTCGCCTTCCGGTCACACCCCCGCGGCGCGCTCGCGGCGACGTCGCACGCACACGGCTTCCACCACGGCTATCTCCGTGTGGCAAGTTGCCGCATCCTGGTGGGCGACGTGCGGGAATCGGACAGCGCGGGTGCGGTGACCGTCCCGGGCGACGCGCGCGCGGGCGTCGTGTCGGAACGGGACATCGCGGCTCCCGAGTCCGATGGGGGTCGACTGGCACGCGGGAGCGTGGTGGGGCGGTTCGTCGTGCTCGATGTGCTCGGCGCGGGGGCCAGCGGCATCGTGTACGCCGCGTACGACCCCGAGCTCGCGCGACAGGTCGCGCTCAAGATCATGCGGCCACACGCGGCCCTTCGCCAAGGCTCACGTCCCGCGCGGATCAGGATGCAGCGGGAAGCGCAGGCGATGGCGCGCCTGCGCCATCGCAACGTGGTCGCCGTCTACGACGTCGGGGACGACGGAGACTCCCTCTATCTCGCGATGGAGCTCGTGCGCGGCGCGAATCTGCGAGCGCGGCTCGATGGTCGTGCCCACCGCTGGCAGGACGTCCTGCCCGTGCTCGTCGCGGCGGGCCGCGGATTGGCAGCCGCGCACGCGCATGGGCTCGTGCATCGCGACTTCAAGCCGGAGAACGTCCTCATCGGGGAGAGTCCCGCGGGGGTCGACCCCGAGCGCGTGTGCGTGTCCGATTTCGGCCTCGCGCGACCCGACGCGTCCAGCGCGAGCAGTGACGAGGTCTGCGCCGCCGGCACGGGCGCGAGCGGTGTGCTCGACGTCACCCTGACCGTCGAAGGGGACGCGCTCGGCACTCCGGCCTACATGGCGCCCGAGCAGCATCGCGGGGCGCCGGTCGACGCGCGCGCCGACCAGTACGCATTCGCAGTGGTCGTGTACGAAGCGATCTACGGCGAGCGTCCGTTCGCCGGTGACGATGCGATCGCGATCCTCGAGGCGAAGCTCGGCGCGCCGCCTCCGGTGCGCGCGATCGCCCACGATGCTTCGGGTCCGCGGCCCGTGCCGGCGTGGTTGCGGTCGGCGTTGCGACGCGCGTTGGCCCGCGACCCCGACGAGCGTTGGCCGTCGATGGACGCGCTGCTCGACGCGCTCGAGCGCGGCCCTCGACGACGTCGGCGGTGGATCGGTGCCGCATCGGCGATGGCTGCGATCGCAGGTGTCGTGTTCATGTTGCGCATCGGGCGAGCGCAACCGCCGTGCGAGGGCGCCGGTCGTACGCCCGGCGGATGGGACGATGTCACCCGCTCCGCGATCGAGGCCGGCTTCGCGCACGCCGACCCCACCTCCGGATCGAGCGTGGCGAGCTGGGCCGTCGAGAGCCTCGATCGCACGGCAGCGCGCTGGGCCGAAGTGCATCGCGAGCTGTGCGAGGCGACTTGGGTGCGAGGCGAGCAGTCGCCCGAGCTCCTCGATGCCCGCATGACGTGTCTGCAGCGCGTGTGGGCCGACGTGGACGCCTCGCTCGCGCTCATGCGAAATGCGGACGCCGACGTCGTCGCGCACGCGCCGGCGCTCGTCGGCGAGCTGCCGGATCCGGAGACGTGCCGCGCGAGCACCGATGCGCGCCCGAGTGCGGCGACGGAAGGCGAGTGGTCGGTGTTGACCGACGCGCTCGCGAGCGCCGATGCACTGCACCGGGCGGGCCGCGAGCGGCAGGCGGCCGACCTGCTCGACGCGCACCTGCCCGCGGCTCGCGATCTCGCCGACCCGCGCCTCTTGGCCCAGATGCTGTCGACCCGCGGCGATCTCGAGGACGAGCTCGGCCATCCCGAGCGCGCGGAGGCGATGTTGCAGGAGGCCGTCGCGCTCGCGAAGACGGCCGGCGATCCGCGGCTCGAGGCCGAGGTGTGGCTCGAGCTCGCGTACGTCGAGGGCTACACGCGCCATCGTTACGAGGAGGGCCGCTTCTACGGCGCGATGTCGCTGGCCGCGATCGAGGCGGTGGGTGGCGACGACCGCCTGCAGTCGTGGGCCGACACGGTGCTGGGCGCCATCGCGTTCGTCGGGGGCGACGATGCGGTCGCGAAGGAGCGCTGGGAGTCCGCGCTGGCGCTGCGTCGTGCGCAGCTCGGCGACGAGCACCCGCTCGTCGCGTCGTCGCTCAACAACCTCGGCGGCGTGCTGTACGCGATGGACGACCTCGCGGGTGCCGAGGCGATGCTGTCGGAGGCGCTGGCGATGCGCGAGCGGTTGTTCGGGGCCGACCATGCGGTCGTCGCCGAGTCGGCGATCAACCTCGGGCTCGTGCATGCGGCGGCCGGCCGCGGCCCGCAGGCGCACGCGGTGATCGAGCGCGCGCTCGCGATCCAGCAGCAGGTCCACGGCCCCGATCACCCGGACGTCGGCCGAGCCCACGATGCGATGGCGAACGCGGAGCTGCTCGTGGGCGATGCCGCCGCCGCGCTCGCGCATGCCGACGCCGCCATCGCGATCTATCGGGCGACCTACGGCGAGGGTCATCCCGCGCTCGACGGCGTGCTCGAGCACCGCAAGCGCGCGCTCGCGCTGCTCGGGCGCCCCGACTAACGCTTCGGTGCCCAGCCGTAGCGCGCGAGATCGATGCGTCCGCCCTCGCCGATCGCGATGCGCTCGCGCGCGAGCCGACGACGTTGCTCGTCGCCCGCGGTGCCGGGCAGGCTCGAGGTGCCGCGCGCGTTCACGATCCGATGCCACGGCAGCGGCGATCCGTCGGGCAAGGCGTGCAGCGCATACCCGACCTGCCGCGCACGCCCGGGGAGTCCGGCGAGCATCGCGACCTGGCCATAGGTCGCCACACGGCCGCGCGGCACGCGAGCGACGACGGTGTAGATCTTGCGGTAGGTCGGGTTCATCGCGGCTCGATCGCCGACGTCAGCGTAAGCCGGGCCGCGACCCGGTGGTGATCGCGTGGTGCAGTTCGCCCAAAAATCGCGTCCGCGCGGGCGGAGGGCCGCGGTCCACCGTAAAGTAGGTCGAGGCTCGGTGTCTCAGCCCTTCGGGGAGACACCGGCGCCGGTGACTCGGGGGAGGATGGACATGCGCACGATCGAGCTACTCGTCATCACGTCGGTCGGACTCGCGTGCGGCGATGGTGGTGGTGGACGCGGCAACGCTTCGTCGGCGGCGAGCGGCATCGACTCGCTCGACGACGGCGGCACCGACGTGGGCGACGACGCCATCGACGACGACGACGGCGAGGACGACCTCGACGAGGTGCCCGACTTCGGCAACATCGACGGCACCGACGGCGAGGAATGTGCCGCGTACACCGAGGCCGCCGAGAACAAGAAGCTGCCGGCCGACATCATCGTCGTCGTCGACAACTCGGGCAGCATGGACTTCGAAGCGGGGGCCGTGCAGGCCAACCTCAACGCGTTCTCGCAGCAGATCATCGACAGCGGAATCGACGTGCACGTCGTGCTGATGTCGAGCTACCCGGGCGAGGGCAACGGCATCTGCATCGATCCGCCGCTCGGCATCGGCGGCTGCCCGAACACCGACACGAACTTCCCGACGTTCGTGCACCTGCCCCAGCAGATCAGCAGCAACGACGCGCTCGAGCAGATCATCGATCAGCAGCCGGACTGGAGCCCGTCGCTGCGCCCCGAGGCGCCGCTGCACTTCATGATCGTCACCGACGACGAGTCCGATCTGAGCGCGAACGACTTCGACACGCAGCTCAAGGCGTTCGACCCCGACTACGCCGATTACAAGCTGCACGGCATCGTGTGCACGACGGAGTGCGACGAGACGGCGGCGATCGGCGACCAGTACATCGCGCTCGGCCAGCTCACCGGCGGCATCATCAGCGACCTGTGCCTGCAGGACTTCCAGCCCGTGTTCGACCAGCTCGCGACCGAGGTCGTCGCGGGCGCCGAGATCGCGTGCGAGTGGGCCGTGCCCGCGCCGCCCGAGGGCGAGGACTTCGATCCGATGAAGGTGAACGTCGCGTTCGACGACGGCATGGGGGGCGGTTTCGAGATCGGCTACGTCGACAGCGCCGCCGACTGCCCGAACGTCGTCGACGGGTGGTACTACGACGATCCTGTCGCACCCACGCTGATCTTCGCGTGTCCGCAGACCTGCCAGAAGATGCAGGGCATCGAGACCGGTTCGATCCAGATCACACTCGGCTGCGACACCGTTCCCGCCGGCTGATTCGCGATCCTCTGCGGGTGCGCCCCGACGCCGCGACGATCGAGTTGCGACGATCGGGCGCAGCCTGGTTTGCACGCGCTCGGCTCCGCAGTCATCGTCGCGTTCTAACCCCTGGCTTTGGAGCGTGAACGCATGAAGATGGCTTGGATCGCAGGAATCGTCTGCTCGTTGGGTTCGTCGGGTTGCCTCTTCGGAGGCGGTGGTGGTGGAGGCTCGGGATCGAGCGACGACGACGGTGGGGTCGACAGCTCCGACGGCGGCGTCGACGACGACCTCGGCGACGACGACGGACCGGTCGACCCGTACGTGGAGCTCGCCGCGTGTCGCGGCGGCGCGAGCGATGCCGAGGTGCTCGACACGATCGCGATCACCGACGCGTACAGCGAGAGCCTGCACGAGATGGTCGTGTGCGGAGGGCTCGGCGTCGCGTTGGCGGCGGCGCTCGTGGAGGGCGTGATCGAGGCGGTGCAGAACGCGTCGAACGACGCGACCCCGCCCGAGTGGAGCTTCGGCGGCGGCGTGTACGCCACCGGCAGCAGCTCCGTCACCATGGAGGCGCGCTTCTACTACGCCGAGGACTTCGAGGTCGGCAAGGCCGGCGAGCTCGTGCCGTACAACGTGTTCCTCGTCGACAGCTACCTCGTCGACGGCGAGCTCGTCGTGTCGCTGCCGTCGGGCGAGACGGAGATCCGCTACGACGAGCCCGGTCCCCTCGTCGAGCTGCTCGGCTTCGGCACCGATCCGCCGAATCCGCTGCCGGTGACGTTCGACGACCTGGCCGACATCGAGGATCGGCTGGGCGCGCTCGAGATGGAGACCGTGATCGTCATGGACGATCAACGCGAGACCGGCACGATCCGCTACCACCTCACCACCCCGCGACAGCCGGCGAGTGGTCTCGTGAACGGCGGGCTGCGCTTCACGCTGGAGGAGGCCGACGGCGAGCGTGCGTCACTCGATCAGTTCCTCGTCGTCGACGCATGGGAGGTCGAGTACACCGGCCCGAAGGCGCTCGAGGGCGACGTGGCGTTCCACGTCGACGGCCGCCACTTCCCGTTCGCGGGCACGATGAGCTGGTCGGGCACCCAGTACCCGGACCGCACGCTCAGCTGCCAGTGATCCGACGACGACGCGCGAGACCGGCGAGCGCGACGAGCACGAGCCCACCGAGCGAACCGGCGTCGGTGCCGTGATCGATCGCGCAGCCCTTCTTCTTGCCGGACTCGACGGGCGGCGGCGTCTCGGTGCCGAGGGTGTCCTGCGCGTCCTGAGCCGCGTCGTCACCCTCCTCCTCGCCCGCTTCGTCCTTGCCCTCTTCGTCCTTGCCCTCTTCGTCGCCCTTGCCCTCGGGCGGAGGCGGCGTGTAGCCGAGCTTCAGCTTGCCGGTCGCGAGCTTGATGTCGCGGCCCTTGTCGTCGAGCTGCGTGATCTCGACGGTGTACGAGTGGCCCTTGTTGAAGCCCTGGCCGTCCTCGAGCTCGAGCTCGAGCGACACGTACTTGCCGCCCTCGAAGTCTTGCTCGACGTGACGGTACGCGAGGTACTTCTGACCGTCGGGCGTCTTGCCGTAGAACTCGACGTTGAGCGCGCCGGGGCCGGCCTTGTCGAGGCGCGCCCACACGTGGACGATCCACTCCTCGTCGCCGGGCACGCTCGGGATCTCTTCGATCGCGGCCTTGCTGCCGGCGTCGGTGATCTTGCCGTCGCCGTCCACGGCGAGCGGCTCCTTGCCGAACTTGATCTCGCCGGCGAACGCCGACGGCGCAGCGAAGAGCGCACCCGCGAGTGCGAGTGCGGGGACGAAGCGACCAACGATCGAAATGCGTGACATCGCGCGCGGACTCCTGACCCGCGGAGGATAGCCCATCCGCACGATCGCGGCGTCAAGCGTCGTCGCGCAGCAGCGCGAGGATCTCTTCGTCCAGCTCGGCCTGGTGCTCGCTCGCGAACTTGCCGACGATGACGTCGCGGCGCTGCGTGATCGGCAGCGGCGTTCCTGCCTTTACGCCGGTTCCCCCGATGCCTCCCACCGCGCGGCGACGGATGCGGCTGGGGCCAGGCGACGGTCTCGACTGTCCGTGACCAGCTGCGGCCGCGGCCACCTGGGCACGCGCCTCCGCGGCCGCGAAGACCGGGTGCGACAGCGAGGGATCCACCGTGGGACCGGGGCGACCGGGCTGCAAGGGCGGTCCCTGGGGCTCGACGTCGCGCGGCTCCGGCGGGGCGCGACGCTCGGGTCGTTGCGCCGCGCTGTCGGGCGGCAGCTCGGTGAGCTCGCGGTTGTCCGCGACCGGGTGCACGCCGATGATGCGCTCGATCTTCTCGTCGAACTCACCGTGCCGCAGGGCCCGGATCATCGACTTGTGCGACTCCTGCATCAGGCCGACGACGATCGGCGCGAGCTCCGGCTCGCTCACGCGATCGCGGTACTCGACCTTGCGGCTCGAGATGATCGTGCCGTCGTAGAAGACGTGGGTGAAGATGTGGGCCTTCTCGACGCCCGAGTCCTCGGTCTGGACGTGGTACAGCCGGCCGCGATGCGGAATGTTGTGGTTGTAGCCGAGCTGCGCCGAGACGACGGATTTCATGGCCGAGAGCGACCTGACGGGAAAGAGCCTATCATGAGCGGTCGAGCGGGGGGCTGCCGCGCCGGTGCCTTTGTGGTATCCCCCCGCCTCCCGACGACCTTGCCATGGTGACGCCGAGCACGAACGCTTGGGACCCCGAGGCCCTGCTGGCGCCGCTCGCCCTGATCGCGGCCGACGGCACGTATCCGCCGAAGCACGTCACGGCGCACATCGCGGAACAGGCCGAGCGCGTGCTCGAGATCCCGCCGGCGCGGATCTACGAGCTGCTCACGCCCGCGCTCTGCAGCAAGGTGCCGCACTTGGTGCTCCAGTGGCTGCGCGACGCCGGTCTGCTCGTGCGCGTGCTGCCGGAGCTCGATGCCACGCACGCGTTCTCGCAAGAGGCCGATCGTCGGCACAAGGACGTCTGGGAGCACACGAAGGCCGTCGTGTGGCAGGCCGTGCCGCGCCCCGCCGTGCGGTGGGCGGCCGTGCTGCACGACATCGGCAAGGTGACCACGCGGCGCTTCGGCCCCGCCGGCAAGGTCACGTTCCACGGTCACTCCGAAGAGGGCGTGCGGATGTTCCGGCGCACGGTCGTGAAGCGCATCGGCTTCCCGAACGACGTGCAGAAGCGAGTCGAGCTCCTCATCCGTCATCACCTGCGTGGCGGTCAGTACGACGGCTCGTGGACGGACAGCGCGGTTCGTCGATTCCACCGCGAGATGGAGCCGTTCTTGCGCGACTTGTTGGATCTGTCGCGCGCCGACGTGACGAGCCGTCGACCCGGCAAGCGCAAGCGTGCACTGTTCATGATCAGCGAGCTCGCCAAGCGCATCCGCGATCTCGACGCCGAAGACACGCGGCCCAAGCCGCTGCCGGCCGGGCTCGGCAACGAGCTGATGACGGCGCTCGCGCTGCCGCCGGGCAAGCACATCGGCGAGCTGCGTGCACGGCTCGAGGCGCTCGTCGAGAACGGCGAGCTCGAGGGCGGCCGCGAGCCCGAGTACTACGTGGCGATCGTGCGTGATCGCGATCTGCTCGCCGGCCTCGTGATCGCGCCGCCGCGGGGGTTCCCGCCGCCCGCCGACGCGGAGTGACCCTCACCCCGGCTCGCCGTGGCGCTGTTCCTCGAGGTTGCCCTGGCCGTCGGGGTGGTCGAGGCGCGCGCCGGGGCCCGGCACGAGGGGCACGCGCGGCATCGAGAGGCTCTTGTCCGCGAACGCACCGGTTCGCGGTGCGCTCTCGACTCGACCGGACTCGCCGCGGCCCGCGATCGTGCCGACGATCCAACATGCGATCGCGGCGAGCAGGCCGTAGCTGACGAGCTCGGCGGTGACGGTCGTGGGAGACACGCCGGCGATGCGCATCTCCAGCGCGCGATCGTGCAGAGGGCTCCACAGCAGCGCGCCGGTGATCGCACAGAGCACGAGGCACGCGAGCGCGAGCACGCGACCGATCGTGCGCGCGTCGGCGTCGAAGGGTCGCCACACGAGCGCGCCGACGAGGCCGCCCACCGTGACGGCGAGCCAGCCGAGGATCGTCGTCCACCGCCACTGCGCGATCGCGAACGGTCGCACCGGGGCGGAGATCCCCTGCAGGCCGGCGATCGCGGCCTCCATCGTGCTCTCGTACAGCGGAAGCTCGTCGGCGCGCACCTCGAGCACGACGAGCGTGCGCACCGTCGCGTTGGGTACGAGCACGACTTCGTACACGTGGGGGCCGCCGTGGCCGCGGCCGCGCACGGAGGCGGGCGCGTTCGCGATCGTGTCGACCTCCACGCTCGCTTCGTCGAGCGCACCGAGTCGCGCGGGCACTGCACGGCGCAGTTCGTCGATGCGGGGCGCCGAGAGATCGAACGGGCCAGGAAGCTCGAGCACCGCGAGCACCTCCGCGAAGTCGTCGCGCGTGCTCGGCGAGAGCACGACGAGCGCGCGGGCGCCGGGCTCGAGCCACGAGCTCACGCGGGCACTCGCCCGCGGCTCGGGGTCGTCGGTCCACCCGCGCGGCGTCGCGATGCCCGCCGCGGCGCCCGGTCCCGCGAGCGCGAGCCCCACGGCGAGCGGAGCCGCGATCGCGAGAAAACCCACCACGACAGTGTACTTCGAGCCGATCGGGACCCCGCGATTGCGTCGCGGACGACCCCTGGTAGGCTCTGCTCATCCGTTTATCCGGATAGACGGATACTCTTCTTCCCGGCCCTCCGGGCGCCCCGCCATGGCAGACCTCGCGAGCACGACCGCGCTGCTGGCCTTGTTGGCCGACCCGACCCGGGTGCGGCTGCTCGCGCTCGTGTCGGAGCACGAGCTGTCGGTCGCCGAGCTCACGCGCATCACCGCGGTGCCGCAATCGCGGGTGTCGACCCACCTCGGCAAGCTCAAGGATGCCGATCTGATCCGCGACCGTCGCAACGGTGCGTCGACGTTCTATCGGCTCGACGAGGCGCGCATGCCCGCGGCCGCGCGCGCGGCGTGGCACGCCGTGGCGGATCAGATCGACGACGGCGTGCTCGAGGACGATCGCCGCCGCTGTGCCGAGGTGTTGCGCGCTCGCGACGAGGCGTCGTCGTGGCCCGATGCGGTGGCCGGTCGCATGGAGCACCACTACTCGCCGGGGCGCACGTGGGAGGCGACGGCGCGCGCGTTCGTCGGTCTGGTCCAGCTCGGCGACGTGCTCGACGTCGGCTCCGGCGACGGCGTGATCGCGCAGCTCCTGGCCCCGCGTGCGCGCCGGTTCACGTGCCTCGATCGCAGCGAGAAGGTCGTCGATGCCGCGCGCGACCGACTCGCGCACCTGCCCAACGTCGAGCTCGTGCACGGTGACATGCAGGCGATGCCGCTGCCGGACGCGTCGTTCGACCAGGTGCTGCTCTTCTCGGTGCTCACGTACTCGGACGAGCCGGAGCGCGTGCTCGCCGAGGCGTTCCGTGTGCTGCGACCGGGCGGCACGCTCGTGCTCGTCACGCTCGACGAGCACAACCACGCCGAGATCTCCAGCCAGTACGAGCACGTGAACGCCGGCTTCTCGCCGTCGCGACTGCGACGGATGCTCGAGCGCACCGGCTTCGTCATCGGCTCGTGCGACGTCACGGCCCGTGAGAAGCGCAAGCCCTACTTCGACGTCGTCTGCGCGTTCGCCCATCGTCCGCTCGATGCGGACGCTCGCCGCGGCGCCGCCAAGAAATCCCGTCCTGCTCCCGTGCACCACCGCGCACCCTGAGGAACGTCCCGTGCCCCGCCCGAACTGCCGTCCCGAGCTCGAACGCATCCTGGCCCACCGCATCCTCGTCCTCGACGGAGGCATGGGCACGATGCTGCAGCGCTTCTCGCTCACCGAAGCCGACTACCGCGGCACGCGATTCGCGGATCACCCGAAGGAGCTGAAGGGCAACCACGACATCCTGTCGCTCACGCGACCGGACGTCGTGCGGAAGGTGCACGAGGCGTACCTCGAGGCCGGTGCGGACATCGTCGAAACGAACACGTTCAGCGCCACCGCGATCGCGCAGGCCGACTACGGGCTGTCGGATCTCGCGTACGAGCTCAACTTCGCCGCCGCCACGGTCGCACGCCAGGCCACCGATGCGCTGAGCACCGCCGAGCGGCCGCGCTTCGTCGCCGGCGCGGTGGGGCCCACGAATCGCACGCTGTCGCTCAGCCCCGACGTGAACGATCCGGGGTTTCGCTCGGTGTCGTTCGAGCAGGTGCGGCGCGCGTACGCGGATCAGGTGCGCGGGCTCATCGACGGCGGCGTCGATCTGATCCTCGCGGAGACGGTGATCGACACGCTGAACCTGAAGGCCGCGATCATGGCGATCCAGGACGCGTTCGCCGAGACGCGGGTGGAGCGGCCGATCATGCTGTCGGTGACGATCACCGACAAGTCCGGGCGCACGCTGTCGGGGCAGACGGTCGAGGCGTTCTGGATCTCGGTCGCACACGCGCGGCCGCTGTCGGTCGGCGTGAACTGTGCCCTCGGTGCGCTCGAGATGCGGCCGTACGTCGCCGATCTGGCCCGCGTCGCGGACGTGTACGTCACCTGCTATCCGAATGCCGGCCTGCCGAACGCGTTCGGCGAGTACGACGAGGCGCCGTGTGCCACGGCGGCGGCGCTCGGCGAGTTCGCGCGCGCGGGGCTCGTGAACATGGTGGGCGGGTGCTGTGGCACGACGCCCGAGCACATCCGCGAGGTCGCGGAGGCGGTGGCGGGCGTGGAGCCGCGCCGGGTGCCGGCGGTCGATCACTCCGTCGCGCGGTTCTCGGGGCTGGAGCCGCTGACGATCGAGCGGGGTGCGAACTTCGTGATGATCGGCGAGCGCACGAACGTCACGGGCAGCAAGAAGTTCGCGAACCTGATCAAGGCCGGCGACTACACCACCGGCCTGCAGATCGCGGTGGAGCAGGTGCGCAGCGGCGCGAACATCATCGACGTCAACATGGACGAGGGCATGCTCGACTCCGAGGCGGCGATGGAGACGTTCCTGAAGCTGGTCGCCTCCGAGCCGGAGATCTGTCGCGTGCCGGTGATGATCGACAGCTCGAAGTGGAGCGTGATCGAGGCCGGCCTGAAGTGCGTGCAGGGCAAGTGCATCGTCAACTCGATCTCCTTGAAGGAGGGCGAGGACGACTTCCTGGCCAAGGCGAAGATGGTGCAGCGCTACGGCGCCGGCGTCGTCGTGATGGCGTTCGACGAGCAGGGCCAGGCCGACACGGTCGCGCGCAAGGTCGAGATCTGCGAGCGCGCGTATCGGCTCCTGGTGGATCGGCTCGACTTCGAGCCCAGCGACATCGTGTTCGATCCGAACGTCCTCGCGATCGCGACCGGGTTGGAAGAGCACGCGCCGTACGGTGTGAACTTCATCGAGGCGACGAAGCTGATCAAGGCGCGCTGTCCGGGCGTGCGGATCAGCGGCGGCATCAGCAACCTGTCGTTCGCGTTCCGTGGCAACGATCGCGTGCGCGAGGCGATGCACTCGGCTTTCCTGTTCCATGCGATCCGGGCCGGGCTCGACATGGGCATCGTGAATGCCGGGCAGCTCGTCGTGTACGAGGACATCCCGGCGGAGCTGCTCGAGCACGTGGAGGACGTGATCCTCAATCGGCGGCCGGACGCGACCGAGCGGCTCGTCGCGCTCGCCGAGGGGATCCGCGGGCAGGGGACGAAGCGCGTGGTCGACACGGCGTGGCGCGATCAGCCGGTGCAGGCACGGCTCGTGCACGCGCTCGTGCACGGTGTCGTCGACTTCATCGAGGAGGACACCGAGGAGGCGCGCAAGCTGCACGGGCGCCCGCTCGACGTGATCGAAGGGCCGCTGATGGACGGCATGAAGGTCGTCGGCGAGCTGTTCGGCGCCGGCAAGATGTTCCTGCCGCAGGTGGTGAAGAGCGCGCGCGCGATGAAGCGCGCAGTGGCGTACCTCGAGCCGTTCATGGCGGCGGAGCGCGGCGAAGGGGCGGTGCAGCACCGCGGTCGCGTGCTGCTCGCGACCGTGAAGGGCGACGTGCACGACATCGGCAAGAACATCGTCGGCGTCGTGCTCGGGTGCAACAACTACGACGTGATCGATCTGGGCGTGATGGTGCCGGCCCAGCAGATCCTGCAGACGGCGCGCGAGCGCGAGTGCGACATCGTGGGGCTGTCGGGGCTCATCACGCCGTCGCTCGACGAGATGGTGCACGTGGCGAAGGAGATGGAGCGGCAGGGGTTCTCGGTGCCGCTCTTGATCGGTGGGGCGACGACGAGTCGGCAGCACACCGCCGTGAAGATCGCGCCCGGGTACCACGAGTGCACGGTGCACGTGCAGGACGCGTCGCGCGTCACCGACGTGGTGGGCAAGCTGTTGCAGCCTCAGTCGCGGGCGGCGCTCGATCAGCGCAATCGCGAGGAGCAGCAGCAGCTTCGCGAGCTGCACGCGAACAAGCACAGCAAGCCGCTCGAGTCGATCGAGAACGTCCGAGCGAAGGCTCCGACGATCGAGTGGCGCGCGGAGGACGTGCCCACGCCGTCGTTCGTGGGGCGGCGCGAGATCGAGGTGCCGCTCGCGGAGATCGTGCCGTACATCGACTGGACGTTCTTCTTCACGGCGTGGGAGCTCCGCGGGCGGTTCCCCGGGATCCTCGAGCATCCCCGCTACGGCGCGGCGGCGCGCGAGCTGTACGAGCACGGCACGAAGCTGCTCGCCGACATCGTGCGCGATCGCAGCCTCACGGCGCGCGGCGTGTACGGGTTCTGGCCGGCGAACTCCGACGGCGACGACATCGTGGTGTGGGGCGACGACTCGCGTCGGCGCGAGGCGCTGCGGTTCAACATGCTGCGCCAGCAGCAGCAGCGCGCGTCGGACGAGGGGTACTACTCGTTGGCGGATTTCGTGGCACCGGTCGGGCTCGCGGATCACATCGGTGCGTTCGCGGTGACGGCGGGGCTCGGCGCCGATGCGCTCGCGGGGCGCTTCGAGGCGGCGCACGACGACTACAACGCGATCATCGTGAAGGCGCTGGCGGACCGGCTCGCGGAGGCGTTCGCGGAGCTGTTGCACGCGCGGGCGCGCAAGGACTGGGGCTACGGGGCGAACGAGCAGCTGTCGAACGAGGACCTCATCGAGGAGAAGTACCGCGGCATTCGTCCTGCGTTCGGGTATCCGGCGTGTCCCGACCACACGGAGAAGCGCAAGCTGTTCGATCTGCTCGCGGCGGAGAAGGTGGGCATCGCGTTGACGGAGAGCTTCGCGATGACGCCGGCGGCGAGCGTGAGCGGCATCTACCTCGCGCATCCGAAGTCGCGCTACTTCACGATCGGTCGCCTCGGCGCGGATCAGATCGCCGACTACGCGAAGCGCAAGGGCGTGAGCACGGCGGAGATCGAACGCTGGCTCGCGCCGAACCTGGGCTACGAGCCGGGCGAACGCGCGGCCTGAAGCGCTTCGAAGTGACCGATCGTCGTACGCTGTTTCGAGGGTCGCGAGGCTCTCGCGGCACCTGAAACGACGTACGACGATCGGTCACTTCGAAGCGTCGAGGGTCCTCAGGCGCTCGTGCAGCCACGGGCCTGCATCGCGCTCGGTGCCGTCGGGCAGGCGCATGCGGTAGGGCTCGCCGGATTGCGACGAGGTGGAGGCGAGCACGTCGATGAACTGTTCGGCCGTCTGCACGCGATCGCCGGCGCGCGACCACTTCGTGCGGAGGTGATCGGCGGCCTCGCTCGCCGAGTGCTCGCTGCCGTTGCGGATGAAGACGATGTCGGAGGCCGCGATGGCGGCGATGAGTGCCTCGATGCGCTCGGGCTCGCTGCGCGTCGCTTTCACGTCGTCGCCCGCGACCGCGCGCACGAGCAATTGCGCGACGTCGTCGCCGACGAGCTCGTTGTCCAGCGCTTCGACGACGACCTCGTAGCGATGATCGTCGATGGTGAACGGCACGCTCTCCTTCGGCCGCACCGACTTCGTGACGAGCACACCGCCGCCGTCCTTGCGCCCGATCGTGAGCCCGACCTGGCCGGCCGTGATGTCGTCGATCGCGAGGGTGTAGACGCCGCCCGATCCGGGCAGCTCCGCGGACGTGCGCTGCACGAGCCGCAGAGGCGCACCGGCCTCGGGCAGCTCGAGCGGCGGCTTGCTCACCTGTTTCGGCGTGGACGTGTCCTCCTGCGCGGGCTTGTTGCCGCCGCAAGCGATCGCGGCCGCGACGAGGAGCCAACCGAACGAGCGAGTCACGCCGCGAGGCTAGCACGCGCGGCGTGACCCGCTCTCCCCCCCTCTCACACGCAGTCCTTCGGATACTCCGCGTTCGGCAGGCACACCATGTCGCTGCCCCAGTTGCAGCCGCACCAGCCCGACGTGCACTCGCCGTCGGCACCGCACGGCTCCCAGTCGCCCTTCGTCGGGGCGACGCAGTCCTTCGCGTAGTCGTAGCTCGGCAGGCACACCGTCGCGGAGCCGTAGTTGCAGCCGCACCACAGCGACTTGCACTCGCCGTCGCTGCCGCACGGTTGCCAGTCGTCCTGCCAGCCCGCGCACTCCTTGCCGTAGTCGGTGCTCGGCAGGCACACGAGATCCGTGCCGCCATTGCACCCGCACCAGCCCGACGTACAGTCGCCGTCGCTGCCGCAGGCCGACCAGTCGTTGTTGGACGGCGGCGGCTCGCCGCCGCCTCCGTCCAGCGCGCGCGTGAAGTTGCCGGCGCGCAGCTTCTGCTTCTCGGCGTCGAGCAGCGTGCGATTCGTGTAGTCCGTGTGATCGAGCATGATCGACGGCGCTTCGCTGTGCGGCAGCGTCAACGCGTGGCCGAGCTCGTGGATCGCCGAGCCGCGCCACACCGTCGGGGTGCACCACCACGGTGGATCCGCGCCCGGCTCGCAGTCCGCGGGATCCGTGAGCGACTCGAGCCCGATCGCCGCGAACCCGGCCGTACCTCCATCGTTCGCCCCACCACCGGCCCACCCCCGCAGGCCCGCACCGATCACGAGCACGACGTGCCCTTCGTCCCACGGGCTGTAGCCCAGCTTGCCGCGCAGCTCGTCGGGCCCGACGTTCCAGATCCCGTTGTCCTCGCGATACTCCGCCGCACTTCGATCGCCGTCGAGGACCTGCAACCCGCCCATCTCGAGTCGATGCGTGCCGAGCTGCGTCTGGTACCACGCGCGTAGATCGTCGAGCCCGCCGTTCACGGCGTCGATGCGCGACTGATCCACCGCGCGATCGTTGGGCACGAGCAACACCGGCGTGATGACGCCCGCCACGGGCCCCTCCCGTGACTCGGGTGCGTCGTCCGGAGGCAGCAATAGATCACCATCGGGCCGTGGTTCGCCCTCGCTCGGATCACAGCCGCAGGCGAACGCTGCGGCGATCGTGATCCGACGCCAGGACGCAGGTACGCGTCGCATCGGAAACCCCCCCTCGTTGTCGCGGCAGTCGAAGCGACCGCCGTCCCCCGGAATCAAGTGCAGCACCGGCCGCGATGGTTCTCGCGACGATGCAATCGTGTAGGCAGGTGTCAGCCTTCGTCGTCCGCGCGCACGCGGTGGCGACTGAGCAACGCGTACATCGCAGGCACCAAGAAGAGCGTCAGGAACGTGCCGACGCCCATGCCGCCGAGCACGGCGATGCCGAGCGACTGCCGACTGCCGGCGGATCCGCCGAGCGTCAGCGCGATGGGCATCACGCCCAGGATCGTCGACAGCGCCGTCATCAGCACCGGTCGAAAGCGAGCCGCCGACGCCGCGAGCACCGCCGACAACGGATCGAGCCCGCGCTCACAGTTCTGGTTTGCGAACTCGACGATGAGGATGCCGTTCTTCGTGACGAGCCCGACGAGCATGATGAGCCCGATCTGGCTGAACACGTTCAGCGACGATCCGGTGAGCGCGAGCGCACCGAGCCCGCCCACCAGCGACATCGGCACGGTGAGCATCACGACGAGCGGATCGATGAAGCTGTCGAACTGCGCCGCGAGCACCAGATACGCGAGCAACACCGCGAGCCCGAACGTGAAGAGCAGGCTGCTCGCGCTGTCCCGGAAGTCGCGCGCCTCGCCCGACAGCGACGTATGGAAGCCTTCGGGCAGCGTGTCGGCCGCCACCTCGTCGAGCGCGTCGATGCCATCGCCGAGCGTGTAGCCCGGGGCGGTGCCGCCCGAGATCGTGGCCGACACGGATCGATCGAAGCGATACACGGCCGACGGTGCCACCGTCTCCGTCGCGGTGGTGACGGCCGCCAGCGGCACGAGCGTCTCGTTCGCACCGCGCACCCACACGTCCGAGATGTCGCTGGGCTCGTCACGATGCGTGGCGTCGAGCTCCGTCATGACGTCGTACTGCCGCCCACGCATGAGGAAGTAGCCGAGCCGGCGCTCACCGAGGCCGAGCGCGAGCGCCTCGGACACATCGAGCACCGACACGCCGAGATCCGCGGCGGCGTCGCGGTCCACCTCGACGCGCAGCTCCGGCCGCGAGACCTTGAGGTCGACGTCGAGGAAGCGCAGCTCGGGCCGCAGCTGGGCCCGCTCGAGGAACGCCGGCAGCACGGCCAGGAGCTCCTCCGTGGTGGATGCCTGCAACACGTACTGCACGGGCTGGCCGCTGAAACGATTGCCGATGGTGGGGGGCTGCGACGGCAGTACGCGCAGCTCGTCGATCTCGGCGCCGATCCTCGCGATGTCCGCGAAGATCTCCGCCTGCGACCGGATGCGATCCTCCGGCTCCACGAGGTAGACGTTCTGCAGGCTCTGGTTCGGCGCGTCGTTGCGGCGCCCGACGATGCTGAAGGTGCGCCGGATCTCGGGGATCTCGTCGCGCAGCCGCGTACCGAAGCGATCCAGCGCCGCGGCGTTGTAGGCGAAGCTCGACCCCTCGGGGCCCAGCGCCGTGATGCGCACGTTCGAGCGATCCTCGAGCGGCGCGAGCTCTTGCGGGAGCATGCGCCACAGCGCCACGGTGGCCACCGCGAGCACGACGAGCAGCGCCGGTGCGATCGCGCGCAATCGCATGAAGCCGCGGAGGGCAAAGGCATATACCGCTGCTGCGCCGTCGAGCACGGGCTCGGTGAGGCGGTCGAGGATCCCTCGCTTGCCCGTGCGTGCCACGAGCAGGAACCGGCACATCATCGGCGAGATCGAGAGCGCCACGAACGCACTGATCGCGACCGAACCGGCCACCACGACGCCGAACTCGAGCAACAGCCGCCCCGTGATGCCGCCGACGAACATGATCGGCACGAACACGGCGACCAGCGCCACGGTCGTGGAGAGGACGGCGAAGTACACCTCCTTCGTGCCCTCGAGGGCTGCCTTCATCGGCTTCGCGCCGCGCTCGATGCGGGTATACACGTTCTCGAGCACGACGATCGCGTCGTCGCACACCACTCCGATCGCGAGCACGAGCGCGACCAGCGTGAGGATGTTGATCGTGAATCCGGCGACGTACATGATGAAGAACGCCGGAACGATGCTCACCGGGATGGCGATGACGGGCACGAGCGTTGCCCGCCAGTCGCGCAGGAACAGCAGGATGACGAGCGCCACGAGACCGAACGCGGTGAGCAGCGTCTCGTTCACCTCCCGGATCGACTTGCGCACGAAGACCGTGAAGTCGTAGCCGATGTCGACGTCGATCCCCTCGGGCACGTCGCGCTCGATGGCCTCCAACCGCTCGTAGAGCTCGTCGGCGATCGCGACCGCGTTGCTGTTGGGCTGAGGCACCACGGCCACGCCCACGAGGGGGACGCCGGCCTCGCGCAGGCTGTTGCGCAGGTTCTGGGCCGAGAGGTCGGCGCGGCCGATGTCCTCGAGCACGATCTGGCGGCCATCGACCGTCTTGATCCGCATGCGCGCGAACTCCTCCGGAGTGGCGAGCTGCTGGCTCGCGCGCACGCCGAGATCGGTCGCACTGCCCTCCACGCGCCCGGCCGGCAGATCCACGCTCTGGCGCTGGAACGCGGCTCGCACGTCGGCGAGCGTGAGCCCGTGTGCTGCCATCGCATCGGGGTCCAGACGTAGCCGCATGGCCCAGCGCTGCTCACCGAAGATGCGGACACTGGCTACCCCCGGGATCGTCTGGACACGCTCGCGCACGAGCGTGTCCGCGACCTCGTTGACCTCGAGGATGCTCTTGGTCTCCGACGACAGCGTGATGAACACGATGGGCTGCGAGTCCGCGTCCGCCTTCTCGACCACGGGCGGATCGACGTCCTCCGGCAGGTTGCGGCGCGCCTGCCCGACCTTGTCGCGCACGTCGTTGGCGGCTTCCGCCAGGTCGTAGTCGAGCTCGAACTCGACGCGGATCTCGCTCTGACCCTCGCGCGACGAGCTCGAGATCGTGCGGATGCCAGCGACGCCGCCCAGCGCTTGCTCGAGCGGCTCGGTGATCGTCGCGTTCACCGTCTCGGGGGCCGCGCCGGCGTATGTCGTGCGCACCGTGACGACCGGCGGATCGACCGCGGGATACTCGCGCACGCCGAGCAGCGCGATGGCCACCGCGCCGAATACGAGCAACACGATCCCGAAGACGACCGCGAGCACCGGGCGGCGGACGCCGAGCTCGGACAGTGTCACGGTGCCGCGCCCCCGCGGACGGGCGGAGACGATGCCGCCGCGACCGTGACGAACGGCTCCGCTTCGACCTCGGCGCCCTCGCGCACGCGCAGGAGATTCGTGACGATGACGCGGTCCCCGACGGCGAGGCCGGACAGCACCTCGACGCGTTCGGGTGTCCGTACGCCGAGCTGCACGATCACCTCGTGCGCCACGCCCTCCCGCTCGACGAACACCTTGTGGCCGCGTTCGCTCGGCACGACCGCGAACGTCGGCACGAACAGGGCCTCGACGGGGCTGCTCTCGATCGTGATCGTCGCGAACTGGCCGGGCCGGAGCCCCTCCGTGTCCTCGACGACGCCACGCACCACGAGACTGCGCGTCGTGGGCTCGATGCGTGGCTCGATGACGGAGACCTTGCCGGTGTGAATCCGAGGGCTCCCGGCGACCTCGAACGTGAACTCCTGGCCGACCGCGATCGTGCCCGCCCACCGCTCGGGCACGCGGAAGTCGAGCTTGAGCCGCGTGGTGTCGTAGAGCGACGCGAGCGGCACCGTGGGTCCGACCCACGCGCCTTCGCTGACGTGGCGGATGCCGAGCGTGCCGCCGAACGGCGCGCGGATCCGCGTCTTCGCGAGTGCGACCTCGTTCTCGTCGGCCTGCGCGCGCGCATCGTCGACGCGCGTGCGCGATTGATCGAGCGCCTCGGCCGACAGCGTGCCGGCCTTCACCAGGTCGTCGTCGCGCTCCATCGTGCGCGACGCGAGCCCGCGTGCGGATCGCAACCGACCACGCCGCGCGAGCAGGTCGTCGTCGTCGAGCTCGAAGAGCACCTGGCCCTTCTCGACCTTCGCGCCCTCGTCGACGTGGATGCGCACGAGTCGACGCGTCAGCTCGCTGACGAGCTCGACCGACTCGTTCGCGAGCAACGTGCCCGTGGCCGTGACGGTGGGCGCGTACGGCTCGGCGCGCACCTCGACGACGCGCACGGGCAGCGCGCCTTCGGGTCCGCGCTTGTCGCCCGCCGGTGCGTTCTTCTCCGGCGGACGCATCGCGTACCAACCGGCACCCACGAGCGCTGCGAAGAACAACAACGACGCGAGCAGACGCGCGCCGGTCCGCTGTTCGCGTGGCGCCGTCGTCGAGCTAGCCGCCTGCGGAGGGCCCGAGGTGGCATCGATCGGGGCCGGTGTCTCCACCGCGAACGATGTTGGATCACCCCCACGCGTCTGCCCAGGGCGATGTAGCCGCCCCATCGCGGCAAATTCCACCGCTCAGGCGGAATCTGCCGCGCACGCACGGCAGATTCCGCCGCGCGCGATGGGCTATCCCGCCGGCGGATTCACGACGAGGTTCAGTCCCGCGCCCGTCATGTCGGAGTACGTGTACGGGCCGAAGAGGCCGGGCACCTGCAACGCGATCTGATACGTGTCCGGATCGACCTTGAACGCCCAGCCCGGCGCAGGCCCGAGCGAGTTGCCCTGATCGACGACCCACACGAATCCATCGACGTCGATGCTGACGCCGACGGGCACTGCGCAACCGTTGAGCGGCACCTTGCCCTGCAAGAGCGTGCGCGACTGCACGTCGACGACGGCGAGGCCGCACGCGCCGGGATCGTCGACGGCGAACCACGCGCGGTCCTCCTTGTCGACCATCACGCCGCGCGTGGAGATGTTGCCGGTGCTGACGAACTGCCACTGCCCGTTCGCGACGTCGTACACCGCAGCCGCACCCGCGCTCGCGATCCACGGGTTGCCGTACTGATCGAGCGACATCCCGTACGCCCACTGTTGATCCGCGGGCGGTGCCGGCATCGGGATCACCTGTGCGTCGAGCGTGTCGCCGTCGATGTGGATGAGCGGACCGACCTGCCAACAGCTCACCCAGAAGTCGCCCTCCTTGTTCACCGCGCCGCCGTATGGCCCGTAGTTGAGGCCGGAGAGGCCCGGCACCATCACGGTGTCCTGGATCGTACCCGTCGCACCATCGACGCGATGGAACACGCCGGTGTTCGCGTTGAAGTCGTACCAACCCATCCACAGTCGCGGGCTCGGTGCCGCACACCCGCCCTGCTGCGTGCCTTCCCACGCGGTCGGACGCGGGCCGTGTTGATAGATGTCCGACGGGATCGGCAGATTCCACGCGACGCACTCGTCGGTGCCCCACGGCAGCACGTTGCCGGGGCCGGTCGACGTGTCGACCATGCCGTTGCCGTTCGTGTCGGGGCACTCCTCCTCGCGCGCGATGATCTTCGTGACGCCGCCTTGTCCGCCGGCCTGCGAGCCGCGATTCGACACGGCCACGTCGCCGTACAGGTTCACGCTCGTGCGCGACGGCTCCGACTGCGTCGCGGGCCCAGTGGCGTAGCGCGCGAGCTCGACACCGGCGCGCGTGTCGATCTTCGACACCGTGCCCTCCGGCGAGTTCGCGATCCAGATGTAGCTGAACTCGACGTCGTCCCCCATCATGCCGCCGCCGCCGGGGCAGTCGCCGCCGCCACCGGGGCCGAGATCGCTGCCGCTGACGTCGAGCACGGGACCGCCGTCGTCGTCGTCGTCGTCGTCGCCGTCGCCATCCGACACCGTGATCCCGTCGCCGCCGGTCGCGGTGATGCCGTCGAGCGACGCGGAGCCCGACGCCCCGCCGTCGTCGCGATCCGTGCCGCAGCTCAGCGCGGTGCCGATGGCCAACAGCTCGAACACCCGGGTGTTTGCGCGAGGAGCCATGTCAGCACCGTAGGCGCGGGCCCGCCGCGATGTCGAGGGGTTCTACGCGTGAGAGAAGGGCAATTCTTCGCGTGAACCTTCGTGCCCCCGAGTGGACACGTCACAGCCGACAGAGCCGCCAAGGCGCCGGAGCAGCGTTCTCGGTCCACGCGAGGTGCGAGACGGGCAGAACCTCGAGCTTGGGTGCCGAATCGCCGGCCTTGTGCGGATCGTCGACGGTGACCACCCACCGCAGCTCCCGATCGAACTCGAGCTTGCGGGCGGCCACGATGCGACGCCCGTAGCCGATGTAGGCAACGAGGGCGAGCGCGTACCAGCCGAGCGCGACCGAGTCGAGCAAGGCCTCCCACCGACCCTCGATCCACAGGCGCGCGCCGATGACGACGGCGACCGCGATCGTGGCCATGAGCGCCGGCCAGATCTGGCGGCGCAGCGACTTGATGTGCGCCGTGATCTCGGCGCTCTCGGCCGGGGTGAGGCTGCGCCGCTGCAGCTGCAGGCGCGCGGGCGAGCGCACCTGGATCACGCCGCGCGGCAGTGCGGTGCGGAACGCGTGCGGTCGCGAGGCCGCGACCTCGGCGACGTGCACGAGCTCGAAGCGCGCGAGCGTGCGCCCACAAAACGACACCGTGACGCCGGAGCTCGGCAACACCTCGAGCTGCGCGGGCGCGTCGTGGGGCAGGTGCGGTGCAGGCCCGCGACCACTCGCGCGCCACAGCCGACGGAGCTCGTCGACCATCGCGCCGCCCACGGATCCACCATGGCAGTCGACGATGCCGTCGCGCAGGTCGCTCGCGATGCGGCGGCCGCGAAGGTGCAGGCGCAGGCGCATCCACGCCTCGAGCGCGAGCACGCCCGTGCCGACCAGCACGATCGCGATCCACGGCACGCGCAGCCAGCTCGACGCGAGCGCGTCGGGGCCCCAGGCGATCGACATGCCGAGGCAGATCGCGAGCGCGAGCGCGACGGCGAGGCGCAGGGTCGGGCGCAGGCGCGACAGCGAGAGCGTGGCGCCGCCGAGGCCGAGCAGCGCGATCGCGATGCCCGGACGGCCGCCGAGCTCCGCTACGAACGAGGGCGCGAGCGCGGCGACGACGAACGACGCCGCGGTCGCGGCCCCGGTCACCGCGAGCAGTTGGAGGAGATCGACGAGTCGCGCATGTCGCCACGATCGACGCAGGCCGGCGACCTCGGCGGGCGACAGTCGCCGCGTGCCGATCCACGGCATGCCCGCCGCGTAACGCGACGGTGTGTCCTCGGTGGCCTCGGCGTCCGTCACGAGTCCTCTTCAGACGACGCGGCGCACGACGATCGCCGAGATGTTGTCGGGGCCGCCGGCCTTGTTCGCGGCCTCGATGAGCCGCCGCGACGCGTCACGCACGTCGCGCTGACCGACGAGCGCGGCGATCTCCTGGTTCGTGACGACGTCGGACAGCCCGTCGCTGCAGATGAGCAGGTTGTCGCCCTTCTCCAGCGCGTGCTCGCTGATGTCCGCGTCGCACTTGTGCTGGCCGTGGCCGAGGCACCGGCTGATGCGCCCGCGATACGGGTGTACCGCGGCCTGCTCGGGCTTGAGCAGGCCCTGCGCGACGAGCTCCTGCACCATCGTGTGATCGACGGTGAGCTGCTCGGTGTTGCCGGCGCGCACGCGATACGCCCGGCTGTCGCCCGCATGTGCGATCCAAAACTTGTCGCGCACGCCGAGCACCGCGACGCACGTGCAGCCCATGCCCTGCGCGTTGGGGTTGATGGCCGCGTGGTCGTCGATGCGTGCGTTCGCGAGCGTGAACGCCTCGCGCAACAGGTCGGCGGGGTCGTGCTTGCCGAACTCGGCGGCGAGATACTCGCCGATCACCTGCACCGCGATCGCGGATGCGACCTCGCCCGCGCTGTGCCCACCCATGCCGTCGCACACGATGGCGAGGTGGTAGCCGCGGCCGTCGTCCTCCTGGATCGCGATCGCGTCTTCGTTGTGATCGCGGGCGATGCCGGTATCACAGGCACCGGCCATCTGGACCTCGAAGGTCCCGGGTACATGGCTGCGTTTGAACAGCTTGTACATCGACCAGAGACCTTACCTCGACCGCCTCGCGGTCAGTGGAGCTGAGGGGGATCGAACCCCTGACCTGTGCATTGCGAACGCACCGCTCTCCCAGCTGAGCTACAGCCCCGAAAGGTCGGGGGACACTAGCCGAAGCCGTTCGGTCGTGCAAGCGGTCAGGAAGGCGCTCGAGCGGCGCGGCGCCGGACGAGCGCGCCCAGCACGAGGTAGCCGACGACGAGCGCGACGATCGCCCACAGCACGCGATCTTCGGGTCGCGCGAGGGGAGCAACGAGGTCGAGGATGCTCGCCATCGGGCGTCTGCCAAGCTATCACGACCATGGCGGAGCGCGAGCGACTCGATCGTCTGCTCGTCGAGCGTGGGCTCGTCGAGACGCGCAGCCGCGCGCAGGCGCTCGTGCTCGCGGGCAAGGTGATCGTCGACGGTCAGCGCGTCGACAAGGCGGGGGCGCTCGTCTCGCGCAGCGCCGACGTGCGCTTGCGGGGTGAGGATCACCCGTACGTGTCGCGTGGTGGACTCAAGCTCGCCGGGGCGCTCGACGAGTTCGCGCGCGGCACGGCGGAACGCGCCCCACTCGAGGTGACGGGCCGGGTCGCGCTCGACATCGGCGCGTCGACCGGCGGATTCACGGATTGCCTGCTGCAGCGCGGCGTGGCGCGCGTCCACGCGGTGGACGTGGGGTACGGCCAGCTCGCGTGGAAGCTCGCGACGGATCCGCGCGTGGTCGTGCACGATCGATCGAACATCCGCACGCTCGAGTCGATCGGCGAGAGCGTCGATCTCGTGGTGGTGGACTGCTCGTTCATCGCGCTCGCGAAGGTGCTGCCGCACGTGCCGCGGTTCCTCGCGCGACCCGCCGACGTCGTGGCGCTCGTGAAGCCGCAGTTCGAGCTCGATCCGGGGCGCGTGGGCAAGGGCGGCATCGTGCGCGACGCGGGCGATCGGCAGGAGGCGCTCGCGCGGGCGCAGGCGTCTGCGCGCGAGATCGGGTTCGCCACCGTCGCGCACTGCGAGTCGTCGATCGCGGGCGCCACCGGCAACCTCGAGTGGCTCGTGTGGCTCGCGTGGTAGGCTGCTCGCGCCGATGAGCTCCGCACCCACGCCCCGCCTCTCCACGCGTGCGCGTCAGCACCTGCGCGCCCTGGCGCACCATCTCGAGCCGGTCGTGCAGATCGGTGGCGAAGGCGTGACCGACGGCGTGTGCGCGGCGATCGATGCGGCGCTCGAGCGGCACGAGCTCGTGAAGGTGAAGCTCGGGCAGAGCTTCCCGGGCGAGCGCAGGTCGGCGGGGCCGGAGCTCGCGACGCGACTGGGCGCCGATCTCACGCAGGTGATCGGGCGTGTGCTCGTGCTGTATCGCCGCCGACGCGCAGACGACCCGGCGCGGCCGCGCATCGAGGTGCCGCGATGAACGGCGGGCATCGTGCGTGGTGGCTGGGAGCCGTGCTCGTGCTCGGTTGCCGCGACGAGCCGATGCCGACGAAGGCGAGCGAGGCGAAGGTGAGCGAGCCGAGCGCAGCGGGTGACGGCGAAGTCGCGCCGCAGGCGAACATCTCGGTGGATCGCGGCGTGGATCCGAAGAGCGATCTCTGTCGCGCCTACGACGTCGCTGCGGTCGCGAGGGCGCTCGGGTGGAACGGCTTGTCGAAGGTGAGCGGCATGGGCGGCATGATCCGCGGCGCGCGGCACCGCACGTGCGGCTACGTCGGCAAGGGGCACATCGAAGATCAGCACTTCGGTGCGTCGTTCTCGATGGCGAAGGACTTCGACCTGCGTCACCAGGGATTGCAGGCGGCCTACGAGCCGC
This sequence comes from uncultured Nannocystaceae bacterium, assembly GCA_964468635.1. Lineage (GTDB taxonomy): Bacteria > Myxococcota_A > Polyangia > Nannocystales > Nannocystaceae > Xiheibacterium. The sequence continues at coordinate 55,720 of CAYXVR010000033.1, forward strand.
GCGCTGCGATCGCGGGGCACGACACGTGGGTGGCTCGCACCGAGACGGCGGTCGTCTTGCAGATGATGACGCCGACGATGCGCGTGACGATCGACGTCGCGGAGACCGGCAAGACGCCGGCCGAGCTCGAGCCGGCGCTCGAGGCGGCCGCGATCGCGCTCGTCGGATCGCTGCCCGCGAATGCGCTCGACCTGCTCGATCCGAACTGGAAGGAGGACGCGAAGGCGGCCGCCGAGCGGGAGGCGAAGCGCGAGGCGAAGGCTGCGAAGGCAGCTGCGGCGAAGTCCAAGGCCCCTTGACCGATAGCTTTGTTAGGATATACCATCCGATATGTGAGCTATCTTGCACGATGGGCTGGGCTGGTCGGGATGGTTTCCGTCGGGTGCGGCCCGTCGGTCGACGTCGACGACGGCGGGCCGGCCGGGTCGACCTCCGGCGCGGACGATGGGTCGTCGGTGACGAGCCCGACGAGCGCGCCGGATCCGAGTGATCCGACGAACGCGACGACCGCGACCACGAGCCCGACGACGAATCCCACGAGCGCGACGACGGCCGACACCGGCGACGGCACGTTCGGCGACGACACGAGCGACGACGGCGACGACACGTTTGGCGACTTCATCATGTCGCCCGACAACGGAACGAGCTGCTCGTCCGTGTACCAGTGCGACGTATGGGCGCAGGATTGCCCCGACGGAGAGAAGTGCATGCCGTGGGCGTGCGGCGATCACGACGGGTGGAACGCGTCGCGCTGCTCGGCGCTCGACGACGATCCGGCGCAGGTCGGCGAGCCGTGCACGGTGGTCGACGGTCCGTTCTCCGGCGTGGACGACTGCGACATCTCGGCGATGTGCTGGAACCCCGATCCCGACACGCTCGTCGGCGAGTGCATCGCGTTCTGCTCCGGCAGCGAGGCGAATCGGCTGTGCGAGGATCCGGCGACGGTGTGCTTCCAGGGCTACGACACGTTGATCGCGTGCCTGCCCGCGTGCGATCCGTTGGTCGGCGACTGCGACCCGGGCGAGCAGTGCATGTTCGACGGCGAGGACTACGGGAGCTTCGTGTGCATGCCCGACTTCCTCGTCGGGGCGCAGGCGTACGGCCACGACTGTGCGGGCCTGGTCGGCTGCGGCACCGGCCTCGTGTGCCGGCCCGCGGCCGACGTGCCGGGCTGCGCGACGACCGATTGCTGCACCGAGCTGCACGACGTCGGACAGCCCATCGAGTGTCCGGACGCGTCGCAGACGTGCCTGCCGATGAGCGACGGCCAGCGCCCGCCGTGGCTCGCCGACTTCTGCTACTGCGGAGTGGAGGCGTGAGAGCAGCGCTCGCGATCGTCGCGGCGCTCGTCGGCTGCGGCTCGAACGTGGCGGCCGACGAGGGCGGGACGACGGGGGACGCGGAGTCGAGCTCGACGTCGGGTGACGACACGAGCGCGTCGTCCGTGGATCCGAGCGACGCGACGACGACGACGGCACCGGATCCCACGACGGGGGGGCCCGTAGACACGAGCACGACCGCGATCGACACCGGTGATGCGGAGTCCACCGGGCCCATCGGGCCCGAGTGCGGCACGTGCAACGTGTGGTTCCAGGACTGCTTCAAGGGTCAGAAGTGCATGCCGTCGAGCTGCGAGGTCGCGCCGATCTGGATCGACCTCGGCTGCCGCGACGTCGTGGAGAATCCGGTGGGCGTGGGCGAACCGTGCAACACGGTCGACTCGCCGTACTCGGGCTTCGACGACTGTGACCAGCAGGCGCTCTGTTGGAACGTGGACGCGGAGACGCTCGTCGGGCAGTGCGCCCAGATCTGCGAGGGGTCGAAGGGCGAGTCGACGTGCGACGAGGTCGACGAGACGTGCTTCGTCGGGCTCGACGGGATCGTGCCGGTCTGCGTGCCGCGCTGCGATCCACTCGCGTCGACGTGCCCGGACGACCAGGAGTGCGTGCACAACGTCGACAACGACGCGGAGCCCGGCTTCGCGTGCACGATCGACGAGCTCGTCGCGGCCCACGAGTACGGCGACGACTGCACCGACGGCCTCTTGTGCGAGACGGGCCTGGTATGCCGGGGCGCGATGCACGTGCCGGGCTGCGCGGGTGGGCGCTGCTGCACGATCCTCGGCGACTCGACCACGCCGCCGGCATGCCCCGACGCGTCGCAGTCGTGCGTGCCGCTGTACGCGGACGGCGACGCGCCGGCGGGCCTCGAGAACCTGTGCTTCTGCGGGGTGCCGGCATGAGGCGCGCGGTCGCATCGCTGCTCGTGCTCGTCGCGTGTGGGCCGAACGTCGACGTCGAGGACGGTGACGACGGTGGCGACACGACGGGCAGCGCGGACACGAGCATCACGTCGACGGATGCGACGAGCCCGACGACGGATCCGACGAGCGCGACGTCGCCGACGACGGTGAGCACCGATCCGACGACGACGGACACATCGGTCGACACGAGCACGACGGAGGTCGACACGGGGATCACGTTCGTCACCGGCTTCGACGTCGGCGAGGGCTGTGGGCAGTGCGACATCTGGAATCAGGACTGCCCCGAGGGCACGAAATGCATGCCGTGGGACTGCAACATCGAGCCGATGTGGATCGCGCAGGGCTGCCGCGACGCGTTCCCCGACGCGGCGGGCGTCGGCGAGCCGTGCATGGTGATCGAGTCGCCGTACTCGGGCTTCGACGACTGCGTCGTCGGTGCGATGTGCTGGAACGCGGACGACTCGCTGATGGGCACGTGCGCCGCGCTGTGCGGGGGCTCCGACGAGGATCCGCAGTGCGATGACGCCGACGACGCGTGCTTCATCGGGCTCGACGGGATCGTGCCCGTCTGCGTGCCGCGCTGCGATCCGCTCGCATCAGCGTGTGCGAGCGACGAGGAGTGCATCCACAACGTCGACAACGACGTCGAGCCGGGCTTCACCTGCGTGATCGACGAGCTCGTCGCCGCACACGAGTACGGCGAGGACTGCACGGACGGCCTGCTGTGCGAGACGGGCCTCGTGTGCCGCGGCGCAGCGCACGTGCCGGGCTGCGACGGCGGCCGCTGCTGCACGACGCTCGGCCGCCTGTCCGATCCGCCGGCGTGCCCCGACGCGTCGCAGTCCTGCCTGCCGCTCTATCCCGCCCCGCCCGCCGGCGTGGACGCGGACCTCTGCTACTGCGGAGTGGAATCATGAAACGTGGGTTCGTGATCGTGGTGCTCGCTGGATGCGGGCCGACCGTGGCGATGGGCGAGGGTGGGGCCGAGGCCGGGTTCGACGACAGCGGGGGTTCCGACACGACGCGCGGTGGGGAGCCCACGTCGAGTGCGACCACACCGATGACGTCGAGCGTCACGCTCACCACCTCGGCCACGATCGACTCGGGGGACGTCGACGACGGTGATCCGAGCGACGACGATGCGACGGACGGCGATCCGTTCATCACTCCACCGGACATCGTCTGCCTGCTGCACTGCAGCTTCGACTGCGATCAGTTCGCGCAGGATTGCCCCGAGGGCGAGAAGTGCATGCCGTGGGCGAACGATGGCGGCAACGTCTGGACCGCGAACAAGTGCACCCCGATCGATCGCGCGGCGGTCGGCGTCGGCGAGCCATGCGTCGTCGTCGGCAGCTACGCGAGCGGTGTCGACGACTGCGCCCTCGATGCGATGTGCTTCGGCGTCGATCCGCTCACGAACGAAGGCACCTGCGTGCCGACCTGCACCGGCGACGAAGACGAGCCCGTCTGTCCCGAGGGCCTCGCGTGCACGCTCGCGTTCGATGGCTACCTCAACGTGTGTCTGACCCCATGCGATCCGCTCGCACCGTCGTGCGGCGCGGGCGAGGTCTGTGCCCACGCGGCCGATCAGCCGCTCGGCACGCCCCCGTTCCTCTGCTACCCCACGCCGCAGTTCGAACCGCAACCGCTCGGCGTATCGTGCGGTGATCTGCGGGTGTGCGACGCGGGTCTCGGCTGCGTGCCGAGCGAGCACGTGCCGGGCTGCCTCGAAGAGAGCTGCTGCACGCTGCTCGGCGATCTCGAGGCTCCGCCCGAGTGCTCCGATCCGATGCAAGAGTGCATCCCGGTCTTCGAAGGCGATCCGCCCGAAGGCCTGTGCTTCTGCGGAGTGCCGGCATGAAGCGCGCACTCGTCTTGTTGCTCACTGCCTGCGGGCCCACGGTGCCGCTCGGCGACGCGAGCGAGGGCATCGGCGAGGGCGACGACGGCAGCACCACGACGTCGGCCGGCGATGCGAGCGCGTCCGACACGTACTCGACGTCGCCCACCACCGTCGATCCCACGGTCCAGACGACGTCGGTTCCGCCCGACACGGGCGAGGTCGACGGCGACAGCGACGCCGAGGCGACGGACACCAATCCGTTCATCGACAAGCCCGACGGCTCTTGCTTCACGCACTGCTCGCAGATCGAGTGCGACGTCTGGGCGCAGGACTGCCCCGAGGGCGAGAAGTGTCAGGCGTGGGCGAACGACGGCGGCAACGCGTGGAACGCCTCGCGCTGCAGCCCGCTCGCGGAGGAGCCCGGCGCGCCCGGTGATCCGTGCCTCGTCGAGGGCAGCGGCGTGAGTGGCATCGACGACTGCGACATCGGCTCGATGTGCTTCGGCGTCGATCCGGAGACCAACGAGGGCACGTGCGTCGCGCGGTGTCAGGGCTCCGAGGCGAACCCGATGTGTCCCGAAGGCACCGCGTGCATGATCGGATTCGAAGCCGAGCTCAACCTCTGCCTGCCGATCTGCGATCCGCTCGCGCCCGCGTGCGCCGACGACGAGGTGTGCGCCCACTCGGCGAGCGCCGATCCGCAGGACGCACCGTTCGTGTGCCAGCCGGTGCCTCCGCTCACGCCCCAACCCTACGCGGCCGAGTGCAGCGGCCTCGCGATCTGCGACGTCGGGCTCGCGTGCGTGTGGGCGGAGAACGTCCCGTCGTGCGCCGGCGACCAACGCTGCTGCACGCTGCTCGGCGACACCCTCGCACCGCCGGTGTGCCCCGACGTGGGTCAGAGCTGCATCCCGTTCGACGACGCTGTGATGGAGGGACCATGCTACTGCGGCATCCCGTGATCCTGCTCGTGCTCGCCGCGTGCGGCCCCACCGTGCCGGTCGTCGACGGCGACACCACCGGCGGCGGCATGGACGACGACGACGACGACGATTCGAACGACGACGGCCCCGTCACCACCATGCCGGGCACCACGATGACGACGACGAGTGCCGGCACCGATCCCACCACCGCGACGACGGCGTCGGACGACACGAGCCCCACCACGAGCACCAGCGACGACGCGGCCGACGAAGTGAACGACAGCATCTAGTTCATCGACGGTGGCTGGGACGACGGCGGACCTGTGCCGCTCGAGTGCGACGTCTGGGCTCAGGACTGCCCCGAGGGTGAGAAGTGCATGCCGTGGGCGAACGACGGCGGCATGGCCTGGAACGCGACGCGCTGCTCCCCGCTCGCCGACTCGCCGCAGACCCCCAGCGATCCCTGTATCGTCGAGGGCAACGGATACAGCGGCATCGACGACTGCGAGACCTCGGCGATGTGCTGGGGCGTCGCTCCGATGACGAACGCCGGCACCTGCTACGGCTTCTGTGGCGGCAGCGAGGCGAGCCCCGCATGCCCGAACGGCGGCACGTGCTTCCAGGGTTACGACGGCACGATCATCCTCTGCGTCACACCTTGCGATCCGCTCGCACCGATGTGCGCCGCCCACGAGAGCTGCGTGTTCGATGCCACCGACGACATCGCGCGCTGCATCCCCACCGTGCACGTCGCCGGCCTCGCGTACGCCGACCCGTGCGACGACGAGGTGTTCCAGTGCGGCACCGGCCTCTTGTGCGTGAACGAGGCGCACGTGCCGAGCTGCACCGACTCGTGTTGCACCACGGCCTGCGATCTCGCCGCGCCCGCACCGTGCCCCGATGCGGCCACCGGTCAGACCTGTCTGCCGCTCTACGGCGACCCGCCACCGGGCTACGAGAACCTCGGCCATTGCGGCACGCCGGCGTGACGCTCGCTGTGGTAAAGCCAAAGAGATGCGAGATCCCGAGCGCGAGGTCGTCGTCACCGGCGTCGGTGTCTGCACCAATCTGGGTGACGACACCGACCACGTGCTCGGCTGCCTACGCCGCGGCGAAGGCGGCCCGTTCGTGCGCTACGAGCTCGCGGATCGCTACGAGAGCCGCTGCCGGATCGTCGGCGTCTACCGGGGCGATCTCTCCGACGACGCGCTCGGCGTGAAGAAGGCCGAGGCCCGCTTCATGGGCCGCGCCGCTCGCATCGCGCTCAAGGCCGCTCGCACCGCGCTCGCGCAATCGGGCCTCGATCGCCGCGACGTCGCCGTCGTCGTGGGCAGCGGCACCGGCGACGTCGATACGCACCTGCAGATCCACGACAAGCTGCAAGCCACGAGCGACGCCAAGAAGATCGCGCCCACCGTGATCCCACGGATCATGTCGTCCACGGTATCCGCGAACCTCGTGAACGTGCTGCGCACCACCGGTCCGTCGTTCACCGCGGCCGCTGCGTGCGCGAGCGGTGCATACAACGTCCTGCTCGCCGCGGAGCTGGTCGAGCACGGCCATGCCGACTTCGCGATCGCCGGCGGCTGCGACGTCACCGACCCGCACTTCTACGTCGGGTTCGACAGCATGCGCGCCCAGAACGGTCAGGACAACGACCATCCCGAACGCGCGTCACGTCCATACGCTGCCGATCGCGCGGGCTTCGTGTTCTCCGAAGGCTCCGGCATCGTCGTGCTCGAGACGCGCGCATCGGCGCTCGCTCGCGGAGCGAAGATCCTCGGCACGATTCGTGGCTACGGCATGAGCTCCGACGGCGAGGGCGAGATGGTCGCGCCCTCGCGCGAAGGTGCGACGTCGTCGATGCGTCGCGCGCTGCGACACGCGGCCACCGAGCCCGACGCGATCGACTACGTCAACACGCACGGCACTTCGACGCCGCTCGGCGACGTCGGCGAGGTGATGGCGATCCGTCAGCTCTTCGACGGCCGCGCCGTGCCGTACTCGTCCACCAAGGGCTTCGTCGGTCACACCGTGTCGGCGGCGGGTGTGATCGAGGCGATCTTCACGCTCGCGATGCTGCAAGGCGGTTGGATCGCGCCGTCGATCCACGCCGATCCACTCGAGCCCGCGCTCGTCGACTATCCGCCGGTGCGCGTCCCGACCGACGCTGCGCTGACCACCGCGCTCTCGAACTCGTTCGGGTTCGGCGGCACGAACGTCACGCTCGTCCTCGGTCGCTGACCCGGCGCACGATCGCGGTGGCAGTCCGCACGACACGGCTGTCGCGGTCGCGGGAACGCGGCTCCACGCCCGCGGCTGGGCCCCTGCGGGCGCATCCTTGCGGAACCAGACCCCGTGCGACATCGTGTCGCATGCCGGCAGGCCAGCTGCATGCGCTGTCCTCTCGGTGATCTCCGGGCTCGTCCAGGCTCCCGTGCCGATGCCCCGCTTCGATCCGTCGCCCTGGAACCTCGGCGTGCCGTTCGGCGCGCTCGCGATGGCGTGCGGCCCGGTGATCCCGCTCGAGCAGGAGGGCCCGTCGTCGATCGGCGATCACGAGCCGACGACGTCGACGAGCGACGACGCGTCGTCGGACGCATCGCCCGACTGCAACCCGCCGTGCGCGTACGGATACGTGTGCGACGCGGGCGTGTGCGTGCCCGATCACGGCTGCCTCGAGTTCGGTTGCTGCTACGAGGGCCCGTGCTGCGGCGAGGGGCCGTGCTGTTACGGCGACGACGACTACGACTGCTACGGGTGCTCGCAGGTCGGCGACTGCGGCGGGGGATCGTTCTGCGACGACGACGGCATGTGCCACGCGTTCGAGCCGCTGCCCGACTGTCCGGCGCCACCGCTCTACGTCGAGGTGCTCGGGCCTGTGCCGGGCGAGATCAACGGCGTCTTCTCGCTCGCGTTCGTCGAGCTCGATGCCGAGGTCGGAGCCGAGCTCGTCGTCGGGCATCAGTCCGGTGCGATGTTGTTTCCCGGCCCGGGCGAGCCGCCCCAGTCGTTGCCGCTGCCGATCGACGCGCTCGTCGAGGACTTGACGAGCGGCGACTTCGACGGCGACGGCGATCACGATCTCGTCGCCTCGATCACCCCGTCGGCCGGCCTGCCCACGCTGGTCGTGCTGCGCAACGAGGGGGCGAGCACGTTCTCGCTCGTGGACACCGGCCAGACCGCGTTCGATCCCGTGGCGGCCGACGTCGACGGCGACGGCCTGCCCGACCTCGCGGTGGCGCTGCAGTCGGGGCCCGACTCGCGCGCGCTCGCGGTGCTCCGCAACAGCGGCGACCTGCTGATCGGCAACCCCACGTGGCTCGACATCGACTCGTGGCCGCTCGACATCGACGTCGGCGACATCGACGGCGACGGGCTCGCCGAGGTCGTGGGCGTGGACAACTTCCAGCAGACCATCTGGTACGGCGCCGATCCGATCGACGGGCTCCCCGATTGGACGGCGGGCGACGTGTCCTCGTACATCGTGAGCACGGTCGTCGCGAACTTCGACGGCGAGGGGGGTGACGATCTCGTGCGCCTCACCAACGTCAACGGCTGGACGCTCGTCGACGGCTTCACGTCGACCGGCGACGGCCTGGAGAACATGCCGGAGTGGGGGCTCGCGGGCGAGACGGCCTATTCGCCCGACGCGGGCGATCTCGATGCCGATGGTCGGATGGATCTCGTCCGCGCGTATGGGCAGGTGATCGAGGCGCGACACGGCGGTGCGCAGGGCCTGTTCGGCTGCATGTCGCGCTTCGAGGTGCCGATCGTCCCGTATCGGTTGGACGTCGGCGATTTCACCGGCGATGGGCTCGGCGACGTGGCGGTCTCCGACGGTGGAACGGTACATGTGTATGCGGTGGCCTCGGTGGCCCCACCATGAATGTGACGGTGGGTTTGGAGTAGGTGGACAAGATGGTTGGAAGACTCGAGACCTCGATCTGGAACCTGACGCTGCTGACCGCAGCGAGCGCGTGCGGCCCGACGATCCCGATCGACGAGGACGGTGAAGGGTCGTTCGACGATGGCTCGGAATCGGTCGACGACGACGACGGCGACGACGAAGGACCCACCACGGATCCACCGTGCACCGGCGACGACTGCCCGGAGTGCCAGTCCGACGCGGACTGCGACGGCATCGAGTACTGCAACTCCGACGGGCGCTGCGTGTACTACTACTGCGGCGTCGCGGGCGGCGAGGACGTGTTCCGGTGCTCGCCGCCGTACTACGAGTGCTACGGCGACTGGGACTGCGCCGACGACGAGCGCTGCGAGAACTACTCGTGTGTCGACGACGGGTGCGACGTCGCCGGTCAGCTCGACGGCCCCTACGGCATCCCGCAGCCGGACCAGGGCATCGTCGACCTCACGTTCGCGGAGCTCGACGGCGTGCCGCCCCAGGAGATCGCGATCGCGACGAGCACCGAGCTCTCGATCGCGGGGATCGGCGACGGCGCGCTCGAGAGCGTCGCGATCGCCGGAGAAATCGGCGCGATCGCGGCGGCCGACGTCGACGCCGACGGCGACGTCGATCTCGTCCTCGCCGACCAGTCCGAAGGTGGCCTGCTCGTCGTGCTCTCGAACGACGGCAGCGGCGCGTTCGTGGCCGCGGCCGCGGTCGCATCGCCCGGCATCGCGCTCGACCTCGAGCTCGGCGATCCGGAGAACGACGGGCTCCCCGACGCGTTCGTGCGGACCGAGGCCGGCCTCCTGCGGCACGTCGATCTCGGTCCGCCGACGACCCTCGTCTCCACGCCGGTCACGGCGATGGCGGTCGTGGGTTGGTCGATCGCGTACACCACCGATGCGCAATCGTGGTGGCTGCCGGTCGCGACGCTCGAGCCCGCGATGCCGACGTTGCTCGACGATCGCGGCGTGAATGCCTTCGCCCGCGCGACGCTCGACCTCGATGCCGATCCGGACATGATGGGCGTGGTCGTGCAGGACGGCGTCACCGAGGTGCGGACGTGGCACGGTCCGGTCGCGACGCCGGACTTCGGCTTCCCGATCGACGGCGAGTCGCCCCGCGTCGCGGCCGCGGACGTCGACGGCGACGGGCTCGCGGACGCCGTCGTGTCGGACGGCACTCGACTGCTCGTGCTGCACGGCGCGCCGACGGACGGCCACTACTTCGGCTGCGAGGCGGTGTTCGAGCCGAGTCACGGCATCGCGCTCATGGCTGCAGGCGACTGGGACGGCGACGTCGAGCAAGAGCTCGCGATCTCCGACGGCACTTCGATCTCCATCCTCGATCGGTACGGCAAAGGCGGGTGAACGTCATGACGATGCGCAAGTTCGATCCTTCCATCTGGAACCTCGCCCTTCCGCTCGGCGTGCTCGGCGGCTGCGGTCCGCTGGTGCCGGTCGACGGCGACACCGACACCGACTCGACGGATCCGACGAACCCCAGCGACCCGAGCGATCCGAGCGACCCGAGCGATCCCTCGAACCCCACGATCGATCCCACCGGCGATCGCTGCCCCGAAGAGCCGTGCCCGCCCGGCTACTACTGCCAGAACTACGAGTGCGTCCCGGACTATTACTGCCTCGACTACTGCTGCGGCGAGGACGACGGCTGCTGCTACGGCGAAGGCTGCTGCTACGACGACGGCGGCTGCTGGTACGACTGCTACGGCCTCACCGAGTGCGGCTACGCGGCGTTCTGCGAGGGCTACGGCTACTGCAACGTGATCCCGCAAGCGCCCAACTGCGGCGAGCAACACGCCTCGATGGTCTCGGGGCTCGACGTGAACGGGGCCACCGCGCTCGCGTTCGTCGACGGCAACGGCGACGCCGCGCGCGAGCTCGCCGTCGCCGACGGCGGCTCGCTGACGATCGTGCCCGGCGGCGGCACGGAGGGCGTCTCGCTGCCGACCGCGAGCGCAGGGCTGATCACCTCCCTCCGCGCCGGCGATATCGACGGCGACGGCGACGAAGATCTCGTCGCGTTCGACTCTCTCGGCGTCGTGTCGCTCTTCCTCAACGACGGCACGGGTGCGTTCCTGCCCAGCGAGACGATCGAGACGGGCTACTACGGCGAGCTCGACGTCGGCGACTTCGACGGCAACGACACGCTCGATCTGCTCATCGGACAAGGCGGTGGAGTGCCGCCGCGGATCTGGCTGGGCCTGCCGGGGCTGTCGTTCCAGCCCGCCAATCAGCTCGAGGTCTACGACACCGTGCTCGCGCAGGGTGTCGGGCAGATCGATGCGACGTCGGCCGACGACATCGCGGTGCAGGATTTCCAAACGCTCAACTTCTGGTTCGGCGACGGCTCGCCGGGTGGCACGCCCGACTTCTCGTTCTACGAACAGCACGGGCTGTACGGCGTCGAGCTCACGCACGTCTCGATCGGCGACTTCGACGGCGACGGTACCGACGACGTCGCACGCACGCTCTACTGGGGCGGCTACGTGCTCGTGGATTCGTGGCAGGGCGCATCCTTCTACGAGATGGAGGAGTGGGGCTATCCGATCTACCCGACGCACGCGGAGGCCGGCGATCTGAATGGTGACGGCAGCGACGACCTCGTCTTCGCGAGCGACGGAGCGCTGGGCATCCGCTACGGCACCACGGCGTTCGACGGCATCTCGCTGTTCGGCTGCTTCGAGACGTTCGCGGAGCCGACGAGCGCATATCCGATCGCGATCGGCGACTTCGACGGGAACGGTCGCGACGACGTCGCATTCGCCACGGGGGGACCCGTCCAGGTGTTCTCGGTGCTCTGACGCCCGCGCGGGGGTTGTGCAACGTCGCGCTTGTTGGCAACGTCCGAGCCGCGGATGTTCGTCACCTATCGCGGTTCCGTCATCGGTCTCTTGACCTGGCAGTGGCGCTCGGTCGTGCTCTTCACCGTGTTCGCCACGGCGGTCGTGCTGCTCGATCGCGTGGCTGGCATCCAGCTCTTCGAGGTGGGCCCGCTGCCGCTCGGCGTGCTCGGCGGTGCGATCGGCATCTTCGTCAGCTTCCGCACGAACTCCGCCTACGATCGCTGGTGGGAGGGCCGGCGGTTGTGGGGCCAGCTCGTGAACTCGTCGCGTCACTTCACGACGCAGGTGCTCAGCTACGTCGTGCGCGACCAGGAGGCGCAGCGCTCGCTCGTGCTTCGCCACATCGGCTACGTGCACGTGCTCCGCTGTGCGCTCCGCAACCAGGACCCGTTCGAGGACGCGGACGTGCGCCGCTTCGTCGACGAGACGGAGCGCGAGGAGCTCCGGCGAGAGTCGAATCCGAACCATGCGCTGTTACAGAAGCAGTCGGAGGCGCTCGTGCGGCTCTCGGATCGCGACGATCTCGACGCGTTCCGCCTGCAGTCGCTCGATCGCACGCTCGCGACGCTGCTCGACGTGCAGGGCGGATGCGAGCGGATCAAACGGACGCCTTTCCCCCCGGGTTACGGGTTCCTCGCGATGCGGCTGATCCAGCTGTACAGCCTGCTCCTGCCCATGGCGCTCGTGGACCAGCTCGGGTGGATCGCCGTGCCGGTCACGCTCGCGGTGTGCCTGGGCTTCACCTCGATCAGCGAGGTCGGCCGCGTCCTCGAGGACCCGTTCACGATGTTCTGGCCGGCGCTTCCCCTGTCGGCGCTGTCGACGACGATCGAGATCAACCTGCGCCAACGTCTCGGTGAGTCGGATGTCCCACCAATGCCCAAGCCCAACGAGCGCGGCATCCTGATGTGACGCCGCTCGTACCCGCGCCCGCGAGCACTGGCCATTCGAGCCGAGCTGCTATCATGGGCGGACGTGGGCGACGACGACGGCAGTGCCGCGACGCTGGTGGGCAAGGGCACCGTCGCGCCGGCGGTGGGCCAGCGCTTCGCCGAACGCTACCTCGTGGAGTCCATGCTCGGGCGTGGCGGCATGGGCACCGTCTGGGCGGTGATCGACGTCCAGCTCGGCGAGCGCGTGGCGCTGAAGGTGCTGCACCCGGACCCGCGAGACGCCAGTGAGGCCCACGAACGATTTCGTCGCGAGGTCCGGCTCGCGCGTCGCATCACGCATCCCAACGTCGCACGCATCTACGACATCGGCGATCACGAGGGCATTCGCTATCTCACGATGGAGTGCATCGTCGGCCGCAGCCTCGCGGACATGCTCGTCGGCGGTGAGCCCTGGGCCCCGGCACGCGCGCTCGCGATGGCCGAACAGATCGCGCGCGGGCTCGCGGCCGCGCATGCGTGTGGCGTGGTGCATCGCGACCTCAAGCCCGCCAACGTGCTCGTCGAGGATTCCGGTCGAGCGGTGCTCACCGACTTCGGGATCGCGTTCGCCACCACGGGCGACGTGAAGCTCACCGTCGACAAGGGCTCGTGGATGGGCACGCCCGCGTACATGTCGCCCGAGCAGGTGCGCGGTGACGACGTGGACGAGCGCAGCGACGTGTACGCGCTCGGCACGATCCTGTTCGAGATGCTCACCGGCCGCCTGCCGTTCGTCGGCGACGGCGTGTTCGCGCTCGCGCTCGCGCGCATCCAGCAACCGGCGATCGATCCGAGCACGCTCGTCTCCCTCGACGAAGACGTGGCGGCGCTCGTGCGTGGGTGCCTCGCCGAGGATCCACGCGAGCGGCCCGCGTCCGCGGCCGAGCTCGTCGAGGCGTTCGGGCAGCTGCTCCCCGACGCCGCCGACGTGGCGACGCCCGCGCCACAGTTCGCACCCGTGGGCCCCACCGAGCACGGAATCGCGGTGTTGCCCTTCAAGTACCGAGGCCCGCGCGAGGACGAGTACCTCGCGGATGCACTCACGGACGAGCTCGTGGATCTGTTGGCGAACACGCGCGGCCTGAAGGTCGCGGCTCGCGGAGCGACGGCGCGGTTCGGGGCCGATGCCGATCCGAAAGCGGTCGGTGCGGCGCTCGGTGTCGACGGCGTGATCGAGGGCACGGTGCAGCGCGCCGGTCCGGTGGTGCGGATCTCCGCGCGACTGCTCGCGACCGACACGGGCTTCCAGACGTGGAGCGAGCGCTTCGAGGGCAAGCTCGACGACGTGTTCGATCTGCAGGATCGCATGGCCAAGCGGATCGCCGAGAGCCTGCGCGTCGAGCTGCAGCGCCACTCGTCGATGGGCGAGGTGTGCGAGGAAGCGGTGGAGCTGTACTTGCGTGCACGCAAGCGCGCGCGCACGCCCGATCTCGGTGGCGACGAGGACAATGCGCTCGCGCTGCTCGAGCGGGCGCTGGCTCTGGCGCCGCACTTCAAGCCGGCGATCGCCGCCCACGCGATCGTCAGCGAGCGGATGTGGTTCTTTCCCGGAAACGTCCGCGGGATCGACTGGAAGGAGCGCACGCGCGTCTCGGTGGAGCGCGCGCTGGCCGAGGCCGGCGAGCTGGCCGAGACCCACGTCGCCGCCGCACGCTACGCCTCGCACACGATGGATCTCGCCGGTGCTGCGCGCTCGCTGTCGCGCGCGCTCTCGATCGCGCCGACGTCGGCGTCGGCCCACGAGTTCCTGGGGTTCCTGCAGTGCGAGGCCGGTCGTCCGGAGGAGGGCATCCGTCACCTGGAGCTCGCCGCCGAGCTCGATCCCACCCTGAAGCTCGGGCTCGTCACGGCCGCGCGCCACTACGCGCTCATCGGCGATCGGGCGAAGTCGGAGGAGTATCTCGACCGCGTGAAGGCCACGGCACTGAACACGGACGTCGGGCTCGTCGCGATGGAGGCCCGGTTCGCGACGTGGCGGCGCGACCTCCCCAGCGTCGAGCGGTGCCGCGATGCCATCCGGCGCTCGCCGGAGCAGTTCGGCTTCATGTCGCTGATGCTCGACGCGTACCTCGGCGAGCGCGACGCCGCCGAGATCGAAGCGATGTCGCCCGGGGCGGCGCACGGGTTCAGTCCCCGGTTCACGACCTTGGCGGACCAGCTGATCGCGGAGCTGCTCGCGTCCCGGGGCCGCATCGAGGGCGCGATGACGGCCCTGAATCGAGCGGCCGACAACTGCCTCGTCGATCTCGAATGGCTCGAGCGTTGTCCTTCGTTGGAGCCGCTGCGCACACACCCCGACTACCTCGACGTTCACCGACGGGTGCGCGCGCGCGCCGACGAGATCTGGTCGATCGACTGACGCTTGCGTTTGCTATCATGGTGGGCCGTGCGCGACGACGAGGTCGAGGCGCCGACGCTCATGGGCGGCGGCGGTGACGAGCTGAGGCCCGGCCAGCGCTTCGCGAAGCGGTACGTGATCGAGCGGCTGCTCGGCAAGGGCGGCATGGGCATGGTGTGGGCCGTGCTCGACACGGAGCTCGGCGAGCGCGTCGCATTGAAGACGATGCGATCGAGCTACGCGGACATCGCCGATGCGGTGGAGCGGTTCCGCCGCGAGGTCCGGCTCGCGCGTCGCATCACGCATCCCAACGTCGCGCGCATCTACGACATCGGCGAGTTCGGCGGGATCCACTACCTCACGATGGAGCTCGTCGAGGGCGGCAGCGTGTCGGAGCGGCGCGATCGCGAGGGCGCCTGGCAGCTCGGACGCACGCTCGACGTGATGCAGCAGGTCGCGCGCGGGCTGGGGGCCGCGCACGCGAGCGGCGTGATCCATCGCGATCTCAAGCCCGCGAACGTGCTCATCGACGCCAGCGGTCGCGCGGTGATCACCGACTTCGGCATCGCGCGCGCGGCCACGGGGGACGTCCGCGTGACGACGGATGGTGCGGGGTTGATCGGGACGCCCGCGTACATGTCGCCGGAGCAGGTGCGCGGCGAGACCCTCGATGCGCGCAGCGACATCTTCGCGTTCGGCGTGATCCTGTACGAGCTGCTGACGGGGGCGGTGCCGTGGCCCGGCGACAATGCGTTCCTCGTCGCGGAAGCGCGGCTGCACGGGCCGGTGCCCGATCCGCGCGAGCACGCGCCGGTACCGAGCGAGGTGGCCGATCTCGCGATGCAGTGTCTCGCGCGCGAGTGCGCGGCGCGGCCGGCGAGCGGCGAGGCGATCGCGACGCAGCTGGCCGCGCTCGCGTCGGCGCACGGCGGCACGCTCACGGAGCTGTCGACTGCGGCCGCGACGCGACCGAGTCGCGCGGCCGCGACGCGCACGTCGACTACCCCGTCACCGCGCACGCCGACGACTCGCACGGCCGTGGCTGCGTCGACGCAGACGGCCACGCACCCGCACAAGAGCGTCGCCCGGGTCGCGCTGCTCCCCTTCCGGTTCCACGGACCGGCCGAGGATCAGTACCTCGCGGAAGCGTTGACCGACGAGATCATCGACGTGCTCGCGGGCACGCGGGCATTACGAGTGGCCGCGCGCAGCTCGGTGGCGCGGTTCGCCGAAGCGCGCGATCCGATCGCGATCGGGCGCGAGCTCGGCGTGGACGCGATCGTCGACGGCACGGTGCAGCGGGCGGGGGAGCTCGTGCGGATCTCGGCGCGCTTGCTCGCGGCGGACACGGGCTTCCAGACGTGGAACGAGCGGTTCGAGGGACGGATCACCGACGTGTTCGATCTGCAGGACCGGATGGCCAAGCGGATCGCCGAGAGCCTGCGCGGCGGGCTCGTGCTCACCGCGCAACGCGGTGGTGCCTGTGCCGATGCGACGGAGCTGTACCTGCGCGCGCGTCGACATCTGCGGGCGCAGGACCTCGGCGGCTTCGGGCCCGATGGTGCGCTCGCGTGCGTCGAGCAGGCGATCGCGCTCTCACCGGACTTCAAGCCCGCGCTCGCGCTGCACGCAGTCGTGTGCGAACGGGCGTGGTTCTCGCCGGACTCGCCGCGCGACGTCGACTGGTCGGCGAAGGCGAAGGCGTCGATCGAACGGGCGATGGAGCTCGCGCCCGATCTGCCCGAGACGTGGGTCGCGGCGTCGCGGATCTCGAGCAACGAGGCGGACTACGCCGGGACGGCGCGAGCATTGACGCGAGCGATCGAGCTGGCACCGACGTCGGCGTTCGCACACGAGTCGATCGGCGGATTGATGTGCGAAGCGGGGCGCGCGGACGACGGAGTGCGGCATCTCGAGCTCGCGGTCGAGCTGGATCCGGGGGCGAAGCTCGCGCTCGTGTCGCTCGCGCGCACGCACGAGTTGTTCGGGCGCACGGACAAGGCCGACGCGTGTCTCGCGGCGGCGCGCAAGCAGATGGCGCGCTTCGAGATGCCGGTGATGGGCACCTCGGCTCGCATCGCGAGCTGGCGCGGGGACAAGGACTGGCTCCGCCGCATCCGTGCGGAGGCGCGCGGGTTGCCGGGCGTGATCCCGGTGTTCGAGCTGATGTCGGCGGCGCTGCTCGGCGAGGGCGACGTCCGCACGTTGGAGGCGCAGTTGATCGTGGTGACGAGCCGCGCCGGGCCGCGGTTCCGCACGCTGTCCGAACAGCTCGCCGCCGAGGCATTCGCCCTGCGCGGCGAGGTGGCGCTCGCGATGGCTTCGGTGCGTCGTGCGGCGGACGACACGTTGGTCGACATCGTGTGGCTCGACCGGTGTCCGGTGCTCGAAGACGTCCGCCGCCACCCCGACTTCCCCGCCGCCCGCGCGATCGTCCGCGCCCGCGCCGAAGCGATCTGGTCGCTGGAATGAGCGCTCGCCGCGGCCGCCGCGGGCTCGCGGGAAGATCGCCGAATCATCTCGATCGAGCGCTCTTCGCGATCGAGGCCGAGCGGCCGAGGCGTGGGGCTCGGGGAAGATCGCCGAATCATCTCGATTGAGCGCTCTTCCCCGGTCGCCCTCGCAGAGGCGGAAGGAGGTGCGGAGCGATCACCACTGTCCCGCGCAGACAGTGAAACGCTCACCCCACTGTCTCGCGCGGACAGTGAGCGCGCGTGCAGCTGTCCCTGCGGGACAGTTCCCGTGCTCGGGACCACGCGCTACGTCGACACCACGCGAGGTGAGACGTGGCGCGTCCGAAACGAAGCAAGCAGCTCGAGCTCGACATCCGCACATGGGGAGGCAAGCGCGCCAACGCCGGCCGCAAGCGAGTCGCGCCACGGCCTCGCGTGCCGCACCTGAGACGACCCGAACTCAAACGACGTCACCCGGTGCTCGTCACCATCCGCATCTGCGAAGGCGTACCGAACCTCCGCGAGGCGAACGCTTGGAACGTCATCGTCGGGCTCATGTGCAAGGCCCGCGGCCGCTTCGGCATGCACGTCATCGAGTACAGCGTGCTCGGCAATCACCTGCACCTCATCGTCGAAGCCGACGACCAAGAGAGCCTCGAGCGCGGCATGCGAGGCCTGAATACGCGCCTCGGGAAGAACATCAACAAGCACTTCGGCCGCACGGGAAGGGTCGTCGACGGCCGCTACCACGCACGCCATCTCCGCAGCCCGCAGGAAGTCCGCAACGCCCTCCGCTACGTATTCTTCAACGACGCAAACCACTGCAGGAAGGCCGGCGCTCCACCGCCGACGTACCGCTTCGATCCCCGCAGTACCGCCGCCCGCTTCGAAGGTTGGCACCGCCCACCGAAACAACCTCCCACGCGTGACCTCGGTACGTCACCGCCACGCACGTGGCTGCTGCGCATCGGATGGAAGCAGCACGGCCTGCTCGACGACGCCGACAGCAGCTAAGGCGATTCGTCGCGGGGAGGCGTGCGTCGAGGCAGCGCGCCCACGCCGATCAAGCGCTGCAGGATCCTCTGCAGCTCGCCCACGCTCATGTCGATGCGCTCCACCACGCGGCCGTAGAGCATCGCGGTCGGGACGTTGCGATCGCCGCGCTCCTTCTGCGTCTCGTGCAGCGTGAACAGCACGATCCGCTCCTTGCGCGTCAGCCCGTCGCGCGCATCCGCGATGTCGTCCCAGCTCACGGCGACTTCTCTGGCGATGCCAACGCGCCCGCACGATCGTCACCCGCGAGCACGCGCAGCCACAGCGGCATCAGCTCCGCGACGTCACGTGCGATCGCGGCCGGCACCACCGCATGCGCGAGCCCGTGATTCGACATGAACGAGATCAACCCCGCACTGCCGTCGCCCAAAGAAGCGACCACGGCCGGCTCGAGCACGAGCCTCCCGATCTTCCCGGTCGCCTGCGGGAAGTGGTACGCCGCCGCCGCCTCGCTCGGCGCCGCGCCACTCGGATCCAGCCGCACGCGATCGACGACCTTGCGCACCGCGTCGTAGACCTCGCCCTTCGGCTTGTCGCGCAGCTTGGCCACGGCGAGTCGTGGCTCCTCCGGTGCACGCGGCTGCGACGGCGCCTTCTTGCCGGCCTTCTTCGCGCGCCGCTCGGCCTCCTTGCGCTCGGCCTTCTCGACGTCTTCCTTCGTGACCAGGCCGGCGGCCGCCAGCTTCGCCTTCAGATCGAGCACGAAACCAGTATAGCGCGCGGATCAGCTCGCGTCCGGCTGCCGCATCACATGGGTGCGGTCGAGCTGACGCCGCGTCGCCGCCTCCAGCGAGTCGAGCCGCGTGATGATCTTCGTGACGTTCTCCGCCTGGTTGCGGTGCACGTCCGCCAGCTGCGACACCATCTCGCTGATCATCTCCACCGCGCGCGTGATCTGCCGGCTGCCGCGCGTCTGCTCCTGGGTGGAGCGCTCGACGTGCCGGGTGATCGACTTCATCTTCTCGGCCGACCGCATGATCTGCTCCGCACCGCGCGCCTGCTCGGCCGTGGCGGTCGCGACCTGCTGCACCGTGGTCGCGACCACGTTGATCGCATCGGTGACCTGCTTGCTGCCCTTGGTCTGCTCCACCGTGGCGCGCGCGATCTCGCGGACCATCTGGGTCGAGCGCCGCGCCGCGTCCGAGATGCGCTTGAGCGCGTCCTCGGCCTGATGGCTCACGCGCACGCCGTCGTCGACGCTCTTGCTCGACCGCTGCACGGCCTGCACCGCGTTCTTCGACTCGCGCTGCACCGCCTTGATGATCTCCGCGATCTCCTTGGTGCTCGTGGCCGACCGCTCCGCGAGATCCTTGATCTCGTCGGCCACGACCGCGAAGCCCTTGCCGTGCTCGCCCGCCTGCGCCGCGATGATCGCGGCGTTGAGCGCGAGCAGGTTGGTCTGCTCGGACACGTCGTCGATCACGCTGAGGATCTTCCCGATCTCGTCGATCCGCTCGCCGAGTCGCCCGATGACGGCGACCGCGTCGGCGGCGGACTTCTTGATCATGTTGATCACCTCGATGGTCTGGTTGATGGCGTCCACGCCACCCTCGGCCGCCCAGACCACCTCCTCGGACAGCTGCGCCGTCTCGTTCGCGTTGTTCTCGACCTGCTGGATCGAGATGTCCATCTCGTTCATCGCCGACGACGTCTCTTCGGCGGTGGACGACAGCGCCTCGATGTTCTTCGCGACCTCCTTGACCGAGAAGGTCATCTCCTCGATCGAGGTGGCCGTCTCCTGCACCGACGCCGCGAGGTTCAGCATGCTCTCGGCGACCTCGTCGTTCGCGGCCGCCATCTGCAGGATCGACGACGAGCTCTCCTCGGCGTTCGACGCCAACGATTCCACGTTCGAGCTGATCGAGCGCAGGCTGTCGCTCATCGCCGTGAGTGCGTGGCGCGTCTCGTTGATGCGCTGCAGCTCCTCGTCGAGGTCGCGCTCGAGCTCGTCGATGACGGGCCCGAACGAGCTGGGCAGCGGCGCGGCCGCAGGCGCACCGAGCTGCCGAGTGCCCAGCGCCTCGACCTGTGCCTCGAGCTCGCGCGCGCGCGCCGTCGCGGCGTCGAGCTTGCGCCGCGCCTCCTCGAGGTCCGCGCGCGACGCATCCGGGCTCGCACCGAGCTGCGAGCGCACGGCCTCGAGCTGACGCGTGGCCTCGTCGGCGCGCTGCTCGAGCTTCGAGTTGCGGCGCGCGAACGCGATCGCATCGGTGCCCGCGATCCAACCGGTCGCGCCGGCCACGAGCGCGAGCACGCCGGCGATGAGCGGCTGGACACCGACGCCCGCCGCCACGAGCCCCGCGATCCCGCACAGCGCCGGCACCCACGCGGGAATGCGAACGCTCTCGCTGTCCTCGGCCAAGGCGCGTGGATTCTACGGGACCCGTGCGTC
The DNA here is from genome assembly GCA_964468635.1 of uncultured Nannocystaceae bacterium. Classification (GTDB taxonomy): domain Bacteria; phylum Myxococcota_A; class Polyangia; order Nannocystales; family Nannocystaceae; genus Xiheibacterium. The sequence continues at coordinate 76,693 of CAYXVR010000033.1, forward strand.
GCGAACCAACGCGGAACGGAAACCGGGCCTGCGCGGATGTACAGAGGCTAGATCAGCTCCAATTGCATCGCGTCCGGTTGGGCGTCGACGCCCGCACCGAGGCTCGCGAGGAATCGCGAGCCGCTCTGCACCCACGCCGGATCGCCGCGCAACAGCACGCTCGGCTGCCCACACGCCTGCCAGAACGCCGCGAGGGCCTCGCGTCGCGCCCGGCCGGGGCACGCCACGTCGACGAGCTCGATGCGATCCGCCCGCGGCCCCAGCCGCTCGAGCCACGTCCGCGCGTCGTTGCGCACCTGCTCGGGCGCGCCGACCAGGACGACGGCCGCGATCTCGTGGCGGCGCAGGCCCGCGCCATCGAGCGCGTCGTGGGGCCACAAGAGCACCGGCGCTTCCGGATCGTGACCCTCGATGTGGGGCGCGAAGCGAGGGTGCGCCGCGATCGCGACCCGACCCGCACAGGCCTTCGCGATCTGCACGGCACCCACCGCGGTCGCAACGAGCACGAGCACCTCGCCGCCGAGCGCCGCGAGCACCTCGAGACCTTCGGTGCGCAACGGCGGCGGCGCTGCGTCCAAGGCCCACTCCGGCTGCGCGCGCAGGAGCAACCAATCGCACGGCATCGGTTTCGGCGACTCGCCGAGCGCCCACGTGTACAGGCACACGGGCCCGCCGGTGCGATGCCGCAAGCGCAGCGACGATCCACCGAACGGCAGGCCCGACGACAACGCTTCGAGCTGCAAGCGTCCCACGCCGAACTCGCGCTCGTGCTCCACGAGCACCGCCCGCGCGAGACTCGTGCGCTGCTGCGGCGTGAGGTTGGCGAGCGCGAGCGCGTACAACAGATCGCGATGGCCGACCCACGGCCCGGGCACGAGCTTCGACTGCGCACCCAGATGCGACAGGAAGCACGTGCGACCGATCTGCGGGTCGTCGATCGACAGCCGCTCGCGCGCGAGCATGCGCTGCACCTGCTGCAGCTCCTCGGCGCGCACCGACGGGTTCTTGCCCGTCGTGTTCGTCTTGCCGCGCCGGGTGACCACGTCAGGTCCCTCCCGCGATGCGCCGACGGGAGCGCGCCTGGGCGAAGAACGTGCGGAGGATCTCGGCGCACGAGTCCGCCATCACGCCGCTCGTGATCTCCATCCGGTGGTTCAAGCGCGTGTCGTCGCAGATCGAATAGAGCGTCCGCACCGCACCTGCCTTCGGATCGTCGGCGCCGTACACGAGTCGCGCGACGCGGGCATTCACGAGCGCGCCCGCACACATCGGGCACGGCTCGAGCGTGACGTAGAGCGTCGCGCCGTCGACGCGCCAGCGACCGGCGGCGCGACAGGCCTGACGCAGCGCGACGATCTCCGCGTGGCCGGCGGGATCCGCATCGACCTCGCGACGATTGCGGCCGAGCCCGACGATGCGCCCGTCTCGCACGACCACGGCGCCGACCGGCACGTCGCCCGCACGCTGCGCCTGCTCGGCGACCCGCAACGCCTCGCCCATGAAGCGGCGATCGTCGCTGTCGCGTTGCGCGGCGGAGAGCACCCGATGTCGATCTTGTCAGGAAAACGGCCATCGTGGCAACGCGCGCCGTTCGCCGCCGGAGTGCTCGGCGGCGCTCGCGATCGATGGATCACGCGCGGTTGCCGTGACGCCTCGGCGTAGTGACAGTGACGTGGTCGGCGGCGTTCTAGGATGCACGTATGACGACGTCGACCTCGAGCTCGACCCCACCCCGCCTGCGGGGACTGCGACGCATCGTTGCCGCGCAACCGGCCTCCGACGGCGCCGGTGTCCGACTGCTGCGGAGCCTCGGCACACCGACGTTGCCGACCGTCGACCCGTTCCTGATGCTCGACGAGTTCCGCTCCGACGATCCGAGCGACTACCTCGCCGGCTTCCCGAACCATCCGCATCGCGGCTTCGAGACCGTGACGATCATGCTGGCCGGTCGCATGCAGCACAAGGACAGCGTCGGCAACACCGGCGATCTCGGACCGGGCAGCGTGCAGTGGATGACGGCGGGGCGCGGCATCATCCACTCCGAGATGCCGCAGCAGGAGAACGGCCTCATGTGGGGCTTCCAGCTGTGGGTCAACCTGCCGGCGAAGGACAAGATGACGCCGCCGCGTTACCAGGACATCACCGCCGAGCAGATCCCGGTCGTCGAAGCGCCGGGCGTGCACGTGCGCGTCATCGCGGGCGAGGTCGGCAACGTCGTCGGTCCGGTGTCGAGCGTCGCGACGGCGCCGATCCTGCTCGACGTACGGCTGGCCGCGGGCGCGTCGTGGCGGACCGACGTGCCCGCCGATCGCGAGGGCTTCGTGTACCCGTACGACGGCGTCGTCGAGGTCGTGCACGGCAACGCGACGCGGGTCGATCGCAGCCACGCCGCCGTGCTCGGCGAAGGCGACGCCCTCGAGCTGCGCGCGGTCGAGCCCGCCCGCGTCCTCGTCGTCGCGGGCCGCCCCATCGCCGAGCCCGTGGCACGCTACGGCCCGTTCGTGATGAACACCCGCGAAGAGCTCGAGCAGGCGTTTCGCGACTTCGAGCGAGGAACGTTCGCTTCGCGCTGATCCGGATGAAATCGTGCCCCCCGGTGCGGGGGAAAAAATGGTCGTGCGCACGACATTCGTGTCGCGCGCACCAGCACGTACACGCGAGCGGGGGGCGCACGGCGGCAGGCCTGCTCACGCGCACAAGGTTCACGTGGGAAGGCCGCCTTGGTACTGTGGTCTCGTGCGACTTCGATCGACCCTGTGGGTGGGCTTCGCGGCGGCGGCCTGTGCCTCCGGCGAGCCCACGCGCATGAACGACGAAGGCGCGGACGAGGGGACGGGCAGCAGCTCGACGACGTCGCCGATCGGTGACGACTCGGCCGACGCGGGCCCCGAGGGGTCGGGCAGCGAGGCCGGACCGTCGTCGCTCACGGTCGCGGACGACGACGAGGGCAACGGGCCGGCCGATTGCGGCAACGGCATGATGGACCTCTACGAGCTGTGCGACGACGGCAACGAGGTCGAGGCCGACGGCTGCAACACCGACTGCGTACCGTCGGGCCACGTCGTGTGGCAGGAGACGGTCGGCAGCGGCGCGATGCAGATCGACGAGGGGCTCGGCATCGTCGCCGACGGCGACGGCAACTTCTTCGTCGGCGGCTACACCGGTAGCGCCGCCGGCACGGTGGACGGGTGGCTGCGCCGACTGTCGCCCAAGGGCGGCGCGTACTGGACCGTCACGCTGCAAGGCGCGGCCGCGGCCAACGACTCGTTCAACTCGGTCGCGCTCGGCGAAGAGGACGGCGTGTACGTCGCGGGCTACACGGGCGTCGCCGACATGACCAACGACGGTTGGGTTCGCAAGATCGATCGCTTCGGCGCCGAGCTGTGGACCAACGCGTTCGATGCTCCGGGTGCGACGTCCACGGTGATCAACCGCGCCGCGACCGACGGCGACGGCTCGCTGATCGTGGTCGGCTATCACGACACGATGGCGCAGGGCAACGATCTCTTCGTCCGCAAGTACTCCACCGACGGCATGGTGGTGTGGACGCGCAGCTACGACGGCCCCGCGATGGGCAACGACATCGGCTACGGCGTGGCGATCGCGGACGACGGCTACATCTACGTGACGGGCAGCGAGTCGACGGCGGGCGAGGCCCTCAACATGTGGCTCGGCCGCTACGACACCGACGGCAACCTCATCTGGTCGCGCAGCTACAACGGCGCGGCCGGGCTCGACGACTACCTGCTCGACGTCGACGTCGACGGTGAGGCGAACGCGTACGTGTGCGGCTACTCGGCGTCCGTGGACTATCCGTGGCACGTGTTCGTGCGCCGCTACGATTCCGACGGCGAGCTGCAGTGGACCGACGAGTATCCTGGTGCCACCACGCTCGGCGCCCACTGTTCCGCGATCGCCTACGACATCAACGGCGACGTGGTGATCACGGGCGGCGAGATGCGCGACGATCTCGGCATGCAGGTGCGCGACGTGCTCGTGCGCAAGTACAGCGCGGCGGGCGACGTGAAGTGGACGACGAAGATCCCCGGCGGCGCGCTCGGTCCCGACTACGGCAAGGACGTGTACGTCGGTCCCGACGCAACCATCTACGCAACGGGCTCGATCGACACGGGCGCGGACGTGCGCGACATCTGGATGGCGCGTCTCGCCCAATAGTGAGTCCGCGCCGGTTGCAGGGCGGGAACCCGGCCTCTACCCTTGCGAAGGTGGGGGTCCTGCGGAAGCGCGTGCTCGGCTCGCTCGGTGCGTGCGCGCTCGCGTGCGGGTTCGATGCGTCGGGCGTCGGCGGCAGCGGTCAGCTCGGCGACACGACGTCGGAGTCCGTCGATGCGACGACCGCGGGCAACGACGACGCGGTCTCGGATCCGGCCGGCGATGCGGCGTCGAATGCCGAGACCCCGGATTCCGGACCCGACGACGCGACCGACTCGATCGGCACCACCGGCGGGAGCGGCTGCGGCGACTGGTGGCATCCCGCATGGACGCGGCGGCGCGCGGTGACGATCCAGGAACAGGCGATCGACAAGGCGCTGCCCGCCGTGCCGGCGCTCGTGCTGCTGAACCCCGACCGCATCGACTACGGCGCGACGCAGGTCGGCGGCAACGATCTGCGCTTCGTCACGGAGGCGGGCACGGTGCTGCCGCACGAGATCGAGACGTGGGTGCAGGACGAGATCTCGTACGTGTGGCTGCAGCTGCCGGAGGTCGCCGCGCAGGGCGATCCGCAGCCGCGCATCACGATGTACTACGGCAACGCCGCGGCCGCGAACGAGGCCACGCCGCACGCGGTATGGGATTCCGGGTTCGTGAGCGTGCACCACCTGAAGGACACCGCGGACTCCACCAACAATGGACATCACGCGATTTCGTCCACGCCGCCCACGGCGGCCGCGGGGTGGGTCGGCGGTGCGCAGCGCTTCGACGGCGTCGACGATCAGCTCACGCTCATGGGCGAGCCCGCCTACGACTTCACGACGACGCTCACCGTCGAGGCGTGGATCCGCGTCGAGTCCTTCGACCTGTACTACCAGGCGATCGTCACGAAGGGCGACGACGCGTGGCGGTTGCATCGCGAGGACTACACCGACTTCATCGGCTTCGGCACGGACACGGCCGCCACGAACGACAACTTTCCCGGCATGACGTCGGTGAACGACGGCGAGTGGCACTACGTCGTCGCGGTGCTCGGCATGGAGGACAAGCGCCTCTACGTCGACGGTGCGCCCGACGGCAACGTCCCGTACACGGGACCGCTGCGCGTCACCGACCACGACGTGATGATCGGGGAGAACCAGCAGACCCCCGTGCGCTTCTTCGACGGCGACATCGACGAAGTGCGGATCTCGAGCGTGGCCCGCGGCCGCGGCTGGATCGGCGTGCAGTACCGCTCGATGAACGACGAGCTGCTCGCGTACGGCGGCGAAGAGACCTGTCCGTAGCCGTCAGTCTGCCGCGAGCTTCGGGAGCTCGGGGAACGGTCGCCGCGAGCGGGTGCCGACGGCGACGTCGTCTTTGAAGACGAACTCCGCGATCAGTTTGCCCTTCTCGAAGACGCGCCAGCGATCCTGCTTCTTGCCGGCCTTCCACGTGCCGGTCGCGATGCGCTCGCCGGCCTCGTCGAAGTACTCGGCTCGGCCCTCGCGCTCGTCGTCCTTGTAGTTCTCGAGCAGCTGGCGATCGCCGTCCTCGAAGAACTGCACCCACTCGCCCTGCTTCTTGCCGCGCTTGTACTCGCCTTCCATGTGGCGCTGGCCGTTGCCGAACCACCAGTGCCAGATGCCCTGGCGCTTGTTCTCCCAGTACTCGCCCTGCACGCGCTTCTGGTCGTTCTTCCAGTACGCGACGTGCTCGCCCTCGCGCTTGCCGTTGCCGTACTCGGTCTCCTCTTTGGGATCGCCGTCGGAGTAGTTCTCGATCCAGCGGCCGTGCTTCTGGCCGTCCTTGAACTCGCCCTGGATCTTGATGGTCTTGCCGGTCTTGTCGAACCACTTCACGTACGGGCCGTGGGCGTCCTCGCCGCCCTCGATGCACTTCACCTCGTCGCCCTTCGGCGGCGCCGCGCCTTCGAGCTCGAGCCCCGGCGGGCACGCGAAGCCGGCCGGCACGTCCTCGCGCACGCCGTCCTTCCACGTCTCTTCCGTCTTGGTGCCGTCGGCCGCGATCGTCGTCCACGTGCCGCTCTTCTTGCCGGCGACGTAGCTGCCCTCCGTCACACGCTTGCCCTGCTCGTCGTACTCGACGAACCGGCCGTCCTGCACGTCGTCCTTGTACTGCGACTCCTCGCGCGGCTTGCCGTTCGGCCAGAAGTCGACCCACGCGCCGTTCTTCTTGCCGGCCTTCCAGTCGCCCTCGCTGCGCTTCGCTCCGTCCTCGCCCCACGTCGTGAAGTGCCCGTGCTTGAGATCGTCCTGGTACTCGCCCGCTTCGGACTTCTGGCCGTTCTCGTGCCAGCTCGTGCTGGTGCCGTGCAGCTTGCCCTCGCGGTACTCCTGTTCGTGCCAGCGCTTGTCGGTGCCGTCGTACCAGCGCGTCCATCGACCGTGGCGCAGCGGCTTGCCGCCCACGTCCTTCTCGCACCACTCTTCGTGGCCCGCGGGCGGCGCAGCGCCCTTCGCCGCGCCGCCGTCGGGACACACGAGCGTGCTCGTCGGCGTCGCGACCTTCGTGTCCTCTTTCGCGTCGACCTTCGCCTCCTTCGCGTCGGTCGCGGGCGCGCTCTTCTCCTCGGCCTTGGTCTCTGCGGGCTTCTCCTCGTCCTTCTCGTCGCAGGACGAGGACGCAGCGAGCGCGACGACGAAGCACGTGATGCGAGAAACGGAGTGCATGGCTGCCCGAGGGTAACGCAGCACGGACGCCGAAGCCCCGGCGAGCATTCCCGCCATCTCGGGCCCAGCGCCGGTGGCGAGCTGATACGTTGGCGCCATGGCGCGCGCGCACGATCTCGTCCTCTTCGGTGCGACCGGCTTCACGGGTGGGCTCGTCGCGGACTACCTCGCGACGCGGCTGACCGGCAGCGTGGTGCGGTGGGCGCTCGGTGGACGCGCGCGCGCCAAGCTCGAAGCGGTGCGCACACGACTGGCCGCCGTTGACCCAGCGCTCGCGGATCTACCGCTCGTCGTCGCGGACACCGACGACGCGGCGAGCGTGCGCGCGATGGCGGAGTCGACGCGCGTGATCATCACGACGGTGGGTCCTTACGCGCGCTGGGGCGAGCCGCTCGTCGCCGCGTGCGTCGATGCTTCGACCGACTACGTCGATCTGACCGGCGAGCCCGCGTGGTGGAACGCGATGATCGAGCGCTATCACGAGCGCGCGACGATGCGGGGCGCGCTCATCGTGCCGTGCTGCGGCTTCGACAGCATCCCGCACGATCTCGGCGCGTACGTGACGGCGCGCGAGCTGAAGGGCGCGGGGCCGATCGAGATCGACGCGTACGTGTGGGCGCGCGGCCAGGCCTCGGGCGGCACGTGGGCGTCGGCGCTCGGCATCCTCGCCGATCCGCGCTCCGCCATGGCCGGGCTCGAGCCGGGCATGCGCCCGCACTTCGAGCCCGCGGTGGATCGATGGGTCGTGCCGATGCCGACGATCGATCCGCTCGTCGTGCGGCGCAGTGCCGAGCACGATCCCACGTTCGGGGTCGGCTTTCGCTATCGCCACTGGTTGCAGGCGCGCTCGCTCGCCCAGACGGTGGGGCTGCTCGCGGGCGCGGGAGCGCTCGTCGGGCTCGTGAAGATCCCGCCGGCGCGTCGCTTCTTGGCGCGGTGGCGCGGCGCGGGCGAGGGCCCGACGCCGGAGCAGCGCGCGCGCGGCAAGTTCATCGTCACGCTCGTCGGGCGCGCCGGCCATCGTATCGTCCGCACGGAGGTGCGCGGTCACGATCCCGGATACGATCACACCTCGAAGATGATCGCCGAGTCGGCGCTCACGCTCGTCGAGGATCGCGATCGACTGCCACATGCAGGGGGCGTCCTCACGCCGGCGTCGGCGCTCCACGAGCCGCTGCTCGCTCGCTTGCACCGCACCGGGATGGAGTTCCGTGTGAGCTGACACATCCCTCACGGGCAGGCGATGCGCGTCGTCTCGGTCCGTGGGACGATGGGTGCCCTGCCATGACGACTCGTACGCTCGGTCCCCGGGTTCTCGCGTCATTCCTCTTCGCGCTCGCGGCCTGCGGAGGCGGAGGCGGAGGCGGTGACGGTGGTGGAACGACGAGCACCGGCGGCGAGCCGACCGAGGGCGATGACGACGACGACGATGCGGACGGCACCGGTCCGAACGGCGGCGCGCCGCCGCCGATGCCGTTCCAGGTGTCGCCGGCGAACAACGCGATCGATCAACCGATCGAGGTGGAGCTGTGCTGGGGGCTCGTCGAGGATCCGGACGGCGATCCGGTCCGCTATCGCGTCTTCCTCGACGACATCCAGCTCGAGGAGGGCAAGCTCGGCGAGATGGGTCACGCCGGGCCGTGCATCGGGCCGCTCGACCTCGTGAACGAGCGGACCTACGCGTGGCGCGTGCAGGCGTTCAATCCCGACTTCCCCGAGAGCGAGTCGCCGCTGTCGGCGTCGTGGAACTTCACGACCATCAACGACGGCTTCACGCAGACGGTGTTCGAGGATCCGTTCGACGACGACCTCGGGTGGGAAGTGGGCGGCGACGCGACGAGCGGTGCATGGACGCGCGGCGATCCGGTGCCCACCGTCGATGCCACCGAGCTGGCGCAGCCCGACGACTGCGCCGGCGGGACGAGCTGCTACTTCACGGGTCAGAACCCCGATGCCCTCGTCGACGAGGCCGACGTGTCGGGCGGTAGCACGACGCTGACGTCGCCGGAGTTCTCGCTCGACGGCTACATGTCCGCGAGCGTCCAGCTGCAGCGCTTCTTCTACAAGTCCACCGACCAGACCGGCACGGAGATGCGGGTGGAGCTGCTCACGCCCGACGCGGAAGCGCCCGACGGCTACCGCGTGTTCGTGCTCGAAGAGCTCGACACGCCGGATCAGACCAACAACGCCAACATGTGGACGCCGAAGGAGTATGTCGCGTGCGGGCTACCGATGGTGGCGGGCTCGCGGCTGCGCATCGTCGCCACGGATCTCGGCGATGGCATCACCGAGAGCGCGATCGACTCGGTCGTCGTGCTCGGCATCATGGATGCGGACCCGTGCTCCACGGGCGTCGGCTCGGTGTGCGATCCGCAGGCCGAGGGCGCGTGTGGTGCCGACCTGCTGTGCTGCCCGCAGGGTGTCGTGAATGCGGGCGTGTTCCGGTGCAGCGAGCCGGTGGCCGCAATGGACTACTCGAGCCCCACCGCGTCACCCGACGCGCCCAACAACGGCCCGATGGGCTGCGACGCGCCCGACCTCTTCGTCGAAGAGAGCGCGCTCGGCGTGGAGGAGGGGATGATCTTCGTCGAGGACGACAGCTGCGTCCTGTTCGAGGGCTGCGTGGGCGGTCCTGGCTGGCGGCGGGTGCTCACGTTCACCACGACCACGCCGAACATCGGCTCGCGCGACCTGACGATGGGCGTGCCGTCGAACCATCCCGATCTGTTCCACTTCAGCGAGTGCCACGAGCACTACCACTTCGACGGTTACGCCACGTACGAGCTGCGCGACGAGTCCGACGTCGTCGCTACCGGGCACAAGCAGGCGTTCTGCTTGCTCGACTGGGACAGCTGGGCGTGGCCCGGCGACGCGCCGCACTACTCGTGCTCGAACCAGGGCATCGCGCGCGGTTGGTACGACGAGTACTACGCGTTCTGGCAGGGCGACAATTATCTCGGCCTCGATTGTCAGTGGATCGACATCACCGACGTGCCCGCCGGCACGTACACGCTGCGCGTCGCCGTGAATCCGCCGGCGGCGGGCACTGCCGTGCCGCCGCTCGTCGAGACCGACTACACGAACAACGTGACCGAGGTCGAAGTCGTCATCGAGGATCCCGTCTGATCCTCGCGAGCACGGCCTTCGCCGTCGTCGACATGCCGTCCGGATCGAGCGCCGCCTCCAGGCGGCGCATCGTCGTCGCGCGCGCGAACGCCTCGCGCCGGCCGTCCTCGTCGAGATCGTGCCACGCGGGGTGCCAGCCGACGCCCGCGTCCAGCGTGGTGGGCCGCCATGCCGCAGCCGCCTGCTCGATCAGCTCGTCGCGCTCGTCGTCCGTCATGCGAGCTCGCCTTCCACGTCGACACCGTGCGCGGCCAAGCACTGCGCGAGCAGCTTGCGAGCGCGGCCGACGTTCTGCAGGAACGTGTTGAGCTTCATGCCGAGCATCGCGGCGAGCTCGAGGTCGGGCTGCCAGGCACCCTCGAGGCGGGCCGCGAGTGCGGCGGCGGGCTTGCTCGGCAGCTTCTCGCGACAGAGCGCGATGACGCGACGCAGCAACGGATCGGGCGCGACGGGCGGGCTCGGGTCGTGGGCCTCGAGCACCGCGATCGCGGGCACGATGCGACGGCGTCGCAGCTCCGAGATCGCGAGGTTGCGAGCGATGCGGATCGCGAGCCTCGTGAGCCCGTCGGGCTTGCCGTCGGGCACGAAGCGGGGCGCGACCTGCCAGACCCGGAGCAGGCACTCCTGCAGCACGGCCTCCGCGTCGACGTCGGTTGCGATGCTCGAGAGGCTCGCGCGCAGGCGCGGCTCGGCGCCGGCGACCCAGCGGCCGAAGGCCGTGGTGTCGCCGGCGACGATGTCCGGCAGGTATCGATCGAGGTCGTCCATCACACGCGGATGACGAGCGGCGCGGGGCCGCCCTTGTGGATCGCTCGCACGATGCCGAGGCCGGCGGCGCTCGGCAACACGAGGCGCAGGCGCGTGCCGGCGGGATGCGTGCCGGCGAGCGTGGTGCGGGCGGGATCGACGGTCGCGGGGACGCGGCGGCCGTCGTCGAGCTCGAGCTCCACCTCGCTCGGCACGTGCCAGTCGAGGCCGCCGTCGGGGACGTCGAGCTCGATCACGAGTGTGCCGTCGGCGAGCACGAGCAAGCGGCCGACGAGCTCGAGCACCGCTTCGTAGAGGTGCACGCGCACGCCGGTGGCGGCCGACGTCTCGGCGTCGAACGCATCGCCCTGGTCCACGCTCTCGTCCGCGCGTTTCTCCTCGGCGAAGCCGTCGTCGTTCGCTCGCCCGCGCGTTTGCCCCGCTGGGCCGGTGAACCGTTCGGCCCGAAGGCGCGCGCGCTCACCCTTCGCCTTGGCGCCGCCCTCGAACGCGCCGCCCATCGGCGCGGCCGGCGGTGCGGCGGGCGCAGGGGCTGCGGCCATCGTCATCGCAGCGCGTTGCCGCGGGGCGGGTGCTGCTGCGGCGCGCAGGCCGAAGCCGGCCACCGACGTGCCGTGCGGCACCGCCTGCGGCACGCTCTCGTGACGCGAGGGCGTCCGCGGGTCGACGGCGCGCTCGCTGTCGATCGCGACCCACGACGTGTGGCGCGTGGAGATCCGGAAGTCGAGACCGAGCGCGGTGATCTCGTGCTCGATCGCATTCGTGCCTTCGCCGGCGGCGCGGATCATCTCGAGGTCTTCGACCTTCTCGCGGCCGAACAACGCGACGACCGCGGAGCTGCCGTGGCCGTGCGCGAGCGCAGGCACGGTGATCGTGCGCGACCACAGCCCGATCGCGGTGCGGCCCTCGATGCGCAGCGTGCCGCCGCTCGCCGCGAGGCGCAGCGCGACGCGGGCCGGGGCACCTCCCATCAGATCGGGCAGGTGCTGCGGCGCGTGTTCGACGAGCGCGTCGCCGGAGAGCACGAGATCGACGACCGTCGGCGCGCCGGTGCGCGCCAGGACGCGGGCGATCGCGCGCTCGGGATCCTCGTCGATGCCGACGATGGTCTCGCAGCCGCGGCCCGCTCGCGCGGCGGGCAGCGTGAGCGAGCGGTTCACCGCCGAGCCCACGCCGACCGTGTGCACGCGCGAGCCGGGCGGCAGTCGCCGATGGATCTCGGCGACCACCTCGGACTCGAAGCCGATGAGGCCGTCGGTGATGAGCACGACCTGGCGCTGCGCCTCGGCGCGCAGGGTCGCGAGCGCCTCGAGGATCCCGGTGCGCATCTCCGTGCCGCCGCTCGCCTGCAGCGAGGCGAGCCAGGCGTGGGCCTTCGCGCGATTGCTCGCGTCGGCCGGTACGGCGTGCTTCGTCCATCGCCGCGGCTGCATGGAGAACTCGATCATCTCGAGGCGGTCGTGCTCGTCGAGGCGATCGACGAGCGCGCCGACGAGGCGGCGGGCCTGATCGAGCGGCACGCCGCCCATCGAGCCGCTGGTGTCGAGCAGCACCACGAGGTCGCGCGGGAGCTTGGGCGAGTGCACCGATGGGGGCACGAGCGTGAGCAGGCCGAACGCGTCGCCCGCCCGCGGGTGCGAGCCGTCCGGGCGCGCGGCGTCGATCACCGCGCCGACATCGGGCTGCGCGACGGACCAGCGCACGACGAGATCGCGATCGAGCGTGGCCGTGCCGGCGAGGCCGACCTTCGTGCCGTCGGGCGTCGAGGCGATCGCAAGCGCGTGCGACGGCGAGTCGGGTAGGGCGTCGACGATCGCGTCGCGCACGAGCAGCTCGAGCGCGAGCGTGATCCCCAGCGGATCCTCGGTGGTCTCGACCGCGACGCGCGACGCATCGCGGGGCTGAGCGCCGAGGTATCGCGGCGCGACGACGGTGGGGAAGCGCCACTCCCAGCCGCCCGTGCCCTCGGCGATCCACACGAGCGGTTGATCGATCGCGAGCGACACGACGAGCGTCTCGCCGGGCGGGAGGTTGCCGATCTCCTGGGTGAAGACGCTGGAGCGCTCCTCGTCGAGCAACGCGGCGGTGTGGCCGTCGACGATCGCCTGCTCGAAGCGCTCGCGCGCGCGATCCTTGCGATCGACCTCGCCCTCGATCACGCGCTCGCCCGCGCGGAAGCGGTAGCCGCTCACCGCGCCGTCGGCCGGCAGCGGCATGCGGTACGTGACCCGCAGCGGCTCGGTGTACGGGTTCGTGAACGTCTGCTCCAGCACGACGCGCGCGAGCCCGGCGCACGCGTCGGCGCGCACGGTCGCGGCGGTGAGCGGGAGCGGCTTGCCATCGAGCGTGACGAGCACGCCACCACAGCTGGGGATCGACGACGGGGACATGGAGGGGAGGGCGGATGCGATCATGGCGTACCTCGCGGCTTTCGAGCGACCAACGCGAGGGGCGGCGAACCAGTGACAACCCTGGCCGCGCGATTCGTCGATCGCTTGCGCGGCGGTGGCGAAACGCGGACGCTGGACGAAGACGATGATCCGATCCGCGATCACCGTGTGCGTCCTGGCGCTGGTCGGCTGCACGCCGAAGCCCGATTCGCCGAGTCCCGAGCCCACGGTGGCGCCGCCCACCGCCGACGCCGCGCCGGCTCCAGCGCCCGAGCCCGCGCCGCCGCCGGAGCCGCCCGAGATCCCCGGCGGGGGCCCGGATCCGCTCACGCTCGACGGCGCGTACTCGACGTCGATCGGCGATCCGAACTGGGGACGGCTCGAGGGCGGCGTGCCCTTGCCGCTGCACGGACCGGGGTATCGCTTCACGCCGCGCAAGAAGGTGGAGCGGCGTCACGGCACGGTGGAGCTCGTCGCTGCGCTCGTGCGCGCGGCGACGAAGGTGCACGAGACGTCGCCCGGCGCGACGCTGACGTTCGGCGACATCAGCATGCCGACCGGTGGCGACATCAAGGGCCACGGATCGCATCGCGCGGGGCGTGATGCCGATGTGATGTTCTACCTGCAGACGCCCGACGGAAAGCCGGCGGACGGCATCGCGGTGCCGCTGGATCCGAAGGGCGAGGGCACGGACTACAACGACCTCGAGAACCCCGACGACGACGTGCCGCTCGTGATCGACGTGCCGCGCACGTGGGCGTTCGTGCAGGCGCTGCTCGGCGACGAGGGCGTGCAGATCCAGCAGATTTTCATCGTCGAGCACCTGCGCTCGATGCTGCTCGATCACGCGAAGGAGATCGGAGCGCCGAAGGACATCGTGCAGCGTTTCGCCGACGTCACGTGTCAGCCGAAGTTCCCGCACGACGATCACATGCACATCCGCGTGTTCTGCACTGCGCAGGACATCGCAGCAGGGTGCGAGGACGTCGCGCCGATGTATCCGTGGCAGCGCGAGCTGCTGAAGGCGGCGAACACGATGCCGGTGTTCGCATCGCCGCCACCGAAGACGACGACGAAGAAACGGAAGAAGCTGACGAGCGTGGCCGAGGCGCGCGCGAAGGCGGGGCCGATGCATCCCAGCGTCGTGGAGTTTCTCGATCGCCGCGAGGCCTGGGTGAAGAAGCCGCACCCGGGTCGCAAGTGGTGCAAGTAGATCCGCTCAATCGAAGGGGTCGCAGTCGACGAGCACGAGCTCGACGTCGATCGAGGCGAGTCGCTCGGTCGCGGCGAGCAACAGGCGGCGCGCGCCTTCGCTGAGGACCCGGACGCCGCGGGCGTCGAGCTCGATGCGGGTCGGGCTGGTCGCGAGCCCCTCGCGGATCATCGCGAGCAATGCAGGCAAGTCGCGCAACCGGACGAGCGCGGGCAGGACCACACGGTAGACGGCCGCGCGCGTGTCGAGGGCGACTGCGTTCGAGGACATGGGCGTGCCATCGACCGCCGTCGTCGCGACTTTCGGCGCGATGTCGCGCGGATCGAGGGGGCGTGCGGCGAGCGGAGGTCGGTCGCCCCCGAATTTTCCGAAAAAGTGGACGCGGCTTCGGAAAGCCGGGGTGGGGTCCGTGTCGTACTCCTTGGTGACCCCTCCCACCCGACGACCCCTCGAGCGTGCTGCCGAACATCTCGCTGCCGGGCGCTTCGCCGAGGCCGCGGGCGCCTTTCGCGCTGCACTCCAGATCGACCCCACCGCGAGCGAGGCGTTGCTCGGCTTGGCCGAGTGCGCGCTCGGGCGCGGTCAGACCGACGCCGCGTTCGATCATCTGGTCGCCGCGGCGCGAGTGACTCGCGACAAGGACGAGGGCGAGGATGCGCTCGCGATCTATTGCAGTGCGGTCGAGGTCGATCCCGATCGGCTCGACGTGCACGTCGACATCGCGGAGCTCGAGGCGGAGCTCGGGCAGATCGATCAGGCGCGCGCGCGGCTCGAGGGGCTCGCGATCGCGTACGAGAACGCGGGGCGATACGAGGACGCGGCGGCGATCGTCGACTTCGTCGGTCAGTGGGACGACGTGCCGCCGCCCGCCGAGCCGGAGCCGCTCGGCGACATCACGTTCGTGCCGGACATCGGTGCGCCCGTCGAGCTCGCGCACATCGATCGCACGGTGATCTGTCCGACGATGTTGATCGCGCCGTTCGGACATCCGCTGCCGATGATCGTGCCGGAGGCCGAGGTCGCGCCCGTGCAGGGCGACACCGTGCGCGCGCCGGTCCCCGCGGCGCCGGTCGAAGCGACCGTCGAGGTCGCGCGGTTCGAGCCCGCGCGCGTGACCGAGGTGCCGTACATCGTGCCCCCTCCGCGCGTCGTCGAGCCGCCGCGCGTCGTCGAAGCCGCGCCGGTCGTCGCGGCCCCGCCCGTCGTCGCGGCGCCGTCGGTCGTCGCGAAGCCGCGCGTCGTCGCGGCCCCGCCGGCCGTCACCGCGCCGCTCGTCGTCGCGGCGCCGTCGGTCGCGGCGTCGTCGGTCGTCGCGAAGCCGCGCGTCGTCGTGCCATCGGTCGTCGTGTTGCCGCGTCCGGCCGTCGTCGCGGCGCCGTCGGTCGTCGTTGCGCCGGACCCGGTCGTCGGGCCGGAGGTCGTCGTCGATGCGCCGCCGGCGATCCTCGCGACCGCCCCCACACCGTCGTCGCTCGACGCGAAGGGGCGCTCGCTCGCGCAGCGATTGCGAGAGCATCGCGCGCCCGCGAAGGCTGCCGCCGCGCCGGCGAAGCCGACGGCGCCTGCGAAGACGAGCGCGCCCGCGAAGGCGAGCGCGCCCGGACCCGCGCCTGGGACGACGGCCGCACCCGCGAAGGCGAGCACATCCGCGACGACAGCCGCACCCGCGAAGGCGAGCGCACCCGCGAAGACGGCCGCACCCGCGAAGGCGAGCGCACCCGCGAAGACGGCCGCACCCGCGAAGACGGCCGCACCCGCGAAGACGGCCGCGCCCGCACCGCGCCCCGCGACGGGACCGCGGCCCGTCGTCGTCGGCACCGTGCGACCGGTGTCGCGCCCGGCGGCCGCGAGCCCGCGTCCGACGACGCCCGCGCCGACGCGCGCGGCCCCGACGACGACGCGCCCCGCTTCCGCGCCGACGGTCGCGAGCGCGAAGCCGGCTCCGACCCGCGCGCCGTCCGAGCGACCGCTGCCGCCCGCCGCGGCGAACGTCGGCCCCACGATGGACAGCGCCGTGACGTCGCCGCGCGCCCGCGTGCCGCGTCGCGGACCCGCCCCCGGTACCCCGCATCCGACCGCGCCCGCGCACACGAAGCCGCTCGTGATCCCGAAGCCGGGCACGCAGGAGTTCGACGATCAGCGCACCGTCCTCTACCGTCGCGACGAGCCGAGCGTGCACACCTGAACGCGCCGACCTCCGTCTCGTTCGACCGCCGTCAGACGCCGACGAGGGCCGAACGCGACGAAGCGTCGCGTTCGCGGCGCATCGGCGCGCCGACGAAGGCCGAACGCGCCGGTTCGTCGCGTTCGTGGTCCGTCATGCGCCGACGAAGCTCGAACGCGACGAACGCGTCGCGTTCGCGGCCCATCGCGTCCCGAACGGAGCTCGAGCGCGCGTCAGCGCTTGCGCGGCGGTGGCGGTGGCGGCACGCCGCGCTTGCGCCCGGTGTTCACGAGCTTGCGCGACAGCTCGTCGATGATCGACGCGATCGTCTCGTCGCTCGGCCCCGCCGGGAACTCGGCGAGCTCGTAGTCCGGTCGCCCGACGAAGAGCTTGCCGTTCGCCGGCTCCGCGAGCGCGCCGTCCCAGCCGTCCTCGACCAGCGCCATGGATCCGCTCATCCACGGCGGTCGGGTCGGGTTCGTCTCCACGATCGGGGGGGCCAGCGGCTTCGCGTCCATCCGTCTCTCCGCTTGCCCAGCAGAGCAACCGACGTGCCATGGCCCACGCTCGCGGCGGACGGGCGTTTGCGCCGCCCCCGACCCAGCGTTGCCCGACGAGCTGCCCATCCATCTGGGCAAGTTGCTCGTGCTGGAGGAAAGTTCCCGCGCCGTCCTACGGCAGCACGAGCAACAGGATCTGCGCGACGCAGCACGGCTTCTTCGAGCCGCTGGCCGTGAACTCGAGCGCGAACGTGGCCAGCTCGCCGGGCGGCCGCGGCACGAGCGACTCGAGCTTCGCCGACAGCCGCACCTCCGCCCCGACGCGCGCGACGTCGGGGAATCGCAGCTTTTCCGCGCCGTAGTTCAGGATCGCCGACACGCCTTCGATGTGCAGCAGCTGCCCGAACAACAGCGTCGGCACCAGCGACAGCACGAGATACCCGTGCGCGATCGTGCCGCCGAATGCCGTCGTCTTGGCGCGCTCCTCGTCGAGGTGGATCCACTGGTGATCACCGGTGACGTCCGCGAACGCGCGCACCTTCGCGCGATCCACCACGACCGCATCGCTCGGACCGAGCGTCTCGCCGACGATTCCCCGCAACCCCTCGATCCCGGTGACGGTGCGCATGTACGCGAGTGATGCCACGGGATGCGTGAAGACTCAATCTTCCGCTTCGCTCAATCCTCGAGCTCGCGCAGGCGGCCCGCGAGATCGATCCGCTCCACTGCGGCCGTCGCGATCGCACGCGCGGCGGATTCCGACGCGGCGCCGAAACCGACCAGGGCACCGAGCGCATGGCGAGCGATCGACGTGGGCGGCTGCACGCGTGAGAGCTCGCGAGCGAGGCGTCCGGTCTGCACCGCGTCCTGCAGCGATCCGAGCTCCTCCTGCACCTCCTCGAGCACGCGCGCGTGCTCGCCATACCGCTCGGGCTTCACCTCCCGGAGGAACTCGAGCGTGTAGCGCAGGTTCTTCACGCGAATGCGAACGCGATGCGCGAGCTCGACGGAGCCGTGCTCCCGCAGGCGATCGAGCGCGCTGCGACAGCGCTCCACCTGCTCACCCACGAGCCGCCGCGCCGCGCCGCCGACGGTCGTCGACGACCGCCCCCGCGCGCCTTGGCATGCCTCGGCGAGCTGGTCGAGCCCGCGTCGGCGCGGCCCGTCGAGCGCGGCGATCAACGCCGCTCGCGCGAGCGCACGACGGCCCGCGAGCAGGCGATCGACCTCCGGCCACCCGTCGTCGGGCGCCTCGGGGAATCGCTCGCGCAGCGACGGCAGCGCGAGCCGATGCACGTCGAGATCGCGCACCTCACCGAGCAAGCGCCCCAGCCACCGCATCTCGTCGCGCCACCGACGGAGCGGCGCTCCTTCGAATGCCGACTCGAACACGCGCAGTGCCGTTCGAAGCCGGCGCATCGCGACGCGCATCTTGTGCACGTGCTCCGGATCCAGCCCGGCCCGCACGCCCGGCTCGTGGGCGATCGCAGTCGCCCACAGCCCGCGGAACAGCTCGAGCGTCGCGTCGCCGAGCGGCGCATCGGGATCGAGATCCGCCGGCCTGCCGGGCCACTCGATCGGCGGCGCTCCGACGAGCGCGCGTGCACGGTCCACGACGTCGCCCTCGACCGCATCGACGCCGGGCAGCTCCGCGATCGAATCGCCGAGCGCCGCGAAGCTGGCCGACGCGCCCCGCAGATGCTCGAGCACGATCTCGCCGAGCACACCGGCCGCGATGCCGTCGGCTCCCCGCACGTCGATGCGGTCGATGCGGAGCTCGACCGCGAGGTCCTCGCGCGCGATGCCCCAGCGCTCGCGCGCGACGTGCAGCTCGAAGATCGTTCGCGGCGTCCCGGCGAGCGGCAACGCGAGCGCGCGTGCCGACAACTCGCGCAGCGCGCCCGCCTCGTCGTCGCCGCCCGCCAGCGCGACGCTCGGACCGGGCCCGGGCGGCACCTCGGGATCGAGCGGCAGCGCTTCGATCGCGATCGTCGGCACGGCGGCGTACGCGGACCGCCACGCGACGAGCCCGGCGGCCGCGAGCTCGCCGTCGGTGGTGTCGAGCGCGCGCCGGTCGAGCTGGACGCGAGCCGGCGGATGACCGCTCGCGTGGGTCCGCAGCCACGCCCGACACGCTTCGGGCACCTCGGTGCCCGCCCACCCGAACCGTCGTTCCTCGCGGGCCGCCATGCCCGCGACGCTAGCACTGCCCCTCTCCGGCTTGCATGACGCTTTTACTAGCCATATAGTAAAACCCCACTCGGCGCTCGGCGCCGCGAGGCCAAATGCCGTTCGACCTCGAGCTCGACTACGACCGCGGCATCCCGGTCTACCGCCAGATCTACGAGGCGGTGGTCCACGCGTTGTCGACGGGTCGGCTCGGCAAGGACGAACAGCTGCCGACGATCCACGAGCTGGCCGCGCGTCTCGAGATCAACCCCAACACCGTGGCGCGCGCCTATCGCGACCTCGAGCAGGGCGGGCACATCGTCGCGAAGCGCGGGCGCGGCACGTTTCCGGCGCCGCAATCGAGACCTCCGGAGATCGATCGGGAGTCGATCCTCCACGACATCTACACGCGTGCCATTGCCGACGGGGCGCGTCATGCCATCGGCGCGCGCGAGATCATCCGCTACTTCCGGAAGGCGCTCCATGACGATCAGACGTAGTCGATCCATCCTGCGGGCCGCCGCCCGCACGCTGCAGTCCCACCCGCGCCTCGTGTGGTTCGCCGTGCTGTCCGCGATCGTCTCGTCGATCGTCGTCGGCATCGGCGGCGCGATCGCGTGGCTCGGCAACGATGCCGCGGCATGGTTGCCGTTCGCGGACGCGCCGCCCGAGGGCGTGAAGAGCCGCAGCATGCTCGTGTTCGGGCTCGCGACGTGGTTCGGCACGCACCTCGTCACGCCGTTCTTCGCCGTCGCGCTCGCCCGCGCGACGCTCGACGCGATGGCCTCGCGCCCGTGGAACGTGAAGGACGCCCTGCACGGTGCGGGTCAGCGCTTCGCGACGATCGCCACGTTCGCCGCGCTCAACGCCACGGTCGGCGGTCTGCTCGCGCGCATGCGCGGCGACGGTGGCGCGCGTCGACCCGGTGCCGCCTCGCGCGCGACGGCCAAGGTGCTCGGGCTCGCGTGGTGGGCCGCGACGTACCTCGTCGTGCCGGTGATGGCTCGCGAGCCCCGCAGCGGCTTCGCGGCGGTGGGGCGCTCGGCGTCCCTGTTCCGCGAGACGTGGCGCGAGGCGTTCATCGGACGGCTCGTGCTCGGCTGGTTGTGGGTGCCGGCGCTCGTGATCGCATCAGTGCCGTTCGTGCTGTGTCTCGTGTTGAAGGTCCAACACGTCGGCGTGTTCGCGCTCGCCGTCGTGGTGCCGGCGTTGGCGCTCGTGTTGCTCGGCGTCGTCCTGCAGACGCTGGACACGATCTACCGCTGTGCGCTCTACGTCTTCGCGACCGAGGGCGTCGTGCCCGAGCCCTTCGACGACCCGGACCTCCACGAGATCTGGTGCGTGCGCACGGAGTGAAATACCCTCGGGCGCTCCGATGGCGCCCCGTTTCCACTGCAAGGACGGCTGGATCCGCGACGAGCACGACCGCGTGCGGATCTTCCGCGGCGCGAACGTGTCGGGGCGCGCGAAGCTCCCGCCGTTCGTCGCGCTCGACGATCCTTCCGCGCTCGATCCGCTCGCGGCGTGGGGCTGGAATGCCGTGCGGCTGCTCGTGCTCTGGGAGGGCGTCGCGCCGCAGCGCGGTGCGATCGACGACGGCTACGTCGAACGCGTGCGCGCCTTGGCGGAAGCCGCGGGCGCTCGCGGCCTGCACGTGGTCGTCGATTTCCACCAGGACCTGTTCTCGCGCGTGCTCGGGGGCGACGGCGCGCCCGAGTGGGCGGTGAAGGCCCAGGGCAAGCCGGCCCAGGGCCGCTCGTGGTTCGCCGACTATGCGCTCGCGCCCGCGGTGCGCGAGTCGTTCGCCGCGTTCTGGCGCGACGACGACGGGATCCAGCGCGAGTTCTTCGCGTGCGTGCGCGCGGTGATGCTCGCGATGCGCGACGTGCCGATGGTGATCGGTTACGACCTCTTCAACGAGCCGATGACGGAGCTCTCCGGTCTCGTGGGATTCGAGAAGGGTCCGCTCGCCGAGATGTACCGGGCCGGCATCCGGCTGCGCGACGAGCTGGATCCCGATCGCCTGCTGTTCCTCGAGCCCACGCCGCTCGCGGCGTTCGGATTCCCCACGGCGTTGCCGGTGCTCGCGGGCGCGAACCTCGTGTACGCGCCGCACATCTACGATGCGCCGGCGATCGTCGCTTCGCGCTACCTGCCGCGGCTGTCGAGCTTTCCGTTCACGCTCCGATCGCTGTTGCGCGAGCGCGAGCGCCGGGGCGAGCCGCTGTTCGTGGGCGAGTTCGGCGTGCTGAACGGCGTGGCCGGCGAGGCGCGGATGATGGAGCACCAGTGCCGGCTGCTCGATCGCCACTTCGCGAGCTGGACCGTGTGGCACTACAACCCGACGGACGTCGACTGGAACGACGAGGACGCATCGATCGTCGAGCCCGACGGATCCGAGCGGGCGTGGACCGGTGCGCTCGTGCGGCCCTATCCGCGCGCGCTCGCGGGCACGCCGATCGCGTGGGACAGCCACCCGCGGCGGCGATGGACGCTCGAGTACACGCCGTACGGCGAGGCGGCGACCGAGCTCGTGGTCCCGGCGCGATGGAGCGGCGGTGCACATCGAGTGCACGCGCACGGGGCCGAGGTGCGCACCCGCGACGACGGCATCGTCGAGCTCGTCGCGACGGCGCGCGATCGCGTGCGCATCGAGCTGGAGCGAGCGTGATGGCCAGCACGAGCGCGGGCCTGCTGCTCGTACGAAGGTCGCCGCGCGGCCCCGAGTTCCTGCTCGCCCATCCGGGCGGCCCGTTCTTCGCGCGCAAGGACGACGGCGCGTGGACGATCCCGAAGGGCCTCGTCGAGGAGGGCGAGGAGACGTTCGCGGCCGCGTGTCGCGAGTTCGCCGAGGAGACCGGTCAGCCGTGTCCCACGGGCGAGTTCGAAGCGCTCGGCGAGGTGAAGCTCGCGAGCGGCAAGCGCGTGCTCGCGTGGGCGGTGCTCGGCGACTGCGATGCGAACGCGTGCACGAGCAACACCTTCGAGCTCGAGTGGCCGCGCGGCTCGGGCAAGACGCGCGCGTACCCCGAGCTCGATCGCTTCGGCTGGTTCTCCGCGGACGAAGCGACGAAGAAGCTCAACCCCGCCCAGGCCGAGCTGATCGCACGGGCGACCGCCTGGCTCGCGCGCGGATGATCACAGCTGATCACACTGGAACCACGGGACCATCGTCTTGTCCGAGTGCTTCACGCACACGTGGTCCTCGGGGCAATCGCAGTCTTCCACGCAGATGATCTCGCACAGCTGCTGGAACTGGAATCCGACGATGTCCTGGCACGTGTACCCCTCGGGACACGGTGCGCCCATGCAGTCCTGGTTGATCGCCGACGGATCATCGGTGATCGGCTCGCACACGGCGCTGGTCGTCGAGCCTTCGCCGCTCGAGTCACCGCTGCTCGAGCCGTCACCGCTCGAGCCGCTCGAGTCGGCGCCCGTCGATCCGGTGGATCCCTCGCTGCTGCTTCCGCCACTCTCGCTCGAGCCCGACGTGGTCGGGGCGGTGTCGCCGGTGCTCGATTCCTCCGTCGGTGTGGTCGGATCCGTCATCGTCGACGGCCCGTCGTCGTCGTCGTCGTCGGCCGACGTCGAGCTGTCGTCGCCGGTGCCGGTGGTGCCCTCGTCGTCGCCGCACGCTACCGCAGGCGCGACACCGAGCACGAGAGCCAATCGAACCAGTCGAGAAACGTCGGTCCAGTCCATGCGGAGAGCTTAATCCATCCGCGGGGCGCTGGCCGTCGGCGCGCACGGCGTCTACCCTCGATCCATGCGGAAGATTGCTCTCGTCGCTCTCTCGTTGTGCGCGTGCTTCAACCCGAGCGACGGCAACGGTGAAGGCGGCACAGGCGGCTCCACCGGTTCGAGCGGCGGACAGGACGACGCCACGAGCCTCGACGAAAGCGACGCGAGCACGAACACGATGAGCGCGTCGCAGACCGCGTCGATGACGGGCGAGTCCGAGAGCGTCTCCACCGACACGAGCGCGGACTCGACCGCCGACGACGCGGTGACGACCGACGCCGACGACACGTCGCCCGACGACGGCAGCAGCTCGGACAGCGGCCCGCTCCCCGGCTGTGCGGAGTTCGACGGTCGCGTCATCTACATCAACATGGGCGGCGCCACGCTGACGGACGGCCTCGTCGACAACGCGCCTGCGAACATCATCGACGACGAGCTGCTCGCGCGCGAGTGGCAGGGCTACACCACCGACGACGCCGACGAGGTGTACGAGCTCGTCGTGAGTCACTTCGAGCCGTTCCACGTCTGTCTGACACGCGATCCGCCCGCGGTCGACGACTACACGATGATCGTCGTGTCGTCCGAGACGTACATGGACAACCCGAATTTCATCAGCGGCAATCACTATGATTGCGGCGACGCGGTGAGCAACAGCGTGAACGTCGTCGTGCTCTCCGAGGAGGCCGGCCTCGCCGCGACCACGAAGGCGATCGGCATCAGCAAGTTCGCCGCGCGCGTGTTCGGGCTCGAGTCGGTCGCGGACTCCCCCGACGACATCATGAACCAGTTCGTCGGCACGACGCTCAACGGCGCGACGTTCACGGACTCGTGCTACACGAAGATCGCCGGCTCCACCTGCGACTCGATGGTCTCGTGCGCGATGGGAGAGCAGCAGTCCGGGCCGTATCTCGAATCGCTCTTCGGTGCGGCCGAGTAGCGGGCCGAACGATTTCGCGAGGGCGGACGGTGCAGGCAGGTTGCCCAGCGCCGCAGCGGGTTGCGCAAAGTTCCTTCAGGCCCGGAGGGCCGTGGGGAAAAGTGCGGGCGAGCGGCGGATTCCGGCGGCGTTCGGTGAACCTCGTCGCTACGCTGCCAACGTATATGGTCGGGATGGGGATCGCACGACTGTCGGCGCGCTGCGTCGGGGGACTCTCGTTCGCGCTCGTGATCGGCTGCGCCGCGGACGACCGCGGTGTCGGCTTCGAGCCCGCGTGGCAACCGACGACGCCGTCGCCCGGCACCGCGCCGGCCGACGCCGGTGACGAGGACTCCGGCACTGCGGGCGAGAGCGAGAGCGGCAGCGGCACCGACGACGGTGTCGTCGACGACGCGGGCGACGACGCGAACGACACCGCGAACGACACCGCACCCGCCACGACGATGCCGCCCGCGGAGGACAGCGGCGACTCGGGCTCCGGCGATCCCGTGCTCGACGCGTGCCTCGGCATGGCGACGAACGACTGCGAGATGTGTGCGTGCAACCTGTGCCTCGATCCGCTCTACGCGTGTCAGCAGGACGTCGGCTGCGTCGCGATGCGCGACTGCGCCGAGGCGGCCGGCTGCGCGGGCACCGAGTGCGCGGAGCCGTGCGGCGCGGTCATCGAGATGCACGGCGGCTACTTCGGCGACTCCGCGAATCTCGCCCTCGCGCTGTCCGAGTGCCTCGAGCCCGCGTGCCCGATCTGCTTCTGAAGGGCATTCCCGAGCGGGCTGCTTGCCCTTCGCGGGCACCGCGCCCGCGATCTTCGCGGTCGCCCGGGCCGAACGCGTCCCGTCTGGGTCGGCGCTCGCCCGTGCGGCTCGCCGCTGCTATCGTGGACCGGTGTTCGGCATCGGGCCCGTCGAGTTCATCATCATCGCCGTCGTCGCGCTGATGCTGTTCTCGCCCAAGGAGCTGCCCGGGATCATCCGCACCTTCACGAAGTTCTGGGGCTCGTTGCGTGCGACCGCGGACGACTTCCGCGACGCGATCATGAACGAGGAGGAGCTCGACGAGATCAAGAAGGCGATCAAGGGCGGCAAGGACGAGCTGAAGAAGGCCGAGGCCGCCGCGCGGCGCGAGCTCATGAAGGCGCGCGTCGAGATGCAGAAGGCGCAGAACAAGCTCATCAAGACCGTGAAGGCCACGGAGCAGGCGCAGAAGCAGGAGGCGCTGTCCGCCGACCCCACGGCGCCCGCCGGCACCGCGCCGGCCGGTCCTGCGCCCGCCGGCACCGAAGCCGCCACGCCCGAGCCCGCCGGCAACGACAACGTCGCCCCGCCGCCCGCGACCGAGGGTCCGAAGGTGCCGCCGCCCCCGGTGGTCGCGACCTCCTCCCCCGCGCCCCCCTCCGCCGCGCCCGCGGCGAAGCCCGAGGGCGACGTGGATCAGGGAGCCGCGTGACCGACAACAACGGCGCCGACGGCATGGCGGAGGGCCCCGAGGGCGACACGCCGATGTCGTTCTTCGATCACCTCGCGGAGCTGCGCAAGCGGCTGTTCCGCGCGGTGGCGTGCCTCGTGCTCTCGGCGATCGTCGCGTACGTCTTCGTCGATCGCATCAGCGCGTTCCTGCAGCAGCCGTTCAAGCAGGCGTGGGAAGCCGCGGAGATGAAGGGCGAGCCGACGATGCTCAACCTCTCCGCGCTCGACGTCATCCTCACGGACATCTGGCTCGCGCTCTTCGCCGGGCTGTTCGTGTCAGCGCCGGTGATCTTCTACCAGCTGTGGATGTTCGTCTCGCCGGGTCTCTACGCGAAGGAGAAGAAGATCGTCGTCCCCTTCGTGGCGACGAGCGCCGGCATGTTCGCGGCCGGCGCGGTGTTCTGCTACTACATCGTGCTGCCGATCTCGACGGGCTTCTTCCTCGAGTACACGAGTCAGAAGTCGGCGAGCTCGGGCGGCGTCGAGGTCGTCACCGCGTACACGTACCCCGAGTACTTCTCGTACGTGATGAAGATCCTGCTCGGCTTCGGCCTGATGTTCGAGCTGCCGCTGGCCGTGTTCTTCCTCGCGAAGGCCGGCGTCATCACGCACAAGAGCCTGCTCAAGCACTACAAGATCGCGCTGCTCATCATCACGATCAGCTCGGCCATCCTCACGCCGCCTGACCCGGTGACGATTTGGCTGATGGGGATCCCGATGGTCGTCCTCTTCTTCATCAGCATCGGCGTCGCCTACGTCGTCAGCAAGCCGCAGGTGGAGGCCATGGCACGCCTGGAGGCGGAGCTGGCGGCCCAGCCCCCCGACGACGACGACGACGACGCGTAGGCCGTTTTTTTCGCGGTCGGCCCTCTGGTGTACGGCCGGCGGCTTGTCTATCCTTCGCCGCATGTTTGGGGTCTCGCGGCGACTGCTCTCGTTGGTTTCGGCTCTGGCGCTCCCGGTCACGCTGTTCGCGGCCGGCTGCACGTGCGGCTCGGGCCCCTACGAAGGTGACTACGACGGCGATCGGCCGGGCTCGCTCGACGGTGTGAAGTTCGTCGAGAGCGAGAAGGGCGATCCGAAGGTGATCGGTTGCTCCGACGGTCAGCGCGAGGGCTTCGCCGATATCAAGAAGCATCCGCGCATCGCGGCCTGCATCGGCAAGTGGACGGGCGAGAAGGGCCTGCGCGACAAGCCGACGGGCGCCGCGTGTGGCGACGACGGCGAGGCGTGCAAGGTGCCGGCGGACGTGTGCTCCGTGGGCTGGCACGTGTGCGGCGTCGAAGGGAAGATCGACGACCTCACCGGTCACACGACGGTGAAGGACTGCGACAACGCAGGCCCCGGTCGCTTCAACGCGGCGATGAGCCACCTGCCGAGCGAGGACGTGAACCCGTGTCCGACGGTCGACGCGAAGAAGCCGTTGCCGTGCACGAAGGCCGGTCTCGGGGCCGAGGCCGTGTGCTGCGGCAACGACTGCCAGATGGGCAAGTGCAAGGACAGCATCTGGAAGGGCAAGACGAAGATCAGCCGCGGGCCCAGCGAGGGCTGCGGCAAGGTCACGTCGGATCGCAACCCGGGCGTGCTCTGCTGCTTCGACGGCGACGGCAACCCCGGCGCCGCGGATGCGAAGGCCGAGGACGCGAAGGCCGAGGACGCGAAGGCCGAGGACGCGAAGGCCGAGGATGCGAAGGCCGAGGACGCGAAGGCCGACGACGCGAAGGCCGACGAGAAGAAGGCCGACGAGAAGAAGGCCGACGACGCGAAGGCCGACGAGACGAAGGCCGACGAGAAGACGACGCAGAAGTCGCCGGAGAAGTGATCAGCCGATGGTTCCGGCCCGCGCCAGCGACACGTAGTGGTCGAGGCAGTCGCGGGCCGGACGGCCCACCGCGACGATGGGCGTCGTGATCACGTCGGTGTCGTTCCCCCAGAACTGGATCCGCTCGCCGAGCCAGCTGTGGTCGTACTCGAGCGGGGGCAGCCGCAGCGCGTGCAGCCGCAACGCCGCGTGATTGCGGACCCACTGGCCGGTCTCGCGATCGCGCACGCCGACGCACTCGTCCGCGCGCAGGTGATACTCCGTATGGCGGGTCACGAACAGGCGGTGGCGACGGCGGTTCGACGTCATGGCTCGACCGTGCCCGCACGGCGCCGCGGCAGCAAAAAACCGGCGGGAGGACGGGGAGCCGGACGCGCAGCATCCGGCGCGCTACCATCCTGACGTGGCGAACGCGTTCGCGGCCCTGCCCAGGTTCCACCGCGGTGCACTCGCCATCTTCATCCTCACGGCGATCGCGACCGCGGGGCTCGGCGATCGCCCGATCGGCGACCTGCTGCGGCTGCACCCAGGCCAGCTCTATGCGCTGGAGGGATTGTGGCAACCGCTCACCGCGAACTTCGTCTATCCCGAGGGTGATGCCGGCTTCCTGCTCGGCACGCTGCTCATCCAGTGGTTCTTCGGATCACCGCTCGAAGGCTTTTTCGGAACACGACGTTACCTCGCGCTCGTGATCGGCTGCGGAACGGTCGGTTATCTCGTGTACGCGCTCGTCTCGCCGTGGCTGCCCGCGGTCCCGCACGGGGGCTCGACCGCCATGGATCTCGCGGCCCTCACCGCGTATGCGGTCGTGTTCGGCAAACAGACCGTGTCGCTCCTGGGTGCGCTGCCGATGCGTGCGCGCACGCTGGCGGGCGTTCTCGTCGCCCTGGGCGTGATCGCGCCGCTGTTCAAGGGCGCGCCGTGGCCGTTCGTGGTGCCATGGCTGGTCGCGATCGGCGGCGCGCTGCTCGTGACCGTGCAGCCCTGGCGCCGGACCGGGGATTCGGGCAAAGTCACCAGACCCAAGGCGAAGGGCAAGACCCGCGCCAAACACCTGCGCGTGGTCGAACGAGACCCCGAGCTGTTGAACTGAACCCGAGCCCGCGGCGGACCGCGGCCGTCTGGCGAGAACGTTGTCGACGCGACCGAGAGAGCCCGCCGAAACGGGCATGACGACCACCTTCTTCGCGGCCCAGCACACGCACAAGCAGCTCCGTAGGGTCATGCTGCGCGTGAAGGACGGGCCCGATCGGGGGGCGCAGATCACCGTCGCGCGCTCCCGCGTGACGATCGGGCGCAGCGCGGTCAACGACCTCGTGCTCACCGATACCTCGGTCTCGGGCACGCACGCGGAGATCGTCGTCGGCGAGGGCGGCGTGATCATCCACGACCTCGAGAGCACGAACGGCACGTTCGCCGGTGCGATTCGGATCAAGTCGGCGTGGATCGAGCCGGGCACCGCGATCAAGTGCGGCAAGACGGAGATCGAGCTGCTCTCGGCCGACGAGGTGCAGGTCCCGATCTCCGGCGAGGATCACTTCGGCGCGATGTACGGGCGCAGCTCGGCGATGCGCGAGGTGTTCGCCACGCTCGAGCGCGTCGCGCCCACGGAGATGAGCGTGCTCATCGGCGGCGAGACGGGCACCGGCAAGGAGCTGGTCGCGCGGGCGCTTCATGACGAATCGAACCGCGCGCAGGGGCCGTTTGTCGTGCTCGACTGCGGCTCGCTGCCGCGCGAGCTCGCCGAGGCGGCGATCCTCGGCCACAAGAAGGGCTCGTTCACCGGTGCGGTCACCGATCGTGCGGGCTGCTTCGAGGAGGCCAACGGCGGCACGCTGTTCCTCGACGAGATCGGCGAGCTGCCGATGGATCTGCAGCCGAAGCTCTTGCGCGTGCTCGATCGCCGCGAGGTGCAGCGCATCGGCGAGTCGCAGGTGCGCAAGGTGGACGTGCGCGTCGTCGCGGCGACGCATCGGGACCTGCGCATGATGGTGGGGCAGGGCATGTTCCGCGAGGACCTGTACTTCCGTCTGTCGGTGATGTCCGTCGACCTGCCGCCGCTGCGCGAGCGCGGCGAGGACGTCGTGATGCTCGGCGATCGGTTCCTCGACGACTTCGTGCGCATGGTGAACGGCACGATGCCCAAGCCGCGCCTCAGCGATGCGGCGCGGGAGGCCTTGGTGGCAGAGCCGTTTCCGGGCAACGTCCGGCAGCTGAAGAACATCATCCAGCGGGCCGCGCACCTGTGCCGCGGCGGCGTCATCGAGCCGTCCGATCTGCACCTCGGGCGCCGCGAGGATCCGCGCGCGATGGCGAGCGCCACGAACGACCGCACCGCGCCGCCCGGCAGCTTCGGGGCCGCGCTGCTCGACGCGCCGTTCAAAGACGCGAAGCAGACGATGGTCGACAACTTCGAGCGCGAGTACTTCTCGCGGCTGCTCGATCGCACCGACGGCAACCTCAGCCGCGCGGCGGCCGAGGCCGGCATCACGCGGTACTACCTGCGCGAGCTGCTCAAGCGCCTCGGCATGCACAAGGTGCGCGACGATGGCGACTGATCTGCGCGCGCTGGTGTTGGTGGTGGTTCTCGCTGCGTGCGGCGAGAAGGAGGCCGAGCCGGTCACCGCCGCGAAGGCGTACGCGAGCGCGATGCAGCGTGGCGACGTGAAGGCGTTGATTCCGCTGCTGGACCGCGACTCCGCAGATCGGCTCACGCAGGCCGCGGCGGCCGCGAGCGATCACGTCGGTGGGCGCCGCATCATCGAACCGCACGAGATGCTGCAGATCGTCGACGTGCCGAACAGCTTCCAGGTCGCGAAGGCCGAGCTCGTCGCGGGCGACAGCGAGAGCGCGCAGGTGAAGCTGACGGCGGCCGACGGCAGCGAGCACCTCGTCGACCTCGTGCAGCAAGACGGCACGTGGCGCGTGCGCGTTGCGGCGCCGGGCAAGCCGGTGGCGAACGAGGCGACGTGAGCGAGTCGATCACCACCACGCCGGACGAGGGCACGATCCCGGCGCGACGCCGCGACGAGGCGCGCAAGCCGGAGGGCGACGCACCGATCGCGGCGCGCACGGGCGACTCGTCGCCGGCGTCGGACGAGCCGGCGCGCGAGGACGCGGGCGCGAAGGCGGATTCGTCGGGTCGCGCACCGCGGTGGATGCACGTCGCGCGCTTGCTGCTCGCGCCGGTGCTCGCGATGGGCGCGATGGGCATGCACTGGTGGCTCAACGTGCCGGCGCACGTGTCCGTGTCCGCGAAGGACCAGGGCGCGAAGAAGGGCCCGAAGAAGAAGGCGCCGCGCAAGAAGGCGAACGCCGTGAAGCCGCGCCCGGTCGGCGAGATCGAGGCCACGTGGAAGCGGCACAAGGACCAGCCGTTCGAGGACGAGCCGGTGCGCTCCACGTGGACGCGCGGGGCCCAGTCGCTCGTGAACAAGACGGTGGTGGTCGCGCGCAAGTCGGCGTTCGAGGGCGCGCCGGAGGAGCCGCGCGTGAACGTGCTCGACGTGACGTGCAAGACGATCCGCTGCCGCTTCGTGCTGCGCTCGCCGTTCGCCCACGAGCTCGACCTCGTCGCGGGCGCGCTCGAGCAGGTGAAGATCGACGGCGAATCGATCTGGCTCGGCTTCGAGACGGAGCGCATCGATCCGCCGCGCGAGAACCTCCCGAAGGACGAGACCTACCTGCAGGTCACCGTCGCCTTCACGGCCGACGACCTCGACGACGCCGACATGAAAGTCGCCGGCGACGAAGACATCGCCGGCGGCGCCGCCGACACGGAAGACGACCTACCGGAGTAGGCGGGCGTCACAGGACGTCGTCGAGCTCCGTGATCGGAAGCGCCTCGACGCCCTTCGCGATCGCGTAGCGCCGGGGTCCTGGATAGACGACGTAGAGGGCCTTCAGACCGAGGTCTGTCCTGGCGATGTGCATCGACTTCGTCATGGTCGGCGCGTCGCTCCACTTCACCTCGAAGCCGAGCAGCGTGCGCCCTCGCGTAACGACGAAGTCGAGCTCCGCGCCCGAGTGCGTCGACCAGAACGCTACGTTGCGATCACCGACGCGGCGGATGAGCTCTTCGAGCACGAACCCTTCCCACGAGGCGCCGAGCACCGGGTGGCCCTCGAGCTCGCGAAAGCTACGCACGCCGAGGAGCGCGTGGACGAGCCCGCTGTCGCGCACGAAGACCTTGGGCGACTTCACCAAGCGCTTCTCGAGGTTCGGCAGATGGGGAGGCAGCTGCCGGACGACGAGGGACCCGCAGAGCAGATCGAGGTGATGCTTGACCGTGGGGTATGCCTCGCCCAGCGCGCCGGCGAGCGCCGATCCGTTCCACAGCTGTGCTTGCCGATGGGCGAGCATCGTCCAGAGACGACGGACCTGGGCAGGCGACCGGAGCCGGGAGCCAAGGGCCGCCAGGTCACGCTCGACGAACGTCCGCACGAAGTCCTCGCGCCAGCCGAAGCTCTCCCGGTCCGAGCGCGCGAGGTACGAGGGTGGAAATCCGCCGCGTGAGAAGCGGCGGCGGAGCTGCGAGGGACCGACCTCCGTCAGCGAGAACCCGGAGAGCTCGAGGAACCGGATGCGGCCAGCGAGCGTTTCGGACGACTGTCGAAGGAGCTCGGGCGCCGCGCTGCCCAAGACGAGGAAGCGCGCGGGGAGCGGGCGACGATCCGCGAGCACGCGCAGGACCGCGAACAACTCCGGTGCCCGCTGGACCTCGTCGATGAGCACCAGCCCGCGAAGCGGCTCGAGCGCGGTCATCGGTTGCGAGAGGCTCTGCGCGTCGCGAGGATCTTCGAGATCGAACCGCTCCGTGATCCGCGGGAGCTGGCGCGCCAGTGTCGTCTTCCCCGATTGCCGCGGCCCGAGCAACGCGACGACAGGGGACGACCGCAGCAGCTTCTGGAG
The DNA here is from genome assembly GCA_964468635.1 of uncultured Nannocystaceae bacterium. Taxonomy (GTDB): domain Bacteria; phylum Myxococcota_A; class Polyangia; order Nannocystales; family Nannocystaceae; genus Xiheibacterium. The sequence goes on from CAYXVR010000033.1 coordinate 108,745, forward strand.
CTCGGTCAGGCAGGCTGTCCTCGGGATCAGCAACCTTGAAATTCTGCTAGTCGACTATCAGAATTTCAAGGTTGATAGACAGACGTCCAAAGGGTGAAGTCCCGGGAGTTCCGGCGGCTCGGCCACGAGGGGCGTTCGACGCGGCGCACTCGCCGCGCGAGGCCCGGTTCAGCCCCGACACCATCGGCTCGCGCGAGAGCGGCGTGCGTTCGGGGGTCGTGAGCGTCTGAGGGGGCGCGAACACGAGGAACCGCGGCCCGACGGCGAATCGATCTGGCTCGGCTTCGAGACGGCGCGCGTGGATCCGCCGCGCGAGAAGCTCCCGAAGGACGAGACCTACCTGCAGGTCACCGTGGCCGTCACGGCCGACGACCTCGACGACGCCGACATGAACGTCGCCGGCGACGAAGACATCGCCGGCGGCGCCGCCGACACGGAAGACGACCTACCGAAGTAGGGCTGTTGCGTTCGAGGCCCGTCAGCGCCCGACGAGGCTCGAACGCGACGATGCGACGCGTTCGAGGGTCATCAGCGCGCCGACGAGGGTCGAACGCGACGCTTTGTCGCGTTGGAGGGTCATCAGCGCGTGACGGAGGTCGAACGCGACGCGCCTACGGGCACTCGCCGAAGATCGGCTCGCTGATGCTCGAGTCGGGCGCAGCGCAGCGATCCTCGAGGTCGTCGCCGAGCACGTAGTACGGCGCGGGAGCACCGTTCGCGTAGAAGGTGCCGCAGCCGCCCTCGCCGAACGGCTTGTCTTCGTCGCAGATGACGCAGTTACCGCCGCTGCCGACGCTGGTGTCGCAAACGAAGCGCTCGTCGCAGAAGAAGCCCTTGCAGAACTGATCCTGAATCCCGTAGTCGCGGTTGTCCGCGCCGCTCACGAGGATCTCGTCGGAGTCCGGATCGACGCAGATGTCGAAGTCGTTCTTCTCGAGCCCGTCGTCGCAGGCGTCGCCACTGGTCCGAGCGTCGCAACCCTCGGTGCCCTTGCGGGCGTCTTCGCAGTCGAGCACGAGGTCTTCGCAGTCGTCGGCGAGCTCGGCATCCGGATCCTCCGGATTGGTCGAGAGGACACATGCGATCGTCCTGAAGTCCGCGACGCAGATCTTGTCGGTCTTCGTGCTGTCGAGACCGGCGTTCTCGGGATCGAAGCGACACACCGCCACGTAGCGTTCGTCTCCGGTCGGTTCGCAGTCGTCGCCCGTGCCGCAGCGTTGGACGTCGTCGCGGGGCTTGAAGATCGCGGTGCAGGCGAGGCCCGATGCGAGGCCGAGGACGAGCACGGCGGCCGTGCGCAGCGAGGAGGAAGAGGGGCGGAAACGAAGGTTCATGCCTCGGGCTCGTTCGGAGAAAGGACGTCGCGGGCGCCCGAGCTTAGGGCGCCCCCCAGGAGCGCGCAAGCGGGCAGCTCCACCTCGAATTGCGTGCCCTCGGGCCCCGTCCGCGCGACGCGGACGCTGCCACCGTGGGCCTGGACGATCTGCTGGACCATCGGCAGCCCGAGCCCGGTCCCACGGGCCTTGCGCGTGTAGAACGCCTCGAAGATCCGGTCCAACTGCTCCGCCGGCAGCGGGATCCCGCCACCGTTGTCGGACACAACCACGACGACCTGTTCGCCCTTACACCGCAGCTCCACGCCGATCCGCTGCGGCCGGCCCAGGCGCCGGTGCTCCTCGTCGAGCACGGCCTCCTTCGCATTGCGCACGAGGTTCAAGAACGCCTGCCGCAGCTGGTTCGCGTCGCCGTCGATGCCCACCACCTCGCGAGGGATCCGCACGTCGGCCTCCACGCCGTCCTGCGCGAGCTCGGGCGCGATGAACTCCATCATCGCGCGCAGCTCGGCGCCCAGATCCATCGGCACGAGCTCCACCTTCGGCCCGCGCGCGAACCCGAGATAGCCCTCGGTGATCGCCGTGAGCCGATCGACCTCCTTCATGATCTTGCCGAGCAACTTCCGTCCTTCGCTGCCCTCGGGCAGCTCGTCCTCGAGCAGCTCCACGTTCAACCCCACGCTCGACAGCGGGTTCCTGATCTCGTGGGTGATCTGCGCGGCCAGCTGCCCCGCCGCCGCGAGCCGCTCGCCCCGCAGCAACCGCCGCTCGCGTTCCTGCAGCGCGTCCGCCATGTGGTTGAACTCCGTCGCGAGCCGCCCCACCTCGTCGCCGGGTCGCGTGTCGATCGCGATGCGCTGCGTCCAGTCGCTGCCACCTAGCCGTCGCACGCCGAGCGCGAGCCGTCGCAGCGGTCGCAGCGTGAGGAACACGCCGAGCATCGCGAGCGCCGCGACCATCAACGTCCCCGCCGCGAGCCCGACCGCCCACTGCTCGATCCGGTTCTGGGCGACGCGGACCTCCTCGCGCAGATCGTCGATCGCCCGCCCGCTCTGCCCGCGCAGCTCCTCGAACAACCCCTCGATCTGCGCCTGCGTGGGCACGTCCTCGAGCACCGCCTCGGGCTGCTCCATCTCGTGCAGCTCGACGAGCTCCTGCAGGCGCTGCAACGACGCCTGGATCTGCTCCAGCTCCGCGACCACCGTCTGCCCGCCGTAGCGCGCCGGATCCCGCAGCGCGTCGTCGATCGGTCCGCGCGCGGCCACCACGAGGCGGGCGCGCTCCTGCAGCCCCACCGGCAGGCGCGCGAGCACGTCGGGATCCGGCGGCTTGTCGCGCTGGCGGCTGCGCGTGCGCACTTGTTCACCCACGCGCATCGCCTGCACCTGCGCCTTGGCGAGCTCGTTGTCGAACTTCACGTACACCTCGACGAGGCGCTCGAAGTCCGCCTGCATGTCGCTCAGCTGCTGCAGCGTGACGAACCCCCACGTGAAGGTCGCCAGCACCACGAGCATGACCAACAACGAGATGCGCGCGGCCAGGCTGTCACGCACGCGCAGTGCGCTGGCCTCCGCACCTCCCGCCGTCGCGCCCGAGCCCGCTGCCGCGGGCTGGTCGTCTGCCGACGCGTGCTCGCGATGCTTCGGTCCGGCCACGTTTCGAGCAAGACTAGCCCCCCGGGACGGGCCGCGCAGGCGCGACGGCCCCCCTTTTCACGGCCGCGGGCGCATGACAAAGTCGGCGTTGCGCGACCGTCGCCCCGCCCAAGATGCAGAACTCCTGGATCCGACGCTTCGCCACGATCCTGCTCAGTGCACTCCTCGTGGTGACGCTGGGCATGCCCGCGCGGGCCTACGCCTCCGTGTGGAACGTGCACGCGACCGTACACGTGGACGAGCCCGCCAGCGTGCTCGGCCTCGAGAGCGAGGACGGCACCGCCGGCGAGGCGCTCACCAAGGCGCTGCGCAAGGCGTTCGCGAAGCGGGGCCTCGCGGGCGGGCAGGAGATGAGCCTGTCCGAGCTGCGCCTCACGATGGGCTGCAGCGGCGACGATCCGAAGTGCCTCGCCGAGGGCGGCAAGGCGATCGAGGTGCGGCGCCTCGTGTACGGCTCGCTCAAGAAGACCGGCGGCGGCGGCTACGTGCTGCAGCTCAACATGCTCGACGTGGCCGGTGCCACCGTCGAGAAGGACATCAAGCGCCCGCTGTCCGCGTCGGATCTGTCGCGCGACAAGATCGAGGCCACCGCCACGGCGATCGTCGCGGCGATGCTGCCCGAGGAGACCGACACCGATGTCGTGCCGGACGACGGCGTGGTCGACGACACGCCGATCGACGACGACGGCGTCACCGATCCGCAGCCCGAGCCGAAGCCGCGCGACAAGAAGTACAAGTGGGGCCTCGACAAGCCGGTGCCCAAGTGGAAGAAGATCGGCCTCGGTGTGACGGCCGCGTTGTTCGTCGCGTCGCTCGGTACCGCGATCGGTCTCACCGTCGCGACCCAGACCACGATGCGCGACAAGCTCGTCGATACGGCGAACGAGAGCCTCACCGACGTGTATCCCGAGGGGCACCCGATGGAGGGCCAGCCGAACACGGGCAACGACGTCGATCCCACCCAGGTGAGCGACATCTGCGGTTACGCGCGCGAGCATCCGGAAGACGACATCGAGAACCCCGACAGCGTCCGCAACAAGAACGTCACCGAGGTGTGCAACGTCGCCGACGGCATCGAGAAGGGCCAGTACGCCGCATGGGCGGGCACTGCGATCTTCGGCATCGCCGCGATCACCTTCACCGTGTTGCTCTTCGTGAAGAAGAACGACAACGGAGCCGCCGCCGCGATGCGCCGCCGCGGCTTCACGCTGGGCGCCGTCCCCACCCGCACCGGCGGTGTCTTCACCGCCGGCTTCAAGTTCTAGGCGCTACAGCGCTTCGAGCTTCTTCTTCGCGGCGGCGGGGATGTTCTTCGCGGCCATCGCCTGCTTCGCGAGCGTGCGGGCGCCGTCCTTGTCGCCCGTCGCGGCTTGGGCGATCGCGACGACGACGAGCGTGTCGGCCGGGCCGCGGCCGTCGGCGCTCGCGAGCGACTTCGTCGCGCGGGCGATCCACGTCTTCGCGTCCGCGGTCTTGCCGGCCTTCTGCAGCTCGTACGCGTCGATCGCCAGCGTGATCGGATGCAGCGGGGCGAGTGCCCGCGCCCGCGCACGAGCGTAGGCGAGCGCGTCCTTGTCGTCGGTGACGAGCGCGAGCATGAGCAGGCGCGCGGCCGGATCGAGCGAGTCCGCATCGATCGCCAGCGCCTCGCGCAACACCTTCTTCTCGGCCGCGACGTCGCCCTCGCGGCGCGCGAGCTCGGCGAGCTTCACGTGCGGCTCGATCGACTCCGGCGCGAACTTCTGCGCCGCCTCGAGGTGCTTCTTCACCGTCGCGGCCTGCTTCGCGTCCGTGAGGCTCGCGAGCGCCATGCGCGGCGCGAAGCCGTCGCCGCCCTTCGTCGCGATCAGCTGCTCGAGCGCCTTGGCGGCCGCCGGCTTGTCGTCCTTCTCCAGCGCGGCCTGGGCCGAGCGGAAGAGCACGTCGCGCGGATCCTTGCTCGCCGCGTCGGAGCTCGGCGACCAGCCGCCGTTCTTGCGCTCGAGCTCCGCGAAGAACCACGCCTCGAACTCGCGTTCGACGGTGGCCATGTCCTTGCCGAGGTGCTGCACGAACAGCTCGTCGGTGTCCTTGCCCTTGCCGTAGCCCTCGAGCACCGCGAGCAGCTTGGGGCGCCCGTACGTCGTGCCGAGGTAGCGGATCGCGTACGCCGCGGTCGCGTACGCCACCTCCATCATCACCGGGCTCTCGGCGCGGATGAACGCGAGCTCGAGCTCCGACAGCTTGCGCAGCTTGCCCTCGCGCCGCGCGGCGCCGAGCAGCGCCGCGCTCTCGCGGGCCCACGCCGGATCGGCCACCTCGGACTCCCATTCCGACAGCCCCTCGGTGAACCACCGCGGCACGCGACCCTTGCTGCGCTGGATCGCGTAGACGTGGGCGAGCTCGTGGCGGATGACGAGGTCGAGGTTCACGACGCCGCGATACGGACCGATGAACGTGATCACCGGGCCGAAACACACCGCGACCGCGCCGAGGCTCGGCACGCCGACCGTGCGCACCGAGAACTCGTCGGGCGACGAGAAGAACTCCACGCGGAGCTTGCCGGCCTTCGTGGAGTATTCCTTGTCGAGCGCCTTGCGCGAGCGCTCGACGGATGCGACGAGCACGGGCTCGACGAACGGCGCATCCTCGGTGGGCAGGCGGATCGTCGTGTCGCCGCGATCGTGCAGCAGATACGACTTGTCGATGCTGTTCGAGTACAGATCGAGCGTGTTGCGCGTGCGCTCGTTGAACGGATCGCCCTTCCACGACTTCTCGAGCGCTTGCCGCCCGCGCTCTTCTTGGCCGAGCCGCAACAGATTGAGGCCGAGCGCGCTCTGCACGTACGGATCGTCGGGCGCGACCTTCTCGCCCTCGCGCAGCACGTCGTCCGCCTCGGGGTAGAGGTGCAGGAAGCCGAGGATGTCCGACAGGTCCTTGAAGAAGCCGCCGTGGTGGGGATTCACCGCGAGCACGCGGTCGCGCGCGGTCGCGTAGCCCTTCGCGTCGGCCTGCGTGATCGCGAGCGCCGCGAGCACGGCGAGGCCGCGATCGTTCGCGGGATGGACCGCGAGCACCTCTTTCTCGATGCGCTCGCGCGCCTCTGCGCGTCGACCCTCGATGAGCGCGATGCGAGCGAGCGCGGCATGGGCCTCGCGATGGTGCGGATCCACCTGCAGCGCTTCTTCGGCGGCGCGCGAGGCCGCGGCGAAGCGCAGGCCGTCGAGGTACACCCACGCCATGCCGGCGAGCGCGTCGGGATGCCACGGGTCGCGCTCGAGCAGCAGCCCGAACGTGGTGGCGGCCTCGTCGGCGGCGTACTTCTCGAGGAACACCGCGCCGCGCACGAGTCGGATGCGATCGGCGATGAAGCTGCCCTCGGCCACGGGCGCGAGCGCTTCGGCCTCTTCGAGCACCATGTTCGCGTCGTGGAAGCCGGCCTTGCCTCCGCGCGAGAGCGCGGCCTGGGCCACCGCGAACAGATCCGCGGCGGTCTTCGCCTTGCCGCCATCGTAGGCGTCGTACAGACCCTCGCGCAGCGTCTTGCTGCGCGCGTCGTCCTTGCGACCGGTCTCGATGCGCAGCCACAGGAGATCGCCTTGCAGCGGCAGCGAGGCGGGCTTCGCCTTCAGCGCGGACTCGAGCAGCTTCTCGGCGTCGGCCAGCTCGCCGCGCATGCGATGCAGCTGCACGCGCAGCTGGATAACCTGCGGATCGTCGGGCTTGCCCTTCTTGTCGGTGAGCGTGCCCCGGGCGTCGTCGAGCTTGCCCACCGTGAGCTGCGCACGTGCGAGCGCGATGCGGGCCTCGAGGTCGTCCTTCTTCGCGTCGACGTGAGGTCGCAGGAATGCAATCGCGCCGTCGGGGTTGCCCTGCACTGCGGCCGCGATCGCGGCGGCGCGATCGTGCACCTCGGCCGGGGCGGGGCGCTCGCGTCGTTTCGCCGTGGGCTCGTCGATGCGCCGATCGGGCTCACCGCTGCCGACGCGCGGATCCTTCGCGCCCTCGTCGACCTCGCTCGTCGCCGACGGCTGTTCTTTCGGGGGTTTGGTCTCGGTCGGCCGACAGCCGAGCCACGCGAGCGCCGTCAGCCAAGCGAGCTGCCGTGCGCGGCGCCGTGAGCCCATCGCGGTGGAGTTGTGGAGCGTCCGCAAGGCCTGTCAAACGTAGCACCCCGCGGTGCTATGCTGCCCTGCAGCATGGCCGACTCGCCGAAAGCCCACACCGCGTACCCGTCGGACGTCTACGAGACGTTCGATGCCTTCATGCAGCAGGTCATCAAGGAGACCTACGAGCATGGAGCGAAACGCGCGGAATTCGTGGCGTTGGTCATCGCCTCGGGCGAGCTGTTGCCCGTCGCGTGGGGGCGGTTGAAGAAGAGCGGCGTGAAGGAGCTGGCGTTCGGCGCAGCGGGCGTCGTCGCGCTGCGGATCGGGCTCAAGTACCTGCTCGGTGGACCGCTCGGCATGATCCTCACCGGCTTCACGGCCGCGACGCTCGTCGCGTTCTTCTGGTCGAACCAGAAGGAGGTGATGCGGCGGGTGAAGCCGTACAAGAAGATCATCCACGACGCGCGCGACAAGTTCGAGGACGTGCAGGCGCGCTACCAGGACGGGCGCTACGACGCGGGCGAGCGCGCGCTGCTCGTCGAGGGCTTGCTGCGCCGCGTGCTGGGCGAGATCGAAGCGCCGCTGCCGACCGAGGACGAGGCGAAGACGGGCGCGTGATCGCGGCCCGCTCGACGGGCCTCGAACGCGACGATCCGTCGCGTTGGACCGTCGTCGGCGCGCCGAAGGCCCTCGAACGCGACGATGCGTCGCGTTGGACACTCGTCAGCGTTCGACGGGGCTCGAACGCGACGATGCGTCGCGTTGGGCCGTCGTCTGCGTGTTGAAGGCTCTCGAACGCGACGATGCGTCGCGTTGG
>CAYXVR010000034.1:0-19429 GCA_964468635.1 uncultured Nannocystaceae bacterium
TGCCGGCGTGGCCGGCGTTGCACAGCTCGTCGGGCGGCAGCTTGAGCTTGGCGTTGATCTTGTCGATGACGGCCCCGGTCCCACCGGCGCACTTGTCGTTCATCGACGGGATCTTCTTCTTGCGGCCGCTGTCCTTGTCGGCCTTGAACACGATGATCTTCGCGTCCTGACCGCCCAGCTCGATCACCGAGTTCACCTCGGGATGCAGCTTCTCGACGCACAGCGAGACCGCGTTGACCTCCTGCACGAACTTCGCACCGATGAAGCGACCGACGTTGCCGCCACCGGAGCCGGTCATGAACACGCGCGCGTTGTCGGGCGATGCACCCGTGTCGCGCTCGATGTCGCGGAGCATCTCGAGCGCCTTCTCGGGCTGCTTGCTGTCGTGGCGTCGGTAGTCCTTCCACACGATCTCGTCGGTGGCGACGTCGATGACGACGGCCTTGACGGTGGTGGATCCCAGATCGAAGCCGATGCGGAGCTGCTTATCGGTCATGAGGTGCGTCCTCGAGGGCGTCTGCGAACGGTGACGGACGTGTCACTGACACGCGTGTCATCCAAAGTTCGCGGCTACCGTCGCACGCCCGCCGGGCCCGCGCAAGCGAACGGCAGGTCCACGAGATCGAGGTCACAGCGGGGGCCAGCGACCCGTTCGCGCCACGCGCCGCCGCCCCTCAGGGGCAGCCCCGACCGGGGTTCACCTTGGGGTCGCTGTCCTTGCAGTCGCGGTCGTCGAGCACCCAGCCGCTGGGGATGTCCTGGACGCACACGAGCTTGCTGTCCGCCCGGTTGCCGTACAGGTCCGCGTCGGCGTCGCGATGGACCTTCACGCGCACGAGCTCGTCGATCCCGTCGATGCAGTTGTCGTCGACGCGGTTGCACGTCTCGGGCTGATCGGGATGCACCCACGATCGCGCGTCGTCGCAGTCGTCGCCGCAACGGAGCTCGGTCGTGCCGTTGCAACACCTCGCGTCGGGATGGCCGTCGATGTCACCGTCGCGGTAGCCGAACGTCAGCAGATCGCAGTCCTCGTCGTGGTGCGTGCTGTCGCACACCTCGATGTTGCCGGGATACCGATTGGCATCTCCATCGTCGCAGTCGTCGCCGCCACAATCGATCGCCTCATGATGATCGCCGTCGTCGTCGAGCTGACAGCCGCTCGGGAGCGACGCGAGCAACCGGATCGAGTTGCTCACACGGCGGTCCTTCTCGTCGATGATCGTCAGCCGGTGCAACGTGTTGGCCGGCACGCTGGCCGGCACCTTGATCGTGAGCTTCACGGGATCCCAGCCCTTCGGTCCGAGCAGCGCGAAGCGACGCACACCGTCGTCGCCGTCGAGCGCGAAGCGCATGCGGCTGTTCGCGCCGAAGCGGCCGGTGATCGAGCACTCCTTGTTGCGCGTGCACACGAGCACGTGGCCGATGCGATCGATCTGCAGCGGGAGGAGCTCGCTCGCGATCGGAGGCGTCCATGCGATCTTCTTGGGGGCCTTGTCGCTCGGCTTGGCGGCCCCATGGGCGACGCCGGTGACGGCCACGGCCAGGGCGAGGACGAGCGCGATGCGGGCGATGGATCCGGTCATGTCGAGGAGGTACCCCGGCGGGGCCGGACCGTTCCGCGGGGCGCGCCGGGCCGGTTTCCGACGGATCCGCGCGGCCGCCAACGGTTCGGCCGCCGGCGGCATCGAGTCGATCCAGGATGCAGTCCGCCCCCTCGATGGACCCCGTGGAGCATGCCGCCGGCCTGCGCCGGCTCGCGTTGCGGCTCGCCGACCCGAGCGCGGCCGACGACCTCGTGCAGTCGACGTGGGTGCGCGCGCTCGAGCACGGCGCTGCGGCCGTGCGCGCGCCGGCGTCGTGGCTGCGCCAGATCATGCGCAACGAGCATCGCATGGCGATCCGCGGCGGCCGACGTATGCAGGCGCGCGAGCAGGCGGTCGCGGCGATCGACGATCGTGCGGTGGACGTCGAGGGCGACGCGCACGCGCGCGACGTCGCGCGCATCGTCGGTGAGCTCGTCGACGATCTCGACGACGAGGTGCGCGAGGTCGTGCGGCAGCGCTACTTCGACGGACTGAGCGCCGCCGAGATCGCACGCATGCGGTCGATTCCCGCCGGCACGGTGCGGTGGCGGTTGAAGACCGGCATCGATCGACTGCGCGCCGAGCTGGACGCGCGCTATGGCGAGCGCGCGCTGTGGGCGGGCTTGTTCGTGCCGCTGCCAACACTCGGAGACGGCGCGGCATCCCTGGCGCCGACGGCCACGAACACGGCCGCCGAGGGAACGAACATGCTCACGAAGATCCTCATCGGTACGACGCTCGCGGCCGGTACGACCGCCGGCGTCGTCGCGTACACCCGCACGCAGGCGCCCGAGCCCGTCGCGACCGCCCAGGCCTCGACGCCGATCGAGACGACGACCACGTCCGTCGCCGCGAAGCCGAAGCGCGCGATGGATCGCGCCGAGCTCGCGCAGGCACGCGAGCGATGGACGAAGCAGGTCGCCGGGATCCGGGCGACGCGCGCGCAGGAGAAGGCGCCGGCCTCGGGCGCGACGTGGACACAGGCGGTGGATCAGCACGACACGCACGGCTGCGGCGACATGCAGTGCCTCGCGCAGCTGGCCGCGCAGGTGAGCGACCTCGTGCAGGGCTGCAAGGACCTCGCCGAGGATCTGCCGAGCGACGTGAAGCTCACGGCGCACGTCATCGGCGCGAAGGAGATGGGCGCGGTGATCGAGAGCGTCGCGCTGCAGGGCGCACCCGATGCGCCGGCCGAGCTCACGGAGTGTCTCACCGAGTCGATGTACGCGCTCGAGCTCGACGCGCTGGACGCCGACATCGATCAGGACATCACCGTGTTGCTGAAGAACGCGGCGGACTCGCTCCACCTCGACCTCATGGAGGTGGGCGGCACGGAGCTGCAGCAGCTCGACGAAGCGACGAGGACGAAGATGATGTCCGAGCTCGGCCTCGGCGACCTGCCCCCGGGCAGCACCATGTACATGATCGCCGACGACACGAAGTGACCCGCACGTTGGCCATTCGGCCACATCGATCATCGGTCCGTATGCGAAGAACCAAGCGTGTTGCAACTCCTCGACGACGGGCGCTAACCTCTTCGCTGCTGACGAATGCAGCCGCCCAACACGATCGACTTAGATCGCCGCTTCATGCGGCTCTCCGACGGCGATCCGGTTCTCGACACGGACGTCCAATTTGAGATCCTACGACAGCTCAATCATCTCGAAGACTGGGAGCAGCTCCTCGCGAGCAGCCGGTACATCGTGATCCTAGGTGAGGCTGGGACTGGCAAGACCGTCGAGCTAAAACGCCGGGCCATCGCAGGGATCTCCCGCGGCTTGCCCCTCTTCTTCATGGACATCGGAGCTCTCTCCGAGGGCGGGCCTGAGCAAGCGCTCTGGTCGTCGGAGACTGCACGACTCTCCGAGTGGCGCGACGGTAGTGATGCCGCGTACTTTCTCCTCGATTCCGTTGACGAGGCGAACCTGCGACAAGAATCGCTCGGGCGGGCTCTTCGGCGGCTCGACGCTTACGTCAACGACCTGGCGCGCGTGAACCTGGTCGTGTCGTGCCGCGTAAGTGACTGGAACCGAGCAGATCAGCAAGCGATCGCAGAACACATTGCGCGCGCCCACGGAGAAGTAGGCGAACTGCGCATTGTACAACTGGCGCCGTTGGATGAAGATCGGATTCGCCGACTCGCGCTCAGTCTCGGGGTTCAAGACGTCGACCAGTTCTTGCTGGCGGTGGACGAGGCATCGGCTCGGCCGTATGTCGCACGACCGCTCGACGTCCAGTGGATCGTTGAACATTGGAATCGGTCCAAAACGATCGGAACGTTGACCGATCTCGTGGCTAGCAGCCTGACACACCGCGTCGAGGAGCGGCGGCCGAAATCCCTACCACCTTCGACGCTGTCAAGCGACCAAGCGCTCAGGGGGGTGCAGCGCCTCGCAGGTGTCGCGGTACTAAGCGGCAGATGGTCGATTCGCGTGCCTGACGAGGCGATCGTTGAGTCATTTGCCAGTGACGCAATCGATCCTCGCTCGGTTCTAAGCGAATGGTCGCCGGGAGATATACGCGAGATTCTCACGCGCGCGCTCTTTGACGAGTGTACATATGGTCGCGTGCGTCTTCACCATCGGACCATCCAAGAGTACCTGGCGGCGCGATGGCTCCAAGGAAAAATCGCGCGCGGGCTTAGTCGCCGCGATCTTGAAAGACTCATGTTCCGCGTGCGTGGCGCGCACGCGTTTGTTCCACCTCACTTCGTCCCCGTTGCGGCGTGGCTCGCGGGATGGGACGAGGAAGTGCGGGAGAAGTTGATCTCTCTGATGCCTGAGGCATTGCTGCAACACGGCGATCCGGCCGCATTAGACCTCACGGTGCGCGAACGCGCGTTGTCGGCGTATCTCTCAAGGTATCGAGACCGAGAACGTCTGTACGACCAGTTCGACAGTGCGTCACTTAGGCGATTCGCACCGCTCCTCGGCGACGTGGTGGCCCAGCATCTCCGGCGGTCAGAGTTGCCTGAGGACGCTCGGACATTCCTGCTCGACATTGCCAATCGTGGCCGTCTGAATGCGTGTGCCGGGGCCGCGGTGGAGTCAGCGTGCGACACGCGCGCGGGCTCGCGACTACGGTGTCATGCGTTGCGCGCCGTCGCTGCGCTCTTGGAAAAGGGCAAGCAACGGCGGTTTGTCGTCGATCTCATGTCCGCCACATCGGATTGGGATCAGGATGTCGCTGGTGCCTTCGCTGGGTCGTTTTTTCCCGACGCGATAACGCCAGGTGAACTCGGTGTAATACTCCGGACTACTGTTGTGGGATCTCCCGCCGAGATCACCGCCATCAAAGGGTTCGCATGGTCAGAGCTTCCAAGTAGATGCCCCATCCACTTGCAGGCGCCGGTGCTTGAGCAACTTGTGGTCACCGCCGAGGTCACGAGACGCGACCGCGGATGGCTGCTTCACGCGGTGCAGGAGATGGCGCGAGTCGCAATTGAGACGATGTCGTCCGAATCAGAGCCCGGCTCAGCCCTCTGCAAGGCGATCAGCATGATCCGTACAGAAGCGGAAGAGCCGTTTGATGGGACCGCTCATCGCATGGGCTTGAAGAACGCCATCGCGTCAAGACCACGAGTCAGGCGCTGGCTGTTCTGGACGCAGGTGGACGAGTTCGTTCGGCGTGCTGGTCGGTGGCCGACCAATCCGTTTGAGATGTACGCGTATGACCCATTGAGCACGCTCGGACCTGCGGACGCCGAGTGGCTCGCACGTGACGCACAGGAGCATGAAGACGAGCGGGCACGGCGGCTCGCGTTCGCGGCCTTACTTAACCAAGATGGCGAGGCCACAGTCCGCGAGTTCATCGAACAGATCGTGACTGCTGATGTAGAGCTAAGGGACGCTCGCGACGCACGAGAACGGCGCACGCGGACCCCGTCGACTGAATTCGAGGAACACATCCGCGTGGAGCAGTCGAGACGGAAGGAGGAAAGGGACCTGGCTCAGAACGAAACTATCAGGATCCTGCGTGCCAATCTCGAGGGGATAAGTACCGGCACTCGGAGGGACATCCTAAGTCATCTCTGCTTTTCGGCGCCACCACAGGGCAAGCTTGGGCTCTCCATGGAGGTTCTTCGCGCGGAGTTCGACGAGGACATCGTCCAGGCTGCGGCGCGCGGACTTCAGAAGTGTTGGCGCCGGAAGCGGCCTCCATATCAGTTCGAAGAGGAGAATCGGTCCACAATATCTGGTGACGTCGCCATCGGAATCGCCGGATTCGAACTGGAACTTGCCAATGGGCTGTCCCTCGCGAGCCTGGATGATAGTCAAACCGAAATTGCAGTTCGGCTTGCGGTTCGACAGTTCAACGCTTTGCCCGACTGGTTTGGTGAACTTGGCCGCCTGCAACCGCTAAAGGTGTTTGCTGCGCTACGGCCAGTTGTAGAAGCAGACCTTCGACTAACAGATCCGACGGCGTACCCAGAGTTCCTGTCTCGGACCGGCTTGCCGCTCGAGGTGCGCGATGCGATCGCTGATCTGGTGCTTGAGGAGCTTGAGCACGCGGAGCCACCAAACCTGCGCTCACTGGAGGATGGCTTGCGCAGTCTTCATCCGCTCCGGGCTTCATTGATCTCACGAGTCGTTGAGTTGTGCGAAGAGCGGATCGAACGTTCGTCTGATGTGGAACGCGCTTGCGTGTGGTGGTGCACATGGGTGCGCATAGACCCATGTGGCGCGGTACGTCATCTTGATTCCCTTTCGGAGCTCGCTGCCGCCGGTCTGACCACACGTGAGCATCTAGATGAGGTTGTCATCACGATCGCGTCGAGGCTTGGTGCGAACTGGGGGGAATCAATTAATGCAAAGGCGCTTTTCGAAGACGCGGAGGCACTTGCAACGATTATTCCGATCATTTATCGGTCGGTAAGAGTCGGCGAAGATAAGGTCAATCGGACGGGGCGCGCCGGCTGGATTGATGAGCGCGACAATGCGCAGTCTTTCAGGAATCGATTGTTCAGTGCCCTCGCGGCGCTGGGAACGGTGGAGGCAAGCGCAGCATTGGAGGATTTGGCGGAGGAGCCCGAGCTTGTCGACTACCGTGACGAGTTGCTGGAGCGTGCCCGTCGTGCTCCCTGGTACCAAGCTGGACCGATGGCTGTCGAGGAGGCGCTCGCCTGGGATGTGTGTCACGCGACTCCTGTGCGCTCGGCGCACGACCTCTTTGGCGTGGCGCTCGACCGCTTCGACGACATCCGCGCCCATGTTGAGCGCGGCGAGCGTAGCCCTCGGGAGCTGTTTGCAGCGGCACAGGAGGCAGATTTTCAAAAGTGGATCGCGCAAGAACTCGAGAATCGTAATTCTCATGGCTATAGTGTTGTTCGCGAGGAGGAAGGCGACCGAAAGAAGACCCCCGACATTCGCTTGCATCATTCAGCATGTCATGACAATCCGGTGAGTGTCGAAGTCAAGATTCCGGAAAATTGGTCGAATCGGCAGCTTTCCGCTGCACTTGAACGCCAACTCGTCCAGCTCTACCTTCGGGCTGAAAAGTCGCGGCACGGCGTCCTTCTACTGTGTTCACGAGGAACTCGAAGAGGAAAGCGAATTGACTTGGATTCCCTGATCTCGCGGCTTGACGCAGAGGCGCAGCGCCTAGTCAAGCGATCTCATAAGGTCGACGCGTTGAGAGTAATTGGAATCGACTTTCGATGACGATGCGTTACCCGGTCGCGGTGGAGGTTTCCGCGCGCAAATATGCGCAGTTCGCGCGATATCGCCCTCAATCCCACCGAAGCGCAGGTCCGTGCGGCCCGATTTCCGCAAGGAGCCGCTTCTGGAAAATCGCCGTGCCGAGCACGGACGTCAGCGTGGTCGCCGGTGCCGAGATGCTCGCGCGGCTTAACCCACCATCGCTTCTGCACGCGCTGTGGCGTCAGGCCGTTCGGGCACTTCAGCCACCCGGAGCCCCGGGGAATGCCACGCGATCAACCTCACGTGCCTCGACGATCTCGAGCCCAAAGCGCTCGAGCGCCTCGCCGTCAAGCTCGAGGACGGACGCGACGACTCGCTGGGATTGCGTACCGGCGCACGGCGGGTGGCTCTGATCGAGCGGCAGCGGCGCAGCGCGCCCAGAGGGAGCCCGCGCGGCTGTGTGCCGCGGTCTCGCGCCGATGCGCGCGAACGCTGCGACTCGTCGCAGGCCGGCGTCGTCCAGGCAGCATGCGCCGCACCCCCTTCGCGCTCGCCGTGATCCTGGCGAGCGCTTGCGCGCCCGACGATCCCGACGCCTCGCCGGACGCATCGACCTCCGCCGGAGAGTCGTCCTCGGCGGAGAGCGATCCGGACACGACGCCCGCGGACGACGACGACGACGGTACCACGACCGCGCCCGCCGACGGCAGCACCGACGGCACGACCGGCGAGCCGTTGCCGCCGATCGTGCCGGGGCTCTTCGCCGAGTACTACGCCGGATACGACGCGCGCGTGCTCGCCCGCGTGGAAACGGCGGTCGATGTCGACTGGGCCGAGGCGGCGCCCGATCCTGCGCTGCCGGCCGATCGGTTCTCCGTGCGGTGGAGCGGATGGATCACGCCGACCGAGTCCGGCGCGCACACGATCGTCACCGAGACCGACGACGGCGTGCGCCTGTGGATCGACGACCAGCTCGTGGTCGACGACTGGACGCCCCACTTCGTCACCCGCAACGAAGGTGCGATCGAGCTCGTTGCGAACACGCCGGTGCCGATCGTGCTCGAGCTCTTCGAGGTCGACCTCGCTTCCTCCGCGCGCCTGTCGTGGGCCACGGCGACGGCGGCGGAAGCCCCGATTCCGCCGGAGGCGTTCACGACCTACGCGGAGATCGACGACGCCGGCGCACCGAAGCCGCCCTATCGCAATCCATCGCTGAAGCACGACGGCGGCTGGGTGGGCGCGGAGGCCTTCCGCTGCGCCGACCCGGGCGTCATCCACGTGCCCGACGCCGACATGCCCGGCTACTACGCCGCGTGCACCGCCGGCACATTCCCGATCCGCTACTCGCCCGATCTCGTGTTCTGGCAGGAGACCGACGCGACGATCCTGCCGAGCGGCAAGGCGAGCTGGTCCGAGGACGGCACGCGCAACTGGGCGCCGGAGATCCACCGCGTCGGCACGACGTTCGTCGCGTACTTCACGTCGAAGAACACGGGCGGCACGCTCGCCGTCGGCGCCGCCGTGGCCGACGACGTGCTCGGCCCCTACGTCGACACCGGCGCACCACTCGTCACCGATCCGCAATCCGTCATCGACGCCACCTACGTGGAAGCCGACGGCAAGGGTTGGCTCTTCTACAAGATCGACGGAAACGCGCACGGCAACCCCACGCCGATCTTCGTCCGCGAGCTCGCTTTTGACGGCCTCTCGTTCGCCGAGGGCACCGGCGCGGTGCAGGCGATCGTCAACGATCTCGGGTGGGAAGGCGGTGTCGTCGAGGCGCCGTGGATCGTGAAGCGCGACGGCATGTTCTATCTCTTCTACAGCGGCAACGTGTACGACGAGCGCTACCGCACCGGCGTCGCGCGCTCGCGATCGATCACCGGCCCGTACGAGAAGCTCGGCGATCCCATCCTCCGCAACGACTCGCGCTGGGTGGGCCCTGGCCACGGCAGCGTCGTCACGGCCGGCGACGTCGACGTGTTCGTCTACCACGCGTGGACGAACGCAGGCGGCGTGAACGACGAAGATGCCGGCCGCCAGATGCTCGTCGATCGCATCGACTGGACGAACGGCTGGCCGTCGATCCACGACGGCACGCCGAGCGACACGTGGCAGCCGTGGCCCGGCACGCCGTGAGCTACTCGCAGGGGCAGCCGTCCGTGTCGAGCGCGGGGCAGTGCGGCAGCACGACGCTGCCCTGCGCGGACCAGCCCTCCGCGTCCACATCGAACGTCGCCGACAACAGCGGCTGTTCCTCCTCCATCGCCGCATCGGGATCGAGCGGCTCGAGCAGCTCGAAGCCCACCTCGATCTCCGCGATCTCTCCGTCGAGCGGCGCGAACGCGATCGGCTGCGGCCCGACGTACGCCCCCTCGTGATCGAACGTGCCGCGCACGTACACGGGGAGGTACTCGCCCTCGATCGACCCCTCGATCACCTCGATGCCGGCCGGCTGCGCGAGCACGATCCACGGATCCATCACGCAGCACGCCTCCCAACCCCACCAGCCGTGCATCACCATCACGTCGCCGTCGGGGCCCGCGATCTCGAGGTCGAACTGCTGATCGATCGACGCCGTGCACAGCTCGGGCACCGGCGGCGCACCCACGTCGAACTGCGGCGCGTCGTCGACCTCGTCGCTCGCCGTCGTGTCGTCCGGATCGGACGACGTCGAGGTCGTCGCGGGCGACGACTCCGAGCTGCCCGACACGCCGCCGTCGTGATCGGCGTCCGCCGACGCGTCTGCCGACGTCGTGTCTCCGTCGGAGCCCGACCCACTCTGCGTACCGTCGGCGCCCGACGGTCCACACGCGCACGCGAGCACGATCCCCCCGATCGTCCACCGCCCCATCGTCCGCATCGTAGCGCCTCGCCGCAGGCGCCGTATCCGCGCGGAACCGCCCGAGTGGATTTCCTCTGTAACGCTTCGCCCTCCCCGCGGACGTCGGGGGGAGCCATGACCATCACCAACGCGCAATCCGGCACCAACGTCCACGAAATCGCCGACGGCATCGTCCGCATCAGCACGCCCGTGCCCCCGAGCGCGATGCCGGGCGGGTTCACCTTCAACCAATTCCTGGTGGTCGACGACGAGCCGCTGCTCTTCCACACCGGGCCGCGCGGGCTGTTCCCCCTCGTACGAGAAGCGATCGCGCACGTGCTCGGCGACCTCGCGCGTCTGCGCTGGATCTCGTTCTCGCACGTGGAGGCCGACGAGACGGGTGCGCTCAACGAGCTGCTCGCGGCCGCACCCCAGGCGACGCCGGTGTGTGGGCCGCTTGCGGCGATGCTGTCGATCCAGGACCTGTCCGACCGTCCGCCTCGCGTGCTGCCCGAGGGCGAGCCGCTCGCGATCGGCCGCCACGAGCTGCGTTGGCTCGACGCGCCCCACGTGCCGCACAACTGGGAGTGCGGCTTCATGTTCGAGAGCCGCACGCGCACGCTCCTGTGCGGCGACCTCTTCACGCACGGCGGCGCGGACCTGCCTGCGCTCACGCAGTCCGACGTGCTCGGTCCCGCCGAAGCGCTGCGCGCCGCGATGGGCGGCGTCGCGATCGAAGCGGGCACGCGCGCGATCCTCGAGAAGCTCGCCCGCACCGAGCCCACCACGCTGGCGATCATGCACGGCAGCTCGTACCAGGGCGACGGTGCCGCGTCGCTACGCGCGATGGCGGACGCGCTCGGGGTGTGATGGTAACGTCCGTCCGGCATGGACGATGCGGCGATCGATGCCGATCTCGCGGTCCGCGTGACGCAGGGCGAGCGCGATGCGGAGACCGATCTGTGTCGGCGCTTCGCACCGCGCATCCTCGCGTACGGGCGCAAGCACCTGCGCTCCGACGAAAGAGCGGGTGAGCTCGTGCAGAGCGTGCTCGTGGCCGTCATCGAAGCGCTGCGCGCGGAACGGGTCGAGCACCCCGAGCACTTCGCGCGCTTCGTGCTCGGCACGTGTCGGCACCTGGCCGATCGGATTCGCCGCGGCGACGCGCGAATCGAGCCCGTCGACGCGCTGCCGGAGCTCGCGACCTGGACGGACGTCGAGCTGCTCGACTTCGGGAGCATCGCCCGCTGCGTGCAACAGCTCGAGCCGCGCGCGTGGACGGTGCTGCACCTGTCGTTCTATCGCGAGCGCACCGCCGAAGAGATCGCGGCGACGCTCTCCACGACCGCGGGCAACGTTCGCGTCGTACGACATCGCGCGATCGCCCAGCTGCGCCGCTGCGTCGAGCAGCCCCGGGAGGCCCCATGAGCTGCGCGGAGCCGATCCCGTACGCGCAGCTCGTCGACTACTGGGCGGGCGATCTCGATGCCGTCGAGGTCGATCGAATCGACGAGCACCTGATGGGTTGCGAGCACTGCAGCCGCGAGTCGGCGTCGATCGTCCGGCTCGTCACGGCGTTGCGCGGCGCGGTGCCGCCGATCGTGAGCGCGGACCAGGTGCGCGAGCTCCAGGCGTGTGGGCTCGTCGTCGTCACGAACGACTTCGTGCCGGACGAGCGCAAAGAGGCGTACTTCGCCGTCGGCGTCGATCTGCTCGTGCACCGCCTCGGCGGCCTCGCGCTCGGCGACGCCACCCGCGTGAGCGTCGTCGTGAAGGCCGGACCCGGCGAGGACACGATGATGAAGGACGACTTCGTGCCGTTCGACCGCGACCGCGGGGAGATCCTCGTCGCGTGCCAGCGCCACTTCGAGGGCCCACCCTCCGACGTCGTGTTCGAGGTGCACACGCACCATGAAAGCGGCGCCGTCACGCTCGCGCGCTACCTCGTGCCCCACGTGTTCGAAGGCTGGTCCTAACGACACTTGCCGGCGGTCGCGTCGGCGAGTGCCGCGAGCTCGTCGGGCGCGAGCGCGCGGTCGTACAGGGCGACCTCGTCGATCGTGCCGAAGAAGAACGACGTGAACGTCGCGCCGATGTCGGCCGTGCCCGCGCCGATGGACACCGCGGCGGTCGACGTATCGATCGCGTCGACCAGCGTGCTCTCGTCGACGAGCACACCGTCGAGGTGGATCGCGATGCGGTCGCCGTCGCGCACCGCAGCGACGTGTTGCCACTCGTCCACCGGCGTCGACGCCGTGTGCACCGTGTTCGCGCCGTCGGGCCGGCAGCCGTTGTCGAGCGCACCCACGCAGAACCACAGCTCGTCGGCGTCGGTCTGCTTGAAGAGCCGCCAGCCGTCCGCGTTGGGTGACGCGCCCGCGGCCATCTTGCCCACGATCTCCATGTCGCCCGCCACGCCCGCGTCGGTCTGCGGCTGATCGAGACCGTCGAGCCGCACCCAGGCCTCGATGGTGAAGGCCGTGCCGAGCACCATCGCATCGTCGATCGCGAGCGCGTCGTCGATGCCGTCGAAGTGGAAGCCCTCGTGCACGTAGCCGACAGCGGTGGCATCGAGCCCACCCATCGAGCTCGCGGTCGCACCGCCGATCGAGTCGCTCATGTCCCCGTCGGCGCGCCACCATGCGACGATGCCGGGCGGGGTGGGTGCGCAGTCGATCGGCGCGCCGGTCGATTCGGCGTCGGTGCCGTCGTCGGACGACGCGCTTTCGCCCGGGCCGCTCGTCGGTGTGCCCTCGTCGGACGACCCGTCGCCCGGATCGGGCGCGCCGTCGCTGCCGTCGTCGTGCGCGGCTTCGCTCTCGTCGTCGTCGGCCCCGTCGCCGAGCGCGGGCGCGTCGACGAAGCAGCCGGACGCGACCAGTCCCCACAGCCAACGCGGACGCGGCATCGCCGATCCTCTAAAGCGCGCCCCCGCGCCGCGCCACCCGCTGGTCCGGCCCGGTTCGGGCCCGTGTCATGCCGGAGCGTCGGGGCGCGTACGATGCAGTGGCCGAACGGCCAAGAACCCCGGGTGGACAGCGACATCGACACCGATGCGGTCATCCTGACCTCGCTCGAGCTGCCCTCTCCGGGGGCGACCGATCGCGACCCCAGCCCCGCGTTCACGATGCCGGAGCGGCTCGGTCGCTACCTCGTGCTGCATCGCGTGGGCTCGGGCGGCATGGGGGTGGTGTACGCCGCCTACGACCCCGAGCTGGATCGCAAGGTCGCGATCAAGCTGCTGCGCTCGGGCGCCGACGCGAGCGTCGTGCGCGAACGATTGGTGCGCGAGGCCCAGGTGATGGCGCGGCTGAGCCACCCGAACGTCGTCGTGGTCTACGACGTCGGCACGTTCGGGCAGCACGTCTTTCTCGCGATGGAGTTCGTGCAGGGCGTGACGCTGCGGGAGTGGCTCGAGCAGGTGCTCTCTGCCGGCGGAGTGGGCGGCACGTGGCGCACCGTGCTCGCGATGTTCGTTCAGGCCGGGCGCGGGATCGCGGCGGCGCACGAGGCCGGGATCATCCATCGCGACTTCAAGCCCGACAACGTGCTCGTCGACACGAAGGGCCGCGCACGCGTGACGGACTTCGGACTGGCGCGCGCCACCGTCGATCCCAACGAGCATACCACCACCGATCGCGTGCGCGCAGCGGATGTGTTCCTCGGGGTCGACACGCGCGAAGCCGCGATGATCGGCACGCCGAGCTACATGTCGCCCGAGCAGTTCGCGGGCGAGCGTGGAGATGCGCGCTCCGATCAGTTCTCGTTCTGCGTCGCGCTGTGGGAGGGACTGTTCGGGCAGCGCCCGTTCGTGGCCGACAACCTGCTCGCCCTCGCTGCGGCGGTGACGAGCGGCGCGCTGCCGGAGGCGCCCCGACGTTCCGGCGTGCCGCGGTGGTTGGTGGCGACGCTGCATCGCGGCCTCGCGAATCGCTCCGAGGATCGCTTCCCCACGATGGATGCGCTGTTGACCGCGCTCGAGCGCGGTCAATCACGCGCGCGCCTGCGTCGAGGGCTCGTGGCCGTCACCGCCGGGGCCATGGGCGTGGCGGCGGTGCTCGGCATCCAGCAGTTGCAGCGGGCTCGCGCGGCCGATGCGTGCGACGAGGCCGGCGAGCGCATCGCGGAGTTGTGGCATGCCGAGCGCCGCAATGCCGTGCGCGAGGCACTGCTCGCCACCGGCACGAGCTATGGCGCCACCACTGCGCAGAAGGTGATGCCGTGGATCGATGCGCAGGCCATGCAGTGGAAGAGCGCGCGCACCGAGATCTGTCTAGACGGAGAGCTCCGCAGGCGACTCGATCCGCCGCAGACGGAGCGTGCGCTCGAGTGCCTGGACGAGCGATGGACGCAGCTCGAGTCGCTGCTCGGGGAGCTCGAGCACGCCGACGCCGCGATCGGCCAGCGAGCGGTCGCTGCGGCGGCGGGCCTCGCTCCGGTCGCGGCGTGCCGTGACACCGAGCAGCTCGCCCGCGTGCCCAGCCCACCACCCGCCCAGCGCGACGCGATCCGCGAGCTGCGGGGCCGGCTGTGGCGCGCCGATGCGGCCTATCTGGCCGGCAAGTACGACGACGCGATCGCGGCGCTCGAGCCGCTGTTGCAGGAGTCGATCGAGCTCGGCTGGCCTCGGCTCGTCGCGGAGGTGCGCGCGTCGTTGGGCAAGGCGTACACCAAGCGCGGCGATCACGAGCTGGCGCGCGCGGCCTTGGTCGACGCGTACATCGCAGCCGCCGACGTCGGTGCATCGCGTCTCGCGGGAGCCGCCGCCGCGCAGCTCGTGCAGGTGATCGGCATCCGGCTCGCGCGCCACGACGAGGCCTTCCTGTGGGGGCGGCTGGCGGAGGTGGAGCTGCACCGCATCGGTGCGAACGACGAGCTGCCGTGGGCCACGCTCTACGGCCATCTCGGCACGGTGCACAACGCGGCGGGCCACCGGGACGAGGCGCTCTCGTTCGGCCAGAAGGCCCTCGAGATCCGGGAGCGCGTGCTCGGCCCGGAACATCCGGAAGTGGCGGCGAACCTCCACAACATCGCGAGCATCCATCGCGAGCGGGACGAGTACGCGCTGGCGAAGGAGCTGTGCGAGCGCGCGCTCTCGATCCAGAAGCGCGCGCTCGGCGAGGAGCACCCGGACATCGCGCGCGCGCTCGCGAACCTGGCGAACGTGTACGGCGAGATGGGTGATCACGCAGCGGCACTCGTCATCTACGAGAACGCGGCGCGCATCCAGGAACAGGCGATGGGTCCCGGGCACTTCGAGCTCGCGAAGATGCTGGG
The DNA here is from genome assembly GCA_964468635.1 of uncultured Nannocystaceae bacterium. Classification (GTDB taxonomy): domain Bacteria; phylum Myxococcota_A; class Polyangia; order Nannocystales; family Nannocystaceae; genus Xiheibacterium. Next base: position 15,324 of record CAYXVR010000034.1, read on the forward strand.
CAACATCGGCACGCTCCACTACCACATGCACGCGTTCGACGACGCATTGCGCGTGCACCAGCGGGCGCTCGCGATCTCGGAGAAGCAGCTCGGCGAAGATCACCCGGATGTCGCGACGATCCTCAGCAACATCGGCATCACGAAGAACGCGATGGGCCAGCACGAGGAGGCGATCGCGCTGCACCGCCGCGTGCTCGAGATCCGCGAGGCGAAGCTCGGGCCGGACCACGTGCTGGTCGGTGCGGGGCTCATCAACCTCGCGGGTGCGCAGCGCGAGTCGAAGGCCTACGACGACGCGCTCGAGACCTATCGGCGCGCGCTCGAGCTCACGGAGAAGAAGGTCGGCCCCACGCACCTGCAGGTGGCATCGTGCTCGGATGGCATCGCGCGCACATTGGTGATGGCCGGTCGCCCGTCCGAAGCGATCGCACCGGCCGAGCGCTCGCTCGCCATCCGAGAAGCGGCGCACGTGAAGCCGCTCGTGAAGGCGGAGGTGCAGCTCACGCTCGCTCGGGCGCTGGTCGACACCGGTGGTGATCGAGCGCGCGCGCGCGCGCTCGCCGAAGCCGCGCGCGACGCGTTCGCGGCCGGCGGCGAGAACTTCGCGAAAGAGCTGGCGGAAGCGAACGCGTGGCTCGCGGCCAACGACGGCTGACGCGGGAAAAAACGAGGTCGCGTGAGACAATCGGTGCGCTCGCGTGACTCCCGGCCATGACCCACGCGACCCTCGCCCTGTTGCTCACGCTCGCGGCCGACCCGTTGCCCGAGGGTGACCAGGGCATCGCGGCCGGGTATCCGAACGACGAGGGCATCGAGGGCGACGCGATGGTGCTCTTCGCCGACGACTTCGAAGGATACGTCGAGTCGACGGATCTCGATGCGAACTGGGAGTCGGTCTTCCAGTACGACCAGATCCGATTCGCGACGGAGCCGGAGAACGTGTTCTCCGGCGCGCAAGCGATCGAGTTCACGGTGCCGCAACAGGAGGCCGAGCTCAGCAACGGCACGACGAAGTGGGTGAGTCCCGAGCCCGACGCGCTCTTCCTGCGCTACTACACGAAGTTCGACGCGCCGTACGACGTGGTCGGGTCGAGCCACAACGGCTCGATGATCTCCGCGCACTACTTCGACGGTCACAATGCGACGCCGGGCATCCCCGCCGACGGCACGAACAAGTGGCTCGTGAACCTCGAGAACTGGCGCGGCGAGCCCGAGACGATGTCGCCCGGGCTGCTCAACGTCTACGTCTATCACCCGGAGCAGCGCGACAACTACGGCGATCACTTCTTCCCCAGCGGCCTCGTGATGCCGAACACGAGCCTGCCGTACGACTTCGGGCCCGACTTCGTGCCGCGCGACGAGATCATCAGCCCGCTGCAGACGTGGCAGTGCTGGGAGGTGATGGTGGTGGCGAACACGCCGGGCGAGCGCGACGGACGGATCGCGGCGTGGATCGACGGCGTGCTCGTGGCCGACTGGCAGAACCTGCGGCTGCGCGACGTTCCCGAGCTCACGATCGATCGCTTCGGCATCGGCTTCCACATCGGATCGAACCCCAACGGCGTCACGCGCAAGTGGTACGACGACCTCGTCGCCGCGCACGCGTACATCGGCCCGATGGCGACCGACGGACCGAGCACCGACAGCGGGGCCGATAGCGAAGGCGGCGTGGACTCGAGCGGATCGGCGGACGACGACGCCGGCACCGAGGGCGGCGACGACGACGGCGTGAGCGCGAGCGCGGACGACGACGGTGGTTCCGCGACGAACGCGACGGCGAGCGCAGGCGAGAGCGGATCGGGCGACGAGGGTGTGAACGCGGAGGGCGACAGCGGCTGTGGGTGCAGGGCGAGCGACGATTCGCGTGCGGCGTGGCTGGGCGTGCTCGTGTTCCTGCTCGTGATATCTTCGCGCCGCGATGATCGATCACACCGGACTCGAGATGAGTGACCCGGCGAAGAGCCGGAAGTTCTACGAAGAGGCGCTCGCGCCCCTCGGATACAAGGTGATCATGGAGATCCCGACGGAGCACACGGGCGGGATCGTCGTGATCGGTCTCGGCGTGCCGCCCAAGCCCGACTTCTGGCTGCACCAGGGCACGCCCACGACGCGCATCCACATCGCGTTCCGGGCGGACGATCGCGCGCAGGTCGACGCGTTCTACCGCGCGGCGATTGCCGCGGGCGGCAAGGACAACGGGCCGCCCGGTCCGCGCCCGCACTACCACGAGAACTACTACGGCGCGTTCGTGCTCGATCCCGACGGGCACAACATCGAAGCGGTGTGCCACACGCCCGAGTGATCAGTCCGCGCAGTCGCCTTCGATCTCGACGCCCACGAAGTCGCGCACCCAGATCTCGCCGGTCGCCGGCACGTCGACGTCGCCCTGCGTCCACGTCACCGCGTCGTCGCTCCACCACAGCGTCGCGGACGGGCTCGCGACGGCCGCGTACGCGCCGTCGACCGACGCGGCTGAACGTAGCGGCGTGCCGGCGTCGCCCACCTGCGTCCAGGTGGTGCCGTCGTCGGAGCGGAAGACCAGCGATCCCGAAACGGCGAGGAAGCCCGCGTCGTCGTGGAACAGATCGTGGATCTCGCCGCCTGTGGGCGAGGCCACGAACTCCCAGGTGGCGCCGCGATCCGGCGAGCGACAGAGATCGCCGGTGCCGACGAGCAGCACGTCGCCGACGAGCTCGATGTCGCCCCAGTGTTGGATCGGATCGGAGCAGCCCGACGTGTAGCCGGTGCCTTCCGTCCACGTCATGCCGGCGTCGTCGCTGACGACGACGAAGTGGCCCTGCGGATGGTTGTTGCCGCTCTGGCTCTCCACCGATGCGACGAGCAAGCCGGCGTCGGGGAAGCCACGCAATTGTCTGAGTTGTTCCGCGCCCGGTGGGAGCGAGACGTCCACCGTGGACCAATTCGACCCATCGGTGGATCGCCACACACGTTGGCTGAAGATCATCAGCTCGCTGCCGGTGGACGCGACACCGGCGGTGTAGATCGCGTAGCCGATCTCCATGCCGTCCTCGACGAAGCTCGACGACGGCAGGTCCTCCCACGTGCGCGCGTCGAGCGAGTGCAGGATGTGTCCGCCTTCGCCGCCCCATCCGGTACCGGCGACGAACGATCCGTCGTGCACCGCGAGCCCGCCGAAGGCGGTCCACTGCGTGTGATCGCCGGTCTCGTCGGAGAACGCGTGCGCGGTCCAGGTGTGTCCCCGATCGCACGAGCTCGCGGTCCAGCCCCCGTCGCCGAGCGCGACGAACACGGGCGTCGTCGCGACCGGCGTGCCGGTGGTGCTCTCGGAGTCGCCCGTGTCGTCGGTCGGCGCGCTCGTGGAGCCCTCGCTCGAGTCGGCCGGCGCGTCGTCGTCGCCCGCGTCGACCGTGGTCGGATCGGGATCCGTCGCCGAGCTCGGTCCGGCCGACGTTGCCGAGCTGGTGTCCGAGCCGACCTCCGGATCATCGGCCGTCGACGTCGTGCACGACGCGAACCACACGCAGGCCGACACGAGCGAACGGGGAGCGGACCTCATGGTGTGATCTGGGACGCATCGACGGGGGCGAGCGGGTGAGACGAACTCACGGGAAATCCGATGGGTGGCGAAAACGGTCTCATCGGCGGTACGAGGTGAGACATGCGAGGCGCGATCTCGGGGGCGACGCTCGTGGGGGCGATGGCGTGCGGACCGGCGAGCCCGGCAGGCGAGGACGACGACGCCACGACGACGTCGAGCGACGATGTCGCGGACGACGGCGACACGACGACGGGCACGACGACGGGATCCGCGGACGCGTCGAGCGACGACGAGGACGAGTCGAGCGGCATCGTCGGCACGTCGAGCGGCGACGAGTCGTCGACCGGCGATCCGTTCACGTACAGCGCGGACGAGTCGCACGTCGAGCTCGACTGCGGCGAGCAAGGGCCGCGCGCGTACATCGAGATCTACCCGGGCATCCTCGACGAGCAGTGCCTGCCGTCGCCGGACGTCGACCCGAGCGACGTCGTGCTCGTGCTCGTCGAGCCGTGGGACGGTGCGTCGGGCACGTTCGAGGTCGGACCGGACGGGCCGGCGCGTGTCGGACTGGGGATCGGCGCGGAGC
>CAYXVR010000034.1:19439-28303 GCA_964468635.1 uncultured Nannocystaceae bacterium
ACCGGCACCGTCTCGCTCGAGGTCGCCGCGCCGTGGACGCTCGCGGCGCTGACGATCGACGTGTCGACGAAGGACGAGGAGTTCGAGGGCACCGCCGATCTGTCGTTGTGTGGCCCGGACGATCCCGCCGATCCGTGTTCGTAGCCGGCGAGCTGCTACGCTCGTGCGCGCGATGGCGAAGACGGCGGGTTACTCGGGGACACCGTTGCCGAAGAAGCTGGGGATCCGCGAAGGGCATCGTGTCGCTTTGGTGAGCGCGCCGGCCGACTACGGTCGCCCGGCTCGCGACCGACGGCGGCCTGTGGATCGCGTGGCCGAAGAAGGCGTCGGGCGTCGCCACCGACATGAGCGAGGACGCGGTGCGCGACGTGGCGTTGCCGGCCGGGCTCGTCGACAACAAGGTGTGCGCGATCGATGCGACGTGGTCGGGACTCCGCTGCGTCTGGCGCGTGGAGAACCGGCCGAAAGCGAAGCGCTAACGACGACGTGGGGCGCCGTGCTCGACGCGGGCGAGCGTGGTGTCGAACCAGCGCTCGCCTTGCTCGAGGCTCGTCACCGGCGTCGCGTTGTCGTCCTGCACCTCGCGGATCGTCATGAGCGCGAGGCCGCGGATGCGCGGGAGCGTGGAGACGTAGACGGTTCGGCGCGAGCGCGAGGTGAGCAGGCGATGCGCAGCGATCAGCTCGGCGCGACCGAGGATGTCGTAGTCCTCGAGCTCGCGGAGGTCGAACATGATCTCGTCGACGTCGTCCTTGGTCTGTAGGCGGTCGTGCAACGCGGTGCGGAGGCTCTTGCCGGTCGTCTCGTCGAGACGACCACGCACCGTGATCACGAGTCGGCCCTTCTGGCTGCCCTGCAACGCGACGTCCGCCACGTTCTCGATGCTAACCGAACCGAAGCCCTTCAGTTGTTCTCGCATGCAACGTCCCTGTCGCATCCTTCTCGATCGGACGATCGATCACTTCCGTTCGTACGCCACCCACCACATTCGTCCGTCGCGATCGCGGCCGAGTGATCGAACGGCCACGCGAGGTGTGGCCGGTGGGCCACGCGATCACGCTCCTCGCCCGCGCCCCAGGCGCGGAAGCGGTCGAATGGCCACTGGGTGTCCTTCCTTCCCTACGGGCGCGGTCGCCGGAATTCGACGCCCCACGGTCGGTCGTCCGAGACGCAGAGGATCGTCGGAGCCTGTCGCTCTCGTGCGCGCTTCGCCAGCGACGCCCGCCGGCGCGACGGGATCGGGCGCGACGGTTTCGAACGGCGACAAGACGACGCGCGGAAGCGAGTCGCTCGACGCGGCGCGGATCCGACGAGCGCGACGACGAGCACGTCGAGCTCGACCGACGTGCGCGCGCTGAAGTCGGTGCCGACAGCGGGCTGTCGGAACTCGAGCTCGCTCGATCGTCGGATTGGGATGCAGACACCGGTCTGTCGGGGGTCGAACTCGTTGGAGCGACGGGTTGGAGTGGGGACAGCGGTCTGTCCGAGGTCGAGATCGTTGGACCGACGAGTTGGAGTGCGGACAGCGGGCTGTCGGAGGTCGAGTTCGTCGGAGCGGCGGATGTTCGCTCCAGGGCGACGCACGGTCATGGTTGGACGTGCGTGCCGTGTGCGGTCATGGTTGACGATCGGATGCGTCGGTTCGTGTTCGCGATCGTGCTCGGCGTCGTGCTCGGATGCCAGGATGGATCGCAGTGCGACGAAATCGCCGACTGCGACGAGTGTCGCTATTGTGCGACACAGCTCGGGCACGGCTGCCACAGCGCGTATCGTGCGTGCGCGCTCGATCCCGCGTGCGACGACCTGTGGGGCTGCGTCGACGAGTGTTGGGTGAACATGGAAGGGGAGAGCGCCGTGTTCTGCGAGCGAACGTGCCGGGGCACGACCGGTGGCGAGGCCGTGGTCCTCTACGACGAGTACATGTTCTGCCTCGAAGACGCCTGCACGCTGTCGTGCGAGTGGTGATTCCTAGAGCCCGGCGACCTTGCCGGCCGCGCCCAGCTCCCACGTGAACGTGCCGCGCTTCGTGCCGTGGGCCGGCATCGCGATCTCGATGCGAGCGATGCCGTCCGCGCTCACCGACTGCGGCGCCGGATCGCACTGCTTCGCGAGCACCGCGATCTCCACCTCCTTCACCTCGGACACCGGTACGCGCTCCTCGATCACGAACGTGCGCGGCTCGGGCGACGCGTTCGACACGTGCCAGGTCACCTTCGTGCGCACCGTCTTGCGTCCGGTCAGTCGCGACTCGTCGCGGGTGTCCTCGCGATGTCGCACGACCACGAGCCCGTCCTCGCTGCCGAACGACACCTTCACGTTCGCGCCCGGAGCGGCGAACGCGAGGCTCGAGCGCCCCACGTAGCCGCTGTCGCGCACGAGATCCACCGGCCCCGCGAGCAGCACGCCGCCCGATCCGTTCACGAAGCGCGCGACCGTGTACACGAGCTGCCCGCTCTCCGCCGGACACACCCGCTCGATCGTCGCAGGCGCATCGAAACGCGCGAGCGCGATGCGATGGGGCTCGCCGTCGCTGGGCACCGACACGCGCCCGCTCGGCGCGATCACCCGCGTCTCGCCGCCGTCGTCGAGCCCGGGCATCTCGCTCGTGCCGCCCTCACCCGCGGTGGGGATGTCCACCTCGCGGATCGCGACGTCGACCGCCTTCTTCTCCGCCTCGAGCTTCGCCCGCGTCGACAGTCGATCCTCCGAGAGGTGCGGCGGCGACGTGCCGAGCGTCGGCCGTGCGGTGGAGAACGCGATCTCCACGTCGTTCCAGTCCTCGCCCGTCCGCTGCCAGACCACCGCCTCGGACTCCACCGCGACCGTGTCGCCGCGCAACGTCGCGCGATAGGCCGGCCGCCACACTGCGCACGGCACGAGATAGCGCGCCTTCACCTCGGCCGTGCCGGATCCCTCGAGCGTGATCACCAGCAGGCACTCGAGGTCCTTCTCCTCCACCTCGGCGAGGCGCAGAGCGCCGCGGGCCTGCTCGAGCTGCTCGTGCGTGCGAGACTGCGCCTTCGTGGCGACGCGCAGCGCCTCGTGGGCGTTCGTCTCGCGCTCGCCCAGCGTCTCGAGATCGCTCGTCCAGCGCGCGGCGTCGAGCTTGCCGACGCCGGTGAGCTCCGCGATCGCGCGCAACAGATCCGCACGCGCGACCGCGAGATGATCGCAACGCGTGCTGCACCGCGCGACCTCGTCCTGCCGGCGCCCGAGCTCGTCCTCGAGCGCATGCACGCGCCGCCGCAGCTCGCTCGCGTCCTCCGGCAGATCGCCGGGCGGACGCGCACGCCAGCGCCGGACGATCCTGGCGTCGCGCAACAGCGCGCCCGTGACCTCGACTTCGACGGACCGATCCACGGCGGTCGTCGCGATGCCCGGGATCTCGAACGTGCGCGCGCCGCCTTCGAGCGCGAGTCGACCCGCGCGCTCGACCTGGGCGCGGTCCTCCATCACGACGACGCGGCGAGGGGGAAGCATCGAGTCGGTCATGATCAGGTCCTCCGGTTGCCGCCGACCAGCATCTTGTCGGCCGGGATGCGAATCGAGTACTCCGCGACGAGCTTCGTGCTCTGTCGCGGGGGCACCGTGATCCTCCATCGGCGCGAGCCGTGCACGAGCACGTCGTCGAGCGGCTCGTCGACGACCTCCCACGGCGGGTGCACGTCCTGCTCCTCGATCTTGATGTCCTTCTCGTCGGCGGACACCACCGGTACGCGCTCGCGCACCTCGAGATCCACCGGCACGCCCAGTCGGTTGTCGATCTCGATCGACACCTCGTGCGGCAGCACCGTCGATCCGCCCAGCAGCCCACCCGACGTCTCCTTGAACGTGGTCTTGCGCGCGACCTTGATCGCCTCCTCGACGCCGAGCCCCAGCCGCTTCGTGCGAGCACCGGGCGGCACCGCGGGCAGCGACGTCGTCAGCAGGAACTGCTCGCCCGCGCTGACGTCGACCGGCCCGGGCAAGAGCGCGTGCAGGGTGTCGTTCGCGATCTCGAGGGTGCGATACACCTTGGCCTCCACCGATGGCACGCACACGTGGCGTGGTCGCAGTCCGACGCTGCAATCCATCACCGTGACCGTCACCCACGTGCCGGTCGAGGGCACGTCGAGCAGCGGCGCGCAGTCGTAGCGGTAGTCGAACTCGTCCACGGGTGCGACGGCGACGTGATCCGGCGGCAACGGCAGCGATCGGAGCGACGCCGCGCGACGCTGCGCCTGTTCGACGAGTGCGAGGATCACGTCGACCTGCACGTGCACACCGACGGCAATCCCGAACGCCGGCATCGGCACGAGCCGCCCTCGCGCACCGGGCTGATCCGGCCCCACGATGCACAGACGATCGTAGTCGAGCGCCGCCGCATCGGGGATCGGCGTGGCCGGTGGTGCCATCGCGAGCGCATCGTCGGCGAGCTCCGCATCCGCGTGCTCGGCGATCATCGTGCGTGCGGTCCGCTCGTTCGCGAACGCTCGATCGAGCGCCTGCGGAGCAGGTGCGGCCATCGGCGGCGGAGGTGCCGACGGCATCGCACGCGCGAACCCGGCGACGCCACCCGCGGGCGCGCTCGGGCTCGGCGGTGGTGGAGACGCGCGCCGCGTGGCGGTCTGCACCTCCTCGGCGCGGGCCTGCTTTGCGACGCGCGCTCGATCCTCGCGCCGCATGGCGACGTTCGCGGCGTCGTACGACTCGAAGAGCGCATCGAGCCCCGGCGGCGGCTCGCGCCAGCCGGCGCGTGGCGGCTCGGGCTGCGTGCGACCGATTCGCAAGGATCGGAGCTCGGGCAGGTCCGTGCGCCGCGCGAGCGAAGCGGTCGACAACGACACGGCGACGCCGGTCCAGTCCTCGCCGGTGTTCTGCGCGATCGCGGCCCGCATCGACAGTCGACCGCTGCGCCCGTCGTCGACGAGGCGCAGGCGATAGCTCGGAGCCCAGCGCACGCCCGCGATCTGGTACTCGAGCGCGAGGGCGATCGGCTGCACCAGGGTGTCGGACAGCGTCACGATCGCGGCGCGCGACACCTTGGCCCGCTCGGTGCGCTTGGCCGACGATGCTTCCGCGAGTCGGCGCGCGCGCAGCTGTTCCTCGCGTACGGCGTCCTCGAGCTCGCGGGCGAGCGCACGCCGACGATCGAGCCGCATCGCGAGTCGACCATCGACGAGCTCCGCCAGCTCGATCATCGCGGCGACCGGTGCGTCACGGGGCGGGTCACCGCGCCGAGGCTCGAGGAAGCGCGGCGCCAGCCCGCGCAGCTCGGCGATCTCCGCGTCGAGGCGATCGATCTGCAAGCGCAGCCGAGCGTGGGCGTCGCGCGCGACCTCGAGCGCGCGCGCTTCTTCGGCGAGATCGGTCTCGTCGAAGAGCTCGACGTCGAACGCCGCACGCACGTCGAGCACGCGCAGCGCGGGCGGCCCCGATCGCACGGCCGCACGCAAGCTCGCCGGACCGAGCGCGAGCGGCAGGCCGACGATGCGCACGTGATGCGCCGACTCGCCGGGCGCAGGCGCGATCGCGGCCACCCGCCGACAGATCGCGCCCTCGCGATGGATGGTGACCGACTCGAGCGTGGAGGTGACGTTCATGCGGGGCCTCGGTTGCAGCGCGAAGGCTGCATCATCGCAGCGCGGAGGACCAACGCGCAGCCGGTCGAATCGGTGACAGCGTTTTTCCTGGAGGGATCGAGCGCCGCGCGGCGTTGCCCGCCCGCGCGCCGGCTGCTAGACCCGAGGGCCGATGTGGCCGAACGCCGTCGTCATCGACCCGAACGCGCCCGAGGTACGGTGGTGCTCGTCGTGCCACCAGAACGCGGTGGTGCTCGTCGGTCGCTGGCAGCACACGACCGGCGGCGCGGCGACGAACGAGACCACCCGCGACTTCCGCTGTCAGCACTGCGGCAAGAAGTACCGGATCCGTCCGCGCCTCCACACGACGCTCGGCATGATCGTCGGCGTGATGGCGGCCACCACGATCATCGGCTTGCCGATCTTCTTCGTGTACTGGCGACGTCACACCGTCCACAAGCGGATCCCGCCGGCCGCCGGCGCACCGATGCCACCCATGCGCTACTTCGACGGTCCACCGATTCGCACGTGTGCGACGTGCTCGGTGCCGTCGGCCCCGGAGAAGGTCACCCGCAAGTCGCACAACGGGATCCCGACGGGCACGGAGTATCTCTATCGGTGCGCGTCGTGCAGTCGCGAGTTCACGATCGTCAGCGCGTGGGGCATCGTGTTCGAGACGATGATGGCGCTGCTCGTCGTGGCCGCCGCCGCCGGATTCCTCGCGTGGGCGGAGTCACCCGGCTGGCGGTGGGGCGGATCGATCACCTGCGGGCTGATCGCGCTCCTGCTGCTCGGCGAGTGCGTCTTCCACGTCCGCACGCGGTTCCGGCATCGGCTCGCGCCGATGCCGGCCCACTGATCGCGCTCACTCGGCGGCGAGCTCGTCGGACGGCCGCGGCTTCACGCCCTCGGCCTGCATGCGCTCGGCGCAGTGCTTCACGAGCCGCGCGGCGGTGCCGGTGAGGCCGTGATAGTGCGGGATGTGGTAGAGCGGCCGGTTGATCTCCGGGTTCTTCTCCGCCCACGCACGGATGTCCTCGAGCGAGTAGGGCAGCGACTCGAGCACCGCTGCGAACTCGCGCTTGCACTTCGCCTTCGCCTCGCCGAGCGCCATCTGCACGCGGCTGTGGGCGTTGATCTCGCCCTCGCCCGACGTTTCGATGGGCAGGTAGATCATGTCCTTGAAGTGGTTGATGACGGCCGACTGCGCGCCGTCGCTCTGCGTGGACGGCATGCATCCGAACGGCTTGAGCGACAGCACCATGTGCGCAATGCCCTGCGCCGTGTAGTAGATGTTCTTCGCGACCTCGAGGTGGCCTTCGCCGCCCTCGGATCGCGTGTGATAGAACTTGTGCGCGATCTTCTCCATCTCGAACATGTCGACGATCTCGTGCGTCGTCCCGCCGAGTGCCTCGCGCATGCGGTCGTACTCGCGGCGATAGATGCGGTCGGCGACCTCCATCGCGGCGCGCTTCTTCCAGAACTTCGCGTCGAGCTGCAGGCGCTTGCCGACCTGCCACCACTTCAGGTCCTCCGTGGTCTCGTCGATCATCCGGCGGTCACGCGCCTTGATCTTCTCCTGCCACAGCATGTAGGTCAGCCACGTCGCGATCGGCTCGGTGATGATCTCGGCGCCCTCCGTCTGGAGGAACCGGAACATGTTGAAGTTGCCGTCGCCCTCGGTGGTCTGCGCCCAGAACTCGCCGGTGACCTTCACGACCGGCTTGGGCTGCAGGCGATCGAGCGGGATCGCGTCGAAGCGGCGCGCCACCTCGCGCAAGGGCTCGTGGTAGTCCTCGCTCGTGATCATGTCGACGAACTTGACCAGCAAGTCGGCCTTCTCCACCTTGCCGCGCTTCTCGAGGATCTCGCGCGCCTTGCCCTGAACGGCGGCCGGCTTCTTCTGCTTGATCGCCTCGCCGAGGAAGTGCAGCGACTCGTTGAGGACGCGGTCGGTCTCGCCCGGGTTCTTCTCGAACGGCCGGATCTGGTTGGCGAGCTCGTTGAGCAGGTCGCCCATGTTGATCGCGTTCACGATCCCCATGAAGAAGTCTACGTTCATGTTCAGGCCGGCCTCGACGTCGGCCTGCTTGAGCCCGCCCTTCTGCTGGAAGAGCAGCACGCGGAAGCCGTCGAACCCGGCGTTGCGCAGCGCGAGGCGGTACTCGGCCTCGTACATGCCGAAGCGGCACGGACCGCACGCGCCGGCGGTGATGAAGAAGTACTGGTCGATGATCTCCTGCGTCGACATGCCCTTGTCGTCGCGCAGGTGCTGCAGGAACTGCACGAGGTTGCCGACGGTGAAGTACGTCGGGTTGCACTGCCCGTTGTTGCCGTACTCCTTGCCCGCCTGGAACGCGTCGGTGTTCGGCGTGGGCAGCACGCCGACCTTGTACCCGAGCGTCTCGAACGCGCACTGGATCAGGTACTCGTGGCGGAACGTGAAGCCCCCGAAGAGCAGGGTGGTCGTCGCGCGCTGCGGGGCGATGAAGTCGTGCTCGACGGGGCGCTGGAACTGCGCGTTGATCGAGCGGAAGCTGACGCCCTCTTCGGCGGCGAAACGCTCTTGGGCCTCGTCGAGCAGCTGCTGCACGACGGGCTGGCGGATCACGCGGAGAAGATCGCTGCGGTGTTCGGTCGTGGTCGCCATCGGAAGCCTCGGGAGCTGAGCAGGTGGTCGCGCGAATGCGACCTTCGGATGCGCAGAGTCGGTGACACGAGCGTCACTGACACGCGTGTCAGTGAAACGCTCCCGGGTTTTCGCATGGGCCGTCGGAGGGCGCAAGTCTGCGGCGTAGGCGGGGTGGCGGGCGTGATTTCCGGGTTTGGCGTCGCCGCCGCCGGGTCGGCCGGACCTCCGCGGGCGCAGGTTTCGAGCGTCGACGACCCAGCCTCGGTAGCGTAGCGACCGATGGTCGTTCGCGCGGTGGGAGGTCTGGCGATCGCGGCGTTGCTCGCCGCGTGCTCGACCCCGTGCATCGACGACGGGCTCGGGCAGAGCCTCGACGAGCACTGCGACGGGGTCGACAGCAGCGGGACGGCGGGCGAGACGTCGAGCGGCGGACCGACGAGCGAGGAGGGGCCGGCGAGCGCAGACGTCTCGTCGTCGTCGGAGGGGGCGAGCTCGAGCTCGGACGGGACGAGCTCGGAGGGATCGAGCTCGGAGGCGACGAGCTCCGAGGGATCGAGCTCCGAGGGATCGAGCTCCGAGGGATCGAGCTCCGAGGGATCGACGGACGCGACGACGACGACGGACGCGACGACGACGACGGACGCGACGACGACGACGGACGCGACGACGAC
>CAYXVR010000034.1:28403-112288 GCA_964468635.1 uncultured Nannocystaceae bacterium
GACGGATGCGACGAGCAGCGGCGACTCGGGCAGCAGCGGCGACTCGAGCAGCAGCGACGGCCCCAGCTCGACGACGTGGTGCGCCGACGACGATCTCGACGGCTTCGGCGATCCGCTCGACTGCGTCGACGTCGTCGACGGCGACGTTCCTCCGCCCGGCTTCGTGCCCGACGCGACGGACTGCGACGACGCCGATGGTGCCGTTCACCTCGGTTGCACGGCCTGCCTCCCGCTCGCGCCCGCATGCACCGCGAGCGACGAGCTCGGCGTGTGCAACATGAACGGCACGTTCGTGTTCCCGCTCGGCGACTGCGAGTTCGGCTGCGACGAAGCGACCGCGACGTGCTGGCCCGCGCTCGAGGTCTCGATCGCACCGGCCTGCCACGAAGTCGCGCTCGGCAACGGGACCGTGATCGACGCGACGGTGATCGGTGGCGACGGGGTCTACACGTTCGCGTGGACCCCCGCGGCGACGCTCGACGACGCGACGCTCGAGGATCCGACCGCGTCACCCACGGCGATCACCGAGTACACGGTGACGGTGACCGACGCCACCGGAAACACGGCGCAGGCGAGCACGACGGTGCACGTCGAGGACGTCGCGTGGGATCTCTCGACGTGCGAGCTCTTCACGTTCGACCCCACCGCGGTGACGGACGCGGCCCAGCCCGATCACGTCTTCGACGCCGGCAACACGGAGATGTGCAACGTGGCCGAGTCGGTGCCGAGCGCGCGCGTGTGCCCGTGGGCCGTCGAGTCGTTCCACATCGAAGGCGACTTCGTCGTCGACACCGACGAGGACGGCGACGGCATCGGCTTCGTGTGGGGCTGGCAGGACGATCACCACTTCTACGTGCTGAGCTGGAAGCAGGACGACGACGCCGCCGCGTTCGGCAACTGGCCGATGGGGCTGATCGTGAAGCGGATCCACGCGGACTCCGGCGGCGTCACCGCGGAAGATCTGTTCCTGGCGTCCGATACGGCGAATTCGACGCTGCTCGTGGGGCCCGGCGACGTCGGCGTCGGCTGGGTCGACTTCGAGGCGTACACGATCACGATCGATCACGCGTTCCCCACCACGACGATCGAGGTGCGGCGCGCGGCGGACGACACGGTGGTGTTCGGCGGTCCGATCGTCGACTTCGAGTATCCGCGCGGACGCTTCGGTCCCTTCGATGCGTCACAGATCGTGTCGTGCAGCGGCCCCTGGACGTCGAGCTGCTTCTAGCGTAGTGGAGGCTGCCGTGAACGCGCCCGTACAGCGCCGTCCGCCGGGGCTCGGCGAGCTGCTCGGGCTCGCATGGCCCGTCGTGCTGTCGCGCTCGACGCAGGCGATCATCGGCTTCACCGACGCGGCGATGGTGGCGAGGCTCGGCGAGGACGCGCTCGCGGCGACGACGACCGGCGCGATGAACTCGTTCACGCTGTTCATCCTGCCGATGGGCACGGTGTTCATCGTGCAGAGCTTCGCCGCGCAGCTCACGGGCGCCGGCGATCCGGTGGGCGCACGTCGCTACGGCTGGTACGGGCTCGTGGTCGCCGCGATGATCGGGCTCGTCGCCGGTCTGGTGGCGCCGCTGTCCGGCGCGGCGCTCGACGTGTTCGGTTACACGCCGAGCGTGCACGCGCTCATGGCGGACTACCTGATGATCCGCCTGTTGTCGTGCGGCGCGGTGGTGGGCGTCGAGGCGCTCGGCAACTGGTTCGGCGGGCTCGGCAACACGCGGCTGCCGATGGTCGCGAACGTGATCGCGATGGTCGTGAACATCGCGCTCAACTGGGTGCTGATCTACGGCCACCTCGGCGCGCCGGAGATGGGCGTCACGGGGGCGGCGTGGGCGAGCACGGTGTCGAGCTTCGCCGCGTTCGTGCTGCTCCTGTTCGCGTTCCTGTTCGGCCGCCATGCCCCGCCGCGGGGCACGGCGCTCGGCCTGAAGACGGCGGAGCTCGGCCGCATGCTGCGCTTCGGCGTGCCGACGGGCCTGAACTGGTTCCTCGAGTTCATGGCGTTCTCGTTCTTCGTGAACGTGGTGGTCGCGGGCCTCGGCACCACGGCGGTCGCCGCGGTGATGACGGTGGTGCAGATCAACTCGGTGTCGTTCATGCCGGCGTTCGGCCTCGCCTCGGGCGGCGCGATCCTGGTGGGCCAGGCGATCGGCGCGAAGCGTCACGACGACGTGCCCGGCATCGTGGCTCGCACGGCGGCCGCGGCCGCGACGTGGATGGGCATCGCGGGCCTGGCGTACGTCTTCCTGCCCGGCCCGCTGATGCGGATCTTCGAGTCGAAGGAGGTCCCGTCGGAACAGCTCGTCGCCGTGGGCGCGAGCGTGCTCGCCGTCAGCGCGGCATGGCAGCTCTTCGACGCGGCCGGCATGACGCTCAGCGAAGCACTACGCGCCGCGGGCGACACGGCGTGGACGCTGTGGGCCCGCATCGTGATCGCGTGGGTGCTGTTCGTGCCGCTCTCGCTGCTCGTCGTCCGCGAGCTCGACGGCGGCCCGGTGGGCGCGATGCTGTGCCTCGTCTTCTACCTGGGCGCCCTGTCGATCGTGCTGTGGTGGCGCTTCCGCAGCGGCGCCTGGCGCCATATCGACCTGACGGGCCAACCGCCGGTGCACTGACGCGCCGATCATCTCACCCTTCGGGCTCGAACTCTTCGCAGGCCGTGTCGATGAGCGCCACGGCCTGTTCGAAGAAGTCCGAGTAGTCCGGGGAGCAGACGCTGCCCCACAGGCCGCGCGCGCCGAAGGATTCCACGAAGGAGATCAGGCGCGGCGAGTACTCGCCGCCCGTCGAGCCCGGGACGCTGTCGGGCGGGCACACGGCGCCCGGCAAGCCGGTGTCGCCGATGAGGCCCAGCACGACCACCGCGGTCTCGTTGCCGTTCTTGCGGGCGAGCAGGTCGTCGTGCCACCGCATCGGGTCGCCCATCGAGTCGCCGTCGTCTTCTTCGTCGGTGATCACCGTGACGACGAGGACTGCGTCGTCGCGCAGGAAGTCCTCGTTGCAGCCGCCCGGGCCCACCAGCTCCGGTGAGATCGCGGCGAGCATGCCCTCCATGCCGAGCTCGGGGCTGTTGCCGTCGTAGAGGTTCGCCGCGCACGTGAACGCCATGTCGGCGTTCGGCTGCGCGTCGTCGAACCATCTCCCCTGGTTCAAGCCGCACGCCGTGCGGTCCTCGCTCAAATCGTGATCGACGCCCGCGCCGAGCACCGCATCGCACGCGTCGATGTCGGGCAGATCGCCGCACGTCCACAGATCCTGCGGCGTGATCACGCCGCAGTTCTCGTCCGGATCCTCGCCGTCGCACTTGCCGTCGTGGCACTCGGCGAGATCCTCGTCCCATTTGTCCGCGGGATCCGTGTCGATCACCATCACGCGCCAGTCCTCCACCACGTCGGCCTGGATCGTGTCGATGAACTGCGGGAACGAGACCGCGAGGTTGGTCTGCTCGTCGCCCATCGAGATCGAGTTGTCGATCACGAACAAGAAGTCCACCTTGTTGCACCCGTCCGACGTCGTGTCGGTGGAGTTGCCGTCTGCGCCGTCGGGCGTGTCGAACTTCGCCTCGTCCGTGTCCGTCGGCGCATCGTCGTCGTCCGCATCCGCGCCGCTGCCCGGTCCGGTGCCGTCGTCGCCACCGCTCGGGCCGTCGTCGTCGTCGTCGTCGATGCCGCCCGTGTCGTCGGCCGAGGCCGAGGCCGAGCCCGCGCCGAACGGGTCGTCACCGGTGCGCGCGTCACCGCACCCGATCGCGCCGCAGACGAGCACCCCCGTGGCAATCGCCGCGGAGCGGCGACTCAGACAGTTCCGCACGCCCATGTCCGAGCTGTTGGCCGCCGAGGCCCCGGATCGTGCCGCCATTCACAGCGGGCGCTTGAAGCACCACTGGGCCTCGTCGACGGCGACCATCTCCCAGCCCTCGAGGCCGAGCTCGTTCGCTTTCGGCCTGATGCCTTGGATGCCCGTATCGATGCAGCGGTACTCCCAGCGCGTGACGCCTTCCGGAGCCGCGGCGGAGGCCGTCGGCTCGTCGAGCTCGGGGACGCTGCGGGCCGCGAGGCAGCCGAGCGTGAATGCGAGGGCGAGCGCGAGGATCGAGACGGTGCGGTTCGGCATCGCGCCAGTGTAGCGACCGCCGCGATCTCCCTGTTCGATCGCGAGCGCAGCGGCGGACACCGCGAGATCCGAAGAGGGGAGCCGTCGGCCCCCGCGGTGGGGTCCGCGACGAAACGAGCAAGCCCGCGAAGAAGACGCCGGTCAAGCGAGCTGCGGCGACGCGATCCCTCTGATCTGGGGGATCCGTCGCTTGAGCCGGGCCTCGATGCCCTGCTTCAGCGTCGCCTGCGAGCTCGGGCATCCGATGCAGTTGCCCGTGAGCCGCACGTGCACGACGTCCGCGACGATGTCGACGAGCTCCACGTCGCCGCCGTCCTGCTGGATCATCGGGCGGCACTCGTCGAGCACCTCGCGCACGCGCGACACGAGCGCGTCGCCGTCGAGCACTTCGGCCTCGCCCTGCCAGTCGTCGAGCAGCGCCTCGAACGGCGAGCGCTCGGGATGCACGACCGTGAGACGCACGCGCGGGCGAGTCTTCGGCGGCGTCGCACCGAGCCGCACGACCGGCCCCTGCGCCGCGAGCCACGCGTCGATTCCACCGCGCAGCCCCACGACCGAGCGAAACCCCTGCTCGCGCAGCACGGCGACGGCCGCCTTCGAGCGCGTGCCCGCCTTGCAGTACGCGACCCACACCGCGCCGGCGTCGAGCTCGGTCGCACGACCGGCGAGCTCCGGCAGCGGCACGAGCACCGCGTGCTCGAGCATGCCGGTGGCATCGGCCTCGGCATGCGTGCGCACGTCGAGCAAGAGCACCTCCGCGCCGTCGTCGAGCCGCTCGCGCAGATCCGCGACGTCGATCTCGTCGTCG
The DNA here is from genome assembly GCA_964468635.1 of uncultured Nannocystaceae bacterium. Lineage (GTDB taxonomy): Bacteria > Myxococcota_A > Polyangia > Nannocystales > Nannocystaceae > Xiheibacterium. The sequence continues at coordinate 33,331 of CAYXVR010000034.1, forward strand.
TCGTGCGCGATCACGGGCTCGGCGGCCGCCCGCTTGATCGCCTCGGCCTTCGCGAGCCGCCGCTCGAGCTCGCCCGAGGCGTCCAGCGCACGCAGCTCGTCGTAGCCGCCGATCGACTCGCCGAGCACGAAGATCTGCGGCGTCGTCTTCTTGCCGGTGACGATGCGCAGCCACTCCAGCTTCTCGCCGTCACCCTTGATGTCGTGCTCGACGAACGGCAGGTCGCGCTCGCGCAAGAGCTCGATCGCCGCGCGTGCCCACGGGCATCCGCGCTTGTACCAGACCTCGATCGGCGCCGAGGGAGCTGCAGGTGCAGTCGCCTCCGACGACTCCTCTTCGATGATCCCCTGCTCGGTCTGCCACTTGCGCATCTTCTTCGCGTCCGACGGCCACATCGGTCGCTCGGGCGTGTCACCCGTCCAGGCCGGCAGATCCATCATGCGCGGCACGCCTTCGAGGCCGACGAGACCACGCGCGCGATCGAGGGCAGCGGCCGCGACGCGCACGGGCGCGCGCGAGGATCGACGTCCGCGATCGACGACCGCGTCGAGCGTCCTCACGGTGATTCGACGCATCAAGGTGGCGAGCATGACCCCGCATGCCTAGCCGCCCGCACCGCACGACGTCAAGCGATCGCCGCGCACACCACCCTGGTGCGCGCGGCGCCGCGCGCTCACGGACAATCGATTTCGGGCACTTCCGCCGTGAAGCACCCGCACTCGTCGCACACGAACGTGTCGCACTGCGCATCGAGATCGGCCTCACAGGCCGCGGTGCCGAGCTCCGTCGCCTCGACCTCGTCGTCCGTGCACACCTGCCACGGGGTCTCGACCGGCGTGCCGTCGCAGTCCGCCGCGCAGTAGCAATCCCACACCGTCGGCGGCAGCACGCACTCGCCACAGCCGAAGTCGTTCACCTCGCCGACGCACGTCGCGTCCCACATCGAGTCGCAACAGAACGGGTCCTCCATGCAGACGCAGTCGGCGACCTCCATGACCTCGCAGCTGCCGTCCTCGTGCGGCTCGCAGCAGTTGCCGAGCGGATTGCCGCCGGTCGAGTCCATGCCCGCGGTCGTATCCGCGCCCGTCGTGCCGGCGGTGCCGTCGTCGTCGGTCGTCGTGTCGCCACCGGTCTCGGTGCCCGCAGCCGTGGTGCCGCCGTCGTCGGTCATCGGCGCGTCGTCGGCGGACGAGGGATTCCCGCTGGGATCGTTGCCGTCGTCGGCACTCTGTCCGTCGTCGGTGCCTTGCGAGCCGTCGTCGTCGTCGCTGGTGGTGAGGATGCATCCGCTCGCGGTCACGAGCGGCGCCGCGAGCAAGGACGTCAGCGCGAGGAAGCGTTCCAAGTCGATCTTCATGGACTCTCCGGGGTGGTGGTCGGTGTCCCCGCGAGCCCCGTGGTTCCTGGAGTGACCACGATGCACGCGAGGGCGCAGCGCCGCGGGAACGCACGACGACGGCGAGCGCATGCAGCTCGCCACAGTGAGTTTGCGTGCCGGCTCCGAGTGAATCCTCGGGCCCTCTATAGGATCGGCGGCCGAGTGGGGTACGGTCGGGCCGATGCGCTGGAGCATGGGAGTCCTCGTCGCGATGTTCGGCACCGCTTGCGGAGGGGACTCGGCCGCCGACGGGTCCGGTGGCAGCGACACCGGCACTGCGGGTGACGACGGCGACGCGACCGTCGACGACGACGACGGCCCGGGTCCGTCGAGTGCCGACGACGACGACGACGCGACGGATCCCGACACGTCGCCGGACGACGGCAGCAGCGACGACGACGGGGAGTCGTCGTCCACCGGCGACCTGCCGGTCGTCGACTGCGACGATCTGCCGGCAGCGATCACCGCCGACGGAGTCAATGCGCACCTCGAGGCGCTGCAACAGATCGCCACCGACAACGGCGGCAACCGTGCAGTCGGCACGCCCGGCTTCGACGCGTCGGCGGAGTACGTGCGCGCGCAGCTCGAGGAGGCCGGCTACACCGCGTCGATGCAGTCGTTCGACGTCGACGTGTTCGTGATCGGTGGACCGTCCACGCTCGAGTGGCCGGGCGAGGTGTCGTGGACCGAGGGCACCGACTACCAAGTCGCGCCCTACTCCGGCGGCGGCTCGGTCACCACCAGCGCGAGCGTCGTCGATCTCGACCTCGGGCCCGGCAACGGCTCGACGTCGGGCTGCGAGGCCGGCGACTTCGCGGGCTTCGACGCCGGCGACATCGCGGTGATCCAGCGCGGCTCGTGCTTCCTGTCGCAGAAGGTCCTCAACGCGCAGGCGGCCGGCGCCACCGGTGTCGTACTGTTCAACCAAGGCGACACCGAGGATCGCGAGGGCATGTGGCTGGCGACGCTGGGGGCGGATACGAACGTCGACATCCCGGTCGTGCTCACGACCTATGCGGTCGGCGAAGCGATCGCGCAGGGCGGCGCCGTCACGATCGAGCTCGAGGTCGATGCCGGCGTGGAGACCCGCTCCACCGCGAACGTGATCGTCGAGAGCGAAGGCGGCGACGAGAGCGACGTGATCATGCTCGGCGCGCACCTCGACAGCGTGCCGGCCGGACCGGGCATCAACGACAACGGCAGCGGCACCGCCGCGATCCTCGAGATCGCGAGGGCAGTGCGCAGCTGCGAGCCCACCCGCAAGATCCGCTTCGCGTGGTGGGGCGCCGAAGAGGTGGGCCTCGTCGGCTCCGGCGTGTACGTCGACTCGCTCGATCAGATGCAGCGCGACGCGATCGCGTTCTATCTCAACCTCGACATGGTCGCGTCGCCGAACTGGGTGCGCTTCCGCTACGACGGCGACGGCTCTGCGTTCGGCCAGGTCGGGCCGATGGGCTCGGCCGAGCTCGAGCAGGTGTTCGTCGACTGGTTCGACGGGCTGGGCTTGCCGAGCGAGGAGACCTCGTTCGATGGGCGCTCCGACTACGGCCCATTCATCGCGGCCGGCATCGCCTCGGGCGGGCTCGCGACCGGGGCCGAGGGCACCAAGTCGCCGCTGCAGGCCGAGACGTACGGCGGCATGGCCGGCGAGGCGTACGACGCCTGCTACCACGCGACGTGCGACGACATCGACAACGTCGATCTCGTCGTGCTCGAAGGGCTCGCGCAAGCCGTCGCCCACGTCGTGTCCGTGTACGCGCTGCCCTGATGCCGGCTAACCCGGCTCGGCGATCACGAACACGTCGGTCGCGGGCTCGCTGCCGCGTTGGATCGAGAACGCGGTGCGCTCGCCCGCGCCGCGCAGCTGGGTGACGTACGCGACGTCGGACACGCGCCGCACGGGCACGCCGTCGATCGCGAGGATGATGTCGCCGACCGCGATGCCGGCCCGCGCCGCGGGGCCGTCGGCGTCGACCTTCGTCACGCGCACGATCTCGCCGTCGCCGGGCAGCTCGTGCTCCACCACGTTCTCGGCGTTGATGCCGAGCCGAGCACGTCGCACTCGTCCGTGCGTGCGCACCTCGTCGAGGAAACGCAGCGCCATCTCGCCCGGCACCGCGAATGCGAGACCTTGGCCGTCGCGACGCACGGCGGTCGTGATGCCGACGACGCGACCATCGACGTCGACGAGCGGTCCGCCCGAGTTGCCCACGTTGATGGACGCATCGGTCTGGATGAAGCTCCAGATCCCGTCGGGGCGCAGTCCCTCCGGACGCCCGAGATCGTCGTGATCGCGTCCGAGGCCGCTGATCACACCGACGGTGACGGTGTGGCCGAGCCCGAACGGCTGGCCGACCGCCATCACCCACTCGCCCGGTCGCGGCGTGCGATCGGCGAACACGACGGCCTGCAGCTCCGGCGGTGTGTCCACGAGCTGCAACAGAGCGAGGTCGAGCATGTCGTCGGCGAACACGACCTGCGCCGTGACGCGCTCGCGATCGGCGAGCTCCACCTCGACGCGGCTCGCGGCGGCGACGACGTGCTCGTTCGTGAGCACGTGTCCGGCGGCCGCGTCGACGATCATGCCGCTGCCGAGACCGCGCACGATCTTGCTCTTCGTGTCGCCCTCGGGCTGACGCACGGTCGCGATCACCGTGACGACGGATGGCCCGACGCGTCCGACGACGGCGGCGAAGTCGGGCACCACGATCGTCGAGTGACTCGACGTCGGGAGCACGCCTTCCACGCGCTGGTCCGCGGTCGTGACGGCGCGCGGGATCCCACTCGGGGGTGCGTCGTCGTCGACACGCCGGCACGCGCCCGCCAACGCGAGCGCGACGGTGCATGCACCGACGACGCCGGTCGTCGCACCGCGGGGCATCGCGGGGTCAGCCGTCTTTGTCGTCGTCGTCGGACACGCCGTCGCCCGACTCGGTCGTCGCCGGCGCCGGGGCGTCGCCGCCGGCCGGGGCGTCGCCGCCGGCCGGGGCGTCGTCGCTGGCGTCGTCATCGTCGTCGTCGTCGTCGTCGTCGTCATCCTCGTCGTCGTCGAGGTCGTCGTCGTCGTCGTCGTCGTCGTCGTCGTAGCTCGGGCGCTGGGCGAGCGGGAGCAGGCCGAGCGGACGGCGGCTGGGCTCGTTCGCGGCGGCGATGGGCCGCTCGTAGCCGTCGTCGTCGCCGCCTTCGTCGCGTGCCTTGATGTTCTCGGCGCTGTCCGGCAGCGATGCGAGGTGCTCCTCGTACTCTTCGCGCGTGACGCGGCCCGCCGCGATGTAGCGGTTCACCACCCGCTGATCGAACACTCGCTCGTTCTTGCCGGTCGCCATGGTCGGCGCTCTTTCTAGATCAGGGCCGCCAGAACCGCAAACCGGCCCACTCGCTGCATGGCCCTTGGGGGCCTGGATCGCCCGGCGGGGCCTTCCTTGCACGCCGCGCCCCCTGACGGAATAATCGCCGCGCGCCCCTGGTCCGCGGCGCCGCGCGTCGCCCACCGCCAGGGGGGCCTGGTGCGGGGCCCGCGTCGCGAGGGGGCGGCTCACTCGAACACTTGCAGGACTGGTCCATGAACCTCGGCGCTTACGACATCCGCGTGGTCAACGACCTCGTCGAACGCGAGTCCGCGTTCCTCGAACGCCTGTTCAGCGAGGTGCACAAGGTCATCGTCGGTCAGGACGACATGATCGAGCGCATCTTCATCGGCCTTCTGTGCGGCGGGCACGTGTTGCTCGAGGGCGCACCCGGTCTGGCGAAGACGCTCACCGTGAACACGCTCGCGGACAGCTTGCACATGCAGTTCAAGCGCGTGCAGTTCACGCCGGACCTGCTGCCGTCCGACGTGCTCGGCACCGTCATCTACAACCATCAGACCGGCACGTTCTCGAACAAGCAGGGGCCGATCTTCACGAACCTGCTGCTCGCCGACGAGATCAACCGCGCGCCCGCGAAGGTGCAGAGCGCGTTGCTGGAAGCGATGGCCGAGCGCCACGTCACCATCGGCGATCAGACGTACCCGCTGCCGTCGCCGTTCCTCGTGCTCGCGACCCAGAACCCCATCGAGCAGGAGGGCACGTACAACCTGCCCGAGGCGCAGCTCGACCGCTTCATGTTCAAGGTGAAGGTCGACTACCCGACGTCCGACGAAGAGCTGAAGATCATGAAGCGCATGGGCAGCGGGCCCGAGGCGTCGCGCCCGCACGCCGAGCCGGTCATCGGGCCGAAGGAGCTCGAGAGCGTGCGCAAGACGATCGACGAGATCATCGTCGAGGAGCCGGTGCAGCGCTACATCGTCGACGTCGTGGCGGCCACGCGTCGCCCGGGCTCCGCAGGGCTCGCCGATCTGCAGCCGTTCATCGACTTCGGCGCGTCCCCGCGCGCCTCGATCGCGCTGTTCCAGGCCGCGCGCGCACACGCGTTCCTGCGCCGGCGCGGCTACGTGAGCCCCGAGGACGTGAAGGCGATCGCGCCCGACGTCCTGCGCCACCGCATCATCCTGTCGTACGAAGCGGAAGCCGAAGGCAAGACCGTCGAGCAGATCGTGCGCCAGATCCTCGAGCACGTGCAGGTGCCGTGAAGTCCCTTCCGACATCCGAGGAGGCGCGCCGCCGCACGATGGAGCTGCTCCGGGAGATCCGGCGCATCGAGATCCAGACGTCGCGGCTCGTCGAGCAGCACCTCGCGGGCTCGTACCACTCGGTGTTCAAGGGGCAGGGCATCGCGTTCGACGAGGTACGCGCGTACGAGCACGGCGACGACGTGCGGCGCATCGACTGGAACGTCACCGCGCGCACCGGGGCGCCCCACGTCAAGCTGTTCGCGGAGGAGCGCGAGCTCACCGTGATGCTCGTGGTCGACATGTCGGCGAGCCTCGACCTCGGCAGCCGCGACTACGACAAGCGCCAGCTCGTCGCGCGGCTCGTCGCCACGTTCGCCTTCTCGGCGATCTCCAACAACGATCGCGTCGGGCTCATCGGCTTCACCGATCGCGTCGAGGTGTTCGTGCCGCCCCGCAAGGGCCGCAAGCACGTGCTCGCCGTCGTGCAGCGCGTGCTCACGCACCAGCCCGAGCGCCGCGGCACCAAGCCGAGCGCGGGCCTCGAGTACCTCGTGCGCATCGCGAAGGGCCACGCGGTCGCGGTGCTCGTGTCGGACTTCGTCGATGCCGCCGCGGACACGCGCTTCGAGCACGCGCTCGAGCTCGTGCGGCGCCGGCACGACGTGATCCCCATCCGCGTGGAGGATCCGATCGAGCTCGAGCTTCCGCCGCTCGGCATCGTCGCGATCGAGGACCTCGAGCTGCTCGACGAGGGCGGCGACTGGCTCGTCGATCTCGGGCGCGGTGCGGCGCAGCGCTATCGCGACCAGGTCGCGCGCGAGCGCACCCAGTTCGAGAAGCTCATGCGCAAGCTCGCGCTCGCCACGGTGAACGTGCGGTGCGGCGCGGACTGGCAGCAACCGCTCGTCGCCTACTTCGCGCGGCGCAACCGGAGGATGCGGCATTGATCGCGCTCGTCCTCGCGCTCGCGCTCGCGCCCGCACCCGCGCCCGCACCGGCCGAGCCCGCGCCGGTGGCCGAGCCCACCTCCGCCGATCCCGACGCGCCGGTCGCCGTGCAGACGCACATCGCCCCGGAGCCGTCGAGCATCGGCGACCTGCTCGAGCTCGAGATCGTCGCCGTGTTCCCGCGCGGTCACAGCGTGAACCTGCCCGTGGGCGTCACGTTCGCGCCGCTGCACCTCGTCGACGTCCACGAAGGCGAGCCGGAGGTCACGGGCGATGCGCTGCGCAAGACCTTCCGCGTGCGCCTGCAGCACTTCGCCACCGGCAGCGCCGAGGTGCCCGCGTTCGCGCTCACCGCCGTCGACTCGCAGGGTGCCGTCGCGACGGTGCCGGTGCCGGCGACGCCGTTCACGGTCGACGCCCTGCTCGCGAACGAGGCCGATCCGCAGCGCAAGCCCGAGGACCCGCCGATCTCGATCGAGTACCCGAACACGCTCGCCGAGACGATCATCCTCTCTGCGCTCGCCACCATCCTCGCGGTGCTCGTGATCGGCCTGCTCGTGCGCCGAGTCCTGCGCCGCAAGAAGCCGATCGCGGTGGAGCCCGCGATCCCGGCCCACGTCGTCGCGCTCACGGCCCTCGCCGAGCTCGAGAAGAGCGAGCTGCTCGCCGACGGCCGCGTGCAGGACTACTACCTGCAGCTCACCGAGATCGCGAAGGCGTATCTCGAGGGGCGCTTCGGCGTGCCGGCCCTCGATCGCACGACCGAGGAGATCCGACGCGACCTGCAGCGACACGCCGCGCGCATCGAGCCGCTCACGTCCACCGAGGTCGTCGACTTCCTGCAGCGCTGCGATCTCGTGAAGTTCGCCCGCTTCCATCCCGAGCACGACGAGTCGACCGAGGCGCTCGGCTTCGTGCGCGACGCCGTCGAGCGCAGCCAGCCCAAGCCCGACGCACCCGCGCCGCCCGCCGCCAACGAGCCGCCGGCGGCCCCCGAGAGCTCGGAGACGGGAGTGGCGTCGTGAGAGCGGTGCTGCCGATCCTCGGTTGGATGCTCGTCGCGCTCGCCATCGTCGCGGCCGTGCTCGTCGGCATGATCGAGGGCGGCGTGCGCGGCATCATCTGGGATCGACCGTGGTGGTTCCTCGCTGCGATCGTGCCCGTCCTCGTGACGATCATCCGCGCGTGGCGATCGCCGCGACCGGCGACGATGAGGTTCTCGCGTACGAGCACGCTGCGGCGCGTCGGGCCGGGCTGGGCGGCCCGCATGGTGGCCGTGCCGGACGGTCTGCGGCTCGCTGCGGCCCTGCTGGTCGTCGCCGCGCTCGCGCGCCCGCAATCCACCAAGGGCGCGCAGTACGTCGAGCGCGAGGGCATCGACATCGTCATCGCGCTCGATCTGTCGGAGTCGATGGAGACCGCCGACCTGTCGCCGAACCGGCTCGGCGCCGCGCAGATCGTGATCGACGGCTTCATCGCCCGCCGCCCGCGCGATCGCATCGGGCTCGTGGTGTTCGGCTCCACCGCGTCGAGCGTCTCGCCGCTCACGACCGATCACGGGGTGTTGCGCGCCATGGTGCGGCGGTTGCGGCTCGGCACGATGGACGGCTCGACCACGGCGATCGGCGCCGGCCTGGGCATGGCGCTCAACCGCCTGTCCGAGTCCGACGCCGACAGCAAGATCATCGTGCTGCTCACCGACGGTGTACACAACGCCGACGGCCTCGATCCCGACAGCGTCGTGGCCGAGGCCGCGGAGCGGGGCATCACGATCTACACCGTGCTCGTGGGCCAGCACGGACGCGATGGCTCCGTGGATCCGGCGCGGCTCGAGCGCTTCGCCGCGACCACCGGCGGCTACGCGTACACGGCCACCGACGGCGAGGCGCTGTTCGGATCGTTCCAGGATCTGCTCGACAAGCTCGAGACGTCCACGATCGTCGGCGAGCCCGTGCTGCCCGAGCTCTACGCGTGGCTCCTGTGGCCCGCGCTCGCGCTGCTGGGGCTCGAGCTCGTGCTGCGCAACACCCGGCTGCGGAGGTTCCCGTGATCGCGGCGTGGCTCGAGCCGGTGGGCGACATGGAGGGCCTCCGCGACTTCGCGCTCGATCGCGTCGACGTGTGGCCGGCGTTCTTCGTCGTGGCGATCGGCGTGCTCGCGCTCGTGTGGGGCGCCCGCCAGCGCAAGCGCGCGCTCGCGACGCTCGGCCGCCACGAGCTCGTGCAGCGGCTCGTCGCCACCGTGCACCACGGACGCCGATGGGCGCAGGGCATCCTCGTGTGCCTCGCGATCGCGTGCATCGCTGCGGCGCTGCTCGGCCCCCAGTACGGTGGATCGGCGAAGGTCGTGCCCGCAAGCGGCCTCGACGTCGTGCTCGCGGTCGACTACAGCAAGTCGATGCTCGCGCAGGACGTGTACCCCACGCGCAGCGAGCGGCTCGAGGTCGAGCTCGCGCGCTTCCTCGACGATGCGCGTGCGCGCGGCGATCGGGTCGGTGTCGTCGTGTTCGCCGGCGCGGCGCGGGGCTTCCCGGTCACCGCAGATGCGCGCGTGCTCAAGACGTACCTCGCGAAGGCCGACCCACGCACCGAGCAGCCCGGCGGCACGGCGATCGGCCGCGCGCTCAAGCTGTCGCTGCAGTTCCTCGTGGACGCGCGCGTCGGCGATGCCGACGATCTCGCGCCGCTCGATCCGTCCACGCCGTTCCACGAGCCGGAGATCGATCTCTCCAAGGTGCCACCGCCCGAGAACGACCAGGCGATCATCCTGCTCACCGACGGCGAGGACACCGAGAGCCGGCCGCTCGAGGTCGCCCGCGACGCCGCGAAGCTCGGCGTGCGCGTGTATACCGTCGGCATCGGGTCGAAGTCGGGCGAGCCGATCCGGAAGTTCGACGAGAACGGCGAGCCGTCGGGCTACGTCACCGACGAGAAGGGCGAGTACGTCATGACTCGCCTCGACGACGGTCTGCTCGGCGAGATCGCGGAGCTCACCGGCGGTCGGTACGTCAAGATCGATCCCGAGAACTTCGGGCTCGACGAGGTCCGCAAGATGCTCGAAGAGCTGTCGCGCTCGCGCCGACAGGTGACGATCGACATCGCCCGCGAGGAGGGCTACGCGTTCTTCGCCGTGCCGGCGCTCGTGCTGCTCGTGATCGCGCTCGCGCTGCCCGAGCGGAAGCGGAGGGCCTCGTGATCTCGCGCGCGATCGCAGGCGTGCTGGTCGCCGGCTTCCTCGCGGATCTGTTCGCGAGCACCGACGCGAACGTCGAGGCCGGCATCGACGCGTACGAGGCCGGCGAACACGACACCGCGCTCGCCGAGTTCGACGCGGCGATCGAGCGGCTGGGCGATCGGCCCGAGCTCGCGTTCGATCGCGGGCTCGTCTTGCTCGCCAAGGGCGACACCGAGGGCGCGAAGGCAGCGTTCCAGCGCGCGACCGAGGCCGACACGTCCGACGTGCGGGCCAGCGCGCTGTACGAGCTCGGCAACCTCGAGCTCGACGCCGAGGCGTGGGACGCCGCGATCGAGAAGTACACCGAGTGCTTGAAGGCGAATCCCGAGCACTACTCCGCGAAGTGGAACCTCGAGCTGGCGCTGAAGCGCAAGCAAGAGAAGGAAGAGGAAGAAGAGAACGACGAGAGCTCGAGCTCGGAGGAGAGCGGCGGCTCGGAGGAGAGCGGCGGCGAGTCGGGCGAGAGCGGCGGCGAGGAGTCCGGCGGCGAGGAGTCCGGCGGCGAGCAGCAGGACGAGAAACAGGACGATCAGAAAGAGGACGATCAGAAGCAGGACGAGAAGCAGGACGAGAAGCAGGACGATCAGAAGCAGGAGGAGCCGAAGCAGGACGAGCCGCAGCCGCAGGAGCAGCCGCCGCAGCCCGTCGACCGCGTCGACCTCGATCGCGCGCTCGAAGAGCTCGATCAGGAGGATCAATTCCTCCACGCTCAACCGCGCGGCCGCCTGGCCGAGCCCGCGAAGGACTGGTGATGGCCACCCGTCGCCGATTCGTCGCCCTCGCGGCCGCCGCTGCCACGCTCGCCCTCGTGCGACGCGCCCACGCGGCGCCGGGACTGCGCGCCGAGATCGCCGTGGATCGCGAGACGCTTCGCGTCGGCGACGAGCTGCAGATGGAGCTCGTCGTCACTCGCACCGGCTCGGGCTCCGTGCCCGATCCCACGCTACCGGTCGCGCTGGCCGACGCATTCGAAGTGGTCTCGCAGTTCTCGTCCACGAGCGCGCGCACGAGCTTCGGCACGGGCGGCTCGTCCCGCTCGGTGAGCGTCACCGTCGAGATCGGCGCCATCGCGCTGAAGCCCGGCAAGCACGAGCTGCAGTTCACGGTCGACGACGGCGACACCGAGGTGAAGTCGAACACCGTCACGGTCGAGGTGGAGGGCGAGGCGAAGGCCGACGAGCCCACCGCGGTCGCGTCCACGAGCAAGCCCACCGAGTCGCCCGCCGACGTCTTCCTGTGGGCCACCACCGACAAGGCGCGGGCGTACGTCGGCGAACAGGTGACGTACGCGCTCGACGTCTACGAGCGCCGCCAGCTCATCAGCGTCACACTGCGCACGCCGCCGTCGTTCCCCGACTTCCACACGTTCGATCTGCCCGAGGGCGAGGGGTCGGTGGAGCTCGTCGCCGGTGTCCCGCACCGCGTGCGGCCCGGCATGCGCCGCGCCCTGTTCCCGCAGAAGGCCGGCACGCTCACCATCGGTGCCGCCGAGATCTCGATCGGACGGCGCCGCCGCGACAAGTCGCCGACGCTCGCGATCGAGGTGTTGCCGCTGCCCGCCGAAGGCCAACCGCCCGACTTCTCGCCCACCAACGTCGGCCAGCTCGCGCTGTCCGCCAGCGTCGACAAGACCGTGGTCGAGGCCGGCCAGCCGTTCACGTGGACCGTCACGTTGTCGGGCACCGGCAACCTCGCGCTCGTGGATCCGGGCAAGTGGCCCGAGCTTCGCGACGCCCGGCGCTACGACCCCAAGATCGAGACCGATGTGCGCGCGATCGATCGCGTCGGTGGCACGAAGACGTGGTCGTTCCTCGTCATCCCCGAGCAACCGGGCACGCTCGTCTTGCCCGAGCACGTGCTGCACTACTTCGATCCGCAGCTCGGCCGCTACGCCACCGCGAAGACCGACGCCATCGAGATCCAGGTGGAAGGCACCGCCGTGGTCGATGCGACCGAGGCGAAGGGCGAGAGCTCCGACGATCGCGAGCGCTTCGCGGCGATCGTCGCGGACCGCGAGGTGCCGCGCGACCGCGTGCCCGATCGCTGGCTCACCCCGCAGCGCTGGCTCGTGGGCATGTTGACCGTGCCGGCGATCACCGGCGCAGTGACGCTCGCGACCGCGGCCTGGACGCGGTTCGGGCCCGACGAGCCACGTCGCCGCCAATCCGAGGCGCGGCGACGCCAACGCGAGCGGATCGAGCTCGCGCGCCAGGCGATCGAGAGCGGCGAAGGATTCCACGCGCAGCTGGCCACGCTCTTGCACGATCACGCCGTCGCGGCGACGGACGGCGAGGGCATCGGGCTCGCGCGGCCCGAGCTCTTGCGATCGCTCGCGCGTCGCGGGATCGCGAGCGACGACGTGCGCCGGATGGAGTCGCTGCTCGATGCGTGCGACGCCGCTCGCTTCGCGGCCCAACGCGGGACGGTGGCCGAGCGCCATGCGCTGTTCGACGAGGCGCTCGCGATCCTGCGCGACTCCACGTTCACGCGGAGGCGCTCGCCGTGAGCACGCTCCGCACCGTCGTCACCGCGCTCGCGTGTGCGCTCGTGCTGTGGGCCACGCCCGCACGCGCCGACGTCGTCGACGACGCGGCGGCGCAGGCCAGCGAGCGCGCGGCCGCGGCCGACTGGGCCGGCGCGATCGACGGGTGGCAGCGCGCGCGTGCGTTGCTCGGGCAGCCGAGCAGCGTGCTGTCGTACAACCTCGGCACGGCGTACGCGGAGCGAGGGGATCTCGGCCGCGCGACCTTCCACCTGCGACAAGCGCTCGACTTCCGAGGGAGCCCCACCACGGAGTTGGCCGAGGCCGCCCGCTACAACCTCGAGATCGTGCGTCGTCGTGCCGAGCTCCAGGCCGCCACGACCGGCGCACTCATCGATCGCCCGCAGACGTGGTGGGATCTGCTGATCGAAACGCTACGTGCCCCGGGCGTGGGCTGGACTGCGCTCGTCTGTGGAGCGCTGTGGGTCGCGGTCGCGATCGAGCACGCACGACGACGACTGCGTGGCCGCAACTCAGGCCCGGAGGGCCGTGTGGAAAACTCAGGCCCGGAGGGCCGTGTGGAAAAATCAGGCCCGGAGGGCCGCGTGGAAAACTCGGGCCCGGAGGGCCGTGGGGAAAACCTGGCGCCGACCCGCGTCGCCATGATCGCGTTCGCAGCGCTCTACGTCGTCGCAGGCGTCTTGCATGGCTTGTCACTTCGCGCAGATCGCACGGCACCGCGAGCGATCGTGCTCGATCCTCGCGTCGATGCGCGCGAGGGACCCGGTGCGCATCGCAAGATCGAATTCGCGATTCAGGGCGGTGCCCAGGTGCGCATCGTGGATCGCACCCCGGGTTGGGCACGCGTGCGATTGCCGGGCGGTGTCGAGGGCTGGGTCGTCGATGCGGCGGTGGGAGAACTGGAGTCCACCGCGTCCGTTCGGCCACTCCCAGCTCCGTCCGCGACGCCACGGTCCGACGTGTCGTGACCGCGCGTTCGCGGCGTGCGATCGCGGAGGGAGGCGCGGCGCGCGGCCGTCGAACCTCTGGCGGCCGGGCCCACGCGCGGTCGGCAGGGCGGCGGGCGGGGCGAGAGGTGGCGGACCCCCGGTTGCGGGGATAAGCTACCAGCCAGGGTGCTCTCGGTCGTCGCCACCAAGATTCGGACCTCGCGCGACCAGTCCGGCCTGACCTCCACCGTGGGTCGGATCTACGAGGGATACCTGCTGTCCGAGCCCATCGTCGGACGCGGGATGGTGATCTTTCGCGACCCGAACGGGCGTCGCATGGTCACCACCGCCGTTCGTCGCGTGCTCATGACCTCGGAGTCGAACGTCCTCTACGTGGAGACCGAGAACAGCGTCTATCGCATCTCGATCCGCGAAGAGCACGTCGCCGCCGCGACCGCCTAGGCGCGCCTCACCAGCCTTCGCGCCGCTGGTACACGTTCACGCGCAGGTACTCGCCCTCGCGATGCCCGGGCGCGACGGGGTGGTCGACGCCGGCGCCGAGCGCGAGCACGCGCGTCCAACCGTGCCGCGCATCGTCGAGCACCACGCGATCGAGGTGCTCGCGGCCCAGGTGATGGCTGCAGCTGCACAGCACGAGATGGCCGCCCGGCAGCACCCGCGGCGCGAGCTCCTTCACGATGCGGGCGAGCGCGCCCTGGGCCCGCTCGACGTCGCTCTTCTTGCTCGCGATCTTCGGCGGGTCGACGACGACGGTGCCGAACGGTCCCGCCAAGGCGGGCGCATCGAGTCGATCGAACATGTCGCCCTCGATCCAGGCCACGCCCGACAGCCCGTTCGCGGCCTCGTTCGCGGCCGCGTGCGCGAGCATCGTCTTGGAGCGATCGAGCGCCACGACGTCGAGCCCGGCTCTGCGCGCACCGAGGGCGAAGCCGCCCGCGTGACAGCCGAGGTCGAGCATCGCGCCGCCGTGCCGCTTCGCGAGCTGGGCGATCGTGCGTCGGTTCGCGCGCTGATCGAAGTAGGCCCCGGTCTTCTGCGACGGCGGTGCGGGCACCTCGAAGCGCAGGTGGTGCTCGAGGAATCGCAGCACGCCACCCCCGCCGTCGCGCGTCGCGGATTCGATGCCCTCGGCGCGCGCGGCTCCCTCGGGCACCGTGACGTGGATCGCTCCGTGCCACCGCGCACGCAACCACTCGAGCACCTCGGGCTCGCGCGCGGCCATCGGTGCGGTGGCGAGCTGCGCGACGAGATCGTCGCCGTAGCGATCGACGACGAGGCCCGGCAGTCCGTCGCCCTCGCTGTTCACGAGTCGATAGCCCGTCGTGCCCGCGCGCTCGAGCGCGTAAGCATCGCGAGCCGCGAACGCGATGGCGAGCCGACGCTCGAGCCAGTCGTCGGGCGGCGGCTCGGCGCCCCAGCCGAGCACACGCACGGTGATCGAAGACGCGGCGGACACGAGCCCCCAGGCGAGCGGCTCGCCCTTGCGATCGAGGATCTGCGCGAGCACGTGCGGATCGGGCACGCCGAGCATGCGAGCGATCTGCGTCTTGCGGATCCACGGACCCGACGCGGGACCGATGCGCCCCGCGTCGCGGCGCAGCTCGACACGCACGATGCCGCCCTTCGGAGCCACGCGTCACCCGTTCGCGGGCGGACCGCTCGGGGCGCCGCGGGAGATCGTCTTGATCTCGTGGTGGGTCGCGCCGAGTCGCTGCGCGATCACGACGCACGCGATCTCGGGCGCGCCGTCGGTGCCGCAGGTGAAGACGTCGGCCGCGGCGTAGCCGTGCTCCGGCCACGTGTGGATCGAGATGTGGCTCTCCGCGAGCAGGCCGACGACCGTGACGCCCTGCGGCTCGAAATCGTGGGCGGTCTCGCCGAGCAGCGTGCCGCGCGACGCCTCGGCCCCGGCCCGCATCGCTGCGCGCACGACCTCGAGATCGTCGAGCAGCTCCGCGGGACAGCCGTACATCTCGAGCAGCGAGTGGACGCCGGCGACGAAACGATGGCTCACGTCAGCTCGCCACGCTGATCTGCAGCTTCGTGCCGGCGAGCTGCGTGGGGTACTGCTCGAGCGGGCGCTTGGCCGGCCCCTTCACGACCGTGCCGTCGTCCTTGAACCGGGATCCGTGGCACGGACAGCGGAGCTGCTGCTCCTCGTTGTCCCAGCGCACCGCGCAGCCGAGGTGGGTGCACTTCATCGACATCGCGCGGAAGGCCGAGCCCTCGAGACGCATCACGAGGATCGGCTTCTCGCCGCGCGCCTGCACGCCGATCATCCCGCCCGGCACGCCCAGCTCCGCGATCTTCTCGATGTCGAGCTCGACGATGTTGCCCTCCTTGAGCGCGGGCACCGTCTTCATCTTCTTCGGGCCACCGCAGCCCATCACCAACAGGCCCGCAGCGGAAGCGGACACGAATCCGCGACGGGTCAGCGCACAGACGGGCACGAAACCTTCGGAGGAGTCGCTCATCGAGGGTGAGCACACCAGGGCGCGCGGCCGTCGTCAATCCGGGGACCCCGGGGCGCTCGCGACGAGACGCGACTCGAACGCGGCCACGCGCTCGCCGAGTCGCTCCCGTACGAGCGCGCGCGCGGCCGCGAGGTCGGGGCGCTGGTTGGGGAGATCGAGGACCCAGTCGATCGCGTCGGGCAACGCCTTGAACACCTTGTTCGGCGTGCGGATGCGGCCGAGCAGATAGATGCTCGCGAGCACGGTGCGGAACGTCGCGCCGGCGATGCCGTCCCACGGCACGACGACGGCCCCACCGATCGAGTCGGGTGCGAGGTCGGCCGTCATCTCGGCGGCGAGTCGCTTCACCTCGTCCGGCGCCGTCATGCGCAGCTCGCCGGTCATCACCGTGATCGACGTGAGTGCGCCGTGACGCGCGATGATGTCGCGATCGTTGCGCCAGATCGTGCGCACGTCCTCCGCCCGCGCCGTACCCACGAACACGATGAGGGTCAGCGAGTCCCACGCGACCTGCAGGCAGTCCTCGGTTTCGTGCAAGTCGACGAGCATGTCGGTCCGCCGCTCGTGATCGCATCCGGGCCGCGTCGGACCCCATGCGCCCGAGGGCAACGATAGCGCAGGAGTTGCGGGACCGCCCGTGGCACGGGGCCGGCGTGCCGCGGAAGGAGCGGCGCGCGGCCGGAGTAGGATCGACGGCGGGTGGCCGCGAGGAGGAAGCGTTCGAGGATGGCAGGGGGTGCCGCAGGACCGATCGGTTCGTGGGGACACGCGACGAGTGCACAGCTTCGTGAAACGGATCGTCGGCTCGCGCGCTCGCGCGACGTCCGCCGAGCCCTGCGTGGCGCCGAGGATCGAGAGATCGAGCGCCTGACGTTCCCGTGTGCGAGCGCGTGCCTGACGTGTGGGTGGCTCGAGCTTCCCGACGGGGGTGGTGATCCGATGCGCACGGAGGCGACGTCGGTGCCGTCCCACGGCTGCCCGCGCTGCCACGGTCGCACGTGGATCGACCTCGCCGATGTCGCGGCGGCGCGGGCATTCGGGGAGCTCGAGCGTCGCGAGCTCGCGGTGCGTGGATCGCCGGCGGTCGCACTCGGGCTCGTCACGGCCGCGGTGCTGGTCGTGGCTGCCGCGCTCGGCTCGGGGCTCCACCTCGCGCTCGCCCTGCCGCTCGCGACCGTCGCCACGCTTGCCGGGATCTACGGCGTCGCCCGGCTCCGCGTCGCGCGGTCCGTGGCCCCGCGCGTCGCGTACCGGTGGCGAGTGCCCGCGTTGCAGTGGTCGGAGGCCGAGCCGTTCCTGCGCGGCGCGGCGGGAGGCGAGACGATCGGCGCATCGC
Source organism: uncultured Nannocystaceae bacterium (assembly GCA_964468635.1). Lineage (GTDB taxonomy): Bacteria > Myxococcota_A > Polyangia > Nannocystales > Nannocystaceae > Xiheibacterium. The sequence goes on from CAYXVR010000034.1 coordinate 50,705, forward strand.
CGCTCACCGGTCGCCGCGCGCTCGCGTGGCGCGTGGAGGTGCGCCGCGCGAGCGACACCAGCGATCGGTTTGCACTCGTCGAGCAATCGTGCGGTGTGACGCGGGTCGGCGGCGCGCGCCTCGACGGCGAGGTCACCGTGGGGCTCGCGTGCGAGCACATCGATGCGGACACGCCGCGTGCGCGCGAGTATCTGCGCTCGCGTGGCGTCGACCCCCACGACGCGCTCGTCGTCCGCGAGGCGCTCGTCGAGCCCGGGCAGATGGTCGTCGTGCGCCGGGACGGCTTGGGCGGTCCGGCGGTGCTCTGCGAGGAGTGACCCGCGAAGGCGCCCCGGGCGGCGAGACCTCGCCGGGCGAGTGGGAGTAGGATGCGGCCGTGCTCGGGACCGTCGCGCTCGCGTTGATGCTCGCCGCGCCGGCGCAGGCGAAGGGCGCCGCCGCGAGAGCGTCGGAGACGAAGCGCGGCAACACGGCGCTGTACAAGCCCAAGGGGCCGATCTTCAGCCTCATCGCGGCGCCGCGGCTCGGCATCCTGTTCGTCGGCGGCGCGCAGGTGATCCAGCGCGTCGGCTTCGGGGCCGGCATGCAGTTCCGCGTGCACGGCGGGCGCGTCGGACCGTTCCGCTTCGGCGGCGAGGCGCACTTCGGCCACCTCCACTTCCTCGAAGCCCGCGACGTGCCGGATCCGAACGGCGGCACGGCGCGCCGCTACGCCGCGCTCGGCCACACCGACTTCGCGCTCGGTCCGTCGATCCAGATCGTGATGGGCCCCGTGTTCGCGGAGCTCGGCGTCGCCGCCGGCGTCGGCATCAACACGCTCGTGCGGCCGACCACCGCGTTCCCCAGCGAAGAAGAGGACGTCACGAACGTCTCGCCGATGATCCGCTCGGGCGCGCACATCGGCGTGCCGATCCGCAACAACTCGGGCATCGCGATCGGGGCTTCCATCCACAAGTACTTCTCGCGCACGCAGGTCGTCGCCCGGCCGGATCCCGAGAACCCCGACCAGGCGCCCGACACGAACCCGTTCGACTTGGCGCTCGAGATCATCGTCGGGTACCACTACATGTTCTGAGGACGACCATGGCCGAGATCCTCCGCCCCCATCCCGTGCGCGTCGCTCCCCGCGGCCCCGTCGTGTGCGTCGTCATGGACGGCGTCGGCATCGGCAAGGGCGATGCCGGCGATGCCGTCGCGCACGCGCACGCACCCACGCTCGCGTGGCTGCGCACCCTGCCGTCGTATCGCGAGCTCGCGGCCCACGGGCGCAGCGTCGGCATGCCGAGCGACGCCGACATGGGCAACAGCGAGGTGGGGCACAACGCGCTGGGCGCGGGTCGCATCTTCGATCAGGGCGCGAAGCTCGTCGCGGAGTCGATCGCGAGCGGGTCCATCTTCGCGAGCGGCGCGTGGCGGGCCGCGCTTGCGAAGGTGGCGAAGAGCGGCGAGCCGCTCCACTTCCTCGGTCTGTTGTCCGACGGCAACGTGCACAGCCACATCGATCATCTGATCGCGATGCTTCGTCGCGCCGCGCAGGAGCGCGTGGCGAAGGTGCGCGTGCACGCGTTGCTCGACGGACGCGACGTGCCGGGTCGCTCCGCGCTCGGGTACGTCGAGCGGCTCGAGAGCGTGCTCGCCGAACTGCGCGCGCAGGGGTGCGACGCCGCGATCGCGAGCGGCGGCGGCCGCATGCGCATCACGATGGATCGCTACGAGGCCGACTGGGGCATGGTGGAGCGCGGCTGGAACGTGCACGTGCACGGCCTCGCTCGCCCGTTCGGCGACACGCTCACCGCGATCCGCACGCTCTACGCCGAGTCCGACGTCGACGACCAGTACCTGCCGGAGTTCGTGCTCGTCGACGGCGCGGGTCAGCCGCTCGGCCGCATCCGCGACGGCGCGGCCGTGATCCTCTTCAACTTCCGCGGCGACCGAGCCCTCGAGATCAGCAAGGCGTTCGAGCGGCCGGACTTCACCGCGTTCGCCCGCGGCCCGCGTCTCGACGTGTTCTTCGCCGGCATGATGCAGTACGACGGCGACGAGCACGTACCCGCGCACTTCCTCGTCGCGCCGCCGGCGATCGATCGCACGATGGGCGAGCTGCTCACGTTCGCGGGCAAGCGCCAGCTCGCGCTCGCCGAGACCCAGAAGTACGGCCACGTCACGTACTTCTGGAACGGCAACCGCTCCGGCAAGTTCGACGACGGCAAGGAGACGTACATCGACATCCCGTCCGACGTCCTGCCCTTCCAGGAGCGTCCGTGGATGAAGGCCGCCGAGGTCACGGATGCGCTCGTGAGCGCCATCGAGCGCGAGCACTACGACTTCGTGCGGGTGAACTACGCGAACGGCGACATGGTGGGCCACACCGGCCTGTTCGTGCCCGCCCGGCTCGCGGTGGAGTGCGTCGATCTGTGCGTGGGTCGGCTCGTCGCGGCCGTGCGCCGGCTGGGCGGCGTGCTCGTCGTCACGGCGGATCACGGCAACGCCGACCAGATGCTCGACGTGGAGAAGGACGGCTCGTCGCGTCCGCGCACGAGCCACAGCCTCAACCCCGTGCCGTTCGCGATCGTGGACGAGCGCGAGCCCGGCGGGGGCCCGCGCGTGCGCACCGACCAAGGCACGGAGCGCTCCGGCCTCGGCAACGTCGCGGCGACGTGCCTCGAGCTGCTCGGATTCCTGCCGCCGGACGACTACCTGCGCAGCCTGCTCGTGTCGCGATGACGCGACCTCACATGCCCACGCAGATGGGCATCGTCGGCTCGTCGTCGATCACCTCGACGCACACCGCCGTCTCGCGCGTCGCGTGACGAGAGGCCGAGACGTGGCACACGGCCCGATTGCGGCCGGCCGCCTTCGCGGCGTACAGCGCGAGGTCGGCCGCCTCGAGGAGCCCGAGACGGGCCGCGTCCGCGCTCGCATTGCGGGCGACGGCGAGCATGTCCGACACGCCGATCGACAAAGTCAGCGAGCGTGGCGCCAGCGGGTTGACGCGCTCGATCGCGAAACGCAGACGCTCGCACATCTTCAGCGCGCCGCCGCCGTTCGATCCCGACAAGAGGATCGCGAGCTCGTCGCCGCCGAGTCGCGCCGCGACGTCGGTGGGGCGGATGACGCCGCGGATGGCGTCCGCGACGGCCACGAGCGCCTTGTCACCGGTGGCGTGGCCCAGGTCGTCGTTGATCGACTTGAAGTGATCGATGTCGACCACCACGAGCGCGATGTCCTCACCGGTCCGCATCGCGCGGGCGATGGCGTGGTCGAGCAGCGGATCGAAGCCACGGCGGTTCCACAGCTTGGTGAGCGGATCGGTCGCGGCGTCGGCCTCGAGCCTGCGCATCGCGACGTCGCGGGCGTACACACCGGCGACGAGCTCGAGCACGCCCTCGACGAGCGCGCGCGCGCCGGTGTCGCCCGGTGCCGCGAGGCCCACGGCCAGCACGCGTTGCGCACCGGGCTCGCCGAGCGTCATCTCGAGGTCGCCGTGGGCCTGGCCGTCGAGCTCGGCCCATGCGATCTCGGGCAGGAGCCCGAGGGCCGCGACGGCCCGGGCCGCGGCCGCCTCGGGATCGTCGGCATCGAGCAGGAATCGGAGCAGGCGGACGAGCCCGAGCGCCTCGCGCGGGCTGTGGTCGCCCTGCGGTCGTCCGTGGTCGTGGGTGCGCGAGAGCGGGGGCAACGTTGCCAATCCCATGGCACTGGACTGCATGAGCAACACGGATGCCAAATGCCAGGCAGCCGGAACGGGCACCCGCCTGGTGCTTTTTCCGCGCCGGCCCCTTTGATAAGGTCCCGGCATGCGAAGGTCCACGCCGTCCCGCATCCGAACCGTCGCGATCGCGACCTGCGTGCTGCTCGTCTTGCCGGCCGTCGGTTGCCGCAACAAGGGCAAGGGCAAGTCGTCCCTCGCGTCGTGGGTCGACGATCCGACCACCGGCAAGACGACGGGCAACGTCATCCGCATCCCCGATCTCGAGGTGAAGTTCGAGATCCCGGACACGCTCTACGTCTACAAGCAGTGCGGTGAGGCGTCGCATGCGGCCGAGGGCGACGGGTGGGTGCCCGTGATCTCCTGTAGCTCGACGGGCTCCACGCACACGTTCGGCAAGGGCGGCGAAGAAGAAGAAGAGGATCCGTTCGCAGACGACGAGGCCGAGGAGCTGTCCGGCGTCGAGGACCTCACCGTCACGTTCTACGTCACGCACAAGACGCGCCCACTCGACGAGCGCGCGGTCACGTGGTTCGAGAACAGCTACAAGCAGGCGGGGCTCGCGGTCGACGAGATCAGCTACCAGCACGACTTCCAGAAGAAGTCGGGCATCTACGCGAAGCTGCACGTGGTGGAGCAGGGCGAGACCGCGCCGACGCGCGAGATCATCCGCTTCATGTTCCCGCGCAAAGATGTCGTCTTCATCGCGCAGATGGAGTACCCGTTCGGCGAGACGCGCAGCATCGATCAGGACTGGAAGTACATCCTGTGGAACTTCGAGTTCGAAGAAGCCGAGTGAGCAGCCGAATGCGCAGCGGCGCAGTGACCGCTTCGGCGTGACCGCTCCTGCGGTCACGGGGGTTTGACAAGCGCGTCCTCGACGGCCACATAGAAGGCTGTCCCGTGCGCGCGACCATTCCCAGCGCCCTCCGCCGTGTCGCCACCCTGGTGTGGTGCCTGGCGATGGTCTTCGCGCTGGCCTTCGGCTCGCGCGCGGCCGCGGCGGAACAGCTGGTCACGCAGCGGGACGACGCGCGCCTGACGGACACGGATCCCGCGCCGGTGCTCGCTCCGCCGCCGAGCTCGGCCGAGCTCGGCGAGGACGCGGAGTCCGAGTCATCGCCCGGCGAAGACGACTCCGTCGCGTGCACCACCTCGGGCTGGGATCCGCGGGCGAGTTGGGAGCTCGTCGCGGCCGTCCGCGCCGAGCGATTCGCCCTCCGCGGATCGCAGTCGCTCCAGCGCTGCCGACACAATCGCGGTCCACCGGCCTGAGCGCACGCGCGTGAGCCGGCGCGGAGGATCGCGCCCGTTCGTGCCCGCGTGCCCACCGGTTCGGCGTCCGCACGCGCGCGTGCCGACGTCCAGGTCCGGCCGATCGACGACGGGTGCGTCGTCATTCGGTCTCGCGCGTCGCCGGTCGCCGGCGACTCCGATCCACTCCGTGGCCGAATCCGCGAGCGCTTCCCATGATTTCTTCGCACACCGAATCCGCCGAGCTCGATCGGTCGTCCCTGCGCGGGCGGCTCGAGCCGGCCCGCGCCGACGGCGATGCCGCGGCGCTGGTGGAGGCGATCGAGCACGCCGCCCACCTGCTCCCTTCGCAGGCGCCGATCGAGACGTTCATCCACCACAACACGCTCCACGCGTTCGAGAACTGGACGGCGAGCCTCGTCGCTCCGCCCGGCAGCGCGTTCGAGACGACGACGAGCCTTCCGTTCCACGAGGCCGTCGCGGCGGCGCACGAGATCTACGGCGCGGACGGCTACCTGCCCGAGGCGGAGTACCGCGCGGCCTACGCGAGCGGTCGCATCGGCGAACAGGATCTGCGCGCCGCGATCGCGGGTCGCTTCGGCAACCGTCTGCGGCAGGTCGGCGAGGACGACGACACCTTCAGCGACGAAGTCGCCGTGCTGCGCGCGGCCATGTTGCACGACTGCGATCCGCGGCCGCTGCCGAGCGTGCGCTGGACCCTGCAGGAGGACAGCTGGCCGAGCGACGCGGCGGAGCACGAGCTGTGGCGCGCATGCGTCGATGCGATCGGACGCTGCGAGCCGCGGTGGGACGCGGACGGCGAGCCGACGCCGGCGCAGTTCGCCGCATCGCTCGGCCGTCGATCGCACCGCGATCTCGTCCGTGCGCTGACGGGCCGCGAGCTCGGGGTCGAGGTGGATCCGGTCGTCATCCGCGCGTGCGCGGCCCACCTCGACGAGGGCATCGCGCTCGACGATCGTCCGGGTCGCGCGGCCGGCTTGTGGACCGCGTGGCGGCGCTTCCAGACGCCGGGCCGCCGCGCGCTGCATGGGCTGCCGTCGACCACGGTGCTGCCCGAGGACTCGGCCGAGGCGTGTTGCCGCGTGCTGACGGCGCTCGGCGTGCCGCGGGATCGCTGGGGCGACTACGTGCGCCGCGTGCTCGTGCACATCCCCGGATGGGCCGGCATGGTGCGCTGGCGTGAGGAGCATCCCGAGTACGCCGATGGACGCGTGCCGGCCGTGCGCCTCGTCGACTACCTCGCGCTCTTCCTCACCTCCGAGCTCGCGGCGATCCATCGCGCGTGCGCGCAGGAGCTCGAGGGCCTCGCTCCGGCCCATGTGCACGATCACTGGACGAGCGCGCCCGACGAGCTCGCCGTCCGCGTCGCGTTGTTCGCCGGTCAGCTGGACGATGCCTTGTCGGCACGCGCGCGCGAGGTGATCGCCGCGCCGGCGGCGTCGCGCGCCGTGGAGTGCGCTGCGATCGCTGCGCGCTGCCGCCACGTCGGTGGTGATCGACGACTCGTGCGGGCGTGGCAGCTCATGCGCGCGGCCCAGGCGTTGGGCGTGAGCGCGTACCAGCTCACGACTGCGACCGGAAGCCGGGTGAAGAAGCTCCTCGCCGCGCTCGACGCGGTGCCGAGCGAGCAGCGCCTCCCCATCTGGCAGGAGGCGTACGAGGCCCACTATCGCAACGACGTGCTCGAGGCGATGGCGGACCTGCGTCGACACCGGCCGAAGCTGCCCGAGCCGCTCTTCCAGATCGCGTTCTGCTTCGACGATCGCGAGGAAGGCTTCCGCCGCCATCTCGAGGAAGCGGCGCCCCGCTGCCGCACGTACGGCGCGCCCGGCTTCTTCGGCATCCCGATCGCCTTCCGGGGCCGCACCGACGATCACTTCAGCCCGCTGTGCCCGCTCGGCGTGGCGCCGGCGAAGCGCGTGATCGAGGTCCCGCGCCGCGACTCGCACGATCGGGCACGCCGATTCGACGCGGTGCACTCGTGGATCGACTCGTGGCGCTCGCACTGGCACGAGTCGCTCCACCACGGCGTGGGCGGCTTGCTCGCCACGTACGCCGCGGGCCTCGTGGCGTGGATCCGGCTCCTCGGCTTCGTGTTCTTCCCCCGCTACGCCGCGGCGATGCGCGGACCGATGCGCCGCGTGCTCCTGCCGCCGCACCCCACGGTGCTCGTCGCGGAGTCGCCCGAGCACGACGGCGAGCAGGACGCGATCGCCGGCTTCACGCCGAAGGAGCAGATCGATCGGATCGCGGCGCTCCTGCAGAGCATCGGTCTGGTCGACGGCTTCACTCGCCTCGTCGCGTTCGTCGGCCATGGCTCGTCGAGCATCAACAACCCGCACCTGTCGGCGTACGACTGCGGCGCGTGTCGGGGCCGGCACGGCGGCACGAATGCACGGCTGTGCGCCGCGATGGCGAACTCGCCGAAGGTGCGGGCCGGCCTGCGCGAGCGCGGCATCCACGTCCCCGACGACACCTGGTTCGTGGGTGGGGAGCACAACACGTGCAACGAGGACGTGCTGTGGTCCGACCTCGATGCAGTGCCGGCGTCGCACCGCGAGGTCCTCACGACGATGATGGCGGCCCTCGATCGCGCGCGCGAGATGAGCGCGCACGAGCGCTGTCGCCGACTGGAGCACGCGCCACCGGGCGCGTCGCCCCGCATGGCCTTGCGCCACGTCCAGGCCCGCGCGGTCGATCCCAGCCAGCCGCGCCCCGAGCTCGGCCACGCGACCAACGCATTCGCCGTGATCGGTCGGCGCGAGCTGACGCGCGGGCTCTTCTTCGACCGCCGCGGCTTCATCATCTCGTACGACCCCACGATCGACGCGACCGGCGCGATCCTCGAGCGCATCCTCATGGCGGTCACGCCGGTCGGCGCCGGCATCAGCCTCGAGTACTACTTCTCGCGCTGCGATCTGCAGCGCTACGGGGCGGGCACCAAGCTGCCGCACAACGTCGTGGGTCTCATCGGGGTCATGGACGGCACGTGTAGCGACCTGCGCACAGGGCTGCCGCGCCAGATGGTCGAGATCCACGAGCCGATGCGGCTGCTCGTCGTCATCGAGTCCACGCCCGAGGTGCTCTCCGCGATCGTCGCGCGTCAGCCGATGCTGCGCGACATCGTGGGCAACGGCTGGGTCACGGTCGTGTCGATGGATCCGGAGACCGGCGAGGCCCACGTCTTCCGCCCGGGCCTCGGCTTCCGACCGTGGGTGTCGCGCGGCGTGGAGCTGCCCGTGATGAGCAGCTCCGCGGCCTGGTACGCGGGTCACACCGACTTCCTCCCGCCCGTTCGCATCGCCGCGAGGAGCGTGTGATGAGCGCCCACCCCCCGGACTTCGTCGTGCTCTCGATCATCGCGATGCCGCTCGTCGGTGCCGCGCTGCTCGGCCTCATCGCACTCGCGGGATCGAACCTCGGCGAGCGCGCGATCGGTCGCATCGCCGTGCTGTGCGTCGGTGCGTCCGCGGTCGCGTCGGTGTGGACGCTGGTCGACCGACTCGTCGATCCCACCGTCCGCATCGTCCACGCGTTCCACTGGCTGCGGCTGCCGGGTCACGAGATCTCGGTCGCGCTGTGGATCGATCCGCTCTCGGCGTTGATGCTCGTGATGACGACGGTGATCTCGCTCGTCGTCACCTGGTTCTCGGTGCCGTACCTCCACCGCGAGTCCGGGTACCTGCGCTACTTCGCGCTCGTGCTGTTGTTCGTCGCCGGCATGAACGTGCTCGTGGCGGGCGACGGATTCCTGCTGCTGTTCCTCGGCTGGGAATGGGTGGGCGTGTGCTCGGCGCTGCTCATCGGCTTCTTCCACGAGCGCGCCGCGCCCGTACGGGCGGGGGCGCGCGCGCTCATCACGAATCGGCTCGGCGACCTCGGCCTGCTCTCGGCCACGCTCTTCCTCGGCCACGAGCTCGGTGGCTCCGACTTCCGCACGATGCTCGTGGGCAGCGAGTCGCTGTCACCCGCGTGGGCGGCCGCGATCGGGTTGTCGTTGTGGATCGCGGCCGTCAGCAAGTCGGCGCAGCTGCCGGTGTCGAACTGGATGGCGCACGCCGTCGAAGGGCCCACCACGTCGACGGGTCTCTTCTACGGCGCCGTGATGGCGCACGCCGGCGTCTATCTCCTGCTGCGATCGGGACCGTTGCTCGTGCAGTCGCCGGTGGCGATGTGGGCCACCGTGATCGTCGGCGGCGCCACGCTCGTCGTGTCCACGGCGATCGGAGCCGCACAGACCGATGCGAAGGGGCGACTCATCTACGCGACCATCGCCCAGCTCGGCGGCATGTTCATCGCGTGCGGCCTCGGTGCGTGGCACCTCGCCACTTTGCTCATGGTGTTGCACGCCGGTCTGCGCATGGGTCAGTTCCTGCTCGCGCCCAACGCGATCGTGCAGGTGAGGGCCGCGAGCCGGGGGAGGCGCGCACAGGTGTCGCAGGCCCGCCGCGCGCTCGCGCTCGGGCTCATCTCGGTCGCGACGATCGTGGTGGTCTGGGGCCTCGCCGGACTTTCGTCGGCGCCGTGGATCTACGGCCCGGCCGATCCGCTCGGCCCGCTCGGCGAGCACCGTGACCTCGTGCTCGCCGGCGTCGCGATGGCATCGATCGTCGCGCTGTCGTGGGTGGCATTGCGCAAGCCCGACCAGCGCAACCCGCTCGGCTGGGCGGCGCGCATGCACGACCTCGCGATCCATCGCTTCGATCTCGACGGGGTGCAGGACCGCTGGGTCGTGCAACCTCTGCTCCGGCTCGGTCGCGCGGTCGCGAAGGCGGATGGGTGGCTGCGCGCGCACACGGTCGGGCTCGTGCTCGCCGCCACGGTGGTGGGCATGGTCCACGCCACGGTCAGCTGGTTCCATGGGCCCGTGCCGCCGCCGTCCGAGCCGGCGACGGTGATCGAGAGCCCCGCGCCGGGCATCCCGTGGCTCACGCTCGTGTGGGTGGTGCCGCTCGTCGGTGCCGCGTGGGTGAGGTGGCGAGCCGACGAGCGCGTCGTTTCGTTCGCCACTCGCCTGCTCGCGATCGGCACCGTTGCGATGGTCGGAGTGATCGCCACCGACTTCGATCTCGGCAAGAGCGGCCTGCAGTTCGTCGATCGCAGCACCCGCGACGTGCTCGGCATCGGGTACCACGTCGGTGTCGACGGACTCTCGCTCATGTTCGTGGCGATCGTCGCACTCGTCACGGCGGTCGTGTTCCTCGCGCTCGCGCCCCGCTTGAGCCGCAGCGAGAGCGCGTGCCTCCTGACCATCGAGGGACTCAACCTGCTCGCGCTCGCGAGCGTCGACCTCATGATCGTCGGTCTCGCGCTGCTCGTCGCGGTTGCGCCGGCCTCGTCGCTCTTGCGACTGCACGTGCGCTTCCACCGGATCGACTTCCAGATCCCGGTGTACACGCGGCCGGCGATGCTGTCGGCCGCGCTCGTCATCGGCTCGGTCCTGCTGCTCGGCCTCGGCGTCGACGCGCCGCGCCCGTTCGACTATCCCACGCTCGTACACGCCGGCATCCCGTTCGAGCGCCAGTTCGTGGTGCTCGCGCTGCTCATGCCCGCGCTCGCGATCAGCGTGCCCTTGCCGCCGTTTCACGGCTGGGCGCTCGCGCTGTTCGAGCGCGCACCTGCGGCGGTCGCGATCCCGCTCCTGTTCCCCTCGCTGGGCATGTACCTGTTCGTGCGGCTCGGCGGCGGCTTGCTGCCGTCTGCGCTCATGGTCGCTGCCATGCCGCTCGCGCTCGCGGCCGTGCTCGGCGCGCTGTGGTGCGCGCTCGTCGGCCTCGTGCGCGGCAGCCTCGCGGGCGCGATGGGCAACGTGCTCGTGGCGGTGGGCGCGACCGTCATCGTCAGCATCGCCACGCCGAACATCGTGGGCCCCACGTCGGGCCTGCTCGGCGGCGCCAACCTGGCGCTCGCGGGCGCGGGCCTCGTGCTGTGCGTCGAGTTCGTGCGCAATCGACTCGGCACCACCGACTTCGCGGCGCTCGGCGGCGTCGTCCGCACTGCGCCGCGCTTCACGGTGCTGATGCTGCTCGCCGCGCTGTCGTACTCCGGCTTTCCGGGCACGCTCGGCTTCGTCGCGGAACACCTCGTCACGCACGGCGCGTTCGAGACGCATCCCGCGATCGCGTGGGCCACCATCGCGGTCGTGAACCTCGCGAGCGTCGTCGTGTGGCTCGCGTTCATCCGCACGACGCTCGGACCGCTGCGCTCGCCCGCCGGCGCGATGTTCCCCGAGCTGCGCGGTCGCGAGCTACTCGGGCTCGCGGTGCTCGTGCTCGTGCTGCTGGTGCTGGCGTGGTGGGCGGAGCCGTTCCTGCAGCTCGTGGGGCCCAGCCTCGTGACCCACCCCACCGCCGCGTCGTGGTTCGCATCGCCGTGGGAGGTCGTGCAGTGAATTCGCGCGCGGTCACTCGGCGTGGACGGTGGATGTCTCGCGTGCGTGCGTCCGCGTCGTTGACAGCAAGGTCACCCGAGCGCGACAGTCGGAGGTAGCGTGGACGTGATCCGGAGACGCGCGTTGCTGGCGTGGGTGTGCTGCCTCTGGGGCGCCCTGGCGGCGTGCTTGTGGATCCGCACCGGCGCGCCCGTCGAGAGCTTCGCGCGGCTCGAGGCCGCGGCGGTCGACGGACCGATCGTGACCACCGACCTCGGTCACGCGCACGATCCGGCGCGCGAGCCCCACGGCACGCCGATCGAGGCGTCCGAATCCGAGGAGTGCGGCGAGGACGGCGACGTCGGCGAGGAACTGCGCCACGTGCAGCTCCTCGGCGCGCCCCGTCGCGTCGTCCTGCTCGCGGGACACGCGGACCACGCGACGCCGCGTGATCCGTGCATCTCCCAGCACAACAATCGCGGTCCTCCGCGCGCGTGAACAACTCGACCCGCGGTGCGATGCATCGCGGTCCGTCGCCCGAACCGGCCGACGTCTCGCACGACGTCTGCCTGCGGTGACGCCGAGCGCCTCGGCGGCGCGGCGTCCGGAAGGCCTGCGCAAGCGGCAGGTCGATCCCCACCCGACGGGGTCTCGTCATGTTCTCGCCATCGTCCAATTCGCGGTTCTCCGGCTACGACCTCAAAGCCGACATCACCTCGGGCTTCCTCGTGTTCCTCATCGCGTTGCCGCTCTCGCTCGGCATCGCGATGGCGAGCGGCTTCCCACCGATCGCGGGGCTGGTGACCGCCATGATCGGCGGCCTCCTCGGCAGCTTCCTCGGCAGCGCGCGGCTCACGATCAAGGGGCCGGCCGCCGGTCTCATCGTCATCGTCGTCAGCGCGGTGACCGAGCTCGGCGCCGGTGACATGGAGGTCGGCTACCACCGCGCCATCGCAGTGGGCGTGGTCGCGGGCGCGATCCAGATCGCCCTCGCCATCGCACGGCTCGGCTTCGTCGGCTCGCTCATGCCACCCGCCGTCGTACACGGCATGTTGGCTGCGATCGGGGTGATCATCATCTCGAAGCAGGCGCACGTGCTCATGGGCGTCACGCCCGTCGCGAAGGGTCCGCTGCCGCTGCTCGCGGAGATCCCGGCGAGCTTCGGACGCCTCAACCCCGAGGTGTTCATGATCGGTGCACTCGCGCTCCTGATCCTGTTCGGGTTGCCGCGCCTGGGCATCGCCGCGCTGAAACGCGTGCCGGCACCGCTCGTGGTGCTGCTCGTCGCGGTGCCCCTGGGCATGGTCTACGAGTTCGAGATCGCCCACAAATACGAGTTCGTCGGGCACATGTACGAGGTCGGGCCCCAGGAGCTCGTCCAGCTGCCCGCGAACCTGGGCGCCGCGGTCGCGATGCCCGACTTCTCCGCGATCACGTCGGGCACGTCGCTCAAGTACATCGTCATGTTCACGCTCGTCGGCAGCGTGGAATCGGTGCTGAGCGCGACGGCCGTGGACGCGCTGGATCCCGCCAAGCGCGCGTCCAATCTCGATCGCGACCTGCTCGCGGTCGGCATCGGCAACACGCTCGCCGCGGCCATCGGGGGCTTGCCGATGATCTCGGAGATCGTCCGCAGCAAGGCGAACATCGACGCGGGCGCGACGAGTCCGTTCTCGAACTTCTTTCACGGGCTGTTCCTGCTCGGCTTCGTCGCGCTCTTGCCGAACGTCCTCCAGCACATCCCGCTCGCCGCGCTCGCCGCGATGCTCGTGTTCACGGGTGCGCGGCTCGCCTCGCCCAGCGAGGTGAAGCACGCGTGGAAGGTGGGACCCGATCAGCTGTTCGTGTTCGTGTCGACACTGCTCGTCACGCTCGCGACCGACCTGCTCGTCGGCGTCGGGGTCGGTCTCGTGCTCGAGGTGACGGTGCACGTCACCCGTGGCATCCGCGTCGGCGAGCTGTTCCGCTCGAACATCGAAGCGCGCCTCGACGGCGACACGCTCGAGCTCCGGGTCCGGGGTTGTTGTGCGTTCACGAACCTGCGCTCGCTCGCCAATCGCCTCCAGCGGGTCGATGCCGCGGTGAAGCTCGTGGTCGTCGACTTCACCGGCACCCAGCTCGTCGATCACACCGTGCAGGAGCGACTGCACCGCATCGCCGACGAATGGCCGGATCGTCGACTCGTGATCCGCGGCCTCGACACCCACCAGGCCGCGTCGACCCACACGTTCGCGGCCCGCTGGCGGCGACGGGAGGTCGGGTGAGCGAGGCCGCCTCTGCGGACGGGACGCTCGCGCACCTGCGCGAGGTGATGGAGCGGGTCTCGCACCTCTTGCCGGTGCAGGGACCGATCGGCGTCTTCGTCCACCACAACACTCTGCATGCGTTCCAGCACCTGCCGTTCGAGTCGGCGGTGCTCAGCGCGGCCGAGGTGTTCGGCGCCGAGCCGTTCATGCCGGAGTCCCGTTACCGCCAGGAGCTCTCGCGCGGTCGCATTACGCCCGTCGACGTCGATCGCGTGCTCGGCCACGAGCAGGAGCTTCGCGGTGGTGACCGGCCGCTGTTCGGGGGTCGGCTCGCGCGCTCGGAGCTGTGGCGCCAGATGCTGACGTGCGGCATCGACGACGACGGAGGCAACTCGCTCGAGTGGAGGATCGAGGAGCTCGGGCTCCTGCGCCGGCTGAGCGCGACGATCCCGGTCACCGCCGCGCGGGCGATCGTCGCCAGCACGACCGCGTGGCTGCGCCCGATGCTCGAGCGGGGCGATCTGCCGGCGCTCGCCGAAGCCCTCGTGGGTCATCGGCGACTCGCCGACGCGAACGAGACGCTCGTGCGGCTGCTGTTCATGCCGCTCACGATCGCGTCGATCGAGCGTACGCTCGTGCACCAGCCCGAGGCGCTCGCCGCTTGCGCGCTGTGGGCTGCGTGCCATCGGCGTGCCGAGGAAGGCACGCCGACGCCGGCGAATCGCTGGGGCCTGTCGCTGCGCCACCGGGATTTCCTCCTGCAGGCGACCGGCGAGGACGTCGACGACCTCGTCAATCCGCTCGTCGTGCGGCTCGTGCCCGCGTTCCTCGATCAAGGCATCGCGTACTGGCCCATGCCCGATCGCGAGCTCGGGCTCTACCGCGCGATGCGATCGCTCTTCCTACAGGTCGGGGCCGTGGCGGCGCCGTGGCTCCGTCCGCTGCGCGGGCTCTTGCGCGCGCAAGCGCGACGAGACGCCGATGCGGCGGACGTCGTCGTCGAGATGCTCGAGCGCCTCGGCGTCGCGCCGCGCGACTGGGAATCGTACGTGCAGCGGGTGTTGCTCGCGCTGCCGGGTTGGGCCGGGTTGGTGCACCGGCTCGAGCACGAGCCCGGCATCGCGCCGCAAGAGGCTCCGCCGTGCAGACTCGTCGATCTGCTCGCCGTGCGGCTCGTGTACGAGTACCTCGCGGTTCGCTGGCTCGCGGCGGAGCACGTCGATCACAATGGCCCGCTCGCCGACCTGCCGCGCAAGCTGGTCGGCATCGTCGCGCAGGGCGGGCCCGCCACGGGCACGCTCGACCGCGCCTACCGGTTGTACCAGGTGTGTCAGGCCGCCGGGCTCGCGGCCCCCGACGTGCTCGGCATGGCGGACGACGAGATCGCCGACGGTCTCGCGGAGGTCGACGCGTTCTCGTCGATCGAGCGCCGGCGCTTGTGGCAGCTCGCGTACGAGCGCCGTCATCGCCAGCAGGTGTTGTCCGGCATCGCGCTGCATCGCGCGACGGTCGATCCGAGCTGGCGACCGCCGACTCCACGCGCGCAGTTCGTCTTCTGCATCGACGAGCGCGAGGAGTCCACGCGACGTGCGATCGAAGAGCTGGGCGCCGAGTACGAGACCTTCGGCGCAGCGGGCTTCTTCGGCGTCGCGATGTACTTCCGGGGCGTCGACGATGCCCACGCGGCTCCGCTGTGTCCGATCGTGCTCACGCCCGAGCACGACGTCCACGAGGTCGCGCTTCCCGACGATCACTCCGTGGCGGGCGGCCGGCTCACGCGCCGCCGGCTGTGGTCGAAGGTCGGTCGTGAGCTCTTCATCGGCTCGCGCTCGCTCGTGCGCGGGTGGATCGGCACGCTGTGGCTCGGGCTGTTCTCGCTGCTGCCGCTCGTCGTGCGCGTGATGTTCCCGCGACTGACCGCGAAGGTGCTCGCGCGCGCCCACGCGACCTGGTTCCCGCAGCCGCGCACGCGGCTCACGATGCTGCGCGACGCCGACGCGCGCGGCGAGATCACGCCGCAGCTCGGCTTCACGCGCGACGAGAAGATCATCCGGGTCGCGCGCGTGCTCGAGGACGCGGGGCTGCGCAGCGGCTTCGCCCCCATCGTCGTCGTGCTCGGGCACGGATCCACGAGCCTCAACAACCCCCACGAGTCCGCGCACGACTGCGGCGCGTGCGGTGGGCGGCGCGGCGGACCGAATGCGCGGCTCTTCGCGCAGATGGCGAACGCACCGGGCGTGCGCGCGGGGTTGCGTGCGCGCGGCATCGAGATCCCCGAGGGCACGTGGTTCGTCGGCGGCTACCACGACACCTGCAACGACGCAGTCGAGCTCTACGACCTCGACGCGGTCCCGCCCTCCCACGCCCGGCACCTCGCCGATGCGCGACGCGTCCTCGAGCACGCGCGCCGCATGGACGCCCACGAGCGCTGCCGTCGATTCGAGGCGATCGCCCCGGGCTACACGCCCGAGGTCGCGCTGCGCCACGTCGAGGCCCGCGCCGAGCACCTCGCGGAGCCGCGTCCCGAGTACGGGCACTGCACGAACGCGGTGTGTGTCGTCGGCCGTCGCGCGGCGACGCGCGGGCTCTTCCTCGATCGCCGCGCGTTCCTCGTCTCCTACGACCCCACCACCGACGCAGACGGCGACGTGCTCGCGCGGGTCCTCGCGGCCGTCGGCCCGGTGGGTGCGGGCATCAACCTCGAGTACTGGTTCTCCTACGTCGACAACGAGCGCTACGGGTGCGGCACCAAGCTGCCGCACAACGTCACCGGTCTCGTCGGCGTGATGAATGGGCACGCGAGCGACCTACGCACCGGCTTGCCGTGGCAGATGGTCGAGATCCACGAGCCGGTGCGACTGCTCGTGGTGGTCGAGTGCACCGCGGATGCGATCTGCCACGTGATGGAGACCGTGCCGCAGGTCGCCGAGCTCGTGCGCAACGAGTGGATCCAGCTCGCGCTCTTGGATCCCGACGACGGATCGATCCGCGTGTGGACCGACGGGGCCTTCGCTGCGCTCGAGGTCGAGCGTGGGCCGCTGCCGGAAGCGGAGGACTCGCCGGCGTGGTACGGCGGTCGACGCGAGCACCTGCCACCGGCGCGGATCCTCCGAGGAGTCGTGGCATGACCGCGACGATGCACGCGCTCGCGCCCGTCGCGGCGCTGGTGCTCCTGCTGCCGTTCGCTGCATTCGCAGTGCTCGGCCTCGCCATGCTGCTTCGGATCCCCTTGGGCGAGCGGATCATCGCGCACGTGGCGGATGCGACGATGGGCTCTTCGTTCCTGCTCGTGCTCGCGTGTCTGTTCGGCATGATCGCCACCGGCGACGATCAGATCGTCGCCGACCTCGGCGCGTGGTTCATCGTCGACGGCTACGACTTCGAGTTCGTGCTGCTCGTCGATCGACTGTCCCTGCCGTTCATGCTGCTCACGACCGCGCTGATCGGGCTCATCGGCCGGTTCTCGCGCAGCTACATGCATCGCGACGTCGGCTTCGCGCGCTTCTTCCTGCTGTTGCTGTTGTTCGCGACCGGCATGCTGCTCATCGTCATGGCCGGCACGATCGACCTGATGTTCGCCGGTTGGGAGACGGTGGGTCTCACGTCCGCGCTCCTCATCGGCTTCTTCCACACGCGGCGCGAGCCGGTGCTCAACGCCTTGCGCGCTTTCGCGACCTACCGCGTCTGCGACATCGGCCTGCTCGTCGGTGCCGTGCTCATCCACCACTTCGCGCACAGCTCGGAGTTCGACATCGCATTCGACCACGGCCATTGGCCCGACGGGCTCGCGCATCTCGACGGCGCGCAGGCGACGCTCGTGGCGCTCCTGCTCGTGTTCGCGGCGATGGGCAAGTCGGCCCAGGTGCCGCTGTCGGGATGGTTGCCACGCGCGATGGAAGGCCCCACGCCCTCGTCGGCGATCTTCTACGGCGCGCTGTCGATCCACGTGGGTGCGTACCTCTTGCTGCGCATCTCGCCGATCCTCGAGGTCTCGCCGCTCGCGTGCACGGTGCTCGTGATCATCGGCATCGCGAGCGCCGTGCACGGCACGATGGTGGGCCGTGTGCAGAGCGACGCGAAGAACTCGCTCGCGTACGCCGCGATGGCCCAGGTCGGCCTCATCCTCGCGGAGATCGGGCTCGGCCTGCACATGCTCGCGCTCTTCCACATCGTGGGGCACGCGTGCGTGCGCACCCTGCAGTTCCTCCGCGCGCCGTCGATGTTGCACGACTACCACCGCCTCGAGTCCGCGGCGGGTGGCGAGCTCGGCGTCACCGGTGCGCACTACGAGGCGCTGCTGCCGAGCCCGGTGCGGCGCTGGCTCTACCGGCTCGCGCTCGAGCGCGGCTACCACGACGAGATCCTGGGGCGCTTCGTGGTGCGGCCGGTGCTCCGGCTCGCCGCGATCCTCGACTCCGGCGAGCGGCGGTTCGCGACGCTGATCGGCGGTGACGACGACAGCGCTCCCATCGCGCGTCCCGTCGCGACGGAGGCTGCGCGCGCGTCCAGCGGAGGGAAGCGCGAATGAACGGCTTCGACCTCCCGCTGTGCACGGCGTTCGTGCTGGTGCCGTTCGTCGGCGCCCTCGCGATCCGCGGGCTGGTGCACCGCGATCACGCGCGCGCGTGGTCCACCGTGATCGCGCTCGTGACCATCGCGTGCGGCATCGCGGCGGCCGTTGCCGTCTACGGCGCGCTCGAGCACCCGTTGTTCGTCGATCCCTGGCAGCTCGCGCTGTCCGGGCCGCCGCGCCCGGTGCTCGGCGTCGACGGCCTGTCGGCCGCGCTCGTCGTGTTCGTCGGGCTCGTCACGCTCGTCACGCTCGTCGCCGCGCCTCGCGGTGCGCTCGATGCCCGCGCCTGCTCCGCGTTGCTCTTGGGCGAGGCCACGACGTTGCTCGCATTCAGTGCGCTCGACGGGTGGACGTTCGTGCTCGGGTGGACGGCATCGCTGTTGCCGTCGTTCACCGAGATCCGGCGCGCAGCCCAGCCCGCGCGCGTTCGGTCGGCGACGCGCATCTATGCGATCTACCTGTTCGGTAGCGCGATCCTCCTCGTCGTCGCGCTCGGGCTGCTCGCGCGGCTCGGCGCGAGCTCCGGCATGGAAGCACCGCTGCACCTGCCCGCGCTCGCGACCGCCACGCTGCCGCGCGCCGAGGCGTGGCCGATCATCGTGCTGCTCGCGCTCGCGATCCTGATGCGCGAGGGCATCGTGCCGTTCCACTCGTGGGTGCCGGCGCTGTTCGAGCGCGTGCCGCCGCTCGTGCTCGTGCCCACCGTCGTGCCGCAGCTCGGCGCGTATCTGCTCGTCCGCGTCGCGATCCCGGCGTTCCCCGGCATGATCCACGCGGCGTTGCCGTCGGTCGCCGATCTCGCGCTCTTCACCGCGGTGTACGGCGCCTTCGTCGGGCTCGCGCAGAAGGATCTGCATCGCGCGGTGGGCAGCCTCGTGATGAGCCAGTCGGCGCTCGTGTTCGTCGGGCTCGAGTGCGACAACGTCGAGGGCGTCGCAGGCGGTCTCATCTTGTGGATCACCGTGGGCCTCGCGATGACCGGACTCATGCTCGCCGTCGCCGCGATCGATGCACGGGTCGGCCCCCGTCAGCTCCGGACCTTCACCGGCCTCGCCGGCCGCGCGCCGTGGCTGGCCGCGCTGTTCCTGATCCTCGGGCTCGCGAACGTGTGGTTGCCGGGCACGCTCGGCTTCGTGGGCGAGGACATGCTGGTGCACGGCGTGCTCGCGACGTATCCCGGCGTCGGCATCGCGGTGATCCTCGCGAGCGCGATCAACGGCTTCTCGGTGCTGCGCGCGTTCAGCTACGTGTTCCTGGGCCCACCGCAGCAAGACATGCCGATGGTCGGCAGCCTGTTGCCGCGCGAGCGCATCGCGCTCGTCGGCGTCGTCGTGCTGCTCGCGCTCGGCGGCATCTTCCCCGGGCCGGCGGTCGCGATGCGAGCGTGGGCCGCCGAGCGCATCGTCGCCCGCGGCTCGCCGTCGGCGTCCGTGCACTGGGCGCCTCGTTGATCAGAACCCGAGCGTGAGCTGCAGGCGGACCTGATCCGTCTTCTGCGTCTCGCTCCAGATGTGCAGGTAGTCGAGCTGCAGCTTGATCGAGTGCTCGAGGAAGTAGTACGAGAGCCCGGGTCCGGCCTCGTCCCTGCGGATGAGGCTCGTGTACGAGCCGACCGGACGAATGCCGGAGTAGCGGCCCGCGATCTCGAACGCGACCTTCGGGATCAGGTAGCCGGCCTGCGCCGTCCAGCCCACGCCGTTGCGCGGGGCTTCGGGGGCGTAGTTCATGCTGCCATTGGGATCCGTCACCATGACGTCGCCGTAGTTCCGCCAGCCCTGGCGGTAGTATGCGTCGGCCAGGAGGGAGAACCCGGCCATCTTGAACACGACGTCGACGGTCACGTTGTGCGTGTCGGTGGTGCCGCCGTCCGTCGGCGCCACGCCGAGCGCACGGTTGCGCGCGTCGTTGTCGGCGAAGGCATAGGCGGCGCCGATGCTGAGCTTGGGCTCGAGCAGCCGTGCGTGATCGGCCTCGGCGTAGTCGTCGAAGTCGCCGAACGGCAGCACCTCGATGCGGCCGTTGTAGATGAGGCCGAAGTCGACCTTTTTCGCGAAGTGCGGGCCTTCGCCCATGAACACGCCGGCGTAGTAGCGCAGCCTGCCGAGGCCGCCGACGTCCTTCGACATGAAGTTGATGCCGATGTCGCGATCGAGTGTGAACTCGTAGCTCGCGATCGAGTTGTCGATCATCTGGAGCTTGAGGATCGGCGCGACGCGCTGGCGCGCGTACGGGATGAAGTTGAGCCCCACCTGCGGCGTGAAGTCGCGCAGGAAATCGAACGTGGCCTGCCACTGGAAGACGGGTGACTGCTGGATCTTGCCGTCCGAGAGCCCGAGGTCCCGCGGGGCGAACTGGAGCTGCACCCAGTACTTCACGTGCGGATTGAAGACGTGCCCGATGAAGAACAGCCGCGCGCGCCGGAGCTCGAACGTGTTCGTGGTGGGCTTCGCACCCTCGGCCGGCTTGCCCTCGTGCTCGAGCGTGTACAGGAACTGCGCTGCGACGTTCATCGCGAGCATGTACTTGCCGTTGTCGCTCTCGAGCACGAGGCCCTTGCCCGGCTTGTACGCGACGTTGCCGCGGCCGATCGGCTTGGCGCTCATGTGCTCCATCTCGCGCGGCGGTCGCAATCGACTGCCGGTGGGCACGGGCGACGGCGCCGGCTCGGCCGCCCGCTTCGCCGTCACGGACACGGGCTTCGTCTCCGGCTGCGGCGCCGGCTCGTCCTCTGCGGGCTCGGCGAGCGTCCACGGCACCGACGCGACCTCCGGGCGTCCGCGATCCGTCGCAGGTGCAGCCGCGACCGACGCGGAGCCGAAGAGCGCGGAGAGGCCGACGACTGCAGCGATGCGATCCATGGGGCGGTCAATGCTGCCACGACGGCGTCGTGCCATCATGCGGAACGTGCAGCCGCGACCCGTCTATCTCGATCACAACGCGACCACGCCGGTGCATCCGGAAGTGCGAGACGCGATGCTGCCGTGGCTCGGCGACGCGTGGGGCAACCCATCTTCGAGCCATGCCTACGGCCGATCGGCCGCGGCGGCGCTCGCCGAGGCCCGCGAGCGAATCGCTGCACTCGTCGGCGCGCGTGCAGACGAGATCGTCTTCACGAGTGGAGGGACCGAGTCCGACAACCTCGCGATCCTCGGCACGCGAATCGGACGGTCGCGAATCGTCACTTCGGCCGTCGAGCATCCGGCCGTCGACGCGGCGGTACGCATCCGTACGATCCGGGGCTGCGAGCACGCGACGCTGCCCGTGGACGGTGCAGGCCGCGTCGATCTGCGAGCCGCCGCCGACGTGCTCGCGCGTCCGGCCGGCCTCGTGAGCGTGATCCTCGCGCAGAACGAGACCGGAGTCGTCCAACCGGTCGGGGAGATCGCCGCCTTGGCCCGCGCCGTCGCACCCGACGTCGTGATCCACGTGGACGGTGCACAGGCGGTCGGCAAGATCCCCGTCGACGTCGGCCGCCTCGGCATCGATCTCCTCACGATCGTCGGGCACAAGTTCTGCGCACCGGCCGGCATCGGTGCGCTGGTCGTGCGCGCAGGCATTTCGATCGATCCGCGAGCGCACGGCGGCGGACAGGAGCACGGGCTGCGATCCGGCACCGAGCCGGTCGCGCTCGCGGTGGGACTCGCGGCCGCGTGCGCGCTCGCGTCACGCGACTTGTTGGACGAAGGCGCGCGGCAACGACAGCTGCGAGAGCTGTTGTTCGCGCGGCTGCAGGCGGGCATCGAAGGCCTCGTCCGCACGGGCGCCGGCGTCGAGACGCTGCCGAACACGCTGCACGTGCGGATCCCCGGCGTGCTGGGCTCCGCCGTGCTCGCGGCGACACCGGACGTCGCGGCCGCCACCGGCTCCGCGTGTCATAGCGAGCACGATTCGCCTTCGGGCGTGCTCGCGGCGATGGGCGTTCCCGGCCGCGAAGCGATGGGCGCCTTGCGGCTCAGCCTCGGGCGCGCGACCACGGAGGCCGACATCGAACGCGCTGCCGCGGCACTGATCGCGGGCTGGCAGCGCGCGCGAGCATGACCGCTCGCGGTGTGGCACGATCTCGGCTCGCATGCCGAGTGCCCTCATCGAAGTCGAGCGGAGCTATGCGGCGCCGCCGGCCCTCGTGTGGGCGCTGTTGTCCGACACGAATCGATTCGATCGCGCGATGGGCTTCACGATCCCCGTCTATGCGTGGCGCGAGGTCGAGGGCCGCCGCGAGCACGTCGGGCGGGCGAAGCAGAACGGCCTCACGGTCGAGTGGATCGAGCCACCGTACCAGTGGGTCGAGGGGCGGCTCCTGTGGTCGCTGCGTCGATTCATCTCCGGTCCCGTCCGCGAGGGCGGCATGCGGCTCGTCGTCACGCCCGAGGGCACCGGCACGCACGCGAAGATGACCGTGTTCGGCGACTCGCCGCACTGGTGGATGGGGATCGTGGCGCCGATCGTGCGCCGACGCCTGCGCGCGCAGACGAATGCGTTCATGGACTCGGTCGAGGCCTTGCTCGGGCGCGGGCCGTTCGCCGCGGTCGAAGGGCCGCCCGTGATCGCGGCCCAGCAGTTCCTCGATCGCGCCAAGCCCGTCGCGGCCGCGCAAGGCGTGCGCTCGCCGGTGAACACCGAAGAGCTCGCCCGTCGCGCGTCACGTCTGCGCGAGGCCGGCGTCGATCTCGATGCGGTCGAAAGGCTCGTCGAGCTGCTCGCCGAACGCCCCGACGAGGAGGTCGCGCAGATCCAGCCGTTCGTGCGCGCGCGCCAGTGGTCGCTCGATCGCCGCGCCGTGCTGCGCACCTTCCTGCATGCCACGCGCGCGGGTCTGCTCGACCTCGAATGGCAGGTGAACTGCCCGGTGTGCCGCGTGTCGGCCGCGGTGCTGCCGACGCTGGCCGAGCTCGATCGGCGGGTGCACTGCGACGCGTGCAACATCCGCTACGACATCGACTTCGGCGCGAGCGTCGAGGCCGTGTTCCGCTCGCATCCGGCGCTGCGCGACGTGAAGCCGGCGGTGTTCTGCGCCGCGAGCCCGTCGCTGCGCCCGCACGTGCTCGTGCAGGTCGAGGTCCCGCCGGGCGAGACGATGGAACATCAGCTCGACCTGCGCGACGGACACGTCCACGTCCGTACGCTCACCGGTCATCGGCCGGCCGACCTCGCCTCCGACGATCCGCCCGCGCGCTGCGAGATCACCATCGACGAGCGTGAGGTCGCCGTCGTCGCGCACGGTCGAGCCGACGGCCAGCCGACGGCACTCGTCCTCGCGAACACGAGCACCGAGCCCGTACACGTCGTGCTCGAGCGCGGCGCATGGTCGGCCGATGCGGTGCTCGGCGCCGCGATCGCGTCGTTCCCCGACTTCGTCGAGCTGTTCGCCACCGAGGCGCCGGCCGCCGGGCTCGATCTCACCATCGGCCGGCTCGCGTTCCTCTTCAGCGACATCACGGGCTCCACCGCGATGTACGAGCGCATCGGCGACGCGCGGGCGTATGCCGTCGTGCAGGAGCACTTCCGGCGCATCGAGGCGATCATCGCGGCGCACGAGGGCGCGGTCGTGAAGACGATGGGCGATGCCGTGATGGCCACCTTCACGCGCGTGGACCTCGCGATCGCGGCGGCCCTCGACGTCGTGCGCGAGGGCGCTGCCGACCACGAGCGCCACGGGATCGGGGTGAAGCTGGGCGTGCACGAGGGCCCGTGCCTCGCGGTGCGGGCCAACGAGCGGCTCGACTTCTTCGGCACGACGGTGAACATCGCGGCCCGCTTGCAGGCGCAGGCCCGCTCCGGGGAGCTCGTGCTGCTGCGCGACGTCGCGGCCGACTCGCGTGTCCGCGCGCTCCTCGGCGACTTCGACGTACGGCGCTCGCGCGTCGCGCTCAAGGGCATCACGGGCGAGCAGGACCTCGTCGCCATTCAGGTCGCGCACGCGACGGCTCGCGGCGACGGAGCACAGACGGCGTCGGAACGCGCGAGCGGCGGTTGAGCCGGCGCTGCCCGCTGCTTTTGGTATCCTCGCCGCCCGGAGGGCATGACGCTCGACGAGCACAAGCTCCAGCGGATCCTCTCGCGGTTCCCCTGGCGTCGGCGCAAGCCGAGGATCGGTCCGCAGGGCGTGCCGCCGATCGGCATGCGCACGCGGGACGGCGAGCAGCTGTGGGCCGATGCGGGCGAGCTCGCCGCGTTCGAGGATCCGGGGCCCGCGCTCCTGTGCATCGCGCTCAACGGCGATCGCACGGGTCGTGCACTCGCGCGCTCGCTCGTGGAGCATCACGCACGCGCGCGCGGCGTCGAGCTGCCCGCCGACGTGCCGGATGTGACGACTGCGGGGATCCGTTTGCTCGATCAGCTGCTCGGCGAGTGCGGGCTGCAGTCCGGCGCCGCCATCGGACCCCACGAGATCCGTGAGCTCGTGACGGCGACGTGGGCGATTGCAGCCGCCGGCCCGGAGCTCACACCGACGGCGTGAGCGAGCCCGGGTCGTGCGCCGAGCGGTCGCCGCGCGTGTCTTTCCGCGGACGCACGCAACCGCGCTCCGCACCTGCCGTCAGAGGGGCGTGGGTGGGCCCCGTAGGACCTGGCCGCGCGTCACCGTGCGGTCGCGCCCCACGGCCCGCCGACCAGCCTCGCTCCCTCCGTGGCCATGGCTACGTGTTTGGCCACCCCCGATCCGCTCAAGTCCTCGTCTTCTCCAGAGCCCACCCTGGCACGCGGCATGTAGAGACCAGCCTCGCCTGACCTTGCACATGAGCCGGAGCCGACCCTTCGCATGACCCGCCATCAGACCGCCCTCTTTCGCCAGGTGCTGCTCGTCCTCGACGTGCTGCTCTCGGCACTGGCGTTCTCGGCGACCCTCCTCATCCGGGAGTGGCTACCGCAGGTGCCGTGGCCGCTGCCCGCGTGGATGGGAGTTGCCACCCTCGGCGAGGTCGCCGCGTACGACAATGTGCTGCTGGGGATGCTGCCGCTGTGGGCGCTGGCGTTCTACTGGTGCCGCACCTCGGACTTCCGCCTGAGCTTCGGCACGGTCGCGTGGCGCTACGTGCGGGCGATCATCGTGGGGCTCGGCCTGTTGGTGGTCGCGTCGTTCTGGTTCAAGTGGAGCTTCCTGTCGCGCAGCTTCGTGTTCCTGCTCGGCGGGGTGCAGCTCGCGACGCTGCTGCTCGGGCGCTTCGTGACCATGGAGGTCATCAAGCGGTCCAAGCGGGTCGACGACCATCGCGTGCTCATCGTCGGCTGTGGCCCCGCCGCCGTCGCGTTCGCCCGCTCGCTGCGCGAGCGCAGCGCGTGGAACAACCGGCTCATCGGCCACCTGTGCGTGCCCGGCGAGGACCGCGACGACGACGCGCTGCCGCTGCGCGGCGACCTGCACGACCTCGAGGCGCTGCTCGACAGCGAGGTCGTCGACGAGGTCGTGTTCGCGGCGCCCGGTCGTCCGATCGAGACGTTCCAGAGCGCGCTCGAGGCCTGCGATCTGCGCGGCGTCGACGTGCTCGTCACGATGCACGGCATGGTGCCCACGTCGGGCCGCGTCGAGCTCGCGAACGTCACGGGTTTCGACATGCCGATGCTCGGCTGCACCCGCGTGCCGTCGAGCCAGGGCCTGCTGCTGCTCAAGCGCGCGCTCGACATCACAGCGTCGCTGGCCGCGATCATCGTGCTCGCGCCCGTGATGCTCGCGGCCGCGATCGCGATCAAGCTCGACTCGCCCGGTGCGGTGTTGTTCAAGCAGGTCCGCAGCGGCCGCAACGGGCGCAAGTTCGTGATGTACAAGTTCCGCTCGATGTGTGTCGACGCGGAGGCGCGCCGCGCCGAGCTCGAGAAGCACAACGAGATGGACGGCCCGGTCTTCAAGATGAAGTCCGACCCGCGCATCACGAAGGTCGGCAAGTTCATCCGCAAGACGTCGATCGACGAGCTGCCCCAGTTCTTCAACGTGCTGCTCGGCGACATGAGCCTCGTGGGCCCGCGTCCGCCGCTGCCGTCCGAGGTCGCGCAGTACGAGGCGTGGCAGCGTCGGCGCCTGTCGGTGCGCCCGGGCATCACCGGCGCGTGGCAGGTGTCGGGCCGCAACAACGTCGACTTCGCGAAGTGGATGGAGCTGGATCTGAACTACATCGACAACTGGTCGCTGTGGCTCGACGTGAAGATCCTGTTCCAGACGCTGCCGGCCGTGCTCATGCGCTCGGGCGCCAGCTGACCCGTGCCGCCCGGCGGCTCCTGGTTCCCGGCGCGAGGAAACGCGGCGCGTCGACCCTAGCAGGCGGGACGCTGGATGCCGTGGTGGTGCGTCCAATCGGCGATGGACGAGCCCGAGCTGTTCACGTTCGACGGATTCCCACCGGCTCTGGAGCCGATCGCGGCGAAGATCGAGGTCGCGATGCGCAAGGACGCGGACTACACCGAGCTGGTGGTCCGCTGGCTCGCGGATGCGGGCATCGCCGCATCCGGTGATCCGCACGAGGACGCGCGCGTGTTCGCGGTGCTCATGGCCCGCGAGCCGCAGAGCGATCCCGAGAAGGCGATGACGGCGATGGGCGAGCTCGTCGGCGTCATGGCACTGACGGGGATCGGCATCGTCGGCATCTTCGATCCCACGCCGATCTCCGACGGCGCCGGCACGGTCGTGGCGCTGGGGATGATGCGCTACAGCGGGTGGTACTTCGTCGATGCCGCGCTGTCGGCCGTGTCGATGGTGCCGTACCTCGGCGACGCCGCCGGCAAGTCGGTGTTGCTCCCGCGGCTCGCCGCGAGGGTGGCGAAGATCCTGTCCACGCTCGAGAAGTTCACGGCCGGCACGGGCCAGCACGTGCGCGTCGCGATCGAGGCGATGCGGCGCGGGCAGCGGGTGCCCAAGCTGCCGCGCGGCGTCGTGTCGGTGGCGGTCGCGTTCGCGAAGACCGGATCGAAGACGCTCGACGACGTACTCGACGCGCTGCGCCGCATGCCGGACGTGCCGTACGCGAAGATGGATCAGTTCAAGGCGTACATGAAGAAGCGCGGCGTCGCCGTGTACGACGGCGAGGTGGGGGCCAAGGCGCTCGACAAGATGGGCGCGAAGGAGGGTGCGGGGTGCTTCGTCGTGCTGAGGGATCGAGAGGGCGCCACGCGCACGGCCTTCATCTTCCGCGGTACGCCGAATCGCAGCGTCGTGCACCACGAGCTGTGGCACCGCAACGACTTCCTGCGCAATCACGCGGGCTCGCTCGACCGCTGGGGCGAGGCGACGCGCTCGATCGACAAGGAGCGCTACGTCCACCAGCGCATGACGGGCAGCGGGTCACAGGGCGCCGCACGGGGCCAGACGCGATGGAACGAGTACCCGGCGAACGAGCGGGCGAACCAAGCGCTGTACATCGAGAAGCTCGAGCGCGATCACGAGCTGCAGGAGATGGTCGAGCAGCTCGCTGCGCTCGGCGTCAAACTGTAGGAGCCGGCAGGGTCGGCCCAGCCGGGCGGGGGCGATCGGCCCCCTTCACGTCCGGCGAGGCCGCGCCGGTGCAGGCGGTTCGCGTGGCATGCGGCTTGGATCCGTGGCGTTCCCATGCGCACGCTCGTCGTCCCCGGCACGCTCCTCGTCTCGACCTCGGCATGGGCAGGGCCCGCCGAGGACGACTTCGCGAATCGGTGCGCCGATCCGGACGTGGTGAAGTGCGTGTCGTTCGACGAGGCCGCGGAGGTGGATCCGTTCGTGTATCCACCGTCGGGCGAGGAGGAGAAGCGCGGCATCGTCGACGCCGACGTGCGGGCGTCGGGCAACGGCTCGTTGCGCTTCGAGATCCCGTCGAACAGCGGGTCCGACACGTCGGGCAGCTTCTGGCAGAACTTCTCCGACGATCTGTCCGTGCAGTTCGGCGAGGGCGAGGAGTTCTACGTGCAGTGGCGGCAGCGCTTCTCGCCGGAGTTCCTGTCCACGGCGTACGAGGGCGGGGGCGGGTGGAAGCAGGTGATCATCGGGGAAGGCGATCGGCCCGATGGTTCCATCGCGTACTCGTGCACGACGCTCGAGGTCGTCACCGTCAACGGGTATCACCGCGGGTTCCCGAGCATGTACCACTCGTGCGGCGTGAAGGACGGGCAGTACGAGGGGCTCGAGGAGCCCGTGCCGCCGTACGACTTCCTGCTGCAGAACGCCGTGCGCGAGCCGGGTTGTCTGTACTCGCTCGGCAACGAGGGCACGTACGTGCCGCCGTGCGTCGGGTACGTGGCCGACGAGTGGATGACGTTCCAGGTGCACATCGCGATCGGCACCTGGTACCAGAACGACGGCGTCTACCACCACGACAGCACGATCCAGCAGTGGGTCGGTCGCGAGGGCGAGACGTCGCAGCTCACGATCGACTTCTCGCCGATGGATCCGGAATGCCAAGGCACGCAGGAGAGCCTGCCCGGATGTCAGACCGGCTACGATCTCGTCAACGACAACCCGGATGCGAAGTACGGCAAGGTCTGGCTCTTGCCGTACAACACCGGCAAGGATCCGGCGGCGTCGCATCCGGTCGCGTACACCTGGTTCGACGAGCTCGTCATCTCGCGCTCGCCGATTCCGGATCCGGGCGCTGCACCGCCGCCGGGATCCGACGAGTCGGGCTCCGATGACGGAGGCGTCGACGAGTCGGACGGTGGCGACGTCGACGACGGTGGGGACGACGACGACGACGATGGCGGCACGGCGGCGAGCGCCGACGACGGCGGTGACGATGCGGCTACGAACGCGGCGACGAGCGACGACGACGACGGTGGAAGTGCCGACGACGACGCGCAGGGCTGCGGCTGTCGAGCCGACAACCCGCGGAGCGCTTGGTTCCTCGCGCTCGTCGTGCTCGCGTTGCGTCGACGCGCCGAGTGCAAACGCTCGACGAAACCGTGACCGTCGGATGGAGCGTCGATGACGGCGCCTCCGCCCGCGACGCCTCAGATTTCACTGCGGACGAGGAGTTCCCCCCGATGAACCGCAAAATGGTGCTGAGTGTGTTCGCGTTCGCGCTCGCGTTGCCCGTGGTCGGTTGCGAAACCGAGAAGGCCGGCGACAAGAAGGAAGACAAGGCCAAGGAGACCGACAAGGCGAAGACGGACAAGGCCGTCGAGCCCAAGGCGGATCCGGCGAAGGTCGAGCCGGCGAAGGTCGAGCCCGCGAAGGAAGAGCCGGCGAAGGTCGAGCCCGCGAAGGTCGAGCCCGGCAAGGAAGAGCCCGCGAAGACCGGCGACGCGAAGGAAGAGCCGGCGAAGACCGGCGACGCGAAGGCCGAGCCCGCGAAGGGCAGCTGATCGCGTCTACGACTCGCCGCCGTCGATGGCGCGGGGCTTCGGCGCCGCGATCGACGGCGGCTTCACTTCGCCTTGGGTGATCTTCGGGCGGTTCGCTTCCGCGATCGCCTGCACGATCGTGGCGATCTGCTCGCTCGAGACGCCGCGCTGGCTGATCCCGGCCATCAGCTCGATCGGGATCGGAATCACGATCTTCGCCGACGGCTCGCTCGAGATCTCGGTGAGCGTCTGGAACATGCGCAGCTGCATCGCGGACGGATTGCTCGCGATGACGGCGGCCGCTTCGCCGAGCTTCGTCGCCGCCTGCAGCTCGCCTTCGGCCGCGATCACCTTCGCACGGCGCTCGCGCTCGGCCTCGGCCTGGCGCGCGAGCGCGCGCTTCATCTCCTGGGGCAGCACGATGTCCTTGAGCTCGACCGCGGAGATCTCCACACCCCACTGCTCCGTGCGCGTGTCGAGGATCGTGCGAACCTCGTCGTTCACGCGATCGCGGTGCGCGAGGATGTCGTCGAGGTCCATGCGGCCGATCACCGCGCGCAGCGTCGTCGCCGCGAGCTGCAACGTGGCCGGCATGTACTGCTCCACTTCGAGCACGGCGTGCGTGGGCGAGT
Source organism: uncultured Nannocystaceae bacterium (assembly GCA_964468635.1). Classification (GTDB taxonomy): domain Bacteria; phylum Myxococcota_A; class Polyangia; order Nannocystales; family Nannocystaceae; genus Xiheibacterium. The sequence continues at coordinate 80,745 of CAYXVR010000034.1, forward strand.
CGATCGTGATGTACACGACCGCGTCCACCATCACCGAGATGTTGTCCTGCGTGATGACGTCCTGCGGCGGGATCTGGATGACCTTGGTGCGCGTGTCGACCACGCGTGCGCGATCGATGCCGAGCGGCAACATCAACACGACGCCGGGACCCAGCAGGTTCTTGCGCGCGCGTCCGAGCCGGAATACGACGGCGCGCTCGTACTCGCGCAGCACTCTCACCCCGCTCAGCATCACGACGCCCAGGGCGAACAGGACGATCATCAGCGGCAGGAACATCTCCTGGAGACTAACACGGCGGCTGCCGCCTCATTTCCGGTGCGCGGCCACGAGGTCGCAGTCGAGCACGGGCTCGCTCGACGCGTTGCGGCACGGCGAGGCGCAGGTGCCGAGCAGGCTGCCGAGCCCGACGAACGAGATCGCGGGACCGTACGGTTCGTAGCCGTACTCGCCATCGGGCGTGCCGGCGTCGAACACGTTCAGCATCGGTTGCAGGTCCGGGTTGCCGGCGTAACCGGCGTACGCCTCGTCGATCCGCGCGTGCAGCCAGGTCACCTCGCGGGCGGTGAGCGGCACGCCGATGGCGGCGCCGTGCGCCATCATGTCCACGAGGTCATTCGGGCCGAGCCACATCACCGGCTCGCCCACGCCCTCGAGCCCGTCGAGCCCTTCGACGATGCGGGCGACGAGCCCGTCGACGAGCAGCGCGCCGACTTGGTCGTTGCCCGAGAGCACGGCGTGGTTGGCGGCGGCCTCGTGGAAGCTGCGCAGGATGTTCCCGTTGTGATCGGTGGCGTTGATGATGATGTCGTCGAGCGGCCCGATGCCGTTGCCGCAGTCGATGTCGCCGGGATCCCACCGGCCGGACAGGCGCAGCGCGAGCACGGACACGCACTCGGGCTCGGGCAGGAAGTACGCGAGGATCTCCTTCGGGTACCAGAGCTCGCCGTCCTGATCGAGCGTGCCGATGCGCCAATTCTCGTCCTCCACCTTGCGCGCCCATGCGGAGTAGAGCTCGCGCATGGCGACGAAGTCGGCGTGCGTCTCGGCATCGAACGACGGCGCGCACGCGCCGAGCTGCGAGATGGCGCGCAGCATGTGCCCGATGTCGTCCTTCGAGCGCTTGTTCTTGATCCACACGTCGCCCCAGTGCGGGTTCTCGGGCACGTGCACGTACGCGCTCGGGTCCGCGTCGACGCCAGGATGGTTCAGGGAGTAGTCGATGAAGATGGATCGCCCGTCGTCCTCCGACAGGATCGACTCGGGATAGAACGCGCGGCAGAGCAGCGGCGCGTCGGGATCGTCGGCCTCGCGTTCCATCGCCATGATCCACGCCGACATGCCACGGATCATGCGGCGCACGAGCAGCTGATCCTCGGGGCGCTGCCACAATGCGTGCGCATAGCAGGTCCCCTCCAAGAGCGGCCCCGTGCGCAGGCCGTTGTTGTCCGCGCCCGAGTCCCCATGGCGATAGGTGATCTCGCCGCCCTCCTTCACGACGGTGACGCCGCTCCACCACGTGCCGTACCAGTAGCGCCCGTCCGGGTCGCTCTGCGGCCACCCGTGCACACGCTCGGCGACGAAATCGAAGTAGCGGATCTCGTCGAGCAGATCGAGGTAGCGCTGCGTCACCTCGGTTCGCACGACGGGGTCGATGGGGTCGCCCTCCGGCTCGCGCACGAGGTCGAACGGCAGGCCCGCGGGGCACAGATCGATCGGCGCGGGATCGGGACCGTCGCCTGTGGACGACTCGTCGCTACCGCTCGACTCCGGGGCACCGCTCGTGTCGACCCCGCTGGTGGTCGACGAGAACGAGCCGGACGACGATCCGCTGTCCACCATCGCGGCGGTCGTCTCCGAGCCGCCGTCGTCGGCATCGCCACCGCCGTCACCCGCACAGGCGAGCGACCACGCGAACGCACACGCCCATCGACGAGACGGACACGAGACCATGGGCGAATGGTCGCGTGTCCGTCCGCGGCGAGCAATGGAGCGCGGCGAGCTACTCGAGGATGTCCGTTTCCGCCCAGTCGGCGGCGTCCACCGTCTCGCTCGCGCCTTCGACCGGCACGGCCTCGAGCACGGTCGCCAGCTCGGGCGTCTCCTCGACGAGGTCCTCGATCGAGCCGGCGACGTCGTGGGGCTCGATGACCCAGTCGGTGCGGCTGTAGAACATCGCGCTCTTGCGCCCGTTGCTGATCTCCATGCACAGCTCGAACGGCTCGGGCGCCTCGCCGGCACATTTCCACGTCTTCACCGAGAGCTGCGCCTTCACGCGATCCTGGGGCAGGAAGATGCTGAGGCGGCTGCCCTCGAGCCCCCACTGGAAGAGCTCGATGAAGTGGCGCCACTGCGACGACTTGCCGATGCCGCCCACGCGGCCCTGCTTGTGATCGACCAGGATGAAGTGGCCGATCATGTCGCGCTGGTCGGCCGGAAGACGCTCGATCCACACGCGGTTCACCGCATGCTTCGCGCTCGCCGCGTCGCCTTCCTCGTCCGAAAATGCACGCTGTAGCGCCGAGGCGCCGAGGATGCCCGCACCCGCCACTGCGAGGCCGAGCAGAATCCGTCCGGTCTTGTTCTTGGACATGGCCCGACCGTACCACCCTTGCCGGGCCGGCATTCCCGCGCAAGGGTGCACGCCGTTCTGCCATCCTTGGCGTGGGATGACGGAGCCCCAGCCCATCGCCGTCGGCGACGCGCTCACCGAGCTGGTTCACCAGTTCTCCGATCCCTACGCGTTCGTGCGCGAGCTGGTCCAGAACGCGGTCGACGCCGGCAGCGTCGAGATCGACGTCGATGTCGCATTCGACGCCGACCCGGCGAAGCCCGACGCGGGGATCGTCCGCGTGCGCGTGGCCGACTTCGGCGAGGGCATGACCCGCGAGATCATCGAGAAGAAGCTGACGCGGCTCTTCTCGTCGAGCAAGGACGGCGATCGCACGAGGATCGGCAAGTTCGGCATCGGCTTCGTGTCGGTGTTCGCGCTCGATCCGGAGATCGTCATCGTCGACACCTCGCGCGGCGGCGAGAGCTGGCGGGTGATGTTCCGGAAGGACCGCACCTTCGAGCTCATCGCGCTGCCGCAGCCCGTCGACGGCACGAAGGTCGAGCTGTTCCTCGGCGGTGACCGGGCGCGATTCGACGAGGTCGCCGCGCGCGTGGCGGAGTCGCTGCGCTACTGGTGCGAGCACGTGAAGTGCGACGTGCGGCTCGGTGGTGTGTCGATCTGCGCGCCGTTCGACCTGCCCGAGGCACCGTGTCGCGTGGAGGTCACCGAGGGCGAGACCCGCATCGTCGTCGGACACGCGCGTCACCACGGGCCCTCCTACGGGTTGTACAACGAGGGGCTCACGCTGATGCGCGGGCATGATCGCTACTTCGATGCGATCGCATTCAAGGCGTCGTCGCCGGCGCTGGAGCACACGCTCACGCGCGATGCGGTGATCGAGGACGATGGCTACGCGCACGTGATGACGATCGTCGGTCGAGCCGTGGATGGTCGGCTCGCGGAGCGAGTGTTCGCGATGCTCGAGGAACAGCGCGGCACGAGCGACCCCGCCCACGCGGAGTACCTCTATCGGGCGGCGTCGTGGCACGCGGCGCGTGGATCGTCACTCCCCGACGGGGTGCGCGATCGCGTCGTGTTCGACTCCCCCTCGGGCAATACGGTGCGCGTGCGCGACTGCCAACGCAAGCCCAAGGGCGAGGTGCTGTGGTTCGCGCGCGAGCGAGCGCCGGTCACCGACGAGCTCGAGGATCGCGGTCACCTGGTCGTGCGTGGCACGGGGATCGGAGGCTTGCACGCGCTCGCGGCCGCGCTCGTGCCGATGGGAACGAGCATCGCGCTCGTGCGCGATCGCTGGTGTCGACCGCTCGCGCTGGAATCCGCGCCGGGCCCCGTGTGGAGCGCGTTGGCCGAGTCGGTGCTCGCGCTGCTGCGCGCGGCCGGATCGAAGGTCGCGAGCCTGCAGCCCGCGCGCTTCGACTATCCGGACTCGCCCGTGGTCGATCGCGTCGCGCTCGCGCAAGTGGACGCGTTCGCGCTCGACGAGCTCGCCGACGTCGAGCGCATCGGCGAGGGATTGCTCGGACGACGGCGGACTTGGGTCGTGAACGTCGAGCATCCGACGGTGCGCGAGCTCGTCGCGCTCGCGCACGGATCGCCGACGCTCGCAGCCTACCTGCTCGCGAAGGCGCTGCTGCTCGGACGCACGCTCGATCCCCGACTCGACGCCAAGCTCGCGGCGCAGGTGGTCGCGCGATGAGCATCGATCGTCTCGCTGCCGAGCTGCGCGCCGCCGGGACCGCGGCCGGCGAGGGCGGGTTCTCCCTGGATCGGGAGAGAGCGCGCGAGAAGCTGAGGCAGTTCCAGCTCGCGGATCCCCACCGGTGGGTGGTGCTCGTCGTGCAGGCCGTGGTCGCGCGCGGTGCGACCGCGATCATGATCGAGATCGACGCCGACGACGTGCACATCCGGGCCGACGGCGCGCCGCTCACGAAGGAGGACTTCGACGAGCTCTACTCGTCGATGTGGGCGACCGGCGAGCATCGGCCGGGGTTGCGCGAGCTCGCGCTCGCGACCAACGCCGTGATGGCGCTCAATCCGAGGTACCTGCGTGTGGACTCGGGCGACGGCCGGCAAGGGATGCGGTTGGAGCTGCGCGTGGGCGCGGCGGATCGCATCGAGCCCGTCGCGACGCCCCCGGTGGGCACGCACGTGCACGCGAAGGAGCGCTTCCGGCCTGGTTTGCTCGTCCGATTCATGCGCAGCCGCGACGGTGCGCTGCCCGAGCAGGCGATCCTGCGCGAGCGCTGCGAGTGGGCGGACGTCGCGATCGTCCTCGGCGAGCAGCGGCTTTCCGTGGGTGTCGGCGCCATGCTGCCCGACGCCACGCCGATCTCGGCGGGGTCGCTGCGCGGCGCGTTGGCGTTCGATCCCGCGGGGGACGTCGGCGTGCTGTTCGTGGTGCGACTGGGCGTCCTCCTGACCCAGCACGCGCTGCCGCATCCGTTGTTCGCCGGCGCGCGTGCGGTGCTGGTCGCGGATCGTCTGTGCACGGACGCGTCGATGAGCGACATCGTGCGCGATGCGGAGTACGACGCGTTCATCGCGGCGCTCGGGCACGCGCACGACGGCGAGGTCGCGCGCCGACTGGCCGCTTTCGTGTCCGGCGCGAGCGCGCTGCCACCCGTGTGGATGCCGATCGTGCGCGAGCGGATCGCGGGCTGGCTCGAGACGACGCCCGCGGTCGCCGACAATCCCGCGTACGCGCAGTGGTTCGCGGTTCCGTTGTGGCGCACCGTCGGTAACGAGCCGCGCTCGACGGCGCAGATCGCCGAGCTCGTGCCGCAGATCCGGATCAGCAAGGAGGCGCCGCCCGCCGAGGTGCCGAAGAACGTGGCGATGGTGCTGCACGTCACGACCGAGGACGATCGCGACGCACTGCGCCGGATGTTCGGCAAGAAGCGCATCGTCGACGCCACCTCGACGGTGAAGCGCGCGATCACGCGGCTCGCGAACCACGAGGCCTGGCGCCGACGTCCCCACGCTGCGCGGCTGCCCGACGAGCGCGCCTACTCCGCACGCACGCCGATCGTAGGCGACGGCATCACTGGCGAGGTGGGCCTGTGCGACGAGAGCATGCAGCGATCGTTCGTTCGGCTCGTCGTCGAGGGCTGCATGCTCGTCGAGCTCCCCGCGGAGCTCGGCCTCCCCACGGTGCACGCCGTGATCGACGGTCGCTTCCACCCGAATCACATGTACGACGGCGTCGCGCGCGACGGGAAGCTCGCAGCCGCGATGATCGCCGTCATGGCGGCCGTCGACGTACTCGCGCGTGGTCTCGCGGAGACGGCACTGTCCGCCGCCGTGCTCGCGGAGCCGATGGAACGCGTGCTCGCGAACCACCTGATCGCGCAGATCACCGACGAGCTCGATGCCGCGGCGCTCGTCTCCGTGGGGTTCGAGGCCAAGGCGGCCGCGAAGCACGTGGCGGCGGCGGAGCGGCCGTGGCGATTCGATCGCGCGCGCGATCTGTCGCCGAGCAGCACGCACCCGTTCGCGCGCATGCCGATCTTCGCCGATGCCGCCGGCGATCCGATCACGCTCACCGAGGTCGCAGACGAGGTCGCGCGCGAGGGGGCGATCCGCGTGATCGGCATGGGCCGCCCGACGCTGCGCAAGCCGCCGCGCTTCGTCGTGCGTGCGGGCGAGCGCAAGCTCGCGCTGTTGAAGGCGCTGTTCGGCGAAGACGCCGTGCAGCTCGCGGGCGCGGAGTTCGAGCGCTGGCACGCACGCGAGGCCCGCTGCGAGCGCGTACCCGCGCGTGCGCTCGAAGTGCCAGAGTGCGCGTTCGGTCCTGTTCCGTTCACCGACGGGGCGCGACGCGGCATCGTCGGCCTGCTCGCCGGCGAGATCACGGGCACGGACCGGCACGCCAGCGTCCGGGTGTACGTCGACGATCGACCGCTCGCAGAGGTCGAGATCGAGTGCGGCATCTCCGGCGTCGCGATCGCGATCGACGTCGAGCCCGATCTCGCCGATGCCAAGCTCGACTCGCTGCCCGACGAAGCGGCGCTGGCGAAGCTCGCTGCGAGCGCGAGTGTGGGGGTTGCCGCACTGTTGCAGGCGATCCTCGCGCCGGCCAGCGTGGCCTCGCTCGGCACCGCCGAACGATTGCCGGTGCTCGCGCTCGAGATCGGGGCGCTCGCGTGGCCGTTCCCGCTCGTCCGTGCATGGGCCGCGCTGCGGGGCGAGCTCGGCGATGCGGCCGGCGATGCGGCCCACTGCGAGTTGCTCGAGCTGCTCGACACGCACGAGGCATATGCCGTGATGGGCTCGATCGGCGATCGGCTGCGCGAGAGCGTGGTGCCGCTGCCGCAGCTCGTCGCCGGAGAGATCGCGGCCCTCGCGAGCGCAGCGAAGATCCCGTGGGGGCCTGCGCGTCTCGCCGCGGTCGCGCAGCTGCCGTGGTTGCTCGCTGCGCCGTGGCTGCCGACGGCGAGCGGCACGTGTCTGTCGATCCAGCACATCGTCGACGCCGCGGTGGCGGAGCGACACGTGCGCTACGAGGCCCAGGTGGGGCCCGAGGCGCACGTCGAGGGGTTCGACGACGTGCTCGCGCTGCCGCGCCGCGGGTTCTCACCGCTGTTGGACATCGTCGGTCCGCAACGGCTCGAGGACGCGCACGCCCAGCTCGACACCGCGCGACGGCGGCGCAAGCTCGAGCAGCGCTCCGAGCTGTCCGCACTGGTCGTGGATCGCCATCGCGTGCTCGTGTCGTTCAAGGTCGACGAGCACGGCATGAAAGGAGAGCTCGGCATTCCCCCGCGCCTGCCCGGCGCGGGGCAGGGATCGATCGTCGTGTGTCACGGCAAACGGCCGATCCAGACGATCGAGCCCGAGGGCGGTCTGCCGTGGTTCGGGACGATCGGCGGCGAGTTCGGGCACGACACGGGGTTCGAGACGCTGTCGGGAGCCGACCGCGGTCGAGTGATCGAGCTGTGCAAACGGCAGGGCGCGCCAGCGTTGAGAGCGGTTGTGCAGCGCTGGCGCGAGGTCCCCATCGAGGCGCGAGCATGCCTGCGCACCTGGGCGCTGCATCTGCTCTCCCGCGTGGCGCCGCTCACCCGCGGAGAGCCCGTCTTGCTCGCGGAGCGTGGCATCGCCGAGCTATCGACGTTTCCGATCGCCGTCGACACCTCCGGGCAGGAGCGGACGTTGGACGAGCTGCACGTCGACTGGCGTGCGCACGGCGATCTCGTGTACGCACGCCATGGCATGGTCGGCGACCGGTTGGTGGTCGCGATGGAGCGCGGCGCCGATGTCGAAGCCCTGCGCAAGGTGTTCGGTGAGGTGCGCGACTACGCGGCCGAGGTCTCGCGGCAGGCCTCGCTCGCCGCCCGGCTGTGCGCCGCGGCGCCACTGCCGACCGCGCCCTCCGACGCGCTCGCGATGTATCCGGTCGACGGTCGCGGGCTCGTGGGCTTGCTGTGGCTCACTGCCGACGTCACCGACGAGACCGAGGTGATGTTCGGTCGCGACGGCCGGGTCGTCGGAGGTCAGCGTGTGTCGTCGATGTTCCCGTGCCACGGTGCGATCACCGGACCGGGGCTCGACATCGCGGACGACTGGAGCGGCTTCGAGCTGTCCACGCCGCAGCAGAACGAGCTGAAGAACGAGGCGTGCTCGCTGTGGGAGTCGCTCGTGCAAGCCGCGGCCAAGGCGGAGGCGATCGACGAGCCGCGCGCTCGGTTGCTGCGCAGCCTGCTCTTGCGATTGCACGCGATCCCCACCGCGCGCCGCAGCTGGCCGAACCATGATCAGCGCAAGCTCTACCGCGAGCTGCGCAAGCTCGCGCTGTTGCCGATGTCGTCGGGTCACGCGATCGCGCTCGAGGTCGCGCTGCGCGAGCGACCCGCGGAGCTCGATCGACTCGGGCTGTGGGATCCACGCGAGCGCGAGATCCAGGACGAAGCCGCGCGCGCGGACGAGCCGAAGGTGCCGGCCGAGCTGTCCCCGCCGGTCGAGGCTCCGCCGGTGCCGGTGGTCGCGGCACCGATCGATCCGGCCGATCGTCTGCTCGCCGCCGTGCGCGACGAGTTGAGGCTGGTGCGCGCCCATGCGCAGGATCTGCTCGCCGAGATCCATCTCGAGCGCATGACGATTCGCGAGCTCGACGGCCGCGCGATCGCCCACTGGGTCGACGACGCGCTCGTGCTCGATCGCGCGAGCCCGCTCGTGGCGCGAGGGCTCGCGGAGCCCGACGTGCTCGTCGTCGCCATCCTCGCGTCGGCCACGTTCACGGCGCTCAACTGCGCGCTCGAGGACGTCACGGACGCCCACGAGCTCGACTTCCTGCGCTGGCACGCCGCGCACGCCCGCACCGCGACGAGGGACACGTGATCACGATCGACGGATCGGAGGGCGAGGGCGGCGGACAGATCCTCCGGACCGCCCTCGCCGCGGCGATCATCACTCGCACGGCGGTGCGGATCCATTCGATCCGCGCGCGGCGCAGGAAGCCCGGGTTGTTGCGGCAGCACCTCACCGCGGTGCAGGCCGCGGTCGCCGTCGGTGGCGCGCGGGTCGAAGGGGCGACGCTCGGATCGAGCGAGCTCGTGTTCGAGCCCAACGCGATCTGTCACGGGCGTCATCGCTTCGCGGTCGGCACCGCGGGCAGCTGCACGCTCGTCTTGCAGACCGTGTTGTGGCCGCTCATGGTCGAGCCCGGCGAGAGCGAGGTGATCGTCGAAGGCGGTACGCACAATCCGCTCGCGCCGCCGTTCGAGTTCCTCGCGCACGTGTTGTTGCCGCGGCTGCGCACCATGGGCGCGGAGCTCGAGCTCGAGCTGGAGTCGGCCGGGTTCTATCCGGCCGGTGGCGGCAAGCTGCGGCTGCGCGTCGCCGGAGGCAGAGCGCTGCGTCCGCTCGAGCTGCTGGAGCGCGGCGCAATCGAGCGTGAGCGCGCCGTCGCGATCCTCTCCAACCTGCCGGGGCACGTCGCACGACGCGAGCTCGACGTCGTGCAAGAGCGCCTCGGACTGCGCGAGCACGCGCTCGAGACGCGTAACCTCGCGACGCCCGGTCCCGGCAACGCGCTCGAGATCGTCGCGGAGTTCACGGGCGGCCGCGAGATCGTCACCGCGTTCGGCGAGAAGGGACGGCCCGCCGAGGCCGTCGCCGAGCACGCCGTCGACGAGTATCTGCGTTGGCGTGACACGGACGTGCCCGTCGGTGAGCACCTCGCGGATCAACTGCTCGTGCCGCTCGCCATCGCCGGCGGCGGCGAGTTCCTCACGTGCACGCCCACCGAGCACACGCGCACGAACGCCGAGCTCGTGGAGCGGCTGCTCGGCAACCCGATCGCGATCGAGCCCGCCGGCGAGGGTCGTTTCCGCATCGGCGTCTCGTCGCGCTGAGATCAGCCGAAGAGATCCGGAATCGTGCCGGTGACCTGACCGAGGTCGGACTCGACGCCCACGGCCTGCATGGCGCTGACGAGCACGTTGCCCGGATGCATCCCCGCCGCCACCACGTGGCGCCCGGGCGACAGGCCGCCCGCACGCCCCGCGATCATGCACGCCATGTTCTCCGTCGAGTGGGCGCTGTTGTCCGCGCCCGCGCCGGGATCGTAGCCGTGTCCGCCCTCGTGCAGCAGCACGAGCACCGCGTTGTCGAGCACCGAGCCGGCGCCCTCGGGTGCATCGCGCAGCTTCGCCACCAGGTTCGCGAACTGATCGACGTGCCATGCGATCATGCGGCTCATCGTGCCCGTGCCCGCACCCGAGTGGCCGAGCTCGTGCGTGTCGTACGGCGAGCCTGTCACCGGGAAGCTGTTGAGGTACGACTGGAACATCGTGTACATGAGCGACACGCTGCGCGTCAGATCGCAGACGAACGCCATGTGGATCAAGTCGGCGAACACGCGGCCGCGCGTGGTCTCGTCGCTCCACGACTCGTTCGTGTCGTAGTCGTCGCCGCCGGCGCTCGGCTGGGCCGCACCGACGTGGGGGTCTTCGCCGGGATCCGGCAGCATCTCGCACGTCGCGGTGACGTCCGGCGTCTCGTCGAGCAGCTGCTCGAGCGCACGGATCTCGTCGAGGTGACGCTGCATCCGTTGGCGATCGACCACGCCGAGCTCGCCCATGAGCCGCTCGATGCGACCACCGACGAGATCGATCACGCTCTTGCGCCGCGCGAGCAGGGCCGCCGCGGCCGCGGCATCGCCCGGATCCGTGGGGACGAAGCCGGTGAACAACGACTGCCAAGCCGCACGCGGGCTCGCCTCGGGCACGATCTCCGTCGCGTTGCCGAACGCTCCGGTGTACGAGAGCACGTTGCGCCCGTAGGGCTGTGAGGCCGTCATGTACGGGCTCGCTTGCACGATGTACTGCAGCGATGCGAACCGCGTGTCGGCACCGATCGCGTCGGCCACGATCTGATCCGCGCTGGGGCCCGACTCGGTGTTGCGCACACCACACAAGAGCGGCCGTCGAGCCTCTTCGTGGAACGCGAGATCCCACCCGCCGGCGGGGATGCCATTGCCGGTGTTGTAGGGGATCCGCAGCCCCGAGACGATCGTCACCGCGCTCTGGATGCCGTCGTAGTCGCCGAGCGGCATCGTGGCTTCGCGCAGATCGTAGTCGGCTCCGATCGTGGTCGGCACGTAGCGGTTGTGCTCGCTGTCGCCGTCGGCCCCGAGCGATTGCCCGTCGAACGCGACGAGGAACCGGCGCGGCAGCGCGCCCCCACCGGCGAACGACTCGCCGTGGGGATCGAGCATGATCTCGAGGGTGGGGAGCGCGATCGCGACGCCTCCCAGCCCGCGAAGGAACGTGCGGCGCGGCAGCGTGCGGATCACGGCGTCTCCTCCCGCCGATAGCCGAAGGCCTCGGCACCCACGAGCTCGAGCACGAGCCCGTCGAAGCGATGGTCGTCGGCGCGGAACGTCTCGACGAGCGCCTGCTGCATCGCGAGGTCGTCGTCGTCGAGCTCGCGCCCGATGGCGAACCGCATCACGTGGGTCACCGCGCACGAGTCGAGCGTGCCGGTGTCGATGAGTCGATCCGCGAGCTCGGCGGGCCCGTGGAACGAGACGCCGTCGAGGTCGCCGTCGCCGTCGATCGTGCACTCCGGCAGATCGGGCTCGTGCTCGCGAAAGCGTCCGGCGCTGTCGTAGGCCTCGAGCCCGAAGCCGATCGGATCCATGAGTGCGTGGCAGTTCGTGCACGCACCTCCGGTCTCGCGGTGCACCGCGTACGCATCCCACTTGCACGGGCTGTCGGGGCTCTGCGGCGCCTCGTCGACGTTCACGTCCGGCGGCGGCGGCGGGACGTCCTGACACATGAGTCGTCGACGCACGAGCTTGCCGCGCTTCGTCGGGCTCGTGTCGGCGATGCTGGCCGCGACCGACAGGAACGAGCCGTGCGACAACAGTCCGCGGCGCTCGCTCGTACCGTAGTCGATCCACTGCGGATCGTCGGTGCCCGGCGCGGGCAGTCCGTAGTGGGCCGCGAGCAGATCGCCGACGAACGTCTGCTCGGCGGTGAACAACTCGAGCCACGACGCGCCGTCGTCGAACACGACGCGCTGGACGAGTGCATCGGTCTCCGTGCGCATCGCCGTGGCGAGATCGGTGGGGTGGGGCAGCTCGCGATAGCCGAGCCACATCGCGTGGAAGTCGGCGATCCGGGCGCGCGCGCGTGGGTCGGTCAGCATGTCTTCGGCGACCGCGCGCACCTCCGCCGGCGTCGCGAGCCCGTCCGCTTCGGCGAGATCGAGCAGCTCGTCGCTCGGAGTCGTGCCGAGCACGAAGTAGGACAGCCGCGTCGCGAGCTCGAAGGAGTCGAGCCGGAACACCCCGGGCTCCTCCGTGGGTTGCCCACGCTCCACGCGGTAGACGAACTCGGGATCGAGGAGCAGCGCCTCGATCACCGCGCCCACTCCGGCTCCCGCGTCGGGCTGCGCCGCGGCGAGTTCCATGAACGTCGCGATCTCGTCGGCGTGCAGCGGACGACGCAATGCGCGGCGCCCGAACGAGGCGATGAACGTGGCGACACAGTCGTCGCCTGCGGGCGCGCAGCCGATCAACTCGTCGCGCCGCGCGGTGTCCTGCATCAGGCGATCGACGATGCCGATCGCCGTCGCCTCCAACCCTTCCACCAACGGCTTCGATGCGATCTGCGTCGTGTAGTCGTTGTCGAACGGATCGAGCACGTCGGCAGGCAGTCGCATCGTGGCCGGGCTCGTCGTGTCGCCGAGCAGGTCGCGCACGGTCGCGTCGTACTCGGCACGCGTCAGTCGCCGCATCCCGCCGACCGGCACGACGTCGTCGGGGGCAGGCACCACCCCGTCGTCGCCGGCCGTCGCGTCGGCGTCGGCGTCGTCGGTCGAGTCGCCATCGCCATCGCCGGCCGCGTCGCGCCCGCTGTAGCAGCCGCACACGAGCACGATCGCCCAGCGGGCCGCCCGGAGGTCCATGCCCCCATAGCGTCACCCGGCGCCCAACTGATCACTTTTTTCGCGAAAGGCACCCGATACGGCTGCGGCTGACGATGACGTCGTCGTACAGCACGCCCTCGTCGCCGTGGACGCCGCCCGTGTACTCGTTCATCCACAGCACATCGAGCTTGAGGTCGGCGGTCGTGCGGAACCAGAGGTCGTCGAACTCGAAGAGCAGCTCGTCGTCGAGCCACAGGGCGATCCGGCCGTCGGCCTCGGCGTCGGTCGCCACGGGCGTGCCGGCGTCGACGAAGAGCTCGACGCAGTACCAGCGCGACTTCTCGATCGCCACGTCGAGCGTGCCTTCACGATGATGGGGCTTCGTGCAGAGGCTCTCGCCGTCGTCGCGCATGCACGGCAGCTCGTCGCGATAGCACCCCCCGTCGGGATCTGCGCAGTCCTGGTACATGCCGCGATAGTCGAGCTTCGTCGTGAGCTGGTGAGTCGCGATGTCGTGCGAGGTCACGACGGTGAAGCGGTCGGAGCCGCTCGGCAGCCAGTTCGACGTGCCGAGCATGTCGTGGCCCCCCGCGTGCAGGCCGGGCCAGAGCGCGCTCGAGACGTCGAGGTCGTACCCGGGCTCGAGCTTCACCCACCAGCGGGCGTACAGCGCGTCGTAGAAGCCGGGCAGCTGCTTGACGAGATCGCTGCCGTCGTCGCCGGGCGCCACGCGCATGCGCACGACGTGATTGCCATCGAGCCCGTGCGGGCCGTCGTCGGGCACGACGTCGTTCTGGTCCTCGGGATTCTGATCCCAGTCGTTCCACGTCTCGAGGTCGCCCTCCTCGAAGTCGGTGCAGAACACGACGTCGGCGCTCGCGTCCTCGCACCCGTTGCCGAGGTAGAAGTCCGGATCGACCTCGATGCAGCCGCCGAGGGCGATCGCGAGCGCGAGCGAGAGCGACCTCATCCCGCGCGAGGGTACCGCAACGCACGCGCGCGTGATCAAGGTGCGGCCTTGCCGAGCTTCTCGTCCAGCCGTCGCAATCGGCGGTCGGCGTCGCGGCTGTCCAGCTTCTTGGCCGCCAGGTACGACGCGCGCGCATCGTCGTAGCGCAACACCTTGAAGTACGCGTCGCCGAGCGCGAGCCGAGCCGCGGCGCTGCGCGGAGCCGCCCGCACCGCGAGCTCGCCGTACTCGACCGCGCGCGGGTACTCGCCGAGCTCGAAGTGCAGGGTGCTGAGCGCGGTGAGCACGGGCCCGCTGCGTTGTTTCGCGGCGGCGCGGTGCAGCAGGGTCTCGGCCTCGCCGAGCTTGCGTTGGCGCAGCGCGGCGAGTCCCCGCTTCACGAGCTCGTCGACATCCTCGTTCGCCGCCTTCTCGGCCGCTGCGGCCGGAGCGGACGCGGTCGTGACGGCAGTCGGCAAGTCGGGTTGTTTCGGAGCGACGGGCGTGGGTGTCGGCGTCGGATCGACGCGCGGTGCCACCGGCTTGCCCACCAAGCGATCGAGTCGCGCGATCGCAGTGGATGACCCGCCGCGCTCGCGCAGGCGGCCGAGCTTCGCGCGCCGCTCCTCGCCGTCGGGCTCCGCCAGCACGGCGAGGGGATCGGCGGCGATGAGCTCCTCGGCCTCGAAGTCGAGCTCGGACGCGCGTGCGCGCAGGTCGGCGAGCTCCGGCGGCGTGAGGTACGTGTGCGCGCGCGCTTCGGCGTGGTCCGGATCGAAGAGCACCGCGGCCGCGTAGAAATCGGCCGCGAACGGAGCGCCACCCGGCATCGCCGCGTACTCGTCGCCGAGCCGGGCGAGCTCGGTCGCGAACTCCTGGCGAAGCTCGTCGGCGCGTTCGTCGGCGAGCTCTGCGATGGGACCGGCGAGGTTCTCGAGCGCGACCGTGCTGCTGTACGCGGTGGGCCGCTTCGGATCGTCCGGGCTCGGATACACGAAGCGGCGCTCGGCCGCGGCGCGCTTCGCTTCGTCGACGAGACGTTCGAGCTCGGCTCGATCGGCGTCGCCGATCGGCCGCGGCCACCACGTGAGTGCGGCGGCAGTGGCCACCGCGGACACCGTGGCCGCCGCGCCGACGACCCACCACGAGCGCTTGCGGTGCAGGTCGCGCTGCAGCGCGGCGAGCAGCTGCGTCATCGAGGCGAAGCGAGCGGCGGGCTCGTTCGCGAGGCCACGCACCACCGCCGCGTGCAGCCACGCGGGCACGTCGCTGTCCGCCGGCGGCGCAGGCACGCGCCCGCTCGCGATCGCAGCGAGTCGCGCGTGGATCTGCTCGGCCGGGAACGGACGCGCGCCGTACAGCGCCTCGAACAGGCTCACGCAGAACGCGAACTGATCGGCACGCGCGTCGATGGGCCCCGGTCGGCACTGCTCGGGAGCCATGTACGCCGGCGTTCCGGCGAGCAGGCCCGGCATCGTGATCTGCACGTCCACCAGGCTCGACGAGGACGCGCTCGGCGTGTTCGCGACCGTAGGCGAGGGCGATGCACCAGCCACGGCGCGCGCGAGCCCGAAGTCGAGCACCTTCACGACGCCGTCGCGACCGAGGATGACGTTCGCCGGCTTGAAGTCGCGCTGCACGAGCCCGGCGTCGTGCACGGCCGCGAGCCCACGCCCCGCCTGCACGAACGCGTCGCGGATCTCCCTCCAGCCGCGCGGGGCCTCGGCGAGCCAGCGGCGCAGCGTGTGGCCTTCGACGAGCTCCATCGCGAGGAAGAGCTGATCGCGGAACGTGCCGACGTCGTAGATCGCGACGACGTTCGGATGGGCGACCTTCGCGAGTGTCTGCGCCTCGCGCCGCAGCCGGGCCTGAACATCGTCGACGTCGGTCGCGTCGGTGCGGATCAACTTGATCGCGACCTTGCGATCGATCTCGGGATCCCAGGCGGAGTACACGGTGCCGAGTCCGCCGCGGCCGAGCACGTCGAGCAGCACGTAGCGGCCTGCGCGAATCGGCTCGACCGGCTGCTCGAGCACCACCTCGAGGACGCGGCCGAGCACTCGATCGGCCTCGAGGTCGTCGTACTGCGGTGCGGCTCGCTCGACGCGGGCCTCGATGCCCGCGCCGTAGAGCGCCGTGATCTCGCGATCCGAGTCCACCGGCGATCGAGCGTATCACGAACCATCCGTCAGCCCTCCGGCGTCAGCGGGACGCAGGTCGACACTCCGGCGCCCACGAAACGCACCGGTGTCTCGTCGACGACGACCGTCGTGCCGCCACCGTCGGACTGGTCGTGATCGAGCCTCGTGACCTTGCTGGTGTCGTGCTCCGCCGAGTCGGTGAAGAACCACACGTCGCCACCCCAGAACGCGAAGCCCAGACCGTTCACCGCGTTCAAGTCGGGCAACACCTGCGGCTCGATGATCTGCGCGTCGTCGATGTCGATGCCCACGAAGCTCGCTTGCTCCGTGTCGCCCACGAAGCCGAACAGCCGCCCGTCCGCGGTTCCGGTCAGCATCGCCTGCTCGTACGGGATGGCGCCCAGCTCCGCCCAGCCGTCCTCGGCATCGATCCGCGCGACCACACCGGCACCGGCGCTGTCGTCGAGTGCATCGAACGCGTAGACGTACAGCTCGTCGCAGTTGTCGGTCGCGCTCGCGTTCGCGTAGCCCATGCCACCCAGCAGTCGCTCGGCGGGCACGCCCACATCGATCGGCTCGCACGAGGAGAGATCGTCGAGCGCGAGCGAGTACGTCTCGATGACGATGCTCGCGGGCGTCCACAGGACGTAGGAGAGCATCGCGTGCCCCTGGCGATCGATCGCCAGGGCCTGGAACTCGCCCTCGCTGGGACACTCGATGGCGCCGAGGTGCTCGAACTCGAGCGAGTCGGGATCGAACGTCCACATCTGCATGTCGTCGGTGAGCAGGTAGATGCCTTCGCCCGTGCCCACGCACGGGCATGGTCCGTCGTCGGTGTCGTCGCCGCCCCCGGGCGCGACGTCGAGCACGAGGCCGCCGTCGTCGTCGGGCTCGTCCGAGCCCGTGCTGGTGTCGGCGGGCAGCACGTCCGTGGTCTCGTCCACGTCGATCCCGCTCGAGCCGTCGCCCGTCGTCGACGGCGCGTCGTTCGGGCCGGCATTCGTCGTGGAGACGCCGTCGTTCGAGCAGGCCACCACCCAACAGGTCAGGAGAATCGTCACTCGCTGGTGCATGTCGCGTCCTCAACCCTCGGCCCGAGTGCCGTTGCGACGCGGGAGGGTTGGCGTCGCGCACCCGCTGCGTGGTCCGCAGCACATCGGCCGGGTGCTATCCTGGCTCGTAGTGCAGCAGCGCACCGACAGGCTCGCCGAGGACGCGACGCATCCAGCGTCGGAGACCGAGGAAACGGCGAATGGAGTGCGACGCCACGAGGAGCTCACGCCTCCTTCACAGCCGTACGCCGGCGGTGTGGAGATCGGCGGACGCTACCGCCTCACGGCGCAGCTCGGTGTCGGCGGCATGGGCGAGGTCTGGGAAGCCGAGCACATCGTGCTGCGGCGCACACTGGCGATCAAGCTGCTGCTCGGCGACGAGCACGATGCTCGTCACGCCGACCGACTGCAGCGCGAGGCGGAGCTCGTCGCTCGCCTCGAGCACCCCAACGTCGTGACCGTCACCGACTTCGGTCGCGTGCCCGGAGGACGACCGTACATCGTCATGGAGCGGCTGCGCGGGTGCACGCTCTCGCAGCTGTTGCGCGAGCGGGGGGCGCTGCCGTGGACGCAGGCGCGGGACATCGCCGTGCAGATCGCGGCCGGCCTGGCGTGTGCCCACGATGCGAACATCATCCATCGCGATCTCAAGCCGTCGAACGTGTTCGTGCTCGACGATCCGCACGGCCGGATGCCGATCAAGATCATCGACTTCGGGCTCGCGAAGGCGACGGTGATCGGTCCGCAGGATCGCAAGCTGACCCGCAGCGGCATGGTGTTCGGGACGCCGGCATACATGGCACCCGAGCAGGCGCGCGGCGACGAGCTCGACGGCGGCGCGGACATCTATGCGGTCGGTGCGATCCTCTTCGAGATGATTGCCGGCCGGCGCCTGTGGTCGCGTGCTTCGGCACCGCAGCTGCTCTACTGCCACCTGTTCGAAGCGCCGCCGCTCTTGCGCAGCGTCGTGCCGGACGTGCCCGCGGACCTCGAGGCGATCGTCGCGCGCTGCCTCTGCAAGGATCGCGCGCAGCGTTTCGCGACGGCAGACGATCTGCGCGTCGCGTTGGTCGGCGTCGGCTCCGGCAAGGGCGCGACGTTCGTGCCACGCGACACGATTCCGATCCCGACGCCGGAGCTCGAAGCGAGGTACGCGTTGGCGGCCCCGGTGGGTCGCCGAGCATCCGGTGGGCCGCCGTGGATCGTTCCGTTGGCGGTCGGTGGCGTCGCGATTGTCGGCGTGCTCGCCGTCGCCGCGATCGGTCGCGGCTTCTGGGCGAGCACGCGCGTCGACGCGCCGCCGCCGATCGAGACGCCGACGCTGCCCGTCGCCGCGCCGCCCGTCGAGGCGCAGCCCGTCGAGGATCCGCGGCCGCCGACACCGGAGCCGACACCGCCGACCGTCGACGCGCCGCCGCCGATCGAGGACGCGACGCCGTCGAAGCCCGCCACGAAGCCCCGCCCGAAGCGACCGCGCGCGACGCCGACGGATCCGCCGACGCCCGAGCCATCGAAGCCCGATCCACCGAAGCCCGACACGAAGGCACCGAAGAAGCGGGCGGACGGGACGCTCTCGGTGTTCGGGGAGTGATCCTCAGAAGCGTCCGACGATCGAGAGCCCGACGGTGCGCGGCCCCATTGCGGGAGCGATGGCGGTTCGCGCGTTGCGACGCTTCAGGCCGACGACGAGCAACGCGATGCCGGCACCCATCAACAGGCCGCCGATCACCGCGGCCGCGACCGCGCCCTTGTCGGCGGCGCGGCCCCTGTCGAACTGTTCGCCGCGCGCTTCGACGTCGGAGTCGTCGAGGTCGCTGATGTCGTTCGCGTTGTTCGCGACACCGAGTGCAGCGCCCATCCCTGCGAACGCGCCGACACCGAGTCCGATGGCCACGCCGCCGCCGATCACGAGGCCGCGCCCGGGTTTCGACTCGCGCTTCGGCGGCTGGTCGGGGCCGGGCTTCTGCGTGGGCTCGGTCTTCGGCTCGTTCTCGGGTGGGGGCGGAGCCGTGGCCTCGGCGATGCGCTCGTCGAGCTTTGCGAGCCGCTCCTTCACCTGCGCGCGCTCGGCCTGCTGGGACTCCTCGTCGTAGATCTCGGAGATCGAGGCCTCGAAGCGCTCGAGCAGCACCTTCGCCTGCTTGAGGTGGATGACGTCGCCGTCGAGATCGAACAGCTTCTCGTGCGCCGATGCGATGTTGAAGAGGATGCTCAGCAGGTACTCGCGGTTCTCGGGCGTGTCCGGCAACAGCTCGACCGCGCGCGTCCACGCCTTGATCGCGCCCTGGTAGTCCGCGGTGTCGTACATCGCCCGGCCCTCGAAGTAGGCCTTCTTGGCCGCGACGAGCTCCGGCGGTTCCTCGACCGGAGGCTCCTCGGCCGGCGCCGAAGCCGGTTGCGCCGTGACGACGCGAGGCGCCGCGACGAGCGAGCAGGCGATCAGAGCCGCGACGAGTCGAGCGCCCATGCGGATCACTGCGCCTCCGCGCGGATGATCACGATGCGCTCGCCGGGACCGTTCTCGGATCCGAAGTCGGGGATCGCGACCTCGGGTCGACCATCGCCGTCGAAGTCACCCACGGCCATGTGACTGCCGGGCGTCAGGCCCGGCTCGATCGGGACGTCGACGAGCGACGTCTCATCCATCAGGTCGGGCGCGCCGAAAAACACCTGGGGCACGCCATCGTCGAGCGCCCATTGCCCGCCCGTGCCGATCACGACGTCGTCGCGGCCATCGCAATTGAGATCCGCGATCGACAGGGAGCCCACGCCGACGCCGATCTCGCTTCCGCCGACCTCGGTGATCATACCCTCCGCGGAGAGCCGCAGGATCCGGAGGTTGCCGAGCTGCGTCGACACCTCGTTCGGCCCGTCGAGGTAGCGCTCCGCGACGACGATCTCCTGCACGCCCGCGGCGTCGCCGTCCAGGTTGCCGACGGCCACCGCCCACGGATTGCGGAAGTTGTCGCCGAGCGCCGGGGGCTCGGCCTTCTGGATGAGCGGCGCGCCGCCGCCGGTCGCGGTCACCTGCAGCACGTGCACGCGCTCGTCCGCTTGGGCCATGAACGAGGTGTCGTCGGATTCCGGCACGAGGATGCGCGTGTCCGCGATGCCCTCGCCCATCAGCACCGTATCCCACGGCTCGGCGAACTCCGTACCGGCCCCGACTCTCGCGACCCCGCCCTCGTCGAACATGCCGTAGTAGTTGGGCACGAGATACACGCCGGTGTTGCCGGACACGACGAGGTCGGGGAGGTCGAGGTCGTCGTCGACGAGGTCGGCGGACGCGAGGCTGAACAGGTTCGGCTCCATCGTGATCCCGCCGGTCGTCGAGAACGAAGATGCGGCGTCGTTCCAGCTCGCAACGGTCACACGCCCGGCGTTCGAAAGCACGACGAAGTCGCTGGCGTCGTCGCAATCGACATCCGAGTCCACGACGTCGTAGGCGTCGGGCACGTTCGGATCGGACCAGCTACCGGCGATCGTCCAGCCCGAATCGCCGTCGTTGGCCACCATGTGGAGCTGGTAGGTGTCGAAGCGCAGCAACGCGAGATCGACGTAGCCGTCGGCGCCCGCGAAGTCGCCGGCGACGACGGCGATGCCACGGCCGAATTCCGCCTGCGAGATCTCGGTGACGCCGATGCCCAGAGGCGGGAGCTCCAGGCCCGCCTCGCAGTACGATGGCTTCGGGGGCGGCACGCACGGCTCTGTCACCGTGTCGGTGCCGTCGTCACCGCTGTCGTCGTCGCCTTCGTCACCCTTGGAGACGCATGTGCCGGCGTCGCTGCACGACTGGCCGTCACCGCACTGCGAGTCCTTCGTACACGGTAAGCCCAGGGCGTCCGAGCCGTCGAAGCAGGCCGAGGCGAGCGGAGCGAAAATGGTCAGCCAAGCGAGGGCAAGGCGCACGTCCGGAGAGTACCAAGTCGTCGTGATCGGATCGGGCTCTCGTGTTGCTCACACGAGGACGTGGCGACGCGACCGATCCCTTTCCACCCGTCCTGCGGCCTCGTGCTCGCGATCCTTAATTCCCCGGCCTGCACCACCGCGCCCGGCACCGACTCCCAGTCGGACTCGGCCGCGGCGACCGCGGAAGACAGCGGGCCCGCGGCAACGGGTGACGACGACGGCGACGACGCGGGTCCGGGACCGACATCCGCGCCGGGGTCGAGCGAGGACGACGGCGGCTCGTCGGAGAGCGATGCCGACTCGTCGGACGACGGCGGCGGCGAAGCGGCGCTCGACGTGCACGAGTGCGACGCGCCGGCGCCCGAGTGGGTGTTCTGCAGCGACTTCGAGGAGGGCAACAAGGACGTCTGGGACGACTACGACGGCAATCCCGACGAGACCAATCTGCTCGTCGAGGATCCCGGACCGTTCGACGCCGCGGGCAACCACGCGATGCAGTTCATCGTGCCGCCCGGGCGCGGTGGCGTGGACCTCGTGAAGGAACTGCCGACGGATCACGATCGCCTGTACGCGCGCTGGTTCATCCAGTGGGAGCCGGGCTTCGACTTCGATGCGCCGAACCACGGCGGAGGATTGCATGCAGGCAGCCGCGACTGGCTCGGGCACTCGGATACGCGGCCGTACGGCGACGACTGGTACACCGCGTGGATCGACTACGACAGCGAGCTGCATCGCTCGTACATCTATTCGTACTACGCGGGCATGTACATGGACTGCGCCGATCCGCAGGGCGCGTGCTGGGGCGATCACTTCCCGTGCATGATCGACGAGGGCGAGAGCTACTGCACGAACCCGGCGCACCGCGAGACGGTGGAGCCGCCGGTGCTGGAGAGCGGTCGCTGGTACTGCGTGGAGCTGATGCTCGACGGCGGTACGCCGGCATCCGGGCCCGACGGCGCGGGTGGTGCGATGGACTTCTGGATCGACGGCGTCGAGATCGGGCCGTGGACGGATCTGTGGATGCGCACGAACGCGGAGCTCCGCCCGAGCATCCTGTGGCTCAGCCTGTTCCACCACGACGAGCACAGCGTCGCCGGCATCCGCTACGACCACGTGGTGGTGAGCAGCGAGCGCGTCGGCTGTGGGGCAGGGTGAGGGACGTGTCTGCTAACATCGAGCGCGGCGTGGACGACGACGTGGAGCTGTTCGATCGGTGGGCGGCGGGCGACCGCGAGGCCGGTGATCGACTGCTGCGTCGGCACTTCCCCACGGTGTTCAAGTTCCTGCGCAACAAGGTGACGAGCGGGATCGAGGACGTCATCCAGGCGACGTTCCTCGCGTGCGTGCAGGCGAAGGATCGCTTCCGGCGCGAGTCGAGCTTCCGCGCGTTCCTGCTCGGGCTCGCGCGGCTCGAGCTGTTCGGGCACTACCGTCGCACGCATCGCGACGAGCGCATCGACGGCGGCGTCACGGCGTTGCGCGACCTCGGCGAGTCGCCCACGGCGGCGCTGGTGCAGCGCGAGGAGCAGCGCGTGCTCTTGGAAGCGATGCGGCGGATCCCGCTCGACCTGCAGATCGTGCTCGAGCTGTTCTACTGGGAGAAGCTGACGTCGCCGGAGCTCGGCGTCGTGCTCGACATCCCGGCGCCGACGGTGCGCAGCCGCTTGCGGCGCGCGAAGGCGGCGCTGCTCGAGAAGATCGGCGAGGTCACGAGCGATCCGACGGTGCGCGAGAACCTGATGACGGACTTCGACGCGTGGGCCGACTCGCTGCGCAAGCACGGCGAGCAGTGACGTCAGAAGCGCAGCGTGGGGCCGGGCCCGAGGCGCGCGTGCTTGCCCTTGCGGACGGCCTTGCGCGTGACGATCGCGATCACGGTGCCGGTGACGATCGCGGCGGCACCGACTCCGATGAGCACGGCTCCACCCACGAGCGTGTCGTAGCGGTACTTGCACACACCGAACGCGTTCACGTTGTCGCCTGTGCAGCGACTCGTGACGGGACGCTCGTCGATCGCGACGAGCGGCGCGCCTGCGACGACCGCCGCGCCACCGAGCGCGAGCGCAGCCCATCCGAAGTTGCGCAGGTGCTTGCGACCCGACGGAATCGCTTCGACGAGCTCGAAGCGCACGAGCTGCTGCATGCCGGCGACCGCCTCGACGTCGCGCGCCTGCGCGCGATGGCCCGACAGGCTCGCGCCGACCGAGTGCGTACCGGGCACGACGTCGCGCACGAGCGGCGTCTTGCCGACCTTCGTGCCGTCGAGCGCGATGTCGGCCCCCTCGGGCACGCTCTCGATCGCGAGGACCGCCCGTGCGCTCGCGAGCGCATCGAGCTTGCCCGCGGCGGCGGCCGCCATGTCGGACAGCTGCTTCGCGGCCTCACCGAGCCCACACAGCTCACACCGCTGCTCGACGCTGGCGACGACGCGTCCGTCGCGACCCGATCGCACGTCGATGCGCATCGCGTAGTCGCGTTCGACGATCGTGACGCTCGTGCTCACGACGAACCCGGCGGACGCCTCACCTGCGATCGCCGTCCAGCACGCGTCGTCGCGACATGCGGCCGCCGCGTCGCGCACGACGATCTCGGCATCGCCACGCTCGAGCCCCGCACGAAGGCGCTCGCCGAACTCGGTGCGCCACTCCGCCTCGAGCGCGCCGCTGACCTGGAGCGGCACCACGACCGCCCGCCCGGACGCGCCAGGGGCCGGCGGAGTCGCCCACGCGGCCGCTGCGGCGACGACGAGGCGCGCGAGCACCAACGGCACGCCCGGGACGGTAGCACCCGCCGCACGGCCGATTCGCGGAAATCGATCGGTCGTCGTGATCGGATCGGCCTCTCGTGTTGCTCACCCACGCGACGCCATGCGATCTCGCGCGTTCCCGATCGCCCTCGCCCTCCTCGCCGCTCCGGGCTGCTACACCGGCGTGTCGTCTCGAGCATCGGGCAGTGCGGACGCCGGTGACGACGGGAGCGCAGCCGATGCGGGCGACGACGATGGCGACGGCGACGACGCGGGCGACGACGATGGCCCCGGTGGGGTCATCGAGTGCGATCCCGATGCGCCGTGGAGCGCCAGTCCGATGCGGCGGCTCACGCGGCGGCAGTACGAGAACACGCTCTTCGATCTCGTCGCCACCGTGGTCGGCGACGACGAGGCGTCCGCGATTCTCGACGAGCTCGCGGTGAAGCTCGCCGCCGTGCCTTTGGACGATCGCACCGACTACGTGCGACTGGACCAAGCGCTCGATCAGGAGCACGTCGACGGCTGGTACCGCGTGGGCAAGGGCATCGGCGATGCGCTCACCGCCGATGCTGCGCGACTCGAGGCGCTCGCGGGTGCGTGTGCGACCGATGGCGACGCGAGCAACGACGCGACGTGCGTGCGCGAGTTCGTCGCGCGGTTCGGGCGGCTCGCGTTCCGCCGCGCGCTCGGCGACGACGAGATCGACTTCCACGCCGCGGACGCGACCGGCAGCGCCACCGACGTGTCGGCGGCCGCGTTCGCCGAGCGCGTCGCAATCATGCTCATGGTTCCGGACTTCATCTACGTGATCGAGGACGACCTGCCCGAAGAGGACGCCGACACGTTCCCGCTGTCGGGCCTCGAGATCGCGAGCCGCCTGTCCTTCCACTTCTGGGACTCGATGCCCGACGACGCGCTCTTGCAAGCCGCGGAGGACGGACGGCTCGACGACGACGAGGGCTACGCCGCCGAAGTCGAGCGCGTGTTCGCCGATCCTCGCACGCGTCGCACGCTCGGCGCGTTCGCGAACGAGTGGCTGCAGCTCGAGCACCTTCCACCGCTCGACGAGCTGCTCGGCTCGCCGGCATACGACGCGTTCGTCGGCGACACCACGCCGTCGCCCGCGCTGCGCGGCGACATGATCGCGGAGGCCGAGGATCTCTTCCTGCGCTTCGGCGTGGACGAGGACGGCACCCTCGCCGATCTGTTGCTGTCCACCGAGTCCACCACCACGTCGGCGGAGCTCGCCGCGATCTACGGCGTCGCCCCGCGCGAGGCCGGCGATCCGCCGCTCGTACTCCCGGAGCACGAGCGCGGCGGCCTGCTCACGCGCGCCGCCCTCGTCGCGACGGGCTCGCTCGCCACGCACCCGGTGCTCAAGGGCAAGCTCCTGCGCACGCGGATCCTCTGCGACGAGATTCCCCCGCCGCCCGCCGACGTTCCCCCGCCACCGCAGCTCGACCCCGAGGCCACGATCCGCGAGCAGCTCGAGCTCCTCACGCAGGCCGAGGGCACCGCGTGCAAGGGCTGCCACGATCTGCTCAACACGCTTGGCTACGCCACCGAGAACTACGACGGGCTCGGCCGCCATCGCACCGAGGAGCGCGTCTTCGATCTCGTCACCGGCGAGCTGCTCGCGACCCGGCCCGTCGACACCGCAGCGGTGCCGCGTGTGATCCCCGGCGACGAGCGCGTCGCCGCCGACGGCATGCAGCTCGCGGAGTACGTGCTCGACAGCGGCCGCGCCGAGGACTGCCTCGCGCGCCAGTACTTCCGCTTCTCGTTCGGCCGCATGGAGGACGACGACGCCGACGGCTGCGTGCTCGCGGCACTGCGCGATGCCGTAGGCGCCGAGGGTTCGCTGCGCGCGATGCTGCGCGACGTCGCGATGCGACCCGAGTTCCGCGTGCGTCGCCGCGCGACGGAGGAGAGCGAATGAGATCGCGAGTGCAAGGTGAGCTCGTCACGCGCGAGCATGGGCTACGGCGCCGCCAGTTCCTGCGCGGCGTGGGAGGCACCGCGATCGCGCTGCCGTTCCTGCGCTCGCTGCTCCCGCGCGAGGCCGCGGCGGCCGCGTACGTCGGCGATCGACGCTTCGTCGGGATGATGGACAACCACGGCGGCATCTGGCCGCAGCACACCTATCCCGCGGAGCACAGCGCGACGAATGCCCTCACGATGCTGCCCGGCTGGGACGCGCACTGGGGGCCGCTGTCGTTGCAATCCGTCGGCGATCTCGTCGAGGTGTGCCCGGTCGTGCGCGCCGAGCCGTCGGTGCTGACCGAGGCGCTCGTCGCCAAGATGATGTTCGTGCGCGGTCTCGACGTGTTCTTCTGGATGGGCCACGGCAACGGCCGCTCGCTCGGCAACTTCACGGACTCCGACTACGAGGCCGACGATCCACCGGAGTCGCTCACCGCCCGCCCCACGATCGACCAGGTGATGGCCTGGTCGCCCAGCTTCTACCCCGACC
Source organism: uncultured Nannocystaceae bacterium (assembly GCA_964468635.1). Lineage (GTDB taxonomy): Bacteria > Myxococcota_A > Polyangia > Nannocystales > Nannocystaceae > Xiheibacterium. The sequence goes on from CAYXVR010000034.1 coordinate 106,965, forward strand.
TCGACGCCGTCACGGTGCGCTCGATCCACCTCGGGCGCGGCTGGGACGGCAACATCTCGTGGGGCTACTCGAACCCGGCGGAGCAGAGCGGCGAGATCATCGCGGCGCCCACGATCGAGAGCTCGCTCGCGCTGTTCGAGTCGATTTTCCCCACCGCGGGCCAGGAGGAGAGTGCGCGGCCGCTCGTGGTCGATCGCGTGATGCAGAGCTACCAGCAGCTGCGCAGCGGCGCGTACGGCAACGCCGCGCGCCTGTCGGCCGACGATCGCCGCCGGCTCGACGATCACATGGATCGCCTCGACGAGCTGCAGCGCAAGCTCGAGGCCGCGAGCTGCACCGGCGTCGTGCCGCCCACGATGGACGCCTACGATGCGCCGTCGCGCGAGCAGGCGTGGGCGCTGTACAACGACGTGATCGCGACCGCGTTCATCTGCGGCACCTCGCGCATCGTGACGATCCGCCCCGGCGAGCACTGGTACGACGGCGTGTCGGAGGGCGACTGGCACCAGGAGGTCGCCCACCTCGCCGACGTGCCGACCAACACGATGCAGCAGGACATGATGGTCGAGTCGGCGCGCCGCTGGTTCCGCCACGTGCTGCTCGACCTCGCCCAGAAGCTCGACGTCGAGGAGGCCGACGGCCGCACGTACCTCGACAACTCGCTCCTGATGTACACGACCGAGGCGGGCACGATCACGCACACGCCCAACGACATCGCCGTCATCACGATCGGCGGCGCCGGCGAGTACTTCAACACCGGTCGCTACTACGACTACCGCAAGCGCGACGACACGAGCGTCGCGCTGCCCGACGACTTCCTCACCGTGCGACCGGGCGTGAGCTACAACCAGTGGCTCGCGACGGTGCTGCACTCGATGGGCCTGCCCGCCAGCGAGTGGGAGCGCCCCGGCGAGAAGGGCTACGGCGGCACGCCGGGCGGCTTCGACTCCGCCGTGATGCAGCAGGCCAGCGACCCGCTGCCGGGCATGGAGGCCTGACCTCTCACTCGTCGGGGTCGTGGATCACTTCCGGCAGCACCTTCGCGCCGGTGATCTTGTTGAACTCCACCGCGTTCTTCACCCCCGCGGCCGGCCCTTCGATGAGCGTGACCGAGCGGCTGGTCTTCAGCACGCGCTCGATCTCCGCCTTCACCTGCGCCGGCGTGAGCGTGGCGACGCGACGCGCGTACTCCTGGAAGTACTCGTAGTCGCGCCCGTTGCGGACCGCTTGCGCGAGCTGGTTCGCGAGCAGGCGTGGATCGGCCTGCGCGTTGAGCAGGCCGCGCAGCACGTTGCGCCGCGCGAACGCGAACTGGCGATCGAAGTCCTCGCCCGTGCGCAACTTGTCGATCGCCGCGAGGATCGCCGCGAGGCCTTCGCCGGCGCGGGCGCTGTCCACCGCACCGCCGACGGCGATGTGGGGTCGATCGGTGTCGATGCGCGCGTACACGCCGTAGCTCGCGCCCAGCTGCTGGCGCACGCTGCTGACGCCGAAGTTCAGCATCTCGGCGAGCACCGCGAGCGCGGCATGCTTGTCGCCGTACATCTCCGCGAGCGGGAACGCGATCGTCACGTCCGTCATCACGCGCTCCTTGTCGACCTGCGTGATCGTGCGGACCGATCCGGGCTTCGGCTCGGGCGCCGGCTTGCGCTCCGCGGTGGCCTTGGGCTTCTGCCACTGCGTCGTGGTGTCGCGCAGCACGACGGACTTGCCGAAGTAGGCCTCGAGGTACTTGAGCGTCAGCTCGATGTCGAACCCGCCGGTGACGATGATCGCGCTGTTCGCCGCGCGGTAGTGCTTGTTGCGGAAGTTCTCGAGGTCCTTGAGGCTGACGTCGCGCAGCTGCTTGGGATCCGTGACGATGCCGCGCGCGTAGGGGTGACCCTTGCCGAACACCTCCGTGTAGAAGATGTTCTGGCTCTCCGCGCGCTGCTGCGCGCTCTTCTTGCGCAGCTCGTCCTTGCGCCCTTCCTTCCAGAACTCGAGCGCGCCCGTGCTGTACTCGGCGTTCACCACCTGCTCGGACAGGCCCGCGACGATGAAGTCCAGGTAGATCGCGAGGCCGCGCGACATGTACGTCGTGCTGTGCGGCCCCACGTCGCGGTCCCAGATGCCGCCCGCGAGGTTGAAGAAGTTCATGAGGTTCTGGCTCTCGAGCGAGTCGCCCGGGCCCCAGAAGCGCGCGACCAACGTCGCGAGGTCGTGGGCATCGGGCGCGTCGTGCGAGCCCGCGCCGATGATGAGCTGGATGTCCATCACCGGCACGTCCGACGACTTCACGAGCACGACGCGCACGCCGTTCTCCAGCATGAGCTCGACGGACTCGCCCTCGGGCGGTGCGATGTCCTGCAGCTCGAGCGGACGCTGGGCCTCGGTGGGATCGATGTCCTCCGGAACCGCGAGCTGTTCCTCTTCGTTCGGCTTGTAGTCGAAGTCGGCGCGCTCGGCCTGTTTGTCCTTCGTGCCGTCGGGCACGACCTTCACGATCATCGCGCCCTGGCGCGAGAACACCTTGCGCCCCACTTCCTGCGCGCGCTCGGACGTGAGGTTGTCGAGGTCCGCCAGATCGGCGCCGACGAAGCCCGGCTGCGCGCCCTCCTCGAGGTAGTCCGCGTACGTGCCGGAGCGCCCGAGGATCGCGGACACCCCGTCCAGCACCTGCAGGCGCGCGCGCTGACGCGCCGAGTCGTACGTCGCGCGGTGCTCCTTGCCCTTGAGGTCCGCCGCGAAGCCGCGCGTGATCGCGTCGAGCACCTCGTCGACGCCGCGATCCAGATCGCGCCCCTTCTTCGTCTCGATGCCGATGCCGAAGATCGAGGCCTCCTTGCCGCCGAGACCGACGGGGTACCACTTCTGCACCACGCTCTGGTTCTTGCCCTTGCCGTCGACGAAGAACGCGACCGACAGGAACATCGTCTCGAGCGCGGCCGATGCGGCGGCGTACTCGGGCGTGAAGCGCTTCGGCATCTTGAACACGACGACGGCGGTGGGCTTCTTCACCGGCGCCTTGATCTCCTCGCTGCTCGACGCGAACTCCGGGGGCGGCACGGGCTTGCGCGGCGGTGCGTCGATCTTCGGCAGTGGCTCGAGATAGATCTTCGCGAGCCGCGACACTTCTTGTGGATCGACGTCGCCCGTGATGACGACGCTGGCCTGGCTCGGCGTGTAGTAGCGCTTGATGAAGTCGCACGCGTCCTGCGGCGTGATCGAAGCGAGCTCCGCGTCGCCGCCGAGCAGCTTGCGCCGATACGGGTGGCCCTCGGGGAACGCGAGCTCGGTGACCTTGTCGTAGACGAACGCCTCGAAGCCCTGCCCGCGCCAGCGATGTTCGTTGCGCACGACCTCGCGCTCGCGCAGGAACTCGCTCTCCGGCACCGCGGCGCAGTCGTAGTTGAGCCGCAGCGCGGTGTACTTCATGTACTGCTCGAGCTCGGTCGACACGCCCGAGTGCATGTAGTGCGTCTCGTCGGGCGCCGTGTATGCGTTGAAGAAGAGCGTGTGCTGGGGGATGTGCGTCATCAGCTTCGGCGTGCCCGGACCCTCCACCGGCATCTGGAACATCAGGTGCTCGACGAAGTGGGCCATGCCCGCCTTGCCCGCGGGGTCCTCACGCGCGCCGACCTCCTGGCGCACGTCGAACTGCACGAGCCGCGTGAACGGATCGGGCACGACGAAGAGCGTGAGCCCGTTCTCGTAGGTCTTGAGGAAGCCGTTGCCGGGCACCTGCAGGTCGCGCCCGGGCTTGGGCAGCTCCGTCAGCTTGCCCTGCGTCGAGCGCGTGCATCCCGACGCGAGCACCGCACACAGCACGAAAGCGATTCGACCGATCGACATCGAGGGCATCGTTAGCTCAACCTCTCTCGCGGCTCAACGGCCGCCCTGATAGGCTCGTCGAAGTGACGAGACTCGTGCTCTGGCTCCCTTTCGGGCTGCTCGGGCTCGCGTGCGCCGACGAGGCCGAGCGCGGCGACGACTTCGGCGGGACGTGCATGGTGGGGACCACGACCCCGTGTACGTGTCCGCCGGCGGCCCAAGGGATTGCGACCTGCGGCCCCGACGGCCTGTACGGGGCCTGCAGCTGTTCCGGCGCCACGGGAACCGCCGGGGACACGGGCATCGGCGCGACCGAGGGGGAGGCGACCGGGTGCGCCGACGCGTGCTCGACCGGTGCGACGGGCGACGGGACGACCAGCTGTGTGGACGGCCCGCGGATCCACGGCGCCGTGGTCGGCGTGTCCGTGCCGTGGACGGACGCCGCGCTCACCGGGCTCGCGGCGGGCGAAGCGAAGTGCACGAACAGCGGTGCCGATCACCTCTGCGACTACGAAGAGGTGAAGGCCGCCGTGCTCGCGGGCGAGCTCGACGCCATGGACGTCGGCTTCACCGCGTGGATCCACCGCACGACGATCGAGACCGTCGGCGGCGAGCCGTCGGCGCCGGGCCAGGGCGGACGCTGCATCGAATGGACGGCGACCGCCGACACGCTCGCCGACGGCGAGTACGTCGAGGTCGGCGCGGACGGTCCGGCGTTCGTGCTCGACGCCGACACGTTCTACGACGGCCTCGATCCGAGCCACGCGGATCCGGCCGCGATGCCGTGCACGGGCATCGCCCGCGCGCTGCTCTGCTGCAATCCCGATTGCTAACCGCTGGTGCAGCGCCCTTGCAGGGTCGCGCCTTCTTCGACGTGGAGCGTGCGCGCCCGGACGTCGCCGATCACGTCGGCGTTCTCGCCGAGCTCGAGCCGACCGACCACGGCCACGTTGCCGCGCACGCGCCCGTCGATGCGCACATCGTTCGCGTTGATCTTGCCCTCGACGTTGCCGCCTTCGTCGACGCGCACGCGGATCGCCGTGACGTCGCCGGCGATCAAGCCTTCGTCCGCGACGTGCACCGCGGCACCCGACTCGATGTCGCCGTCGATCTGTCCGGCGACGAACAGATCGGACGCCGTCGTCACGTGGCCTCGCACGGTCGTGTCGTTGGCGATCACCGTGCGCGACGGCTCGCCGCCGAACGAGTCCGCGGGCTCGACCTCGATCTCGAGCGACGGATCGCCCGGACTCGACGTGCTCTCGGCGGGCGCAGCCAGGGCAGGGCGGGGGGCCGGAAGCTGGGCGCGCGCGGGCGCGGGGTCGGGGTCTCGCTTGCGGAACCAGGACATGGGCGGAGCGACGACCTTGGCCGATCCGGTCCGCTGCGGGCAATCGCGGGCACCCGGCCCGATCGCCGGTCCCCACCCCCTCGACAGGGGTCGCCGAGTATGCCTATGCTGACAAATCACCCAATTCGAGGGCTGGACGATGATGTTTCGGAAGCTATCG
>CAYXVR010000035.1:0-17139 GCA_964468635.1 uncultured Nannocystaceae bacterium
TACCCGACGGCGGCTAACCCATGATTTTCAACCCACCCGAAACCCGGAAGCGCCAACTAGTGATGGGCGTGCGGCACCATCTGCGGTCGCTCCGATCCTCTTCCACTGCTATCCCGGACGACGTCCAAGCGACGGTCGATCGGATTGTCGCAGCGATTGATGCCACAGGCTGGTAGCGCGACGGTTCAGAGTGGGGACGAAGTGTGTCGTTTTTCTCGGGTCAGGGCCGATGACCAGGGGATTTGGGATCGAAGTGTGCCAGCCGGGGTCGGTAGGTGTCGCGGCGGTCCGCGAAGACGACCGTCAGCCGTCGCGTTCGTAGGAGAGCTCCACGCGGTGCGGGTCGCAGCCCGGCCGGTTGCAGGTGAACAAGGCGAGGTCGAGCTCGCGGGACCGCGGCGCGGCGATGCCGTACTCGGAGACCCATGCGATCAGGCGCAATGGTGCGTTGCAGGTCGGGCACCGACGCCCGCGATCCTCTAAGGAGAACCACGGTGCGTTGCCGACGATCTGCACGCCCGGTACCGACCCGCTCGTCCACTCCGTCCGCAGCTCGCTCGGCTCGAGGAGTCCGTCCTCCGTCGACACCAGCGTGTTCGCGAGCAGCTCGCGCGCCGCGCCACCAGCGAGCCAGCGCGTGATCGTGCTGTGGATGCGAAGCGAACACCGCCTCGCGATCGAGCGGCTCGTGCACGACGAGCGGCTGCCGCCAGTGGCTGGCGGCCGGAGACGCTCGCCGCGGAGGCACGACGCGCGTCTCTGTGGGCGGCGACCACACGCGACGCACGAACCGCTTCGGCTCGGGAGCCTCCCGCGGCGGTCGCGCGCACCGCGTCGCGCGTCTTCGCACTCGCATCGGCGATCTCGACGAGCACGCAGCGATCGACCTCGGGTTCGAATCCGACGCACACCGCCGCGGAGAACGCGAGCCGAGTGCAGCGATCGCAGCCTCCATCGCAGCGCGCTCCATCGCGAACACCTGCAGCTCGAGCCAGTCCGGGTTGCTCCACTGCCACGGGTGGTATGCGAAGTGCCGCAGCCCTCCGGCGAGCTCGATCACCTGCTCGCGCGCGCTCGAGCAAGCACCTCTCGAGCTCCGCGCGACTCCGCCCGCACGAGCGCGAACACGCGCGCGCGATCGAGTCGTCGAGCTTTGCTGCGTGAAGCGAAAGATTGCGACAATGATCTCGTCACGAGTCCTCCTCGGCTCTGTCTGTCTAGCTCGGAGAATCCCGCCATGTCCATTCGGTTTCGCTCGCCCGCCTCGCTTGCTCTACTGTCCACGTCCGCGATCGGTTGCTTCGAGCCGGGTGGGCACTCCGCGGACGAGAGCAGCAGCGGCGGCGACAGCGAAGCCGATGCGACGATGACCGACGCGACGATGACCGACGCGACGATGACCGACGCGACGATGACCACGATGAATCCCGACGACACCGCGGAGTCGGAGTCGGACTCGAATCCGGACTCCGACTCCACCACCGCCACCACCGAGGACTGCGCGGGCGTGCCCGGAGGCAGCTCCGTCGAGGACATGTGCGGCACCTGCGACGACGATCCCGCCAACGACTGCGTGCAGGACTGCGCCGGCGACTGGGGCGGCGACGCGATCGAGGACATGTGTGGCACGTGCGACGCCGATCCGATGAACGACTGCGTGCTCGACCACGACGTCGACGGCGGCTGGGACTGCCAGATCGGCGACAGCTGCCAGGACGTCTACGAGATCGATCTGCCCGCGGACGCGCAGGTGACCTTCTCGGTGACCAACGTCACCGGCTTCTCGGTGCCGCTGCTCGCCGTGTTCACACCGGGCACCGCACTCTCGGAGACCAACGTTCTGACCAACGTGCCGAACGATCGCTCGTGCGTCGGACAGGACCAGTCCGACTCCGTCACCTTCACCACCGCCGACGCGGGTGTGTACGCGTTCGCCGTCGGGCGCGACTGGGGCAGCAGCGCGGGAGCGGCCGGCACGTACTCGTTGCAGATCAGCTCGGACCTCGGATTCGTGCCGGGCGCGCAGACGGTCGACGACGAAGACTCGCTCGCCGCTGGCACGCAGTGTCTGTGGTCGATCGCGATCGACGGCGGTTGGGACTGCGCGATCGGAGAGAACTGCCAGGACGTGTACGACTTCGATCTGCCTGCAGGCGTCAGCCTCTCGCTCTCCGCGACGAACGTCACCGGTGCATCGGTCGCCCGCGCAGCCGTATTCGCGCCGGGCGTCGCGCTCGACGGCACGAACCTCCTCACGGCCACCAACGCGGACTTCGGCTGCGGTCCCCAGAACCAGAACCTGGTCGCACCGCCCATCGACACGACGGTCGAGGGCACCCACCGCGTGGCGATCGGTCGCGACTGGGGCTACAGCGCGGGCTCGTCGGGCACGTACACGCTGAACCTCGGCGTGACGACGATCCCGAGCGCGCTCCCGATGCAGACCGTCGACGACGTGAACTCGGAAGCACCGAACTGCCCTTGAACGTTTTTGCGCTCGCGCGCCGAGACGTCGGTGGGGCAAACTCCCCCCGTGATCGAGCTGCTCGTACGCAGCCCCGTGTTGCTGCTCTTCGCGGTCGCGGCCGTCGGCTATCTCGTCGGGAAGATCGAGATCCGCGGCTTCGGGCTCGGCGTCGCCGCGGTGCTGTTCGTGGGCCTCGGCTTCGGCAGCCTCGATCCGTCGCTGCGCCTGCCGGACTTCGTGCTGACGTTCGGCCTCGTCCTGTTCGTCTACGTCGTCGGGCTCGGTTCGGCGCCCGGGTTCTTCGCCTCGATGCGCCGCCGCGGACTCCAAGCGGTCGCGCTCACGCTCGTCGCCCTCGGGCTTTCCGCTGCAGTGCTCGCCCTGGTCGGCCTCGCGCTCGACCTGTCCGGGGCGACCGTCGCCGGCACCTTCGCGGGCGCCACGACGAACACCCCGGCGCTCGCCGCCGTCATCGACGCCCTCGACGACGCGAACAGCAGCGCGGGCTCGAGTGCGGTGCTCGGGTACTCGCTCGCCTACCCGTTCGGCGTGTTCGGCGTGCTCGCCACGATCGCGCTCGCCCCGAAGCTGCTCCGTCTCGACCTCGCGCACGAAAAGGTCTCGCGGGACGACGCGCCCGGCATCGCCGATCGCATCGAGACGACGACCGTCGTCATCGACTGCGACCTCCCCGAGATGTCGGCCGCCTACCTCCGGCGCCGCCTCGCGCTCCGCGTTGCGTTCGGGCGCATGCGCCGTGGCGATCGCACGCTCGTCGTCACCGACGACGTCGTGCTCCATCGCGGAGACCTGGTCGCGCTCGTGGGCGAGGTATCCGCGCTGCGCGAAGCCGTCACGGCACTGGGTCGCGAGAGCGAGACGCGGATCGACTTCGACCGCAGCGTCGTCGATTTCCGCCGGATGGTGCTGTCCGATCCCAGACTCGCCGCGCGTCCGCTGCGCGAGCTCGAGATCGGCGAGCGCTTCGGCGCCGTCGTCACCCGCGTCCGCCGCGGCGATGCCGATCTCGTGCCCGACGAGGATACCCAGCTGGAGCTCGGCGACGCGCTGCGCGTCGTCGCTCCGCGCGATCGACTGCGCGAAGTCGCCACCTACCTCGGCGACTCGCATCGTGCGCTCGCCGAGATCGATCTCATCAGCTTCTCACTCGGCATCGGCCTCGGCCTCGTGCTCGGCCAGATCCCGTTTCCGTTGCCGGGCGGCGGGACGTTCTCGTTCGGCTTCGCCGGAGGCCCCCTGATCGTCGGACTGATCCTCGGTCGGCTCGGGCGCACGGGCCCGCTCGTGTGGACGCTGCCGCACGCGGCCGGCACCACCCTTCGTCAGATCGGGCTCGTGATGTTCCTGGCCGCGGTCGGGACCGGATCGGGATGGGCGTTCGCCGATGCCGTGCGCGGCGGCGGCGTGGCCCCCATCTTCTTGATCGGCATGGTCACGACGCTCGTCGTCGCATGCGTCACGCTCGTCATCGGTCGCCGGTTGCTGCATCTGCCCGGCGGCATCCTCGTCGGCATGTTGGCGGGCATCCAGACGCAGCCGGCCGATCTCGCGTTCGCGACCGAGCGCACGCGCAACGACCTGCCGGACGCGGGCTACGCCGCGGTCTATCCCGTGGCCACGATCGCGAAGATCCTGATCGCGCAGCTCCTCCTCCGCGGGTGAACACTTCCCCCGCTTGCTATGCTCCGGCGCATGAGCCTCCACGCCGACGACTTCACCGTCGCCACGGTCGGCCCCGCGACACTGCCGTCGCCACTGTCGCTCAGCACGGTGCTCGGCGACGAGACGCCCGACTACGTGCCCGACGATGCGCGAGTGATGCACGACATCGAGTTCTCGACGGCGCGACCGCCATCGTCCGCGCTCGCGTTCGAGAAGGCCGGACCACGCGCGCGGATCCATTTCGATCCCGCCACGACCACGGCCGGTCTCGTCACGTGCGGCGGCCTGTGCCCGGGGCTGAACACCGTCGTTCGCTCGATCATGTTCGAGCTGCACCACCGATATGGAGTGCGTCGCGTGCTCGGGTTCCGCTACGGCTACGCCGGCCTCGCGCGTGATGCGGACGAGCCCCCGTGGCAGCTCGCGCCCGCCGATGTCGCCGACATCCACCGCCACGGCGGCAGCGTGCTCGGAACGTCGCGCGGCGCCCCCGATGTCGAGCAGATGGTCGCAGGCCTCGAGGCGCGCGGCGTGCAGATCCTCTTCGCCATCGGTGGCGACGGAACCCAGCGTGGCGCGCATGCGATCGCCCAGGAAGTGCAACGTCGCGGCCTGCGGATCGCAGTCGTCGGCGTACCGAAGACGATCGACAACGACGTGCCCTACGTCGACAAGACGTTCGGGTTCGACACCGCGGTGGAGATCGCTCGCTCGGCGGTCGACGCCGCGCACGCCGAAGCGCGCTCCGTGCTCGACGGCGTCGGCGTCGTGAAGCTGATGGGACGCGACGCCGGTTTCATCGCCGCCGCCGCGACGCTGGCGAGCCGCGAAGCCAACTTCTGCCTCATCCCCGAGCTCACGTTCGAGCTCGAAGGCGCCCACGGCTTGCTGGCGGCGCTCGAGGCCCGGCTGTCGGCCCGCCGACACGCGGTGATCGTCGCCGCGGAAGGCTGTGCGCGGCACCAGCTCGATGCGAACACGGTGCGCGATGCATCCGGCAACGTGAGCTACAAGGACGCGGATGTCGACTTCGGTTCTTCGCTGTGCACCGCGATCAAGGCTCACTTCCGCCGCACCGGTCGGAAGGTGAGCGTGAAGTACATCGATCCGAGCTACATGATCCGCAGCGTCGCCGCGAATGCCTCCGACAGTACGTTCTGCGACGAGCTCGCGCGCCAGGCGGTGCACGCGGGCATGGCGGGCAAGACCGACGTGATGATCGGACGCGCCCACGGCACGTTCACCCTCGTGCCGCTGTCGCTCGTCACGTCGGAGACGAAGCGGCTGGATCTCGACGGGCCCATGTGGCTCGCCGTCGTCGAAGCCACCGGGCAACCGCGACTGAGGGCGTGACCCCTACCCCGTCATGCAGATGCGGTAGTCCTCGGGCACGAGGTCGATCGGGTACGTCAACACGAAGTTGAAGCACATCTCGTCCTCGGTGTCCTCGCCGAAGCCGACCGGGCCGCCGCCGGGGTTGTCGTACGTGCACGTGGTGGTGAGCGTGTCGCCGGCACGGATCTCCACCGGCGGATCGTGTGGGTACGAGATCTGGTTGTCGAACGTGAACGACGGCACGTCGACGAGCGGGATCTGATCGCCGCCACGCGTGATCGTCGTGTTGAACTCGCGCCCGAGCTGATGCATGTGCGGGAAGCTGGCGAGCGCGTACAGCGACTGCGGCAAGAGCGAGGTCAATTGCGACGGACACGTGCCGACGGCCGTCGCATCCTCGGCGTCGGACGGGATCGAGATCTGCGTGGTGCCCAACGTCAACACGCCGGCCGTCTGCGCGCGCGGCGTGTCCGTCGTGCAGAACGCGACTCCGCTCGCATCGATCGCGTCCGCGTGGTTCTCGGTGTTGTGGTAGTGGACCTGCAGGATGTAGTAGTCGCCCGGTCCGCCGAGCTCGAGGCCGACGTCGTCCGGCATCACGAAGTTCTGCCCGCCCGGCGCCCAGCCGGATACGAACACCTGATCCGAGGGCATGTTGCACGGCCCCACGCCCCCGTCGACCTGCGGCGTCGCGGTGCGGAACAGGATCCAGTGGTGGAGCACGCGCTCGTCGTCGGTGATCGGCGCCCACGCGGTGCCCTGCACGTTCGTCGCGAACGGCGAGGCGAACGTGAAGCACATGTAGAGGTTGTCGGCGCCCTGCGCCGGCACGTGGAAGCCCTCCTCGCCGCCCGCTGCATGCGCCGTGAACGTGTGGGTCGGCTCGCACGGCAGCGCGTCGGGCCCGACGTCGCCGCCGTCGGTCGGATCCACCGGCGAGCAGTCGGCGTCGGGATCCGCCGGCGCACCGTCGGCGATCCAGTCGAGCAATACCTGCCGATCCGTGTCGTTCATCGGCGTGATCGGCGGCATCGGGAAGTCCTCGTCGACGATGCGCTCGGCGACGAGCTCCACCACCGCACGCATCGGGTCCGACACCGCCGGCACCTGCAGCGCGCCCCACGACGACAGCGGCATCGGGGCGCCGTACTTCGGCGGCTCGGAGTGACAGCCGAAGCAGTTGCGCTCGATGACGTCGACGACGTCGCACGGGAGGCCGCCGGCCGGCACGCCGTCGTCCGCCGAATCGCCGCTGCCGTCGTCGACTCCGTCGTCCTGGCCGGTGACGGTGCCCCCGTCGTCGACGCTCGCGGAATCGTCCGCATCGTCGTCCACGCAGTTCGCCCCGGCGCACGTCTCGGTGCCGCCCTCGTCGGCCGCGCCGCCACTACCGCAGCCGACCGCCAGCAACCCCGCGATCACGATGAGTCGTCGCATACCGATGGCCCCCCGAGCTCATCGATACCAGACAGGCGCGCGCAACGAAACCAGGCCGAGAAGATCGTCACTGGCACGCGAGATGGACGTCGACGAGCGAGCCGACGACGGTCGCGTCCGCGCTGTGCATTTCGACCGCAGCGTGCTCCACCGCACAGTTGCCGCGCGCGTCGCACGTGCGCTCGATCGCGAACTCGACCGGCAGCGCGACGACACCGCGGCTCGCGAGGGACTCCTGCTCCCACCGCGTCGAGCGACGATCGCCGTCGTGATCGCTCCACAGCACGAGCTCCGCGAAGCGCGGGTCGGCGGGCGATACGAGCCCGTCGCCGTTCGCATCGAGCTCGGCGAGCGCGGCGAAGCCCTGCGCTGCACGACTGCCATCGGCGAGCACGGTGCCCGATCCGAAGAGCTCGTGCCCTCCGTCGATCGATCCGTTCCCGTCGAGATCGATCGCGAGCCACGGCGTCGTCGCCGTCGGCCAGTCGTGCGTCGTGCACGAGCCACCGAGCGAGAAGCGAGCCGGGCCCGCTGCGCGGTACTCGATCGCGTCGCCCGGGAAGACGAGCACGAGCGGCGTATCGCCGCCCTCGGGGTCGACCGGTTCCTCGCACGCGCTCCACGCGGGCTCGCGATCGTCGAGTCCGCACGAGCGCACTGCATCACCGTCGCAGGCTTCTTGCTCGCCGAGCTCGCACTCCGTCTCGGTCAGGCACACGCCCCACGTGTGGAGGTCGCTCGCCTCGAACTCCCATCCGCAGTACTGCACTCCTGCGTCGTCCTGCCCGCACGCGCGCTCCTCGGCGAACGTCTCGCACGCCTCACCCTCGCGGTCGTTCACACCCGAGTTGTCGACACCGTCGTCCCCGCCGTCCTGGATGCGTGCACCCGTGCATGCGGACAGCGACAAACACAGCACCACGGCAGACCGACCCGACGTCCACTTCATTGTCCAACCCACTCCAGCGACTACGGGTCGGCCAGGAGCACGGATCGTGCCAGCGGCGAACCCTCGTCGCGACATGGCAGCGCGTCTGCGATCCGCGACATCGGTGTCGCTCCGTGCACGCCGCGATCACGACGTCCGGGTCGCGGGTGGCGCTGCGCAGCTTGCCCAAAATTCGCGCGCGGGGAATCCGACTCGCCTCCGGTGTCGTCCTCTCGCGTGGCCACGCGCTGGGCCGAGGGGCGAGAGATGGTTGGACTCAGACGATCATGGTCGTGCTCGTTCGTGGTGTCGTCGCTCGTGGCGGCCTGCGGCGGCACATCGGCAACCGAGACCGGTGACGTCGGCAGCGCCGACGACGACAGCGCCGACGGCACCGCCGGCGACGACGACGGTCCCACGGGCGATGGCCCGGACGGGACCGGGGACGACGACGACGACGACGGCACCGACAACGACGACGGCACGACCGGCGCCGACACGACGGGCGGCGGGACCGTCGAGCCCGCCGAGTGGCGAGCCGTACTCGAGCTGTCGTCGCGCGTGACGCTCGAGGCCGACGATCAGGGCTCGATCACCGCGCAGTGCAGCGTGCTGCACGACGGTCTGCCGTACGACGGCGAGATCGCGCCGACGATCACCGTGTCACCGATGCGAGGCGTCGCCGCCGGCGAGACGATCGTGTTCACGGACTTCGGCGTCTACGAGATCACGTGCGAGGTCGAGGCGGAGGGCGAGCTGCTCACGACCACTGCCGACGTCTCGGTGCTCAACGAGGCGATCGACCCGGCGCTCGCGCAGCTCGGCGACGGCCTCGGCAAGGCCGAGCGTGGCCTCTTCGCGATCCTCGACGCCGACGGCGAGGACGATGCCGTGCTCGTGGCGGCCCGCGACCAGCTGCTCGCGGCCGTGCCGTCGTTCGCCGCCGAGCCCTACGCAGAGCTCGACGACGTGCTGCGCCAGGTGCCCGGCGACTGGCCCACGCCGCAGGCGCTCGAGGCTGCCGGCATCGCGGCGACCGCCGACGATGCGGCCCTACCCGCCGCGCTGGCCGCCTTCGACGATGCGCTCGCGGAGCTCGAGAGCACGCTCGGTGCGATCGATCCGGCCACGATGCAGGACGCCGACCTCGAGATCCTCACCGAACGTACCCAGGCGTTGCAGGCCGCGTTCGAGCAGCTCGACGCGCTCGAGCCGAGCGCACACGGCATGATCGCGACCAAGGCGCAGGCGACCACGCTCGTCCGCGATCGCCTGCGCACGAGCAGCGCCGCCGTCACGACGTGGGCCGATGCGCTGCTCCAAGCCGAGGCCGAGCGGATCTTCCTGTTGCCCGCCCCCGACGACGTCACGTCGCAGGCGGATCCGCTCGGCTTCGGCTTCCTCAGCCTCGCGATCGGCAGCTTCGGCCAGAACTACCTGCAGATCCAGCTCGTCAACAAGTGGTACGGCAAGTACATCGCGGAGCTCGACAAGAGCATCAACAACCTGATCCTCATCGGCGGCATCGACTACTTCTTGCCGCCCGATCCGAACGGACCGGTGATCGACTACCTCGTGGCGAGCGCGAGCCTCGGCTTCGCGACGCCGGGATATCCGTCGTGGGTCGACGGTTACAACTTCCACGAGGACCCCGAGATGAACCTGTTCATCGTCGTGGGCGATCAATGGCAGGGCATCCTCGAGCAGATCTTCTCGGCGTGCGGCGTGGAAGAAGCCGACACGGTGCCGGAGAAGATCTTCACGGTGCTCGAGTGCATCGAGGACATCGAGGAAGCGGTGGACAACCTGTTCCTCTATCCGATGAGCGTGGGCCCCGGCATCTACGGCTCGCCCCAGGGCCTCGACCTCGGCGAGTTCCCCGAGGCCTGCAGCGGTCCGTTGCCGATCGCGATCGGCCTCATCCCGATCAACCTCGGCATCGGCCGCGGCCCGTCCTACCTGATCAACTGCGTCGACGGAGGGGCGTGATCACAGGTGCGCTTCGAGCCAGCCCTGGATCATCTCGATCACGGGGCGGCGGAGCTCGTCGGGCTCGTTGTGCAGCTCGTGGTAGTAGCCCTCGAACGTGCGCAGCGTCTGGTCGCGCGCATCGGCTTCCTTCATCGATGCGAACACGCGCTCCGTCGCCGTGTGATCGCAGATCTTGTCGCCGGTGCCGATGTACCAGAGCATCGGCAGCGCGACGCGCGGGATCTCCTGCTCGACGCGCGCGATCGCGGCGTTCATCGCCGCGAAGAAGCCCGCCGTGACGACATCGGCGCGGCGCGTGTCCGCGACGTAGCGCCTCACCTCGTCGGGATCGCGACAGATCGCCTCGGGCGGGATGCCCGACGGCAGCGCGAGCTTCGGCGCGAGCTTGGCCGCGAGCTTGCCCACCGCGAGCTTCACCGGGTTCACCTTCATCGTGAGGCCGAGCAACGGGCTCGACACGATCGCACCGCGCAGCGGCACGTCGCGCTCGTGCTCGAGCAGGTACACGAGCGTGATGAGCCCGCCCATGCTGTGCCCGAACAGGAACCACGGCAGCACCTCGGGTCGCTCCGCCTCGGGCAACTGTCCGGCCTCGTCGAGCATCACGTGGCGCAGATCGTGCGCGTACGTCTCGAAGCGATCGACGTGGCCCCGCGTGCCACCCGAGAGCCCCTGCCCGCGGTGATCGAGCCCGAAGACGCGACCGCCCAGCTCGACGAGCTCGCCCGCGAGCCGGGTGTAGCGCGCCGCATGCTCGGCACCGCCGTGGGCGATCGCGACGACGAACTTCGCCGGCGCGTCGCCGGACCACTCGTCGAGGTGGAGCTCGATCCCGTCGGACGCGGTCAGCTTGCGCTCGCGATGCTGCACGCGCGGCAGGATAGTACAATTTCAACGCGCCGCGCGCAGCGTCGCGCGGCGCTCCAGCATCGCGATCTTCTCGGGCAGCACGCTCTCGAGCAGCCGCGAGAACGTGATCTCGAAGTGGAACACGAGGTGGCGCAGGATCCACAGGTCCGTATCGATGCGCGCGCGCTCCTCCTCGTCGAACACGGGACGCGAGCGCAGCCAGCTGGAGTGGAGGTCGACCGCTTCGCGCATCGCGGTCACCTCGGCGCCACCGAGCTCCGTGTGCAGCACCAGCTGGTAGTCGGCGTCGCGCAGCGCTCGGTAGATCACGAGGTGGCTGCGCAGCATGAGCGTCGCCGCTTCCGCGCGCGCGCTCTCGTCGAGCTCGTCGGAGAAGCCCCACGAGCCCTTGCCCTCGTCGTCGTGCCCGCGGAAGACGACGATCGAGGCGCGTCCGCGCCGCTCTTCCGCAGCGGCGAGCATGCTCGCATCGAGCGGTCCGATCTCGTCGCGCTCGCGCAGCTCGGTGAGCCGCGCCTTGCCCACGCGGACGTGCTCCGCCGGCGTGGCGACCAGGACTCCCCAAGTCCCGCTCGGCGCGGACAGCTCGACGTCGGCGAACGCGAGGCTCACCTGGATCTGGCGTACGCCCACGCGCGCGCGTCGGCAAGGTGAGCGCCTGTGGGCGAGCCGGCGAAATCGCCTCAGAACATCTCGCGCACCCACGCCCCGAAGCGACGCAGGGTGCCATCCTCGCGGGGCCGATGCTTCGGCTGCTCGATCCGCAGCGGCTCGTGGGCCGCGCCGTACAGGACGAGCCCCACGCCCGTCGCGAATTTCGGGTCACCGATCACACCGGCGAAGCCGCCCTCGGCCAGCCGCAGCGGCGATCGTCCGGGCGCCACCGCCCCGGGCATCCCCTTGCGCACCGGCATCTGGAAGATGTCTTCGGCGATCTCGAGCATGCCGTCCATCTGCGCAGCGCCGCCGGTGAGCACCAGGCCGGATGCGGCGAGCTCGGCACAGCCGGAGGCGAGCAGCTCTTGCTGCGCCATCAGGAAGATCTCTTCCACGCGCGGCTCGATCACCTCCGCGAGGAAGCGGCGCTTGAACGAGCGCGGCGGACGGGGCCCCACGCCGGGGACCTCGATCTCCTCGTCGTCGACCATCGAGATCAGGGCGCAGCCGTACTTGCGCTTGAGCGCCTCGGCCTCGCCCACGCTCGTGCGCAGCCCGTGCGCGACGTCCTGCGTGATGCGGTGTCCGCCCATCACGATCACGGACGTGAAGACGTTGCTGCCCTCGCTGTACACCGCGATGTCGGTGGTGCCGCCACCGATGTCGATGAGCACCACGCCCAGGTCGCGCTCGTCCTCGTGCAGCACCGCCATCGCGCTCGCGAGCGGCTCCACCACGACCTCGATCACGTCGAGCCCGGCGCGGTTGCAGCACTTCACGATGTTCTGCACGCTCGTCACCGCGGCGGTGATCACGTGCGCGCGCACTTCCATGCGCACGCCGTTCATGCCGATCGGATCGCGGATCTGTCCCTGCCCGTCGATGATGTACTCGAGCGGCACGGTGTGGATGATCTGGCGGTCGAGCGGGATGTTCACCGCCTTGGCCTGCTCGATCACGCGGGCCACGTCGACGTCCTCCACCTCGCGGGTGCGCAGCGCGACTTGACCGATGCTGTTGAAGCCGCGGATGTGACCGCCCGCGATGCCGACGAACACCGACTGCACGTCGGCGGCCGCCATCTGCTCGGCCTCCTGGATCGCCGCCGAGATGCTGTTCGTCGTGGCCTCGATGTTCACCACGACGCCCTGACGTAGACCGTCCGACGGACTCGTGCCGACGCCGAGCACCTCCACGCCGTTCGCCGTGACCTCGCCGATGATCGCCGCCACCTTCGTGGTGCCGATGTCGAGCCCGCAGATGACTTCTCCGACCTCCGCCATGACTTCCTACTCCGCCTCTGTGTGGCGCGGGATCCTGCGCGCGGGGCCTCGCTCCCGTCGCTCTCTCGCCTGCGCGCGCGCCTGCGGCTCGCTGTTCGCCGCGGCTCGTTCCGCGGCCTGCTCGGCCGCGCGTTCTTGGGCTTCGACCAGGAGCGTGGGCACGTCCTTGGCCGGGAAGAAGCTCGCGACGACGCGCTCGTCCTCGTCGGGCGCGGCGGTGCCGTCGAGATGGGCCACCGCCAGCTTGTCCGACTCGTCGCCGAGCGCCGCCCGCAGCGCATCGTAGCGCGCGAGCGCGACCGCGATGTCGCCTCGTCCGAGTCGCACCTGGGTGCCGACCTCGGCCGTGTAGAGCGTGACGCCGCCCCACTGGTCGACGTGCACCTCGGACAAGCGCGGGCGCTTCTTCTTCGCGTAGTCGTCGATCGCCGCAATCGCTCGCACGATGCGCTCGCGCGCACGGTCGGGATCGGCGAGCAACTCGCTCGCCTCGACGCCGGTGATCACCGGCAGCTCGCCGCGATCGCCGGGCTCGAGCCGCTTGAACGGCTCGCCGTCGGCCGCGACGAGCACGAGCGGCCCCGCTGCGAGCACGGCGACGGGCCTGTGTTCCTCGAGCTCGACGCGCAGCGCGTCGGGCAGCTCGCGGGTCACGACGGCGCGTGCGACCCACGGCTCCGCGGTGATGCGTGTGGCGAGCTCGTCGAGGTCGAGCGCGAGGATGTTGGTGCCCGGTGCGATCGCCATGAGATCGCGCAGACGAGCATCGTCCACGTGCGCCGTCGCGCGGAACTCGAGCGCGCGCACCTCGAAGCGCGGCGACGTCGTCGCGTACGCGTAGCCCTCGCGCACACCGACGAGCACGCCGTACGCGACACCACCGGCGATGCCGACGCGCAAGCCGAAGCGAACGATCGATCGAAACCACCCGCGTCCACCGCCACGCGCGTCGCGTGGGGACGGTCGCGCTGTGTACGTCGGCGCCACGGACTCGACGACCTCGCGCGGGGTTCGTCGCGCGTTGGTCTTCGTCCCCGACTTGGGTCGACGCGAGCGCTGGGAGCTGGCCTGGGCCATCGTGAGCATGCCGACGCGGACAATCGGCCATTCCTGCAATACCGGTCCGCACGGCGCCGAAGCAAAATCCTCGAAGTTCCGCGAGGGGCCAAACGTTCGCGGCCCGAAACGCGAAGAGGCGGTTCCCGATGGAACCGCCTCCCCACGACCAGTTGCTCGCGCTCGAAGTGCGTTCAGCGGACGACGCCGCTGTTCTCGTCCCGGCGGCGAAGGAACGCCGGGATCTCGGAAGGATCGCTCGCGATGTCGCCGCGCGACCACGACGCGGTGCGCTCGGCGGGATGACGGGGCTCGGCCGGCGGTGCGCCGCGCAGCACGGAGCCGGGCGGTGCCGCCGCATGGGCGCGTTGCACCGCCGCAGCGGCAGCGGCCTGCTGCGCATGCTGAGCAGCGAGCTGCGCGGACGAGAAGAGTCCGGGCTGGCGGCTGTTCATCGGCGCAGTGACGACTTCCTTGCGGCCGTTGGGACCCACGGCACCGGCGACGACCATCTGCGACTGACGACGACGTCCGGAGTGACCGCGGATGATCTCCTCGAGCTCGTCGGCGGCCGGCATGTGCTGATCGAAGCCGGTGGCGATCACGGTGATGCGCAGGGCTTCGCCCATGTGCTCGTCGATGACGGCGCCGAAGATGATGTTGCAGTCCTCGTGCGCCGCTTCCTGGATCAGCGACGCGGCTTCTTCGACCTCGTGGAGCTTGAGGTCGGGACCGGCGGTGATGTTGATGAGGATGCCGCGCGCGCCCTGAATCGTGACGTCCTCGAGCAGCGGGCTGTTGATCGCCTGCTGAGCCGCTGCGACGGC
Organism: uncultured Nannocystaceae bacterium; assembly: GCA_964468635.1. GTDB lineage: Bacteria > Myxococcota_A > Polyangia > Nannocystales > Nannocystaceae > Xiheibacterium. Next base: position 14,536 of record CAYXVR010000035.1, read on the forward strand.
GCGGCCCTCGTCGGTCGCGAAGCCCATGCCCATCAGCGCGCGGCCCTGGCCGGACATGATGGTGCGGACGTCGGCGAAGTCGACGTTGATGATGCCGGGGATCGTGATGAGGTCGGAGACGCCCTGGGTCGCGTGCTGCAGCACCTCGTCGCACAGCTTGAAGCTGTCGAGCAGGCTCGTGGACGTGCTGGTGACGTCGAGCAGGCGATCGTTGGGGATCGTGATGAGCGTGTCGACGGCCTTCTCGAGGTTGGCGATGCCCTCGTCGCCGACGCGCAGGCGTCGACGGCCTTCGAAGCGGAACGGCTTGGTGACGACGCCGACGCACAGCGCTCCGCACTCGCGGGCGACCTGGGCGACGATCGGCGCGGCGCCGGTGCCCGTGCCACCGCCCATGCCGGCGGTGACGAACACCATGTCGGCGCCCTTGAGCACCTCGGTGAGCTCGGGAACGCTCTCGAGTGCGGCCTCGCGTCCGCGCTCCGGGTTGGCGCCGGCTCCGAGGCCACGGGTGATCTGGCCGCCGAGCTGGATCCGCGTGGGGGCGCGGCTCTTCTCGAGCGCCTGCACGTCCGTGTTCGCGGTGATGAACTCCACCCCGTCGACGCCATGGCCGATCATGGTGTTGACCGCGTTGCCGCCGGCCCCACCGACGCCGATGACCTTGATCTTCGCCTGATCGGGGAACGCGTCTGCGAGCTCGAAGTACGCCATCGTTGAGTCCCCTTTGGGGTGCCCTCGGGGGGTTACATGGCTGGATCCCCCGCGGCAAGAAAACGGCGAACTTCCCCCCTGCCTGGCGCCGCGGCGCTGCGAACGGCGCGCCTTCGACGCGGGCGTTGGCCAATTGTAGGGAGGCAGCCTGCGCCTGCAACCGCGGTGGGCTCGGGCGCCCCGAGAGCTGGGCTCGCGCGCGTTGCCGTGCCGCGCCCGTCTCGGGGATTGCGGTGCACTACATCGACGAGGTGAAGCGTGCATCCCTTCTCCTGCTCGTTCTCGCTGCGCTTGCTGTTCCGTCGGTCGCTTCTGCCGCGCCGGGTGAGCTCCGGGCCGTCGGCATCGGCACGGAGGGCAACAACTATGGGTACTGGGAGTACCTGCCGAACGCGTACGACGAGACCGAGGAGTGGCCGCTCTTCGTGTTCCTCGGCGGTGTCGGCGAGGTCGGTACGGGCGAGGACGACGGGCCGTGCTCGTGGCCGCCCCCGCAGCCGGACTTCGACGGCGAGTCGGGGCTGTGCAATCACCTGCGGCATGGTCCGCAGTCGCTGATCTTCCGCACGCTCTACGAGGACGAGGATCTGTGGGACGACGTCGAGCGTCCGTTCGTGGTGATCGCACCGCAGAACGGGCTCGTGTACAGCCCGTACGATCCGGGCGCGTTGTTCGACTTCCTCGACTACGTGCAGGCGACGTACGCGGTCGATCCGCGGCGCCTGTACCTCGTGGGGATGAGCGAGGGTGGGCACACGATCCCGACCTACCTGGTCGAGGATCCGGATCGGCTCGCCGCGGTCGCGCCGCTGGCGGGCTTCACGAACGACGAGCCGCTCGCAGCCGCGTGCGAGCTCGGCCACCAGGCGATCTGGATGTTCCACGGCGAGAACGACCTGGACTTCCACGCGGATCGGCAGATCGAGTTCTGGACCGCGCTGAACGCCTGCGAGGCCCCGCATGCGCCGGCGAAGGTGACGATCTACCTGAACGCAATGCACGACGTCTGGACGCGCACGATCAATCCGGCGATCGGGATGCTCGATGCGACGGATCCGGCGTACGACCCGTACGACGTCGATCTGTACACGTGGCTGCTCTCGATCGACAAGCCGACCGTCGACGCGGGTGAGGACGTCGTCGGGGCGGAGGACGACGAGGTGATCGGGCTGTCCGCGACGGTGGAGGACGAGGACGCGATCACGTGGGAGTGGACGCAGATCGAAGGTGCTGCGGTGACGCTCGTCGGAGCCGACACGGCGGCGCCCGGGATCACCGGTGCGGTCGCTGGCGAGCTCGCGTTCCGCGTGCGCGTCGTCGATGCCGACGGTCAGTTCGCCGAGGACGAGGTGAGCGTGACCGTGCAAGAGGGCGCAGGCACGAGCGGTGGTGGGGGTTCGTCGGGCGACGACGGCTCGAGTGACGGTGGCACCGATATGGGCGGTGGCAGCTCGACGAGCGATTGCACCGAAGCCGGTGGCGACGACGACGACGATGGCACGAGCGGTGGTGGCGGCACCGGTGGTGGTGGCGACGGAGTTCCGACCGACGACGACGGTGGCGTCGGCACGTCGTCGAGCGGCGGCGGCAGCTTCGACGGCGGCCTCGACGACGACGGTGACGACTGCGGCGACGGCCACGACGACGCCGATCAGGACGACGACGGCAGCGGCAGCCTCACCTGCGAGTGCAACGCGAACACCCAGCCTTCACCGCTGGCCTTCGGCCTCGTCGTGCTCGCCCTCGCCGCCCACCGCCGCCGGCGGCGCTGAGCGGATCGCGACGGTGCCTGCGCCTGGGATCGGGCGCCGTCGCGAGTTCGACCTCGGACAGCCGTCTGTTCGCGACCGCAACGGGCTCATCGCCGGATTCGACCTCGGACAGCGGCCT
>CAYXVR010000035.1:17239-40556 GCA_964468635.1 uncultured Nannocystaceae bacterium
GTTCGGCCTCGAAACCCGCTCGTCGCCGGATTCGACCTCGGACAGCCGCCTGTTCGGCCTCGAAACCCGCTCGTCGCCGGATTCGACCTCGGACAGCCGCCTGTTCAGCCTCGAGACCGGCTGGTCACCGACTTCGACCTCGGACAGCGGCTTGTTCAGCATCGAAACCGGCTCACCGACTTCGACCTCGGACAGCGGCCTGTTCGGCATCGAAGCCGGGCTCGTCACCGGCTTCGACCTCGCACAGCCGTCAGTTGATCTTCGAAGCCCGGGCGTCGCCGGGTTCGACCTCCGACGTTGGGCCGAGAGCTTCGAACTCCCGTGCTCGACGGCGACGCGTCGTCCGGGGCGGCCACGGGTGGCCCGTCGGTGGGCCACCCGTGGCCCGTACACGGGCCACTCGGGCCAGGCCCATCCCCCTCGCGTCGAGGTTCAGCGGCGAAACGACTTCGAGAACGGTCGCTCGAAGACTGCGGCGTAGATCTTGATGGAAGCGCCGCCGTGCCCTTCGTGCATCTCACCGCTCACCTGTTCCACTCGCAACGTGGTCGCCTCGAGGCCGACAACGCAGCATGGCTGTGGGCGCACCTGCGGCCGGCGTTCCCGAACGCGCTGGCCGCAGTGCTGATGCCGAATCATCCGCACCTGGTGGCCCGCGTCGCCGACGTCTCGCGCGCAGTCGAGTCGTTCACCAAGGTGCTCGGCGCGTTGGCGCGGAGGGTCAAGGGCCCGCGACCGATTTGGGAGCCGATCCCCAAGCCCAAGATCCTGAGCCCGAACAAGCTGGTCGGCGAGATGGCCTACGTGCTGCTCAATCCCACGCACGCGGGGATCGTCTCCGATCCGCTCGCGTGGCTGTTCTCGACGCATCTCGACGTGGTCGGTGCCGTCGCCGATCCGTGGGTGACCTTCGACGCGTTGCTCCCGTACATGCCGTCCTCCATCCGCACCGCCGAACAACTGCATGCGTTCGTGTCGGACGATCGATCCGTCGCAAGGAGAGGCGCTCCATTCCCGACACCCGCGAAGGACACGGCGATGGCTTCTCGGACGCTCGATGAAATCCTGCGCGCCGCGGTCGTTGCGACCCGCGGCGGGGTCGACGATCATCGCCGTCGGGGGCCGACGCGCGACGTGTTCGTCTCGCTCGCGACGCGCCAGGGTTGGACTGACGCACACCGTCTCGCAACGTTGTGCGGCGTCACCACGGAGACCGTCCGCGCGATCCAGCGAGCCGCACCGCCCTCCGCGCTGGAGGCGGCGCGACTCTGTCTGGGCGATCGACGCCTGCTCGACGCGGCTGGCCCGTTGTTCGACTGGGCGTCCGCGCCGACATTCGACAGACCTCGGTCGCCATCCGAACGCTCGTCGAGCTCATCCTCCGACAGACCTCTGTCCGCGCTCCAACTCGGCCGCTCGTCGAGCTCACCCTCCGACAGACCTCTGTCCGAGCCTCGACTCGCACGCTCGTCGAGTTCACCCTCCGACAGACCTTTGTCCGAGCCTCGACTCGCACGCTCGTCGAGGTCACCCTCCGACAGACCTTTGTCCGAGCTCCAATCCGGGCGGACGAGCTCGGATGCTGCGTCAGCGGTTGAGCGAGCGGCGCATCGTCGCGACGACGGAGGCCGGTAGCGCGATGCCGAGCCACAGCTCGAGCGCGCGTACGCCTTGCCAGAGCAGCGTCGGTAGGCCGTCTTGCGTGCGGGCGCCGTGGCGCTCGGCGTCGTCGAGCAGGCCGCCGCCGTGGCGAGGGTACACGAGGTCGACGACGCGCGTGCCCTTGCGCAGCCGCTCGAACGGCAGCGCCTGCGCGAACTTCTCGGGGCCCCCGCGCATGCCGACCGTCGTGGCGTTCACGACGAGCTCGGAGCTCGCGATCGCCTGCTCGAGGTCGCCGTAGCCGCAGCGCGCCACGCCATCGAGCGCCGGCAAGCGGTTCGGATCGCGGCTCACCCACACGACGTCGCTCGGCACCTCGCAGTGCCGCAACGCATCGATGACCGAGCGCGCCGCCCCACCGCCGCCGAGCACCACCGTGCGCCGCGGCGCGTCGCCACCGAGCTCGGCGAGCGCGTCGAGGAACCCCAATCCATCCGTGTTGTGCCCGACCAGCTCGCCGCGACGGATGAGCACCGTGTTCACCGCACCGATGCGTGCCGCCTCGGGCGCCAGTCGATCCATGTGCGCGACCGCGGCGCGTTTGTGCGGCACGGTGAGGTTCAACCCGCCGAGCCCCAGCGCGCGCGCCCCCGCGAGCGCGTTCGCCAATGCATGCGGCCGCACGTGGAACGGGAAGTAGCGGTGCGAGATGCCGAGAGCGGTGAACGCCGCGTTGTGCATCTCCGGCGACCGCGAGTGCGCGATCGGATCGCCCAGGACACCGAAGCAACGACCGACGTCGTTCGGCTCGCTCATCGCGCTGCTGCTTCTGCCTTGCGGCGCTTCCGCGCATCCATGCGGATGTTGAGCATCTGGACGAACAGCGAGAACCCCATCGCCGTGTAGATGTAGCCCTTCTGCACGTGCCCACCGGTGCCTTCGATGATGAGCATCACACCGATGAGTACGAGGAACGCGAGCGCCAGGATCTTCACCGACGGGTGCTCCGTGATGAAGTTGCCGATCGGGCGCGCGAAGATCAGCATGACCGCCACGGCGATCACCATCGCGGCGACCATGATGGGGAGGTGTTGCGCCATCCCGACCGCCGTGATCACGGAGTCGAGCGAGAACACGATGTCGAGCACCATCACCTGCATGACGATGGCGAACATCGAGGCGCCGCCCGGCTTGCGCACGCTCTCGTCGGCGCCCTCCGCGATGTGCTGCTCTTCCTCGCCCGGGTGCTCGACGTTCACGAAGATCTCGTGCGTCGCCTTGTAGAGGAGGAAGAGCCCGCCGCCGATCAGGATGAGGTCCTTGCCCGACAGCGGCACGATGAACGTGAAGAGCGTCTCTTGCAGCCGCATCACCCAGCTGATCGCGGACAGCAGGGCGAGCCGGGAGAGCAGCGCGACCGCGAGCCCCAGCTTGCGCGCCGGAACCTGTTTCTCCCTCGGCAGTCGCGAGGTGAGGATGGTGATGAAGACGATGTTGTCGATCCCGAGCACGATCTCCATGAGGGAGAGCACGAGCAGCGAGACCCACGCCTCGGGATTGGTCAGCAGCGGTACGATCTGGTCCATCGTGCGTCAGTCGTGGTCGGGGTCCTCGTGGCGTCGGACGACGGTCGCGAGCAGGGTACCGCTTCGCAACTTCGCTTGGATCGTATCGCCGGGCTCGAGCGCGCGCGCGTCCGTCACGACCGTACCGGCCGCGTCGGTGACGACGGCGTACCCACGCTGGAGCACGGCGAGGGGGGACAGCGCGTCGAGGGCTCCCGCGGCGCGGGCCAGCCGCAGGCGCGCCGCACCGGGCAGTGCGTGGCCGCGCGCGCGCAGCCGCGCGGAGAGATCGCGCAGCCGGGCGGCGGCCGTGGGTGCGACGCGGCCTCCGCCCGCGTGCAGCCGCGCGAGCAGAGCGGCCAGCCGTCGGCGATCGCGATCCACTCGTGCACGCGGATGCTGCAGCGCGAGCGCATGCTCGGCCGCCTGCAACGCGCGGCGGGGCCGAACGACGAGCGCACGGCCGCACGATGCGACGCGCACGCCGGTGTGATCGAGCCGCGAGCGCGCGTCGACGAGCCGGCGCTGCATCGCGCGGCGCAGACGATCGCGCGCGCCCGACAGCGCGAGCGTCCACGTGCGGCAGTCGGGCACCACGAGCTCGGCGGCCTGGGACGGCGTCGCCGCGCGCACGTCGGCGACGAGGTCGCAGATCGTCACGTCCACCTCGTGGCCCACGGCCGACACGATCGGCACGCGACACGCCGCGATCGCGCGCGCGAGCCGTTCGTCGTTGAAGGCCCACAGATCCTCGATGGACCCCCCGCCGCGCCCGACGATGATCACGTCGATCCCCGGGCGTCGCGCGAGCCGATTGAGCGCGCGGAAGATCGACGCGGGTGCCTCGGGCCCCTGCACCACCGCGGGCGCGAGCACCACGTGCATCGGGCACCGCCGTCGCGCGACCTCGAGGATGTCGTGCAGCGCGGCGCCGTGCTGCGACGTGACGACCCCGACCGTCCTCGGCCAGCGCGGCAGCGGCCGCTTGCGCGCCGGGTCGAACAGTCCCTCGTCCGCGAGCCGCTGCTTGCGCTGCTCGAGCTCGAGCATCAGCGCGCCGAGCCCGGCCGGCTCCGCGCGATCCCCATACATCTGGAAGCGCCCTTGCTTCGCGAAGATGCCGACGCGCCCGCACACGCGCAGCTTCTGGCCGTCCGCGAGCCGGAACTTCAAGCGCTCGACGCTCGACTTCCACATCGCGACCGGCAACGAGGCCTCGTCGTCCTTCAACGTGAAGTACGCATGCCCGCCTCCGCCGAGGCGCAGGTTGCTGACCTCGCCCTCCACCCACACGACGCCGAAGCGCGCGTCGAGGGCCGCATGCGCCGTGCGGACCAGCTGCCCGACCGTGAGCGTCGTGGGCCCCCCGCGCGCGGGCGACTGCGGACGGAACGAGAGCTCGGTCTGCGACATCGCGGGCTCGAGAAGACCGTCAGCCGACGTCGAGCTCGTCGCGGAGCTCGTCGGATTCGTCGTTGCTCGGAGCGGCCCCTTCGTCGGTGGCCGCGCGCGCGGATGCGGCACCGGGGGGCTCGAGTTGCGCACGCAGCTCGCGGAGCTCGCGTTCGAGGCGATCCACCCGCATGCCGAACTCGCGCAGGACGAGATCCAGCTCCTCGATCGTGCGCGCCTGGAACGCGGCGTGGACCTCGAGCTCCTCGATGCGCTCTTGCATGGTGTCGCCCTCGGTGCCCGCCATCGACCGCGGACGCATGGTAGCAGGGCCGCGCGCCCGCGGACGCGCACGCCGTTTTCTGGCGCTCGCGGGCGCGCCCGTGCTCGACTCGCGCCATGAGGTCGATCCCACCGCCCCGGGCCGCGTGGATCCTGGCGTGCCTGCTCGGGTGCTCGTTCTTCGAGGAGCTGAAGGACGCCGAGGACGCGTCCGCGGGATCCGGGGAGACCTCGACCGGCGCGACCTCCTCCGGCTCCACCGCGGACAGCGGCGGCAGCGAGACGGCGAGCGCGTGCGAGGTCGCCACCGACGATCGCTGCGGCGATCAGGACACGCTCTTCACGTGCGATCCGGCGACCGGCGAAGTCACGGAGTACTCGTGCGCGGCACTGTGCGGCGGCAACATGAACTTCACGTGCCTGCTCGCGAGCAACGACGGCACGCACGGCTGCTACTGCGTCGCGCCCGGCTACGACGGCTCGACGTGCTTCGAGCTCGAGGGCTGCCTGCGCGACTGCGTGAGCGCGCCGGATGCGGGCTGCACGGACAAGTGCTTCTCGCGCGCGACCACGGGCACGATCCGCACCTACGGCGCGCTCGTCTACTGCGCGCACTCGGATTGCGCGGACACGTGTCGCGACACGCCCGAGCTGTGCGGGAGCTGCGTCGAGAGCACAATCATCACGGGCATGGGCGCGTGCACGGTCGAGCGATCGCTGTGCGACAACGACGTGCCGGCCGATCCGTACTAGTCCTTAGGAGGGAAGCTCCGCTTCCCTCCCCCTGCTCGGCTAAGCCGAGCAGGGAACCCCCACCCTTCCGGCGCTGACGCGCCTCCTGGTGCGCCGATGCCGTCGAGGAGGCCGCGATCGAAGCATCAGGCGGCGCGCTCGGCCACCGGCTCGGGCGAGGCTGCGTGCGCGCGCGGATTCAGGTCGATGATGCGCAGCCAACCGAGCACCTTGATCACCCAGTAGGCCGGGTCCACCTCGTACCAGCGGTTCGCGAAGTTCACCCGCTGCGGGTACTTGTGGTGGTTGTTCTGGAAGAGCTCGCCGAGCGTCACCGCGTCGAACACCAACGTGTTGCGCGAGCGATCCGCGGTCGCATGGTTGCGATACCCGTAGCGATGCCCGCACCAGTTCACGATCGCGCCGTGGATCGGGCCCATGACGAAGTGCGCGGGCAGGAAGAGGAATTGCCACCACGCCGTCGCGAACGCGACGTAGAACGCCGAGTAGCCCGTCATCCACGCGAGCCGCATCGCCCACGTCTGCCCGAGGCGATCGAGCGTGGGCCACTCCGGGAAGCCGCCGAGGAACCGCGCCTCGGGCTCGGCCTGCCTGTGCGCGTAGACGTGGTAGCGCTTCCGCGTCTCCCACATCATCGTCATCACGTTGGTGTGGTTGTGGGGAGAGTGAGGATCGCGAGCACCGTCGCTGAAGGCGTGGTGCTCGCGATGCAGGATCGCGTAGCCGCGCGGGTCGAGATACGACGACCCCTGCGCCACATAGGCGCACAGGTGGAACGCCCGCTCCCACCCCTTCGACATCGTGAACATGCGATGCGCGCCGTAGCGGTGGTGGAAGAACGTCTGGAAGAAGACCGCCGCAAGCCAGTGACTCACGAAGAAGACGGCGATGGCCACGGGCCAGACGCTAGCGAGTCCGCCGGGGTCGGCCGTGTCTTGGTTCGGTCAAAACCGGGCGGTATCGCCGTTTCTGCGTGCGAGGCCGCACGTCCTCCCGGAGATCGATGCGCGGTACTGGCAGAGCCGTGCGAGACGTGCTAAGGATGGGTGGCTAGCGTTGGTTGGTTCGAAAACAGTTGGAGGGTCGACGATGAAGACAGCGATTTCTGCTCTCGCGGTTGCGACGGCTGCGTGCGCCATGGCGATGACGCCGCGCACCGCCGACGCATGTGGCGGCACGTTCTGCAACGGCTCGCAGCCGACGCCGGTCGATCAGACGGGCGAGAACATCCTCTTCGTGTGGGAAGACGACCACGTCGAGGCCCACATCCAGATCCAGTACATGGGCGAGCCCACCGAGTTCGGGTGGGTGATCCCGCTGCAGTCGAACCCCGAGTTCTCGGTCGGATCCGAGCCGCTGTTCACCGCGCTGCTCAACGCGTCGGTGCCGACGGTGTCGATCACGAACACGTTCGACGACTGTTCGGATCCGGGGGACGACGACGACGACGACGGCGGCAATGCGACCGCGGGCGGCGACGGTGACGAAGGCGCCGGCGAGTCGGGCTCGGCCGACAGCGGCGACACGGGCGTCGAGGTGCTGCAAGAGGTGCAGGTCGGCGCGTTCACGATCGACGTCATCCAGGGCACCGACGCACAGGCCGTCTACGACTGGCTCGAGCTCAACGACTACCAGCAGGACCCCGACGCGCTGCCGATCCTGCAGGAGTACATCGACGAGGGCTTCATCTTCGGCGCCGTGAAGCTCGTCGGCGGCGTCGACACCGATCAGATCCACCCGATCGTGCTCAGCTTCCAGGGCACGGAGCCGTGCGTGCCGCTGCGCCTCACGCGGATCGCGGCCGTCGACAACATGGCGGTGCGATCGTTCTTCCTCGGCGACGCACGCATGGTGCCGTCCAACTACCGGCACGTGCTGATCAACCAGGTCAAGCTCGACTGGGTCAGCCAGCCGCCGGCGCCGAACTACAACGAGGTCGTCACGCTCGCGGTCGACGAGGAGAACGCCGACGGACGCGCCTTCGTCACGGAATACGCCGGCCCGAGCAACGTCATCGACACGAGCACGGTGAACAACCCCGCGTGGGACGCGAGCGCGTTCCAGACGCTCGACCCGGCGACGGACCTGCTCGAGACGCTGCAGAACCAGGGGCTCATCGACTGCTACGGCGAGTTCCCCCCGAACTTCACGCTGGGATGGCGGCACCCGCTCATCGAGCCGCTGTTGCTCGAGACGGTCACGCCCACCGACGGCCTCCCGCTCTTCGACGCGCTGTGCAATGGCGGCACGGTCGACACGACCATGTGGAACGGCGACACGTTCGCCACCGAGTTCTCGCTGCGGATCGTCGATCCCGGCGTGCACGCGGCCGAGGTCGTCGCGAACAACGCCTACCTCACGCGCATGTTCACCACCATCTCGCCCGGCGAGATGACGGAGGATCCGATGTTCCAGGAGAACCCGGATCTCGAGGACGTGACGAACCAGCTCAACGCGACGCGCCGCACCCTGTGCAACGGCGACAACGTGTGGACGCTGCCCGACGGCCGCGTGGTGTACGTGCCCGCCGGCGATCCGTGGCCGAACCTCCCGTCCGAGCCCGGAGAGTCGCTCGACGGCTCGCTGATGTCGGCCGAGAACATCGCCGCGATGCCGCCTGCCGGCGCGCCGATGCTGCTCTCCGAGAACACCCCGACGATCGACGCGGTCGTGATCGCGTGGAACGAGCAGCACGGGTGGCCCGGTGGCGGCATGCCGGACCCGACCGGCGGCACCGACTCCGACGACAACGGCTCCTCCGCCGATGGCGACACCGCGGACGGCGGCGACACCGGTGACGGCGGGCAGGACGGCGAAGGCGGCGGCTCCGGCTCCGGCTGCGGGTGCGCGAGCGACCGCTCCGGTCAGGGTCCCGCCGGCGCGGTCCTCTTGATCGTGTCGATCGCGGCGCTTCGTCGCCGGCGACGCGCATAGGCGCTTCGGCGCTGTTACGCTCGCGCGCGTGCCCGAGCTCGTCGACCTCCCCGATCCGGTCGCCGGGCTCCACGCGCGCGGTCGCATGCGCGTCGATCGACGCGCACCCGCGGTCGACGAGGGTCGGCCGCCGATCGTGCTCGTCGGCGGCATGACCCAGACGTTGTCCAGTTGGGGCGCGCACGTGCGACCGCTCGCGGAACGCCGCCCGGTCATCGTCTACGAGGCGCGCGGCCAGGGCACGACCGAGCTCGCGCTCGCCGACTGCTCCGTGCCGAGGCACGTCGAGGACTTCGCGAACCTGCACGCCGCGCTCGGTGTCTCCGGTCCCGTGGATCTGTGTGGCTTCTCGTTCGGCGGGCGCATCGCGATCGCGATCGCGGCGGAGCGCCCGGATCTCGTGCGCAAGCTGGTGTGCTCCGGGGTCGCGCTCGATCGCGGCGTGCTCGGTCGCCTCATCGTCCAGGGCTGGCGCGCCGCCCTCGGCACCGGAGACCTCGAGGCGCTCGCGCGCGTGAGCCTGCCCGACATCCTCGGCCCGGCGTACCTCGAAGCCAACGCGAAGCTGGTCGACGCGATGGTGCGCGCGTCGATCGAGCGCAACCGCTACGAGGGCGTGGTCGCGCTCATGCGCGCGACGTTGGACCTGCCGGCCGACTCGCCGTGGTTGCCCGGCACGCTGGCGGCCCGCGTCCGCGCGCCGACGTTGTGCCTGTCGGGTGCGCTGGATCGACTCGCGCCACCCGCCGAGGCCGCTGCGCTCGCGGCGTTGCTGCACGCGGAGCACCACGTGTTCCCCGACGTCGGCCACACGGTCGCGATCGAGGCACCGATCGCGTGGCGCGAGGCCGTCCTCGCGTTCCTCGACGCGTGATCAGCCCGTGCTGTCGGCGGTCTCGCTGCCGTCGCTGCCGCCGCTGTCGGTCGTGCCGGGATCGCCCGTGGCCAGGATCTGGGAACGAATGCAGCCGACGAGCTTGCCGGTCGAGAACTGGAGATCCATGTCGAACGCGACGGTGTCGCCCGTGGCGACGCCGACCTCGGTGAACGTCACCGTTCCGGTGGCGAACTCGGCCGACGTGCTCGCGGGCAGCACGAGGATCACCACCTTGTCGTTCGACAGCGCCTCGGTGACCTCGTAGGGCATGCCGACGACGGGCATGGCCGCGAAGCTGAACCTGATCTGCGTGATGTCGGCTTGGTCGCCGTGGACGTCGATGGTGTACTGGATCGCGCCGTCCGTCGATCCGCGGTGCGCGTTGATGCCGACGACGCCCAGCCCCACTTCGTCGATGAGGTTGATGGCTTCTTCGGCCTCGGTGTCGGCCTCGCACTGGGGGAAACCGGTTTCGCCATCGCCGTTCCCGCCGTCGTCCTTGCAGGCAGCGAGACCGAGCACGACCAGGAGGGGGAGCATGCGCATCTCCCCACGATGTACACCACCTCGTCCCTGGACGTCAGTGGGGTCAGCCCGCCATGACGACGAGGTCGGTGTGCAGGCAGCCCGCGATCGTGCCCTGCGTGAAGACGAGATCGAGCTCCAACGCGACGGGCTCGCCTTCGGTGGTTCCCACCATCGTGTAGGTCACGGTGCCGTTCTGGAAGTCGACATCACCCACTTCGGGGGTGATCGTGACGCGCGGTACGCCGAAAAGCATGAAGGCCGAGGCCTCGTACTCCATGCCCGCCACCGGCTCGCCCGGATAGACGATGTCGACCTGCGTGGCGCCTCCGGCATCGCCGGCGATGGTGACCGTGTACTCCACGTCGCCGGCGACCTCGAGCCGCACGGCGCTCACGCTCTGCGCGCCGAGCCCGATTCCGTCGGCGAACGCGAACTCGACGTTCGAGTCGCATTCGAACGTGGGGCCGGTCGATTCCCCAGGCCCGCTGGAGTCCGCGGGCGCAGTGGTGCCCGGCCGCGCGACGGTCGTGTCGTCGTCGGCTCCGGTCTCGTCACCGCCGGCGTCACCGCAAGCGGAGCAGGAGATCGCGAGCCCGAGGAGTGCGAGTGACCGGCGCATGGGCGAGGTGTACACCGAACGTACGACGCGCGTCACCGCGCGGATGGGTCGGCGGCTCAGCGCGAATGCGCATCGAGCCAGGCGGAGAGATTGCGGCCGACCACGTCGCGTGCGCGCAGCTCGTCGACGCCGCCGAGCTCGCCCCGCGCCGCCCCTGCGGTGACCAGCGCGTCGTCGTGGCGCCCAGCGGCCCACTGCGAGCGCGCGAGGGCGAAGCGAGCGCGTGCGCGTGCGTGGTGGTCGAGGGGTCGCAGCCGCACGATCGCGGCGGACAAGGTCTCGTCCTGGTCCGTCGCGCCTCGCGCGATGCGGGCCTCGGCGAGCAGCGCCACGGCATTCGCGTGATCGGGATGCGCGGAGCCGGGATCCTCGCGCAGCACGGCCTCGGCCTCGACGAGCATGCGCTCGGCGGCCTCGGGCTGCCCGCGCTCGAGCGCGAGCTCGGCGTGATGCATGTGCACCATGGCGAGCAGCGGATGGCGCGGCCCCAGCGACGCCGCGAGCGTGTCGCGGGCGCGCGCGAACAGTCGCTCCGCCTCCTCGAGCTCGCCGGCCTGCATCGCGACGAGCGCGAGTCGCTCGACGACGCCGGCGACGTGCGGGTGTTCCGTGCCGAGCAAGCGCTCGAGATCCGACAGCGCGGATCGGGATTCAGTGCCCGCGGCCGCGTGCTCCCCCTGTAGGTAGAGCGCACTGCCGAGGTTCGCACGCGTGAGCGCGATGCGGCGGCGATTCACCTCGGGCTCGCGCTCGAGGATCGCGAGCGCACGCTCGAGCATCGTCCGAGCCGATCCGCCGTCGTGCCGCTCGAGGTGGACGAGCCCGATGTTCACGACGTAGTCGGCGACGTAGGGATGGTCCGCACCGAGCGAGCGTTCGCCCTGATCGAGCGCGCGCTCGAACTGCGCGAGCGCTTCGGACCACTTGCCCTGCTGCAAGAGCACGACGCCGAGGTTGTTGACGAACACCCGCAGGCGCGGATCCTCGGAGCCGTAGGCCAAGACGATCAGCTGTTCCGCGCGGCGATACTGTGCGATCGCTTCGTCGTAGTCGCCGTCGGCGCTCGCGATCGATCCGAGGGACGCGGCCAGGCTCGCCGCGAGGCTGCCGTCCGCGTCCACGCGCGCGACCGCGGCCTCGGCTCCGGTCGCGAGCGACCGCGCCTCGTCGCGCCTCGACTGCGCGACGCCGACCGTCTGCACGAGCTCGTTCCACGCACGCGCGGCCACGAGATCGTGATGCCCCACGTTTGCGGCGAGGATTGCCGCGCGATAGGCCGCCTCGGCGGCCGCCGGATCGCCCTCGAGCGCTTCCCCCAACGCGAACTGCGCCTCGGCGACGAGCGGTGCGTGACCGAGCCGGTCGGCATCGGCAGCGACGAGGCGCGCGCGCTCGAGTGCGACCGCGAACGATCCGGCATCGACGAGCGCGTCGATGCGCGCGAGCTCGGTGCGCGCCGTGATCACGGCCGTCGCGAGCCGCGGATCGTCGGGCAGCGGCAGCTCGTCGCGCAAGCGCGGCTCGTCGCCGCACACCGCGACCGGTACCAGATCGGCCACCGCGATCACCGAGCGCTCGACCACGCGCGCGTCCGCGTCGGCGAGCACGTCGACGAGCGCCTCGAGCCCGTCGAGGCTGCGCTCGAGGCAGCCCATGCGGAGATCGAGCTGTTGCTCCGACTGCGTGCCGTCGATGCGGGTGGCACGACAGCCCGCGCGCCACGTGTCCGTCCACTCGCTCGAATAGCGATCGAGCCCGGCCGTGACGGTGCCGAGGCTGTGCTCGGCCCACGGGGACTCGACGATGGCGAACGATTGCGCGAGCGCGGCGCGTCGCTCGTCGTTCCAGACCTCGCCGATGCGGCGTGGCGGCGTGTCGCAGTCCGCGTCGGGCTTGGTGCGACCGAGGCCCACGGCCCCGGCCACCGCCGCAATCGTCACCGCACCACCGACCACGATCCACACCGCGCGCCGCGTCGACTCGAGCGCCTCGAGCAGCTCCTGCATGGACGCGAATCGCTTGTCGGGCGCCGGCGACAGGGCCTTGCGCAGCGCCGTGCGCACGCGCCCCGGCACGTTGTCCGTCGTCGGGAAGCGCATCTCGCCGGCCGTCTTCGCCGCGAGCATCGCGTCGAAGTCGTCGGGGAACGGACGGATGCGGTACAGCGCCTCGAACAGCGTGACGGCGAAGCTGAACTGATCGGTGCGGGCGTCGATGGCCTGCCCGAGGTGCTGCTCGGGCGCCATGTACGGCGGTGTGCCCATCACCGATCCTCCTTCGGTGCAGTGCAGCGACAGCGCGGCGTGGCGCGCCTTCACCTTCGTCTCGGTGAGCACGCCCGAGGTCTCGACGTCGCCGCCGCCGAGCACCGCGATGCCGAAGTCCACGACTCTAGCGACGCCGTCGCGATCGATCACGACGTTGCTCGGCTTGAAGTCGCGATGCACGATGTTCGCGCGGTGGGCCGACGCGAGGCCCCGGCCCGCGCCGGCGAGCACCGCGATGGTCTCGTCGCACGAGCGCCGGCGCGCGACGAGCCACTGCGACAGCGTCTGGCCGCGGATGTACTCCATCACGACGAACACCTCGCCGGCCTGCTCGCCGACCTCGTACACGTGCACGAGGTTCGGATGCGAGAGCTGGGCGAGCGCCTGCGCCTCGCGGACGAGCCGAGCGGACGAATGCGCCGCGTCCTCGTGCTTGGGCCGCTTGAGCAGCTTGATCGCGACGCGCCGGTGGAGCTGCGGATCGTAGGCGAGGAACACCCGGGCCATGCCGCCCTCACCGAGCGGCTCGAGCACGTGATAGCGCCCGAACTTCGGACCCGAGCCGCGATCGCGGCCGAGCCGCGCGGGCTCGTCGGCACCGCCGCTCGGAGCCTTCGCTTCGGGCGCGTCCTTGGACCGCGACGCCACCATTCGCGAGCTTGCCCCGCTCGCGGTAGATTGGCGAGCGGATGGCCGGCAACTCGTTCGGTGAACGCTTCCGCGTGACGACCTTCGGCGAGTCGCATGGCGGCGCCGTCGGCGTGATCGTGGACGGCTGTCCGGCCGGCCACCCGTTTCCGCGGGAGCGCATCGCGGCCCAGCTCGCACGCCGGCGGCCCGGACAGCCGCTCACGAGCCAACGGCGCGAGGACGACGAGGTCGAGCTGCTCGGCGGTGTCGAGCCCCACACGAACCGCACGCTCGGCACTCCGATCGCGATGATCGTGCGCAACACCGACGTCCGCGCAAAGGACTATGAGGAGCTGCGCGACGTGTATCGTCCCTCGCACGCCGACTTCACCTATGACGCCCGCTTCGGGCTGCGCTTCGTCGAAGGCGGTGGACGGGCGTCGGCACGCGAAACCGTGGGCCGGGTCGCAGCGGGTGCAATCGCCGAAGACCTCCTCGCCGCGGCGTGCGGCGTGGAGATCGTCGCGTGGGTCGCGAGCGTGCACGACGTCGTCGCGCCCGAGCCCGACGTCGCGTCCGTGTCGCGCGCCGACGTCGATCGGAGCCCGGTGCGCTGCCCCGACGCCGCGACAGCCGACGCGATGACGCGCGTCGTCGAGGACGCGCGCAAGCACGGCGACACGGTGGGCGGCATCGTGCGCGCCGTGTGTCGCAACGTGCCGGCGGGTCTCGGCGAGCCGGTGTTCGACAAGCTCACAGCGGCGCTCGCCCACGCGATGATGAGCTTGCCGGCCACGCGCGGCTTCGAGATCGGCGAGGGCTTCGCAGCCACGCGCATGCGCGGCTCCGACCACAACGATCCGTTCGTGCCTGCGCCCGATCGCGCACCACCGATCGGCACGCGCACGAACAAGAGCGGCGGCATCCAGGGCGGCATCAGCAACGGCGAAACGATCCGCTTCGCGGTGGCGTTCAAGCCGGTTGCGACGATCTTCCAGCCGCAGGACACCGTGACGCGCGACGGCGAGCCCACCATCTTGCGCGCACGCGGGCGCCACGACCCCTGCGTGTTGCCGCGCGCGGTGCCGATGGTCGAGGCGATGGCCGCGCTCGTGCTCTGCGATCACTGGCTGCGCCGCGCGGGCGCACGCGTCGAGGATCTCCGATGAGCCTGGAAGTCCTGCCCGGCGGCAAGCCGCCGCACGAGCCGAACAAGCGCATCCTGGCCACCGGCGCGCCGCCGAGCCCGAGCCAGGTGCCGCTGGATCTCGCGCGCCACCTCGAGTTCGGCGAAGCGCTCGTGTGGTGGGGCGAGAAGGACCGCATCGAGCTCGGGCCGATCGCGCTCGCCGGTGGCCTGCTCGTCGGTGCGCTCGCGCTCGTCACGATCTTCGTGCCCGAGTTCTGGGCGCAGCCGCTGTCGTCGCTGTGGCAGCCGCTCGCCGCGATCTGTGCGCCGCTGTTGTTCGTGCTCGTGCGCGAGCGAGCGAGTCGCGGCGCCGTGCTCGTCACCGACACCGGCATCGTCGAGGTGTCGCTGACCGGTCGTTCCTCACGGCTCGGCTTCGACAACGTGCGGGCGGTGCGACGCGACCTCCTGCGCGGCGGCATCCGGCTCGACGGTGCGCGCGCCAGCGTGCACGTGCCCGGCCCGCTCGTCGACGCGACGCGGGCCGCGATCGAGAGCCAACGCCGCACGCGCGTGCGCACCGGTGCGACCATCGACGATCCGATGGGTTGGCTGCCATGACCGGTGATCGCAAGCAGCTCGGCGACGCCCGTCGCATCGTCGTGAAGCTCGGCACCAACGTGGTCACCCACGACGGGGTCGAGCTCGCGCTCGGACGGCTGAACGCGCTCGTCGAGGACGTCGCGCGCCTGCGCAAGGGCGGGCTCGACGTCGTGCTCGTGTCGTCGGGTGCGATCGGCATGGGCATGCGCGTGCTCGCGCTGACCGAGCGCCCGCGCTCGCTCGGGCTGCGGCAGGCATGCGCCGCCGTGGGTCAGGGGCATCTCATCGGCCTGTACACGCAGGCGTTCGCGCAGCTGTCCACCGTCGCGGCCCAGGTGCTGCTCACGCAGGAGGACCTCGCCGATCGCGATCGTGCGCTGTGCCTTCGCACGACGCTCATGCGGCTGCTCGAGCTCGGGGTCGTGCCGATCCTCAACGAGAACGACAGCGTGAGCGTGGCCGAGATCGTCGACATCCGCCGCGAGTCCACCGCGCCGGCGTTCGGCGACAACGACGGACTTTCGGCGCGCGTGGCCGTGGCCCTCGATGCCGATCTGCTCGTGCTGCTCACCGACGTCGACGGCCTGTACACGGCGAACCCGCGCACGGATCCCATGGCGACGCGGATCTCGACGTGCGTCGGCATCGACGACGACACGCGCGCGCGTGCATCGGGGCTGTCGAGCGGCGGCACGGGCGGCATGGCGAGCAAGCTCGACGCCGCCGCGCTCGTCGGCGACGCGGGCATCCCCGCGGTCATCGCGGCCGGCAACGTCCACGGCGTGCTCGCGCGCGTGTTGGGCGGCGAGGATCTCGGCACGGTGGTGTGGCCGGCGAGTCCCCGCCCCGCCCGTCGGGGTCGCATCGCCCGCGGGCCGCGGCAGGGCGCGCTCGTCGTGAACGACGGTGCAATCGCAGCGCTGGCGGAGCGCAAGGCGTCGCTCTTGCCGATCGGCGTGCTCGCCGTCGAAGGCGAGTTCGCGCGCGGCGACGCCGTCGAGATCCGCGACGCCAACGGCCGCGTGATGGGGCGCGGGCTCGTCAACTACGACGCGGCCGCGTGCCGTGCCCTCGCGGGCCGCCACAGCGGCGACATCGACACGATCCTCGGCTATCGCGGGTACGATGCGCTCGTCACCCGCGACAACCTCGTGCTCGTCGACACGGGCGCGAGCGCTGCACCCGGAGGCGCACGTGGACAACGACTCGGTTGAGCGACGAGAGACGATCCGCGCGGCCACGCGCGCGGCCCGACGTGCCGGTGGCGCGCTCGGGCGCGTGAGCGGCCCGGAGCGGCGCGCGGTGCTGCTCGCGATGGCCGACGCGCTCGAGCGCCCCGACCTGCGCGCCGCTGTGCTGCGCGCCAACGCGGCGGATCGCGCGGATGCTGACGCCGCCTGTGCGAAGGGCGAGCTCGCGCGCGCCCTCGTGGACCGGCTCGCGCTCGACGAGCGCAAGCTGCAGGGCCTGTGCGACGGACTGCGCCAGCTCGCGGGCCAAGCCGATCCGCTCGGTCGAGTGTCGATCGACCGCGACCTCGACGACGGGCTCGCGCTCAAGCGCGTCACGTGTCCGCTCGGCGTGCTCGCGGTGGTGTTCGAGGCGCGCCCCGACGCGGTGCCGCAGCTCGTCGGTCTCGCGGTGCGCAGCGGCAACGCGCTCGTGCTCAAGGGCGGGCGCGAGGCGGCCCGTAGCAACGCGGCGCTCGTCGAGCTGTTCCGCAGCGTGCTCGTGGATCAGGGGTTCGATCCGGCGGCGATCGTGCTGCTGGAGGATCGCGCCGACGTCGATACGGTGCTCGACCTCGAGCGCGACATCGATCTCGTGATCGCGCGCGGCTCGGCGGCGTTCGTGCGCCACGTGCAGACGCGCAGCCGGATCCCGGTGCTCGCCCACGCCGAGGGCATCTGTCACCTCTTCCTGCACCGCTCGGCGGATCCGGCCAAGGCGATCCGCATCGCGCTCGACGGCAAGACCGCGTACCCGGCCGCGTGCAATGCGATCGAGACGCTCTTGTGGGACGAGGGCGCCGAGGAGGCCCTCGATGCGTGCGTGGCCGCGCTCGTCGAGCAAGGCGTCGAGCTACGCGCGTGTCCGGACACGCTCGCGCGTCATCCGGGCCTGAAGCTCGCGACCGAGACCGACTTCGGCCGCGAGTGGGGCGAGCTGATCCTGTCGGTGTCGCACGTGCCCGACCTCGCCGGAGCGCTGCGTCACATCGAGACGTTCGGCTCGCGCCACACCGAGGCGATCGTCGCCGAGGACGACGACGCCGCGGCCGAGTTCCTCGCGCGCGTCGACGCGGCGTGCGTGTTCCACAACGCGAGCACTCGCTTCGCCGACGGCTACCGCTTCGGCCTCGGTGCCGAGGTGGGCATCAGCACGAGCAAGCTGCACGCGCGCGGACCGGTCGGCGCCGACGGGCTCGTGACGACGCGCTGGCTGCTCAAGGGCGACGGCCACATCGCGGCCGACTACGGCCCCGGCAAGCGCCGCTTCAAGCACAAGGATCGATCCTGAATTGCGACGGCCGGCGGGGGTCGCCCCACGCCGGCCGGATCGCCGCGAGCACGCACGCGTGATCGCTACGACGGCAGCACCTCCGTGATGCGCATGTTCGAGTGCGACGTGCTCGGGTTGTGCTTCTCGGCGTACGCCTGCAGCTGCCGCTGCGCCGCCAGGAATGCGTCCCGCAGGGCGACCGAGAGATCCTCGTGGTCGCGCGACTCGGGGTCGCGATCGACGACGAGCTCTCCACCCGGCACCGTGAGCTCGATCCGCACGCGGTAGTGATTGCCCTTGTTGTGATGGTTGTGGGGCGACTCGACCACGACGCGACAACCCACGATGCGATCGAAGAACTTGTCGAGCTTCGCGGCCTTCGCTCGGATGCGAGCTTCGATCTCGTCGGTGCGTGAGACGTTGCGGAACGTGATCTCGAGTGGCAGCTTCATCGGCTCTCCTTTTCTCCTCGAGCACGCTCGTGCGGGTCGATGAGGCCCCCGGCCCGACCCCTGCTGCGCGAAGGCGCAGAGCGGTCGGGACGCGAGAGTCCTTCACACGCCAGACGAGCCGGAATCATCGCCGGCCGCGACATGCGGCGGGCACTCGAGGTGGTCCACGGCACAGGCAACCAGAGTTCATGATGGCCGATCCTGGGCAGGGCCTGCCAAGCAGTTTCTGCAGAGGGACCCACCGGGGGACCGCACACTCTCCGCCCCCGGTGGAAACGCGGTTTTTCGGCTGGCACGCGCGCCCCACGACGACAGCGGGCCGCAGGGTCGCGGGCACGAGGGGGGCTGACCGTGGAATGGTTCAGAGCAATCCGCGCGCGTGCAGCTCGCGCCCGAGCGCGTCCGCATCGGTGAACTCGGCCGCGTGCATGCCGACCGCGCGCGCGCCCTGGCAGTTCAGCGCGCGGTCGTCGACGAAGAGGCACGCGTCACACTGGACACCCAGCCGGGCAGCGGCGCCCTCGTAGGCGGCGGCGTCGGGCTTGCGCGTGCCGGTGTGGCACGAGACGAACGTCCACGGGAGGTAACGCGAGACGCCGAGCTTCGCTTCGATGAGCTCGTACCAGCACGGGTAGTTCGACAGCACGTGCATTTCCGTTCCCCGTGCGCGTAGACGCTCGAGCAGATCCTCGATGCCGGGCAGCCAGCGATACGCGGCGACCATCGCGGCTTTCAGGCCCGCGACGTCGAGCGTGCGGCCGTCGGCGAAGAAGCGGCGACCGAGCTCCGATTCGTCGCACTGCCCGAGCTCGAAGTCCACCCACGCGGTCGGGTGCTTGTGCTTCACGAGCGTGCGGAGATCGGTGCCGAAGAACGCGGGGACCTCGACGAAGAAGGGGTCGTGCACGAGCGTGCCCATCACGTCGAACAGCACCACGGGCTTCGTCATTCTGCTGCGTCCTCCTTCGCGAAGGGTACCCCGTCCTCGCCGAGCAAGTCGTGCGCGGTGAGGTCGGGCGCGGCGCGTTCGTTCTCGAAGACGAGCAGGCCGAGCCTCTCGTACAAAGGCCGCACGCGGTCCGACAAGAGGTGGATGCGCCGCAGGTTGGGGATGAGCCGCCTGAACAGCGTGGTCCGGAAGCGCTTCATGAACTCGGACTCGAGCACGAGCGCGTCCCAGCGCTTTCGCGACATGAGATGGGCGTAGTACTCGTCGTAGTACTCGTGCGCGAGGAAGCGGTTGCGCATGAGCACGGTGATCTCGTAGGCCCAGTCCTCGCGCTCGCGGCGCTCGTGCTCGGGCAGGTTCGCGTAGTGCTCGCGCAGCGCGATGACGCCGAACGTGACGTGCCTGGCCTCGTCGGTGATCACGTTGCGCAGGATCTCGCGGAGCAAGGGCTCCTTCGTGGCGGCGCGGAGCGTGCCGAACGCCCCGAGCGCGAGGCCTTCGACGAGGATCTGCATGCCGAGGAACTTGAGGTCCCAGCGGCCGTCGGTCATGAGCGCGTCGATGATCGTGTAGAGGTTGTCGTTGATCGTGTAGCTCTTGCCGAGCTTGTCGCCGAGGTAGCGGCTGAACACCTCGACGTGGCGGCCTTCGTCCACGACCTGGGACGACGCGTAGAGCTTGCCGTCCATCCACTGCACGGCCTCGGTGACCTGACACGCGGCGAAGAGCGCCCCCTGCTCGCCGTGCAGGAACTGCGAGAGGATCCAGCTGGTGAGCGCCCACCGGTGCACCGCCTGCTGTCGCGGCGGCAGCGTGCGGTACTCGGGCACGTCGGCGAGCGGGAGGATCTCGTCCGGCAGGAGCACGGTCGTGGGATGGAAGGGATCGACGTCGATCGACCAGTCGATGTCGGTGGACGCGTTCCACTGGCTGGTCTTGCCGAGCTCGTACAGGCGCGCCATCTCCGGGCGATCGCGCGTGTACGTCCAGTCGAAGAGCGCGGTGTTGTGGGTCGTGACCGACGTGGTCGCGCCCTGCTTGCCGCGGTGGAGCAGGAAGCCGCGCACGGCGGGGCCCACGAGATCGAGGAACACCTTCGCGTTCCGCGAGCGGAAGACCGGGCCGAAGGGGCTGAGGTCTCTGTGATCCTCTTTCATCGGTGTTCTCCTGGTTGCAGCAAGAGGTGTTGCGCGAGCGCTTGGGCGTGGTCGTCCTTGCCCCACAGCGGCTCGCGCAGGGGTCCGGCGGCGGCGCGCAGCATGACGTCGCCGGAGATCTGCATGATTGCGGCGCGCACGGGCACGCCCTTCTTGATCGCCGCGCCGCCTTGGATGCGGACGAAGCGTTCGACCGTGTCGACGAGCGGCGCGACCTGATCGACGAGGATGCGCGCGCCCGGCCCCGTGCCCTCGAGCAGCTCGCGCAGGACGATTCGCGCGACCGCGGGCTCGCTCGCGACGAAGTCGACGTAGCTCTTGAGCATGGTGCGGAAGCGCTCGACGAACGGCGTGCTGCCGGTCATCGCTTCGGCCAAGGCACGCGCCAGCCTCGCGAACGAGCGCTGCACGGTCGCCTCGTACAGCTCTTCCTTGGTGCGGAAATGGTAGAGCAGCGACGGGCGCGTGATGCCGGCTCGCGCGGCGATGTCGGCGAGCTTGGCCTCGGCGAAGCCGACCGCCGCGAACTCGGCGAGCGCCGCCTCGAGCAATCGCTCGGGCGTCGCGGTCGCGACCGCGCTCGCGGGGGGCCGACCCATGGTTCCATGGTATTCGACTTAGGGGTAGATTCAAAGCGGCGGCGATGGCGTCTCGACATGCCGTCAGAATGGTCGCGACTTTTTTTTAGCCATATGCAAAATAGTCGTGCGTGTCGACGCGACGTGACGTCGTCCGTCGAACGGACGCTGACCGAGGAGCGCAAGATGGCGTTCGTCGCGGGCCCGCGCCAGGTCGGCAAGACCACGATGGCGCGCGCGCTGCTCGACGACCCCGACGTCGGCGACTTCAACTGGGACGTCGAGAGTCATCGGCGCCGGATCATCGGCGCGCCCGACGGCTTCTGGAACGAGCCGGACACGGGTGGTCGACCGCGCATCGTGCTCGACGAGATCCACAAGTACCCGCGATGGAAGCGGCTGCTGAAGGGCTTGTTCGACGCGCGCGGCCGCGGTGTCGAGCTCATCGTCACCGGCAGCGGCCGGCTCGACGTCTACCAGAAGGGCGGCGACTCGCTGCTCGGCCGATACACGCTGAATCGGCTGCACCCGTTCACCGTGGGTGAGCTGCTGGCCGAGGGTCGTCAGCAGGTACTCTCTCCGGACGAGCTCGCGCAGCTACTCGCCGAGCCACGAGCGAACGCCCGCGCTGCGGAAGCCCTCGATCTCGTGGAGCGGTTCACGGGCTTTCCCGAGCCGCTCTTCGCCGCACGCATGGACCGTCTTCGCCGCTGGCGTCGCAGTCGTCGACAGCTCGTCCTCCGTGAGGATCTACGGGACCTGTCTCGCATCCGCGAGATCGGCCTCGTCGATCAGCTCGTGGAACTCTTGCCCGAGCGGATTGGCAGCCCGTTGTCGATCAACGCGCTCGCCGAGAACCTGGGCGTGGCATTCCGAACCGTACAGACGTGGACGGAGACCCTCGCGCGGCTCTACTACCTGTTCGAGCTCCGACCCTTCACCGGCAAGCTCGCGCGAACGCTGCGGCGTGAAGGCAAGGTGTACCTCTACGATCACAGCGAGCTCGAGGACCCCGGCGCACGCTTCGAGAACCTCGTCGCGCTGCATCTTCTAAAGCTGGTCGATGCATGGAACGACCTCGGCCACGGCGACTTCTCGCTCCACTACGTCCGTGACAAGGAACGACGCGAGGTCGATTTCCTCGTGACCGAACGCCGCCGACCGTGGCTGCTCTTGGAGGCCAAGGTCGCGGACGGCGAGCCGAGCCCGTCGCTGGAGTACTTCCGCGCGCGGTTGCGGCCGGCGCACGCGGTGCAGCTCGTGCGGCGGGGAAGCGTTCGGCGGCGCGGCGACGTCTTGGTCGTGCCCGCCGAACGGCTCCTGCTCGCGATGTGAGCCGCGCGGCGCTGCGCGCACGCGCTACAGTGGAGCGGTGGAGCGGCTGCGTGCGGGGTTGCGTGCACTGTTGTCGATGGGCGGCACGCCGCACGGGATCGCGGGCGGCTTCACGTTGGGGTTGTGCTTGTCGCTGTTGCCGATCCCGTTCGCGGGGATGTTGCTCGCGCTGGCGTTGGCGCCGCTCGTGCGCTTGAACCTGCCCGCGACGTACGTGGGCACCGCGGTGGTGAACCCACTCACGGGCGCGTTCTTCTACGCGGCGGAGCTGTGGATCGGCATGTGGATGATGGGCGAGCTACCGCCGAGCTGGTCGGAGCTGCGCTCGCTCGATGCATCTGGTTGGTGGCAGCTGCTCGTGGACCTCGTGGTGCCCTTCGTGATCGGCGCCGCGACGATGATGCTCGCGTCTGTCGTCGTCGCGTATCCGCTCGTGCGCTGGATGGTGAAACGCTGGCGAAGCACGTCGGCGCCGGCCCAGCCGTCGTGATATCGTGGTGGAGATGCGTTGGGTCGGGATGGCAGGTTGGAGCCTGGCGATCGCCTGCGGTCCTGCGATTCCGCTCGACGGCGACGACACGACGACGTCGACCAGCGGCGATGGCGACGAGACGACGGCGACGATGCCGATGCCGACGACGGCGCCCACGCCGAGCGACGAGAGCACCGGCGCCGCGGAGTCGTCGACGAGCGCAGAGACGAGCATCAGCACCGATGCGACGAGCACACTCGATGACGACGGCAGCGCGTTCGTCTTTCCCAATCCCGACGGCGGCGACGGCGGGTGCCTGACGGTCTGTATCGTCTGCGACGTGTGGGCGCAGGACTGCCCGAAGGGCGAGAAATGCATGCCCCGGGACGTCGGCCAGAGCATGGTCTGGGACGACTATATCTGCAGCGACGTCGTGGACGAGCCGGCTGCGCCCGGCGATCCCTGCTTCGTCGAAGGCGATCAGTGGAGCGGGATCGACGACTGCCAGATCAGCGCGATGTGTTGGGACACCGACCCGGAGACGAACGCCGGCACGTGCGTCGGGTTCTGCCAAGGCTCCGAAGCGAATCCCGTGTGCGAGGACGGCACGACGTGCTTCTCGGCATACGACGGCTGGATCATCCTGTGCTTGCCGCCTTGCGATCCGCTGAGTCCCGCTTGCGCCGCTGGC
>CAYXVR010000035.1:40566-108563 GCA_964468635.1 uncultured Nannocystaceae bacterium
GCCATGCCTGTGTGAAGTCGGACTTCGATGCGCATGGCTTCGCGTGCATCCCCGAGATTCTGGTCCTCGATCGCACCGCGTATGCGGATGCGTGCGACGACGTCGTCGGCTGCGGCAGCGGCCTCGTCTGCGTCGACGCGGAGCACGTGCCCGGCTGCGACACCGAGAAGTGCTGCTCCCTCTTGTGCGACCCGCTCGCCGACAATGGCTGCCCCGAGCTCTTCCGCGGGCAGTACTGTGTGCCGCTCGAGGGGCAAGCCGAACTCGGGCACTGCGGGTTCTGAGGATCAGCGGCGGCGGCGTCTGAGCGTCGCGAACGCAAGCAGCAGCCACCCGGGCGACGTCGACGTCGAGCGGCAGCCGCAGCCGCGGTCGAGGATGTCGTTCTGGCCGCCGTCGCCGCTCGTGTCGAGGCCGCCGCTCTCGCCGTCGAGCTCGTCACCGTCGTCGTCGTCGTCGTCGTCGTCCGTGCCGTCGAGTGGGCCCTCGTCGAGCGGGCCCTCGTCGTCGAGCGGACCTTCGTCGTCGAGCGGACCTTCGTCGTCGAGGGGCCCCTCGTCGTCGAGCGGCCCCTCGTCCAGCGGGCCTTCGTCGCTCGACCCGTCGCCGATCGAGAAGCTCCGCACCAGCGGTTCCGCGACGTTGCCCTGCAGATCGGACGCCTCGATCGTCAGCGTGTACTCGCCGTCCGGCAATCCATCGAGCGCGAGCACCCACTGCGCGTTCTGATCCGCGTACGCCATGTCGTCGCCGTTCGGGAACTCGAGCTGCGTCATCCCCTCGATGCCACACGAGCCTGCCGTGCAGATCGACAACGCGTTCATCGGGAAGTCGGTGAATGCGGGAGACACATACGTCATGCGCACTGCCACGATGCCCGAGTCGTCCGTGATCGTCGCCCGCACGTCGACCTCGGGAAGCGACGGCAACACCGCGCCCTCGTCCGGCAATCCCGTGATCGCCCCGATCACCGGCGGCGTCGTGTCGACCGGCACGGCCGGCCCGTACACCGCGAGCAGCTCGAGGTGGCTGTTCTGCGTGTCGTCCTCGGCGCACATCCCCGACGCCTCGTGATACGAGGAAGGGCACGCGAGCGGCAGCGGCATGCCCGTGTCGTCGGAGAGCGGCGTCACGATCGGATCGCACTGATCGACGAACGTCGTCACCGGCGACGCGAAATCGGGCGGGAACCCCATCACGTCCGCTGCGTTGTCCTTGCCCTCGAGCCCCGCGAGCCGTCCGAACGCGAACAGCGTGACGCGGAGCGGATCCGGATCGACGCACGCGCTCGTGCCTGCGAGTGTCAGCGCGATCTCGCTGCGATCGATGCCATCGCAATCCGTCGCCGCGACTGCGCAGGAGGCCGACGTCGACTCGGCGTCCTCGACGTCCTGCGGGATGATCATGTGGTACGGCACATACGGCTCGGGCCGCGTCGTCGTGACGATCACGCCGTACGGCGCGAGCGCATCCGCGACCCCCGCCGCGATCTCGTCGATGTTCGCGACGGGATCGATCGTCGTCTCCTCCGTGACGAGATTCGTGCAACCGAGCCCCGCGTTGTCGTCACCGCCCTGCGGGATGACACACGTCGACACCGGCACGAGCGTCACCGACTCCACCGGGATGTACACGACGCCCGGCGCGGCCGTGTAGTCGTTCGCCGCCTGGGCGATCGCGGGCACGAAGACGAGCGACGACAACAGCCACTTCAATCCACGCATACCGATCGAGCCTAGCCGAGAATTGCGAACGCCGGCCGCTCCCGAGGGAGGGCCGGCGTCCGGGCGGCGTCGAACGCCGATTGGGATCAGGCGCTCTTGCGGCGGCGCGTCATCGCGAGGCCCGCGATGCCGAACAGCAGGAACGCGGCGTTGCTCGGGTTGCCGCTCGTCGTGCAGCTGCAGCCCTCGTCGCCGCCGCCGTCGCCGGTGACGTTGCTGCCACCGTCGTCGTCGCTCTCGTCCTCGGTGTCGCCGTCGTCGTCGTCGTCGCCGTTGTCGTCGTCGTCCGCGTTGTCGTCGTCCGCGTTGTCGTCCTCACCGGTGTCCGGGTCCGGACCCGTGTCCTCGGCCGATCCGCCCTCGATCGTGAACGACACCATCATCGGATCCGCGGCGTTGCCCGAGAGGTCGGAGACCTCGAGCGTGGCGGTGTACTCGCCACCGGGCAGGCCCTGCAGCACGAACGGCCACGGCGTGTCGGGGTTCTTGAACGGGTTGCCCTCCCACTCGTCGTCACAGACGCCGTTGGTGCAGATGCTGATCTGTCCGTCGACCGCCGTGCCCGCGCCGAGCAGCGCGTCGGAGGCGACGACCCAGCGCACCGCGACGACGTTGGAGTCGTCGCTCACCATCGCGTCGAGCTCGAGGTCGGCGCCCGCGGGGAGCGTGCCGCCGTCCTCGGGCGTCGTGAAGCTGTCGATCGTCGGCGGCGTGGTGTCCGGGTCGGCGGGACGCTCGCCATAGACGCCGAGCAGCTCCTGGTGGCTGTTCATCTGGTCCTCGGTGTCCATGCAGTACGCCTCGTGATAGAGGCCGGGGCACACGAGGTTGTTCGGGTCGCCCATCTCGTCGAGCGTGGGCACCACGGTGGAGCAGCTGTCGTCGAACGCCGCCGACGGCATCGTGAAGTCCGGCGGGTAGAACATCGGGTCCAACGGGTTGTCGTTGTTCTCGAGGCCCGACATGTAGCCGAACGCGATGAGCACGGTCTGCAGGACGTCCGGGTCCATGCAGTTCATCGTGCCGCCGCTCGTGATGGCGATCTCGTTGCGGTTGGGGCCGTCGCAGTCGATCGGCGCGCCGGCGCACGTGCGGCTGGTCGCCTCGGCGCTCTCGTCCGCGGTGACGACGATCATCGAGTACGGCACGTAGTCGGCCGGACGCTCGGTGACGACCTGGACGTTGTACGGCGCCAGGGCGTCGGAGAACGCGGTGACGAGCGCCTCGTCGGCGGTCACCGTGTACGTCGTCGCCTCCATGAGGCCGGAGAGACAGTTGAGCGCGGCGTTGTCCTGACCGCTCTGGCTGACGGGACACTCCGACGACGGGATCAGATCCACGTCCTCGAGCGGGATGAACACGACGCCGATGCGCGCATCGTAGTCGACCGCGTTGGAAGGATCGGGAGCGGCGCCGACGTCGGCAGCGCTCGCGATGCCAGCGATCGAGGCGGAGGTCGCCAACGCGACCGCAACGAGGGACAGACGAGAACGAAGCATTGGAAACTCCTGAATCAAGTGACGGGGCGGGAGGCACGTTCGCCGCGCGCCCGTGGTCGTGTCAACACTGCGCGACGAATCGGTCGAGAACGCCGCAGGCCGCCACCGCTGACGGGAGGCACGACGTGCGTTCGCTCTCGCCGTGCACTCTCGTGCTCGCTTCGGGGGTCGCGACCGCGCGGTCTAGCAGGTCGATCAGCCGCTGCACACGCGCGGGACGGCGAGCTGTGGGCCGCGGCTCACTTCGAGCTCCGCGAGGCCGTGGAACATCTCGCCGTCGATCACGGGGTCGAGCGACTCGTCGCCGACGGCCGCGACACGCATGCGCGCGGCCGGACCGTCGTACACGTTGCGCCCCCAGATCGGCGTGCCGAGCACGATGTTCGGGAGGTTGGCCACCACACCGAGTGGCGTCGCCGACAGCGCCTGGGCGTGCAGCACACCGGGCGCCTGCGCGTGGCGGAACGTCCGCACCACGCCGCCGAGGTTGATGTCGATCGAGCCCACCTGCAGCGACGCGAAGCTGTCGAACGCGAGCCGCCGGCCGTCGACGTCGACGTGCGCGAGCGTCGGCGCGAACACCTCGTCGGCGAAGTCGACGACCTCGCGCGGGAACAGCTGCTGCACGCGCTGCGGCGCCTGCCCGAGCGCGACACCGGACACCGACCGCGAGATGACGCGCCAGATCGACCAGCCGTCGACCGGCTTCTTCTCGTAGAGCTTGCCGAAGAAGCGCTGCGCGATGCCGCCGATCGCCGACGCGAAGCCGAGGTGATCGAACGACGTGCCGTCGCGACCGCGCCCGCGCATGCGGAACGTGTCGAGCACGACGGCATCGGGCGCCTCGGAGCGGCGATGCGCGTCTATCAAGGCGCGCACCACCGCACCGGCCTCGCCGCGGATGCCGGCCCGGTGCGCGACGAAGTCGATGCTGCCGCCGTTGGCCGGCACGATGCGGGGCAGCGTCTTGCCGCGCGCACGCGCGAGCCGATCGCCGATCGTCAGCATCCAGTGCAGCGTTCCGTCGCCGCCGTCGCAGACCCAGACGTCGCAGCCCAGATCGAAGAACTCGACGAGCGCACGCTCGAGCTCGTCGAGATCGTGCGTCTGCCGAACGACGCCGAAGCGGCCGATCGCGCGCTCCAGCTCGCCACGTCGCCCCGGGTTCCGGCGGTTCTTGCCGGAATTCGGGTTCGTCACCACCCCGATGGGGTTCATCCGGAGAGCTAAGCTGGAACAGGCCCGTGACATCGTCAACGTGCGCAGCGCCGTGCGCAGGCGTGCAGGGCGCTGCACGGCGCACGAACCCGAGGGCCGGCCTGCACATGCGCCGCGGCCCCGATCGCGGACCGAGCGCGGGGATGGGATCGGCTCGCGTGGGGACAGCCCCCGGCGCGGCGAGAGCACCGGGTCCGCGCGGCGCCGTGCCTCACACTCCGCGCCCGCGGTGGCGCATCCGGGCACCGAGCTCCGCGACGGCGTACAGGCACAGCGGCGCGACGAGACCCGGCAACAACTCGAAGACTTCGGCACCGAGACCGAGTCGCGACCAGGCGATCTCCGTGATGAAGCCGGTGGCCATCATCGCCAGTGCTCGATGCGACGTCAGCGGGAGACCCGCGAGGCGTATCAGCAGGAGCGGCCCGAGCGTGGCGCCCAGCGCCGACCATGCGCCGAGCACGAGGCCGAACACGTCCTGATCGGCCGAGAGCGCGATGACGACGGCGAGAGCGGCGACCGTCAGCGTCGCGAGCTTGCCGACGACGTAGGAGTCGCGATGGCGTGTCGACACGTCTTGCGTGACGGCCGCGGAACACGCCAGGATCTGCGAGTCCGCCGTGGACATCGTGGCGGCGAACACTCCCGCGAGCAGCGCTCCGAGCAAGACATCCGGCATCACGAGCGTCGCGACTGCCGGCAGCGTCTGTTCGGCGGCGATCGCCGCGTCCTCGGCAGACACGCCCACCAGGAGATCGGGCAGCAGCACGCGCGCACACAGCCCGACGGCGACGGCAGCCGTGCTGAACGGCACGTACCACAGGAAGTAGATCGAGCGCGCGCTCGCGATCTCCAGCGGCGAGCGGATCGCCATCGTCCGCACGAGGATGTGCGGCTGTCCGACCACACCGAAGCCGCCCGCCACGAAGCCGAGCGCGTAGAGGCCGAAGCCGAGCGAGAGATCGGGCGGGATCCACCGCACCAACGTGGGGTCGATCGCCCCGAGCGCGTCGAACAACGCGGCGGGTCCTCCCACGCGCACGAGTGCAAGGGCGAGCAGCGCGGCGAGCGACGAGAGCATCACGACCGCCTGCGCAGCGTCCGTCCAGATCGATGCGCGCAGTCCACCGGCGAAGCAGTACGTCACGACGATGACCGCACCGAGGAGCACACCGACGGGCTCGGGCCACCCGAACATCCCGGTGAGCGCCGCGCTGCCGGCCACGAGCTGTGCGGCCGCATACCCGCCGAGGAATACGAACGTGAGGAGCGCGGCCACGACGGCGATCGGCCGCGAGACCTTCCCGTCGTCGTCGGTCGCGAGGAGCTGCGGGACCGACGTGACGCCGAGCCGACCGGAGCGAACGCGAACGCGACGATGGACCCACAGCCACGCCATCAGGTCGCCGACGATCCATCCCGCCTGCAACCACACGGCCTGCACGCCCATCCGATAGGTGAACCCGAGCAGGCCGATGAACATGAACCCGCTGTTGTTCGTCGCCGCGGACGACAGCGCCGTGAGCCACCCGCTGACGCTTCTCCCCGCGAGCAGATAGTCGTCGGTCGTCTCGCGACGCCGACGCAGCGACGCCACTCCGATCGCCGCGAAACCCAGGATGCAGACGAGAAAGCTGGCGACGACCGTGCTCATGGGCTCGCCGCGATCATCCCGCTCACCCCCGTACGGATCATCGACACCGCGAGCGCGGCCAGGACGAGACTCATGACCTTGCCGAAGGCACGACCGAACCCCGACCCGACACGCGCGTAGATGGGCTCCGCCGCGGCCAGGATCGCGGCATTGATCAGCCCGTTGCCGATCACGGCGACGAGAGCCGCGAGTCGACCTTGATCCTCCGCGACGACGAGCACGGTGGCGAGCGTGGCCGGCCCGACCAGCAACGGCACCGCCAGCGGCACGAGCAAGGCCGTCGCAGGGTCGTTCACGACGTCGGAGAGGCCACGCTTGCGTTGCTCGCGATTGAACAGGAGATCGAACGTCGCGAACACCAACAGGATGATCCCACCCGCGACACGCAGGTCGTCCACGGTCAGCCGCGTGGCGTCGAGCAGCATGCCGCCCATCACTGCAGTGAGCAGCGCGACGACACTGCCGGCGGCGATGGCCTGGAGCAGCACGCGACGGCGCGCCGCGGGATCGTGATCAGCGGTGAACTCGAGGATGACCGGCAGGATCGGCATCACGTTGGCCACCACCAACACGGTCACGAACGCTTCGAGCATGGATCAGCTCGCGACGGGCGTGTAATCGCGCTCCGCGAGGAACTCGGGGCGAGCGGCGCGTCCGCAGAACGGGGCGACCAGTACATTCTCGGTGCTGTTGTAGACGAGGAAGAGATTGTGACGCGGGAACGGAGTGATGTTCCCGGCCGATCCATGCATCAGGTTGCAGTCGAAGAACACGACGGTTCCGGCGGCACCCGTGATCGCTTCGATGCCGCCGCGCTCGACGAGGACGGTCAACGAGTCCGCATCGGGCACCCCGTATCGCTGGTCGCGCAAGGACTGACGGAAATGACCCGCCGGTGTCTCCCCGGGGCAGCGCACGTATACGCGGTGCGAGCCGGGGATGACGAGCAGCGGACCGTTGTGCTGCGTGTTCTCGGTGAGCAGGAGCGAGACGGAGAGCGCGCGCATCACCGGCATGCCGTCCTCGGCGTGCCAAGTCTCGAAATCGGAGTGCCAACGAAACGGCATTCCCTCGAAGGCCGGCTTGAAGTTGAGGCGCGACTGGTGGACGTATACGCTCGACGCGAGTATCTGGGCCGCAACCGCGTGGAATCGGGGGTCGCGCGCCAACGCGCCCAGACGGCCCGAGGTCCGATGGATCCGGAACACGGAGCGCACCTCGTCGCTCTCGGGCTCGACGACGACGTCCTCGCGCCGCCGATCGACGTGAGCGGCGAGCTCGCGCGCATCGGCGACGAGCGCTTGGACCTCGTCGTGGTCGAACATGCCGGTGCGCACCAAGAAACCGCGCTCGTCGTACCGGTCCAGCTCCGCCCGCGTGAGTGGTCCGTCGCGATGACCGTGGACGACCGGATCGAGTCGTTCACCGAGCGAGGTCTCCGGAAAATCGCGCGAGGGATAGCGATCGGGCTGATGCATCGTCATTCCGGCGCCGAAGGGGGCGGGTACGCGCCGCTCCCGTCGTGGATCTCACCACCCGAGAGCGCGGGGTTGAACACGCACACGAGCCGCAGCTCGCTGTCCGCATGCAAGAGATGCTCGTCGTGCTGATCCAGGGCGTACACCGTCCCCGGCCGGATCTCGAAGATCTCGCCGGTCGCGACGACCTCGATGCGCCCCTCCCCCGAGATGCAATAGACCGCCTCGAGGTGATGGCGGTAGCACATCCGAGTCGTCGTCCCGGCGAGGATGAGCGTGTCGTGCAGCGAGAAGCCCATGCCGTCGCCGGCGAGCAGCAGTCGCCGGCTGATCCACGTCGACGAGGCGATCTCCGCTGCGGTTCCCTGCACCTCGCGTAGCGTTCTCACGATCACGACACCGCCTCCGACACGAGCTTCGGCTGCGTCACCACCGGCACGCGCGCGGCGCGGTTCCAGTCGCGACGAGCGCGATCGACCGCCTCGGCGAGGATGTCGAGCCCTCGTCCGAGCTCGTCCAGCGTGATCGTGAGTGGGGGGAGGATCTTGACGACCTGATCGACCGCACCGGCGGTCTCGATCACGAGGCCGAGCTCGAACGCTTGCCGCGCGACGAGTTGGGCGAGTCGAGGGTGCTCGAGCTCGAGCCCGAGGATGAGGCCTCGCCCGCGCACCTCGGCGCCTTCGTTCCCCGCGATCCTCCGCAGGCGAGCGCGCGCGACCTCGGACTTCTCCTCCACATCGCTCGACAGGTGATCATCCGCCCAGAAGTGCTCGAAGCCGACCCTCGCCGTCACGAATGCCAGGTTGTTTCCGCGGAACGTTCCGTTGTGATCACCGGGCATGAACACGTCGAGCTCGGGTCGCAGCAATGTCATCGCGAACGGCAATCCGAACGCGGAGAGCGACTTCGACAGGCACACGATGTCGGGCTCGATCCCAGATTCCTCGAAGCTGAAGAATGCCCCCGTTCGTCCGCATCCGACCTGGATGTCGTCGACGATGAGGAGGGCACCGGTATCGCTCGCGAGTCGAGCCAACCCCTGCAGCCACTGTGCACTCGCCACGTTCACGCCACCTTCGGCCTGCACCGTCTCGACGAGGAACGCCGCGGGGGCATCCAAGCCACTCGAGCAGTCACTCAGGAGCGAGCGGAGGTTGTGGAGCGTGTCCACCTCGGCGCCGTGGTAGCCGGCGAACGGCGCCCGGATGACGTGGCCCAGCGGGACGCCCGCGCCGGATCGCTTGCGTGCGCTGCCGGTCGCTGCGAGGGCACCGAGCGTCATGCCGTGGAACGCATTCGTGAACGACACGACCTGCGTGCGCCCCGTCACCTTCCGAGCGAGCTTGAGCGCGGCCTCCACCGCATTCGTGCCCGTGGGGCCCGGGAACATCGCCTTGTACCGCAGGTCTCGAGGTCGCAGGATTCTGCGGTCGAGTGCGTCGAGCAGAGCCTCTTTCGCAGCCGTCGCCATGTCGAGCGAATGCACGATCCCACCGCTCGCGAGGTAGTCGAGGAGTGCGTCGCGCAAGACCGGGTGATTGTGGCCGTAATTGAGCGCGCCGGCTCCGGCGAAGAAATCGAGATAGTCGCGACCGTTGCGCGCGTGCAACGTCGCTCCTGCGGCCCGCTCGAAGACGGCGGGGAAGGATCGACAATAGGTCCGAACCTCCGATTCCATGCGGTCGATGATGTTCATGTCGGTGTACCGAGGGGTCCGATGCGGAAGAAGTTCTCGTCGGCATGCGGTTGTGCGAAGAGTGCCTTGGGGAAGCCGGCGCCCACCTCACACGCGACGCCCAGGCTGTTCGCGAAGCCGCGGAAGAGCGCGAGCGAGGGCAGGTTGTCGGGGCTCACCGTCGCAGTGAGGAATCGAGCGTCCCGACAAGCGGGCTGATCGATGACGAACGAGAGGAGACGACGGCCGAGGCCCAACCCCCGTGCGGCATCGGCCACTCCCACCTGCCACACGAACACCTCTTGCGGGCGCGACGGTGGGCGATATGCGAGCACGAAGCCCAGCAAATCGCCGTCGCGCTCCGCCACGACGCACGTGCCCGCGAAATCGGTGCACAAGAGCAGGTACGTGTAGCAGCTGTTCCGCTCGAGGCTCCCCACCTCGCCGATCAGCCGCCACACCCGACTGCCGTCCTCGACGCGAGCCGGTCGGAGAACGACGCCGTCCAGCGCGCTCACGCTGCGACTTCCTTCTGCGCAGATGCGAACGACTCCCAGCTCGGCCCGAACGTGTGCGGGTCGTCGTGGGTCGCCAACAGCGAGCGATGGGCTGCGATCACGAGATCGCAGACCTCGCTGGCCTCCACGACGTGGGTGACGTGCATGCCGTTCGCGCCCTGGACGAAGAGATGAACGCGCTGGCGCGTCAGCGTCTCGAGCAGCGTCGGACACGAAACGCCGAACGGCCCGAGACCCGTGCCGACGAGGCTCATCGACGAGACGTGGCGCACCACGCGGGGACGACACACCTCGCGCAGATCGTCCGCGAGACCGTCGAGCCGTTCGCGAGCCGAAGGAAAGGCCGCGAGATCCACGGTCGCGCGGATCTCGGACGACGACGTGGTGAGCAGATCCATGGACAGTCCACGTTGCTGGAACTTCGCAGCGACGTCGGCGACGAAGCCGACGGGCTGGAATCGCGACGGCCGCGTCATCACGAGCATCGCGAGGTCGCGTCGGGCGGTGACCGCTTTCACGCCGCGAGGCGACCGCGCTCCCGTGATTCTCGTGCCGACCTCCTCCGGCCTGTCGGTGCAGCCCAGGTAGAGCGGGATGCCGAGCTCGCGTAGCGGCTCGATCGTGCGGGGATGGAGGGCCTTCGCGCCGAGGGCCGCGAGCGACTCTGCTTCGGCGTACGAGACTCGGCGGAGCAGACGAGCTTGCGGACAGAGTCGTGGATCCGCCGTGAACAACCCCGGCACGTCGCTGCGGATCTCGACGGCCTCGGCGGAGATCGCAGCGGCCAGGTATGCCGCCGACGCGTCGGATCCACCCCGCCCCAACAGGACGGTGCGACCGTGCTCGTCGTGGGCGATGAAGCCCTGCGTCACCACGACCGGCGACTTCGCGGCGTCGATTCGAGCGCGGGCTCGAGCGCTCGGCCGCGTGCCGCAGGTGGCCGAGAGAAAGTGCTCGCTCGGATGGGACTGCGGTCGTGCAAGGAGCAAGTCACGCGCATCGATGGTCGCGATGGGGAGTCCGCGAGCAGCGAGAAATGCCGCACCGATGCGGCTCGACAGCTGCTCGCCCTGCGCGAGCAACTCCGCTCGTTCCTCGGGCGCCAACGGACTGTCGAGCTCCAGCACGCGGGAGCGCAGCGCGGCGAGGTCTCGCTCGAGCAGGGCGTCGGCATCCAGGTGCAGCGCGAGCGCGAGATCGACGTGGAGCCGAACGAGGTCGTCGAGATCCGATCTCGGGTCCCCGCCCGCGTCGGTCAGCGCGGCGATGGCGGCGAGCCGGTTCGTCACCGTCGCGATCGCGGAGCAGACCAGCAGCACGCGCCGACGCCTGCTCAGATGGCCTGCGACGATCTCTTCGATGCGATGCCAGCGTGCGGCGCTGGTTACGCTCGATCCGCCGAACTTCACGACGATCCAGGGGGCTCGAGCGGAGTCGACGCGGTGGGTTGGCCTCTGCAATGGAATCCGGGGCGCTGGAGCGCGAACGTGTCCGCGCAACCTCGCGGCATGCCGCGACGCATCCCCCGATGGATGCGCCACGGATGCCCGAAGTGATTTCGCCGATACCGATTGTTCTGTGGTTCGGTCTTGGTGTAAAGAACGTAATATAAGCATCGCTTGTCGTTCTGACCGACAAGAGGCATCGATGGAGTGGCTCAACTATCATCACCTGCTCTACTTCTCCGTCATCGTGCAAGAGGGTGGCGTCGCAGCTGCGGCCCGCCGTCTCCGCCTCTCGCACTCCACGCTCAGCGCCCAGCTGCGTGCGCTCGAGGCCTCGCTCGGGATGCAGCTCTTCGAGCGACGGGGAAAGCGGCTCGTGCTCACCCCGTTCGGAGCGGAAGCCGCGGGCTATGCCGGCGACATCTTCCGACTCGGCCGTGAGCTCACCGAGGTCGCGCGCGGACACACCGCGCCGGGTCGCGAGCGCGTGCGCGTCGGGATCGTGGCGGGCGTGCCGAAGACGTTGGCCCACCATCTCCTGGCGCCCGCGCTCGATCGGCTGGACAAGGCCATTGCGCTCGTCCGTCAGGACTCGACGCAGGCGCTGATGGACTCGTTGATCACGGGCCGACTCCACGTGCTGTTGACGGACCACGCCCCACCGACGCCTTCGGGGGCGCGTGTGCACGCGCACCTGCTCGGTCAGACCGACATCCTCCTCTACGCGCGTGCCAAGCTCGCGCGCAAGGCGAGCGCGAACTTCCCGGAGTCGCTTTCCGGCGTACCGTTCGTACTCCCGTCGAGCGACGCGCCGCTGCGCAAGCGACTCGATGCGTGGTTCGCTCGCCACGATCTGGGTGTGAACGTGAAGGCAGAGATCGAGGACACGGGGCTGTTGCGGGTGTTCGGAAGCGCGGGACGTGGCGTCTTCCCGGTGCGGTCCGCACTGCGTGCCGAGGTCGAGGACCTCCACGACGTCGCGTTCGTGGGCCGATGCGACGATGTGCAGGAGCGATACTACGCAGTGACCACGGATCGGCGAATCAGCCATCCCGCCGTCCGCGCCATGGTCGACGCGGCGCGCAAGGACCTGCAACCGCTTCCGCACCGCGGAGGGACCCGCAAGAGCGACCCGCGGTGAAGTGCTGGCGAAGCGCTCGCGCTCGCGCCGACCGGCGTCTCCACGATCAGCGAAGACGACACGCCGCCGATCTGGTTTTCGCGCAGCGATGAGTCACGGGCGCAGCGGCGTCGCGAGCACGGCGATCTGCTCCTGATCGAGTCCCACGTCGTAGAGGCGGACCTCGTCGAGCCCGCCGTGCAGGAACGCTGCGTCGACGCCCGCCGCCACTCCGGCGCCCACGTTGATCGTCGCGGTGTCGAACAGCGTCTCGGTCGTCGCAGCCGTGCCGACCTCGACGGCATCCACGTACAGGCGCACCGTCGCGCCGTCCCACGACAGCGCGACGTGGTGCCAGTCCTCGTCGAAGGGATAGGGACCCGAAGCGATCGCCAGCGGATCCTGACCCACGATCGCGCCCACCGATTCCGTGGCCGGATCGAGCCCGACGACCCACGTGCTGCTGTCGAGCATCGGGCCGTACGGCTTCATCGCAATCCCCATCGAGCTCGTCGGCGGCATGCGGGGCCCCGAGTCGAGCCACACCCACGCGGCGAACGTCATGCCGCTCGTCGTCTCGACCCACGGCTCGTGATCGATGTGGAGGTGCTGCGTGATGCCGTCGAACTCGACGCCGAGCCCCACCACGCTCGCGACCGGGATCGGGCACTCGCCGATCACGTCGGAGCACCACGTGATGCGTCCGTTGCCGCTGTCGTCGTGGTACGGGTCCATCAGATCGTCGAACGAGAACCACACCAGCGGAGCCGGCAGCACCACCTCGGCCCCCGTCGACTCGGCGTCGCTGCCGTCGGTCACCTCGTCGGTGCCGTCGTCGGGATCGGTCGTGACTGCATCGTCGTCGACATCGGCCACCGTGTCGTCGAGCGGCGCGTCCAGACTGGAGCCATCGTCCGATTCGGTGCCCTCCGCGGGCGTCGTGCCCGACCCTTCCACCGGCGGCAGACCGCTCGTTCCAGCCGGATCGACGCACGTTCCGGCGAGTCCCGCCCCGCTGTGCTCACCGAAGCGCTGGCCCGACTCGCAGCTCGCATCGGGGAAGCTGCACCAGCCCTCGGGCTGACACGTGCCGCCCTGCCCACAGGCCGAGTCGTCCTCGCACGCGAACACGCCGCTCGTGCAGCCGCACACGAGCGCGAGCCCGAGCCCGAATTCGCGCCTCACCACACCATGATACCGGAGGTCCGTGCACCGACCTCGAGGCCGACGCAATGCCGCGGACACGCACGCGATTCACACGCGACTGTGACGCGAGCGACTCACGCTCATGAGGATGCCGAGCCCGATCATCACGGTGAGGACGTTGCTTCCGCCCGCGCTGACGAACGGCAGCGTGATGCCGGACACCGGCAACAGCTGCAGCACCATGCCGATGTTGATCGCCACGTGCCAGAACAGCATCGCCGCGACGCCGACGCACGCGAGCGCGCCGAAGCGGTCACGCGCCTGACTCGCGATGTTGATCGCCCACAACACCAGGCTCATGTAGAGCGTCAGCAGCATCGCGCCGCCGACGAAGCCCCACTCCTCGCCGTACACGGCGAACGGGAAGTCGGTGAACGGCTCGGGCAGGAACCCGAGCACGTTCTGCGTGCCCTTGTCGACGCCGCGACCGAAGAAGCCACCGTTGCCGACGCTGATCATCGCCTGCATCGTCTGGTAGCCCTCGTTGTCCGCGTACAGCTCCGGGTTCATCCAGACGTCCACGCGCTTGCGCTGGTACTCCGCCATGTAGCGCCAGCCGAGCGCGAGCGAGATGACGGCGGCGGACATCAGCACGAGGCCGCGGCGCAGCGTGAGCCCGGTGATCGCGAGCAGCGAAAGCGCGATGATGAGCAGCATCAGACCCGTGGAGAGATCGGGCTGCTGTACCACCAAGGCCATCGGCACGAGCACCATCAGGAACGGCACGATCAACTGCGGCAACCCGCGCCGCTCCTTCGCCGACGTGTCCTGCAGGTAGCGCGCGAGCGCGATGGCGAGGAGCACCTTCATGATCTCCGACGGCTGCAGTCGCCAGTCGCCGGTGCCGAGCCACCGGCGCGCGTTGTTCACGGTGATGCCGAAGAACGGCACGAGCGCGAGCAGCCCGACGCCCACGGCGTACGCGGCGTACGCGGCCCGGTAGATCACGCGGTAGTCGAGCGCAGTGACGGCGAACATCGCGACGGTCCCGAGCCCGATCCACCGCAGCTGGGTCGCGACGCGGCCGGTCCAGTCGCCCTTGCCCGCGCTGTTCAGGTTCACGACGGCGAGCGCGATGATCGAGAACGTCACGATCACGACGACCCAGTCCACCGATCGGCGGATGCGGCTGACGGGATCCTGCGGCTGATCGAGCGTGCCCCGCATCAGCGCGCGTCTCCCTTCTTCTTGCCCCTCGGCAGCGGCGGCTCCTTGTCGTCCGCCTTGCCGTCGGCCTTCGCGTCGCGCCCGGGTAGGGGCGGCGGCACGCCGAAGCCACGCGGCCGCACCTCCGTCTTCGACGTCGTGCTGCCGAGATGGGCCTCGATCACCTTCATCACGATGGGCGCCGCCGCGTCGGCACCGACGCCGCCGTGCTCGACCATCGCGACCACGACGATCTTCGGGCTCTCCGCGGGCGCATAGCCGGCGAACCACGCGTGGTCCTGCGTGGTGTCCCAGCCCTCGATGTCGATGCCCTGCTCGCCGTCCTCGCGCGGCCGCTCGCGCCCGACCTGGGCCGTGCCGGTCTTGCCCGCGACCACGACGTTCGCGAGGCGCTCGCTGTACGCGGTGCCGTGCTCGTCGTTCACGACGCCGACGAGCCCGCGATGGATGCGCTCGCGATCGGCAGGGTCGATCACGGGCCGAGTCGAGCGCGGCTGCGGCTCGGTCTCGAGCACGAGCTTGCCCTCGTTGGTCTCGATGCGATCGACGAGATAGGGCGTGAGCACCGTGCCGCCGTTCGCGATCGCGGCGTACAGCACGGCGAGCTGCATCACCGTGACCTTCACGTTGCCCTGCCCGATCGCGCTGTTGAGGCGCACGCCGCCCTGATACGTGCCCTCGCGCGCCTCGAACTCCTCGGTGGGGATCGTGCCCTTGACCTCTCCGTTGAGACCCAATCCGGAGCGCTCGCCGAGCCCGAGCCCGCGCGCGATGGGCTCGACGCGCTCGAGGCTCAGCGTGTCCTGCATCGCGAGCGTGTAGAAGTACGAGTTGCACGACTGCACGATCGCGTCCTCGAGGTCGACGATGCCGTGCACGTGCGTGTCCTTGAACCGCCGGCCGCCGAACACGACGGACCCGGTGCACTCGATGCGCGCATCGGGGTCGAACTCCGGGTCGCCGAGCGCTGCGAACGCGGACACGACCTTGTACGTGGACCCGGGGAAGAAGTGCTCCTGCACCGTCTTGTCGATGAACGGTTTGAGCGGGCTCTTCGACCACTCGCTCCACTGCACCGACGGGATCGGCTGCTCGTAGCGATTCGGATCGATCGCCGGCACCGACACCATCGCGAGTACGCGGCCGGTGTCGGCCTCCATCGCGACGACGGCGCCCGCGAGCTTGGTGGACAGCGCTTGATGAGCGACGCGCTGCAGATCGAGATCGAGCGTGAGGTAGATGTCCTGGCCGGGGATCGGATCGCGATCCGGTGGCAGCGCGGCGACGGCCTCGGGCGGCGGCTCCGACACCTCGCGACGCCGCGAGTCGACGACGCGCGAGCGCGAACCGAGCCGGCCGCGCAGGTAGTTCTCCCACTGGCGCTCGATGCCGGTCTGGCCCACGCGATCACCAGGGCGATAGCCGAGGTGATCGGAGCGCTCCAGCGCCTCGCGGGCGATGTTGCCCATGTGACCGGTGACGAAGCCCGTGAGGTCCGCCTCGGGATAGAACCGACGGGAGCTCTCTCGGATCTCGAGCCACGGATCGAGACCATCCAACCTCGCTTCGATGCGCGCGTACTCGTCGAACGTCAGGTTGCGGCGCAGGATCTGCGGATAGCGGCCGCGCTCCTCGTCGGCGCGCAATTCCTCCACGGTCGCGCGCAGCTCGGCCTTGTCCGTCTCGTCGACGTAGTCGAACAGCGACAACAAGAGGTCGCGAGTGTCCTCGTCGATGGGCAAGCGCTCGCCCTCGGTCTGGTGCAGACCCGACTCGTCGTCGAGCAGGAAGCGCGTCCAGGCGGTGAAGTAGAGCGTGTACGCCGGGCGGTTGCTCGCGAGCGCACGACCCTTCACGTCGAAGATCCGCCCGCGCGGTGCCTCGACGTCCACGACGTCGACGAAGTTGCGCTCGGCCTTGCGGGCGTAGTGCTCGCCCTCGAGCACCTGCAGCTGACACAGCCGCCCGATGAGCCCGAGGAACACCAGGAAGACGACCGCGACCATGCCCTGGAAGCGCGGGCGCAGCTCGCGGAGATCGTCCTGCTGGCGGAGGTTGATCATCGCGCTTCGAGATTCAGAGGTGGCGGTGGGCGATCGTCGAGGCGGAAGATCGCGAACGTGCGATCGAGCAGGACCCACACGGGCGGCCCGACGAGCGCGGTGGCGAGCGCGTGCCAGCGCAGTCCCGGCAGCGTGCCGAGCAGCGCCTCCGTGCGGATGCCGAACGTGTCCGCGAGCGCGAACAACAGCACGAGCATCACGGCGTCCACGAGCACGACCGACAACAGCGCCATGAGTGCGCGCATGGTCCAGCCGCGCACCGCGAGCCGGCCCGCGGCCCAGTGCAGCACGAGATACGCGACGCCGAACGACAGCGACAGCGCACCGATCGGTGCGCCCTGGTGGAGATCCTCGAGGTAGCCGAGCCCCACCGCGACGGCGAGGCCGGGCACGAGCCGGCGATCCTCGCCCCATGCCGCGTGCGCGAGGATCACCGCCGACGTCGACGGCAGCACGATCGTGAGCGACAGGACGTCGGCCAGCCCGCCGCACAGCGCGAGCAACAGCCAGCCGATGATCACGTAGGTGAATCCACGCAGCATCGGATCACCGGATCGGCACGAGGCCCTGGGCTTGCGCGGGTGGACGGGTGGGCTCGGCGCGCTCGTCGGGCGCCGGCGCGGCCGCGAGCACGACCCACACGACGTCCAGCCGATCGAAGCGCACCGACGGCATCACGCGCAGCCGCTGTTGATCGCCGACGAGCTGCTCGATGTGGGTGACCTGCCCGACCGGATGGCCCTTGGGGAACAGCTCGTCGACGCCGCTCGTCTGCACGATGTCGCCCTCTTGCACGTCGTAGTCCTTCGACACCTCGACGATGCAGCCGTCCTCGCTGTCGCCCTGGAGAATGCCCTGCGCGTGGTTGCGCGCGACCTCGACGGCGACCTTGGAGCGCGTGTCGGTGACGAGCATGACGTCGCTGTAGTCGTCGAAGCTCTTGTCGATGCGGCCCACGACGCCGTCGGGGCTGAGCACCGCCATGCCGGGCTGCGCGTAGCCGCTGCCGCGATCGATGCGGATGTTCACGACGCGGAAGAACGGCGACTGATCGACGCCGATGCGCTCGGCCGGCAGCATGTCCTCGGGCACGCGGTCGCGCATCTGCAGCGCGCGGCGCAGCTCGGCGTTCTCTTGCTCGAGCTCGACGAGGTCGCGCACGCGTTGCTTGAGATCGCGGTTCTCCGACTCGAGCGTCTCGTTCGCGTCCTGCATGCGCGCCTGCAGGATCCAGCGCTCGAAGAACGCGCCGAGCATGCCGGTGGAGTACGAGACGGCCGCCTCGAGCGGCGCTCCGATGCGCCGGATCGCGCGATCGAACGGACCCATGTCGTGCGGGTCCTGGGCCGAAGAGCGCAGCAGCAGCACCGGGATGCCGAGCAGCACCACCACCAGAGCGGCGTCGCGTACGCTGCGAAGAGAGACGGCCATCGAGATGCGGCGGGGCGAACGCCCCACCCCCTTCGGTTATTGCAAAGCCACTTCGCGCAGGAGATCGAGCTCGTCGAGCGCTGCGCCGGAACCGAGCACGACCGCGAACTCGGGCTCGTCGGACAGGAACACGGGCAGACCGGTCTCCTCCGACAGCAGCACGTCGAGGTTCGCGAGCTGCGAGCCGCCGCCGGTGAGCACGATGCCCTTGTCGACGATGTCGGCGCACAGCTCCGGCGGCGCGCGCTCGAGCACGGATCGCACCGCGTCGACGATCGCCGACACGGGCTCGGACAAGGCCTCGCGCACCTCGTCG
This sequence comes from uncultured Nannocystaceae bacterium, assembly GCA_964468635.1. Classification (GTDB taxonomy): domain Bacteria; phylum Myxococcota_A; class Polyangia; order Nannocystales; family Nannocystaceae; genus Xiheibacterium. The sequence goes on from CAYXVR010000035.1 coordinate 59,084, forward strand.
CTGTCGACGACCACGGTCTTCGGGATGCCCGCGACGAGATCGCGGCCCTTCACCTCCATCGTCATCACGACGTCGGTGGGTGCGGCCGTGCCGATCTCGATCTTGATGCGCTCCGCCGTGCGCTCGCCGATGAGCAGGTTGTACTTGCGCTTGACGTGCTGGATGATCGCTTCGTCCATCTTGTCGCCACCGACGCGCGCGCTCTTGCACGCGACGATGCCGGCCATGGAGATGACGGCGACCTCGGCCGTGCCACCGCCGATGTCGACGATCATGTTGCCGCCGGGCTCGGTGATGGGCAGACCGGCGCCGATGGCCGCAGCCATCGGCTCCTCGATCAAGAACACTTCGCGTGCACCGGCGGCCAGTGCCGAGTCGCGCACGGCCCGCTTTTCCACTTCAGTGATACCGGAAGGTACACAGATGATGATCCGCGGCTTCACGAGCGTCTGGCGGTTGTGCGCGCGCGTGATGAAGTAGCGCATCATCGCTTCGGTGACCTCGAAGTCGGCGATGACGCCGTCCTTCATCGGTCGGATCGCGACGATGTTGCCGGGCGTGCGCCCGAGCATCTCCTTCGCTTCCTTGCCGACGGCGAGGACTCGCTTCTGGTTCGCGTTCTTCTGGACTGCGACGACGCTGGGCTCGTGGGCCACGATGCCCTTGCCCCTGACGTAGGTCAGGGTCGTGGCCGTTCCCAAGTCGATCGCGAGGTCGTTGGAGAACAGGCCGTATACCCAGTCGAACAGCATCGATTCGGGTCCCGGCGCGCGAACCCGGGCGCGTGCGCCCGAGAGCCGACTTCCAATACACGGCATCGGACCCTTTGGGCAAGCCGGTCCGGCCGCGCGGGCACGGGCGCGCGGGCACCTCGACCCGCCGCGACGTGACCGTTCCCGCGAGAAAACGGCAGTGATCTCGCCGCGGCGATCCCGGCCCGCGGCCACGGCCGCCCTGAACGCCGTTCTTGGGGGGATTCCCGCGCTGTACGGACTGTCAGCGCACGCCGCCATCCCCGCGCGCCGGCGCTTCGCCGTGGCCGGTTTGCCGGGCATCGCGAGGGCGCTACGTTCGGGCCCCGCTCCCCGATGCTCGATTTTCTCCGCAAGTCCGCGACCAGCGTGTTCGCCTGGTTGCTTCTCATCGTGCTCGCGCTCGGCTTCGGTCTCACGTTCGGCCTGCCGTCGGGCTCGGACATGTTGTCGTTCGGCAAGACGAAGTACGTCAGCGTCTACGGCGAGTCGATCGACGACGACGACTTCCGCTACGAGCTCATGGCGATCCGCCGCATCGGCGGTGTGCCGCAGGACGAACGCGTGCAGGAGCAGATGGGTCTCAAGGAAGAAGTGCTCGAGGCGTCGATCGAGCGCGAGATGCTCGCCGAGATCGCCGACGGCATGGGGCTCGCCGCCACGGTGCGCGACGCGGAGGATCTCACGATCGCAGGGCAGTCGATCGTGCTCGGTGCGACGTTCGAGTGGCTCGATGGGCTCGACTTCAACTACGACATCTTCACGAAGTCGTTCCTGCCGCCGATGCAGGTGTCCGAGAAGCAGTACCTCGAGTACCAGCGCAAGGAGCTGCTCGCGCGCACGCTGCGGGACCTCATCGGCGCGGGCGTAGCGCTGTCGGACGGTGAGCTGCGACAGATCTACGACGAAGGCGCGAACCGGATCTCGCTGCGCTATGCCCGGTACTCGCCGATCGCGTTCGGCGAGCTGGTCGATCCCTCGTCCAGCCAGATCGACGCGTACATCGAGAAGAACGGCGAGGCGTTGAAGGCCGAACTCGGCAAGCAGGGCGCGCGGTTCAGCAAGCTGCCCAAGCAGGCGCGTGTGGCCGTGCTGTCGATCGACAAGGGCGATGCGAGCGGCGACGCGAAGGGCAAGATCGCGAAGGCGCGCGAACGCATCGCGAAGGGCGAGGACTTCCGCACCGTCGCCCGCGAGCTGTCCACCCACGACACCGCACGGCGTGGCGGCGACTTCGGCTGGATCACCGAAGCGGCGGGTACGGGCATCGATCCCGCGATCGATGCGGCGCTCGCCGATCTCCCGTTGGACGAGGTGTCGCAGCCGATCGAGGGCGAGACCGCGATCTGGCTCGTGGAGATCGCCGGTCGCCGCGAGGGCGACATCCCCGAAGCGGACGCGCTGCGCGAGCTCGCCGAGGACGCGATCAAACGCGAGCAGGGTCTCGCGCTCGCGAAGACGGCCGCCGAGGAGGATCTCGCCCAGCTCGCGGCGGGCGCGGCGCTCACGGACGTGTTCCAGGGCGGCGCCGCGCTGCCGGGCGGTGAGGACATCGAGAACGCGGGCGCGAAGAAGGACCCGTCGAAGGTCGAGCTCGCCGACACCGGATCGTTCTCGAAGGGCGAGCCGATCCCGGGGCTCGGACCGGTGCGCGCGATCGTCGACGCAGTGTGGGCCGCCGAGCCCGACCAGTCGATGCTGCCGCAGACGTTCGAGGTCGGTGACGACATCGTGCTCGTCGGCGTGCAGAGCAAGGAAGAGGCGACGGACGCGGGCTTCGCCGAGGCGCGGCCCGAGCTCTACGAGCAGCTCTTGCGGTCGAAGGGCGCGATGGTGAACGCCGCGTTCGCGCACCGGCAGTGCCTCGAGGCCAAGGGCCGCGGCGACATCTCGCCGTCCGAGGACAAGATCGCGAAGCTCGTCACGTACGCGACCGCCGAGGCGAAGGACGGCGAGAAGCCGCCGAAGAAGCCCTACGCGGTCTGCGATCGCATCGGGGCTGCGGCGAGTCGGCGATGACCGACGGCGGCGGGGCCGAGCCGAGCGTCGGCAACGTGCTCGGCTTCACGCTCCTGCTGCGCGACAAGCGGGCGCTCGTGCGGCTCGATCGGCGCACGCTCGCGCCCGGCGTGCACCTGCTCGAGTTCGAGGCCGCGGTGCCCGGCGTGAAGTTCCCGATCGAGGGACCGCTGTCGGCCCAGCGCTTCCGGCATCGACGCACGCACGTCGAGCATCTCGCGCTCGAGGTCGAGCGCCGCGCGTTGCAGGCGTGGCTCGGCGCGCGGCTGCGCGGTCGACGGATCGCGGGCGTCCTCGTCGACCAGGTCGAGCTCGACACGGCGGGTCGACCGCTCGCGAACCTGCCCGAGTCGCCGTGCCTGCACGTGTCGGGCACGTCGCGTGCGGGGGCGTTCGCGTGGATCCTCGTCGCGCTGCGCATCCGCGGCGATGCGCGGGCGATCGAGCTCGAGCCGCGGTTCGTGTGGGTGTTCGGCCGCGAGTCGATCGACGAGACGACGGCGTGGCGCGACATGGTGCGCGCGCTCGATCGCGATCGGCTGCGGACGCGGCAGAGCGTGCGGGTCGATCCGGCCGCGGAGTCGTTGAAGGTCCCGTTCGTGTGCGCGGGCTGGAAGCTGCCGGCACTCGAGCACCTCGTGCTCACCGAGCTGTCGATCGGGCCGCAACAGGCGATCGCGCGTTGGTCGGCGCCGACGGCCCCCCGCCCGGCCGTGACGTGGCCGGCGGGATCGGATCGCGGAGCGGAGCACGACGTCGTCGCGCTCGCGACGCGCGTGCGCGAGGCTCGTTCGATCGGGGCCGCGCTCGACGAGCTCGAGCGGCTGTACACGGCCGTCGCCGCGTGGCCGCCGGCCGCCGTCGCGGCGTTGCGTTGGACCGTCGAGGTGGCGCGCACCACCGGCGACGCGCGCGGCACGAAGGCGTTGCGCACGTGGCTGCGGCTGCGGCCGAACGACGGACGCGCGCAACGACTCGCGCCGGCATTCCTCCGTGCGGCTGCCGATCGCGACGAGCTCGAGCTGCGACTGCAGGCGTGGCTGCGACTGGCCGAGTCGCCACGTCGACGCGCACGCATCGCGTTGGCGCTCGCCGAGCTCGCGCTCGCGCGCTCGGACGGTGAGCGGGCCCGACAGTGGTTGACGGCGGTGGGCAATCCCGAAGGCGCGCCGCCGGAGCTGCGCGTCGGCATCGCGTCGGCGCGCGCGCGGGCGCTCGCGCTCGCCGACGAGCCCGATGCGGCGAGCGCTGCATTGGAGCCGGAGCTGGCACGCGTCGGTCCGAGCCGACGCGCGGCGGTGCGCATGGATCTCGCGGTCGCGCTGCGGCGTGGAGGGCACGTGGAGGCCGCGATCGATCAGCTCGCGGCCGTGCTCGACGACGCGGCGCCCGACGACGCGTGGATGGACGAGGCGCTCGCCGTGTGGGCGGTGGGTCGGCCGGCGCGCGCGCTGCCGGTGCTCGCGCGCGCGGCCGAGCTGCGACCCGACGACGCGCGCTTGCTCGATGCACTGATCGACGCGGCGGTGCGCGAAGGTCGACTCGAGGAAGCGCGCGCTCGACTGATCGCGCGCGCCGAAGCGGCCACCGGGAGCGAGCGCAGCGCGGCCCTCGAGCGCTGGCTCGCGATCGCCGGCGTCGACACGGACAGCACTGCGGGCATCGCCGCGGCGGCGAGGAATCCCGCGGCGGTGGACGTGCTGCACCGCCTGCATGCCGACGATCCGACCGGGTTGCCGGCGTTGCTCGTGCTCGCGGAGCAGGCGGCCCTCGACGGCGACGACGCGGCAGCGGAGCTCGACGATGCGATCCTCGAGCATGCGCATCCCGAGGATCCGCGAACCGTGCCAGCGCTCGTGCGCATGGCACGTCGTGCCGCCGACGACGGCGACGACGCGCACGTGCGGGAGCTGCTCGCGCGCGCCGAGGGGATCGAGGGCGCGGAAGCGACGGTCGCGACGATCCGCGCGCGGCTGGCTCCCGAGCCGGAGCCCACACCGGAGCCCGAGCCCGCACCGGAGCCCGGGCCCGCACCGGAACCGGAGCCCGAGCCCGCACCGGAAGCGGAGCCCGAGCCCGCACCGGAACCGGAGCCCGAGCCCGACGACGAGACGGTCCCGCTCGGCGACGCCGGCACGATGCCGGAGATCGATCCCGCACTCGCGACGTCGCTGCTCCCGTTCGAGTCGTTCTCGCGCGTCGTCGGAGCGCTCGGCGAGGAGGGCCAGTGGGCCGAGGTGATGCGGCTGTGGACGCTGCGCGCAGAGCGAGCCACGACCACGGCGGATCGGATCACCGCGCGACGCCAGCTCGCGCTCGTGTGCACGACGCTCGGCGATTCGGCCGCGGCGATCCGCGAGCTCGAGGCCGCGCTCGAGCTCGCCCCGGACGACACCGATCTGTTGCTGTCGCTGCTCGATCGCCACTTCGAAGGCCGGCGGCTCGATCGCGCGGTCGCGGTCTCCAAGGAGGTGCTCGATCGCGTGCCGCTCGGCGACGCCGCGTTCTCGGTGATCGCTCGGCGTGCATCGGATGCCGCGGTCGCGCTCGGCGAGCTCGAGCTCGCGTTGGAGCTCGTCGACCGGGCGCTCGCGCGTGCGCCCGGCGATCGGCGCACCGAGCAGCGCAAGAACGAGCTGCTCGCACTCGCCGGCACGCCGCACGAACGCGTGCGACTGCTCGCTCGCATCGCCGAGCGCCACATGGGCGTCGCGCGTACCGAAGCGCTCGAGGAGCGCGCGCGGTTGCTCGTCGATCCGCTCGGTCGCATCGACGAGGCGATCGGCGATCTCGCCGTCGCTTTCGGAGAGGCACCCGATCGCACGGACATCGCCGCGCGGCTCGGCGACCTGCTCGCGGGGCGTGAGCGTTGGTCGGAGCTCGCCGAGCTGTTGGTGCGCGTCTTCCCGCGCGAGCGCGGCCTGCCGCGCTGCACGATGTTGCGCCGGCTCGCGCACGTGTACCGCGATCACCTGCTCGACCCGACGCGCGCGGAGCAGTGCCTCCGCCTCGCGCTCGATCATCTGCCCGCCGGCGGCGGCGATCAGGAGCTCGGCGACGCGATGCGGCAGGAGCTGTGCGCGCTGCTCGAGCGTCAGGGCCGCTACGTCGACCTCGCGGTCCTGCTCGAGCGCGAGCTGGCGGCCGAGCTCGCCGGCGAGCCGCCCGATCGTCCGCACCGCCTCGAGCTGCTCCATCAGCTCGCCCGGCTGCAGCGCGAAGCGCTCGACGACCCGACGCGCGCGGCCAAGACCTACGAGGTGCTCGCGCGCTGGGATCGCGTACCCGACGAGGGGCTCGCCTGCCTCGCCCGCGCGTACCACCGCCAAGGGCGACACGAGGATCTCGTGCGCGTGCTCGAGCTGCGCTCGTCGTCGCTCGCCCACGGCGACCCGATCAAGCGCGCCGAGGTCGAGCTGCACGTCGCCGAGCTGCTCGACGGTCCGCTCGCGCGGCCGCACGACGCCGCGGGCCACTACCTCGAGGCGTATCTCGCCGCGCCGCAGTCGTTCGCGGCCGCGGGCCAGCGCGCGCGCGTGCTCTTGTCCGGCACGGCTGCGATCGCGCCGGTGCGCGAACGACTGCTACAGAAACTCGACGAGCTGCACGGAGACCCGCGCGCGACGCTGCTGGTGCTGCTCGGCGATCTCCTCGCCCCCCACGACGAGTGGGTCGACGAGGCGGCCGCTCGATACCGCGAAGCGCTCGCAGCGGTGCCGGACTCGCTCGGCGCGCTCGAGGGCCTCGGTCGACTCGAGCTCCGCCGCGGCGACACGGCGGCGGCCATCGAGGCGCTCGTCACCGCCGCGCGCCACCCCGACGCCGATCCGGCGCGTGCGGCCGACACGGCGGCCACGGCCGCGCGCGCGCTCGTGCAGAGCGGCCGCGATCGCGAGGCGGAGCAGGTGCTCGGACAAGCGCTACGCCGCGCGCCCACCCACGCGCGTGCGCTCTTCGAGCTCGTTCGCCTGCTCGACTCGAGCGATCGCAGCACCGAGCAAGCCGTGCTGCTCGACAACCTCGCGCAGCTCGTGCTGCCGAATTCGCTGCGCGCCGAGGTGCTCTACCGCCGCGCGCTCCTTCAGCAGTCGGCGTGGCGCCGCGACGCCGGCAGCAGCGAGGCCGACGCAGCGCTCGCGGATCTGCGCGACGCCGCGAACGCCGACGCCGATCACGTCGGCGCGCGGCGGGCCCTGCTCGAGCTCGCACGCTCGAGGGCGGACTGGCCGGTGGTCGTGGAGGCCTACGAACACGAGCTGCGCGTGCTCGCGGCCGGGCCGGCCCGCGCGCGGCTGTTGCTGGAGGTCGCCGGCGTGTTGCTCGACCAGCTCGACGATCACGAGGGCGCGGTGCGCCGAATCGAGAGCGCGCTGCCGATCGCAGACGATGAGGTGCTCGCCTTGGTGGAAGCGTTCGTGCGTCGACTGCCCGAGCCCATCCAGGTCGCGCGCCGCATCGACGCCGTGGCCGAAGCGACGCCCGCGATCGAGACCGCGATCCGCGATCGACTGCACGCGCTCGCGACCGACCTGCGCGCGCCCACGGTGCAGGACGCCGTGCTGCCCGACGTGCTCGAGCCCACCCCGCCACCGGACGGCCCCGCGCAGATCGTGGTCGACCTGCAGCGTCGACTCGAGCGTGCGAACGACCCCGAGATCCGGCGCGAGATCCATCGCGCGCTCTGGCGTGCCGGTCAGGAGCTGGGCGATGCCACGCTGGTCGAGAGCTCCGCCCGCGCGTGGCTCGACCTCGCCGAGCCGGACGATCCCGCGATCGTCGATGCTGTCCGGGTGCTGCGCGACGCGCTGAGCGAGCGCGGTGTGCCGGCGGACATCGTGCGTCTGTACGAGGGCGTCGCGATGCGAAGCGACGATCCCGTGCGCGCGAGCGGTTGGTGGCTCGCGGCCGCGCGTCACGCCTGGCACGAGCTCGGTGATCCGACTCGCGCCGCCTCGGCCGCGCGCAAGGCCCTCGCGGGCGAAGCCGAGGACGCGACCGCGCTGCTCGTCGAGATCGCATCGGTCGCCGCAGACGCGACGGCGGCCGAGCTCTACGCCGCGATCGCGGCGCTGCCCAACGAGGCGCTCTCGTCGGCCACGCGGCTGCATCGCGCCCGGCTCGCCCGCGTGCTCGGACGCAATCAACAGGCGCTCGGTTGGCTCGCCACGCTCGCGCGCAGCGAAGACGACGAGACGCGGCGACGTGCGCTCGTCGAGCTCGATCTCGTGCTCGGCAGCGTCGGTGCGCCCGTCGATCGTCTGCCGATCCTGCGGGCGCGGCTCGCCGAGGCGGGCCGGGGCGACGATCCCGAGCTCGCGGACATCGCCGCCGAGCTCGCGGTGCTGGAGCGCGGCCTCGGCGAGATGGACGCCGCGCTCGCGACGTGCCGACGCGGGCTCGAAGCGGTGCCCGATCATCGCGCACTGTTGCGACTGCACGCCGAGTTGCTCGAGCGCCGTGAACGGCCCGAGGAGCTCGCGACCGCGCTCGAGCGCCTCGCAGAGGCGAGCACGAGCGGCCGCGAGCGCGCGCGTCAGCTCGTGCGCGCGGCCCACGTGTTGCTCGAGCATCGCGCGCAGGATGCCGACGTGCAGACCCGCGAGGCCGCGCTCGCACGCGTCCGTGATCTGCTCGCGCGCGCACGCCAGGCCGATCCGAACGACGCCGTCACGCGCATCACCGCGCTGCCCGTCGCGTTCGCGGAGCGAGCATGGGACGAGGTGCTCGAGCTCGCGTCGTGGCTACGCGCGCACGTGGGTGACGGCGAGCCGGTGCTCACGCTCGCAGCCCTCGCAGAGCCGCTCGTGAACGGCTACTCCGCGCTCGCCCATGCGATCGGCCCGCGCCACGGATCCGCGGTGCAGATGCGCCACGTGCTGCCGGGCCTGCGCCAGCTGCTCACCGAGATCGCGATGTACGGTCCGCTCGATCGCCGCGATCCGATCATCGATGCGGCGGCCGCACTCGCCGGCGGCCGACTCACGCTCTTCGATCGGCTGCGCGGGTGGTCAGCCGGCCGTCCGCTGCAGTGCGGCCTCGCGCTCGCGCTCGCGCGACTGCACGAGACGCAGGGCTCGATCGAGACGAGCCGACAGCTCTACCAGATCGCGGCGTTCCTCTCCCGTCCGCCGCGCGCGACGACGCTCGGTCCGCTCGCGACTCAGCTGGATTCGCTCGTGCCCCCGCGCCCGCCGGCACCACCGCACGACGACGTCCCCGGCCTCGGCGAGGCGTCGGCCCTGCGCGAGGTGTTGTTCGAGATCGGACCGACGCTCGCGGTGTCGGCGATGGCTCGCCGGCTCCCCAACCTGCAGGGCCTCGATCCCAACGATGCTTTCGGCGCGGCGATCGGCCGCGTCGATGCGCTCTTGTCGGCGTGGGGGCGCGTGGGACCGCGACTGGACCCGTGCCCCGTCGAGGGTCGCGACTCGCGAGGCGTGGTGTTGCGGCTCGACCTCGGCCGACCGGCGCTCGCCATCACGCGCGACGTCGTCGACCTCCCGCCCGCCGAGCTCCGCTTCCGCATCGCGCACGCGGTGTGCGGTGTCGCGTCCGGCATCGCACCGCTGCTGTCGCTCGGCACTGCAGCCGGCAGCGAGCACGCGGCGCCCGACGACGATCCGAGCGACATGGCGCAGAAGCTGGACGCCCTCGCAGTGCTCGCGAATCCGACCCACGTCCCGACGGGTGCACGCGCACGCGCCTACGCCGACCGGCTGCTCGACCACCCCACCCGCGCGATCGATCTGGCGCCCCCGCTGCGCTTCGCCTTGATGGAAGAGCTCGGACACTGGCTGTCGTCCCCGCAGCACCTCGCGCAACTCCGCATCGAGTTGGTCCGCGCTTGGCTCTCGCTCGCGACGCGCACATCCGGCGAGCTCGCGGGCGCACTGTGGGCGTTGGCTCGCGATCTGGCCGGCGGCGGACCACCGCTGGAACCCGTGACGACCCTGCGCAGCGAGCCGGCGCAGTGGCTCCTCCGCGAGCTCGGCCTGTACTCGAACGCCTGACAAGCGGTGCGCCGGGCGCGGCCGAGCTCGGGGCGCCCGACCGGTTTGCGCGCCGCCGCGGCGACTGCCAAGATCCACAACCGCGGCGCGTCCGTTCGGACTGCGACGGAGCTCACTCTCATGACCGATGCAAGATCGCGCCCGGCGAGCTGGCAGCCCGACGATTCCGGGGTCCGCCCCCAGGCGGGCAAAGGCACGCTCGCGATCGCGGCGATCGTCGGTGTCGCGGCCATCGTCGGCTACGCGGCGATGCAGACCAAGCATCGTGCGACGGCCGAGCCCCCGAAGGTGAGCACGACGCCGGCGGTCTCGCTCTCCGCCGTCACCACCCGGGCCGTGGCCGCTCGCGAATCGCTGGACACGGCGGCGCTCGACGGCGCGATCGCGGAGCTCGAGGGTCTGGTCGACTCGAGCACGATGGCGATGACGCAGATGCAGGCGCGGCTCGAGCTGCTCGACACGCTCGCTGCGCGGGCGCTCGAGGCCTCGGTGCGTGCAGCCGCGGTGCCGGAGCAACAGCGCGCCGGCGAGCGCGAGGCGTCCAAGGCGATCCTGCGCGCCCGCGAGCTCGGTCGCGCGTTGGAGAACCTCCATGCCGACGCGGGGCGCGTCGAGACGGCGATGAACCGCGTCGAGCTCGCGGTGGGAACGGACATCACGGAGTCGCAGCCGATCGTGCTGATGCCGACGTATCGCGACCCGGAGCTGCGGCTCGCGGCCCTGTCGGCCCCCGTGTGGCGCGCGCGCGACGAGTCGATCGAACCGGCACAGCTCGCCGAGGTGGTCGACGAGCTGCAGCGCGCCGAGCGACCGACGACGCTCGTGCGGCTGATCACCGCGATCGCACTCCATCGCAAGGGCGACGACGCGGGCGCGCTCGCGATCGTCGACGACGTGCTGCGTGCGACGCCCCAGCAGCCCACCGCGATCGCGCTGCGCCAGATGCTCGCCTCGGGAGCCGCCGTCGCGATCGCAGAGCCGACGCCTCCACCGACGCCGAGCGTCGCGATCGAGCCGCCGAAGCCCGAGACGCCCAAGCCACCGAAGCCGGAGTCCAAGGCGGCCGAGCCGGCGCCCAGTGGCGAGCCGGCGGATGCCGAGGACGCGAAGGCGTCGAACAAGAAGAAGTACAAGGCGCTCCTCGACGAGGGCTGCAAGCTCGTGCGCTCGGGCGACGCGGAGAAGGGCTTCGGCGTGCTCACCGAAGCGTTCGACCTCAATCCGAACGCGGTCGCGGTGACCGTGTGCATGGCCGAGGCCCACCACAAGCTCGGCCGCGACGCGTCGGCACGCTCGATGTGCGAGCGCGCGCTCAAGAAGGCTCCGAACGATCGACGCGCCCGTCTGCTCGCTGCGGAGCTCGAGGAGGCGCGCGGCAACACGTCGGGCGCGCTCGAGCACTACAAGAAGGTGCTCGAGACGCACCCCGACGACGCGAAGGCGAAGGCCTACGTCGACTCGCACGGCGGCTGACGTCGCCGTCGCGCCGCCGCGATCACGATCCACGCGAGGAGGCCGCGGGCATCGGGCACGGCTGCGCACGCACAGCCGGTCTCCGCGGGTGGTCCACCGTATCCTGCGGTCACCGGGATCCCTCCCGTCGCCGTCGATGCGGCGCTCGTCTCGGCGTCGGCGCTCGTCGTCGCCGCGTCCGCGCCGGTGCCCGAGGCATCGCCGCCGTCGTCCGCGCCGGTCGTGGACGCTGCGCCGGTCGTGCCCGCATCCGGTGCGACGACGAAGGTGCCCATCTGCGTCCACTCGAGCCGGGGCTCGGGATCGCCGGCACCACCCTTCGCGTCGAAGAAGATCCCGTGGATCCCGGCGAAGCCGGCGGTATCGAACGCGATCGACCACTCGACGACGAGGTCGTCGCCCATCGGCGTCACCGTGGAAGTCGCGCAGTCGAGCGTGCCGTGCACGGACACGAGCGTCGCGGCGTCGCCGGGCGCACAGTCGCCGGCCGCGTCCTCGAGGAAGAAGCGCCCCGCCTCGTAGCCCAGGTTCACGCTCGGCGCGCTCGCGAGTACCTCGTCACCGACGTACAGCTGTACGACGCGGAACGTCGCGGCGCCTTCGCAGTGGCGGTACGTCGCGCGGAAGACCTCGGCGTCACCCTGCCCCGCCGCCGGCTCGAGCGTGATCGCCTGCAGGCACGGATCGCCGCCGTGCTGGGGCGGGCCGCCGAGCCCGGCGAGCGCGACGACGAACGCGAGCATCGGAGCTCATGTTCGCACGTTCCCGCGCGATGCTCCGTCAAAATCTCAGCACGACGTCGAACTGCGCGGCCGTCGGATTCTGGAACGATGCCTCGACACCGTAGTTGCCCTGCTTCGCGAGGATGCCGCGCTGGAAGAAGCCGGTGGGGTCGTTGGAGCTCTGCACCTTCGTGTGCTTGAGGTCGCTGAGGTCGCCGCCGGCCACCGGGCGCGCGTTCTCGTACGAGTACACGTCGTCCACCCGCAGCACGGCCTTCGCATTGGTCACGTTGATCCAGCGCATCGCGAACTCCAGCTCGAGCGTGTCCTTGAGCGGATACACGTAGCTGAGCCCCAGGTTCCAGTTGTAGTTCGGCTCGATGCGCCCCCCGGATCCGCGCGGCAGCACGTTCACCGGGAAGCCGGGATAGCGGCTGTGGTTCGCGCGCACCGACACCGGATAGCCCGACTGCACGCGCACGCTGGTGCCCAGCGTGAGGCGCCCCGCTTCCTTCAGATCGAAACCGTAGAACGCATCCACGCGGAACCGGTGAGGAACGCTGTTGGGCAGCGGTCCGAAGCTGTTGCGCACGAGCTCCGGCGTGTCGTACTGCGTGCTCGCGCCGAGGTTCACCGCGCCCGTGATCGGATCGACGTAGCCGGCATAGTTGCCGACCTGCCGCGCGTAGGTGTAGTTGCCCACGAGCATCCAGTTCTTCGCGAAGCGCTTGCGCACCTCGAACGTGAACGAGTCGAAGTTCTGCGTGGGCTTCGAGTAGATGGTGCCGACCTTCTTGTAGGCGTCGACGAGGAACTCGCACCGCTTGAGCTCGCGCGACACGTCGCTGCGATCGGGGTCGTCGATCATGAGCCCCTGCAGCTCGGTGTCGAGCTCGTCGCACTTCTGCTGCTGGCGCTGGATGTCCTCGCTCGCGACCGGGACGCCCGGGTTCGCGATGATGAAGTTGTTGCCGCCGTCGGTCGACACGTCCTCGACGGCGCGGCCGAGGTCCGTGTGGATCCACCGCACGCCGAGCACGAGGTCCTCGAGCACCTCGTGCTCGTAGCCCATCTGGAACTGGTGGCGGAACATGCCGCGCAGCCGCGGCACGACCGCGCCCTCCGTGAGACCGGTGGTGAAGTCGCGCGCGTCCGTGCAGTGCTCCGTGGGCTGCCCGTCCTTGATCCCCTCCGGATGCGCCTCGCAGTCGTTGTTGCGATACGTGCGGCCGACGAGCACGAGCCCACCGAACACGCGCGAGTTCAGCTGCAGCGGCATCGGCTGGTAGAACATGCCGTAGCTCGCGTACAACCGGCTCTTGCCCTCGTCGGTCCAGTCGTAGCTGAGCCCGACGCGCGGCGCGACGTTGTCCCAGATGAACACGGCCCGCCGTCCGAGCACGTCGCGCATGTCCTGCAACTCCCAACGGATGCCGGCGTTGAGATAGACGTTCGACGCCAGCATCCACCGGTCCTGCAGGAAGATCGCGTAGTTCTGGGTCGCCACCTTCGCTCGATAGGCGTCGACACGCGCGCCCGAGCCGATGGGCGTCGCGATCGCGCGCAGATCGCCCTGCTCCTCGCGGATGCGGCCGTAGCCGAGCGTCGAGCGTTGATTCGGGTTGTCCGTGTCGACGCGGATCAAGCGGTGGTTGTCGACGCGAGTCGACGTGTCGACGTTGTACGACTCCGTGGTCGGGTCGTAGCACCACTCGCCGCCGCCCTTCTGTCCGGGTCCGCAGTTCGTGTAGAAGTCCTCGGCGTTGTGGCCGGAGTAGCGCGACTCCGTGTTCGCCTCGATGTGCTCGATCTGTGCGCCGTACTTGAGCTGGTGCGCGCCCTTGGCCTCGAAGAAGTGGGTGAGCGCGAACGCCCCCTGCGCCCGGCGCATCCGTTCGCGGTCGTACGCCCCGATGCCGCCCGACATCCACGTACGCACCGGACACGTGAGGCCGGGCAGGTCGGGATCGTTGCACGCGTCCTCGGCCCCGGGCACGAGCTGGTCCTTGCCCTCGTCGTCGAGCAGCGCGAAGAGGTTCGCGCCCTGTGCGTCGGTCTGCAGCGTCGCCGGGAGGTTCTTCAGCGACGCATCCTCGAGCCGCCACGCCTCCACGGTGGCGAACTCGCTGTAGCCGAGCAGCGCATCGATCTCGAGCGTGTCGCGGGCGACTCGGCCGTTGTACTCCAGGCTCGTGTTCGTCGCGTTGGAGCGATCCCACCCGAACGTCCCGTTGACGATACCGTTGGCGACGAGCGCACCGCCGCCGAGCGGATCGGTGCTCTGGGTCGTGCCGAACGAAGAGGGATCGAAGTTGGCGTTCGGTGCCCGCCGGTACGCGCGATACTGGAACTCGGGTCGCGTGAGGATCGTGAACGACAGCTTGTGCTTGGGGTTGATCGCCCAGTCGAGCCCGAACTGCACCTGGGGCTGCACGGCGCCGGTGTGCCACGTCTGGCTCGCGAACTTCTTGCTCGCGATGTAGTCACCGCCCTCGACGCAGTCGAACGTGCCGTTCTCGTACGGGCAGCCCTCGTAGCCGCCCGAGCCGTCCTTGTCGACGCGGCTGTAGAAGTCCTGGATGAGCGACGCGCGGCTGCCGGTGACCACGACGGCGCCCGACCACCACAGGCGATCCTTGATGATCGGTCCGCTCATCTGCACGACGCCCTGCATCTGGAAGTCGGGCACCTCGATCGCGCGCACGGCGTTGTCGGTCGCGAGGATGAAGCGCGGCTTCGCGATGCGCGGCGTGAACGTGAACCTGGCAACGCCGCGCAGCTTGTTCGAGCCCGACCGGCGGCGATAGATGATCTGGCCCGACGACGAGTTGCCCAGCTCGGCCTCGTAGCCGGCCTCGAGCACCTCCACCTCCTCGAGCAGCTCTTGCACGATGCCCTGGCTGACCGAGCCGACGCGCGGGTTGTCGAGCGTGAGGCCGCCGCCGAGCGTGTAGTGCTGCTCGGCCACCCCGCCGCCACCGAGCGAGATGCCGCCGGGCTCGCGCACCGCGGTGGGGGCGGTCTCCACGAGCGCATCGGCGCCGCGCGACGCCGTGGGGACGTCCTTGTAGTCGTCGGTCTTGCGCACGACGCCGGACCGCGTCGTCGCGGGCTTGATCGACGATCCCTTCACCGGGATCTTGCGGACGATCGTGTCGTTCGGATCCACCGCGAAGTCGACGCGCATCTTCTGACCGCGCTGCAGCTCGACGACTTGCACCTGGCGCGCCTCACCGGCGAACACCTCGACGGTGTACCTGCCGGCCGGCAGGCCCTCGATCACGAACAAGCCGCTGTCGCTCGTCGACTTGACGATCGAGTCCTGCAGGCACGTGCACTGGATCGCGACATGACCCCGCACGCCCTTCCCCGTGTCCTTGTGCGTGATGACGCCCTTGATGGCGCCGTTGTCGGCCGCTTCGGCGCGCAGAGGTAGGATGACGGCCGGCGCAGCGCTCAGAAGGAGCGCCGCCCACCGCGAGCGGGCATGCATGCGCGAAGAACCGCGCCGCCCCACCGCGCCTTACGCGAAACGGTCCCCGACCCGGGACGAAGCATCCCTGACCGGAGACCGTGGTGCGCCGGAGGCCGTTCGCCTCGAGAGGCTAGAACCGCAGCTGGAGCTCGAACTGGGCGAAGGTGGGCGACTGGAACTTCGCCTCGACGCCGTAGTTGCCCTGCGGCGAGAGCACGACGCGCTGGAAGAACTCGGTCGGGTTGCCGGAGTTCTGGATCTTCGTGTGCTTCACGTCGGAGAGATCGCCACCGGCGACCGGACGCGTGTTGTCGGTCGAGTACACCTCGTCGACGCGCAGCGCGGCCTTCGCGTTCGTGATGTTGAACCAGCGAATCGCGACCTCGATCTCGAGGTCACCGGGCAGCGGGTACGCGTACGACACCGAGAGGTTCCACGTGTAGTTCGCCTCGACGCGACCACCCGCACCGCGCGGGATGACGTAGACCGGGAACAGACCGGGGTAGCGGTTGTTGCCGGCGCGCAGCGAGATCGGATAGCCCGACGAGTAGCGCACCGAGGTGCCCAGCGTCAGGCGGCCGGCCTCCTGCAGATCGAAGGAGTAGAAGCCGTCGATCTTGAAGCGGTGCGGCGTGTTGTACGACAAGGGGCCGAAGCTGTTCCGCACGAGCTCCGGGATGTCGTACTGCGTGCTGGCGCCGAGGTTGATCGAGCCCGTGATGGGGTCGACGAAGCCGTCGTAGTTGCCGACGAGGCGCGAGTACGTGTAGCTGGCCAACAAGAGCCAGTTCTTCGCGAAGCGCTTCTTGAGCTCGAAGGTGAACGCGTCGAAGTTGCGACGCGGCTTCGTGAACATGCTGCCGACCTTCTTGAAGGCGTCCTCGAGGAACTGGCAGCGGGTGAGCTCGCGGGCGATCTGGGAGCGGCCCGGATCGTCCATGTCGGTCATGTCGAGGTTCGTCTGGAGCTCCGTGCAGCGGTTGGTCTGCTTCTGGATGTCCTCGTCCGAGACGTCGACGCCGGGGTTCGCGATGATGAAGTTGAGGCCGCCGTTGGTCGAGATGTCCTCGACCGCGCGCCCGAGGTCCGTGTGCAGCCAGCGCACGCCGAGCGTGAGGTCCTCGATGACCTCCTGCTCGTAGCCCATCTGGAACTGCTGGTTGTACTGGCCCTTGAGGCGCGGCACGACCGCGCCCTCGGTGAGCTGACCGGTGCCGCTGTTGAAGTCCGCGCAGTACTCGGTGGGCTGACCGTCGATGACCTTCTCGTGGACTTCGTTGTTGATCTCGACGCGCTGACCGACGCAGTCGCTGTTGCGGTACGACCGCGTCATGTTGACGAGGCCGCCGAACACGCGCGCGTTCAGCTGCAGCGGCAGCGGCTGGTAGAACCACCCGTAGCTCGCGAACAGGCGGCTGCGACCCTCGTCCGTCCAGTCGTAGTTGATGCCGATGCGCGGCGCGACGTTGTCCCAGATGAACACGGCGCGGCGACCGAGCACGTCGCGCATGTCCTGGAACTCCCAGCGCATGCCCGCCGACACGAAGAGGTTGGAGAGGATGGCCCACTTGTCCTGCACGAAGAACGAGTAGTTCTGCGTGGAGACCTTGGCCTTGTACGCATCGACGCGGACGCCGGCGCCGAGCGGTGTGGCGATCGCACGCAGCTCGCCCTGCTCGTACCGGACGCGGCCGTAGCCGGCCGCCGTGCGGGCGTCCGGGTTGTCGGTGTCGACGAAGATGAACCGGTGGTTGTTGACGCGGTTCGAGAAGTCGATGTTGTACTGGTCGGTCGCGGGGTCGTAGCAGTACTCGCCGCCGCCCTTCTGACCCTGGGGGCAGTTCTCGTAGAAGTCCGCCGCGTTGCTGCCGGAGTAGCGCGCGTCGGTGACGTCCTCGAGGTGGTCGACCTGCGCGCCGTACTTGAGCTGGTGGGCGCCCGCCGCGTTGAAGAAGTGCGTGAGCGAGAAGTTGCCGTTCACGCGCCGCTGCTTCGACGTCGAGTACTGGCCCATGCCGCCCGACAGCCACTGGCGCACCGGACAGGTGAGACCGGGCAGGTCGGCGTCGTTGCACGCCTCGTCGACGCCCGGCACGAGGTCGAGCCGGTTGTCGCGGTCGAGCAGCTCGAAGAGGTTGGCGCCCTGGTCGTCGAACTCCTGGGTCGCGACCTGGTCGCGGATCTCGGGGTTGTCGAGCCGCCAGGCCTCGATGTTCGCGAACTGCGAGTAGTTGAAGTTCGCGTTGATCTCGAGCTTGTCCTCGGCGACGCGGCCTTCGTACCCGAGGGTGACGGTGGTCGCGTTGGCGCGGTCCCAGCCGAACTGCTCGTTGACGACGCCGTTCGCGATGCGCGAGCCGCCGCCCAGCGGATCGGCGGAGAGGTTCGTGCCGAACGAAGAAGGATCGAGGCTCCCGCTCACCGGCCGGCGGTACGTGCGGCGGTTGAAGCCGGGGTTGGAGAGCACGGTCAGCTTCAGCTTGTGGCGCGGGTTGATCGCCCAGTCGAGACCGAACAGGAACTGCAGGTCGACGTTGCCCGTCTTGAACTTCTGCTCCGCGAACTTCTCGGTCGCGATGTAGTCGCCGCCGTCGACGCAGTCGTAGGCGCCGTTCTCGTAGGGGCACTCCTCGTAGCCCTTCGAGTTGTCCTTGTCGACGCGGTGGTGGAACGACTGGATGAGCGAGCTCTGGCCGCCGGTGATCACCGCGCCGCCGGTCCAGAACAACCGGTCCTTCACGATGGGGCCGCTCATGACGACCACGCCCTGCATGACGTAGTCGGGCACCTCCACCGCACGCAGCGCGTTGTCGGTCGCGGTGATGAAGCGGGGCTTCGCGAGGCGCGGCGTATAGGTGAAGCGCGCGACGCCGCGGAGCTTGTTGCTGCCCGACACGCGACGGGCCTGCACCTGGCCGCCCGATGCGTCGCCGTACTCGGCCTCGTACCCGGCTTCCTGGACCTCGACCTCCTCGAGGAACTCCTGGACGATCGACGAGCCGACCGTACCGAAGCGCGGGTTGTTCACGCTCGCGCCTTCGACGGTGTACTTGCTCTCCGCCCCGGTCGTGCCGGCGAGCGAGATGCCGGCGGCGTCGACCGACGCGGTGGCGGACGACTCGACGACGGCCGTGAAGTCGCGGCTCACGGAGTTGCCGACGGGAATGTTGCGGAACTCCTCCATGTTGACCTCGCGGCCGACGGCGGTGTTCTGCTTGACCGGCGTCGACTTCACGCGGACGACACGACGGAACTCGTTGGCGGGATCGAGCGAGAAGTTCGCGCGAAACTTCGCGCCGCGCGGCAGGGTCGTCACCTTCGACACGTCGGCCTGACCGACGAGCACCTGGATCGTGTACGTGCCGGGAGGCAGATCGCGGAAGGCGTACAGACCGCTCTCGTTGGTCTGCGTCTCGCGGGTGCCCTGCAAGCACGTGCACTGCAGGATGACCAAGGCGCCTTTCAGCTTCTCCTTGGTCTTCGTGTTCGTGACGACGCCGCTGATCGCTCCTTCGTCGGCTGCCGCCGCACTCTGGGGTGCGAGCAGCACGGCCGCGGGCACGACCACCGCTGCGCTGCCCATGGCGAGCGTGAGCGGCAGCGAGAGCTTGAGTCGATGGAGCGAGCGCGCGCGGATCACGATGGTGTGCTCCTTCTCGGATGGGCCTTGCGACGGCGTTCGAGCGCCTCCGGAGGCCCCCTGGATGCGGTCGCGGGTATAACACAGCCCGTTCGAGCTGCGCACCGCCGCGGGGACCACTCGATGTTCTTCATCACGGACCTCCGCGACCCTCCGCGACCCGCGAGGCGGGGGCCGGCGGAGGCAACGAGGGCCTCGCGAGGGACTTACATCGAAACGGTCCCAGGGCGCGCTGCGGCGGCTCCCATGAACACGCGCGGGCCGGTCCGTGTGACGGATTGCTTGAGCAACCGCACCCGGTCTAGAACTTTCCGGAGACGACCATGCCCGTCAGCGTGGGAGAGATCTGCAGGGCCCTCGCCGCCGCCGTGCCCTTGCTTCGGCTGCCCTTGGCGTAGAGCACCGCGCCCGTCACGATCGCGGCGACACCCAGGCCCGCCATGAGGCCGAACCCGAGGCCCATCCCCAGCGTCGCCTGGTCGAGGTTCTTGCGGAAGGCCGCGAGTCGGCGGACGCGGTCGTCGGGACAGGTCGCCGGCGGGTTCTCGGGATGGCACTCGGGCGGCAGCATCTCCTTCTCCGCCGCGATGTCGTCGCGGAAGCCCGGGGCGCGAATGGCGTAGTACGTGCCCAGCGCGATGCCGCCGACCATCAGGCCCCCGCCGACCCCCATCGCCACGGCCCCACCGACCCGCAGCTTGCGGTCGCGCGCGGCCAGCCCGGGGTCGGTGTCGACCGGTGGCTTGGCGTTCTGGGCTTGACGGGCGGCCTCGGCCTCCTCCGCGCGCTTGATCTCCTCGTCGATCTCCCCCAGCCGCGCTCGCGCGTCCTCGACCTCGGTGGCGAGCGACGCGTCGGCCGACGCGACGTTGATGAACTCCTCGAACACGGTCTTCGACCGGCGGAGATCGGCGACGTCCTTGCTGATCCCGTACAGGCGCTTGTAGGAGAGCGCGATGTTGTAGAGAAGGAGCGGTTGATCCGAGAGCTCGAACGAGCGCTCGAACTTCTTCACCGCATCGGCGTACCGGCCGAGCCGGTAGGCCTTGCGACCGTCCTCGTAGAGCTGCTCGGCGCTCTCGCTGGTCGGCTCGGCCGCGCGCACGATGGGCGTCTGGCCGAGGACGAGCGTCGCGATGATCAACGCACACGTCGCGCGCATCGGAGTGCGAGCGTAGCAGAGATCCGGGGCCGCGAAGCTGTGCTCTGCATGACGATCGCGGTCGTGCGCCATTCCTGCGGTCGCCGTGTCCTTCACAGATCGAGCAGCTCGACCGCCTCGGGGCGCAGCTCTACGCCGAGGAAGCGGCTGCCGACGCGTGCGAACCGGTCGCGACCGTCGGTCGCGAACAGGCGTAGGCGCGCGAGCGCGTCCGAGGTGGGAGAGCGGGCCACTCGACCGGCGCGCAGGTGTCTGGCATCGAGCAGCTCCGCGGCTGCGACCGCGGTCGTGTGGGCCGAGTCCACGACCGCCACCCTGGAGCCGGTGACCTCCGAGATCACGCCCGCGAGCAGCGGGAAGTGGGTGCAGCCGAGCACGAGCGTGTCGACGTCCGCCAGCAGATCGTCGAGGTAGGCGTGCGCGACCGCGGACGGGATCGGACCGTCGGTCCAGCCCTCCTCGGCGAGCGCGACGAACAGCGGACACGCGCGCCCGACCACGACGGCGTCCGCGTGGCGCTCGGCGATCGCTCGCGTGTAGGCGCCGCCTCGGATCGTGCTCTCGGTGCCGATGACGGCGATGCGTCCGCTCTTGGACGCGCGCACGGCCGCGGCCGCGCCGGGCTCGACCACGCCGAGCACGGGGATGCCGGGGAAGCTCGCGCGCAGGTGATCGCACGCGACGGCGCTCGCGGTGTTGCACGCGACGACGAGCAGCTTCACGCCGCGATCGACGAGCGTGCGCGTGGCCTGGTGGGCGTAGCGCGAGATCGTCTCGGGGCTCTTCGTGCCGTACGGCAGTCGGGCCGTGTCGCCCAGGTAGAGGAATGTCTCGTCGGGCAGCGCGTCCGCGAGCGCGTGCAGCACGGTGAGGCCGCCGACGCCGGAGTCGAACACGCCGATCGGCAGGTCGTTCATCCGCGGACCAAGAGGTTCTTCGCGATGACCATGCGCTGCACCTGCGAGGTGCCCTCGTAGATCTGCATGAGCTTCGCGTCGCGCATGAGCTTCTCGACCGGGTACTCCTTCGTGTAGCCGTAGCCGCCGAAGATCTGCACCGCGTCGGTCGTGCACTTCATGGCCTGGTCGGCGCCCATCGCCTTCGCGATCGCGCTGGTGTTGGTGCGCTTGATGCCGTGGTCGACCTCCCACGCGGCCTTCATCCACAGGAGGCGCACGGACTCGTAGGCCATCGCCATCTCGGCGATCATGAATTGGATCGCCTGGTGCTGCGCGATGGGCACGCCGAAGGTCTTGCGCTCCTTGGAGTAGCGGATGGACTCGTCCATGGCGCGGCGGATGAGGCCGGCGCACTGGCTCGCGATCATCGGGCGCGACTTGTCGAAGGTCTCCATCGCGATCGCGAAGCCGCCGCCCGGCTGGCCGAGGATGTGCTCGGGGCCGAGCTTCACGTCCTCGAAGATCACGTCCACGGTGTTCGAGCAGCGCTGGCCCAGCTTGTTCTCCTTCTTGCCGATGGAGACGCCGGGCAGCTCGCGGGGGATCACGAACGCCGTGATGCCGCGGTGGCGCGCGGCCGGGTCGACGGTGGCGAAGCCGGTGTAGAAGGAGGCGTAGCCGCCGTTGGTGATCCAGCGCTTCTGGCCGTTCAGGATCCAGCCGTCGCCGTCCTTCACGAGCCGGGTGCGCATGGCGGCGACGTCGGAGCCGGCCTCGGGCTCGCTGCAGCAGTAGCTGACGAACTGGAACTCGCTGGTGAGCTTGCCGAGCCAGTGCTGCTTCTGTTCCTCGTTGCCCGCGATCATCAGAGGAAGGGCGCCGAGGTGATTGCACATGATGCTGGTGGCGACGCCGGCACAGCCGTACGCGAGCTCCTCGGCGATCATGCAGCCGTCGAGCGTGTGCAGGCCGAGCCCGCCGTACGCCTCGGGGATCTCGACGTTGACGAGCCCGACGTCGTACGCGGCGCGAAAGATCTCGAGCGGCATCTCGCCGCGCTCGTCGAACTCGCCCGCGACGGGGATGATGCGCTCGGCAGCGAACTTGCGCGCCGTCGCGACGACGGCATCCTGCTCCTCGGTGGTGCGCGGGTCGAACATGGCGACCCGTGATACCAGGTCGCGCGCTCGCGCGCTCGACGGGACCCGCGCTCCCCCTATAGAGGATGCCACGACGGGCCGATCACGGATCGTTGCAGTGCGTGAGCAACGGCTGCCGCGGGTGGTACAGCAGGTAGTTCAGGCACATCTCGTCGGTCGTCGCACCGCCGCCGTAGGTCGGTTCCGTGCGCGACGTCGAGTCGTAGACGCAGTGCGTGACGAGCTCGTCGCCGGGCTCCACGACGGCGTCGAGGGCCGCGAATTCCTGGTCGTCGAACCGAAACGGGATGCGCTCGCCCAACGGGGCGAGCGCGACGCCGTCGCGCGAGTGCTCGGTCCACAGCGCGACCCCGAGCGTGTGCGCGTGCAGCCACGAACCGAACACGCGCGCGGGCCGATGCAGGAGCATGCGCGTCGACGCCGACGAACACACGTGCGCCGTGTGCCAGTCGGGCCAGCCGGGCGGGATGAGCAGGCCCGCGACGTCGCCGAGGCCGAACACGCCGGCATCGTCGGGACGCAGCTCGCGCGTCACGTAGATGTCGACGCCGCTCGCGTCGACGATGCCGGCCTCACCGAGCGGATTGTTGTAGTGGATCTGCAGCACCCAGTGCACCGGGCTGCCCTCGTCGCCGACGAGGAACCCGGCGTCCGCCGGCAGCTCGAACGCCCCGGCGCCCGGCGCCCAGCCCCACTGCATCGTCGCCTGCGGCGGCGCGGGATAGCATGGATCGATCAGGTCGACCGGTCCGGCCGAGCGCGCGAGCACCATGTGGTGCACGACGCGGGCCTCGTCGACGACGGGCGCGAACGCGACGACGTGCCCGAGCCCGTCGATCTCGAACGACGCGCCCGCGCACACGTACGTCGTCTCCACCGCGGGCACGGCGTAGTCGGGCAGTCGCAACGACCAGCGCTCCCACGCCGGATCCGGGTCGAATGCCCCGGGCTCGGGGGGCGCGTCGCCGCTGCTGCCCTCGTCCGAGCTCGCCGCCACGAGCTCGATCGCCGTCGGCTGTGCGCACCCCGGCAGCGCCGCCACGAGCTGCAGGCCGATCGCCAAGGAGCGTGTTCGCGGCGCCCGCCGGCTCACGCCGGCCCGCACGTCATCGACACGACGTCGTACTCGCACCCTTCGGTCATGAAGCAGGTCCCGGCGTCGAGACCCTCGCACTCGGCGTTGCCGTCGTCGGTGCCGCGGTCGTCGGTGCCGCCGTCGCCCGGCACGCACATCATCGCCTCGAAGTCGTACTCGCAGCCGTCGGTCATGAAGCACGGCCCGACCTCCAGCCCGTCGCACTCCGATCCGGCGTCGTCGGTGCCCTCGTCGGCGACGGTCGTCTCCGCGTCGTCCGTGCCGCTGTCGGTCTCCCCGTCGTCGGACTCGTCCTCGTCGTCCTCGGTCTCGCCGGACTCGCCTTCGGTGTCGGTGCCGTCGTCGTCGCCGGTGACGTCGCCGTCGTCATCCGCCGTGTCGTCGTCGGCCGTCGCGGACGGGTCGCTCGCGCTGTCGTCGATCGTGGCCGAACCGACGGTCGGATCGCTCGCCGAGCCGGTGCTGCCGGTGTCCGACGATCCCGACTCGTCGCCGTCGCCGACCGATTCTTCGCCGGACGGTCCACAGGCGAAGGCGAGCGCAGCTGCGAACACAGCGGGCCGGATGCAGAAGGGGTCGCGGTGCAGGGTCATGCTCGACTCTTGGAAGCGGAAGCCCGATTCCGTGACGGACGCGAAAACGCGAGCACCGGCGAGGGGATTCGTCGGTGCTCGCGGGGGTGAGACCGGCGCGTCAACAGCCGATCTGATCACAGGCGTGCGCGGGCGCGCCCTCGTCGATGCACTGCTGGTGGATCTGTTCGCACAGCGCCTGCAAGCCGTCGGCGATGCACGTCGAGAAGGCGTCGACGCAATCGGGATCGCTCGCATCCGCCTGCACGCAGGCGACGAGCTCGGCCGCGCACGGAGCTCCGAGGTTCGGACCGTCGTCTTCGTCCTCGGGCTCCTCGGGCTCTTCGGGCTCTTCGGGCTCTTCGGGCTCTTCGGGCTCCTCGGGCTCTTCGGGCTCCTCGGGCTCCTCGTCCTCCGCCGCTTCTTCGGCCGCTTCGATGCAGGTCTCGGCCGCGTCGGCGCAGGCCTCGGCCGCATCCTCGTCGTCGCCGGCCGCCGCGACGCAGGCGTCGAGCGCCTCGAGGCAGTCGTCGATCTCATCCGCGACGGCTTCGAACTTCTGCGCGAAGCCCTCGGCGATCCGCTGGCCCTCGTCGTCGTTCGACGTCGTCGCGCACGCGGGCGCCAGGATCGCGAGCGCGCACAGAATCCTCGGGAAGTGGTTTGGCATGACAGTGAACCTCGTCCGGCTGGGTCGGCCGCGCGATGCGACCGCGTTCTTCGGTGAGTCCCGCGAACGGGGCGACGCGTTACGACTGGCAAGAACGGTCGGATGCGCGCCGGTGACGGGCGTCTACGCGCCCACGCACTCGCCGTTCTCGCACGCGGCACCGACGGCGCAGGGTGCCTCGCAGCCTCCACAGTGCTGCGGATCCTCGTCGAGGTCGACGCACATGCGGTCGCACAGCTCGCGGCCCATCGGACACTCGGCGCTGCACGAGCCACCGACGCAGGCCAAGCCCTGGTCGCAGACGACACCGCAGCCGTCGCAGTGATCGGGATCGGCCTGGGTGTCGACGCACGCGCCATCGCACGGCTCGAGCATGAGTGGACAGGTGCACCCACCGGCGAGGCACACCTCGGTGGCGCCGCATGGCGCCTCGCAAGCGCCGCAGTGATCGGGATCGTCCGACGTGTCGACGCACTGTCGCGCGCACACGACGAAATCACCGGGGCAGTCGCTCGAGCACTCGCCCGCGATGCACGCAAGACCCTCGACACACGCACGGTCGCAGGCACCACAGTGGTCCGGATCGTCGAGCGGCGGGTCGTCGGGCGCGCACGGGCTCGACTCGCCGGCGTCTTGGCCGGTCGATCCGCCCTCGGCGACGAGGTCGGTGACGCAGCCGGCCACGGCCAGGACGGCGACGATGCCGATCCGAAGCGCTCGCAGTGTCAGTCCACGTGCCGTCTGGCTTCGCTCCGGTGGGCCCCCGCCGGCCAGTCTGCCAGATAGCGTTGCCAACAGTCGCGACGCGTCGATCGGCCCGCCTGCCGGCAGGTCCCCGCGCGCGCGTCGTCGGCGTAGCGTCCGCGAGGAAAGCGGTGCAGGTACCGTCGCCACAGCGACGCCAGCCGCTGCTCGTCGCTCGCGCGCAGCGCGAGCGTGAACAAATCGCCGTACGCCAGCTCCGCGCGCTCGGAGTGGCCACCACGCCGGACGATCTCCTCGTACTTCGCGGTCGCGCCGGCCAGGTCGCCGGCACGCCACGCGCGCTCGGCTTGGGCCTCGAGCTCCGCGAGGGTTCGCACCGATGGCCTCCCGCTCGCCGGCGCGATCGCTTGGGGCGGTGCGGGCACGGGTGCCGGCTCACCGGTGGGCTCGGCCCGCGCCGGCCGTGGGTCCGGGCTCGGTTCTCGGGCCGTGGCCTCGTCGGGCGTCGCGTCGCGATCGACGACCTGGGCGCCCGCGGCCGGTCGATCGGACTCGCCGCGCTCGAGGATCGCGCCGACCATCGTGGGCGCCCACAGGGCCAGTCCCGCCGCAGCCGCGCACGCGAGCACGGCGACCACGACGCGCGTGAGCCGTGGCCGCCCGGCGGCGGCACGACCGGCGACACGCTGCGTCCGGATCTCGTCGTCGAGCTGCTCGGTCACGCCGGCGAGGAAGAACGAGAGCGCCGAGCCTTCGCGTCGCGGCGGCTCGTCGTCGCTCTCGCCGCCGATCGCCGCCGCGGTCGCGACCCACGTCGACGGCACCGCGCGGGGGTCGATCGCATGGGCCCGTGCGACGACGTCGGCGACGTCGGCCGTCGGCGCCACGCAGGCGAGCTCGTCGTTCATCGCGGCGTCGACGTCGTCCATGAACGCCGCCATCGTCGAGCGAAGAGGCGGCGCGTTCACGACTCGACCTCCTCGGCCGCGACCCAACCGGCGGCGACGAGCGCCTCCTGCACGAGCTTGCGCGCGCGATGGCTGCGGATCCGCATGTTGCCCGCGGACACGCCGGCCTGCGCCGCCGCTTCGGCGACGTCGAGCCCGAGCATCTCACGCAGCACGAACGCCTCGCGAAGGTGGACGGGCAGCCGCTCCAACACGCTGTAGAGGGCGGCCTTGCGCGCGCGCTGCAGCACGCGGCGATCGAGCTCGTCGCCCGCCGTCGCTGCAACGACGCACTCGGCCACGCGTGCGCGCGTCTTGCTCGCGCGCTCGAGGGCGGCACGTCGCTTGCGGACCATGTTGATCCCCACGCCGAGCAGCCAGGTCGAGAACGCCGAACGACCCTCGAAGCGAGGGAGCGCCGCGAGGGCGGCGGCGAAGGTGTCCTGCACGACGTCCTCGCTCGCGCTCGGATCCCCGGTGAGGTAGCAGACGTGTCGCATCACCGCGTCGTAGTGCTGCTCGTAGATCGTCGCCCACGCGCCCATGTCCCCCGCGAGGGTGCGGGCGACGAGCTGCGTCATGTCCTCGCTCGCGCGCGCCGCCGTCTCGGTGCGCCCGTCGACCACGCGGAGCCGCGTCTGGGTGGTCACCCGCATCGGGGCTCGCTTGCGCGCCCGCGTGGCATCGGGACGAGGTTGGCATGTTCGGCCACGGGCATCGTCGGGGGCACACCCCGTTCCCTGTCCGTGAGTGCGCATCCGCGTCCGCTGCGTTACGCGGTCTTCAGCGGGCGAGCCCGCGCATGCGGCGTGACGTAACGCCGGCGGCGGAAGTCGGACCCATGTCCACGTCCCCCTGCACCGAGGGACGAAGGAGACCGCCATGACCCGCGCACTGCAAGGCCTTTCCCGAACGCTCGCCCTGGTGGCGCTCGCACTCGCGGGCTGCGACCCCAGTGGGGACGACGCCTATCGCGACAAGCTCGCCAACGGCCCCCAAGACGGCGACGTCGACGACGGATGCACGCTCACGCAGGGATACTGGAAGACCCACGACGACTGGCCGGACCATGCGGACGCCGAGCTGTGCGGTCATGCGTGGGCCGACATCCTGTGGATGGCGCCCGTCGGCGGTGACGCGTGGATCATCGTCGCGCATCAGTACATCGCGGCCAAGCTCAACGTGGCCAATGGTGCGGTGGCCGAAGACGCGATCACGCAGGCGCTCGCCGATGCGGAGGCCCTGCTCGCCGACTGCGCGATTGCGGACGCCGATCGCGAGGCCGCGATCGCGCTCGCCACCTTGCTCGACGACTTCAACAACGGGCTGGTCGGGCCGGGCCACTGCGACGACGGTGGGACCGAGGGTGGCGAGGGCGAGGACGAGGGCGGCGCGACCGAAGGCGGCGAGGACGATGCCGGCGAGGGTGTCGAGGGCGGCGAGGACGACGGCTACGATGCCGAAGGCGGCGAGGGCAATCCGCCGATCCCCTGATCGGTGAGTGCGGACGTCAGCGCGCGGCGGCGGATCCCGGCGTCGCGCGCACGCGGACCGAGAACTCGAGGCCACCGCCGAGCTCGAGGCCGCCGAGCCGAAACGCCGGGACGAGCGCACCTCGATCGTCGACGACCAGGATCCGACCGACGTTGCCACGCGGCATCGCGGCGCCCGAGAGCTCGACGCGGACGCCGAGTCGCAGCTGCGTACGCGCACCGACGTCGCGGACCCAGCCCGGTGCGATCCGGAGTCCGCCGCCGACGAGCCACGGCGACACGGATTCGTCGGACGTCCGTCGATGCACGTCGACCCGTCCGGCCCGGTGGGTCAGCCACCATGGTTCCGCGGCGACGAACGCCGCCGAGACGAGCTCGAACTCGCCTCGGCGCCACGCGTACCCACCCGCGCCGGCGAAGCGCATGCGCAGGAGCGTGTGCTCGTCGCGCACGCGCGCGGCGACGCGCAGGTCGATGGACGCGTAGGCACCTCGCTCGGTGCGGATCTCGAATCCGAGTCCGCCGCCGCCCGCAGCGAGGGGATGGACGTCGCTCGGCGCCGCGAGCCCGACGACGACGCCGCCGTGCAGCGCGACGCCGAGCCAGGGTCCGGAGGGCGGACGCGGGGCGACCGGCGGCAGCGCGGGCGTGGGTGCGGGCGTCGGCGACTCGACCGGCCCGGTCACGGGCGGCGTGGGCACGTGGGTCGCATCGGGCGCGATCGTCCCGGCGGAGATGCCGTGCAGCAACGAGACGATCGTCGTCGCGATGACCCGCGCGGCGTCCTCCGCCCTCGCGTCGACCTGGCGGAAGTAGGCGTCGCCGTTGCGCCGGATGAGCGAGACGTCCCAGGTCGTGCTCGTGCCGGCCTTGAGGTGGACGAGCAGGTGCGCGAAATCGGTGTCGGGCCGCTCGATGTCGCTGCGATCGGCGCGTTCGACGACGAGCGCGGGCGAGCGCAGGGCCAGGGCCGCGGCGACGTCGTCGAACGACAGCCCGTCGACGCGCGCGAACAGCTTCACGATCGTCGGGCGCGGCGCTTCGTGGGGCGGATCCGGCGACTCGGCGACCGGCGTCGGCTCGGCGGCGAGCAGCAACGACGCGTGGACGAGCCAGGCCACGAGGTCGACCACCGGACGCGCCTCTTACCACACTCGGCGTGGAGCGTCACGCGTCGTCGCGCGCGCGACGACTACGGACATTCGCCGCACGCGAGCGTGCCGTCGCCGCACTCGGTGCGGGGCGCTTCGCCGTCGCAAGCGATCTCGCAGTCGCCGCTACCGGGACACTCGACGACACACGTGGCCTCGCAGTGGATGTCGCAGTCGCCCGAGGAGATGCAGCGCACGAGACTCGCGTCGCCGGCGACGACGTGGCAGTTGCCGCTGTTGTTGCACTCGACGTCGCAACCCTCGTTGCACGAGAACTCGCAGTCGCCCGAGCCGGCGCACGTCAACACGCAGTCGTCGGTGCAGTCGAGGCCGCAGTCGCCGGTGCCCGGGCACGCGCACTCGTTGCCCTCGCAGACGCAGTCGCCGTCCTCGCAGTAGCCGTCGACGGGACCATGGCAGGCGATCGCGACGCCGAGCCCGGTCGCGAGCGCGACCACGAGGCGGGCGGTGCCCGCCGTCACTCGGGCGTGGGACAGTCGGTTCGACATGCCAGGTTTCCGTCCCCGCAATCGGTGACCATCGGTCCGCAGCTCGTGATCTCGCAGGCCTCGCCTTCGGGGCAGTCCACCGTGCAGCGGGAGATGCCGGGGCAGTCGATGCTGCACGCACCCTCGCACACGAAGTCGCAGCCCGACGTGCCGTTGCACACCGCCGTGCTGCCGTCGCCCATGACGGCGTCGCAGCCGGCGGTGCCCGGACACTCGACGCGGCACTCGAGATCGCACTCGA
Organism: uncultured Nannocystaceae bacterium; assembly: GCA_964468635.1. Lineage (GTDB taxonomy): Bacteria > Myxococcota_A > Polyangia > Nannocystales > Nannocystaceae > Xiheibacterium. Next base: position 88,780 of record CAYXVR010000035.1, read on the forward strand.
GCCCGCAGCGGGCGTTGCCCTCGCACACGAGCGTGATGCCGGCGCCGCCTTCCACGACGCAGTCGGTGCCGCCCAGGCACGAGCACGTGTTGGCCTCGGCGTCGCAAGTGCACTCGCCTTCGCACTCGAGGACCTCGGTGTCGTCGTCGTCGGGCCCGCAGGCCCAGCCCAGGGCGAGCCCCAGGCCGAGCGCGAACGTGCGCCACCAAGGCGCCCGCGCGACGACGTGGCGCGAGCGCGATCGTCGGCACGGCTCGTATGGATGCATCTCGCTCACGTCGGTTGCCCCCGCCGAGGTCTTGGAGCGACACGGCCGGACCCGTGATCGACGTCGGCGAGTTCCGGCGCTCACGGGCAGACCGCAAGGCACGACATCGCGGCACATCCGACCAGGGCCGCCGCGGAGCCGGCGGGCTCGCACTGCTCCGGGCACTGCATCGGGCTCGTGCCGGCCCGCGCGCAGTCCAGCACGCACTCGCAGCTGCCCATGACGTCGAGCGCGGAACACTCCAGCAGCGCGTCGCAGCAGCGCGTGCGCAGACAGACGACGCAAGCATCGTCGTCGGACTGCAGCGTACAGGCATCGACGCCGAGATCGGCCGACGTGGAGCTCGCGACCGCCGTACCCGCGCTGGACCCGGCGCTCGTCGTCGTCGCGAGCGGTTCGTCGCCGCCGATCGAGACGGTGCGCTCGCAGCCGAACCCACCGATCCAGATCGCGAGCGCGAGCCCACGGGCGAGCACGACGTCAGCGGCTCCTCTGCGCGACGCAAGGTCCCGGCAGCGTCGCCGCGAGCGGAGAGCCGGGGTGCTCGCGCAGGAATCGCGCCCGCTCGCGGTCCGCCTCGGCCGCGCGGCCGGCCTCGCACAGCGCCTTCACACGAAGCGCTGTTCGCTCCTCGAGCAGCGCCCCACGGGGATGCGCGCGCCGGAGCGCGTCGAGCAGTCGCAGTGCGCGTGCGGCTTCGCCGTCGCGCACCGCAGCGCGAGCGCGGGCGAGCAGCTCGACCTCTCGCGCGAGCCCCTGGTCGCGGGTCGGATCGACGGCCCGCGTCGGTGCGGGTGCGCGACCGGTGGGCGCGGGCACGGGCGCCGGGGTGACGATGGGCCGCTGCGGCTCGATCGATGCCGGTAGGGCGATGGGAACGAGGATCGCGCGCGGACGCGCCGCAGACGTGGGCTCGGGCTCGCCCGGGATCTCCGCGCGACTGGCCTCGTGCTCGTAGGGGGCGAGCGGCGGCGGATCGACCTCCGTGCGCAACCCGGCGATCGACCAGTGGGCGAGCGCAGCGACGACGAGGGCCGCGGCCGCCAGCACGAATGCGGCGAGCGCCCACCGCGACGCGGTCGACCTCCCGTCGGGCACGCCACCATCGATCTCCACGTCCTCGCCGAGGCGATCGACGATCGAGTCCCAGCTGCTCGCGAGCCGACGCGCCGGCGGGGCGACGCTCGCGGCGTAGGCCGCCACCGCCTCGCGCGCTGCGTCGCTCAGCCGCTGCACGCGTCCCCCTTGCTGCCTTCGCGGGCGGCCTTGTCGAGCTCGCGCTCGAGCCGTTGCCGGGCCGCGCGCAGCCGCGCGTACACGGTGTTGACGTTGACACCGAGCACGGCGCCGATCTCCGGCGCCGTCATGCCCTCGATCTCGGCGAGCACGAACACCATGCGCTTGTCCTCGTCGAGTCGCGCGAGCAGCTGTGCGACGAGCTGTGCCGCCTCGCTGCGGCCGTGCTCGTGGCGATCGCTGCGATCCTCGGGCCAGGACACGATGTGCAGACGTCGCGTACCGGCCCGCGTCCCGCGACGGTAGTCGCTGGCGACCCGTCGCGCGATCCCGTACAGCCACCCGCGCATCGATTGGCGTCCGTCGTAGTCGCGCGCGCGTCGGTGCATGACGAGGAAGACGTCCTGCAGCGCGTCGTCGAGCAGCGAATCGACGACGCCGAGGTGCTGCAGCGTGCGCCACACGAACGGCGCATGCTCGCGGTACACCCGCTCGAGGTCGGCCGTGCGGCCGTCGACGTCGTCCTCGCCCACCTCGCCGATCTTGGAACGAACTCGACCGATCCGTCACGGCCAACGCACACCGAGCCCGGCCATGGCCGTCATCGCCACCGGGCCGGTCCGATGCACGGCCCCGAGCCCATCGAGCGCGAACGTACCCCGCACGAGCGGGACGACGAGGTCCACATCGAGCACGAACGCGAGCACCGGTACGATGCGGACCTCCAGACCCGGTCCGGCTGCGAGTGCGACCCACGGCACGCGGGCGGCCTCCGGACGGTCCACGCCCAGGCCGATCCCGCGCATGGCCCCGAGCTGCACGGCCCCGCAGACCGGCAGCTCGACGCGACCCACCGCCGGCACGCCGCACGCGCGCGGGCCCATCCACCACAGACGCAGCGCTCCGCCGCGGCCGGATCCGTCGTCGAGCATCGTGCGCCGCGCAAACCACCACGCGAAGGCGAGCTCGATCCGTACGAAGCGCGTGCGCGCACCGAGGGCAGCGGCGAGGCCGGGCGCGACGCTCGGCAACGGCTGTACGGCGGCACCCGTCGTCACGCGCGTCGAGCCCCACCAACGCGCCGGCGCACGCGACCGCGCCGGGGTGGCCGCATCGTGCGGAGCGGGAGCGGGTGGCGCCGTCTGCCGGGCCGAGGTGGGGACGGTCGTCTGCTCGCGCGCGCCGGCACCGACCGACACGAGGACCGCGGTCGCGTTCGCCAGCGCGTCGCAGCTCGAGGCGTGCAGCGTCCGCGTGCGCTCGCCGCTCGCGCTCGACTCGCGCAGATCGAGGCGCCAGTTGCCGTCGCCGACTCGCTCGACGCGCGCATCGATGCGCAACGTCGTCGCGTCCGCGCGCAGCGGAGTGCCGAGCAGCTGCTCGGCCGACGCGACGACGTCGGCCTCGCTCGGGCACGACTCGGGCGCGTGCCAGCGCACGACCGCGTCGCCCCCCTCGACCTCGTGCGGCGACGCCGACGGGGGCGCAGCGATCGCGAGCACGACGGCCAGGCGAACCACTGCTGCCAGGATAGCGCCGCCGACCACACCCCGAGCTCGCCCTCGCGTGGCTCGAGCCGCAATGGCACGCCTTGCAGCTGCGACGAGAGAGCAGGCCTTCGCCGCGCGTTCGAACGACGCGCGTCGACGCGGTCGAAGGCACGACGGAGGCTGGCCCGCGTCCTATTCCGTGATCGACGCGGATGGCCGCGCGCCGCCGCGATCGAAGTGACGCGCGTGCTCGTGTCGCGACTGGGGCATCGCGCCCCCCGCGACGCGCTCCGAGGGCAGACGCAACCGCGATCTCGCCCACGTCGATCACCACGATCGAGCCGCGCGTAACATCGGACGCGGTTCGCTAACTCATGAACGATGGGCAGAGCTCGCCTCGGCGTGATGTTCGTGTGGCTCGGGACGGCCTGCACTGTCGGTTCGATGGCCGGCGAGGGCGACACCGATGGAATCGCGAGCGCGACCGTGGGCGAGACCGATCCGGGTGGGTCGTCGGCCACCGACGGCACCGACGACGCGAGCTCGGCCGACGGCGGCCATGACGACTGTCTGCCGCTGACGTGCGAACAGGCCGGCTACACGTGCGGGCCGCTCGACGACTGCGAGACGGTCGTCGGTTGCGGCGAGTGTGGCAACGGCGAGATCTGTGACGCGACCACCCACAGCTGTGTCTCCGTCGGTCACGCGTGCGACGCGGCCGCGGCGGAGTGCGGCGTCATCACCGACGCCTGTGGCGGCTCGGTCGTTTGCGCGACCTGCGAGCCCGACAGCGGCCTGGTCTGCAACGGTGCCACGCACACGTGCGAGCAGCCCACCGGCGATCCGACCGAGGAGCCGCACGAGCCGGTGCCCGATGACGGCATCTCGTCGGAGTGCCCGTCGAGCGGTTACGAGTGCGGCGAGGGCGAGAGCCTGTGCACGGGCAAGACGATCCACTGTGGCTCGTGCCCCGAGGGCATGGCGTGCCACGACAACATCTGCGGACCGTGCTTGACCGAGTGCCCCGAGGAGGCCGAGTGCGGCGAGGTCCCCGACGGCTGCGGCGGGATGATCCAGTGTGGAGGCTGTCCGGCCGACGAGGTCTGCTCGGGTGGCTCCGGCGGCGGCGGTGGACCACCCGACGGCGGGCCACCCGACGGTGGACCGCCCGACATTCCGCCCGGTGGCGACGACGGCGACGACGATGAGGACGATGAAGACGATGACGCTCCGCCGAACACGTGTTGCGTGCCCAAGACATGCGAGGAGCTCGGTGCGGAGTGCGGCAACATCGACGACGGCTGCGGCGGCGAGGCCGAGTGCGGGCCGTGTCCGGCCGACGAGGGCTGCGGCGCCCAGGGCAACGCCAACGTGTGCGAGCCGTGCCAGACCTGCGAGGACGCGCAGGCCGAGTGCGGCCCGCTCGACGACGGCTGCGGCAACGAGCTCTACTGCGGCGAGTGTACGAACGCGGGTGAGGGCTGCGGCGCTCAGGGCACCGACAACGTGTGCGAGCCGTGCAAGACCTGCGAGACCGAGAACGCCGAGTGCGGCAGCGCGCCCGACGGCTGCGACGGCACGATCTCGTGCGGCGACTGTTCGGTCGGCGAGGCGTGCACCGGCGATCTCCAGTGCTGCACACCGCAGAGCTGCGCTCAGCTCGGGGCCGTGTGCGGCACGGAGGACGATGGCTGCGGCAACGAGCTCGACTGCGGCGAGTGCCCCGGATCGCAGGTATGCACCGGCGGCGGGTGCTGCCAGCCGCTGACGTGCCTGGGCATGTGCGGCTACGAGGGACCTGACGGCTGTGGAGGGAACATCTCGTGCACCGACTGTCGGCCCGAAGGTTGACTGCCCGCCACATCGGCGTGGTGCTCGCGACCACGGCCTGCACCGTGGATGCGCCCGACCAGGATCAGGGATTCGCGGGGACCGGCGACGACGGCGTCGCGGCCGGCACCGCTGCCGACGGCTCCGACGATCCGTTCGCCGACGTCGGCGGCGGCTCGCTGACCGCGGCCGGAGACGGCGGCGGGCCCGACGTGTGCAAGAAGATGGACTTCGTGTTCCTGATCGACAGCTCGGTGTCGATGAGCGACGAGCAAGAGGCGCTGATCGCCAGCTTCCCGGGGTTCACCGAGACGATCCGTGCCACCACCGCGGTCAGCGACCATCAGGTCATGGTGCTCGACACCGATGCGTACCGGCTGTCCGAGCAGTTCGAGTGGTCGATCTGCTCGCCCGAGCCCGAGTGCTGCGAGACGTGGTGCGGGGGCCAGGTCGACAACCCGATCTCGGTGTGCAACGGCTACCCGTGCACCATGCCGGGCTCGTGCGAGGATCGCCTCGGCGGCGGCAAGACCCACGACCCCTACGGCGAGCCGTGCGGCATCGACGAGGACCGAGCATTCATCACGTCCGACGGTGACTCGCTCGAGGATGCGTTCGAGTGCGTCGCCCGGGTCGGCATCAACGGCTACGTCGACGAGAAGCCGATGGAGGTGCTGTCGATCGCGCTCGGCGAGGAGATGACCGGCGAGGGCGGCTGCAACCACGGCTTCTTGCGCGGCGACGCGCTGCTGGTCGTCGTCGTCATCACCGACGAGGACGACATCCCGGAGGACCCCGAAGAGCCGTGTACGCGCGGGCACAAGGGCTCGGCGGGCACGCCCGATGGGTGGTTCGCATCGGTGATCGCCGCCAAGGGCGACATCGAGTCCAACGTGGTGGTGCTGTCGATCGTCGGGCCGACCGACGGCTCGTGCCCCCCGCTCGACAAGTGCGAGGGCGGGATCGTCGGCGCCGAGCCGGCCGATCGCATCGTGGACTTCACCGAGCGGTTCACCCACGGCTCGATCGGATCGGTCTGCGCGGCCTCTTACGACGAGTTCTTCGCCGACGCGGTCGGCGTCGTGGCCCAGGCGTGTCTCGAATTCGAGCCCGTGCCGTGACCCACGACCGCTGCGGCGAGCCGTGTCGCTTCACTGCACGGCAGAGATCCGTTCAGAAGCGGATCTCCAGCCCGCCGGGCGAGGCGGCCACGCGGCTCTCCGCCATGCGGCGCTTGAAGCGGGACTTCATCACCGCGCCCGTCACCGTCAGGGCGATGCCCGTCGTGATGCCCACGACGCCGATCCAGAAGCCGGCTTCCATGGCGTCGTCGGCTCGGCGTGCGCGCTCGTAGTACGTGCGGCGCGACTCCACGTCGGTCGGCCACTGGTCCTCCGCTTGATCGATCGCGACGCGCTTCGCGATCGCGGCCGGCATCGCGACGAAGAACCACGACGCGCCGCCGATCGAGAGCAATGCGATGCCGGTGCCGAGCACCGCCGAGCCCGCGCGATCCTTGGGGCGCTTCTGCGGCGGCGGCGGGGCCTGATCCGCGGGCGGAGACGCGGGCGTGACGACGACGACCGGCGCGGGTGCGGGCGTCGGCGTGGGCTCGTCCTCCCAGCCCGGTCGCGCCGTCGGAGCGGCGGTCGCCGGCGCAGGCGCGGGCGCAGCCGTGGCCGGCGGCGCAGCGGTGGGCGCGGGCGTCGGTGCGGCCGCGGCCGGTGCAGGCGCGGGCGCCTCGGCCGTCGGCGGACCGACGAGCGCCACGATCGTGAACGCTGCGACGATCGCGTTCATGGGGCCACCTGCTCTTCGACGATCGCCGTGATCGTGTCGACGTTCTTGTCGTTGATGATCACCTCGACCGCCGACTCGCCGACATGCGCGCCGACGAACACGAAGCGATCGACGTCGTCGGCCGGTGCCACCAGCACGACCTGCTCGTTGAACGAGTTCAGCTCGATGAGGTCGTAGTCCTCGTAGTCCTCGTAGGGGTTGTCGGAGATGGCCTCGACCTGTACGGCGAGCGCCTGGCCCTCGACGATCACGAGGCCGTCGGCGTCGAACTCTCCGGTGCCGTTGAGGTACCGGATCTGCAGACCGTCGTAGTGCGGCTGGCAACCGGCCGCGAGCAAACCGAGCACGATGAGGAAGCGTCGCATGATCAACCCTCGCTCCCGCTCGACTCGCCGTCGGTGTCGCCCGCGTCCGTGGATCCGCCGTCGCTGGACTCCTCGCCCGCGTCGTCGTCGAGCTCCCAAGGTTTCTTGCGCCGCGCCGGACCGGGCGTGACGAAGACCTCGACGTCCTGCTCGAAGCCACCCATGCCGACCGTCACGAGCGTCTGTCCGAGCTGCTCGCCGCGGATCACGACTCGGTCGCCGCCTTCCGCCGTCGCGACCAGCGGCTCGCGCGACGTCGCGGTGACCGGACCGCCGCCGCCGAGCGGATTGCAGCCCAGCCTGCGCGGGAACACGTCGAGCGCGACGAAGCCCCCGCGCACGACCTCGACCGGGCCGTCCACCCTGCGACCGAGGACGTCCTTCACCTCGATGCTCTCGGCCGCGACGATGTCGAGGTGGATGATGTCGAGCACCTGATCGCCCTCGCGAGCGAGCATCGCCGCGCGGCCGACCCGGTCGGCACGGTAGCGACCGTTGCCGGCGAAGAAGCTCTGGCTCGCCGACTCGACGTAGATGAAGAAGTCGAGGTCGTTGTCGTTGTCGAGCGCGTCGCTGTCGTGCAGGTCGTACGTCATCTCGAACTGACCGCCGAGCAGGATGCACTGGGGGAAGACCGCTTCCACGATCTCGCCGTCGTCCACCTGCGCATCGCAGGCACCGTCGTTCGGGTTGACGCACTCGTAGATGAACTCCCCGTTGCCCAGCTCGCCCACCGTCTTCGCCGTGCTGCTCGATCCGTTGCAGCCCGCGATCACGATGGCGACGCTCAGCGACGCGAGCGCTCGCGACCGATCGCCATTCAAGTCAATCCACACTCGACGATGGTAGCGCCCTGTCGCGCAGGAGCAACACATTGCGACGCATCGACGGACAGGCTGTCGCATGGCATCGATGTCCGCGGCGGATCGCAACACCGTCGATCGAGCCAGCGCTGCAAACCGCCACAGGGTGTGATCGGTGGCACGTTCGCGCGTGGGAGTTGGGAGTTCAGGACGGCCCGGGCGCGGACTCGCCATCGGAGTCGGACGCGGCACGGGCCTTGCGAGCCGCGCGGGCCCGCGTTCGCTGGTCCTTGTCCGCGCGCGCGGTCTCGACGGCCCTGCCGCCCAGGACGTACCCGATCACGATCCCCACCAGCAGCACGCCGGGGATGTAGATGAAGTGCGCCAGGGTCACGGGCGGGCCCTCACTTGCCGAGCCGGCGCTTCAGCTCGGCGAGGTCGGCCTCCTGCTGCTTGCTCCGGCGCCACAGCATGACGCCGTAGACGCAGAACAAGCTCCAGATGACCCCATACGCCCACACGACGTGCTGGTAGTCCGAGGCGGTCTTCTCGGCCGCCTTGGTCTCGTGCGCGCGGACGCACTTGATCGACTGCGCGTCGAGGCCCTTGACCTCTTCCCACTCGTCGCCCGCGGGTTCTTCGAACGTCACGTTGCACCTCCGGCCTGCTTGCCCGCACGGGCACGTTCATCGAAAGCGATCCACGCGTCGTCCAACGCGATGGCGGTCATCTCTTGGCGGATGCGCGTGAGGAGCAGCGCCACCGCGACGGCGACGAGCCCTCCGAGCGACCACCACAGCGTGGTCCACATGTTGGACGGCAGCGAGCCGACGACGTCGGTCGTGGGATGCGTCGTCTTCCAGATCTTGACGGCGTAGTAGATGATCGGCACGTCGACGGCGCCGAAGATCGCGAGCGCCGCCGCGAGCCGGTCCGAGCCCGCGGCGCCATAGCGACGCACCAGCACGTACGCGGCGAACACGAGCCACAACAGGCCCGTGGACACCTGGCGGGCATCCCACGTCCACGCGCGGCCCCACGTCGCGTGCCCCCAGATCGGACCCGTGATGAGCACGCCGAGGCCCGTGATGAGCACGAGCTCCGCACACGCGATGGAGGTGGCCTCGGCCAGCTTCGACTGCTTGCGCAGCTGGATGCCGGCCGCAATGCCACACGCGACGCCGAGCGCCATCATGATCCACGCGAGCGGCACGTGGAAGTAGAAGATCTTCTGCACCGTGCCCATCTTCTGCTCGATGGGCGTGAAGAAGTGCCCCTCGGAGTCGACACCGAAGATGCGCATGATGCTGTAGAGCAGGAGCGGCACGGCGACGAGGAGCAGCACGGTCGGCAGGTGACGCTTCATCGGGAGGCTCCTTCGGCGCGGCGACGCACGCGGTCGACGCGAGGCTTGCTCGCGACACCCCCGACCAGCACGGGCTCGAACAACCACGCCGCGATCGCCACGACGACGACGTCGAGCGCCGCGAGCTGGCCCAGGTACGTGGTGAACGCGGGGTGCCCCTCGAGCAGCGCCCGCGTGGCGACGAGCGCGAAGATCAGCGCGGGCGAGGTGAGCGGGTAGAGGATGACGGAGAGCAGCACGTTCTTGCCGCTCGCGGTGGCGAGCCCGGCCGCGAAGAGCGTGCCGACCGAGCAGTACGCGATGCAGCCGAGCGCGAGCAGCAGGAACGACTCCCCCGGGCGCTCGAGGAACGCCGAAGCGCCGGGGAACAGGAGCGCGAGCGCGGGCAGGAGCAGCGCCGCACAACCGAACACGACGGCGAACGAGACGACGAGCTTGCCGAAGTAGATCGCCGTGCGCTCGACCGGCCACGTGAGCAGCGCCCGCAGCGTGTCCGCTTCGCGCTCGCGGTCGAAGATGCGCGTGAGCGTGAGCGCACCGACGAAGGCGACGGCGAGCCACAGCATGCCCGGCACCGCGAGCGTCTGGTCGGCGGCCGGCAGCGCCGCGAACGAGAGCGCGAACATCACGAGGACGACGAGGGTGAAGAACGCGGCCGTGAGCACGAGCTCGAGGTCGCGCACTTCCTGACGCAGGTCGTTCTTGGCGAGCAACCAGGCCTGCCGCGCCAGCGTCGACACGTCTGCCGTTGTACCACGCCGCGCCGCGCCGCGGACCGTCCACCACGCGAAGGTGTCCTCAGGCACGGACGTCCCTTCCCAGCCCGCGGATGCGATCCGCGTAGCGCTCGCGCCCGCCGTCCGCGTCGCGCTGCGTCGTGCCGACGATGTGGCCGTCGGCGAGCAGCACGACGCGATCGGTCACCTCGGTGATCGCATCGAGATCGTGCGACGTGAGCAGGACGGCCGCGCCGCGCTCGCGCTCCACCAGCAGCACCTCGGCGAGCAGCTCGCGTCCGGCTCGATCGAGCGCGGTGAACGGCTCGTCCAGCAGCAGGAGATCCGGCGCGGCCAGGAGCGCCCGCGCGATCGCGAGGCGCTGCTGCATGCCGCGCGAGTACGTGCCCACCAACCGATCCGCCGCGTGCAGGATCCCGAGGCGATCGAGCAGCGCATCGAGCTGCGCGGGCGTCGAGCTCGTCTCGAACAGCGCGGCGGCGAGTCGCAGGTTCTCGCGCGCGTCGAGGCGCGCGTAGAGCTGGGTCGAGTGCGCGACGAAGGCGAGCCGCGCACGGTGGACAGGCTCGAGCTCCTCGACGCCATCGGGCCCGTAGGTGCGGCGACCGTCGGTGGGCGCGAGCAGACCCGCGGCGATCGACAAGAGCGTGGTCTTGCCGCAGCCGTTCGCGCCGAGCAGGCCGACGATCTCGCCGGGCGCGACGCGGAGATCGATGCCGCGCAGCACCGACAGCCGACCGAAGCGTTTGTCGATGCCCTCGAGCGCGAGCGGAGCGATGCACGCCGCCGTCACGGTCTCAGGCCTTCGACGCGGGCGGCATCGGCCCCGCCGGCTTCAGCTTCGCCTTCCGGGCCCGGTCGGCCGCCTTCACTGCGTCGAGCTGACGATACACGCCGTCGAGCGCGGTGATGATGCGCTCGCGCGCGGGGCCGTCCGGCGTCTTGTCGAGCGTGGCGAGCAGCTCGTCGCGACGCGTCTGGAGCCGCACGTGGCTGTTCGCCATCGGACGGCTCATCACCGCGCCGAGGCCCACCAACCCGATGACCGACGCGACGATCGCTCCGATCCACCGATAGATCGGGTTGCGCACCGGCAAACCGCCGATGGTGAACTCGACGACCTCGCCGACACGGCGCGGCCCCAACAGCTGCGACGTCTTCTCGCTGGGACCGTCCTTCTGATCGCTCGCGCGAGCACCCGTCGCCGTGAGGGTCTGATCGGCTCCGACGAGCACGCTCGTCTCGACGAGCGCGAACGGAGGCTCCCAGTCGATCTCGGCGGTGCCGTCGTGATCGACGAGGTACATGATGGTGAGGTTCGTGAGCTCGCCGGGCGGGATCGGGTTCGCGAGCGTCGCGAACGGCTGCGCCTTGTCCTCGTGGCTGAGGTACTCCTCCGAGAACTCGGGCACGTGGATGCCGTGGCCGTCGAGCGCCGGCATCAGCGTGAAGCCGCCCTCGGGCCAGAACGCTTTGTCGCCGGTCACCATGACCTGGTAGAACTGCACGACGCGCGCGACGTCGTTCTCGAGCCCGTCGATGTCGAACTGCACCGCGGAGCGGACGACTCGCGGATCCGACGTGGTCGGGTAGACGCGCAGATCCACTGCGACGCCGCCGCGCTTGTCGACCGGGAAGAACGAGCTCTGGTACGGCGCGCCGTCGTAGCGCGCCTCGACGAAGTAGAACGCGTCCGACGCGACGTCGACCTCGACGTCCACGACGCCGTTCGCGTCGGTGACCGCCGGGAACGGCGTGTCGGTGTTCGCCATGTCCTTCTTCACGACGACGACCGGCTGCTCCGCCACCGGGCGATCGTGGCCGTCCACCACGCGCACGCGCACGGTGCCGTCGGGCAGCGACCCATCGAGGCGCGGGCCCGGCAACGGTGCCGCCGCCGCGGGTCGCTCCTGCGGCATCTCGGCGGGCAGGCTGCCCTTCGCGAGCACGACGGCGAGGCCGACGTCGCCCTCCATCGTGAACGTCTTCGACGTCTGCACCTGGCCGCCCTTCTCGAGCGTGCCGGCGACGTGGAACTTCGTGCCGACGGGCAGCGTGGGCTCGGCGAGCTCCTTGAACACGAAACGACCGCCGCGATCCGTCTTGCCCTCGCGCGTCTCGGTCTTGCCGTCGGGTGTCTCGATCGTCAGCGTGACGACCACGCCTTCGATCGGCTTGCGCTCGCCGAGATCGAACGTACCGACGACGAGGTCGCCCTTGGGCGTGCCCTCGAGCGGAAATGCGGTGCCCGGCACCGGCACGGCCGGACCCGTGGCCTGGCCGTGCGCCGGCGCCTTCGGGGTGCCTGCGCTCGCGCTCGCACCCGCGACGAGCATCACGCGGGTACCGGTGTCGGCGAGCACCTCGATCGGTTGCGACGCGAGCGACTCGCCGTCGAGCTCGACCTTCGCGGTGGCACGGCTGCCCACCGCGAGCCCGGAGAAGCCCGCACGCCCCTCGCCGTTCGTCATCGACTTCTGCTCGGTGGTCTTGCCGTCGGCGCCGACGATCTCGAGCGTCACCTCGGTATCGACCGCGGGACTGTCGAAGCCGCCCTTCAGCACGCGCACCGTGATCGCGCCGCTCGGCAGCGTGCCGTCGGGTCGCGGGATGCCGGACATCTGGCGTGGATCGATCGCGGGTCCCGCTTCGACGCGCGCAGGCGCGGCCAGCAGCACGACGAGACCGAGCAGGCGCAGCAGCGACTTCATTCGGCCTCCTTCGCCGCCGGCGCGGGCTCTTCTTTCGCGGGCTCGGCTTCGGCGGGCTCCTTGGCGGCCTCGGGCTCGCGCGGCACCTCCACGCGATCCGTCGCGACCTCGCTCGGAGCCGGTTCCGCCGCCGGCTCGCGCCCGAGTCGCTTCGCGAGCTCGGGGTGCAGCGGCCGCCCGGTATCGAGCTGCCGCATCACCTCGATCGCGCGCAGCTCGTAGCCCTCGCGCACCGCGTCGTAGTCGGCCTGCGAGAGCTTGCCCATCTCGTGATCGAAGCGCAGCTCGTTGAGCGCGCGCAGCAGTCGACGACGCTCCTCGCGGAGCTCGCGATCCGATGCGGTGCCGATCTCGCCCGCCTGCTCGATCACGGTCTGCAGATCGGGCCGCGCGAGCGCGTGCACGATGCGATAGAGCGCCCGCAGACAGGCCGCGAGCACGACGGCAGCGAGCACGAGCGCCGTGGTCGCGCCGTCGAGGCGCGCGTGCTCGACGAACACGAGGTAGACCAGCAACAGCGCGGCGCCGCCGAGGACCGGCGCGGCGAAGCGGAAGCCCGGGTCCGGCCTAGCCGCCACCCTCGGCCTCTTCTTTCTTCGCGCCGATGCACACGAGCCCGCCGATCAGCATCACGCCGAACCCGACCCACACCCAGCTGACGAGCGGGTTGTAGTACAGGTTCACGCGGGCCCAGCCGGTGGTCATGTCCACGTCGGCGATCGACGCGTAGACGTCGCCGCCGACCGTCATCACGCGCGAGACCTCGGTGGTGGGCTCGTTCGGCGACTGGTAGTACCACCACCGCGACGGACGCAGCTGGCCGCGCTCCTCGCCGTCCCGCAGGGCGGTGAGCTCGACGGTGAGCATGTCCTTCTGCCAGTCCTGGGTCGCGCGCGCACCGTCGTAGCGGATCTCGTAATCACCGAGCTCGACGACGTCGCCGGGGTAGATGCCGCGCTTGATCTCGATCTTGTAGGCGTTGCCCGCCCAGCCCAGGAACATCAGCACGACGCCGAGGTGGACGATGTATCCGCCGTAGCGTCGACGCGCCCGCGTGACGAGGCCGATGAGCGCATCGATCACGCTCTGCGGCCGCGCACGGCGACGCACCGCGACGCCCCGCACGAACTCCTGCACGATCGTGCCGGCCGTGAAGGCGCACAGGGCGAAGCACGCGAGCCCGCCGGCCGAGAGGATCTCGACGGTCGGTGTGGTGCGCACGAGCGGGATGCCGAACGCGGCCAGCGCGAGCCCGAGCGCCCCGACGCCGAGCGGCCACATGAACTGATCGCGCAGCGAGCTCGCGCTCGTCTTGCGCCACGCGACGAGCGGCCCGAAGCCGGTGAGGAACAGCAGCGCGAGCCCGAACGGCGTCATCCACCGGTTGAAGAACGGGGTGCCGATCGTCACGCGGCCCGTGATCTCGCCGCCGCTGAAGATCGCGAACAGCTTGCCGATGCCAGGCAGCCGCACGCCGGCGTTCCAGAACTCGCGGAACCACTCGAGCTGGGTGAGCGTGGGGAAGATCGTCGCGAACGCGACGAACAACGCGAGCCACAGGAACAGCCAGTTGTTGAGCAGGAACGCGAACTCGCGCGAAAGCACGCTGTCGAGCTCGTTGCGCGAGCGCAGCAGCTTGCGCCGCCAGATCATGAGGCCGAACGAGACGACGACGATCACGATCATGAACGCGCCGAACGTCCACGCGAGCACCGGATCCTCGCCGAACGCGTGCACGCTCTGCACGACGCCGCTGCGCGTGAGGAACGTGCCGAAGATCGTGAGGAAGAACGACACGACCACGAGCAGCAGGTTCCACACCTTCAGCATGCCGCGGCGCTCCTGCACCATGACGGAGTGCAGGAAGGCCGTGCACGTGAACCAAGGCAGAAGGCCCGCGTTCTCCACCGGATCCCACGCCCAGTAGCCGCCCCAGCCGAGCTCTTCGTAGGCCCACAGGCCGCCGAGGATGAGACCGATGCTGAGGAACAGCCACGAGAACAGCACCCAGCGCCGCACGCTGCGCTGCCACGCGGAGTCGACCTGGCCGGTGATCATCGCGGCCATGCCGAACGCGTAGGGCACCGCGAGCGAGACCATGCCGAGGTAGAGGCTCGGCGGGTGGAAGATCATGTACGCGTTCTGCAAGAGCGGATTGAGGCCCTTGCCGCCGGGCGGGGCCTCGTCGAGCAGCATGAACGGCTGGAACGGGTTCTTGAGGAACACGAGCAGCGCGGCGAAGAACGCGAGGATCGTCGCGAGCACCATCACCGCGTGGGGGATGAGCGCGCGATGGCGCAGACGGTTGGCCCGCACCGACAGCGACGCGAACAGCGACAACAGCAGCACCCAGAAGAGCAGGCTGCCGTCGAGCGAACCCCAGAACGCCGTGAGCTTGTAGAAGAACGGCATCGCCGGGTGGCTGTTCTGCTGCACGTACTGGATCGAGACGTCGCCCGCGAGGAACGCGTACTCGAGCAGCACGGAGGCGAACAGCGCGACGCCGAAGATGCCGTGCATGCCCTGCACCGCGCCCTCGACCAGCCGCTCGGAGCGGCGCGCCGCACCTGCGGCCGATAGCGCCACGGTGGCGACGGCCAGGAGGAACAGGACGAGGATCGAGATGGTCCCCAGCGTGGCGACGGTCATCGCTAGCTCTCCTTCGGGACGACGGCGGCGGGTCCACCCTTCGCCTTGGCGTTGGGATCGGCGCTCGCCTCTTCCTCGTACTTCGACGGGCACTTCGCCGACATCTCGTCGGACTCGAACACGCCGCCCTCGAGCTTGCCGGTCACGACGACCTCGCCCTCTTCCTGGAACGTGTCGGGCGGGATGTTCGTGAAATGCACCGGCAGGCGCTTGCCGGCGTACTCGATCGTGAAGTTGAAG
Source organism: uncultured Nannocystaceae bacterium (assembly GCA_964468635.1). Lineage (GTDB taxonomy): Bacteria > Myxococcota_A > Polyangia > Nannocystales > Nannocystaceae > Xiheibacterium. The sequence continues at coordinate 104,275 of CAYXVR010000035.1, forward strand.
TCGCCGTCGGCGCCCTTCTTCTTCTTGATCGAGCCCGGCACCACGATGCCGTGCACCTTGATCGTGCGGCCCTCGTAGCTCGCCATGTCGTCGGCGACCTTGTCGACGTACATGTACTCGAGCACGCCCTCACCGGTGTCGGAGAGCACCAGGTAGCCGGCGGCGCCACCGAGGGCGGCCACGAGCGCGATCTTGGTCCCGAGCGTCAGTGCCATGGTCACCCCCCGATGCTGAGCATCGTCTTGTTCGGGCCACCGGTTCCATCGAGATGAAACCCGTGGCCGTCGAGCTTGGTTCCGAGCACGCGTGCGACGACGCGCTCGAGCGCGTCCGGGCCCCCCGTGCGCAGGGCTCCGCGGAGATCGCCCGCGTCGTCGCGGGCGAGGCATCCGTGCAGCTGACCGGTGGCGGACAGGCGCAGGCGGTTGCACGACGCGCAGAAGTTCTCGGTCATCGCGCCGATGGTCCCGAGCCGCGCACCGGCGTAGGGGCCGTCGACCACGCGCACGTACGACGCGGGGCCCGACCCGCGCACGCCGGCGCCGTCGTCCGACGCGAGCGCGCTGCCGAGCCGATCCGCGATGGCAGCGCGCACCTCGGAGGCGCTCATGAGCGCGCCCGGCACGAACAGCTCGCCGCCGGCCATCGGCATCACCTCGATGAAGCGCGGCACGACGCCCCGATCCCAGGCGAAGCGCGCGAGGTCGGCGAGCTCGTCGTCGTTGAACCCGCGGATCGCGACGGTGTTGATCTTCAGCGGCGCGAGGCCGGCCGCGCGCGCAGCCTCGAGGCCGTCGAGCACGCGACCGAGATCGCCGCGCCGGGTGATCGCTGCGAAGCGATCGGGCCGCAGGCTGTCGAGGCTGACGGTCAGCGAGTGCAGCCCGGCGTCGGCGAGCGGCTGCGCGAGCTCGGCGAGCCGATCGCCGTTCGTGGTCATGACGACCTCGACGGGGCCCGCGGGCCCGGACAACCGCGCGAGCGCGCCGACGAGCTCGACGAGCCCGCGGCGCAGCGTGGGCTCGCCGCCCGTGAGGCGGATCCGCCGGATGCCCCACCGCACGAACGCCGTACAGACGGCCTCGACCTCCTCGAGCGCGAGCAGCTCGTGGCGCGGCCCGTACTCGAGCTCGCGGTCCGGCATGCAGTACGTGCACCGGTAGTTGCACCGGTCCGTCAGCGACACCCGCAGATAGGCGACCTGCCGCGCGTGGCGGTCGACGAGCAGCCCCTCGCGGGCGGACCCGCAGCGGCCGGTCTCCGCATCGGCGATCGCGCGATGCGGGGGCGTTCTCAGGGAAACGAGCTGCACGTAGGTGCGGGCCTTCCGGAACATCGAGTCTGCCATACCGTACGCCCCGGCGTACGCAGCGGTTGCGCCCCGCGGTGCGGCGCCCGCATGCCCTGTGATGGGCCATCGGGGGTCGGGGCCCTCGACGCCTCGCGGGGCCCGCGGCGACGTCGTCGGCGCCCGATCGCGTCAGGCGTCGCGTCGCATCGCGAAGTGCTCGTCGTCGGGCCGCCCGACGATCGCGAACCCGTGGCGCTCGTAGAACGCGATCGCGCGGGCGTTGTGCACGGCGACCTTCAGCTCGACGCGCGTGTGTTCCCAGCCGTCGACGAGCGCTGCGAGCAACTCGGCGCCGTGCCCACCGCCCTGGTGCCGCGGCCGCACGTAGAGCCGCTGCACGGTGGCCACGTCACCGACGAGGTCCGCCGACCCCGTCGCGACGATCTCGTCGCCGACCTCGACCAACATGAACCGATGCTCGGCGCGCCCGATCTCGGTCGCGAGGTTCTCGATCGAGTGCCAATCATCCGTGATCGCGGTGACGCGCTCGACACCCATTGTCGCGTCGTACGTCGCGTGCCACGTCTCGACGAGCACTGCCCGCACGGCCTCGAGATCACGCGGTTCGACCGGACGTCTCTTCGCTGCGCGTCGGGGACGGCGCACGCGGATCTTCGTCGCAGTGCCGACGACGAAGCATCCTCTCCAGTGCTCCGCACTCGGATCCGACAACCATCTCGCCAGATGGTCGGGCAGATTCGGCTGCGCATCGTCCGGAAGCCGCACGAGCAGGATTCCAGCATGCGTACCGGGCGCGAATCTCCTGACGTCCGAGAAGTCGAGATCCTGCGTCACCAGCAGCCGCTGGGTCCGCTGCGCCGCCGCCCATACGATCGAATCCGGGCGTCCGGACAGCGCCTCGTCCATCACGGTGTCGACGTCATGACCGAGAGCGGCGAGCCGGGCGCACGCGCTCACCGGGATGTTCTCATCCAGCTTGATGCGCATCAGCGCGGACTCGGTGGCGGCGCGGGCAGGTCTTCACTCGCCGAGCTGGCAGCGAATGCGATGGCGGCCCGGACGTGCGCCTCGGTGAGCGTCGGAAACTCGGCGAGGATCACCGGCGTCGATTCGCCGCGCGCGAGGTATCCGAGGACGACGCGCAGGAGGACGCGCGTGCCGGCAAACACGGGCTGCCCGCCACACACGGTCGGATCGCGCACGATGAGGTCGCCGAACACCACGCTCACAGTCTGCTCGATCACACGTGCACGTGCACGCGGCGGAGCAACCGGGCGCGGTGGGCGTGCCTACGGTGCTTTTCCCGGCGGCGGCGGCACGACCTTCGAGTCGGCGCCGGCCTTCGCCTCGGCCTGGCCCGCCGCCTTCGCCTCGGCCGGCGTGTCCGCATGGGGCACGCCCGGGACCTCGGCGGCCGGGTACTTGTCGATGTTCGTGGCCCGCTGCGCGTCGTTCCAGTCGCCGCCTTGGTTCACGCGGAAGAACGTGTCCTGCTCTTCGTTCAAGCGCGGCCGACTCGTCAGATCGAACATCGTGAACGTGAAGAAGATCGCCACGAAGATGATCGTGCTGAGGAAGACGAACACGTGATAGCGGTCGTCGTACTTGAGGTGCATGAAGAACATGCACACGAGCGTGGCCTTGATGACGGCCACGAACATCGCGACCGGCAAGCTGGCCGGCCCGAGGTTCGCGAACGACACCGCGTACGTGATGCCCGTGAGCACGAACAGCGCGCCGAGCACCTTGACGTAGGCGCTCGCCGGCGAGATGTGCTCGTGGACCTCGATGACGCCTTCGACCGGCTTGCCGTGGAGATACGTCTTGCCCATGGCGTGCCTCACTTCACCAGGTAGAGGAGCGGGAAGAGGAAGATCCACACGAGGTCGACGATGTGCCAGTACAGGCCCACGTTCTCGACCGGTGTGAAGTACTTGGGGCCGAACTGGCCCTTCTGGGCGCGCAGCAGGATCCACGTGAGCACGCCGATGCCGACGAGCACGTGCACGCCGTGCAACCCGGTCATGCAGAAGTACAGCCCGAAGAAGATGTGCGGCAGGCCCATCACGGGCTCGTGCCCCTTCGAGATCATGTACTCGGCGGCGCGCTCGTAGTCGAAGTACTTGCCCGGGAAGATGCCGTGGCTGAACTTGCCCGAGTACTCGATGTACTTGACGACCATGAAGCAGAGCGCGAACCCGATGGTGAACATCAGGTTCATGACCAGCTTCTTCTGATCACCGACCTGCGCGGCACGGACGGCCATTGCCATCGTGTAGCTCGACGTGAGCAGCACGACCGTGTTGACGCCGCCCCACGTCTTGTCGAGGAGCTCGCCGGACCCGAGCACCATCTCGGGATAGAACATCCGGACGATGAAGTAGGCGAGGAAGAGCCCGCTGAACATCAGCACTTCGGTGGCGAGGAACGCCCACATGCCGAGCTTCGCGGCCGCGGCCTGCTGGCCCACCGTGTTGTAGTGGTGCTGGAAGAACGCGTGCGGCGCTTCGTCGCCGCCCCCGTGACCATGTCCGTGCGTGTCACTCATGATCGCCTCAGTGGTGATCCATGCCCCCGGACCGATCGATCTGGGGAAAGTTGTAGGGGTCGGTGTCGACGCGGGGCTGGCCGTGGAAGTTGTGCTCGATCGGCGGGCTCTGGGTGAGCCACTCGAGCGAGGCACCGTCCCACGGGTTGTCCGGGGCCTGCGCGCCGGTCTTGAGCGAGCGCAGCAGGTAGATGGCCGTCCACAGCAGGCCGAGCCCGAGGATGTACGCGCCGATCGTCGACATCACGTGCTGCTGCTGGAACTGCGGCACGTACGTCGCGTAGCGGCGCGGCATGCCCTGCTGGCCGATGATGAACTGGTTGAAGAACGTCATGTTGAAGCCGATGAACACCAGCAGCGCACCCCAGCGGGCGTGCGCCTCGTTGTACATCCGGCCGGTCATCTTGCCCCACCAGTGGTGGATGCCAC
>CAYXVR010000036.1:0-46546 GCA_964468635.1 uncultured Nannocystaceae bacterium
GGATCTCGATGTCGGTCGCCTGACCTTGGGCGCCGCCGTGGGGCTGGTGGATCATGATGCGCGCGTTGGGCAGTGCGACGCGCTTGCCGCGGGCGCCTGCCGCCAGGATCACAGCCGCCATCGACGCCGCCTGCCCCAGACAATAGGTCGCAACCGGCGCCTTCACGTACTGCATGGTGTCGTAGATGGCCAGTCCTGCGGTGACCACACCACCGGGCGAGTTGATGTAGAGACGGATGTCCTTCTCCGGGTCTTCCGACTCGAGATAGAGCAGCTGCGCGATGCAGACGTTGGCGACCTGGTCGTTGATCGGCGTGCCGAGAAAGACGATGCGGTCCTTCAGCAGCCGGCTGTAGATGTCCCAGGAGCGCTCGCCGCGATGCGTCTGCTCGATGACGAAGGGGATGCTCGCCGCGGGGTCTCCCCAGTACAGTTCGGAATCAGCCATGGACGGTCCTCGTGGCGGCACGCGGTCGAAGCGACCGCGCGACCAGCAGAGTATGGTACGCCGCGCCGCTGCGGCGTGTGACGGCACCCCAGCGGGTGTTCCGCCTCACATGCCGTCTGCGGCCTCTCGCGGGCATCGTCGCCTTGGTATGTTGTACGGGCACGCCCCCCGACGCAAGGCCCCCCGGGCGTGCTTTCTCAGTCGGTCCGCCGGTTTAACGATGTGTTGCACGCGCGGACGATGGCGTCCGACCGCGTGCCAACTCGGTCTCGCGACCCGAGTGTCGGGCGGTTAGGGCGCTGTGATCACGGCCCTTCGGGCCTGATAGGCGGTGGGGTCGACTGCGACACCTCGTCGGCGCCGTCCTCTCGTGTCGCAGGATCGTCGCCGTCCTCTTTCGGGTCGTCCGCCGGGTCGGGCGCCTCGGTGACGTCGGCCTTGCTCATCAACAGATCGAGGATCCTCTCCTCGCGCATCTGCGCGCGCAGCAGCACGAGCTGACCGTTCTTCTCCATCTGGGCGCGCATGCGTGGCAAGGCCTGGCCGCTCTCCTCGGCCATCTTCTGCAGCTCGGCCTCGAAGTCCTCGTCGCTCACGACGATGTTCTCGGCCTTGCCGATCGCGTCGAGCAGCAGATAGGCCTTGACGTTGAACAGGGCCTGGGGCCGCAGGCGCCGTGCGAGCTCGGCCTCGGTGGTGCCGACCTGAGCGAGACGTAGGCCTTGCTGCGCGAGCTGGCGCTTGGTCGCATCCACCTGCGCCGCCACTTCGCGCGCGACCATCGAGGGCGCGGGCTCGAACGAATTGCGCTCGAGCAGCGACGCGACGAGCCTGCGTCGCGCCTCGCGCTCGGCCTCGTCGCCGTCGTCCTTGCGCAGCTGCTCGCTGATCTTGGTGCGCAGCTCGTCGATGCTCTCCGCCTCGCCGGTGTCGCGCGCGAAGTCGTCGTCGAGCGCCGGCACGTGCTTCACCCGCACCTCGCGCAGACCCACCGAGAGCTTCGCCTGCTTGCCGCGCAGGTCGGCGCGCACGCGCTCCTGCGGCGGGAGGAACTCCAGCTGCTTGAGCTTGCCGACGTCGGCGAGCTTCGTGCCGGCGAGCGCGGCCGCGAGCCCCGGCACGAACTCGTTCTTGGGCGCGGGCTCGATGTCGACGCGCACGTCCTTGCGCGAGATCCTCGCGTCGCCGAGCGTGCCCTCGACGTCGAGCGTCCACACGTCGCCCTCTTCGGTCGTCTCGCGCGTGTTGTCCTCGGGCAGCGGGCGCAGCTCGGTGAGCTGCTCGCGGCGCTTGTCGAGCTCGGCGGTCAGCTTCGCGTCGTCGACGACGGCCGGGCGCCGTCGCACCTGCACGCCGGCGTAGTCCTTGGGCTCGATCTCCGGCGGCACCTCGAAGCGCGCGGCGTAGGTGAACGGCGCGTTGTTCTCGAGCGAGCTCGACTCGAGCACGGGCTGCGTGAGCGGCAGCGCGTTGTGCTGGGCGACCGCGGTCTGGAAGGTCTCCTGCACGAGGTCGCGCGCGAGCTCCTGGCGCACGCTCTTGCCGAACATGCGCTCGAGCACCTGCGGCGGCACCTTGCCCGGACGGAAGCCGGGGATCCTCGCCTTGCGCTGCAGGTCTCGCATCTTCTCCTGCAACTTCGGACCGATCGAGTCCCAGGGGATCTCGACCTTGACGCGACATTCGACGGCACTGATGCGTTCGATCGTGGACTGCATGGCGTAGACCTCGGCGCGCGAGGGAGGCCCTTCTAACTTGGTTGGGTCGGCCTGGCTAGACCGCCCCGACCGCCCCGTCAGCGGGCAGCCGCCAGCGTCGGCGCGCGCGGGCCGGCGGCGATGAACTCCCGCAGCGTCGCAGCCTCGTCGGCGTTCGCGAGGGCGAGGGCCGCATCGGCCGTTTCCCGCGCACCGACCTCGTCGCCGCTCGCTCGCTGCGCGCGCGCGAGGCGGAAGAGGGATTCCACGTCGGGCACGGTGCCGTGCTCGCGCTCGATGACGTCCGCGCGCTCGATGAACGCGAGCGCGACCGCACCGTCGCCGCGCCCGATCGCCGCCTCGGCCCGACCGAGGAGCGACCGCACGAGCTCGGGGTCGGAGCCGCCGAGCGTGCGCTCGACGATGCCCTGGGCCTCGGTGTACAGGCGCTCCGCCTCGCCGAAGTCCTGCTGCGCGAGCGCGACGGCGCCGAGGTTGTGCAACGTCATCGCGACGACGGGATGGTCGTCGGCGATCGTCTCGCGGAACAGCGCGAGGGCGAGGCCGAACTCGCGTCGCGCCGTCTCGTGGTCGCGCAGCCGATCGCTCGCGACGCCGACGTTGTAGTGCGCCCTCGCGACGTCGGGATGATGGCGGCCGAGCACGGCCTCGCTCGCTCGCAGCGCGCGCGTGAACCACGCCAGGCTCGCCTCGTGGTTCTCGCGCAGCTCCTCGAGGTGGCCGAGGTTCGTCACCACGATCATCGTGCGCGGGTGATCCTCGCCCCACGCCGACTCGGCGATCGCGAGCGCGCGTCCGAGGTGCGTCTCGGCGCACGCGAAGTCGCGTTCCTCCATGCAAACCGCGGCGACGTCGCCGAGCGAGACGACGAGATCCGGATCGTCGGCGCCGACGCGCGCCTCGGACTCGTGCAGCGTGCGCACGGCGATCGCACGCGCCTCGTCGATCCGGCCGAGCGCGAGCGCCACGGTCGTGTGCACGCCGTCGACGACGAGCCGGGTGTCGGCGCGGCGCTGCGGATCGTCGATGCGATCGCAGGCGACGTGGGCGTGGCGGATCCACTCCAGCGCTTCGGTCGGTCGGTGCAGCTCGGTCTGCGCGAAGGCGATGCGGTAGGCCGCGTTCGCGGCGATCTCGTCGGCGCCGACGCTCGTCGCGATCTCGTGGGCCTCGCGCGACACGTCGATCGATCGCTGCCACGCGCCCGCGCGCACGAGCGCCATGCCCTGCTCGGACAGCGCGGCCGCGAGCGCACGCTCGTCGCCGAGCGTGCGCGCGTGCGCGACGATCTCGCCGGTGCGCGCCACCGCGTCGTCGTAGCGCCCCGCCTCCAGCAACAGCCGGGCGGACGCGAGTGCGTCACGCGTGTCGATCATCGCGACCGAGTCGCCGCGATCGTCCCCACACGACTCCGGCTCGGGCAACGCACGCAAGAGTCCGTCGAGGCCCCGCACGGCCAGGCCGGGATCCTCGGCGAGCAGGCCCGCGAGCTCGCCGACCCGCGCGCGCGTGCTCGCGAGGCACGCCGTCGTGCGCGGATCGTCGGCGTCCGCGATGCAGGCCGCTCGCGTCGCGTCGCCCGTGCGCTCGGCCCAGCGATCGAGGTGGGCCAGGGCACGTGCACCCTCGCGGCCGGCGGTCGCCGACGGGGGATCCGCGAGCGCGTGTGCCAAGCGCGTGCGCGCACCGTCGGTCCACCACGCGGTGCTCGCTGCGGCGGCGCATCGCTCCTCACCGCCGGCGCTCGCCACCGCGACGCCGAGCACGAGCGTCGCGCCGGTCGCGAGCGGCAGCGCCCACGTCGGCGTCCGGCGGGCGCGACGGAGCTCGTCGAGCAGCGCCGTCATGCTCGGATGCCGCGCGTTCGGATCGTCGGCGAGGCCGCGCTCGAGCACGCGGCGGATCCGGCCCGGGATCGCGACGTCGCGGTGACGCGCGGCCGCGGACCGCGGCGGCTTGTGGCGGGTGAGCGCCTCCCACAGCGCGATGCAGAACGCGTACTGATCCCAGCGCGGATCGGGCGGACCTCCGGCGAGCTGCTCGGGCGCCATGTAGGCCGGCGTGCCCGCCACGCGATCGGTCGTACCACTCGATTGCGATGCGCTCGCGTCCGCGGTGCTCGTGCCGTGCACGCACGCGAGCCCGAAGTCGGTGACGCGCACGCGCCGGTCGGCGCCGACGAGCACGTTGTCGGGCTTGAAGTCGCGATGCACGAGCAGCGCCGCGTGGGCGGCCGCGAGCCCGCGGCCGGCCTGCGCGAAGAGGTCGAGCGTCTCGTCGACGGCGAGCTCGCCGCGCGCGACCACCCGGCGCAGATCCTCGCCCTCCACGAGCTCCATCGCGATGTACACGTCGCCGGCCGGCAGGTGACCCACCTCGTACACGGTGACGACGTTGGGGTGCTGCAACGCCGCGAGCGCGCGCGCCTCGGCGCGCAGCACCTCGACGTCGAGCGCCCGATCGCCGCGCAGCACCTTCAGTGCGACGCGACGCCCGAGCCGCTCGTCGCGGGCGGCGTACACGACGCCCATGCCACCGCGTCCGAGCCGCGACTCGATCGCGTAGCGATCGAAGCGCGCCGGCAGCGTGGGATCGACGCGCACGCGCACCGGCGGCGCGATCGTGGGCTCGCGGGCGGCCGTCGCGAGCAGGGCCCCACACGTGCCGCACTCGTCGATGTGGAGCTCGAGCTCGCGACGGCGTTGGCTCGGCAGGCGTCCGTGCGCCCACGCGAGCAACTCGTCCTCGCTCGGACACTCGAGCGCCATCGCAGCCGATCGTACCAGGCTCAGGCCGACAGCGACGCCTCCACGTGGAGCCGCGCCTGGCGCAGCCGCGAGTACACGGTGTTGAGGTTCACGCCGAGCAGCTCCGCGACCTCGGGCGCGGTCATGCCCTCGATCTCGCACAGTACGAACACGGCTCGCCGCGCCGCATCGAGGCCGCCGAGCGCGACGTGCAGGCGGTCGACCGCCCACATGCGCATCGTCGTGTCCTCGGGCGCGAGCTCGTGCGGGGGCACGCGGCCGAAGTGGTCGAGGCGCCGACGCAGGCGATCGCGGCTTCGCCGGTGGTCCTTCGCGACGCGCCGCGCGATGCCGAACAGCCACGTGCGCGTCGTGGAGCGGCCCTCGAAGCCGGCGAAGCGCCGCTGGGCGACCAGGAACACGTCCTGCGCGACGTCCTCGGCGCTCGCCTCGGGCACGCCGAGACGCTGCACGCTGCGCGTCACGAAGCCGAAGTGGTGGCGGTAGATCTCCGCGAATCCGGAGGGCGAGCCGTCGAGCAGCGTGTCCATGTCGTCCGCCCCGGAGAGTGGGCGCTCCTCGTCGTCCATCGTCCCGCGAACGACCCCGGCGTCACCATCGGACGCGCGACGCATTCTCGCCGCGCGGGCGCGCGCACGCGTACGTCATCCGACGTAGGCGCGCCGGCGCGTGCGACTCAACGCACCCACGACTCGACGCGATAGTCGCCCGCGAAGCCCGCGATGCGCACGACGTCGAGGCTGCCGTTGCCGTCGAGATCGCCGACGTCGATCCCGTACGGATCGTCGAGGATCGGTGCGGTCGCGGCGTCGGGCAGTCCGGAGGCGGAGTCGAGCGCGAACCCGCCGACACCGTCGCCGAGGTGGAGCGACAGGCCCGTGGTCGCATCGTGCGTGACGAGGTCGAGGTGGCCGTCGCCATTCATGTCGGCGAGGTGCGCGATGTGGCTGCCGTCCACCGCGATCGGCGACGCGAAGGCCCCCGCGTCGTTGCGGTACACGAAGCCGCCCGCGGCGAGATCGAGGTCGCCGTCGCAGTCGATGTCGCCGAGCGAGCCCTGCACGGGGTCCGCGAGCCCGCCCGCGACGCCGGGGCCGGGCAGCGGGCCGGCCACGCTCCAGGTACCAAGGTCGTTGGTCGCGACGAAGGCGTCGATCGACGCGCTCGCCTTGCCGAAGATCGCCGCGTCGAGGTCGCCGTCGCCGTCGAGATCGCCGGCGAGGATCGAGCCGAGGTTCGCGGCCGCGATCGCGGGCGCGGTGGACTCGGTCCACCCGCCTGCGCCGTCGCCCGCGAACGAGCGCACGCCGCTGCCGAATTGGTCGGCACCGAAGAGGGCATCGAGCGCACCGTCGCCGTCGAAGTCGCCGAGCCCGGCGCCCGAGAACAGCGCGTCGGGGGGTAGGCCCGTGCGCGCCTCGACGAAGCTCATCGCGCCCGCGTTGCGCCACGCCCATGCGCCACGGGCGTGATCGCCGACGACGACGTCGAGCTTGCCGTCGCTGTCGACGTCGCCGAGGTCGCCGCCCCACCCGCCCGCGAAGATCCCACCTGCGAGCTGGGCGGGCGTCGCTGCGAATGCGCCGGTGCCGAGGCCGGGGAACACCAGGCCGACCGACGCCTTGCGGAAGTTCACGACGAGATCGACGTTGTCGTCGTCGTCGAGATCGGCGAGCAGCGGCATCGACCGCGGCGCTTCGGGGTCGGCGTACGACGCGACGGAGATCGAGTGCGCGAGCGCGAACGGGCCGTCGCCGCAGCCGACCGGCGCGTCGCTGCCCACGCCCACGCCGTCGGGCACGTCGTGCGGTACGAGGCAGCCCAGCGCGAAGGAGCACGCCGCGGGGCTGGTGTCGTCACCGCCGGAGGAGTCCGCTGCATCGTCGGTCGCCGGCGCATCGTCTCCGTCGTCGTCGTCGTCGTCGTCCGCGGATGCGCTGCCGGGATCGGAGCTCGACTCCCCGTCGTCGGCCGCGGTGGCCGAGCCGACGCCCGTCGCCGCGTCGTCGTCGCGCGTGTCGGCGCAGGCGTTGATCGTCGCGAGAGCGATCGCGATGGCAAGGTGTGACGCTCGCATGGCAGGCCTCCGTCCCCGTGCGAGTGGCCGCGGCGCGGCGCTTCCGTCTGGGCGTCGCACGGATCGCGGCCCGCGCGGCCACGAAGGGCGAGGAGACTCGTCATGCGCCCCATCGCCCTCGTTGCGCTCGCGATCGTGCTCGGATGTGAGGTCACCCCGGACGAGGGCGTGTCGCTGAGCGGACCGGGCGCGGGCGGGTCCGCGCCCGACGACGACGGCTCGGACGACGGCGCGGCGGCGAGCTCGACCGACGACGACGACGACGGTGGTGATGCGAGCGATGACGACGGTGCGAGCGCGAGCGCGGGCGACTCGACGAGCGACGCCGTCGACACGGGCGATGCGACGTTCCAACCGGGCGACGCGTCGTCGGGCGACGCGTCGAGCGATGGCGCCGCGGAGACGATGGGCGGCGCGGCGGAGGACGGCGGCGCGTATGCGCCGTGCACGACGAGCGCGGATTGCTTCGCGGATCCCGGGCTCGCGTGCCTGAAGGCCGATCAGAACGGCGCGAACGGCTTCTGCAGCCCGTCGTGCGGCACGATGGGCGCGTCGCCACCCGACGCGCAGCTGTGCCCGCCGGCGCCGGACGGCGTCACGGCGATGAAGGTGTGTGTCGAGGGGTTCGTGCGGAACTGTGCGTTGGATTGTGCGGGGGAGCTGAGCTGTCCGGAGGGGACGTCGTGTCTGGCGGCGAACAATGGTGGGGGGCCGTACTGCTTCGGTGATTGACGGCGTGTTCACGACTGCGACTGCGACTACGACTACGACTACGTCGTGATCGTGGTCCTCACTCCCCAAGATCATGCTGCACCACGTGGGCTGCCAAGGCCGCCCGCGTGTGGATTCCCAGGCGCTCGTACATGTTCGCGAGGTGCGTCGATACCGTTCTCGCGCTGATGAACAGCTGCTTGCCGATCTCCGCGTTCGTCAGGCCGCGCGCGACCAGCCGCGCGACCTCCAGCTCGCGCGCCGTGAGCAGCTCGGCGAGCGCCGGGCCGGCGTCGCGGGGCGGCGGCACTTCGGTGTTCTCCGTCGCGTAGCCGAAGCGCAGCACCACTTGGCCGATACGGACTTCGTCGCCTTCGCGCAGCACCGCTGCGTCGACGCGGCGGCCGTTCAGGAACGTGCCGTTCGTGCTGCCGAGATCGAGCAGGTTCACGAGGCCATCGCCGTGGTTCAGCACCTTCGCGTGGCGGCGTGACACGCCGTCCGCCTCGAGCTTCGCGTCCGCCACGTCGCCGCGACCGATGACGAGTCCGCCCGTGGGAATGGTGAAGCGCTCGAGCGCGGCGCCGGCGACGACCTCGAGGACCGGCAGCCCGCTGCCGCGAGCGAGCGGCTCGGGGCCGTCGAGCGTGCGCGTCGGGTCGTCGGCCATCCTCCGCCAGGATAGCAACCGCACATGCGTCGATCGACGGATGTCGAGCGCCGCTTCGCACCGAGGAATGCGTCGTACGGCCGATGGTGGCCGCGGTGCGACAGCGGCGACGATGCTCGCGGAGTCCGATCGCGGTGCGGTGCTTTCCCCACTCCTGGTGCCTGTGCGCCGCGCTCGCGCAGGCGGCGTGCTACGAGGGCCCCGACGGCCGCGCCGCCGACGTGCCGGAGTCGTCGTCGTCGTCGTCGTCCGACGCGAACGGCGAGGACACCGGAGCGCCCGACGGCGATGCGTGCGATGGGGACGTCGGCCCCACCGTCGTCCGTCGGCTCACGCGCTTCGAGTACGACAACAGCGTGCGCGATCTCCTCGGCACCGAGCTGCGCGTCGCCGAGTCGTTCGCGGCCGAGGAAGAGCTGAACGGGTTCGACAACAACGGATCCGTGCGCACCGTCGGCGAGCTGCAGGCCGAGCAGTACATGCTCGCCGCGGAGATCCTCGCGGCCGAGGCGGTGATCGATCCCGCAGCTCTGCTCGCGTGCGACGTCGCGCTCGTCGGCGAGGACGCGTGTGTCGATGCGTTCGTGCGATCGTTCGCGCGCCGGGCCTATCGCCGTCCGCTCGTCCAAGCCGACGTCGACGCGCTCCTCGCCGTGTTCGCGGCAGGCCGCGACGAGGGGCTCGCGAACGCGCTCTCGCTCGTCGTGCAGACCGTGCTCGGCTCGCCCCACTTCCTCTATCGCATCGAGCTCGGCGCCGGCGAGCCCGACGCGCGCGGCGTCGTCGCGCTCGGCGACGTCGAGATCGCGAGCCGCCTGTCCTACTTCTTGTGGGGCTCGCTGCCCGACGAGGCCCTGCTCGCGGCCGCGGAAGCGCACGAGCTGCACGAGCCCGACCAGATCGCCGCGCATGCCGAGCGCATGCTCGAGGATCCGCGGGCGCATGCGGTGATCGCCGACCTCTTCCGCCAGCTCCTCGATCTCGACGCGCTCGCGAGCACCACGAAGGACCCGCTCGCGTTCCCGCGGTGGAACGACGCGGTGCGCGACGCGATGTTGCTCGAGACCCGCCGCTTCGTCGCGCACGCCGTGCTCGTCGACGACGGCCGCCTCGCGACGCTGCTCGGCGCGCGGTGGACGTTCCTCGACGCGACGCTCGCCGAGTACTACGGAATCGCCGGCGTCGACGCGACCGGAGAGCCCGTGCGCGTCGAGCTCGACCCCGGCGTGCCGCGGGGCGGCCTGCTGATGCAGGGCGCGCTCACGGCGACGCTCGGCAAGTACGCGACCACCGCTCCGGTCGCGCGCGGCAAGTTCGTGCGCGAGCGCCTGCTCTGCCAGCCGCTGCCGCCCCCGCCCGACGACGTCGACTTCGAGCCGCCCACCGACGATCCCGACGCGACCATGCGCGAGCGCTACGCCGAGCACTCCACGAACCCGCAGTGCGCGGGCTGTCACGCGCTCATCGACCCGATCGGCTTCGGCTTCGAGGCCTACGACGGCGCTGGGCTGTGGCGCGCCGACGAGCACGGCGTGCCGATCGACGCGAGCGGCACGCTCGTCGGCACCGACGTCGACGGCGACTTCGACGGCGCCGCCGAGCTCGCGACGCGGCTCGCCGACAGCCGCCTCGTCCACGACTGCTTCGCGACGAACGCGTTCCGCTACGCGCTCGGACGCGCCGAGACGATCGCCGACGACTGCACGCTCGGCGAGCTGCGTGAGCGCTTCGCGGAGGACGGCGACGTGCGTGCGCTGCTCGTCGACATCACGCGCAGCGTCGCATTCCGCAGCGTGCGACGGGAGGGCGAGCCATGAGACGGCGCGCGTTCGTGCGCGGTGCGGGCGGGCTCGTGCTCGGGCTCCCTTGGCTCGAGTCGCTCGCGCCTCGCACGGCGCGCGCCGGGGGCAACGCGTTCCCCAAGCGGCTCGTGCTGTGGTTCACCCCGAACGGCACCGTGCGACCGTCGTGGACGCCCGGTCCCGACTTCGCCCTCTCGCCGATCCTCGCGCCGCTCGAGCCCTTCCGCGATCGCCTGCTCGTCGTGAGCGGGCTCGACATGGCGTCGGCGGGCGGCGATCGCAAGGGCCACAACCGCGGCGTCGGCTGCCTGTGGACCGGCATCGAGCCGTTCGGCGGCAACGACGGCGACTCGAGCTACGGCAACGGCATCTCCGTCGATCAGCACGTCGCGACGACGCTGCCCGCCACGACGCCGTTCCGCTCGCTCGAGCTCGGCGTGCAGGTGAAGTCGACGATGCCCAACGGCCGCATGATCTACGGCGGTCCGCAGCAGCCGATCACGCCCGAGGACAGCCCCCACGCGCTGTTCGATCGGATCTTCGCCGACTTCGGCGGCGATCCGGCCGCGGTCACGGCCCTGCGTGCGCGCCGGAAGTCCGTGCTCGATGCGGTGGCCGGCGATCTCGAGCGCGTCGTGCCGACGCTCGGCGTGGCCGATCGCGCGAAGCTCGACGCCCACCTCGCGGCCGTGCGCGCGCTCGAGCTGAGGCTGGATCAGCTCGGCGGAGCCAACTGCACGCCACCCGAGCTCGGACCGCCCTTCGAGTACAAGAAGAACCCGAACTACCCGAAGGTCGGCGAGCTGCAGGTGGAGATGCTCGCGCTCGCGCTCGCGTGCGGGCTCACGAACGTCGCGAGCCTCATGTGGTCGAGCGCGCTGGGCTCGGCGATCTTCACGTGGCTCGATCACACCGTCGACCATCACACGCTGTCGCACGACGAGAGCGAGACCGCCCAACAGCAACTCGTCGACATCAACCGATGGTTCGCCGAACGATTCGCGGAGCTACTCGCGCGCATGGACGCGGTGGAGGAAGGCGACGGCACGCTGCTCGATCACAGCGTCGTCGTGTGGGGCAGCGAGCTCGGCAAAGGGCAGCCGCACGACTGCCGCAAGATCCCGTTCGTGCTCGCCGGCTCGTGCCACGGCGCGCTCGCGACCGGTCGACACGTCGCCTACGAGAACGGCTCGCACAACGACCTCCTGCTCTCGCTGTGCGAGGCGATGGACGCACCGACGGACACGTTCGGCGACCCGGCCTTTTGTCACGGACCGCTCGCAGAGCTGCGTGCCTGACCGCGTTCGAGCGCGGCCACCCACGCCCTCGCCTGCCCCAGCCCGCGCGTGGCCGACGGTCCCGCGCGCTCGAACTCGTCGATCGCCGTGCGTGCCAGCGCGAGCGCCTCGTCCCGCGGCTCGCCGCTCTCGAACCGCGCGCGGGCGAGCGCGAGCCGGACCTCGCCGCACCGCGAGGGCGACGTCTCGGGTCCGCACAACACCGGCAGCGCACGCTCGAGCAGCGCGACGGCATCGGTCGTGCGCCCGAGCCCGAGGAGCGCGGTGCCGAGGCCGAAGCGTGCGGCTGCAGCGGGCTTGCTCTCCTCACCGAAGCCGCGCTCGGCGATCGCGAGCGCGCGGCGGTGCAGCGGCTCCGCCTCCGCGAAGCGCCCCTGTTCGCGCAGCACGATGCCGAGGTTGTCGAGCGGCCCCACGAGGTTCGGGTGCTCGGTGCCGAGCCGGTGCTCGTTGCTCGCGATGTTGCGCACGAGATACGGCTCCGCCTCGGCCAAGCGGTTCTGCTCGAGCAGCAGCACCGCGATGTTGTTGAGCGACTCCTGGATGTCCGGATGATCCGGATCGAACGCGCGCTCGCGGATCGCCAGCGCGCGCTCGTGGGCGGTGCGCGCCGCGTCGTACTCGCCGAGTCGGTTGAGCACGATGCCGAGGTTGTTGAGCGAGTTCGCGAGCGCCGGATGTTCCGCGCCGAGCGAGCGCTCGCGCAGCACGACCGCGCGCTCGAGCGCTTCGCGGGCCTCCGGCCAGCGCGCGAGGTTCAGGCTCGCGGCCCCGATCCCGCTCCACGTCGCCGCGAGCGCGGGGTGATCGGGCCCGAGCGCGGCCATCTCGATCGCGAGCGCCTGCTCGTACGCCGCGAGCCCCTCGCGCGAGCGATCGACGGCGACCTCGAGCCCGGCGAGGCTCACGAGCGCGCGTGCATGACGGATGTCGGTAGGCTCGAGCGCGGCCCACAGATCGCGCGCCCGCTCGAAGCGCTCGCGCGCATCGTCGAAGCGAGCGGCGCGGCGCAGCATGGAGCCCTCGGCCAGCGCGAGCGCGGCCTCGGCCGAGGGCGCCGCGTCGGCGCGCTCGAGCACCGCCTGCGCGTGTCGAGCCCACGTCGCTCCCGGATCGGCGCGCGCCTGGTCGTAGCCGACGACGTGCACGAGCCCGGTCGCGGCGCGCAGGCTGATCGCGTCGTCGTCCACCGCGAGCGCCGACCAGTAGGCCTGCTCGAGCGCGCGCTCGGCCCCCCACGGATCGCCCTCGCCACGCAACAGCTCGCCCTTGGCGAGCCACGCCTCCGCGACGAGCGGCGCGAAGCCGAGCCGCTGCGCATCTGCGAGCGCGGGCTCCACCTCGTCGAGCCCGAGGCGCACCGAGCCGGCGAGTCCGAGCGCGCTCGCGTGCGCCAGTCGATCGCGCAGCGCTTCCACCCGCGGGCGCATCGCCGGCTCGTCGGGCACACGCACGTCGGGCGCCCCATCTGCGGTGCACGTCGCGACCGGCGGCAGCTCGCCCACGGTCGCGACCCAGCGCTGCACCGCAGTGGCATCGGGCGCGCGCACGACGTCGACGACGGCCGCGAGCGCGGCGCGGCGCTGGTGCAGGCATGCGCTGTGTTGATCCAACACGTGCGCCGCCTCGGCGCCGGCGTCCGCGAGCGCGCGGCACGTCTCGCCGCGCGCCTCGGTCCACGTCGCGGCGTACTCGTCGAGCGTCGCGCTCGCCGTCGTCCACGTCGCTTCCGCGTACGGCAATCCGGTGCCGAGCACCGCTCGCCGCACGCTCGTCCGCACGTCGTCGTCCCACACGCCGACGAGCTCGCGATCGATCCCATCGCATGCGCGCGCCCTCGGCCACAGTGCCGCGACGGCGACGGCCGTGAGCGCCGCGGTAGCGCCCAGGATCCACGGTGCTCGTCGCTTCGGGCGGGGTCGCAGCGCCTCGGCGAGCACGGCCATCGACGGATGACGACGAGCGGGCTCCGGCTCGAGCGCGCGCAGGCAGGCGTTGCGCAATCGCATGGGGATGCGCGCGCCGGCGGGCTCGGCCGGCGCGTGCTCGAGCTTCGCGAGCACGATCTCCACGGCCCCCTCCTGCGGATAGGGGCGCGCGCCGAACAGCGCCTCCCACAGCGCCACGCCGAACGCGTACTGATCGCTCGCCGGTCCCACCGCGCCGCCGAGGTGCTGCTCGGGAGCCATGTACGCCGGCGTGCCGATGCCGCGCGCGCGTAGGTCGGATCCCTCGGGCGCGGGCGTCATGCGATCGAGCGCGGACGGCTCGGACGGCGTGGGATCGACGGTGGCCGGCAGCCGCGCGAGCCCGAAGTCGCCCACGCGCACGCGCCCTTCCCCGTCGAGCAGCATGTTCGCGGGCTTCACGTCGCGGTGCACGAGCCCGCAGTCGTGTGCGGCCTGCAGCCCGTACGCCGCCTGCACGAACACGTCGACGATCGCATCGATGCCCGGTCGCGTGCCCAGCCACTCCTTCACACTGCCCCCGCGCACGAGCTCCATCGCGATCCACACCTGATCGGCGGCCTCACCGACGTCGTACACCTGCACGACGTTGGGATGGCTGAGCCGCGCCATCGCCATCGCCTCGCGCCGCAGCCAGCCCAGCCGCTCGGCGGTGCGTCGCGACGGCCACAGGAGCTTCAGCGCGACGATGCGATCGAGCTCGGGATCGTGGGCCTCGTACACGACGCCCATGCCGCCCTCGCCGATCCGGCGCAGCACGACGTAACGACCGACGCGCCCACCGACCGCGATCGAGCGCGAGTCGTCGCCGCCTTCGACCTCGGGTACCGCGGCGAGCACCGGCGTGCGCGAGGGCGGCGATGACGACGACGACGGCATGTCATCTCCCGAGGCGCGCGCGCACTTCGATCTCGGTGGGACACGCCTCGATGCGCACGACGGGCATGCCAGCGGTGCAGTCCGCGACGCAGGCGGCCGTCCGCTGTTCGCTGACGATCCCGAGCGGCTCTGCGCTCTCGCGGCCGAGCAGCGTCGTGCCGCGCGGGAGCACGATCTCGCCGACGGAGCCGGAGACCGGCGGCACCGGTTCGCCGAGCTCGTCCTCCCTGTCCGTGACGAGCCGCCGCAGGAACTTCTTGTCGATCCATCCCGTGACGGCGAGATCCGCGGACGTCCACTGGACGAGCCGCCACTTGCCCTTGCGCGGCCCGAGCATCTCGACGGGCTGGGGCGGGCCGATCCGCGCGAGCACGCGACCACCCGGCTGTTCGTGCAAGCGTGCCGGCGCGACGACGGTCGCGTTCGGCACCGTTTCGCCGGCAGCACGCTCGGCGGTGAACACGACGTCGAGCGCTTTCACGGGCACGAAGCCGACGGCGTCGACGTCGTGTCCCTCGAAACGCACGAACGCGAAGCCCTTCGCCGGGCGCTGCACCACGAGCAGCGGCGCGCCGGGCTGCAGGCGCACGGTCGGCGTGCGCGCGTGCACGCGCTTGGGCCACGCCGGGCGCGCGAACATCGGGCTCTCGTCGCGCACGGTGACCATGAGATCGGACGCATCGACGAAGCGCGCGACGCGATGGCGCGCGTGCTCGCACAAAAGCCGGACGCGACGCGGGCTCGAGCCCACGCCCTCGTCGACGACGAATGCCTCGAAGCGCGTGCTCGCACCGGAGCCGGCGATCTCTCCGCCTCCCTCGGCCGTCTCGAACGTCGAGCCGACCGTGCGCACGGTGGCCCGCAGCGGATACTCGCCCTCGAGATCGAGCCCGAGCCGCGCGAACTTCGGCGCCTCGCTCGGCGCCGACTCGAACCCGGGGGGCACGACGACGGGCGCAACGACCTGCGCCTCGTTCGCGGCAACCGGCGGCGCGCGCTCGACCGGCGCGGATCGAGGCGGCGGCGCAGCGGCCACGTCGTGGGTCGGCGCAGCCGTCGGTGCGGTCCGACACGCGCCGACGAGCGCAGCGAGGAGGAGCCCGCGCACGCCACCACTCTACCGCCAGTCTTCACGCGCGATCGAGTGCCTGGCGCAGATCGGCCGCGAGATCGGCCACGTCCTCGATGCCCACCGACAGGCGCACGAGGCCTTCGCGGATGCCGACGCGGGCGCGCTCTTCGGCGGACAGCTCGTAGTAGCTCATCAGTGCGGGCTGCTCGACGAGGCTCTCGACCCCGCCGAGGCTCGGCGCGAGCTTGGGGATCGACAAGGCGTCGACGAGCCGAGTGCCCGCGGCGAGACCACCGGCGAGCTCGAACGAGATCACCGCGCCGCCGCCCGCGAGGTACCGCCGCGCGAGCGCGTGATCGGGATGCGACGGCAGCATCGGGTACCACACGTTGGCGACGGAGGGATGGCCCGACAGCAGCTCGGCCAGCGCGAGCGCGCTCGCATTCTGCCGCGCGAGCCGCAGCGCGAGCGTCTTCACGCCGCGCACCAGGAGGAAAGCACCGAGCGGATCGGCGACCGCACCGAGCGTGCCGAGCTGCTCGCGAATCGCCGCGACGATGCCGGCCTTGCCGATCACGACGCCGCCCATGATGTCGTTGTGCCCGCCGAGGTACTTGGTGGCCGAGTGCACGACCAGGTCGACGCCGTGCGCGAGCGGCCGCAGGTTCACCGGCGTCGCGAACGTGGCGTCGATGATCGTCTTGATCCGGTGCTTGCGCGCCACCTCGACGAGCGCGTCGAGGTCGACGATGCGCAGGTACGGGTTCGTCGGGCTCTCGGTGAAGAGCACCTTCGTGGTCGGACGGATCGCGGCCGCCACCGCCTCGACGGTGGGCTCGACCACGTCGACCTCGACTCCGAAGCGCGCGAGCGTGTCGCGGGCGAACACCCGCGTCTTGCGATAGACGTCCGCGGTGAGCACGAGGTGCTGGCCCGACTTCAGCATCGCGAGCAGCGTCGTCGTGATCGCCGCCATGCCCGACGCCATGAGCACCGCCGCCTCGCCGCCCTCCACCGCGGCGAGCTTGGCCTCGGCCGCCGCGACCGTGGGATTGCCGTAGCGCGCGTACTCGGGCGGGCGCTCGCGCCGGCCCTCCATGAAGTCGACGAGCTCCTGCGTGTCCGCGAACGGATACGTCGAGCTCAACACGACCGGCACCGTGAGCGCCCGATCGTCGCGCACGTCCGGCTCACCGCCGTGCACGGCGGTGGTCGAGGGCCCGCGCGGGCGGTCGTCGCTCACGACGCCAGACTACCAGGGCGCTCGAGCGCAGGGGCGCGCTTCGCCAGCGAACAGCTCACAAACGCGCGAGTCGGTCGTCGCGATCGCGATAGCCGGCGGGGACCGCCTCGAGCTGCTCGCGCGCCGCATCGATCTCGCCGATGGTCTCGTAGACCACCGCGAGCTCGTACTGGGCCTCGTGCAGCTCGTCTTGGTTCGTCGCCGCATCGAGCGCGCGCATGAGGTCGCCGATGGCCTTGTCGGTCTCGCCGCGGTGCACCCGCAACGTGCCGGACATCACGAGAGCCCGCGCCTCCCAGAGCGGATCGGCGGCCGCGGCCTCGAACTGCGCGATCGCGTCGTCGACGAGCCCCATCTCCTTGTACGCGACGCCGAGGTCGTAGCGCGTCGCCGCGTCGCCGGGATCCACGCCCGCATGCGACGCACGGATTTCGGGCTCCTTCTTCTTGGCCTGCTTGCCCTTGGGCGCCGGGCCGTCGCCGAAGATCGCGGACAGGTACGCGTCCTCGTCCTCGTCCTCGGGCGCGAGGTCCACGAGTGGCGTGGCACCGGAGTCGGGCGGCGGCGCCGAGCCGCTCGCGAGCTCGCGCGCGAGCGCGGCGACGTCGGGATGGCCGGGGTGGCGCTTCTCCAGCTCGGCGAGGCTCGTGCGCGCATCGTCCTCGAGGCCCTGGTCGACGTAGAAGCGGATCTCCGCGAGCTCGTCGCCGAGGTCGGCGAACTTCGGCGCGGGCGCGGCCTTCACCGGCTCGGCGGTGAATCGACGCGGCCCCGTGACGGGCCGACCCGACGCGCGCGGCTCGGCGGCGGGACGCGGACCGGTGGGCGTGCGCTCGCTCGTCGTCGGCGCATTCGCGGACGCCGGGGCCGGCGGGAACTGCAGCGACTCGTCGTCGTCGACGTCGAACGCCTGCGGCACGCCGGTGCCGGCCCGCACCGCCGGCCGCGGCGGGAATCGACCCGTCGAGCCCTCGGAGTCGAGTTGCTCCTCGTCGGACACGACCTCGCGCGCGCGAAACGGGACGTGCGGCGTCTTGTCGGCGCGCTCGTCGTCGCCGCTGAAGTGACGCGCGGCTGCGATCGCGTCGGCGAGGTCCTCGGTCGGCACCTGCTCGTACTCCCGGCGGTGGGCCGCGTCGTCCTCGTCCGGCAGCGGACGCGCGTCGGACAGGCCGAAGCGGTTCTCCACGGGGATCGCGTGGGCCCGGGCCTGATCGGCCTCGGCGTCGGCCACCTCGATCGCGAACTCGTGCTCGTCGCGCTCGACCGGGATGTCCTCCGAATCGTCGCCGACCAGATCGAAGGTGCCGCTGTCGCCCTCGCCGAGGACGCGATCCAGCGCGGCCGCCGTCTGCGTCACCGGACGCAGGTCGATGTCGCTCTGCAACGCCACGGCCCCCATGTGTCCGGGCGAGATCTGCAGCGCGGCCGCGATGTGCTCGCGCGCCAGCTTCGGATCGCGCTTCGCCACCAGGCCCGCGACGCGCACGTGCGTGTCGGCGGCTTCCTGCTTGCGCCCGAGCTCGCCGTACGCGCGCGCGCGCAGGGCCAGCGCACCGACGTGATCGGGGTGCTGCATGAGCAGCTCGCCGACGTGATCGATCGCGTGCTCGAACAGGCGGTACTTGATGTAGACGCGCGCCTCGAAGAGGATCTTGTCGTAGTCGATCGCGCCTTCGAGCTCCAGGCTCACCGGCGCGGACTCGACGTCCTCGAGCACCGAGTCCGTCATCGACCCGCGCCCGCGCGACACCGTGGTGTTCTCCTCGTCGAACACCGGCGCCCGACCGGAGCCGGCCCGCGCCGACGACGGTGCGGGCTCGGGCGCGTCGATGTCGATCGTCGCCGAGTCGGTGGGGAGCACGTCGTCGTCGTCGAGCTCCTCGATGTCGGCCTCGTCGAGCTCCGGCGCGGACTCGGGCTCCGCCTCGAGCACGGGCTCGGGCGCGGCCGGCTCGTAGCGGCGCGGCGACGGGCTGGCTCCGCCCTCGCGCACGACCATGGCGAGCTCGGCGTTGTCGGGCGCCCACTCGAGCGCGCGGCGGGCGACTCGCACGGCCTCGCGCGCGCCGTCGCCCGCGAGCCGGAGCTCGCGCACGAGCTCGAGGATCACGCTGACGGCCTTGTCGGGCTTCTCGAGCGCGAGGAACGTCTCCGCGAGCAGCTCGAGCCCCTCGCGATCGTGGGGGTCGTCCTGCAAGAGCCCGTTGAGCTTCATCAACGCGCGCCGCGGATCGCCGAGGCCGAGGTACACGCGCGCGAGCATGCGCGTCGTCGGCTTGTCGTCGTTGCGGTGGTAGACGAGCCGCTCCGCCACGCGCACGTAGTCCGAGTTGCGGCCCGCCGCGAGCAGCTGATCGCCCGCCTGCCGGAAGTGCTCGACCGCCTTGTCGACGTTGCCCTCGCGCGAGTACAGCTCGGCGATGCGCAGCCGCTTGCTCACCGCGGTGGGCTCGGCGTTCGCGATGGTCTCGAACGTGACGATCGCCTCGGCGGTGTTGCCGGCCTGCAGCTGCGCGTGACCGACCTGCTCGAGGATCGCGATGGCATCCTGCACGCGGCCCAGCTCGAGGTTCAGCTGCGCGATGCGCTGGTGGACGTCGATGCGGCGCGGATCGAGGTTCACCACCTGGCGGAACACCGCGAGCGCCTTCTGGGGCTGGTGCTGCGCGGCGTAGAAGCTGGCGACCTGCAGGTAGCGCTCGACGGCCCCGGCCCGATCGCCGCAGCGCACGAGGCAGTCGGCGAGCATGAGCCAGGCGCGGATGTCCTTCGGATCGTTGTCGACGATCGACTGGTACTCGCGAGCGGCCTTGTCGTGCTGACCCTTGGCGGCGAACTTCTCCGCCCGCTCGTGCGCCTTTTCCTTGCTGAACGCGGCCACCCGTTCGACTCCGTCAGCTCTGATCGGCCTCCGCGAGAATCGCCTCGGGGTCGAGGTGCTTCTCGAGGAAGTGGGTGTCGTAGCGGCCGCTCGTGAACTGGATCTGCTTCAGGATCCAGCGGTGGAGCGGCACGTTCGTGCGGATGCCCTCGACGACGGTCTCGTCGAGCGCCCGGCGGATGCGCGCGAGCGCCTGCTCGCGATCACGGCCGTGCGCGATGATCTTCGCGAGCATCGAGTCGTAGTACGGCGAGACCTTGTAGCCCTGGTAGACGTGGCTGTCGATGCGCACGCCGTAGCCACCCGGGAAGTGCAGCGCCGTGATGACGCCCGGCTGCGGCGAGAAGTTGGTGGGGTCCTCGGCGTTGATGCGGCACTCGATCGCGTGGCCGCGCGCCTGGTGCACGCGATCGAGGTGACCGAGCTTCTCGCCCGTGGCGATGCGGATCTGCTCCTGTACGAGATCGACGCCCGTGATCATCTCGGTCACGCAGTGCTCGACCTGGATGCGGGTGTTCATCTCCATGAAGTAGAACTTCTCGCCATCGAGCAGGAACTCGAGCGTGCCGACGGACTGGTAGTTGATGGCCTTGCACGCCTTCACGGCGGCCTTGCGCATCTCGGAGCGCAGCGACTCGGACAGCGCGGCCGACGGCGCCTCTTCGATCACCTTCTGGTGGCGGCGCTGGATCGAGCACTCGCGCTCGAGCAGGTCGACCGCGTTGCCATGGGTGTCGCACACGACCTGGATCTCGATGTGGCGCGGGCTGGTGACGTAGCGCTCGAGGTACACGTCGCCGTTGCCGAACGCGGCGGCCGATTCCGCCTGGGCGGTCTGCAGCGTCTCCACCAGCCGCTCGAGCTCGCGCACGATCTTCATGCCGCGGCCGCCGCCGCCCGCCGACGCCTTGATGATCACGGGCAGGCCGATGCGCTCCGCGGCCTCGAGTGCGACGTCGGGGCTCGTGATGACGCCGGTGCCGGGCAGCACGGGCACGCCGGCGGCCTCCATCGTCTCGCGCGCCCGCACCTTGTCGCCCATGAGCGCCATGTGCTCGGCCGTGGGCCCGATGAAGTTGAGCCCGCACTTCACACAGACGCGCGCGAAGTCGGCGCGCTCGGACAGGAAGCCGTAGCCGGGGTGCACGGCGTCCGCGCCGGTGAGCTCGGCGGCCGCGATGAGGTTGGGGATGTTGAGGTAGCTCTGCGCCGCCGGGCCGGGGCCGACGCACACCGACTCGTCGGCGAAGCGCACGTGCAACGCAGCCTCGTCCACCGTGGAGTGCACCGCGACGGTGCGGATGCCCATCTCCCGGCACGCGCGGATGACTCGCAGCGCGATCTCGCCGCGGTTCGCGATGAGGACCTTTCGGATCTCGGTCACAGCTTGCGCACCCGGAACAGCTTCGCACCGTATTCGACGGGCTGCCCGTTCTCGACGAGGATCTCCTCGATCTGGCACGCGAAGTCGGCCTCGATCTCGTTGAAGAGCTTCATCGCCTCGATGATGCAGACGGTCTCACCGGCCTGCACCTTCTTGCCGAGCTCGACGAACGAGGGCAGATCCGGCCGCGACGAGCGGTAGAACGTGCCCACGAACGGCGAGGTGATGAAATCGCCCGTCGCGACGGCCGCCGCCGGTGCGGCCGCGGACCCGGGCTCGTTCGCCGCGACGGGTCGCGGTGCCGCGACCGGCACCACGGTCGTGGGCGCGGCCGCGAGGGCCGGGGCGGAGGCGTAGTCGGCCTGGCGCAGCAGGATGCGATGGTCGCCGGACTCGATCTCGAGCTCGTCGAGCTCGTACTGGCGGAACATCTTCGCGAGCTCGCGGATGTAGCGGAGGTCGGGAAGCTTGGGATCCTCGGGATCGTTCATGCGGGCTCCGTGGACTCGGATCGGTCGACGCGTCGACGCGTCCGCCGGGTTCGTCCGGCGGCGGGCGGGCGCCGACGCGGTCGTTCGGCCGAGGGTGGCCGGGCGACGAGGGCGGCGAGATGGCGCAGTGCGAGCGCGTACGAGTCGACGCCGAGCCCCATGATCACGCCGCGGCACGCCGCGCCCGTGATCGACTCGCGGCGGAACGACTCGCGCGCGTACAGGTTGGAGATGTGGACCTCGACGACCGGGATCGCGAGGATGCGGAGCGCGTCGTGGATCGCGACGCTCGTGTGGGTGTAGCCACCGGGATTCACGACGACCCCGGCAGCGGTGCGCGCGACGTGCAGCAGATCGATGATCGCACCCTCGCCGTTGGCCTGGTGCGTCACGACGCGCAGGCCGAGCGTGTCGCCGAGCTCGACCAATTTCGCGTCGAGCTGTGCCAGGGTCGTGCGCCCGTAGACCCCGGGCTCGCGCGTGCCGAGCAGGTCGAGATTCGGCCCGTGCACCACCATCACGGTCGGGCGCGCGTGGGCGGACGCTGGGCGGCGAGCGGCCATCGATCGCCGCGTATTGTGGGGCAACGCCGCCTGCCCGCGCTAGGGGGCGTTACAGATCGGCCAACAGGTCCGGGGTGGCCGCCCGGAGCAGGAAACGCCCCTTGCCCAGGTGCCCGGGCTGGGTGAGGAGCACCGCCACGAAGTACTCTTCGGACAACACGCGGCAGATGATCGACTGGTTCTCGCCCCGGACGGTGATGTCCGAGACGTCGCCCATCTCGAGCGACTGCGCCGCGCGGCGCAGCTCCATGAAGCGGAACGAGAACTCCATCGCGGCCGACTCGAGATCGACCTGGCCGCGTGCACCGTCGGCGACGTGCTGCATGACGGCGATGCCGTCGAACCCCATGAGGATGGCTCCCGCCGCCCCCGGCGTGGAGTCGACGATCTTCTTGAGGTGATCGATGAGCATGCCGGCCACCGCAGGGTCGCAGGCCGAGCGCGGTCGCGTCAAGGCATCCGCCGGCTACATCTGCTGCTCGCAGCCCGGAGGTTGCACGCCGAAGTCCTGCGCGTTGCCACAGACCCCGCCCGAGAACTCGCCGGGCGTGATGGTGCACAGCATTTCGTCGGGGCACGCACTGCAGTCCAGCAGACAGCCTTGGCAGAGCAGGATCGGGAACGAGAACTCGCGCGCGTCGATGATGCCGATCTTGCCGACCGTGGTGCCGGCCCGCAGGCCGTGGAACACGACGGTGGCGAGGACCATGACCTGGGCGTCCTCGCCGTGGCCGGCCACGATCGGGGCCATCGCCTTCGAGGCGGCCGAGGAGATCACCTCGACGGCGAAACCGGCGACCTCACCGGGCAGCACCGAGACGCTGGCGACGTCGACGTCGAAGTCGACGAGGGCTTTGTCCATATCCTTCAGGTCCTCGATCATCTGCGGATCCTGGGCCGACGAGAGCTTCACGCTGGCCCCGGTGATCTGGATCTCGTTCGTGATGATGCCCGCGTTGTTGTCGCCCTCGGACTGGGTCGCGAGGTTGTTCAGCACCGCGGCCGGCATCAGGTACGCCGTGCCCTGCGTGACGTCGAGCGTGCCCCGCAACAGGCCCGCTTCCGCCTCCGGGTCGACGATGCAGCCCTCGTCGGGCCACGTGGGGGCCTGCAGCACGATGAGCGACTCCTGCTGGTCGGCGCACGCCGACGACAGCACGGCGAGAAGCGACAGCGCGAGGAGCGAGGTACGCGTCGACATGAGAAATCCGTGAGCGGGCCGACGTCGCACGCGGACCCGCTTCATCAGGCTAGCACCCGCTTCGCGCGCGTCGCAAGAAACCGGGCCGACCCGCGCGCGTGCTCACGGCCGCGCGGCGGCGAGGATCTCCGCCACCGACAGCTGCACACGCTGCGGTCGCGCGATGTCGTGCAGCCCGATGTAGGTGAGGGTGTCGCCGCCGCGCTTCTTGTCGCGGCCGAGCGCGCGCACCAAGGCGTCGTCGTGGGCACCGCCGGTCCACGCATCGAGATCGACCGGCAACCGGTGACGTGCGAGTGCGGCGACCACGGTGCGCTCGAGCGCAGGATCGGCGAGCCCCCGCCGGGCCGACACGCGCGCCGCGGCCCGCAGCCCCAGCGCGACCGCCTCGCCGTGCAGCACCGCGAAGCCCGACGCGTGCTCGATCGCGTGGCCCAGCGTGTGGCCGAGGTTCAGCAGCGCGCGCGGCCCGTCGGGCCGCTCGAACGGGTCGCTCGCGACGCAGGTGGCCTTGAGCCCCACCGACGCCGCGACGAGCTCGGCGAGCACCTCGGGCTCGCGCGCGTGCAGTGCATCCGCATCGCGCTCGAGCGCGACGAGGTGATCGGCCGAGAACAAGAGCGCGTGCTTGATCATCTCGGCGACCCCGCACGCGAGCTCGCGCGCCGGCAGGGTCGCGAGCAGCTCGGTGTCGACGAGCACCGCACGCGGGAAGTGGAACGCGCCGAGCAGGTTCTTGCCGGCCGGGCGATCGACCGCCACCTTGCCGCCCACCGACGCGTCCACCTGGGCGAGCAGCGACGTCGGGCACTGCACGATGGGCAGGCCGCGCAGGCACAGGTGCGCGGCGAGCCCCGCGAGGTCGCCGACGACCCCGCCGCCGAGCGCGACGACGACATCGCTACGCACGAGCTCGGCAGCGACGAGCGCATCGACGGTGGCGACGAGCGCATCGGTGGACTTGCTCGCCTCGCCCGGCGCGACGACGTGCGACGCGACCGCGAAGCCCTCGTGTGCGAGCAGTGCCTGCGCGCGCGCGCCGTGGTGGTGCCACACGTTCGCATCGCTCACGATGGCGACGCGCGCGGCTCGGGGCGCCGCGCGTCGCACCGCCGCGGGCAGCTCCGCGAGCACGCCGGCTCCCACCACCACCGCGTAGTCGGAGCTCGACGCGGGCACGGGCACCGCGATCTCGACGCGCGTCACGGCCCGCCTCCCGCGAGCGCAGCGAGCACGCGCGTCGCGACGACCTCGGGGGCGCCCGCGGCGTCCACCTCGAGCGATCGATCGCGATACGCCGCCTCGCGCTCGCTCGCCAGTGCCGCGAGCCGAGCGCCGACGTCCCCTGCCCCGAGCAGCGGCCGCGCCGCGAGGTCGCCCGCGCCGAGTCGCGCGACGAGCGTGGGCACGTCGCACGAGAGCCACACGATGCGCCCACACGCCGCCATCGCATCGCGGTGGCGCGGGTCGATCACGAGGCCGCCGCCCGTCGCGACGACCACCTCGCGCTGCGCGAACGCGGGCTCGGCGAGCAATGCGGCGAATGCCGCGTGCTCGCACGCGCGGAACGAGCGCTCGCCGGCCGCGAACAGCTCGGCCACCGTGCGGCCGAACATCCGCTCGATGCGATCGTCGAGGTCGACGAACACCGCACCGGTCCGCGTCGCGAGCTCGCGGCCGACCGAGGTCTTGCCGCTGCCCATGGGGCCCGTGAGGAAGACGGGGGGCACGAAGGCCCCCAGTCTAGCGCTAACCGCCGATGGAGGACGCCCGGTTCACGATCTTCGGCGTCAGGAAGATGAGCACCTCGGATCGCTGGTCCGCCTCGGCCTTCTGCTTGAAGAACCAGCCGATGATCGGCACGTCGGCGATCCACGGGATCTTGTCGAAGTTCACGGCCTTCGTGCGGGTGTAGATGCCGCCGATGACGGCCGTGTCGCTGTCGTTGATGAGCATGCGGCTGCGCGCTTGCTTGGTGAGGATCGTCGGATCGCCGCGTGCGCCCGTGTTGACGAAGTCGGCCTCGTTCTTCTCGACGGCGACGTCGAGCAAGACCGCGCCCTCGTTGGTCACGTGCGGCGTGACCGTGAGCGACAGGGTCGCGCGGACGAACCGCGTGTTCACACCCTGGGCGCTGACCTGCGAGATCGGGATCTGCACGCCTTGCTCGATCTGCGCCTCGTTGTTGTCGAGCGTGACGATCTTCGGCGCACTGATGATTCGGATCTCGCCCGTGCTCTCCGACGCGGAGAGGCGCAGGTTCGTGTTCAGGTTGCCGGACAGGCTGCCGAACGAGAACCCGATCGCACCACCGGTGCCGGTACCGACCGGGATCGGCAGGTCCACCGCGTAGTTCGGGTTCGCCGCGGCCGCGGGCAGGATGAGACCGCGGGTGTCCGGCGGACGACCCGTGGCACCACCGCCGACGCCGACGGAGTTGGGGAAGAGCAGGCCGGTCGGGTTGCCGGTGCCGGGGCTCGCGATGTAGTCGAAGCCCCACTGCACGCCGAGCGAGCGGGCGAACGTGGTGCGCGCTTCGACGATGCGCGCCTCGATGAGCACCTGGGGCGTCTGCGTGTCGAGCTGCTGCACGAGCTGCTCGGCGAGCGCGATGTTCTCCGCGACGTCCATGATGATGAGCGTGTTCGTGCGCGAGTCGGGCGTGACCGATCCGCGCGGCGAGAGCACGCTCGTGACCTTCGGGATCATCTCGTCGACGGTCGCGTAGGACACCGGCACGAGCTTGGTCTCGAGCGGCTTCTGCTGCACGCGCGCGTTGGCGGCCTCGATGGCGGCCTTGCGCTCGCTCTCGAGGTCCTCGACCGTGGCGACGCGGTAGACGTTGCCGTCCACCGTGTAGCCCAGGCCCTGCGAGCGCAGGATGATGTCGAGCGCCTGGTCCCACGGGACGCGGGACAGCTTCATCGACACGCTGCCCTCGACGTTGCGGCCCGAGATGATGTTGACCTTGCCGATGTCGGAGAAGAGCAGGAGCACGTCCTTCATCGGTGCGTCCTGCAGCTCGATGTCGATCCGCTCGCCCCGCCACTTGCCGCGGCGGCTCGTCGTACGCGTGGGCGTGCTGTCGAACTGCAGGTCGGAGTCGCCCGGCGGGGCGACGGCGGCGAGCGGAGCGTTGCGCGGCGCCGCGAGCTGGGCGATCGGGTGCTTGGCGGCGAGGCTCGTGGCCTTGGCGGACGCGACGCGCGTGCCCGCCATGCTCACCGCGTCGGTGGCCTTGCCCTTCGCGCCCTTGCGCGGGAAGTGCCACACGAGCTGACCGGGCAGCTCTTCCAGGCGCGCCTTGGTGGGCTGCGTGGTCGACACGACCACCTTCGCGTCGTCGTCCTCGGCGAAGGAGGTGACGAGCTTCACCGGGCCCTTGTACGCGGTCGCGTCGAGGCTGCGCTCGAGCGCAGCAGGGATCTTCACGCGCTCGAGCTCGAGCACCTGGATGGTCGGCGTGAGCGAGTTGCCCGCGTACTCGAGCGCACCGTCGAACACGACGATGACGCGCGATTCGTCCCGATCGTCCTCGAACCGCACGTCCTTCACCTTCGCCGGCTTGCCCTTGGCGGCCGGCGCCTTCGCGGCGTGCTTCGTCGGCTCGCTCGCCGGCCTCGTCGCGGGTGCCGCGACCGGCTCCGGGACGGAGCGCGCCGCGATCTCCCCGAGTCGATCGTCGAGCTTCGTCTGGGCCTTGCGGACCTCGTCCTCGATGGACTTCAAGCGATCGCGCTCGGTGCCGAGCGAGCGCTCGAGGTCGGCGAGCTTGCCCTCGGCCTTCGCGAGCTCGGTCTTCGCGGCTTCGTTCTTCTTCGCGAGATCCTTGCCCTCGCGCTCGAGCACCGTGCGGCGCTCGGACAGGCGATCGACCTCGGCCTTGCGCGTCTCGAGATCGGTCTCGACCGACGCGAGTCGCTTCTTCGAGCTCGCGAGCTCGTCCCTCGCGGTCTTCGCCTCGGCCTGGGCCGCGTCGGCGTCGGCGCGCGCGGCCTCCAGCTTCTTGCGGCGCGCGCCGGCGGCCTCGAGGTCCTTCACCTTCCGCTCGGCCGCGTCGGCGCGCGACTTCGCGGCATCCGCATCCGAGCGCAGCCGCGCGACCTGCTTGTCGAGCACCGTCGCGGTGGCCTGCACCTTGCGCGTCTCCGCCTTGGCCCGCTCGAGCTCGGCGACGCTCACGGTCTCGCCGAGCGCGGCGAGCTTCTCGCGCGCGATGTCGACCTGGGTCTGCGCGGCCCCGAGGTCGCGCTCACGCTTGGCGATCGTGCCCCGCAACGTCTCCGACGCCCGCCGTTCGCTCGCGAGCTTGGCGGCGAGCTGCTCGCGATCGGTCGTGAGCCGCCGCAGATCTTCCTCGGCGCGCTGCTGCTTCGCCTTCGCGGCGTCGCGGGCAGCTTCGGCCTCCGCGACGCGACGCGCCAGCGCGGCATCGTGCTCGCCACGGCGCTCGGCCTTCGCGGCCTCGGCCTTCGCGGTCGCGAGCTCGCGCTCGGCTTCCTTGCGCGACGCGACGGCTTGCTTGCGCTCGTCGCTCGCATCCGTCATCGCCGTCTTCGCCTTCGCGAGCGCCGACTCGGCCTCCTCGCGCAGCGCGAGTGCCTCGGCCTTCGCGGCAGCGGCCGCCTTGCGATCGGCCTGCACGCCGGCCCGCTCGCGCGCCGCAGCGACGCGATCGGCCTCGGCGGCGAGCAAGCGATCGCTCGCGGTCTTCTCGATCTCCTTCGCCTTCGCGGTCGCACGCGCCACCTCGGCCGCGGCGGCCGTCTCCGCCTTCGCCCGCGCCTTCGCGACGTCGGCATCGGCCGAGCGCTTCGCCTCGGCCCGCGCCGCAGCAACGAGCGCGGCGGTCTCCGACTTCGCGGACGCGCGGATGTTCGCGAGCTCGCGCTCGGCGTCGACCACCGCCTGCTTGCGCGCGGCCTCGAGCTCGGCGTCGGCCCGCCGCTTCGCTTCCTTCTTCGCGGCAGCGAGCTTCTTCTCGGCCTCGAGCTCGGCCTCGCCGAGCTTGCTCTTCGCGAGCGCCCGCGCCTCGCGCTCGGCCGTGGCGATCTTCGCCGCCGCGGCGGCCTCGGCAGCGGCGACGCGCTCGTTCGACTTGCGCTCCGCCTTCGCCTCGGCCTCGTCGACGAGCCGCTTGGCCTCGCGCTGCGCCGCGTCGAGCTTCGCGCTCGCCTCGGTCTGCGCGCGCACCCGTGCGTCGGCCACCGTGCGATCGGCCTGTACCTTCGCGTCGGCGACCGTCTTCTTCGCCTGCGCCTCCGCGCGCGCGAGGATCTCCTGGGCCGCCGCCTTCGTGCGCTCGGCCTCGACGAGCCGGGCCGTCGCCGCGCGCTCCGCCGCCTCGGCGCGGGTGCGTGCGCTCTCGGCCGCCCCCTTCGCCGACGTGGCATCGCGCTGCGCGTCCGCCAGCTTCTTCTCGGCCGCATCGAGCTTCTTCTCGGCGTCCGCGAGCTTGCGCTTCGCGCTGAGGTCGGCCTCCGACGCGGTGCTGCGCAGCTTCGCCGCCTCGCGCTGCGCCGCCGCGGCCGCGGTCTCGGCCGCGGCGAGCCGGGCCGCCGCGCGCGCTTCGGCGTCCTCGGCCTTGACCAGCTTGTCCTGCGCCGCGCGCTCGGCTTCCGTCAGCTTCTTCTTCGCCGCACCGTCGGCTTCCGCGAGGCGACGGTCCGCCTCCGTCAGCTTCTTCTTCGCAGCGCCGTCCGCCTCCGCGAGGCGACGCTCCGCCTCCGTCATCTTCTGCTTCGCAGCGCCGTCCGCCTCCGCGAGGCGACGCTCCGCCTCCGTCATCTTCTTCTTCGCAGCGCCGTCCGCCTCCGCGAGGCGACGCTCCGCCTCCGTCAGCTTCTTCTTCGCAGCACCGTCCGCCTCCGCGAGGCGACGCTCCGCCTCCGTCAACTTCTTCTTCGCAGCGCCGTCCGCTTCCGCGAGTCGCTTCTTCGCAGCGCCGTCCGCCGCGCTCAGCTTCTCCTTCGCCGCCAGCTCGGCCGCGCTCAGCTTCTTCTTCGCAGCGCCGTCCGCCGCGCTCAGCTTCTCCTTCGCCGCCAGCTCGGCCGCGCTCAGCTTCCGATCCGCGGCCGCTTCCTTCGCGTCGGCGCGGGCATGGGCGGCCGCAGCCGCCGCGCGTTCCGTCTCGGCCTCGCGCTTCGCGACGACCAGCTCGCGCTCGGCCTCCGCCCGGGCCCGCTCGGCCTCGGCACGCGCGGCCTCGGCCTTCTCGCGCTCGCGCTCGGCCGAGCGCAGGGCTCGACGCGCGCGGAACTTGTTGTTCTTGCTCTCCTCGAGCGTCTTGCGGGCCGTGGACTCGGCCGACTGCGCGCGCGACTCGGCGTCGCGCGCCCGCGCCTCGGCGGCCAATGCCGACTTCGCGCGCTCGCTCGCGGCCTTCATCTCCTTCTGGGCCGCGAGCGCGCGGCTCTCGGCCTCGTCGCTCTTCGTCTTCGCGTTCGCGTGCAGCGCGGCTGCATCCTTGCGCAGACGTGCAGCATCGCGCTCGGCGGCCTCGATCTCCGCGCGCCGGGCCGACGCGCTCTTGCGTGCGAAGTAGGCCTCGGGCGGCACCTGACGCGGCGTGATCGTGACGACGAGCTGGTTGTCGTCGGGCACCACGATGTAGCTGGACTCTCGCTTGAGCTCGACCACGAGCCGCACGAGCTTGGCGTCCTGCTCGGTGACGTCGTCGATCGTCAGCCGGCCGCACGCCCACGTGTCGAGCGGTAGGTGGGGCACGACCTTGCCGCGCTCCGACGCCGCGATGTCGACCACGAGCCGCTCGGGGTCCTGCAGGCGATAGACGTTGAAGGTGGGCTTCGCCGTGCCGACGAGCCGCAGCGTCGTCGTGCCGTCGTCCACCTCCTCGACGCTGAGCCCGTCGACGCGATTGCCCGCCGCCGCGGCGTGGGCCGCCAGGCGTTCAGTGGTGGCGCCGGCCAGGGCTCGCTGCGCCGTCGCGTACGCCGACGCGGGATCGAGCGCGGTGACGAGCGCGAGTGGAGCCGCGAGACGAGCGAGAGGCGCCCAACGACGCGCTCCGGGGGGTGAAACACCGAAGCGCATCATCGTCGAGCTCCGTCATTCGTTGCGCAATTGGATCGCTCGGCGTTCGCCGCGCGCGAGATTGAGGCTGGCCGCCAGGTCATCATCCACGACTTCGATCTCAACGTAGTCGCGATTGACCGCAGCAAGCAAAACTTCGGCGCTGGAGAAGTAGTCGCCCTGCTTGATCGCCTGGCTCCGGCCGTCGCTCGCGATGAAGAGCGCGCGCGGACGCATGCCCCGGCCGGCGTTCACGATGGCGACGAGCTTCAGGTCCTCGAACGCGTACTGGGACATCTCGACCGGCCGCTTCGCCCGGGGGCGGTCGGGCTCGGCGACGACGACCTCGGTCGGCGAGAAGCCGACGAAGGGGTCGCGCCGGCGCGCGAACGACTTCGCGTCGAGCGTGAGCAGCGGGCGCTCCGGCGGCGGTGCGGCGGGCTCTTCGGGGGCTTCGCCCGCCGCGGGCGCAGCCGCAGGGGCTGCCGGCTTCGCTGCGGGCGCGGGCGCGCGACCGCTCGCCTTCTCGCCGGACTCCTTCTCGACGGCCGACTCGGCGTCCTTGCGCGCGCCACCGATCGCCGGCGCACCGCGCTGCTTGCTGACCTCGGCGCCGCCGTCGTCGGGCCCGCAGGCACCCACGAGCACGATGAACAGACCCTGTGCGGTGAAGCCACGGCGGCTCATTTCTTGCGCCTCTGCTGCTTGGGCTTGGCCGGCTTGCTCGCGGCCTCCTGGGTCTCGGCGTCGGTCATGAACCGATACGTCGCCGCGACGAACTCGACGTCGAGGACCGGCGGCTCACCGGGCTCGACCGCCGGGGTGGTCCGCACCTTGAGCGCGAGCTCGTCGACGCTGACGATGCGCTTGAGCTCGGAGACGCGGCGGAAGAACTCGCCGACCTGCGACCAGGTCCCGCTCGCGCGCACCTTGATCGGCATCTTGGCGTAGAAGTCCTCGAACTCCTCGGTCTCGTTCGTCCAGCTCTCGACGGTCATGCCGACCATGCGCGACTGCTGCTGGAACGTCTGCATCAGGTTGTCGACGGTGGAGGCGTTGAGCGGCAGCACGTCGCGTTGGCCCTGCAGGCGCTGCTCGGCCTCGGCGACCTTCTTCTTCTCGCCGTCGAAGTTGGCCTGCGCGGTCTTGGCCGCCGCGAGGTCGCTCTGGGCCTTCACGAGCCCCTGCTCGGCGCCTTCGCGGGCGGCGACGGCGTCCGTGTAGAACACGAAGTACCAGAGCCCCAGGAGGATCGCCGACCCGAGGATCCAGGCGAGGATCCGCTGCCAGACGGGGAGCTTGCCGAGTGCGTCGAACATCGGCCCTCAGTTCCAGCGCTGCACCGCGACGTCGAGCTTCCACGTCAGGTTGCGCTGCGCGTCCTTGTCGCGCTGGTCGGTGATCCGCTCGTAGTCGGGATGGGTGATGTCGCCGAACCACACGCTCGCGCGCAGTCGACGGGTGAACTCGGACAGGTCCGCGGCGTCGCGCGCCGTGCCCTCGATCTTCAAGCGGCCGTCCTCCTCGGCGACGCTCGTGAGCCACAGCCCCGAGGGATCCCAGCGCTCGTTGATCTGGCTCTGCGGATCGTCCTTGATGTTCTGCTTGTACTTCTCCTGGTCGATCGTCGGCCCGCCGCCCTTGCTCGTGTCCGTGAGGATGGAGGCGAGCTCGTACATGACGAACGCCGGCGTCCGCTGCTTGGCGCGCAGCTTCTCGATCGCGATCTCCTGGCGCTTGATCTCCTCGGTGCGCGTCGCGATCGACGTGCTGTCGATCGCGTCGGACAGCGTCTTGGCTTCCTTCTGGATGTTCGCGGCCTGCGTGCGGACGCCGGTGGCGGCGTCCTCCTCGAGCGACAGCAGGTACCAGCAGCCACCACCGATCGCGACCCAGCCGATCAGCATGAGGAACGCCGCGAGCCCGCCGCGTCCCTCGCTCGGCGTGGCCGCGACCGCGACGGTGCGCGCGGCCACACCGGCGCCCTTCTTCCGCTTCTGCGGGATGAGGTTGATGCGGATCATTCGGCGTCTCCCGCGAACCGCGTCGCGAGCCCGAACGCGATGGTCGCGACCGGGGCGTTCACGCGCAGGTACTCCACGTCGAAGCGGCGCGCATCGACGCCGACCCGCGCGAACGGGTTGATGATCTCCACCGGGATCCGCGAGCGGTCCTGGATGGCCTTGGGCAGCTGCGGCACGAGGCAGGAGCCGCCCGACAGGTAGATCTTGGACAGCCGCGCGTCGATCGCGTCGTTCATGTAGAAGTCGATCGAGCGCTGGAACTCCTCGGCGACCTGCTCGGAGACGTGCCAGAGGATGCGGTGGACCTCCTGGGGCACCACGTCGGCCGCCACGCCGACGGCCGCATAGACGCCGCCGACCTTGTAGGCCTCGGCGCCGTCGAGGCTGACCGCGAGCTGACGCTGGATCGCCTCGGTGTAGGTGTTGCCCCCGGTGCCGAGGTCACGATTGAAGGACGGACGACCCGACGACACGATCGACAAGGTCGAGTACGTCGCGCCGACGTTGATGATCGCGACGGCCTCGCCGGGCGCGAAGCCGATGCCGCCCTCCACCGCGTTCTGGAGCGCGAGCGCGGCGGCGTCGACGATGATCGGCTGGAAGCCCGCGTCGCGCACGACCTGCAGGTACTGGCCGACGATCTCGCGCTTCGCCGCCACGAGCAGGACCTCCATCTGGCCGGTGGGGGTCTGCTTGGTGAGGACCTCGTAGTCGACGAGCACGTCGTCGCGCGAGAACGGGATGTTCTGGCGCACTTCCCACTCCATCTGCTCGTCGAGCGCCGCACCCTCCATGGCGGGGATGGTCAGGCGCTTGATGATCACGGAGTTGCCCGAGACGGCCAGGGCGATGGTCTTGCCCTTGAGGTGGATGCGCTTCGCGAGGTTCTTGAGCGCGTCCACGACCGCGCCATGGTTGAGGATGACGCCGTCGACGATGGTCTGCGGCGGCACCGGCTCGATGCCGAAGTTCTGGAGCGTCAGCGTGCGACCGGCCGGCCGCAGCTGCACGAGCTTGATCGCGCTCGAGCCGATGTCCACGCCGATGCACTGCTTCGCCACGGATCCGATCCCACCTCAGCCTGGCACGCCCCGCGCGTGAACGGTACGGACGCCGACGGCGCGCGCACGCGCGCACACGCTCTCCATGCGCCGCGGCCCGGCCGCGGTCAGCCCAGATCTTCGTCGGGGAAGACTTCCTTCGCGGCCGACGGCTGCAAGCCGAGCGCCTCGAGGATCTTCCGCTTCGTATCCATGCGGCAAGGACAGCCGGATTCCACGCGATCGATGGTCAACGGGCTCACACCCGCGCGCCGAGCGAGCTCGGCCTTGCTCATCATCGCGGCCTGTCGCAGCCGGCGGACGTTGTTGGGCACCGACCCGCTCGTCTGCACCGCGGCCGCCTTGGCGCGCTTCTTCCGGCCGCCCGACGGCGCAACGACGTCGTCCCGGCCCGACGCCGACGCCTCGACGAGCTCGGGGGCCGCGTCCGCCTTGGCGCCCTGGTTGGGTTCCGGATCCATCCGTAGAAAGCCCAGACATTGTCGGTCCCGTTCCCCGCTCCGTCAACGCGTTCGTTGCGCCTCAGTGATATGTAAGTGAATCACAGTGATAGGCCATTGATAGGTCATTGTAGTGATCCCGCCGCGCGGGTACCGCGGGTCCGCGGGGGCCGCGACGAGAGGGAACTGCTGGAGATGGTTGGCGAACGCCGACCCCGCCGCCCATGACCCCCGGTGACGGGGGCTCGGGGGGCCTGGGCGAGCATCGCACGGCCCCCTAACTCAGGCCGAATTCCTTGATCTTGTAGAGGAGGGCGCGGTGGCTCAGCTCGAGCAGCTTGGCCGCCTGGGTGCGGTTGCCCTGCGTCTGGGCCAGCGCGCGCAGGATCAGCTCGCGCTCGAGCGACCGCTGCGCCCGCTTCACGGACAGGTCGCCGGGCGGCAGCTCGAGGGCGAAGCCGCCGCCGGAGGCCCGACCCGGGCGTCGCACGCGATCCGGGAGATCCGCGAGCACGAGGGCGCCGCCCTCCGCCATCACCGCCGCGTGCTCGATGGCGTTCTCGAGCTCGCGGACGTTGCCCGGCCAGTCGTACGCGACGAGGTGCTGCATCGCGTCGGGCCCGACCCCGGCGATGCGCGTGCCGAGCCGACGGTTCACCGCCGTCACGAAGTGCTCCACGAGCGGCTCGATGTCGTCCTTGCGCTCGCGCAGCGGGGGCACGGCGATCGCCATGACGTGGAGCCGGTAGTAGAGGTCCTGGCGGAAGCTGCCGTCCTCCACCATCTGCGCGAGCTCCCGCGACGTGGCCGCCACGACGCGCACGTCGATCGCGATCGCCCGCGTGTCGCCGACCCGCCGGATCTCCTCCTCCTGGAGCGCGCGCAGGAGCTTCACCTGGAGCGCGGGCGGGAGCTCGCCGATCTCGTCGAGGAAGAGCGTGCCGCCCTTGGCCTCCTCGAACAGCCCCTTCTTGTCGTGGGTCGCGTCGGTGAAGGCGCCTTTGACATGGCCGAAGAGCTCCGATTCCAACAGCGCGTCGGGGATGGCTCCGCAGTTCACCGCGACGAACGGACCCGCCTCGCGCGGGCTGTTCGCGTGGATCGCCCGCGACACGAGCTCCTTGCCGACGCCCGACTCGCCGAGCACGAGCACCGTCGTCTTGAACGGCGCGACCTTGCGGACCGTGCGCGCGACCTGCTGCATGCCCTCGGACTTGATGAGGAGGCTGCCGAGCCAGTCCGTCGCGGCGGCGGCCTCGCGCAGCTGGGCCCGCAGCGCGGCGTTCTCGCGACGCAGCCGCTCGCGCTCTTCCGCCTTGCGCAGCGCGAGGACGACCTCGTCCTGCTTGAACGGCTTCGCGACGTAGTCGTAGGCGCCCGCGTGCAGGGCCTCGACCGCGAGCTCGATGCTGCCGAACGCGCTCATCATGATCGCGGTCAGCCCCGGACGGTGCTCGCGGATCCAGCGGACGAGCGCGAGGCCCCCCATGCCGGGCATGCGCACGTCGGACAGCACGACGTCGACGTCCTCGCGCTCGAGCACCCCGATCGCCGCCTCGCCGCTGTCCGCGTGCAGCACGGTGAAGCCCTCGCGGCGCAGCAGGATCTCCAGCATGCGGCGCAGCGGATCCTCGTCGTCGACGACCAACACCCGCACGAAGCCGCGCGGCTCGGCGCTCGGCTCGGTCGGACGACTGGGCTCGCTCACCGGAGCTCCACTCTATCAACCCGGCCATCCTCGCGCGTCGTGTACGCTCGGGCCATGCGCACGCCGGGGCCCCGGCCGGTGCCCGAGGGCCCGGCACCGCTGCTCGCGGACGCGCGGCCGTGGGCGAAGGGCGACGGTGACGACGCCGCGCTCGTCCTGCACGGCCTCACCGGGACCCCGCACGAGGTGCGCGCCTTCGCCGAAGCGCTCGCCGATCGCGGCTTCGCCGTGCGCGTGCCCGCGCTCGCCGGTCACACGGACCTCGGCACGCTCGAGAAGACCGGCTGGCGCGAGTGGTACGCCGGCGCGGAGGCGGCGTTGATCGAGCTGCGCGAGGGCGGACGGCGCGTGCTCGTCGTTGGTTTCTCCGCCGGCGGGTTGCTCGCGCTGCGGCTCGCGGCGCTGCGCGGCCGCGATCTCGACGCCCTCGCCGTGCTCGGCGTGCCCCTGTCGCTGCCGCCGTGGCAGCGACAGGCGATCGGCGTGCTCGCACGCCTACGCCGCGTACGGCCGCTCGCGCGCCTGGTCGGCATGATGCCGAAGCACGGCCCCGACGTCCGCATCGCGCGCGAGCTCGTGCGCAGCCCGAGCTTGCGTGGCATGCCGTGGCCGGCGCTCGCCGAGCTCGTCGCGCTGCAGGCCGAGGTCACCGATCTCCTGCCCCACGTGCGCACGCCGCTGCTCGTGCTGCACGGCGCGCTCGATCACATCGCGCGTGTCGACGACAGCGCCCGCATCGTCCAAGCGGTGGCGTCCGAACGCGTGCAACGCCTGGTATTGCCCGAGTCGTTCCACCAGCTCGGCCTCGACGTCGATCGCGAGGCCGCCGTCACCGCGGTCGTCGAGTTCGCCCAGGCCGAGCTCGCCCGCGTCATGCCCCCGGAGTTCCCATGAGCCACGACCGAGACCTCGTCCTCGCCATCGACCAAGGCACCACCGGGAGCACCTGTCTGCTCGTCGACCGCGAGCTCCGCGTGCTCGCGCGCTGCAACCACGAGTACCCGCAGCACTTCCCGCAGCCGGGCTGGGTCGAGCACGAGCCCAATCAGATCTGGGACTCGGTCGTGTCGGCGATCGGCGACGTGCTCGCGAAGGCAGGCGTCGACGCAAGGCGCATCGCGGCGATCGGCGTGACGAACCAGCGCGAGACGTCGCTCGTGTGGCAGCGCGACGGCGGCCGGCCGATCCATCGCGCGATCGTGTGGCAGGATCGCCGCACCGCGGATCGTTGCGCCGAGCTGCGCGCGGCGGGCCACGCGGATCGCGTGCGTGCGGTGACGGGGCTCGTGCTCGATCCGTACTTCTCGGCGACGAAGCTCGCGTGGCTGCTCGATCACGTCGACGGCGCGCGCGCGGCCGCGAGCGCGGGCAAGCTCGCCGCGGGCACCATCGACACGTTCCTCGTGTGGCGACTGACGGGTGGATCCGTGCACGCGACCGAGCCGAGCAACGCCTCGCGCACGATGCTGTGGCCACTGGCGGGCGGGGGCTGGAGCGACGAGATGTGCGAGCTCTTGCGCGTGCCGAAGTCGATGCTCGCCGAGGTGCGGCCGTGCACCGCGGAGTTCGGGCGCACGAAGGGCGTGCCCGGGCTGCCCGACGGCGTACCGATCCACGGCATCGCCGGCGACCAGCAGGCCGCCCTGTTCGGCCAGGCCTGCTACGCGCCGGCGCAGGCGAAGTGCACGTACGGCACCGGTGCGTTCGTCGTGCTCAACACGGGCGATCGCATCGTGCCGTCGGAGCACGGACTGCTCACGTCCGTCGCGTGGCAGATCGGCGACGCCACGACGTACTGCCTCGAGGGCTCCGCGTTCATGGCGGGCGCCGTGGTGCAGTGGCTGCGCGACGGGCTCGGCATCATCGCGAAGTCGAGCGACGTCGAGGCGCTCGCGCGCAGCGTCGACGACAGCGGAGGCGTCGTGCTCGTGCCGGCCCACGCGGGGCTCGGCGCGCCGCACTGGCGGCCCGACGCGCGCGGACTCGTCCGCGGTCTCACGCGCGGCACGACGAAGGCCCACCTCGCTCGCGCCGCGCTCGAGGGCATCGCGCTGCAGATCGCAGACCTCGTGCAGGCGATGGCCGCCGACCACGGGACACCGCTCGACGTGCTCCGCGTCGACGGTGGGGCGGCGGCGAACGACCTGCTCATGCAGATGCAGAGCGACCTGCTCGGGGTGCGCCTCGATCGGCCCACCGTGCTCGAAGCGACCGGGCTCGGTGCGGCGGCGCTCGCGGGGCTCGGCGTCGGCATGTTCCGCGACCTCGCGGCGCTCGAGCGCGCGTGGCAGCGCGACCGCTCGTTCGAGCCCGCCGGCGATCCGCGCGAGCTCGCGGCGCTGCGCGAGGCCTGGCGCATCGCCGTCGCGTCGGCGTGATCGATCAGGGCACGTCGGCGAGCCGCGTACCCAACGTCAGCACGAGGCCGCGCGCGTCGTCGCAGACCCATTGCTCCAACCTTGCGACGCCGAGCCGCCCCCATGCTTCCAGGCGCGCCGCCGTCGCCGCGAACGCGACGTCGAGCACCGCGCCGCCGAGCGCGAGCGCGTCGAGCCGCGCGCGCGCGAGCGCGGCGTCGAGCGGTCGATCGACGGGGCCGAGGTGCACCAGCGCATCGAGCGAGCCCGCGGCGATCGACACGTCGCCGACGCGGCCCAGCGCGCCGAGGATCCGCCGCAGCGCGCGGGGCCCCTTCTCCACCGGCGTGGGGCCGCACGTCGCCGCGGCGCGGCCTTCGAGCCAGCCCGGCAGCCAGGTCGACGGCGACGCACACGGCAGGTAGTCGTCGATCGCGAGCACGCGCGAGCGGTAGCATGGGCACGACGTGCCGTGGTGGTGGTTGCACGACGATGGGGCCGCGGGGCTCGCAGCGAAGGCCGCGGCGCTCGCTCGTGCGGCGCAGGCGGGCCTCGCCGTGCCGCGCGGCTTCGCGATCGGGTTGGACGAGGCACTCGCGGATCCGGCCGCGATCGCGACGCCGCTCGCCGAGCTGCTCGCGATCGGACCGGTGATCGTGCGCTCGGCCCTCGCGGGCGAGGACGCGGCGGACAAGAGCGGTGCGGGACTCGGCGTTTCGGCGCCGGATCGGCGCAGCATGGCGGACGTCGTCGCCGCCCTCGGGGCGCTCCGCGATCATCGCGACGATCCCTTGCTCGATCGCTACTTCGGTTCGCGCGCGCCGGGCTGTGATCAGGTGATCGTGCAGCACCAGATCGACGCCCGCGCGCTCGTCGTCGCGGCGATCGAGCCCGACGCCGCCTACGTCGAGGTGCACGCGCCCGGCGGTGACCCGCTGGCGAGCGGGGCCCCGCCGACGTGGTCCGGCGCGCCCACGGCGTGGCCCGATCCCGCCGCCCCACGGCTCGCCGAGCTCGCCTCGCGAGCCGTCGCGAGCGCACGACCCAGCGAGCACGGACACGACCTCGAGATCGCGATCGATCGCGACGACGTGCCGTGGTTGGTCCAGCTGCGCCCGCTCGCCACGCCCGTGCACCCGGGGTGGCCGGCCTTCCGCGCCGAGGTCGAGCGCCGCGGCGAGAGCGACGCGCTGCACGGCACGCTCGTGCTCGACGCGGAGCACAACCCCGCGCCCCTGTCGGTCGCCCATGCGTGGCTCGTGCGTTGGCTCGCCGCGCGTCGCCCCGCCGCGGGCGGTCTGGTCGTGCTCGCGGGCTGGCTGTACACGCGCACGCTCGTGCGCGATCTGGCGGGCACCTCGACGCGCGTGCCGTCGTCTCCGCTCGCGATGCTCGAGCGCTTGCGCGGCGAGGTGATGCCGGCCGCGCGCGCGCGACTGCAGGCCATCGAGGCGCGGCTCGTCGGCGCCGACGACGACACGCTACGCGCCGTGTTCGACGACGCGTGCGCGGCGTTCCTCGCGATGATCGATGTCTACCTCGGCGAGCTGATCCCGGCCGCGCGCGCGCACCCGCGTCCGCTCGCGCGCTCCACCGCCGCCGACGATCCGCTCGCGGTGCGCGAACGTGCCCGCGACCTCGACGTGCTGCCCGCGACGTGGGACATCGCGAGCCCACCGCTCGGCGTGGGTGCCCCGTCGTCGCCGCTGGCCCGCGCCGAGCCGACGCCGCTCGACGAGGACGCGGCCGCGATCCTGCTGCGCGAGTGGGACGATCACCTCTTCGCGCTCGGGCTCGCCCCCGTGCGCGCGGTGTGGCGCGCGATCGGAGCGCGGCTCGGCCTCGGCGACGACGCGTTCCTGCTCGGCGGCGACGAGCTGCTCGCGGCGCTGGACCGGCCCGAGGTCGCGACCGGGCTCGAAGGCCGACGCGAGGCCCTGCGCCGTGCCGCTGCGCTGCATCCCCCGGCGCGGATCGTCGGAGGTCGGCCGGCGGGCCCGGCCGCGCGGCCACTGCACGGGCTGCCCTTCGGTCCGAGCCACGCCGGTCCGATCGCCCAGCGACGGGATCTCGCCGAGCTGCAGGCGCGCCCGCCCGTTGCCGGAGCGATCGTCGTCCTGCCCACGCTCACCGCCCCGGCCGCGCTCGTCGTCCACGCGCTCGGCCTGTCCGCCGTCGTGTGCGAGTGGGGCGGTGCCCTCGGGCACGCGGCGCTGATCGCCCGCGAGCTCGGGCTGTCGGCACTCGTCGGGTGCCCGGGCGCCACGCGCGTCGAAGACGGCACGCCCGCGGTGCTCGACACGATCGCGGGTCGACTGCGTCCGCTGCCGCGCCGCTCGGAGAGCTGACGCTCGCTCAGATCACGTCTTCGGAGACGCCGGTGTCCGAGCGCGTCGTCGACTTCGCGACGGGATTCGCATTCGCGGCCTTTGCGGGCTCGCGCCGACGCGGCAGCGGAGGCGCGCCTTCGGGACGCTCGCCGTTGATCCGCTTGCGGAGATCCTTGCCGACCTTGAAGAAGGGCAGTCGCTTCGGCGCGACGTGGACCTGCTCGCCGGTCCGGGGATTGCGCCCCTCGTACGCCTTGTACTGTCGTACGGTGAAGCTGCCGAAACCGCGGATCTCGATGCCCTCGTCGCGCTGCAAGGCCTCGACCATCGCCTCGAAGATCGTGTTGATCACGAGCTCCGCGCGGCCCTTGGTGAGGTTGACCTCCTGCGCGACGACCTCGATGAGTTCGGACTTGGTCACGGGCGGCTCCCCCATCGTCT
Organism: uncultured Nannocystaceae bacterium; assembly: GCA_964468635.1. GTDB lineage: Bacteria > Myxococcota_A > Polyangia > Nannocystales > Nannocystaceae > Xiheibacterium. The sequence goes on from CAYXVR010000036.1 coordinate 40,570, forward strand.
GGGGCAACGCCCATGGTATGGGGGAAAACCCAGCGATTTCAACCGAACCGCCCGGGGCGCTGCGCGCGGGCGGGAGCGGGCGCGGCGTGGGGATCCGGGCCGTTTGCGCCGCGGGCCGTCCATCCGGGCCGCGGGCGCGTCCATCCGGGCCGCGGGCGCGTCCATCCGGGCCGCGGGCGCTCAGGGCGGAACGAGCGGGACCTCGGCGGGCAGCCGCGGGATCGGGGCCGTCGCGCGGCGGTAGCCGGCCGGGAAGGTGAAGCGGTGGCAGTCGTGGCGGGCGAAGTAATCGGCGACGTCGGCCCACGATGCCACGCCGCTCGCCATCGGCCCGGCGCTCGTCGCCGGGTCGAGTCGACAGCGCTCGACCGCCTCGAGCGGGCGATGGGCGGCGTCGACGATCTCGTCGAGCCCCATCGCGCCGGGCGGCACCTGCGAGAGATAGCGGTGACCGAGCTCGCTCACCTCGAGCACCTGCACGTCCTCGATCCGCAGCGCGCCACCGCCGGCACACACGACGATCTCCGCGATCTCGTCGGGTCGCAGCGCCTGCGCGTTGTGCATGCGCGAGCCTCGGACCTCGCAGCGCCCCCGCTCGGCCGAGGCGAGCCGCAGGAAGTACGCGACCGGCCGCTCGCCGATGTTGCGCACGACCGCGATCGTGTGGTTCGCGGCGATCGACGCGCCGCGTTGGCGATACGTGACCTTGTCGACGACCGCGGTGATCGACAGGTGCTTGCCCTGCCACGTTCGTCCCGGCGCGAGCTCGACCGCCACATCGAGCTCGTCCGCGTACGTGTTCGGGGCGCGCAGGAGCGCGAGGTCGATCGGCACGAGACCAAAGCGCTCGCTGTCGTCCACGATCGCCTGCGCGAACTCGCGGTCGTCGACGAGCAGCGAGTCCGCCTTCGCGCGCACGTCGGCGAGGGCGGAGTCGAGGTCGCGGCCGTGGCCCTGGGCCTCGGCGGTCCGCGCCGCGGAATCGCGGGCGAACTTGCCCGACAGCCAGAATCCCAGGCCGAGCGCGAGCAACAGCGCGAGGCCGCCTCCGACGCGCTGCACCGTGGGGTCCACCCCTCCAGGATGCCGCGGTCGGTGCCCGCGGCTCCATCCTTAGATCCGGCGCCGGCGGGAGCTCAGATCGGACGGGGGGCGTCCGCGGACAGCGGTCCGCGCAGGAGCGCGGCGAGCTCGGCGGGATCGAGCCCGGCGATCGCGGCCAGCCAGCCCTCCACCAGCCTGGCCGACGGCCGATCGCAGCGACTCGCCGGCCACGCGGCGACGTCCTCGGGCCAGCACGCGCGGCGGTCCACGGGCAGGCGGGCGAGCCCTCGGGCCAGCGGCAGACCGCGCAAGCGGCCGAGATCGCGATAGAAGCCGGCGAGATCGTGCCACAGCGGCACCGCGGCGTAGCCCTCCGCCCGCCAGCGGCTGCGGGTGCGCGCGGGCGAGCGGGCCCCGAGCCGCGCCCGCGCGCCGCGACCGACGTAGACGGCGGGCACCACGATCTGGCACTCGCGCAGGCTCCCGGGCCAGCGCATCGCCGCGTCCCGCAGCCCGCGCGTGCGCAGCACGCCTTCGGGCCAGCGCACGAGCTCGCCGAGCACCGCGTATTTGTCGGCCACGTCCGCGCACGCGACCGGGTCGAACGGCTCTGCCCAGTAGCTGGCGGGATCGCGCCAACGGGGACACGGCAGGTGCGGCAGCGGCGGTGACGGGGGTCGAGGCATGGTCGGCGGTGCGGGGTCGGGGGCGCGCGGTCGGCGGGATCGTGCGAGTCGCGCGCGCGATCGCAGGCGGGTGGCGGCAGGACGGACCGGCTCGAATCCCGCTTCCGGGCCGCCCCATCCCAAGATAAGCTGCGAAGGTCCGTCGAGTGGTTCGCGGGCGCTCTCCCAGTCCGGAAAAGTCCGGCGAAAGGTTGTCCCACAGTGCAGGAAGGGCGCTCCGAGTCCTCGATGCTCGAGCACGTCGAGAATCTTGCGATTGCTCACACGCAGGTGGCGGACACTCCGTCGCCCGCGGAGTCGGGGACCTTCTTGTCGCCGGAGGAGCGGCAACTCGTCACGCGTGCACGCGCGGGCGAGCACCGAGCGCTGCGCCAGATCTACACGACCTACCAGGCCCAGGTGCGCGCGCATCTCTATCGCTTGCTCGGGGCCGACGGCGAGATCGACGACCTCACCCAGATCGTGTTCGCACGGGCCTTCAACGCGCTCGATCGATTCCAGGGCAACTCCACGCTCGGCACGTGGCTCTACCGCATCACCGCCAACACGACGCACAACCTCCTTCGTCAGCGATTCCGCCGCGAGCGCGTGAAGGCGGCGCTGAACTGGTGGAGCTCCGGCAAGGCCGCGAACGTCGGCTCCTCGCGCGTGGAAGCGCGTGACGAAGCCCACCGCATCCTGCAGCGACTGCGCCCGGATCTTCGCGAGGTGTTCGTCCTCTATCACTACGAAGGTCTGACGCTGCAGGAGATCAGCGAGATCCTCGACAAGCCCATCTCGACGATCGGCGACCGACTCACCCGCGCCCGCAAGCAGCTCCGCGACCTCGTCTGCATCGAATAGCTCGACCCATGAGTGTCCACGAACATCCACCGCGCACGCGGTACAGCTGTCAGGAGGCCCGCGAGGACTCCGAGCTCGTGCTGAGCAATCGTGCGACGGGTCCCGTCCGGGAGCTCTACGACGAGCACCTGCGGGCGTGCCGGAACTGCCGGCGGATGCATCGCGCGCTCTACTCGGTCTACGAGGGACCGGCCGTGCCGCCCCCACCCGTGGGCGTGCGCGAAGAGAAGGAATTCCACGCGATCATGCGCCGCATGAAGGACGAGCGGCCCGAGTCGTGGACGCATCGCTTCGGCGTCCGGTTCGCGATGGGTGGGCTCGTCGCCGCCGCGGGGGTGCTGACGTTGACGCTGTTCGACGTCGCGCCGGACGTGCTCACGCTGCCCGACTTCGACGACGATCCCGCGGCGGGTCAGGCCATCGCGGCGCGCGAGCCCGATGCTCGCGTGGCGCCGATCGGGGTCGACGGCATCCACCAAGCGCAGAGCTACGGGCGCGTCGTCGGTGGCTACGCGGACGTCCAGCCGCCGGGTGATCAGGCGGCGACGACGAACACGTTCCCGGTCGGCACGCGCTTCGAGGTCGCGGTCGACGACTCGCTGCAGGTCGGCCTCATCGGCAAGATCGTCGCGAACTTCACGCCTGCCTCGGAGATCGAGTGGACGACGGCCTCGCCGACGTTGCTCGAGATCGAGGTCGAGCGCGGCGTCGCGGCGGTGCGCTACGATCGCCGTCCGTCGGATCCGATCCTGCAGATCCGCACGCCCAACGCGGTCGTGCGCGTCATCGGCACCGTGTTCACGGTGCAGGTCGACGGCAACAGCAACACGATCGTGTCGGTGTTGCGCGGTCAGGTCGAGGTGCTGCACCCGGAGACGAACCGGCTGCTCGCCGAGGTCGAGTCCGGCTATCGCTTCGACGTGAAGAAGTCGACGTTCGACGACGTGGGCAAGCTCGAGGTCGAGGCGGCCCTGCCCTTGTCGAACGACCTGGGTGACCTCGACAGCGAGGCGCTCGCGCTCGCCGACGGGCGCATCCCGGTGAGCTGGAACGTGCCGGGGCTGCCGAGCGATCCGCAGTACCGCACGCTCGAGTTCGTGCCCGCGCGGCCCGGCAGCCCGTCGGCCACGGTGGCGCCGGCCGGTCGCTCGACGAAGAGCGCGGTCGCGGTGCGTGCCGAGCGGGACACCCGGCTCGTCGACGACGAGGGCGAGGATCTGATCGAGCGCCTCGTGAAGGACGCCGAGTCGACGCGCCGCAAGGAGCTGCGCGGCTCGCTGGAGACCTGCCGTGGGCTCTACGAGTCGCACGAGACGCGGTACCTGGCGGCGAAGTGCCTCGCGACGTTCATCGACAAGTACGGCGAGGATCCGCTCGCGGTCGAGGGCTACCTGCTCGTCGGCATGCTGCGCATGGACTACGCGCTGGACTACGAGGCCGCCGAGGTCGCGTTCCAGACGTTCCTGAAGCGCGCGCCGAACCATCCGTCCGCCGAGTTCGCGCTCTACCGCATGTGGCTGGCGAGCACCGAGAACGGCCGCATCAGCGAAGCGCTGGAGCGCGGCCGCAAGTACCTCGCCCGCCATCCGAACGGCCGCTACGTCGGCAAGATCCTGCAGCGGTTCCCGGAGCTGAAGTCGGAGCTCTGAGCGCTACGAGACGTCGCCCCCGACAGGGGGCGCCGTCTCGCAGCGCTCAGAGCCCCGTGCCCGTGCCCGTGCCCGTGCCCGTGCCCGCCGGTGCCCGTAGCCCGCAGCCCGACGGAGGACACCGCAAGCACGAAGGGCGCCGAGGCTCTCGCCCCGACGCCCTCGCCGGCTCAGCCGCTCGCGCGACTCAGCGCATCATCATCTGCGGCTGCTGGGGCGGGAACGCCTGCATGCCCGGCTGGCCGCCACCGATCTCGTTGAACTCGAGGTTGTTGTAGTCGAACTTCCACAGCTTGATGAGCAGCCACGGGAAGTAGATGCCCAGCGTGATGCCGCACAGCAGGCCGCCGACGAGCAGGGTGACGAAGTACTCGCCGCCCGTGCCGTGGAAGGCCCCCGCGAACACCCTGCCCTGGTAGTTCACGCGGGTGTTCTCCGCGTAGAACTTCGCCAGCTTCACCTCGAACCAGAATCGGTAGATGCCGAGCGTGATGCCGGTGAGCAGCATGCCCACGAGCATCGTCACGAACAGCTGACCGCCCTTGCCCTCGAAGTCGAGGTTGCCGACGGGTTGCTCGTTCTCGAGGATCGAGGTGCGCTGGTAGAGGACCTTGCGCAGCTTGCAGATGAACCACGAGAAGTAGATGCCGAACGTGATCGACGTCAGCAGGCCACCGACGAGGAACGTGACGAACAGCTCGCCACCGGTCCCCTCGAAGTTCAGTCGATAGCGTGTGCCGTCCTGTGCCGTCGCCGTCGTGTTGTTGTTGAAGAACTTGATCAGCTTCACGACGTACCACGACATGTAGATGCCGAAGGTGACCGCCAAGAGCAGGTTGCCGACCAGCAGGGTGACGAACAGCTCGCCGCCCTTGCCCGTGAACTCCAACCGCAGATCACCACGACGCGTCGGGCCGAGCGTCATGTTCGACAACATGAAGTTCGCCAGCTTGCACTGGAACCACGCCATGTAGATGCCGAACGTGATGCTGGTGAGCAGCATCCCGACGAGGTAGGTGACGAACAGCTCGCCACCCGTGCCCTGGAAGTTCGGCCGCACGCCGCCACCACCGAGCGCACCCATCGGCGCCGGCGTGAACGGTGCGCCCATCGGTGCCGGCGGTCCGCCGAAGCCACCCGGCGGAGGTCCGCCCATCGGCATCGGCGGTCCACCCGGGCGCGCCATCGGAGGGCCACCCATCGGCGGGCCGCCCATCGGCGGACCCATCGGCGGGCCACCCATCGGCGGTCCACCCATCGGCGGTCCACCCATCGGCGGTCCACCCATCGGCGGTCCGCCCATCGGCGGTCCGGGCGGCGGACCCATCGGCGGGCCGCCCATCGGCGGTCCCGGCGGAGGACCCCCGGCCGGCCCATACGGCGGCGGCGGACCGCCTCCGGGAGGACCGTAGGGCGGAGGACCGCCCTGCGGCGGGCCGTACGGGGGCTGCGGCCCGGGCGGAGGAGCGCCCGGCGGTCCGTACGGCGGAGGCTGGCCACCCGGCGGACCCATCGGCGGCCCACCCATCGGCGGGCCCATCGGCGGGCCCCCCATCGGCGCGCCCATCGGAGGACCCATCGGCGGCCCACCCATCGGAGGTCCGCCCATCGGAGGCCCAGGCGGCGGACCCATCGGCGGTCCGCCCATCGGAGGTCCGGGCGGGCGAGCGGCAGGCGGCGGAGCGCCGGGCGGCGGACCCCACGGCGGCGCGCCTCCGGGAGGTCCGGGCGGCGGTCCACCCATCGGCGGTCCAC
>CAYXVR010000036.1:46646-101979 GCA_964468635.1 uncultured Nannocystaceae bacterium
CCATCGGCGGCCCACCCATCGGCGGCCCACCCATCGGCGGCCCACCCATCGGCGGCCCACCCATCGGCGGTCCGGGCGGAGGGCCCGCGGGCGGTCCCGGTGGACGCCCGCCCGGCGGACCCCAGCCAGGCGCGCCGCCGGGACCTGCGGCCGGTGGCGGTGCCCCCATCGCCATCACGGTCTTCGCGGGCGCGGCCGGTTGCTCGCCGTGCACCGCCATCAACTGCAGCGTGGTCTGCCCCGCTTGGAACCACTGCCCGGGCTCGAGCACGAACTCCATCAAGCGCTGACCGTTGAACCACGTGCCGTTGGTGCTGCCGACATCGCGAACGCGAACCTGTCCGGTCTGGAACAGGATCTCGGCGTGGCGACCCGACGTCTGCGGATCGTTGAGGACGATGTCACCCGATTCGCGACCGATCGATGTCGTCGGCGCGCTGATGTTTCTCGTCTCCGGCGGCCGGTTGACGTACTGGATCTTGAGAACGAAGTAGCTACTCACGCTCGCCTCCGCGGGGGGGAGCGCGAGTCTCCCAACGGCGACCCGGCGACGCAAGGGCGATCGCAAGCGATCGTGCGCCGTCGCGACCGCTCGAGAGCTGCCCTCCACCGCGGGGTCGCGTCGCCCGGGAGCACCCCCGCGCGAAGCCCCGTCCGCGCGCGATCCGGCCGCCCTGCGCCATCGTCACGGGCACGCGGCCTCGCGGTGTTTCCGCGACGGCATCGCGCCTGCCCCGACATGCAACCGTCCGCACGGACGAGCGTCACCGGCTCGGGTACCCGGCCCGGGACCGCGAAGGGATCGCGGCCCGGACCGGTCCAGGGCGCAGACGGTTGCGACGAGCGCAGCGCTCAGGCAGCCGCGCGTTGCGGCGGCGTGGACGTGGACGCCGCGAGCTCGGCCGCGATCAACGCGTGCAGCTCGGTGGGATGGCCACGGAGCCACTCGATGGCCGCATTGCGCCCTTGACCGATGCGCGTGGACCCGAGCGAGAACCAGCTGCCCGCCTTCGCGATCGCGCCACGTTCCACTGCCGCATCGAGCACCTCCGCCTCGCGATCGATGCCGCGTCCGAACGCGATCTCGAACTCGGCCTCCGCGAACGGCGGCGCGCACTTGTTCTTCGCCACCTTCACGCGAGCCCGCGCCGCGATCGCCCGCTCGCCGTCGCGCACCGTCGCGATGCGACGGATGTCGAGCCGCACGCTCGCGAAGTACTTGAGCGCGTTGCCGCCGGTCGTCGTCTCCGGCGTGCCGAACTGCACGCCGATCTTGTGGCGCAGCTGGTTGATGAACACGACCATCGTGTTGGTCTGGTGGGCGACGCCCGCGATCTTGCGCATCGCCTGGCTCATGAGCCGCGCCTGCAGCCCGAGGTGCTGATCGCCCATGTCGCCCTCGAGCTCGGCCTTGGGGATGAGCGCCGCCACGGAATCGATGACGATGAGGCCGACGGTGCCCGTGCGCGCGAGTGTGTCCGCGATCTCGAGCGCCTGCTCGCCGAAGTCGGGCTGCGCGACGAGCAGCTCGTCGATCGACACGCCGAGAGCGCGCGCGTAGGACACGTCGAGCGCGTGCTCGGCATCGATGAACGCGCACACCATGCCGCGCTTCTGGGCCTCTGCGACGAGGTGCAGCGTGAGCGTGGTCTTGCCGGACGACTCCGGCCCGTAGATCTCGACGATGCGCCCCTTCGGCAGCCCGCCGATGCCGAGTGCGCGGTCGAGGTTGAGCGAGCCGGTCGACACCGTCTCGTACTTCGGCGTGTCGCCCGGATCGCCGCCGAGCGCCATGATGGCGCCCTTGCCGAACTTGCCGACGATCGCTTCGACCGCGCGACCGATGGCCTCGCGCACGCCCTTGCGGTCGTCCTTGCGGTCGTCCTTGCGGTCGTCGGGCTTCGCCTTGCTCGCGCCGTTCGTCGGCGTGGTGGTGGTGGTGGTGGAAGAGGTGGCTGGGGAGGAGTTGGACATGCGCGCCCGCATGTGCGCGCGCCGTGCCAAACGAAGTGCGTGGGAGGTCGCGGGCTCCCGCGCGCGTGGGTGGCCCGATCGGCCGAGATCCGGGCCACCCGGCCAGGATCCGGGCCACTCCCTGGCCACCCTGCGAGCACGCGGCCACTCGCTATGCTCGCGCGCACGTGCCCGGTCCACGCGCGCCCGTGATCGCGTTCGCCATCGGCTTGCTCGGCTGCCCCGCACCGACGGCCACGACGGCACCGACGACGACGCACCCGAGCCCGACGACGTTCTCGGGCGAAGCGGCGCTCGACCGCGTGCGCGCGCTGCTCGAGTGGCCGCGCACGCTCGGCGATCCCCGCCGCACGGCGTCGATCGACGCGCTCGCGCACGAGCTCGCCACCGTGACCGGCGTCGACGTCGTTCGTGTGCCCCACGACGCGACCGGACCCGACGGGCAGGCCTACGCGCTCGTCGAGCTGGTCGCCCACGTGCGCCCCGCCGCGACGCGCCGCTTCGTGCTCGCGACGCACTTCGACACGCGACCGTGGGCCGACGAGGAGCCCGACACCGCGCTGCGCGGGCAGCCGGTGCCGGGCGCGAACGACGGCACCAGCGGCGTGGCGGTCGTGCTCGAGCTCGTGCCCTTGCTCGCGCGCGCGCTGCCCGACGACGTGGGGGTGTCGATCGTGCTGTTCGACGGCGAGGAGCTCGGCCGTCCCGGCGATCCGGACGGCTACTGCATGGGCTCGCGCTTTCTGGCGCGAGCGATCGAGGCGGGCGAGCACCCGCTGCTCGCGAGCGCGGAGCTCGGGATCGTGCTCGACATGGTGGGCGACGCCGACCTCACGATCCCGATCGAGCCCGGGTCGTTGCGCAACGCGCCCGCGTTGGTCGAGCACGTGTGGTCGACCGCCGAAGCGCTCGGCGTCGCGCAGTTCGATCGCACGCCACGCGCACGCGCGATACTCGACGATCACAAGTTCCTCTCCGCCGCAGGGATCCCGAGCATCTTGATCATCGATCGCGAGTACGCCGCGTGGCACACGACGCACGACACGATCGAGCGCGTGTCGGCGGAGAGCCTCGCGGCGGTGGGCGAGGTCGTGCGCGTCGCAGTGATCCGTTGGTTCGAGACGCAGCCACTCGTGGCACACTCGGACGAGTGAACGACTCCGCGGTGCCGCGACGCGCGTTCCTGTGGGCGATGGCGGCCGGGGCCGCTGCGTGTCGACCCGCGCCCGCACGCACACCGACGCGCGCGCCCGGCTCGACGAAGCGCGTCGCTCCGGTGGGGCCGTCGAGCGACGACGGCTTCGATCTCGCCACGATCGCGGCGGCCGAGCGCGTCGCGGGTGTGACGTACACGGACGCGGAGCGGCGACTGCTGGCGGCCACGCTCGCGGCCCACGTCGAGCGCGCCCGGGCCCGGCGCGCGACGGCGCTGCCGGACGAGCTCGCGCCGGCGACGGTGTTCGAGCCGCGCCTGCCCGGGCGCGTCTACGGTCCGCGCCGCGCCCGATTCCGCGGCGAATCGGTGCGCGCGACCGCCATCGCACGCGACGAAGATCTCGCGTTCGCGCCGCTGTCGGTGCTCGCGGATCTCCTGCGTCGTCGCGCGATCACGAGCGAGCGGCTCACCGAGCTCGCGCTCGATCGACTGCGCCGCTTCGACGCGACGCTGCACTGCGTCGCGCGCACGACCGACGAGCTCGCACGCGAGCAAGCGCGCGCCGCCGATCGCGAGCTCGCGCGCGGTCGATCGCGGGGACCTCTGCACGGCATCCCGTGGGGCGCGAAGGATCTCCTCGACACCGCGGGCATCGCGACGACGTGGGGCGCCGAGCCCACGCGCGCGCGCGTGCCCTCCCGCGATGCCACCGTCGTCGCGCGCCTGCACGCCGCGGGTGCCGTGCTCGTCGCGAAGCTGACGACGGGCGCGCTCGCCTACGGCGACATCTGGGACGCCGGTGTCACGCGCAATCCGTGGAATCCGATCGAGGGATCGAGCGGATCGAGCGCGGGGCCGGCGGCCGCGGTCGCGGCGGGGCTCGTGCCGTTCGCACTCGGCACGGAGACACTCGGCTCGATCGTGTCGCCGTCGATGCGGTGCGGCACCACCGGGCTGCGCCCCACGTTCGGACGCGTGCCTCGCACCGGATGCATGCCGCTGTGTTGGTCGCTCGACAAGATCGGGCCGATCACGCGACGGGTCGACGACGGCCTGCGCGTGCTGTCGGTGATCGCCGGCGCGGACGGGCTCGACCCGCCGGCGCGCGACGTGCCGCTCGACTACGACGCGCGCGCGAGCCCGAGGGGCATGCGCGTGGGATACGTGCCGGCCTGGTTCGAGCAGGGCGCCAACGAGGTGGACCGCACGGCCCTCACGGCGCTCCGCGGGCTCGGCGTCGACCTGCGCGAGGTGACGCCGCCGGACGTCGTGCTCGATCCACTGTGGACGATCCTGTTCGCCGAGGCGGCCGCGACGTTCGAGCGGCTCGTGCTCGAGAATCGCGACGACGAGCTCGACTGGCAGGGCGCCGACGCGTGGCCGAACACGTTCCGCGCGGCGCGCTTCATCTCGGCGATCGATCTGGTCAACGCGGATCGCGTGCGCCGCTCCGTGATGCTCGCCTTCGATCGGATGTTCGCCGATGTCGACGCGTTCGTCGGGCCCAGCTTCGCGGGCCCGATGCTCGTCGCGACGAACTTCACGGGTCACCCGTGCATCGTGCTGCGCGCGGGCTTCGTCGAGCGGCCGCCCGAGCCAGGCACGGACGGCACGCCGCCGCCCAGCACGACGCCGTTCGCGGCGCCGCACGGGATCTCGCTGTGGGGTCGGCTCGACGACGAGGGCACGCTCGGGCGACTCGCGGTCGCCCTCGAGCACGCGCTGGCGGTCGCCGATCGCCGTCCGCCGGGCTTCTGATCCGCGGGACACCGTTCGTCGACGAAGGACCCGGCGCGCGCGGGAGCTGGCAGACTCGACCCGCATGCGACTCGGCATCGACTTCGGCACCACCCGCACCGTCGTCAGCGGCGTCGACGAAGGGCGCTATCCGGTCGTCACGTTCGAGCTCGACGACGAGCTGCGGGATCACCTGCCGGGCGGCGCCGTCGCGATCGGCGGCGAGCTGCGATTCGGTCCGCAGGCGATGGAGCTCGCGACGCATCCCGAAGCGGTGTGGGCCACCGACTCGGTGAAGCGATCGATCGGCGCGCTCGCGCCCGACGATCCCGTGCCCGGCTTGCCGGATATCACCGCGATCGAGCTCGTCACCGCGTACCTCGACTGGGTGCGCCGCATGCTGCTCGAGCACGGTAACGTGCGGCGCGAGCTCGCCGGTGCGGGCGCGATCGAGGCGATGGTGGCCGTCCCCGCGCAGGCCGGCACGCGGCAGCGATACGTCACGCTCGAGGCGTTCCGCCGCGCCGGCTTCGCGGTGCTCGGCGTGCTCAACGAGCCCACCGCGGCGGCGATCGAGTACGCGCTGCGGCACGTACAGGCGGTGTCGGGGCGCAGCCCGAAGGAGTACGTCGTCGTCTACGATCTCGGGGGCGGCACATTCGACACGGCGGCGGTGTCGCTGCGCGGGCGCCGATTCGAGCTGCTCGCGAGCGGCGGCATCGCGCGGCTCGGCGGGGCCGACTTCGACGCGAGCATCGTCGATCTCGCGCTCGCGCACGCGGGGATCGAGGCCGCCGCGATCGATCCACGCACGCGCGTCGCGTTGCTCGAGCGCGCGCGCGAGGCGAAGGAGGGGTTGCGACCCAACAGCCGCAAGCTGCTCGTCGATCTCGCGGCGGCCGGGCGCGACCCCGTCGTGCTCGATGCGAGCGAGGTGTACGAGGCATGCGAGCCGTCGATCGCGCGCACGATCGGCGAGGTGCAGACGGTGCTCGACGAGCTCGCTGCGCTCGGCGTCGACGTCGACGACACGCGCAAGCTCGGTGCGATCTACACGGTGGGCGGCTCGGCGGCGTTCGTGCCGGCGCTGCGAATGCTGCGGGCGCGGTTCGGCCGCAAGATCCTGCTCGCCCCGCAGCCGCACGCGGCGACGGCCGTCGGCCTCGCGGTGGCCGCGGATCCCGACGCGGCGGTGTTCGTGCGCGAGGCCCCGACGCGCACGTTCGGTGTGTGGCGCGAGGCCGATCACGGCCGCGAGAAGGTGTTCGACGCGATCCTGGGCAAGGCCGATCTACCGGAGCCGCACGCTGCGATCGTCGTCGAGCGCCGCTACCGAGCGAGCCACGCGATCGGCCACCTGCGCTTCCTCGAGTGCAGCGCGCTCGACGGCGACGGCCGCCCCTCGGGCGACCTCGTGCCGTGGGACGAGATCCGCTTCCCCTACGACGCGACGCTCGTCGAGCACGGCGAGCTCGCGACGCTGCCGGTCGAGCGCCGCCCCGCCCTCGCCGACGAAATCGTCGAGACGTACACGCACGGCCCCGACGGCACGATCGAAGTCGCGATCGAGAACCGAACCCACGGCTATCGCCGCGTCTACCCGCTCGGCGCGCTGCGGTGATTCAGCTCGGCATCGCGACGCCGCCCAGCTTCAGGGCCGCGGGCTCGATGCGGAAGCTCGCCGGCAAGCGACCTGGTTGCTCGCCGTCGAGGTCGAGCAGCACGACGTCTTGGTCGTCCTTCGGGCGCACTTCGATCGCGCGCGCGCGCTCGCCGTGGACGCCGGGATTGCCGATGTGCGCGCCGCGGAAGACTCGCGCGAGCAGGCCGACCAGCTTCGGGCGCGACAGGCCGCCAGCGTAGACGAGGTCGAACACGCCGTCGTCGCAGCGCGCATGCGGAGCGATCCACATGCCGCCGCCGAAGTACTGCCCGTTCGCGACGACGAGGATCGTCAGATCGAGGTCGAACTCCGGGCCGCCGTCGATGCGCACGAGCGCGCGCTTGTTGCGGTAGTCGACGATGCCGCGCAGCGAGCCGAGCACGTACGTCGCCGTGGGGCCGAGCAGCTTGTTCGAGCGTCCGACGTAGTAGTCGACGAGCCCGCTCACGCCCGCGCTCGCGACGTTGAGGAACGGTCGCACCGCGCGATGGCCCTCGCGATCGACGAACGTCGCGACGCCGTAGTCGACGCGTTGCGCCTCGCCGTCCCCGAGGTGGCGCAGCTCGGTCGCGCGCGCGTGCGGCCCGAGGTGGCGCACGAAGTCGCCGCCCGTGCCGCTGCGCACGAGCGCGAGCTCGGCGTCCGGGAAGCGGTTCGCGCCGTGCTCGTCGACGAAGCCGCACAACACTTCGTTGTTGGTGCCGTCGCCGCCGATGCTCACGACGAGCTCCGTGCCGTTCTCGAGCGCATCGCGACACAAGAGCGTCGCGTGCCCGGGCGCCTCGGTGTGCACGATCGCGAGATCCGGCAGCCGCTCCCGCAGCCCGCGCTCGAGCGCGGGCAATCGCCGCATCGTCCGGCCGTTGGACGAGGCGGGATTCACGATCGCGATCGCACGACGCGACGGCACGCTGCGGGCGACGCTACCAGCCCCGCGCGCGGTCGCACAAGCCGGCGTTCACGGCAGCGGATGCTGCTCGAAGAAGTCGAGCATCGTCTCGTTGGCGTCGATCGCCTCGCTGTACTCGCCGAAGATGACGAGGCACAGGTCGGGATCGCCTCCGGGCCAGCAGTGGCCCATCGGATCGAGCGTGCACAGCCCCACGCCGACGTCGCCCTCGCAGCCCGACCACGTGCGGCGGTGACCGCCGGCGAAGTCCTCCTGGGCGAACTCGGGATCGCATCCGTTGCGTGCGACCCAGCCGTCGATCGACGCGACGTCGTCGGCGTACGGGACGATGAAGTCCTGTACGCCGTGGAATGCGAGCAGTGGCACCGGCCGGGACGGTGTGCACTCGGCGACCCGCATCGCCCCCGCGACCGGAGCGAACGCCGCGAACAGATCGGCGGCTTCACAGGCGAGCCGGAACGACATGTGCCCGCCGTTCGACATGCCGGTCGCGTAGATCCGCGCTGGATCGACGCACGCGGCACCCGAGACGTCGGCCACCACCGCGCGCAGGAATCCGACGTCGTCGACCCCGTTCGCGCTGGCATCGCCGCAGCACGTACCGGCGTTCCACGAGTTCGCGATGCCGGCCGGGTAGACGACGATCCACCCGCGCGGATCGGTCGACGCGTTCATCTGCGTCCACAGGATCTGTTGCTCGGGGGTGCCGAGCAGTCCGTGCATGTTCACGAGCAACGGCGCGGGTGTGCTCGCGTCGATCGTCCGCGGCACGTGCACGACGAAGCGACGCATCTGCCCGTCGTGCTCGAGCATGCGTTCGTGATCGCCGGGCGCCAGTGCCTCCGCGGCCTCGCAGCCATCCGGCGCGCCACCCTCGGTCGACGTGGTCGCGGGCGCCGACGTCGAGCCCTCGTCGTCGCCGTCGTCCGCATCGTCGAGCACGCTCGTCGTGTCCACATCGTCCGCGTCGTCGCCCCCGTCCGAGCTCGTCGCGGCGCCGCCGGTCGACGCGCCGCCCGATCCGCCGGAGCCATCGCCGACCTCGTCCGCGGCGCACGCGAGCAGGAGCACGATCGGGACGACGCAGGCGTGCGCACGATGCATGCCCCGAGCGTACCCCTCGCCCGCGCGCGTCGGCACTCACTCCGGCAAGCAGCGCAACGCCGCCGCGCGGGCGAGGTCCTCGTCTCCGAGCGCGTGCGCGGGCGCGCCCTCGGGCTCGTCGAGATCGGCGATCGTCCGCGCGACCCGCCGCAACCGATGCTGCGCCCGGGGACTCAGCCTGCGCACGCGCGCGAGCTCGGTGAGCAGACGGCGCGCCGGGGGCTCGAGTGCGCAAAAACGATCGATCGCGCCCGCGTCCGCGGGGATCTCGGCATTCGTCCGCCACGGCGTGTCCGCGAGCCGCTCGCGTTGGCGCGCGCGCGCGGCCGCGATGCGCTCGCGGATCGCCGCGCTCGATTCCCCCGCCGGCTCGGCCTCGAGCGCGATCCGACTCGGTGAGATGGGCACGACGAGATCGATCCGATCCAACAAGGGCCCCGACAGCTTCCGACGGTAGCGCGCGACGACGGCCGGCGGGTCCACGCACGCGCGCTCGGGGTGGCCGTGGAAGCCGCACGGACACGGGTTCATCGCCGCCATCAGCTGGAAGCGGGCCGGGAAGCGCACGACTCCGCTCGCGCGCACGATCGTGACCGCGCCGTCCTCCAGCGGCTCGCGCAGCCCTTCGAGGCAGCCACGCCCGAACTCGGGCAGCTCGTCGAGGAAGAGCAGCCCGCGATGCGCGAGGCTCACCTCGCCCGGCCGTGTCGGCGTGCCGCCGCCGAGCAGGCCGGCCGCGCTCACGGTGTGGTGAGGCATGCGGATCGGTGGACGCCGATGCAGCGCATCACCGATGCGCCCGGTCGCGACGCTGTGGATCTTCGTGACCTCGAGCGCTGCCTCGTCGTCGAGCTCGGGCACGAGTGCCGCGGCCCGCCGCGCGAGCATCGTCTTGCCGACGCCCGGCGGCCCGTGCAGCAGCAGGTTGTGCCCGCCCGCGATCATCACCTCCACCGCCAGCCGCCCCGTGGGCAGCCCGACGACATCCGCCATGTCCGGCCCGCTCGCCGCGGCCAGCGACGCGGGGCCGTCGCGCGCATGCGCCTCGATGTTCCGCTCGCCCCGCAGGTGCGCGATCAGTCGATCGAGCGACGCCACCGGCAGCACCGTGAGCCCGGGGATGAGCGCGGCCTCGTCCGCGCTCTCGGGCGCCACGATCACCGCGGCGAAGCCCTTGCGACGCGCACAGTCGGCGACGACGAGCGTGCCGGCGGCCGGTCGCACGCGCCCGTCCAGCCCGAGCTCGCCCCACAGGAGCACGTCGGCGAGCGCCGTCGGTGCGACGACCTCGTGGCTGCCGAGCAGCGCCGCCGCGACCGCGAGATCGATGCCGGGGCTGTCCTTGCGGAGATCCGCGGGGGCGAGGTTCACGACCTGCTTGCGCGGGCGCAGCTCGTGACCGCAGTGCGCGAGCGCTCCCCGCACGCGCTCGCGCGCCTCGACGACGGCCCCGCTCGCGCGCCCGACGACGGTGAGCCCCGGCAAGCCGAGCCGCGCGTCGGCCTCGACGGTGACGACGGATCCATCGACGCCCTGGATCGCTGCGGTGAAGCTGCGCGCGAGCACGTCGCTGTCTTCTGCAATCCGCGACGCACACGCAGGATCGCGGACTTGCGTGCGCGAGGGTGGCCAGGGTGGCCCGGATCCGGGCCACTTCCGGCCCATCCACGGGCCACCCTGGCCACTTCGCGACGACGCGGTCGCGAAGTCACGGCGGTTTCCTCGACGCACGCGCGTTGCAACGATGCGAGCTGTCCGCGAGCATCCTCTTCGATGCTCGCCGCGGTCCACCATGCCGACCTCGATCGATTCCTCGAGCACGCCGAAGCGTTCCTCCTCTCCGACGAAGCCGTGCACTCGCTGGTGCTCGGACTCGCCACCGATCGCGCCGGGCGATCGGGTCACGTGCAGCACTACACCGTCGAGGACGACGGCGCGACCGTCCTGGCCGCCGTCGATCCGCGGGGTGCGAAGCTCATCGTCACCGACGGACCCGCCGCCGCCGCGCGCACGCTCGCCGAGCTGATCGCGCGCGCCCACACGACGTTGCCCGCCCTCAACGCGACCGAGTCGGTCGCGCAGGCGTTCGCGTCGCGCTACGCGGAGCTCCGCGGCGTGTCGGTCGAGCTCGAACGACGCATGCGCTTGCATGGCGCACGCGCGGTCGCGGAGCTGCCGATGCCCCACGGACGACTGCGCACGGTGGCGCCGGGCGACGTCGATCGGGTCGCGGAGTGGATCGCGGCGTTCGAGCAGATGTTCGGTGCCGGGGGATCGAGCGACGCCCACGGCACGTTCGCGCGCCTCCACGGACAGGGTCGGCTGTTCGTGTGGGAGGACGGCGGCGAGGCGCGCTCGATGGCCGCGTGGACGCGGCCCACGGCGACGACCGTGTCCGTGAGCTGGGTGTTCACGCCGCAGGAATTTCGGGGCCGCGGCTACGCCACCGCCTGCGTGGCCGCGCTCACGCGGAATCGCCTCGCCAGCGGCGTGCGCGAATGCGTGCTGTTCACCGATCTCGCCAATCCGATCTCCAACGCCATCTACGCGCGTATCGGCTATCGAGCCCGCGCGGACTTCCACGACCTGCGGTTCGCACCGGCCGAAGGCCGTTCCGCCTGATCCGCCGCCCGCGCGCGTGCGGGACGACACGGGCCCGAGCTCTGGCGGGAAAGCGACGGTGCTGTCGGCAAAACCGACGGCGAAACGCCACACCCCCCTGATCGTTTCGTCGCGTCCGGCAACCATCAGGGGCGAGACCCGTCGGTAACAGCGGGCCGAACCCCTTCGACTGATCCTTGGCACGCGGGTTGTACCTGCTGCCGCCCCGAGGCCGCCATGCTGCCCACCCTCCTGCTCGCATCCGCGCTCACCAGTGCCACGACGGGCCCCATCGCGACCCGTCTCCCCTTCGTCGAGACGGCCGCCGAGGCGCTCACCGTCCAGGGCCTGCGCCATCACGAGGCGCTCCGCATCGACCGCGACTTCGGCAAGCCCGAGTTCGACCTCGTCGTCGACGCGTGGAGCGAGACCGACCACGGTGACCTCGCCGACGTTCGCCTCTGGTGGGTGAAGACGACGGCGAACGACCGGCGCAGCCCCCTGTCGACGAAGGCCGAGCGCTACGTGGACATCGACGTGCGCCGCGAAGGCCCCGACGCGATGACCGTGCAGGTCCGCGGGGGCAACCGCGAGTTCGTGTTCGAGGTCGAGCTCGACGCGAAGGGCCGCGCGCATGTGTTCACGGACGTCGTCACGAAGGACGGCACGACCATCGATCACTGCCGCACCACGTCGAGCAAGCTCGTCGCGAAGCGCGTGCTCGGCATCCCGGTCGGGCTCGGCGCGCTCCAGGTGAGCTGCATCGACGACGCCGGCCGCTCCGTGCGCGGCCGGGCCACCCTGCGCAAGGTCCGTTAGGACCGTCCGCCGCCGCGCGCGAGCGCGCGCGAATCGGCGTTCACGGCCGCTTCGCGCCCGACCGCATCCCGCGCGCAGGCTCGCCCCTGCGCGTCCGTCGCCCCGCTGCTACAGTCCGCCCCCCATGGCCGACAAGCGCACCGTGATGGATGTGATGGAAGAGACCGCCGCGAAGTACGGCGACAAGCCCGCGCTGCGGCACAAGCAGAACGGCACGTGGCGCACCACGACGTGGGGCGAGTATCGCAACCACGTCCGCGCGGCCGCGAAGAGCATGATCAAGCTCGGCCTGGAGCCCGGCAAGGGCGTCTCGATCATCGGTTTCAACTGTCCGCAGTGGGTCATCGCCGATCTCGCGGCGATCTACGCGGGCGGCTGCCCGGCCGGCATCTACACGACGAACTCTGCGGAGCAGTGCAAGTACATCGCGGGCCACAGCGACTCGCAGATCGTCGTGGTGGAGAACCGCGAGCAGCTCGCGAAGTTCAAGGAGATCCGCAAGGACCTGCCGCAGTTGCGCGCGATCGTCATGATGTTCGGCGACGACGAGGACAAGGACGTCTACAGCTGGACGCAGTTCCTCGACCACGGCAAGGACGTCTCCGACGCCGATCTGCAGAAGCGCATCGACGCGCAGAAGGTCGACGACGTCTGCACGTACATCTACACCTCGGGCACCACCGGCGATCCCAAGGCGGTGATGATCAGCCACGACAACCTCACCTGGACGGCGCGCAAGGGCCTCGAGATCCTCGGCTCGCAGGAAGGCGATCGCATGATCAGCTACCTGCCGCTGTCGCACATCGCCGAGCAGGTGATCTCGCTGCACGGCCCGATGGTCGCCGGCGCGTGCGTGTCGTTCGCCGAGAGCATCGAGCTGCTCGGCGAGAACCTGAAGGAAGTGCGCCCCACCCTGTTCCTGGGCGTGCCGCGCGTGTGGGAGAAGATCCAGTCGAAGATCGTCGCCGTCGCGAGCAAGAACACCGGCCTCAAGAAGAAGATCGGCGCGTGGGCGCGCGCGCAGGGCCTCGCCGGCGGCTACGCCGACCAGAAGGGCGAGGGCAAACCGCTGCTCTACGGGCTCGCCGACAAGCTGGTGTTCAGCAAGGTCCGTGACAACCTCGGCCTCGATCAGTGCCGCATCTGCGTCACGTCGGCCGCTCCGATCTCCAAGTCGACGCTCGAGTTCTTCTTGTCGCTCGGCATCCCGATCATGGAGGTCTACGGCATGTCGGAGTGCACGGGCCCGGCCACGATCTCGCTGCCGAACAAGTACAAGACGGGCTCCGTCGGTCGCACGATGGAGGGCAGCGAGCTCAAGATCGCCGAGGACGGCGAGATCTGCATGCGCGGCCGCCACGTGTTCAAGGGCTACTTCAAGAACCCCGAGGCGACGAAGGAGACGATCGACGCCGAGGGCTGGCTGCACTCGGGCGACATCGGCGAGTTCGACAGCGACGGCTTCCTCAAGATCACCGATCGCAAGAAGGACCTGCTCATCACGGCCGGTGGCGAGAACATCGCGCCGCAGGTGCTCGAGGGCCGCTTGAAGTCGATCCCCGCGGTCGCGCAGGCCGTCGTCGTCGGCGATCGCCAGAAGCACCTCGCCGCGCTCCTCACCCTCGACGAGACCAAGCTCGACGACGTGCTCAAGCAGGCGGGCAGCCCGGCCAAGACGATGTCGGAGGCCGCCTCGTGCGCGAAGGTCGAGGGCTGGCTGCTCGCGCAGGTGGAAGAGATCAACAAGACGCTCGCGCGCGTGCAGACGATCAAGAAGATCAAGGTGCTGCCCGCGGACCTCACCATCGAGGGCGGCGAGCTCACGCCGACCATGAAGGTCAAGCGCAAGGTCGTGAACACGAAGTACGCGAAGGAGATCGCCGCCTTCTACGAGGGCGGCGGGGACTGAGGGATCGTCAGTCGTCCGCGTCGACGCCGTCGCCGACGACGGCCTCGTACACGGCGCGCCCGGTCCACGTCGGAGGACCGCGTCGACCACCGCGCGCGCGCACGGTGACGAGTCGCGCGGTGCCGTCGAGATCGCGCGTCACGCCGAGCACGAGGTGTCCGTCCTCGTGCTCGACGTGCGCGCGCACGTCCTGCGGAGTGATCGCGGGACACGTGCACGCGGCGATCCTCCGCGCGCGCGCCAACCCGATCGATCTCGCCAGAAGCCTCCGCATCGCTCCGCCGAGAACGCGCCGACGCGCGCGGGGATTTCACTCGCGACGCCGACGCCGACGCAGCCCGAGGATCACCACGGCCGCGAGACCGTATGCGGGCGCACCGGCGCCGCCGGCCGCACTGGAGCAGGAACAGCCCTCGTCCGGGAATCCGGGGCCCTCGCACGTGTCCGCGTTTCGGTGTTTTTCGCCGGTGAAGAGCTCGCCGAGCTCCTCGGCGAAGGACTCGTCGACGGCGTCCTCGCGCCATCGCATCGGCGTCTCGACCTCGAATTCACCCCAGGTCGCGACGATCGTCGCCTCGTACGTCGTCGCGTGCTCGGGCGGCGCGTGACAGGCCTGCGCATCGCGATCCATCAGCGCGACGTAGTCGGTGCTCCACGGCAGCGCGTCGTCGCGCCAGAGCGGCAACGCGCCGTCCGTCACCTCCCACTCGACGGGCACGCCCCACACCGGCGCGCCCTCGGCCGTGCGTGCGATGGCGCGCGCGCCGATCGGTGGCCCGTGTCCGTCGGTCTGCTCGTCGTCGGGCACGAAGCCGACGACGACGTCGAGCGTCGCGATCTCGGACTCCGCGATCGCGCGGATGGTCCCCACGGGCACCTCGATGTCGTCGCGCACGAGCGTGAGATCGACGGACACACCGGCCGGCAATGCGACCGCGACGACACCGAGGTCGTTCCAGGTGGGCTCGACGTCCGCACCCTCGGCGACGATGCGCCACTGATCCGGATTCCACGCGAGCGGATCGGCGTGGTCGGCATGCGCGAGCACCACGGCGAACGGCACGCTCGTGTCGGCGAGCACGAGCACCTCACCGTCCCCGACCTGCGCGTCGTCGGGGAACTCGCCGCCGTGCGCATCGACGAGCTCGCGCACCGCGAACGCGTCGCCGGGTGCGACGAGCGACGCGGTCACCTCGTCGGCGGCCACGATCGGCAGACGCAGTCGGTCGGCGCCGGGCGTGTAGCCGCGCGCCGATGCCGGGCACTCGACCGGCGTGAACGTCCAGTCGAGCTCGCCGGGGGCCATCGCGACGAGACAGCCCTCGTCGTCGCGCTCCACCGGACCCGCGACCGCGTCCTCGTAGCACGCGCGCACCTCGGCACTCGTGAGCGCGTCGTCGTCGTCGCCGCAACCGGGCACGTCGGAGTTGCATCCGATCGTCGCGCAGAACCGGCTGCCCGTGACGAGCGCCCGCGGGGCGTGGATCCGATCGCACGCGTCGGCGATCAGGCGCACGTCGAAGAACTCGAGCTGGCCTGCCTCGCCGCCGAGCACCGGCGTGCACCCGACGTGCTCGTGGCAGCCGATCACCGCGAGGGCGGAGGTCGCGAACGCGAAGCGCCAGCGGGAGCGAAGGGACATGCGCGCACGGTAGTCGCGCGCGAGGCGGGCCCGGATCCATCGCGAGCGAATGCGCGCTACGATCCTCGCGATGGACGCCGTCCGGCGCACGACCGCATTGCGGGGACGGACGCTCTCGCGGCACGCCGATGCGATCCTCGCCGCCGCACTGGCAGCGGTCGACCCAGGCGCGTGGATCCTGCGCCGCGGTGCCGACGTCATCACGGGCCCGGTGCGGGTCGTCGCAATCGGCAAAGCCGCGGAAGCGTGCGCGCGCGCGCTGGTCGACGTGCTCCGGGACCGGATCCGCGAGGGCATCGCGCTCGAGACGCACCCGTCGGTCGATGCGCTTGGACCGATCCGCGTGATCACGGGCGCGCACCCGCTGCCCGACGCGACGAGCCTGCGCGCCGGGCAGCAGGTGCTCGAGCTGCTCGCGCGCGGATCCGCCGACGAGTCCGTCGTCTTCGCGATCTCCGGCGGTGCGTCCGCGCTCGCGTGTGCTCCGGTCGACGGCGTCACGCTCGACGATCTTCGCGCGACGACCGACGTGCTCGCGCGTGCGGGCATCGACATCGCCACGACGAACGCGGTGCGTGGGCGCCTCGATCGCTGCAAGCACGGCGGTCTCGCGCGCGCGTGCGTCGGACGACCGGTCGCGCTCGTGCTCGTCGACGTGCCCGACGGCGATCCGCGGATCGTCGGTTCGGGTCCCACGTTCGCGCCCGAGCCTGCGGCGATCGACGTGGCCGTCGACGGCGTGCTCGCGCGCCTCGGCGAGGCGCTGCCCCGCTCCGTGCGCGACGTGCTCGGGCGCAACGTCCACGCCGCAGCGACCCCGGACGTCGCGTTGCAGGTGATCGGCGACAACGCGAGCGCGGTGGCGGCCGCGCGCGACGCCGCGCTCGCTCGCGGCTACGCGCTCGTCGACGGCGAGTCGCTCGTCGGCGAGGCGCGAGAGCTCGGCGTGCGGCTCGGCTCGCGGTTGCGCGAGCTCGCTCGTGCGCGCCCGACCGCATGCATCGTCGGCGGCGAGCCCACGGTCGCGCGCGCGGCCTCGGGCCGCGGCGGCCGGATGCTCGAGCTCGCGCTCGGGGCTGCATCCGCGATCGCCGGGCTCACCGACGTCGCGCTCGTGGCGTTCGCGACCGACGGCCTCGACGGCTCGAGCGGCGCCGCCGGTGCGGTGGTGGACGGCTCCACGCTCGCGCGCGCGGCCGCGCTCGGCCTCGACCCTGCGCATGCGCTCGCGACCCACGACACCGCGCCGTTCTTCGCCGCGCTCGGCGATCTGCTGCACGTCGGCCCCACCGGCACGAACGTCTGCGACATCGTGCTGCTGCTGGCCGGGGTAGGGTCCGAGGCGTCATGACCCGCCCGCTCGTGCTCGTCACGCGGCCGCTGCCCGCCGACTGGATCGCACCGCTCGCCGATGCGTGCGAGCTCGTGGTCGGCGACGACGCGCCCGGCCTCGACGATCGCGTGCGGGCACGCTTGCCCGACGCCGACGGGATCTTCGCGCTGCTCACCGAGCGCATCGACGAGGCGGTGCTCGCCCTCGCACCGCGACTGCGTGTCGTCGGCAACATGGCCGTCGGCGTGGACAACGTCGACGTCGACGCATGCACGCGGCGCGGGATCCCGGTGGGCCACACCCCCGGCGTGCTCACCGAGGCCACGGCCGATCTCGCGCTCGCGCTCGTGCTCGCGGCCTCGCGCGGCCTCGTCGGCGCGGCCCTCGACGCGCGCGAAGGTCGATGGTCCACGTGGTCGCCGACCGGCTGGCTCGGTCGCGATCTCGCGGGCGCGACACTCGGCATCGTGGGCCTGGGACAGATCGGCAGCGCGGTCGCCCGCCGCGCGCTCGGCTTCGGCATGCGGGTGATCGCCCATACGCGCTCGCGCGTCGAGCAGCCCGACGTGCACGCGGTCGATCTGAACGAGCTGCTCGCGACGAGCGACATCGTGAGCCTGCATGTTCCGTTGTCCGAACGGACTCGCGGTCTCGTCGACGCGACCGCCCTCGCGCGCATGAAGCCGACGGCGCTGCTCGTGAACACCGCGCGTGGTCCGTTGGTGGACACCGGCGCGCTCGTGCAGGCTTTGCGCTCGGGCACGATCGGAGGCGCGGCCCTCGACGTCACCGATCCCGAGCCGCTGCCGCCCGACCATCCGCTCTACGCGTGTCCCACCGCGCTCGTCGTGCCGCACATCGGCTCCGCCACGGTCGGCACGCGGCGCGCGATGGCCCGGCTGTGCTGCGCGAACGTTCTCGCCGGCCTGCGCGGGGATCCCCTGCCCCACTGCGTGAATCCGGCGGTCTACGCCCGCCCGCGATGAACGCTCGACGACGCGCTCGCGCGCTGTCATGATCCGGGCATGTTTCCTTGCCATGGTTGTCGTCGACATGTTCGTTCGGTGGATACCAGCTGCCCCTTCTGCGGCGCGGTGTTGCGCGACGTTCCGGCCCCGCTCGCCTTCGCCGGTCTCCTCCTCGGACTGTCGTTGATGGGTTGCGGTGACGACACCGCGAACGACGAAGGCGCCGACACCAACGTCGACACGAGCGAGAGCGCGTCGAACACGATGACGGACCCGAGCGAGTCCATGTCGTCGGGCGAGACCGGCAGCACGACCGCGGAGGAGACGCTCGAAGGCGAAGCGGCCGACTACGGCGGGCCGGAGGCGACGTTCGAGGAGAGCGGCGAGCCCGAGAGCGGCCCTCAGCCGGAGTCGAGCAGCGACGACACCGGCGGCGAGACGACGACGGGCAGCACCGACGACAGCGGCACATCCGACACGAGCGGCACGGACACCGGCGCGACGACGACGGACTCGTCGGCCGAAGGTGCCGACTACGGCGCGGCGCCGCCCCAGAACCCGTACTGATCGCGTTGGCCCCGACGGCCGTGGTACGATCGCGGGATGTTGGCACCCTGTGGTCGTTGTGGTCGACACGTCCAGGCAGACGCGTCGAGGTGTCCGTTCTGTGGAAGCGAGCTGCGCGACGTCGCAGCGCCGCCGGTCGCGGTCGGGCTGTTGCTCGGGCTGACGCTCTTCGGTTGCGCCGAGAAAGACGACGACGACGGTGGTGATTCCGTGTCGGCCTCCGAGTCGGCGAGCGAGTCCACCGGCAACGGTGAGAGCAGCACCGGCGAGGTCGGCGAGGAAGAGGGCAGCGACTACGGCGGTGCGCCGCCGCGCACGACGAACGACGCAGCGCTCGACGGCGCGGACGAGGACCAGGACGAGCCCCAGGACGACGTCGAGCTCGACGCGAAGCGCCGGCGCGTCAACCTGCGATCTCGTCCGCAGTGAGCGTGCGGCCGGGACCGAGCAGGTCGACGAGCCGTGACGTGCGGGGCTCGTCGATCTGCACCGGGCCCGTGCGCGCGCGCTCGTCGGGATCCTTGGGCTCGCGGATGACGCGGAAGAGGCCGTTGTCGAACGGCAGACCCTCGGCCGCCTTCACGAGCTCGACGCGCTCGCGCAGGCCCATGCGATCCATCTCGAGCGCGCGATGGTGGCAGAACGGGTTGTTGCCCGGCCGCCCGAGCAGCGGCTCGGTCGCGGCCGTGCAGCCCGACATGCACGTGCTCGCGTAGTAGCACTCGCGGCAGTAGCCCCACAGATCGTCGATCGTGCGATCGCGGACGTAACGGATCTCCGGCGCGCGCTCCCACAGCGCCTTCAGCCCGTGCTCGCGCCAGCCGCCGCCGATGTTCGTGGGCCCGCCGACGCTCGGGCAGCTCTTGATCGCGCCGTTGCTCTCGATGCCGAGCACCGTGACGCCGGCGAAACAGCCCGAGAAGTGGCCCTCGCCGCGCTGCTCGCGGCGCAGCTTGTGCTCGAACGGGCCGAAGTAGCCCAGGTTGTTGCCGGGCCACACCGTGACGTCGAGCTCGCGGCAGCGATCCGCCACGCGATCGAGCGTCTCGAACAGCTCGACGTACTCGTAGGGCTGCACGAGCAGCTCGGGGTGATCGGCCGCGTTGCCGTGCGGCATCGTGATCTGCAGCTGCCACGAGTGCACGCCTTCGGCGGCGAGCAGCTCGAGCAGCGGCAAGAGCTCGTGCCGCGTCATCGCGTTGATCTGCGTGTTGCAGGCGACCTGCGCCCCCGCATCGCGCACGGCTCGCAGCGCCCCGAACGCGCGCTCCCAGCTGTTCGGCTTGTTGCGCACGTAGTCGTGGCTCTGCGCGAGCCCGTCGATCGACAGCGACACGCTCTGCACGCCGGCCTCGACCATCGCCTGCGCGCGCGCGGGCGACAGGTTGTATCCGCCGGTCGTCATCGTGCACGCCATCGCGTGCTCGCGGATCGCGCGGATGATCAGGATGAAGTCGTTGCGCAGGTAGGCCTCGCCGCCGATGAGCACGACCTCGCCGACGCCGAGCTCGGCCATCTCGCGCACGAGCGCGAGCGCCTCCTCGGTCGTCAGCTCGTCGTCGCGCGGCAGTCCGGCCCGCGGCCCGCAGTGCAGGCACTTCTGATCGCACGCGAGCGTGAACTCCCATACCGCGAGCGCGGGCGTCGGAGTGACACCGGCCGCGACCGGCAGGTGGCGGCGGCCCTTCGGCTTCGGAAACTTCGCCACCACCGGCAACCGCTTGCGAACATCCTCCAACCCCATCGCGAGAAGCCTACGCGCTGGGGCCAAGCGCGGCAACGTCGATGCGCGTGCGATCGGCCTGCGACTTCGGCCCGCGCGCTTCGTTGTCCGGTCGAGGGGTCCGCTCGGCCCCGCCCACCCCGGAGACCGGCACCATGCGCGCCCCCACGATCCTCTGTAGCTGTGTCCTCTTCGCTGCCGCCTGCGCTGGCCGCGGGGCCTCGCCGACCGCGACGACCGCCGACGCCACGCCCGGCGAGCCCGACGATCGCACCCCCGCGTTGCGACTCGGCCACTACTCCACCGGCGACGGCATGCACGGCCTCGTCATCGATCGCACGGGCGAGCGCGCGAAGATCCGCATCGACGGCGACGCGGCGATCATCGAGCTCACGGCGCGGCCCGGCGACTCGCGCGACACGCAGAAGCTCGTCGATCCCACCGGCAAACCGCGCCTCGCGATCGACGAGCGCGGCGGCGTCGTGTGGCTCGATCACGGCAAGGACGTGTTCCGCGACGGCGACGCGAACGCGCTGGGCGCTGCGACCGTGGCCGGCGACGCACCGGCTCCGAAGCCGACGGCCTGGGACGTCGGCACGGGCAAGCTCGCGGCCATCGCGGTCGTCGAGCGCATCGAGGGCATGCGACCGGCCGACGCCGGCGATCTCGACAAGGTGCGCGCGGCGATCCAGAAGGCCGACCGCGACATGTTCGTGCACGTGAAGTCCACGCTCGAGCGCGACGCCTACTCGCCCGTGTCGCGCTGGCTGCCCGACGGACGGCACGGCGACACGACCTTCGGTCGCAGCGATCGTGCGGCGTCGTCGAGCGGCATCGGCAAGCACGGCGGCGTGCTCGCGCCGCTCACCGGCGCGGATCAATCGGGCTGGATCGAGGTGTACGGCGACAAGGACCTGCCCCGGCTCGCCGCGAGCACGCCGGGCCTCGTGTGGGACGCCGACGGGTCGTACGTGTCGTTCGTGACCCTGGACGGCGGTCGCTATCAGGTGGAATGGAGCGAGCTCGAGCTCGGGTTGCCCGACGCCTCGACGTGGCCCGCACCGCTGCAGCACACGTTGCTGGGCAACGACGACGTCGACTACCTGGTGCGCGCGGGCGTGCTGCCGAAGTCCGTGTACGAGCCGATCGATCGCAGCAACACCGCGTT
Source organism: uncultured Nannocystaceae bacterium (assembly GCA_964468635.1). Taxonomy (GTDB): domain Bacteria; phylum Myxococcota_A; class Polyangia; order Nannocystales; family Nannocystaceae; genus Xiheibacterium. The sequence continues at coordinate 67,921 of CAYXVR010000036.1, forward strand.
CCGCACGTGCGTCCAGGACGGTTGGAAGCGCGCCGAAGCGCAATTCGACGCGCTCGCGAAGAAGGACCTCGACTGGAGCACGCGGGCGCATCGCGGCAAGGTGCTCCGCGAGAAGACCCAGCGCGAGCTCGCGAGCAAGACGTGCAAGAAGCACCTCGACGCGTTCGAAGCGGCGCTGGTGAAAGTGATCGACGAGCGGGCGGGCGCGCGCAAGGCCCTCGCGGAGGCGGCGAAGACGAAGCTCGCCCGCTGACGCTCACCAGCGCGGCGGCGGCTCGACGCGTGGGCGCATCGGCACCGTCGCGACGGTGTCGCGGATCGCTCGCACGCGCGCCTCGATCGCCGCGGCGTCCTTGCTCGCGAGCCACGGCTTGCGGAAGACGTCGCCGACGAGGCCGATCGCGAGCGCGCCCGCGTCGATCCATGCGGCGGCGTTGTCGAGATCGACGCCGTTGGTCGGCACGACCTCGAGCCACGGCAACGGGGCGAGCACCGATCGCAGCCACTGCGGACCGAACGCGGGCACCGGGAACAGCTTGAGCAGCTGCGCGCCGGCGCGCCACGCCGCGAGCATCTCGGTCGGCGTGTGCACGCCGGGCAGCACCGCGAGATCGGCTGCGACGGCGGCCTGCACGATCACCGGATCGAACACCGGCGACACGACGAAGCAGGCGCCGGCCGCCGCGGCTCGCTCGACCTCGTCGACGCGCAGCACCGTGCCCGCGCCGACGAGCGGCGTCGCGAGATCGTCGATCGGTGCGAGCGTGCGCGCTGCGAACTCCGTCACGAGCTCGAGCGCGCCCGGAGTCGTCAGCGTGAACTCGACGATCCGCACGCCGCCCTTCAGCGCCGCCGTCATCGCGAGCTCGGCGGTCGCGGCGTCGTCGGCCCGCACGATCGCGGAGGTGCGGTGGCGGGCCAGGGCATGGGCGAACGCGGTCGCGCGCATGCGGGGAGCGTAGCCGCGCGCGCGGGGCACCGGGGAGTGTCAGCGCGGCGGGGGTGCGGCGTTGGAGGTTCCGACGTGATCGCTCGTGCGGGATGCGCTCGCCTCTTTCCTGGCGCCCGAGGGGCGGGCAGGCTCGGGGGCGTGATCGCGGGGGGAATCGCGTGGGCGCTGGCGTTCGCCGTGGGGGCGGAGCCGGGGCGGGGGTTTCAGGGGGAGGCCGCCGTCGTTGCGCCCGAGGGGGTCGAGGTCGTCGAGCCGGCTGCGAGTCCGACCACGACGACGACGACGACGACGACGACGCCCACGACTGCGACGACGCCTACGACGACGACTACGCCCACGACTGCGCCTCCGCCTACCAAGGCTCAGCAGAAGGAGGCGGCGGCGGAGAAGCGGCGGGCGTCGTGGCGGGACTATCGGCCGCCGCGGTTGGTCATCGGGGGCGGGCCCATCGTCGGGCCCCATGCGTTCGGCACCGAGGAGTGTCGCGACGAAGAGAAGAAGTGCGAGACCAAGGGCACGTTCTTCGGCGTCGGTGGACAGGTCGAGCTCCGCGGGCAGGTGTGGAAGGCGCTCTTCGTGCACGGGCGCGTGCTCGCCGTCGGCAACGTCTCGCCCGCGGGGCGCGATCCCGTCCACGACGGGCTGTGGGGACTCGGCGTCGGTTTCGGCGCGTATGCCAAGCGCGCGTTCGTGCGCGCCGAGTACGTCTTCGTCGACACCTTCGGCGAGAATCGCTTCGCGCTGCCGTTCGGCAGCAGCATGGTCGGCAAGGACACGTGGGGCCATCACGCCGGGCTCGTCAGCGCGGGGCTGCGACTGCCGTTCAAAGAGCGGTACGGGCTCGAGCTGTGGGGCGGGTTCATGGCGGGGCCGGGATCGCGCCGCGAGATCCCCGATCAGCCGGACGAGACGCGCGTGCTGCTCACCTTCCTGCTCGGACTCAACGTCACCTACGATCTGCTGCCCGCGCGCGCGAAGACGACGAAGTGATCGCTCGCGCGATCATCACCGTTGCCCTCGCGGCGCCGCATCCCTTAGAAGGGGCGGCCCGACGATGGACCTCTCCCGGCTGAACCCGAGCCAGCGCGCCGCGGTCGAGCACACCGAGGGACCGTTGTGCGTCCTGGCGGGCGCGGGCTCGGGCAAGACCCGCGTCATCACCCATCGCATCGGTCACATGCTCGAGCTCGGCGTGCCGCCCGATCGCATCGTCGCCGTCACGTTCACGAACAAGGCCGCCGCCGAGATGCGCGAGCGCCTCGCCGCGATGGTCGGGCGCAAGACCGCGGCCGAGCTCGTCCTCGGCACGTTCCACGCGCTCGGAGCCCGCATGATGCGCGAGGACCCCGAGGGCTTCGAGCTCGACAGCGCGCGCTTCACCATCCTCGATCAGGGCGACGTGTTCGGCATCGTGCGCGGGCTCTTGCGCGAGCACGGCCACCACGGCGTCGACGACCGGCGCTTCGACGTGCCGGCCGTCACCCAGCGCATCTCGCTGTGGAAGAACGACTTCGTCACCGAGGCCGACCTCGAGAAGGTCGTCGTCGACGAGTACGACGTCGTGGCCGCCTCGATCTATGCCGCGTACGACGATCGCCTGCGCAGCCTCGGCGCGGTCGACTTCGACGACCTCGTCTGCCGCATCGCGATGTGCCTGCGCGACAACGACCGCGTGCGCGAGACGTGGCGCGCGCGCACCGACTACGTGCTGGTCGACGAGTACCAGGACACGAACACCGCTCAGTTCGAGATGCTGCGCCAGCTGTGCGGCCCGCCCCACAACCTGTGCGTCGTGGGCGACGACGACCAAGCGATCTACGGGTGGCGCGGCGCGAAGATCGAGAACATCCTGCGCTTCCCCGCGCTGTTCCCCGGCACCAAGGTCGTCAAGCTCGAGCACAATTACCGCTCGCGCGCGGCGATCCTCGAGTGCGCGAACGGAGTCGTGCGCCACAACAAGGCCCGCAACGACAAGAAGCTCGTGCCGACCAAGAAGGGCGGCGACCCCGTGCACCTCGTCGTCGCCCCCGACGGCGCGCAGGAGGCCCAGTGGGTCGGCCGCCGCATCCGCAAGCTGATCGTCGAGGACCGCGAGTCGGCCGACGAGATCGCAGTGCTCTATCGCTCCGCCCTGCAGGCGCGCGCGATCGAAGAGGAGCTGCAGGGCCACGGCATCCGCTACCGCGTGCTCGGCGGGCAGTCGGTCTACGACAAGAAAGAGGTCAAGGACGCGCTCGCTTACCTGAAGACGATCGTCACGCCGCGCGACGAGCTCGCGCTGCGGCGCGCGCTCGAGACCCCGCCGCGTGGCATCGGACGGCAGAGCCTGGAGCTGCTCAAGCGCCACGCCGCGGCGCACGGCGGTCAGCTCGTCGATGCCGTGCACGACGCCGCGAAGGTGAAGGGCCTGCCCGCGCGGGCCCTCGCTGCGCTCGAGGGGTTCTCGGGGCTCGTGCGCGGCGCTCAAGCGGATGCACGCCAGCACGGCAGCGCCGTCGCGCTCAAGAACGTGCTCGATCGCATCGGCTTCAAGGATCACGTGCGCCGCGAGATCGGCTCCGACGCCGCCACCGAGCATCGGCTGCAAGGGGTGGAGTGGTTGATCGGCAGCGTCGGTCGTTACGAGCAGCGCACCCGCGACAAGGGCAAGCGCCCGCGCTGGGGCGAGTACTTCGGCACGCTCACGCTCGATTCGTCGAACGACGAGGAGGCCACCGAGGCCGCACCGGAGCAGAAGGGCGAGGTCACGCTCGCGACTCTGCACAGCGCGAAGGGACTCGAGTGGGATCACGTGTTCCTCATCGGCCTCGAGGAGGGCTCGATGCCGCACCGCCGGGTCGACACGCCGCGCAAGAGCGACGCGATCGCCGGCGACATCGAGGAGGAGCGCCGGCTCTTCTACGTCGGCATCACCCGCGCGCGCGAACACCTGTTCCTCACCCGCGGCGCGGCCCGCCTCGATCGCGGCCGCGAGCTGCCGCGCCCGCCGAGCCGTTTCCTCGAAGAGCTCCCGCAGGAGCACGTGCGCGTCTACGAGATCAGCAAGGAAGAAGAGCTGTCGAGCGATGCGATCGGCGCGATGGCCGATGCGTTCCTGTCGATGATCAAGCCGCCGGACCCGCCGGATTGACAGGTGCCCCGCCCGAGGGCGATGTCGGACGACGTTTCCGATCCACGCACGCGTGACCGGCGATGATCGAGCACCCGTGTTCGGTTAGGATCGTGCTCGATGCAGACACTCCTTCGAACTGCCATCGTGGTGAGCGCAGCGCTCGGACTCGGCGCGTGCGGGCAGCCCCAGGCCGCGGAGGATCCGGTCGCTGCGCTGCGCGAGGACGTCGGCAAGATGCAGGCGAGGATCGACGCGCTGGAAGCCGAGCAGGCCGCGGTCAAGAAGGAAGCGCAGGCCTGCCGCACCGAGCTCGACCTCGCCCTCGCGTCGAACGACGAGCCGACCGCGACCGACGACGGCAGCCGGCGCAAGTCGTCGTCCTCCTCGTCGGGCTCGCGCCGCAGCTCGTCGGGCGGCAGCAAGTCCGGCGACGTGCGCATGCCGGGCGACGGCTGACGCTCGCACGGGGTCGCGGACGCGTGCTATAGCCGCACCCCGCGTGCGTAGGGGGGTCCGACTCATCGGCATCACGATCGCGCTCGCGTCGCTCGACGCGCACGCGTCGGGCTTCGACGCGCCGCAGGTCGGCAGCGCGCAGTCGGGGCCGGTCACCGTCGATCCGGCGGCGACGTGGTGGAACCCCGCGCAGCTCGGCTACGTCGATCGAGCCGAGCTGCAGCTCGGCGTCGGCGTGATCGTCGGCGCCGTGTCGTACCAGCGCGAGCGGCTCGGCCAGTACCAGTTCGAAGACAACCTCGACTTCGCCGAGCCCGTCGATCCGGCGAACATCGACCCGAGCAAGACCGGCCTCGCCGACAAGGTGCGCTCGATCCCGGTGGGACCGATCGGCGACGTATTCTTCGCGATCCCGGCGATCAAGGACCGCCTCGTGTTCGGCGCGGGCGCGTCGATCCCCTACGCGGCGATCCTCGACTGGTCGAAGGACGGCGCCCAGCGCTTCGCGGGCCAGTCGATCCTGCTCACGGCGCCGCACCTGTCGCTCGCGATGGCGGTGAAGGCCCACGACGTGATCTCGATCGGCGCGAGCGTGTCGTACGTGCTCGGCGTGATGAACCTGTCCAAGGTGCAGGACTTCGGCGCGCTCGACACCTTCGGCGAGACCCTCGAGCGCGATCCCATCGCCCAGGAGAACGACTTCGGCACGGATGCGCCCACGACGGTGCGCGAGCTCGACGTGCTCGCGCGGCCCACCTCGCTCACCAAGATGATCGCGCACGGCGTCTCGTTCAACGCCGGCATCGCACTGCGTCCGACCAAGAAGCTGTCGCTCGCGCTCGTCTACCAGCACGGCTCGAACCTGCGCTTCGAGGGCAAGTTCCGGCTCGACATGGACGACGACTTCTTCACGCAGGACCTCGCCGCGCAGGGCCTGCAGTACCCGCCGGTCGTCACCGGCGACGCGGAGATCCGGCTGCGACTGCCCAAGCGCATCACGCTCGGCGCGGGCTATCGCATCCACGAGAAGTTCGCGCTCGACGGCTACGTCTCGTACGTCTTCTACCAGGACTTCGACAAGGTCCGGATCCGCTTCGAGTCGCCCGACCTCGCCCAGCCGGCGCTCGGTCTCGGCCCGGTGGTGGAGCAGGATCTCGTGCGCGATTGGAAGGGCACCGTGCACGCGGAAGTGAACGGGCGCATCTACGCGACGAAGAAGACGCTCGCGTCCGTCACGCTCGGCTACCACTCGCCCGCATCGCCGACGTCCACGGTCGATGCCGTGTCGGTCGACGGTCACCGACTCATCGTCGGCACCGGCATGCAGCACCGCTTCAACGATCGCTTCGCGTTGCTCGTCGACCTCGAGGGTCAGTTCATCGTGCCGCGCAAGGTGAGCGACTCCGACTACGACCTCGGCAACGGCACGTACAACATGTTCATCGGCGCGCTCACCGTGCACGGTCGGATCTTCTTCGGGCTGCGCGGCGCGGACCTGCGCAAGACGAAGCCCGAGACCAAGCCCGCGCCCGCGACCACGCCCGATCCACCGGCCGAAAATGTGAGCGGTCCCGCGCCCACCGAGCCGACGCCGACCGCTGCCCCGCCGGTGCGCGCCGATCCGCCGCCATCCTCCACCGTGCCGCCACCGCCCGTTCCGCCCCCGCCGCCGCCACCCCCGGCCGCCTGAGGGCGCGCTTTCGATCGCGCTCTACGCCTTCGAATTCCCTCGTTTTCGGGCCCCGCCTGTGGTCGCATGTAGGCGAGGCGCATGCGACGAGCGGGCAACAGACTCCTCACGATCGCGTTGGCGTCGGCCGCCTGTGCAGACCCGGCCGACGAAGCGTCGACGATGTCCGGGAATGCGAGCACCGCGGACGACGGCGACGACGACGACGACGGCAGCGACGACGACACCGAGATGCCCGGCGAGTTCGGGCCCGAGGAGACCCTCGAGCTGCGGCTGTCGGACGACGAGTCGCCGCCGCTCGTGCTCGAGATGGATCGCGCGGAGGTCACGGCCCTCTTCGGCGATCGGGCCTCCGAGGTGCTGCTGCTCGAGCTCGACTCCACCACGCTGCTCACCGAGACGCTCGAGGCCGTGAAGTACGCGTGCGGCGACGCGTGGGAGAACGACGACCCCGATCCGCACCACGACTGCTCGCTCACCGAGCTCGGCCAGACGTTCGCGGGCCCCGACGGCACGTGGCAGACGTCGGCCGAGTACGCGCTCGTCCGCATCCTCACCATGACGCCGGCGAACACGGTGGTCACCGGCACGTCGAGCGAGGATCTGCAGGAGCTGTCCGACACGCTCGGCATCGGCGGCGGCTACAACCAGATCCTGTCCGACGCGCTCGGCATCCCGCGCACGCAGTCGATCGTGTCCACCGCGGGGCTCGTGCAGACGTTCCGCGACAACTTCGTCGCCACCCATCCGAACGTCGGTGAAGGCGGCGCGCTCGCGATCACGCTCGAGGACGCGCTCACCGACATGGCCACCATGACGGACCGCTACGGTCCGCTGGACGGCCACCCCGGCGTCGTCGACCCCACGTTCGTCGTGCACGGCGAGGTGCTCGCCGACGACTTCCAGATGCGCGCCGTCGCCGAGTCGAACCTGCGACTCGTCGACGGCATCGACGGCGATCAGGGCAAGGGCTTCATGTCCGTGGTCGCGGACACCGTGGGCCCCACGTACCACGACGAGCTCGAGTTCGACTTCGCGGATCCGGAGCGGTTCTCGCTCACCGGGCTCGTCGACAGCCCCACCGTCGATCTGCGCTTCCGCACCGAGGAGGTCGGCTACTTCGTGCAGAGCTGTCTCGGCGATCCGCCGTGTCAGGACAACGCGCCCGAGTCACCCGCCGACGCCGCGTCGGTGTGGGCGTTGAACCCGTGGACGCTCGAGTACAACGTCACGGCGGGGGCGCGGAACGACTACGAAGACCTCATGTTCTACGGCAGCTACGCCGTCGGCACCGCGAAGGTGCTGATCGGTCAGGACGGCAACCCGCCCGGATGGGTCGAGTACGACATCCCGTTCGGGCTCGGCAATCCGCCGGAGCAGCAGTACATCTGGGAGACGATCCTCGAGGTCGCCCAGGTCGCGCTGCACAACACGCCCTTCTCCGTCATCCCCGAGGGTCAGGGCAACGTCGCGTTCACGCTGTTCGACGTGCCGTGCGGGCTGTCGGGTCCCGCGGCGGCCGAGGCGGTGCGCCCGTACCTGCAGGAGCAGGCCTCCGAGCTGTCCGACTTCATCCTCGGCGACTACAAGAAGAACAACGACCACCTCGATCTCTATTACGCGATCGGCGAGGACGGCGAGCCGTACCTCTACTTCGTGATCGAGAGCGATCTGCGCGACGGTGAGCCGTACACGTACGCGCGGCCCGGCTTCTATCGGACGAGCGCGCTCGAGGACAAGGTGTCCGACGCGGTCGTCGTGGGCCTGTCGGACACCGAGCACGAGAAGCTGCTGATCCCCGAGGGCGAGACGGTCGTGTACTACGAGGACGACGGCGGCGAGGTCTATCGCCTGCGGATCGAGCGGACGGCGGGCGACGACGAGCTGCAGGTCGGGCTCGCGCGCAAGGTGGACGGATGAGACGCCTCCTGATCGTCGCGGCGCTGCTCGGCGCCTGTCACGAGCCCGAGGTGACCATCGACGAGACGCCCGAGCCCGAGGTCGCCGTGGGCGAGGCGCGGGTGGTGGAGCTGCGATACCTGCGACTCGACGTCGAGGACTTTCGGAAGACCAACACGCTCGAGCAGCTGCGCGCGATGCCGCGGCGCGTGCTCGAGGACATCTGGGTGCTCGACCTCGACTGCACCCAGCTGATGATCAACTCGCTCGAGCAGCTGCGCACGCTGCCCGACGAGGAGGTCGACGCGCTCTCGCCCGCTGCCCAGAACATGCGGCGCCTGTTGCTCATGACGCCCGACAGCGCCGAGCTCGAGGGCACGAACCTCGAAGAGCTCATCGCGTTGTCCGCTTCCGTCGGCATCCCGCCCGCGCACGCGCTCGCGAACCTGATGGCGGTCGACGTCAGCGACCCGTTCATCCCGATCGAGGTCGTCGCCGAGGTGATGCTCGCCGACGTCATCGGCAGCCATCCCAACGCGCAGTTCCGCCGCGGTCCCGTCGACGAGGAGCATCCGGACGGCATGTGGCCGGTCGCGAAGAACTCGCTGCCGGTCACGATGGCCGACGTCGTCACGAACTTCGAGAACATGGCCGAGCGCTTCGGCCCGGTCGGCGATCATCCCGGCTTCATCCTCGAGGCCCACGGCGTGTCGGTGATCGAGGACGAGTTCGCGATGACGTCGTTCGTGAACGCGAACGCGCTGCCGTACAAGGGCATCGACGCGACCAACGGCGAGGTCGCGAGCGTCAACAGCATCGGTGGGCAGATCGAGACGGTCCACGACTTCTCCGACCCGAACTGGCTGCGACTCGACGGTCTCGTCGAGGTGCCGATCGTCGAGAAGCTCGTGTTCGGCGTCGTCGAGAACGACGCCTACGTGCCGGGGGGCACGACCCGCGAGCCGGCGCCGCTCGGCGGCTCGCCGGGCTGGGACCTGCCCACGTGGGAGTTCGAGCGGCTCATCCTCCGCATGGCCCAGCGCGCGACCGACGAGACACCCGCGCACTGCAACGACTACGAGCTGGGCACCGGTGTCGTCGCGTTCAGCGGCTGCATCGACGACGACGGGTGGGTCACGCTCGAGACGTTCGACGACGTCGGTATGCCGCCCGCGCCCGCGTACATGTGGGATCTCGAGCTCGAGATCTCGCAGGCACGCCTGCACGACGGTGGGATCGCCGAGGGCGATGCCGACATCGCACTCTCGCTGTCCGACGTGGAGGTCGGCGTACCGCCCGAAGAGGTCGTCGCGCAGGTGAGGGCGAACATCGAGGCGAATCCCGAGGCGCTGCGCGAGTTCGCAGCGCTGCTCACCGACAGCACGGTGGGCAACGCGGACTTCTTCTACGTGCGCGGCATCGAGTCGCTGCCGGCGGATCAGCAGGGCGACTGGCTGTTCTTCGTGCACGAGGACGACATCGCGATCGACGACGACGGTCAGCCGGTGCGCGACTACGGCTATGCGACGCCGGGCTTCTTCTCCGACGCGGGCCTCACGAACGAGGTCTCGAGCACGGAGCTCGTCGACGGCGACGAGCTGCACAGCAAGGTGCGCATCGAGCCGGGGGACACGCTCTTCTTCGGCGACGACGACGGACGCGTGTACCGCATTGCCGTGCTGGAGAAGCCCAGCCGGGCCCGCATCTCGCTCGAGCTCACCCGCGTGGAGTGAGCTTCTCGTCACAGACTCGGGCCGCTCGACGCATGGGCGAGCGAGAATGTCCACGCGCTCGAACGCCTTGGTCGTGCTCGCTCTCGCCGTCGCCTGCACCGCGAGTAGCGGCGACGACGACGACGGCAGCAGCAGCTCGTCGACCGCCCGGTCGGACGACGGCGACATGGGGGGCACGACCCCCGCGTCGGACAGCAGCGACGACGCGGCCGACTCGGGCTCGGCCGACGACGCGGCCGACGACGACGGTGACGACGACGGCGCGGACAGCAGCGACGGCGGCACCGACGACGGCGGTCCGATCTCGACGGCCTGCGATGAACGACCGCCCGTCGCCGACGCCCCGCCGCCGCAGTGGACGAACGCGACCGGCTCGCTCGCGGGCATGGCCTCGGAGTGCGGCAACCTGACGCTCGTCTCCGCGAAGCCGTGCGCATCGACCGTGATCGCCGGCGTCGCGAAGGGTGGGCTGTTCGCGACCGACGACGGCGGCGCAAGCTGGTCTCCCCTCGGCACCGGGCCCGGCTCCGCGGTCATCACCAATCGCCCTGCCGCGATCGTCTACGACCCCGAGCATCCCGAGGTGTTCTGGGAGGCAGGCATCTACAACGACGGCGGCGTCTATCGCACCGACGACGGCGGCACGACGTTCGTGCAGCTCGGCGAATTCGGCCACGACGATCTCGTCAGCGTCGACTTCACCGACCCCGAGCGCAAGACGCTGCTCGCCGGCGGACACGAACAGAAGCGCCGGCTCATGTTGTCCACCGATGGCGGCGTGCAGTGGAACGACGTCGGCCCGAACCTGCCGGAAGACTCGCACTTCTCGTCGACGCCGCTCGTGCTCGATGCCCAGACGTTCCTGCTCGGTGCCTGCGGGTGGGGCGAAGGCACGTGCGGCATCTACCGCAGCGTCGACACCGGTGCGAGCTGGACGATGGCCTCGGATCTGCCCGCGACGGGCGAGCCGAAGTGGGCGAGCGACGGCACGATCTACTGGCCGCTCGTGTACGGCGGTGGGGTCGCGCGCAGCGTCGATGGTGGCACGACGTGGACGCGGCCCGCGGAGGGTCTGGCCGGCACGCCGGTCGAGCTCGCCGACGGCCGCATCCTCATGCTGCAGGGCGATCACGTCGCGGTCTCGTCCGATGCCGGCGACTCGTGGATGCCGATCGGCGAGCCCCTGCCCTTCGCCGCCGCCGGCCTCGCGTTCTCGGCGCAGACCAAGACGCTCTTCGTGTGGCACAACGACTGCGGCGAGGTCGTGTTGCCCGATGCGATCATGCGCGCGGGTTTCGATCCCGACTGAGCGACATTCTCGTGGCCAAGGGCACGCTCGCGGCAGCGCGGTCGCGCGCGCTCGCGGCGTGGCGCTTCGCGTTCACCCGATTCGCGCGCGCGTGCGACTCTCGATCGCATGACCGGAGCCTTCGCGGGGACCCGGACGAGCGCGCTCGCCCTCGCGCTCGCCATCGTGCCCGGCTGCTATCGCGGGATGGACGCATCCGCCAGCGGCGCGGACGCGGGCGACGACGACGGCTCGGCCTCGGCCGACGACGACGACGGCTCGGGCTCCGCGGACGACGGCGACGACACGGGCGTGCCCGGGTGCGAAGGCGTGCAGGCTGCGCCCGCACCGCTGCGCCGGCTCAACGATCGTCAGTATCGCAACACGGTGATCGACCTGTTCGACGGTGCGATCGATCCGAGCGCGCACTTCCCCGAGACCGCTGCCGATCAGGGCTACACCAACGACCCCGACGCGAACGCGGTGTCGCTCATGGCCGCGGAGGACATCCTGCTCGCGGCCGAAGGCGCGGCGGCGCAGGCGGTCGACCAGCTCGACGCGATCCTCCCTTGCGATCCCGTCGCGGACGAAGCGGGCTGCGCCGCCGCGTTCGTCGACGACTTCGCCGATCGAGCCTTTCGTCGGCCGCTGAGGACGGAAGAGCGCGACGCCCTGCTCGCGCTCTACGAGTCGCACAGAGCGGAGGCGGAGTTCGGCGATGCGATCGGCGCGGTGATCATCGCGGTGCTGCAGATGCCGCAGTTCCTCTACCTCGTCGAGGAGGGCGAGCCGACGGGGGACGGCGTCATGGCGCTGCGCGATCACGAGGTCGCGAGCCGGCTCTCGTACCTCGTGTGGGACACGATGCCCGACGACGAGCTGCGCGCCGCGGCGGATGCCGGCGAGCTGCGCACGGCCGATCAGATCGAGGCGCAGGTGCGGCGATTGATCGCGGTGCGTGAGCGCTCCGCGCCCGCGCTCGTCCGTTTCTACCGCGAGTGGATGCAGCTGCACGAGCTGCTTGCGGTCGACAAGGACATGGAGGCGTTCCCGCAATTCGACGACACGCTCGCGGCCTCGATGAACGAGGAAGCCGATCGCTTCGTCGAGCGGGTCCTCTTCAGCGACGCGCCCACGCTCGCCGAGCTGCTCACGACGACGACCACCGAGGTGGACCCCGCGATGGCGGCGTTCTTCGGCGTCGACGCACCGGGCGACGGCTGGGCCGAGGCCGACCTGCCGGCCGATCGGCGCGCGGGTCTGCTCGCGCGCCCGGCAGTGTTGGCGGAGCACGCGACGCGGCACACGAGCAGCGCGACGTTCCGCGGCGAGCTCGTGCGCACGCAGCTCATGTGCGAGGTGATCCCGCCGCCGCCACCGGGCGCGATGGCGATGGCGCCCGAGTTCCCGCCCGACTCGACCGCGCGCGAGCGCACCGAGATCCTCCTGATGGAAGCCGCGTGCTCGGGCTGCCACACGCTGATGAACCCCATCGGCCTCGGCTTCGAGCACTACGACGCGATCGGAGGGTGGCGCGACGTCGACGTCGACGGCGGCCCCGTCGATGCGAGCGGCATCGTGCACGGCGGCGCACCGCCGTTGTCCGGCGAGTTCGACGGCATCATCGAGCTCGGCGAGATGCTCGCCGGCAGCGAGATCGTCCGCGACTGCGTCGCACGGCAGTGGACGCGTCATGCGCTCGGCGTCGACGAGGCGCAGCTCGACGACTGCACCGTGGACGAGCTCGCGCTGCGGTTCGCGGAGTCGGACGGCGATCTCGTCGAGCTCGTCGTCGCGTTCGCCACCGCGGAGTCGTTCCGCATGCGCCGCGTGGAGGAGGGCTGACGATGACCGACATCCGAGGCCTGCACGTGTCCACCCGCCGCACGTTCCTGCGCGGCGCCGGTGGGATCGCGATCATGCTCCCCGCGCTCGAGTCCCTGCTGCCGCGGCGCGCCCAGGCCGGCGGCGCTGCGTCCGAGGTCGGCTACCTGCAGTTCATCCATCCGCAGGGCACGCTGGTCGATCGCTGGACCCCGCCGGTCGGGGGCGCGCTCGCGCTCTCGCAGATGCTGATGCCGCTCGCTGGGCTCGAGACCGAGCTGTGCGTGGTGTCCGGCCTCGCGAATGCGACCTCGGGCTTGAACCAGCTGTCGAACGGGCACAACTCGGCCGGTCGCACGCTGCTCACGTGCATGCCGTACGCGGAGAACCTGAATGGCGACGGATCGCTGAAGTCCTCCGATCAGCAGGTCGACAACGGCGCGGCCGGGGGTCCGTCGATCGATCAGGTGATCGCCGATCGCGTGGGCGACACGTCGCCGTATCGCTCGGTCGACTTCGGCGTCGGCGGGAGCGAGGTGGGCGAGTACCAGATGCTGTGGAACGGCGCGAGCGATCCCGTGACGCTCGAGGGCGATCCGCTGCTCGCGTTCGATCGCCTCTTCGCGGATCTCGACCCGGACATGCCGACCACCGTGCAGCGCCTGCGGGCTGCTCGCAAGAGCGTGCTCGACACCGTGGACGGCGCGTTCACGCAGCTCGCGTCGCGCGTGAGCGCGGCGGATCGCGTCCGGCTGCAAGCGCATGCGGAAAAGATCCGCGAGCTCGAGCAGGGCCTCGACAACCTCGGCGGTGGCGGTGTGGCGTGCGGCGTGCCGGTGCTCGAGCTGCCGCCCGATTTCACGCCGTACGACCCCGCGCTCGACGATCAGAGCGCGAAGGCCTTCATCGACATGATGGTGATGTGCTTCGCGTGCGGCCTCACGCGCGTCGGCACGCTGCAGTTCACCGACTACCACGACCCCCACTTCCCGTGGCTGGGGCTGCCGATCCCGGGCAGCTACGACAGCTGGCACACGATGATCCACGAGGTGCCCAACGGCGGCGACACTGCCCCGGTGCAAGGCGCGATGGACTGGTACATGAACCAGCTCGCGTACCTGATCACGAGCCTCGCGAACACGCCGGACGGCCCCGAGGGCACCGGTCGCTTGCTCGATCGCATGCTCGTCGTGTCCACGAGCGAGTTCGGCAACGGCGGCACGCACGACACGTCGCGTCTGCCGTTCGTGCTCGCCGGTCAGGCCGGCGGCGCACTCGTCACGAATCGCCACGTCGACGCCGAGGGAGCGACGAGCGGCGACCTCTACGCCGGCATCCTGCGGTTGATGGGCTTCGACGACACGTGCTTCGGCTGGGCCGACGCCTGCTCGACCCCGCTCGATCTGTGAGCGCTCACGGCTGCAGGCGCAGCATCGGATCGCCCACCGGCGTCGACAGGTCCCCCGACCACGGCCCGGTCATGCCGTAGTCGCCCTCGTGCTCGAATGCGGTGAGGCGGTACTCCGCGTCCGCCACGGGGATCTCCGCGCCGGGGATCAGGAAGAGGAGCTGCTCGTCCGTGACGATCGCCCGTGCGCCGCTCGCCACCGACGTGAACTTCCCATGGCTCGCGTCGGTGACCTGCAGCGACCAGCCCGCACTCGGCGTGTAGAGCACCTCGTACCAGAGGTCCGAGCCGATGAAGAAGTCGGCGGGGTATGCCTTCGAGCCGGAGTAGTCGTCGCCGTCGTCGCCGTTGCGATCGAGCACGAACCCGTACTGGTAGAACTTCGTGGGATCGTGGCCGCCGTCGGCGAAGCGCACGGCCGCGAGGATCGTGGAATCGGGGATCGGCACGTTCGGGTCGGCGCACAGGAGCGTGCCCTCCACCTCGGCATCGCACGGGGGCGGCACGTCGATGACCGTCCTGGGCTGCAGCGCGACGACGACCACGAAGTCGACCGGCCCGGTGGAGATGCCGCTCGTCTGGCCCGTGGAGTAGACGATCGGGCCGCCGACCTCGAGCGGCAGGCCGGACGCACAGATGGGCCCCGAGAAGTCCGATGTGCCGAGCACGTCCTGCACGCCCGCGTCGAGCGCGGCCACCTGTGCATCGGTGTCCATGCTGCAGCCCGTCGGCTCCGTCGGCTGACACGCCGGAGGCACCGGCGGCGGCGGAGGCTGCACGGGCTTCGTCTTCGCGCTGCCCACCGCGATCTGCGGCGCGGTGACGCCGGAGATCTGGTTCACGTCGTACATGCGCGAGCGGTTGAACGCGTTGCGCACTAGCTCCTCGGTGAACGAGACGCCGTTGTCCGCCGCGGCGGCCGTGATGCGCTCCACTTGCTCGGGATCGGAGCGCAGCTCGTCGAGCGAGCGCATGAACGCGCTCGTGAACTCCATGCCCTCGTCCTCCGGGTCGGGATCGTTCGTGAGGTCGAAGATGCTGGCGAGCCAGTCGAGATCGCCGGTGGACTTCTTCTCCGCGTCGGTCGACGAGACCACGAGATCCGCGACACACGCGAGGCCGTCGAGCATGCCGCCGCTCTTGCAGCCGTCGACGATCACGATGATGTTCACACCCGGGTCGAAGCGCGACAGCTTCTGCGCGAGGCTGTGCTCGAACACCGATCCCACGCCCGTCTCGCCGTCCTTCGAGGCGCCGCCGTGGCCCGTGAGGTACACGACGAACGTGTCGCCGGCCTTCAGCTTCGTGGCCTGGTCCGCGATGTACGACGTCATGTCGACGCCCGTCTCGCCGCCGCCCTTCGGGCTCGCGTAGGCCATGTCGAAGCCGAGATCCTCGAACGATTTCTCGGCCGCCTTCGCGGACGTCGTCATGTCGTCTTCGATGAAGTTGCCCGGATCGCCGCCGTTGATGACGATGCCGGTGCCGAACCCCGCCTCGCACAGCGCTCGCACCCGCGGCGGTGCGACGACGCCGTCGCGCATCCCCGCGGCCTCGGCCGCACCTTCCGGCGCCCACGCCCAGTTGCTCGGATCCTCGGCCTCGTCGCGCGTCGCCCACGCGACCTCTTCGTCGATCGAGGGCCGCCACTCGGAGTCGATCACGGTGAGCTGGCCGTCGTCACGACCCACGAGCACCCAGCGACCGTCGTGCTGGTGCGCCGCGCCGGGTGCCTCGTCGATCCAGAAGAACCACTGCTCGCCATCGATCTCGACCGGCGGCTCCTCGGGAAAGCCGGGCGCGACCCGGGGCGCGAGCACGGTATCGCCGTCGAGCGGATCGGGCCACTGGTAGACGAGCACGAGGTCGTCGTCGTCCACGAGCTCGTCGACGACCAGGCGCGCGGCTTCGTCTCGGTCGATCCGCCCGTCGGAACCGGCGTCGTCGCGCGTGCATGCGGTGATGGCGAGAAGGCCCGAGAGCAAGGAAATCGGCCGGCGTCGCATGTCGGACCGGGTGGATGCGAGTCGTCGGCGCTCGATTGCTCGATCGCCCGAAACCCGCGTCCACGCGGTCGCAGCGGCTACTTCGCGAGCGCCTTGGCCTTCGCGAGGTACATGCTGCCGGGGAACTTGCTCGCGAACGCGGTCGTCGCCGCGTCGCGATCGCGCTTGCGACCCGAGGCATGCAGCGCCTGGATGCGGCCCCAGTGCGCTTCTTCGGTCAGCGTGCCCGTGCCGCCCTTCAAGTAGCGATCGAAGGCCGCGAGTGCCGGCTTCGCCTTGCCTCGCGCGAGCTGGATGCGGCCGAGCGACACGAGAGCCGCACGCGCCTCGGCGCTCGCCGGGTGCGCGTCGATGAGCGCCTCGTAGGCCGACGCCGCGGGGCCGAGCTTCTTCGCCTGGCTGAGCGCGCGAGCCTGCGCGAGCATCTCGCCCGCGCTCGCGCGCACCGACGGCTTCGCGACCGGCTTGCGCACCGGCGCGGGCGGATCGGGGGCGACGATCTGCACCTCGTGCTCGGGCGCCGGCACGGGCACTGCGATCGCGGGCGTCGGACGTGCGATCGCCGATGCACGATCGCGACGCTCGCTCGCGTCGCCGCCCTGCACTTCCGTGCCCATCGCGTGCTCGGACTGCGTCAGCGCACCGTCCTCGGCGCCGAGCTGCGCGCGCAGCTCGGGCGCGAAGCGGACGAGCCCCAGCACGAGTGCAGCCGCGAGTGCCACGCCGCCGATCGCCACCGTGCGCACCACTGCGGCCTTGCGACGGCGCCGCTGGAACTCGCCGAACGTCGAGCGCGCGCGAGAGAGATCGTCGGCGCGCGGAGGCCCTTCGCGGCCGAGCTCGGCGATCGCGGCGAGGATCGCCGCGTCGTCACGGTCGTCGTCAGCCACCACCATGGGCCCCTCGTTTCGCGCGCGGCGATTCCGCGACGGTGAGATCGCGCTGGATGAGACGCCGCAGCGCACGTCGTCCGAACGCGAGACGCGACTTCACGGTGTCGACAGGGACGGAGAGCAGCTCGGCGATCTCCGGCACCGAGTAGTCGAGCGCGTGGTGCAGCACGAGTGCCTCGCGCTGCGTCTCGGAGATCCGGCCGAGGTAATGCTCGATGTCAGCAGCGATGCCCGCGTCGATCGTCGCGGCCGCCGACGCGTCGGCGACGAGACCGATGCCCTCGTCCTCGGGATCGATGCCGTGCGCGTGCCGGCGGTTCTGCGCGGACAACCGCAGGCACACCCGCACCGCGACGGTTCGACACCAGCGCTCGAGACTCGCCTCACCGCGATAGCTGCCGAGCTTGTCGAGCACGCGCAAGAGACCCAGCTGCACGCCATCGTCGGCGTCGGCCGTGGGGCCGAGGATCGCTCGCGCGACGGCGCGAAGCGGCGGCAGCACGCGCCGCAACAGCTCCGCTTCCGCCTCGGCGTGCCCCTTCGCGGCGCGCTTGGCCAGCTCGACGTCGCGCGCGTGTGTCACGTCGTGTCCACCGACCTCCCACCCAGGGTAGCGCGCGATCGTCGACGCTGTCGCGCCGAGGATCGCGGGCGCATCGGCGACGGACCCCGAGACGAGGCGGAGACCGAGCTCCGAGTAGGACGCGCACGACACCCTTGGATGAGATGCGGCGGGGCGTGCTCGACGGGTGAAACCGAGGCGATCGGCGCTCAGAATCGCACGGCGAAGCCCACGCGCGCGCGCGGCCGCGCCGGCCACGAGTTCGCGATCACCACCCGATCGGCACCCGTGCACGCCGTATCGGTGCGGCAGCGGACGTACTCGACATGCGCGAAGGGCACACCGAGACCGGGCCCGAGCTCGAGGTACAGCTCGCGCCACAGCCGGATCGCGAGCAGCACGTCGACGGCGCCGGTCGGTACGACGCGCAGCCCGCCGTCGGGGTCGTCGTCGGTGCGCCAGCGTTGCAGCTCGAGCTCGAGGCCCATGCGCCCTTCGACGGTGAGTCGATCGATGCCTCCGAACACGCCCACCTGCAGCGCGATCACGTGGCGCAGGAGATTCACGTCGCTCGCACCGCGCAGCGTCGCCGGGATCGCGAACGTGTACGCGAGCCCGACTCGCACGAGGCGCGTGGGCTCCACGGCGAACCCGGCTGTCACCGCGTGCTGCCACGGCAACGCGTTCGCGATCCCGTCGCCGGCATACGCCGCGCTGGCGCGCAGCCATGGTCGTCGGCGCGTGGGCGCAGTCGTGGGCGGTGGCGTCTTCGGCGGGGGATCGACGACCACGGGCGGCTCCTGCGGGGGCGGCTGCACGTCGACGGTCGCCGCATCGCGCTCGTCCATCGCGATCGCGACGCCGGTGACGAGCGCCGTCGCACTGCTGCGCGCGATGAGCCACATCTCCTCGATCGCCGCCTGCTCCGCCGCGTGATCGACCGGCACCTCGCGCACGCGCACCCGCTCGTCGGCGCAGTCGAACAACACGACCCAGTACTCGCCCTCGCGGGTGGTGTCGAACCAGTACACCCCGCGCCAGGTCTTCTCCGCACACAGCCCCTTCGCGGCCGCGACGCGCGAGCCGTCGACCGGGCGCGCACGCACCTCGAAGTGCACGACACCGTCGTCCGGATCGGCGAGCAGTGCGTCGATCACCGCGTCGCCCACGGGCGACTCGGGCTCGCGGATCACCGCGACCTTCGCGGGTGCCGCCGTGGCGAGCACGACGCACACCGACAAGCCGAGCGAGAGCATCGATCAGCCCTCGCCCGCGAGCTCGGGCTCGAACGCCGCGGGGTTCTCGAGGTAGCCGCGGAACGATTTCATCGCGCGACTGATGTGCCAGCCGTCGACATAGCGGTGATCGAGCGTGGCCGTGATCGGCAGCACCGGTCGCACGACGATCTCGTGATCCACCACCACCGCGCGCTCGCCCAGCTCGCCCACGAGCACGAGGATCGGCACGCCGTACATCCACGCGAGCGGGGCGAACCCCTGCGGCAGCCCGAACATGCCGACGCTCGTGACCATCGCGCTGCCGAACGGATGGGCGCGCAAGGCGAGCGCGCGCAGATCGACGCCGCGATGGCTGAGCGCCGCGGCGGCCCGCACGACGACCTTGAGGATCGGATGTGGCAGCGCATCCATCGTGCGCTTCGTGAGGCTGAATTCTTTGTCCTCGCCGCGCTTGAGCGCGCCGCTGCGGGCCGCGAGCTCGGCCGCGATCGCGACGATCGACTTGCTCGGGGTGTCGACCACCTTCACACCGGAGAGATCCTGTCCGCCCTTCACCGAGGTGATGAAAAAGATGTCGACGCTCGGGCGCGGGATGATCCGGCCGCCGCGGATCTGCGCGTTGAGATCCGGAACGTCGACCAAGGCCTGCGCCAGCGCCCGCCCCACGAAGTGGGTGGGCGTGACCTTGTGGCCACGAGCGCGTAACGTCTCCGTGGCGGCCAGCAGCGCGGTCGCGTCCACGTCGAGCGCGCCGTAGATCTGCGGATCCGCGGGATCGCCCCAGATGGCCCCCGCGATGCGCCGCCATCCGGTGAGCCGCGCCATCGCCGGTCCGTCAGTCGTCCGCGCCGCCGAGCTTGCGCAACACCGACGCCGGATAAACGCCCACCAGTTGGCCTGTACCGGCCCCTGGACGCCCCGTGCGGACCTCGAGCGACGCGCAGCCGGCCTTCTTCAGCGACGTCACGGGGTCGTCCGTGCCGGCGAGATACGCGACGAACAGATCCAGGTGCGGGGCATGCCCCACACACATCACGTTCTGCTCGGTGCGCTCGCGCAACAGCTCGATGAGCTTGAGGGGATCCGCCATGGGCGTGAGCGCATCGCTCTCGACGAGGGGCGCGTCGGCGTCGAGCTCGTCACGGAGGATCTCGGCCGTCTGACGCGCCCGCACGTAGGGGCTCGTGACGAAGAGATCGGGGACGATCCCGATCTGCCGCAGGCCCCGCGCGCCGGCTCTCGTGCGGGACTTGCCCTTGTCCGTCAGGAAGCGCTCGGGATCCGTGGGACACGCGGGGTCCGTCGGATCGATCGCGATGCCGTGGCGAAAGGCGTGCACCCACATCGGCACGAGCAGGGTATCGAGTTCTCGGTCCGGCGGCAAAGCCTGCTAGAAGGGGTGTTGCGAGCCGTGAGCGACGACGCCGAACAGCTGGTCGCGGTGGACCTCGGGTCCAACAGCTTCCACATGGTCATCGCCCGCAAGGTCGACGGTCAGCTGACCATCCTCGATCGCATGCGCGAGCGCGTGCAGCTGGCCGCCGGCCTCGACGAGCGCGGCCGACTCACCGGCGAGGCCCAGGCCCGCGGGCTCGAATGTCTGCGACGCTTCGGTCAGCGCTTGCGCGCCGCCGGTGGCGTGCGGGTGCGAGCGGTCGGCACGAACACCCTGCGCAAGGCCCGGAACGCCCGCGACTTCCTGCGCAAGGCCGCGCTCGCGCTCGGCCACCCCGTCGAGGTGATCTCCGGCCGCGAAGAGGCGCGCCTGATCTACCTCGGGGTCGCGCACACGCTCGCGAACGGCAGCGGCCGTCGGCTCGTCGTCGACATCGGTGGCGGTAGCACCGAGCTCATCCTCGGCGAGAAGTTCGAGCCCAAGCGCACCGAGAGCCTGCACATGGGCTGCATCGGCTACACGAACCGCTTCTTCGCCGACGGCAGGCTACGGAGGGAATCGTTCCGCGAGGCGACGACGGCCGCGCTCGTCGAGCTCGAGACGATCCAGACCGCGTTCCGTGAGCTCGGCTGGTCGGAGGCGGTCGGCTCGTCCGGCACGGTGACGTCGATCGAGGCGATCCTGCGCGCCAACGGCTGGGGCGACGCCATCACGCGCGAAGGCCTGCAGTCGCTGCGCGAGGCGCTGATCGGGGTGGGTCGCATCGGGAAGCTCGCGCTGCCGGGGCTGTCGAGCGATCGCGTCGGCGTGCTGCCGGGTGGGCTCGCGATCCTGATCGGCGTGTTCAAGGCGCTGAAGATCGATCGCATGCTCACCTCCACCGGTGCGCTGCGCGAAGGGCTGCTGTACGACACCATCGGTCGCATCGCGCACGAGGACGCCCGCGATCGCACCATCGAGTGGATGTCGGAGCGGTTCGCCGCCGACCGCGGTCAGGCCGCGCGCGTCGAAGCGGTCGCGAACAAGCTGCTCGATCAGTCCGCCGCGGCGTGGGAGCTGCAGTCGCCCGAGCTGCGCATGCTGTTGTCGTGGGCGGCGCGGCTGCACGAGATCGGGCTCGCGCTCAGCTACAGCGGGCACCACACGCACGGCGCGTATCTCGTGGCGAACTCCGACATGCCGGGGTTCTCGCGCGAGCAGCAGGCGTACCTCGCCGCGCTCATCGGCGCGCACCGTCGGCGTCTGCGACCCGAGCGCGTCGCCGAGCTGCGCGCCGTCGGGGGCACGACCGCGGTGCGACTCGCGGTGCTCCTGCGGCTCGCCACCACGCTGACGCGCTCGCGCGATGCCGAGAACATCCCGGCACCGACGCTCACGGTGACCGCAGCGTCGATCGAGCTCGCCTTCCCGAAGGGTTGGCTCGAGAAGCACCCGATGACGGCCGCCGACCTCGAGAACGAGCAGTCGTTCCTCGCGCAGAGCGGCATCGCGCTCGCGTACGCATAGCGTACGCGACGTGCCCGTGCCGATTACTTCGCGGGCTCGGCCGCCGTCTCGGGGGCCCCGCCAGCCGGACACGCGGCGGTGTGCCCCGCGTCGCACGCCTTCTGCTTCGCCTCGGCCGCGGCCTTCTTGTCCTTCTTGCCGCCGAGCCCCTTCTCGAACGCGAGCCCGAGGTTGTAGCAGCCGAGCGCATCGCCACCGTCGCACGACTTCTGGAAGAGCACGCGCGCGCCCTTGGGATCCTTCTTGCCGCCTTCACCGAGGATCGCGAGCTGCCCCGCCGACGTGCAGCTCGGCAGGTGACCGCCGTCGCATGCCTTGCCGTACACCGTGCGGGCGGTCTTCTTGTCCTCCGGCGTGCCCGCACCGTGGTGCGAGACCGCGAGCGCGTAGCAGGCATCCCACGCCTGCTTGTCGCACTGACCCGTCCAGATCATGCGCGCGCGCATCGTGTCGGCCGGACCACCGACGCCTTTGTCGAGCATCGCGGCGAGGTACGTGCACGCGACGTCGTGACCACCGGTGCAGCCCTTGTCGAACATCTCGCGCGCCTTCGTGGCGTCGACGGGACCTTCCTTGCCCTGCTCCCACATCACGCCGAGCGCGGTGCAGTTCTCGAACTTACCGGCGTCGCACGCCTCCTGTTGCAGCGTGCGCTGATCCTTCGCGGGCGCGGGCTCGGCCGCGGGCGTCGCATCGGCGGCCGGCGTCGTGGACGGCGCGGTGCCGTCGTCGGGCGCGACCGTGCTGGTGTCGTTGGACTTGTTGCACGCGAGGCCGAGCGCGGCCACGCAGACGAGGGCGGCGAGACGATGCATGGACGGTTCCTACCCGCTTCCGGTGCCGTGCCGCAAGCGGCGCGACACGACACGAAACGGTGCGGTCACACGGCGCACGGCCGCATCGGCGGCGGAGTGCGGCGCGGTTGTGGAGCCACGTCCATCAGGTCGGCGATGTCGATGACCCGCGTGATCTCGCGGGGCGGCACCACCTCCGCCCGCACGGCGGGCGGTGCGGCGCTGGGCGTCGTGACGACGGGCGCCGTCGCGCTCGCGCCCTCGCGCGCGGCCAAGAGGCGCAGGACCTCGGCCGCTGCGTCGGCCTTGCCGAGCATCATCAGCGCCTCGGCCGTGCCCTCGAACACGGCGCGATCATCCGGTGCGCACGCGCGCAGCGTCCGGATCACCGCGACCGCGCGATGCACGTCGCGCGCGCGCAGGAACGCGTCGAGCATGAGCCGCAGCGTCGGTACGTGCGCGGGCGCGAGCCTTACGATCCGCCGCGCGAGCATGTGGAAGCGACGCAGACGCCCGGCCTCGAGCTCCTCCGCGGCGCACGCGTGCAGATGGTCGACCGCGTCGGCGACGTGCCCCTGGTGGGCGAGCAGCTCGCCGAGCTGCCACCGGCGCGTGGGCGTGGGATCCACTTCGTACGCCGCACGTGCGGCGACGAGCGCATGGCCGATGCGGTTCGCTCGCCCCTCCTCGCGCATGACACCCTCGAACACGTCGGCAGCCTGGGCCACCTGTCCTGCACGGCGCAACAGATCGCCGATCGGCAAGCGCACCGACGGATCCGGATCCAGTCGTGACAGCCGGGCATGGATCGAGAGCGCGCGCGGGAAGTCCCCCTGCTGCTCGGCGATCGACGCGGCCGTGCGATAGAGCGCCATCGCTGGCGCGAGCTGTCCGTTCTGGACGCAGTGATCGGCATGCAGCAAGTGCGTGTCGATCACCGATGGCTGCGATGGCATCGGCATCGGCGCCGGCTTCCCGGGCATCGTGTGCTCCCCCCTACAGCACCGTAGACACCGGCACACGGGGAGTTTCCGGCACTGCCCTCACGGCCCTCCGGGCCTGATCCCGATCACTGGGCCTTGGGGGCCTGGGGCGTCGTGGCGAGCTCGACCGCCTTGCCGTCGCGCTCGACCACGACCACGACCTTCTCGCCCGGCTTCATCTCCGCGAACGCGGCCATGTAGTCGTCGAGGTTGTGCACGTCGCGGGTGCCGATCTTCTTGATCACGTCGCCCTTGCGCATGCCCGCGACCTCGGCCGCGCCGCCCTTGCGTACGCCCGAGAGCCGCACGCCGTCGACCTTCGCGCCGTAGTCGGGGATCGTGCCGAGCGACACGCGGAATCCTCCACCGCGGTTCGCGGGGCGCGTGGTCTCGACGTAGTCCGGCACGAGCTTGCGCTCTTCCAGCTTCGTCGCGATCGCGAGCGCGAATCGGCCGACCTGCGCGGCACCGTCGAGGTTCAGCTTGTCGAGGTCGTCGGTGGGCTTGTGATAGTCCTCGTGCGGCCCCGTGAAGAAGTGCAGCACGGGCACGCCGGCCTCGTAGAAGCTGCCGTGATCCGACGGACCGTAGCCGTCGTCGGTCGGCTTGATCACGAGCTCGCCCTTCGTCTCGTCGAGCAGTCCGGCCCACGCCTTCGACGTGCCCGCGCCCGCGACGACGAGGCCGTCGGGACCGAGCCGGCCCACCATGTCGAAGTTGAGCATCGCGCTCATGCGCTTGCGTTCCGCCTCGGGGAGGCTCTTCACGTAGTGCTTCGAGCCGAGCAGGCCCATCTCCTCCGCGCCGAACGCGATGCACACGACGTCGTAGGGGCGCTGCTTCACGTCGAGGCTCGCGAGCCCTGCACACGTCTCGATCATCACCGCGACGCCCGACGCGTTGTCGTCCGCACCGTTGTGGATGTCTTGGCTACCGGGCGCGAGCGAGCTGTCGGTGCCATGGCCGAGGTGATCCATGTGCGCGCCCACGACGATCACCTTGTCGGACTCGCCGTTGCCCTCGAGCCGCCCCGCGACGTTCGCCGTCTTCAGCTCGACGCGCTCCACGGGCATCTGCAGCGTCGCTTTCTTCGCGCTCGTCTTGCCGCGCGCGGGGGCCTTGCCCGCCTTCGCGCCCAGCGCCTTCTCGAGCGCCGCGCTTCCGGCCTTGCCGACGAACGCCGCCGCGATGCCGAGATCCGCCGCCTCGCCGTGGTTCGGGAACGGGGTCTCCGCCTGCGGATCCCACAGCACGAAGCCGAGCGCGCCGTGATCGCGCGCGGTGATCGCCTTGCTCTGCGCGCGGCGCTCGGCGGTGCCGATGTGCGGATCGTCGGGCGCGCCCGCGAGCGCGACGACGATCGCACCTTCGACCTTCTTGCCGAGGCCCGCGTAGTCGCCCGTGCCCTTGCCGCCCTTGCCGATGCCGTGGCCGACGAACACGAGCTTCGCGACGACCGGGCCCTTCGCGAGCGTGCTGGTCGAGAACGGCACGGGATCGTGGGCGACGGCGACGCCGGACACGTCGAGCACGCTCTGATCGCCGGCCTTGATCCTCACGCCGTCGGTGATCGCGAACGGCTGGCGATAGCTGCTCGCGAACGCGGGCGCGAGGCCGGCCTTCTTCATCGCCGACTCGACGTAGGCCTGCACGCGGCCGTCCGCGTCGGTGCCGGGCGGCCTGCCCTCCTGCGCATCGGCGGCGAGGAATTCGAGGTGCGGCCGCAGGGCGTCCGCCGACATCGAGGTCGCCTTCGGCTTGCCCGGATCGCTCGTGGGCGTCGTGCCGTCCGTGGTCGGCGGCGTCGTGACGGGCGTGTCCTTCTTGGGCCCACACGCGAGCGCGAGCGCGGCGAGCAACAGGGCCGACGTGGTCGAAAGCGTCCTGGACATGGCCGCCGAGCGTACTACGCTCGGAGGTGTAGGTGGTGACGCATGGGACGTAGCGTCGTGGGTGCGTGCTTCGTGGCGGGGATCCTCGCGGGGGCCTGTGATCCGATCGAGGTGGACGGGCCGTCGCGCATCGAGCTCGAGGACGCCGAGGCCGCGCTGCGTACCGCGTACTGCGAACGGATGTTCGCGTGCGACTGCGAGGCGCCGCTGTTCGACGGTGTCGATGCGTGCATGGCCCAGATCGAGACCGAGGTCACTGCGCTGCAACAGCAGCCCGGCGGCAAGAACATCTATTACGATCCGCACTGCCTCGGCGAGAAGGTCGACGCGTTCGACGAGCTCGGCTGCGAGCCCGCGGACGACGAGAGCGGGCAGTGCATGCGGCCGTGCGCCATCTACCACGGCGACGGCAGCAAGGGCGACTTCTGTCATCGCACGGCGGACCTGCGCTACAGCGACTGCGGCAAGCGCTGGCGCTGCAGCGTCGACATCTGCTCGGACCCCGATCCGACGAAGTGCAGCGGCACGTGCGTCGACCCGTGCGAGCTCGGCAGCGCGCCCTGCCCCGACTGCGACGACGACAGCTACTGCGAGACGACGACCGGCACGTGCATCCCGCTCGCCGGCAACGGCGACGCATGCACCGACCACGGGCAGTGCGAGAGCGAATGGTGCGACGAGGGCACGTGCGGCGAACGGCCCGACGACCAGGTCGGCGACGCTGCCATCTGCACGCTGCCGTCCGACATCCGGTGAAGCGTCTCAGGTGCCGCGGAACACGGCGGCGCGCTTCTCGAGGTACGCGGCGATCCCCTCGGCCGCGTCGTCGCCCTCGAAGAGGCGCTGCTGCAGCTCGCGCTCGAGCGCGAGGCCGGCCTCGAGATTCACCTCGGCGCCGGTCTGGCACGCGCGCTTGATGAAGCCCACCGCGCGCGCGGGCGCCTTCGGCGGGATGAAGCCGCGCACCCACTCGAGCACGTGCGCGTGGAAGCTCGCGCCATCGCCGTCGTCCCACACCGCGTTGACGATGCCGAGCGCGAGCGCCTTGTCCCAGTCGAACACGTCGCCCGCCGCCATCAGCTCGATCGCCTTGGCCTTGCCGACGACGCGCACGAGCCGTTGCGTGCCGCCGGTGCCGGGCAGCACGCCGAGCTTGACCTCCGGCAGACCCACGCGACCCGGGCCGCGTCGCGCGACCCGCAGATCCGCCGCGAGCGCGACCTCGAGCCCGCCGCCGACGCAGTGACCGTCGATCGCCGCGATTACGAGCTTCGGCGTCTGCTCGAGTCGCAGGAGCGTCTCGTTGGCGTGCAGGCAGAAGTTGTACTTGAAGTAGGGATCGGCGCCCTTGAGCATCGCGATGTCGGCCCCGGCGCAGAAGAACTTCTCGCCTGCGCCGCGGATCACGATCGCGTGCACGTCTGCGTCGAAGCGCGCGCGCAGGATCGCGGCGTCGAGCGCCTGCATCATCTCGTAGCTGTAGGTGTTCGCCGGCGGCGCGTTGAGGGTGAGCCGGGCGATGCCTTCGAGGTTCTCGTACTCGACGAGGGACATGCCGCGAGCATACACTCTCGTCGCGCGTGGGCTCGACCGTGCACGTACTGCCCGTGAGGATCGGCTGGGGTCACTGCGACCCGGCCGGCATCGTGTACTTCCCCCGCTTCTTCGAGCTGTTCCACGAGGCGATGGAGACGTGGTTCGCCGACGCGCTGGGCATCCCGTACCGCGACGTGATCGTGGGACGGAAGATCGGCTTCCCTACCGTGCACACGGAGGCCGACTTCCAGTCGCCCACGCAGTTCGGCGAGCGCGTCGCCGTCGAGCTGCGAGTCGGTCGCGTCGGCCGCTCGTCGATCGAGCTCGTCTACCGCGTCGTCGGCGAGCGCGGCGATGGCGACGTGCGCGCGACCGGGCGCACCGTCGTCGCGCTCATGGACCTCGATCCCGCGAGCGCGACCTACCGACGCGCCCTGCCCGTCCCCGACGATCTGCGCGCGCGCATCGACGCGTTCGCGGGTACCATCGCGACATGACACGCGTCCGTGCAGGGCTGTTCGCGATCACGGCGGCGGCGGCGAGCGCGGGTGGGTGGGCCTGCGATCTGCCCGGCTGCGCCGTCTGCTCCGGTGGCTTCCAGCTCGCGTTGCGTGTCGCTCAGGCCGGCTCCGATCCGTTCACGCTCGAGCTCGAGGTGGAGAACGGGCGCTCGACGTGGACGTGCACCCCGTCCGTCTCGCGCTGCGTGCGGGAGACCGAGCTCGAGGGCGATCGCGAGTTCGAGGTCACGATGACGATGGTGCTCGCGACCGGGCCGTTCGCCGGCTTGCCGTGCGACGCGTCCGCGTGCCTCGACATCCAGATCCGCGGCGAGAGCGACGACGCCGACGATCCGGGCACCTACGGCCCGGAACGCGTCGGCGTGTCGATCATCGACGAGAACGGCCAGGCGTACTCGCAGGACTTCACCCCCGAGTACGATCGCACCACCGAGTACGGCGGAGCCGAATGCGGCTACTGCGACTCGCGCGAGTCGTTCGACGAGCGCGCGACGATCGACTAGCGTTCCGCGACCCTCGTGTCGACCACGCGCCAGCGCGTACCGTCGGACCACAGGCGCACCTCGACGATCACGCCCTCGGGATCGTAGCGATAGTGCACGCGCGCCTCGGCGTCGTTCACCTGGATCGTCTCGAAGCGCAGCGGCGCGTCCTTCTCCACCACCACCGGCTCGCCGAACTTCACGAGCGCGATCGAGGCGGGCAGATCGGCGTGCGGTGCGATCTTCAGCGGCACGCGATCCGGGCGCACGTCGACGTGCCAGAAGCCGTCCATCTCCTTCACGTCGAGCGCGAGCTGGAGCACCTCGGTCGCCGCGTCGGCGACGGGCTTGGTCGGCGCGGTCGCAGGCGCGCCGACGGTGGGCGGGGGCTCGCGCGCGCTCGGCTCCGCGTCGGCGGGCGGGGCCGCGCCGGCGCAGGCGGACGCGAGGGCGAGGACGAGCGACGCGGTCCATCGGCGGATCATGTGGGTCGATCGTACGCACGAGCCGACGATCTCGTTGCCGGGGTACGATTCGCAGCATGAAGAGATGGCTTGGCTCCGGCTTCGCGGCGCTCGCGTTCGCATGCGGCGACGGTGGTTCCCCGGCGGGCGACGACACGACCGGATCGACCGGCAGCGACGACGACGACGCGGATGACGACGACGACGACGACGACGCCGGCTCCAGCTCGACGGCCGCGCCCGACACGGGCGAGCCCGACACGAGCTCCAGCGCCGGCACCGACGGCTCGGACACCGGCGGCTTGCCCGACTACTCCGACTCGCCGTGCTGGGGCATGCCCGCGAGCACCGACGTCTACGACGGCGTCACGCACCAGGTCACCAGCGTCGCGGCCACGTGTCGTGCCGAGGGGGAGCGCGCGTTCGTGATCGTCGCCGACGATCTCTGGGAGAACGGCATCGACCAGGCCGACGTGAACGGCTTCATGCACCGCTTCGAGCTGTTCACCCCGGACGGCAGCTTCGATCCCGACGCGGGCGTGCTGATCAACGACGAGGCGATCTTCGGCGCGCTGCCGGACGACCTGCCGGGCGGCAAGCTGTCGGTGTTCATCGTGGACAGCAACGGCGGCGGCGACGGTTACCTGTGCACGTGGTGCGACTACCCGCAGATCCACCTCGACGGCACCGTGCTCGCGCCCATCGACGAGGACCTCGCGCTGTCGATCGCCGCGCACGAGACCTACCACGTGATCCACGAGGGCTTCGATCCCGACGAGGAGGTGTGGGTCGACGAGAGCCTCGCCGAGGCCGCGATGACGGCGAACGGATTCTTCACCGACGACGAGTGGCTCGACGACTTCCGCCTCGATCCCGATCAGGCATGGGGACCGCACGGCGTCGACTTCGGCGAGTTCAACTACGGCGCCGGCCTGTTGTGGGGCACGTTCCTGTGGGAGAAGGGCGGGCCCGAGCTGATGGCCGCGATCACGGCGGAGCCCGAGAACGGCTGGGAGGGCCTCGACAACGCGCTCGCGAGCGTGGCGATCGAGGGCGACGCATGGTCGCAGTACCTCGAGATGGCGGTCGCGATGGTGCTCGACCGTCCCGACCTCGGTTACGGCTTCACGGCGTTCGACGTGGGCGAGGTCGCGCGCGCGGGCGACATCGGCGCGGGCGAGATGATCGAGGGCAACGTGGCCGAATACGGCATCGACGTGTGGCGCCTCCTCGGCGACGGCACGGTCACGGTGCGCGTCGAGGCTACCGCGACACCGATCGGTGCACGAGCCTTCGCCGCGAGCGACCCCGTCGTCGTCGTCGATCCCACCGAGATGGACGCCGACCTCGTGCTCGAGGCGGGCGAGGGCTTCCTCGTCGTCACGGCCGACACCGCGACCGGCTACACGATCACGGTGCAGTGAGCGTTCAGCCGCTCTTGCGGCTCGCGCGGTGCTCGGGGTGCTCGTTGTACCAGACGTCGATCGATTCCTTCGTGATCTCGATCGTCAGGTCCTCGTCCTGCACGACGCACTGGCAGCCCAGCCGCGAGTACGGCCGCACGTCGAAGCCCATGTCGAGGCGATCCTCTTCGGCGTCGCTCATCTCCTCGAGCGAGTCGAGCCCTTCCCGCACGTAGCAGTGGCACGACGAGCACGCGCACACGCCTCCGCACGCCGAGCCCATCTTCACGCCGTGCTCCTCGGCGATCTCGAGCAGGTCTTCCTTGCCCGCCTCGACCTCGACCTCGGTGCGGTTGCCTTCGGGATCCACGAACGTCACCTTCGGCATCGGCTCACTCCCTATTTTGGCCCCGTGACCTCGGGCCCGTGGGCGCCGCGGCGCTCGGCGAGCGCGTCGTCGTCGGCCAGCGCGGCCTCGATCTCGGTCAGCGACTTGCCCTCCATGCCGGCGAGCAGCGCCCGCTCCATGCGGCGGCGCGCGAAGTCGGCGCTCGCGGCCTCGAGCGCCTCGCGGGCCGCGTTCACGCGCTTCGCCTCGGTCGCGTCCGCCATCGCGACGTCGCCGGCGGCCAGCGCCGCCTCGATGCCCGCGCGCTCGTCGTCGGCGAGCAGTCCGGGCACGTCACCCACGTCGGCGATCGCCGTGCGCACCGCGAGCGCGACGCGGCCGAGCTCGACGCGCGCCTCCGCCAGATTGCGCGCGGCGAAGTCGGCCTCGGCGTGGTCGAGCCCGTCCATGACGAGCGCGTCGACCTCGGCCTCGGTGAGCCCGTAGGTCGGCTTGATCTCGACGGCCTGCTTCACGCCGGTCATGAGCTCGCGCGCGGTGACCGTGAGCAGCGCGTCGGCATCGAGCTGGAACGTGACCTCCACGCGCGCCATCGACGGCGGCAGCCGCGGGATGCCCTTCAGCTCGAAGCGCGCGAGGCTCTTGTTGTCGGCCGCGAGCTCGCGCTCGCCCTGCACCACGTGGATCACCATCCCCGTCTGCTGCTCGCTGTAGTTCGTGAACACCTGGCGCGCCGCGATGGGGATCGTCGCGTTGCGCGGGATGATGTTCTCGACGATGCCGCCCATCGTCTCGAGGCCGAGCCCGAGCGGCACGACGTCGAGCAGCGTGATGCCCTCGCGTGCGCTGCCCGACAGCACGTCCGCCTGGATGGCCGCGCCGTAGGCGACGACGAGATCCGGGTCGTGATCGACGAGCGGGTCGCGCTTGAACGTGCGCGCGACCAGGGCCCGCACCAGCGGCGAGCGCGTCGATCCGCCGACGAGCACGACGCCGTCGAGCTCGCTCGCCTCGACGCCCGCGTCCTTCAACGCCTGTCGACACGGCGCCAGCGTGCGCCGGGCGATCGGCTCGAGGATCGCCTCGAGCGCCGCGCGCTCGAGCACGTGGCCGCGCAGGCCGGCGCGGGGAAGATCGATGGTCACGCTGTCGCGATCCGACAGCGCTTCCTTGGCTGCTCGCGCGGCGACGAGCGCCTCGGCCTGCACGTGCGCGTCCGCGGCCCCGACTCCGGGGATGCGCAGGAGCTCCGCCGCGAGCGCGCGATCGAAGTCGTCGCCGCCGAGCGCCGAGTCGCCGCCGGTCGCGAGCACGTGGAACACGCCCTCGTGCAGGCGCAGCACGCTCACGTCGAACGTGCCGCCGCCGAGATCGTAGACGACGAACAGCCCGCGCTCGCCGCGATCGAGCCCATAGGCGAGCGCGGCCGCGGTCGGCTCCGCGAGCAAGCGATAGACCTCCAGGCCAGCGATGCGCCCGGCGTCCTTCGTGGCCTGCCGCTGCGCATCGTCGAAGTACGCCGGTACGGTGATCACCGCGCCGTCGATCGAAGACCCGAGCTCGGCCTCCGCTCGACGTTTCAACACCGCGAGGATCTCGGCCGACACCTCGATGGGCGTCGGCCGGCGGCCGCGCCCCAGATCGAAGCGGATGATCCCGTCGTCGCTGGCGATCCGATACGGGTGCGCGAAGCCGATGTCGGCGGCCGAGCGCCCGATGAACCGCTTCGCGCTCGCGATCACGAGCTCGGGATGCTCGACCTGCTGCGCGCGCGCGGCCCGGCCCACGACCGGCACGTCGTCGACGTACGAGACCACCGAGGGAAGGAGCGGCTGGCCGTCGTCGTCCACCAGCACGCGCGGCGCGGCGCCGTCGGGCGCGATCGCGACGAGGCTGTGGGTCGTGCCGAGATCGATGCCGATGCCCCGCCCCGGCGCCCGCGGCCGCGTGGGCCTGGCGGTGGGCTCCTCGATCTGGAACAGCGCGTCGCCGTCGAGGCTCTGTCGCGTCTCGCTCATTCGCTCGCGTCGATCTCGTCGAGCAGCCGGGCGAAGTAGCGCCGCGCGACGAGCCGCCGCGCCGCGCCCCGCACGTCGCCGCGCTCGAGCAGCTCCACCGCCTCGGCGAGCGCTCCGTCGGCCGCGCGCTCGACGTCCTCGCGCATGCGCTCGAGCGCCGCCGGACCGCGGGCGCGCTGTACGGCCAGCTCCTCGCGCCGCTCGATCATGTCGGCGAGAAAGGCGGCGTCCATCTTCGGCGCGCCGCGATCGGGATCGCTCGAGTCCAGGTCGATGCCGCCCAGGCCCACCAGGAACTCCGCCCGCTTCACCGGGTCGCGCAGGGTTCGATAGCCCTCGTTCACCGTGGCCGCCCGCTCCATCGCGACGCGCTTCTCGGTCGAGTCGACGAACCGATCGGGGTGCACGGTGCGCGACAGCTCGAGATAGCGCTGCTCGAGGTCGCTCCGGTCCAGCTGCCACTTGCGAGGCAGGCCGAAGGTCTCGAAGTGATCGACGGGGCGCACGGACGACCTCGCTAGAAGCTGACCGACTCGCCGCAGCCGCACGACGACTGCACGTTGGGGTTCTCGAACCTGAAGCCGTGGCCGCGCATGCCGGTCTCGAAGTCGATGCGGGTGCCGCGGACGAGCACGAGGCTCTTGGGGTCGAGGTACACGCGGACTCCGTGCGCCTCGGTGACGATCACGGTGTCGTTCTTGCGCGGCGGTCCGTCCTCGTACTGGAACATGTACGAGTAGCCGGTGCAGCCGCCGCCGCGGATGCCGAAGCGGATCGCGCCGTCGGGCGTGCCACGCTTCACGAGCTGGTCGCGCATCACCTTGGCCGCGCGTGCGGTGATCACGAGCGGCGCCACGGACGTGGGTGCGGGCTCGGCCGTGGGCGTGGACTCCTGCGTCGTCACGATCACTCCCGAGCCTCCGCCGTCGCCTCCCCGGTCGTGCCCGTCGCCGCGGCGTGCTTCGCCTGCCAGTCGCGGATCGCGGCCTTGATCGCGTCCTCGGCGAGCACCGAGCAGTGGATCTTCACGGGCGGCAGCGACAGCTCCTCGGCGATCTGGCTGTTCTTGATCTCCATCGCCTGATCGACGCGCATGCCCTTCACCCACTCGGTGACGAGGCTCGAGCTCGCGATCGCCGAGCCGCAGCCGTAGGTCTTGAAGCGCGCGTCGGTGATGACGCCGTTCTCCACCTTGATCTGCAGCTTCATCACGTCGCCGCACGCGGGCGCGCCGACGATGCCGGTGCCGACGTCCTCGTCGTTCTTGTCGAGGCTGCCGACGTTGCGGGGGTTTTCGTAGTGATCGATGACCTTGTCGCTGTACGCCATGGTGGTCTCCGTTCCGGAATCAGTGCGCCGCCCACTGGATCGAGTGCAGGTCGATGCCCTCCTGCACCATCTCCCACAGGGGAGACATCTCGCGCAGGCGAGCGACGTGGGTGCGGAGCAGGTCGACGACGAAGTCGAGCTGCTCCTTCGTGGTGAATCGTCCGATCGTCATGCGCAGGCTCGAGTGCGCGAGCTCGTCGTCGAGGCCCATCGCCCGCAACACATACGAGGGCTCGAGGCTGGCGGACGTGCACGCCGAGCCCGACGAGAGCGCGACGTCCTTGAGCGCCATGAGCAGCGACTCGCCCTCGATGTACGAGAAGCT
>CAYXVR010000037.1:0-28855 GCA_964468635.1 uncultured Nannocystaceae bacterium
CCAGACCAACGCGCGGCTCGACCAGACCAACGCGCGGCTCGACCAGACCCGCGTCGAGTTCCTCGAGAAGCTCGAGCAGACGCGCGTCGACGTGACGGAGCGCATCGACCAGACCAATCTTCGCATCGACCAGACCAACACGCGGGTCGGCCGGCTCGAGCACTCCACCGCGCAGCTCGTCGAGCACGTCGGTACCATCGTCGATCGCGGAGGACGACTCGCGGACGACGTCGCGGATCTGCGCCGACGCGTCGAGATCCTCGAGAACGCGCGCGAGTGAGGCGGCGCCGGACGCGTTCGGCTATGCTGCGCGCATGGTGCATCGACTTGGCTTCGCGCTCCCGCCGACGACGCGTGGATGGACTCGCTCGAGGACTCCGGCAGCGGAGACACCGGCGAGAGCATGACGGCGAGCGCGACGATGACGGCGAGCGCGACGATGACGGCGAGCGCGACCGCCACCGAGACCGGCACGGGCAGCGCGACGGAGTCGGGCAGCGACTCGGATCCCACGTCGACGGCGAGCGCGGACGACACGACGACGAGCACCGACGGCACCACCGCGGCCGACTCGACGACCGGCACGGGCGAGTGCGCCGAGGGACTCGAGCCCTCGCTCTTCACCGACGTCGACGGCGGCGACGACGTCGTCGGCGAGCCGTTCTGCTCGGAGGGCCAGATGCACGTGCCGCTCGACAGCGAGGTCGACTGGGAGAGCGATCCCCCGAACTCGGGCCCGCACTACCCGACCTGGGAGGCGTGGGAAGAGCACCCGACGGTCGTGCCGCGCGGCTACTGGGTGCACAACCTCGAGCACGGCGGCATCGTGCTGTCGTACCGCTGCAACGACGACTGCGAGACCGAGGTCGAGGTCCTGCGCGACGTCATGGCGGCGCGCCCCGACCTGCGCATCCTCCTCACCCCCGATCCGCTGCTGCCGGGCGACGAGCGCTTCGCGGCCATCTCGTGGACGTGGATCCACCGCTTCGACGCCCCGGACCTCGAGACGCTCTTGTGCTTCGTCGACCAGCACGAGAACCACGCCCCCGAGGACGTCCCCTGACGCCGCACGCCGCGGGCGGACTCGCGCATTGAACAACGGCGCCCTTTCGGGCGATCGTCGAGCGGTGGGCGAGCCCGTGAGCGGGGACGATCCTTCGGACGAATTGTCCCGGACCCGCACGCTCGACCACGGAAAGCTGAAAAACCCGGCATCGGAGGCCGTCGTCGACGATCGCGATCCGGCGCGGCTGGGCCGGTTCCAGATCCGCGGGCGGCTCGGTCGCGGCGGCATGGGTGTCGTGTACGAGGCCGTCGATCCCGACAGCGGAGAGCACGTCGCGATCAAGACGTTACAAGCGCTCGGGCCCGAGCGCCTCTACCGGTTCAAGCGCGAGTTCCGAGCGCTCGCGGGGATCCAGCACGCGAACGTCGTCGTGCTGCACGAGCTCGCGAGCGAGGACGACTACCTCTTCTTCACGATGGAGCTCGTCCGCGGCGTCGACTTCGTGCAAGCGATGTGTGGTCCGCCGCGGCTCGACGGCTCGTACGCGCCGTGCACCGACTACAAGCGGTTGCGCGACGCCATGCGTCAGCTCGCGGCGGGCGTGCATGCGATCCACGGCGCCGGCATCCTGCATCGCGACATCAAGCCGTCGAACGTGCTGGTGACGGCGGGCAACCGCGTCGTGCTGCTCGACTTCGGCCTCGTGCGCGAGCACGGCGTGCAGGATCAGCTCGGCGTCACGGCCCACGGCGCGATGCTCGGCACGCCGCTCTACATGGCGCCCGAGCAGACCGGCAGCGCCGAAGTGGGGCCCGCCGCGGATTGGTACGCCGTGGGCGGGCTGCTCTACCAGGCGCTCACCGGCCGACCGCCGTATCGCGGGCTCGGCGTGCTCGGCATGCTGGCCGCGAAGCAAGAGGCGCCGCCCGAGCCACCGAGCGCGCGTGGGCTCGCGGTGCCGATCGAGCTCGAGCAGCTGTGCCTCTCGCTCCTACAGCCCGATCCCGCCGCCCGACCCACCGGTGAGGACATCGTGCGCGCCTTCGGAGCGAGCGCGCCCGACGAGCAGCGCGTCGACGACGTCGGTCGCTTCCTCGGTCGCGCGGCCGAGCTCGCGCTCTTGCACGAGGCCCTCGCCGCGACCGCCGACGGCGGGCCCGGTGTCGTCGTCGTCGAAGGCGCGTCGGGGATCGGCAAGACGGCGCTCGTCCAGCGATTCGCGCGCGACGCCGAGCGAGCGGGTGCGACCGTGCTGTCCGGCAAGTGCTCGGAGCGCGAGTCGATCCCCTACAAGGCGCTCGACTCCGTGATGGACTCGCTCGCCCTGAAGCTCGGCGCGGACGATCATCCGTTCGCCGTGCAGGAGCTCCTGCCCCGCGACGTCCACAGCGTCGCGCGCCTGTTCCCCGTGCTCAACGGCGTGTCGGCGATCGCGATCGCTCCCGGCCGGCGCGAGACCGGGGTGGAGCCGGTCGAGCTGCGACGGCGCGGCTTCGCGGCACTGGCCGAGCTCTTCGCTCGCATCGCCGATCGACGGCGGCTCGTCGTGCACATCGACGACTTCCAGTGGTCCGACGTCGACTCGGCCGCGCTGTTGTCGGCCGTGCTGCGTCACCCCGATCCACCCGCGCTCCTGCTCGTGCTGGGGGTGCGCGAGGGGGCGGACGTCGTCGGCTCGCCGTTGCGATCGCTCCTGGACGAGCTCGCCGATCACCCGCGCGCGGGCGCGGTGCGGCGGCTGGTGCTGGGGCCGCTGCCCGTCGCGGATGCGGAGGCGCTCGCGGCCGAGCTGCTCGGTGCGAAGGGCGATCGCGGGCTCGCCGAGGGCATCGTGCGCGAGTCAGAGGGCAGTCCCTTCTTCGTCGGCGAGCTCGTGCGCTACGCGAAGCTCGCGGACCGGGCGGGCGCGGGCGAGTCGGCCGTGAACCTCGGCAACGTCATTCGTCATCGCGTGCGGCGCTTGCCCGCGGCCGCGCGTCGCGTGTTGTCGGTGTGTGCCGTCGCGGGTGGACGCGTGCCCCAACGCGTCGCGTTGCAGCTGGCGAGCGAGCACGCCGCGGACGCGAGCACGATCCAGCGCTTGCGCACCGAGCACCTCGCGCGCACGCACGGTCCGGATCCCGACGACTCGCTGGAGATCGATCACGATCGGATCCGCGTCGGCGTGCTCGCGGAGCTCGACGAGGACGAGGTGCCGCGCCTGCACCTCGCGATCGCGCGCGCGCTCGCGAAGGCCGGGCTCGCCGACGAGCACGCGCTGTCGCATCACTTTCGCGCCGCCGGCGAGGCCCAGCTCGCGTGCGTGCACACGCTGGCCGCCGCCGATCAGGCCGCCGCAGCGCTCGCGTTCGATCGCGCCGCCGAGCTCTATCGCGCCGCGCTCGCGCTCGGCGTGCTGCCCAGGGACGAGACCGCGGGCGTGCAGGCGCGGCTCGCCGAGGCCCTCGCAGACGCGGGACGATCGCACGATGCGGCCGAAGCCTGGCTCGCCGCGGCCGCGCGCGAGGACGGCGAGCGCGCGCTCGAGTGGCGCCGACGCGCCGCCGAGCACCTGCTGTCCGCTGGTTACACGGACGAAGGTCGCGTTGCGCTCGCGTTGGTGCTGCGTGCCGTCGGCCTCGATCTGCCGCGCTCGATGCCGAGCGCGATCGTCACGCTGCTCGCCCAGCGCGCGCGCATCTCGTGGCGCGGCCTCGAGGTCGAGCCGCTGCCGGGCGTCGTGCTCGCGCCGGCGGATCGCGCTCGGCTGGACGCGTGCTTCACGGCGTCGCGCGGGCTCGTCTACACCGATGGCCTCGTGGGCGCGACGTTTCACGCGCGTCACCTGGGGCTCGCGCTCGCGCTGCGCGAGCCCAGCCGCATGGCCCGTGCGCTCGCGTTCGAGGGCCACTTCACGGCCGCGCTCGGGGCCGAGCGATCGCACGAGCGCGCGCGCAAGCTCGTCGACCGTGCGCAGGCGATCGCCGACGCGGCGGACAGCGACTACGCGCGCGGCATGGTGGCGGAGTGCTCCGGTCACGTCGCCATGGCGATCGGTGACTGGCGGACGTGCTTCGAGGAGCTCGAGCGCGCGATCGCGATCTTCCGCGAGCGCTGCACGGGCGTCACCCACGAGGTCGCGATCTGTCGGGCGCACGGGGCGATCTGTCTGCAGTATCTGGGGCGCGTGGACGAGCTCCGCGTGCGCGCATACGAGCTGCTCGAAGAGGATCGCGAGCGCGCGAACCCGTACGCCGTCGGCTTCGCGCGCGGCATCCTCGGCAACATGGCCCTGCTCGCGCCCGACCGCGTCGACGAAGCGGCGGAGCAGCTCGCGATCTACCGGCAGGACGCGCCGGTGCGGTTCGAGGCCCACACGATCAACTACGTCGCGCAGACGGCCGCACTCGAGCGCTATCGCGGACGGCCCGAGCGCGCGTGGGAAGTGGCCCAGGCCGATGCACCGCTCGTCGCGAAGCTCGGCCTCCGCAACATCCCGCAGGCCTCGGCGGAGATCCATCTCTGGCGCGGCCAGTGTGCGCTCGCGGGTGCGACCGTGCGGCCCGACCGAGCGCGACTCGACATGGTCGAGCAGGCGGCCCGCAAGCTGGCGCGTCACCCGACGGTGTTCGGGCGCGCGTACGCGGATCTCCTGCGCGGCAGCCTGCACGCGCTCCTCGGTCGCACCGACGACGCGATTCGGTGCACGCGCGCTGCGCTCGACGGGCTCGACCGCCGCGAGATGCTCCCGTTCTCCGCGAGCGCGCGCCGTCGGCTCGCGCCACTCGTGGGCGGCGACGAGGGCCGGGCGCTCCTCGCCCGCAGCGATGCCGACATGGCGACGATGGGGGTCGTGCGGCCGGACCGATTCGCCGACATGATGACGCCGGGGTTCGTGTCCGCATGACGATCTTCGACCGGCCCGACGAGCTGCGCCCATGGATCCGCGAGATCGCGGAGAGCGGGCGCTCCGCGCTGGCCTCGGGTCGCATCGCCGCGGCCGCGGGGCTCGGCGGCGGTGGCTCGCTCACCGAAGGCATCGGCACGATCGACATGCGCGCGGTGGTGCGCGTGTTGCCGCGCGAGATCGTCGAGCGCATGCTGCCGGCCGGCCTGCAGCTCGCACCGCAGCCGCTGGTGCCGCCCGGTCGCCATCCCGTCTTCGTGCTGTTCTCGCACGACTGGTTCGACGCGTGGTTCGGCGACATGGACTACCACGAGGTCATGATCGGCGTGCCGTACGTCGAGCTCGTCGACGCCCAGTCGCGCAACCGCGGCCCCTTCGTGTTCATGCCGCGGCTGTACCTCGATCGCACGATGCCGCGCGTGCTCGGCAACGCGATCTACGGCTTCGAGAAGCTGGAGGCCGCGATCGAGGTGGACGAGGACGAGGGCACGATGCGCGCCCTCGAGCCCGACACCGGCGCCGAGCTCGCGAGCATCGCATGGGAACCCGCCGGTGAGTGGCGCACGCCCGACGAGCTCGCCAACTTCGCGCTCGTGCGCCGGCTGTTCGAGATGCCGACCATCTCGCAGGCGCAGCGGATCCTCGACCCCAGTGCGTTTCACGATCGCGACGGCGAGCCGCTTTTCCTGGCCTCCACCGTGACGTACGGCTTCGCCGATCCGAGCGCACGGATCCAGCCGATCCGCGCGCTCGTGCGCATCGGCGAGTCGATGACGCCGCAGGGCCTGCCCACCGACGTCTTCGCGGCGCGCGGCCTCGACACCGACGTGCTCGGTGCGTTCCGGCTGCGCGCGCCGCAGGTGGTGTCGCTGCCGGGCTCGTGCGCGGGCACGCGCTACGAGTCACCGCCGCGCCCGCGCGAGCGCGTGCTCGTGCTCGGCGGTGGACCGGCGGCGTGCGCCGCCGCGTACTGGCTCGCGCGCCAGCCCGAGCGCTTCGCCGTCACGCTCGCGACGCAGGGCTTCCGGCTGGGCGGCAAGTGTGCGGCCTCGCGCAATCCCGACGCGGATCACCGCATCGAGGAGCACGGTCTGCACGCATTCGTCGGCTTCTACGAGAACGCGTTCCGCACCACGCGCGAGGTGTATGCGAGCGCGGATCTCCCCATCGCGCGAGGCCAGCCGCCGTACGACTTCGACGCCGGCGAGGGGCCGGTGGCGGGCGCGTTCGTGGGGCAGGGCCATCCCGGGCTCATGGCGCAGTGGGACGAGCGCGCGTGGCGATGGTTTCCCACGCCGAACGATCGCAACGGCGACGAGCCGGGGCTCGTGCCCGAAGGTGCCACCGACGAGGGCCTGCGCTACGGCGCGGCGATCCAGGCGTTGTTGCGCAAGATCCGGAGCGACTTCGACGAGCTCGTGGAGTCGCACGACGAGCGTCGCGACGCGGTGGAAGCCGCGCTCGAGCGGCGCAGCACCGCGTTCTTCCGCGAGCTCGTCGACGACCTGGGCGAGATCGCCGAAAAGGCCGCGCTCGGGATCCGTTCGGCGCTCGTGCGCATCATCGACGAGCTGCAGGATCTCGCGTTCGATGCGATGGTCGACGCGATCGGGCGCGGCTCGCTCCCGCTCGCGCTGCTCGCCCGCGTGCTCGACGAGGTCCGCGGCGTGCTGCGCTGGTACTTCGCCGAGCGCGCCGACGAGGACCCCGAGGCGTGGTTCGCGTGGGGCGGACTCGACTCGGTGCTCACGATCGCGATCGGCATCATCCGCGATCACGTCGTCGACCTCTCCGCGCTCGACGACGAGGATCTGTTCGAGTGGTTGTGGCGCCACGGGCTCGATCGCCGCCAGGGCAACCCCGTCGTGATCGCCCAGGTCTACGAGACGCTCTTCGCCCACGCCGAGGACGAGCCGGCGCGCCCCGGGCTGCTCGCCGCCGGCGTGGGCCTGCGGTGGTTCCTGCTCGAGTTCTTCGCGCGCAAGGGCTTCTACGCCTACGACTTCAAGTGGAGCACGGCCGAGACGCTGATGACGCCGTACTACCTCGCGCTGCGCCGTCTCGGCGCGGAGGTGCGCTTCTTCCACGAGGTGGAGGCGCTGCACGTCGAAGGGCGCGGCGACGATCGTCGGCTCACCGGCGTGCGCGTGAAGGTGCAGGCGCGCACGCTCGACGACGCGCCGTACGATCCGCTCGTCGATCCGCCGAAGCCGGGCCAGCCCGCGTGCTGGCCGATGCGCCCGCGCTACGAGCAGCTCGTGCACGGCGAGAGCTTCCAGGTCGCGGGCACCACGTTCGAGGACGCGTACGGGCGATGGCCGGGCGAGGTGCCGCTGCCCGCGAGCGTCGAGCTGCACCAGGGCGTCGACTTCGACTGGTGCGTGCTCGGCATCCCGCTCGGCGCGTTGCCCCCGATCGTCCACTCGCTGACGGATCCGGACTCGCCGTCGCGCGTGCCGGCGTGGCGCGCGATGATCGACGGCATCGGTCTCGTTCAGACGATGTCCGCGCAGCTCTGGTTCTCGCGCACACCCGACGAGCTGTTCGCGCGGCCCCGCGGCCTCGGCACCGGCTTCGCGCAGCCGCAGCCGAGCTTCGGCAACCTCTCGCACCTCGTCGAGTGGGAGGGTTGGGGCGAGGACGGCCCGCGTGCGGTCGCGTATCTCACGGGCGCACGCCCGGGCACGACGACGTTGCCCGCGCTCGTCGAGCACGAGCACCCGCGCGACGCCTTGATCGCGTGGAGGCACGAGTTCGCGAGGTGGCTGCGCGAGCACCACCGCGATCTGTTCGACCAAGGGCCGACCGAGTGGGAGGAGCTGCTCGCGGCGCTCGCCGTGCCGTCGTCGCAGGCCGATGCGCGAGGGCTCGACCGGCTGTGGGCGCAGCACTTCGTCGTCGCCACGCAACCATCCGATCTGTACGTGCTCTCGCGTCCGGGCGAGACCAAGCTGCGCCTCGGGCCGACCGAGAGCAGCGTGCGATTCCTGCTCCTGTGCGGCGACTGGACGAAGACCGACCTCGACTGCGGATGCGTCGAGGCCGCGACGCAATCCGGCATGCTGGCCGCGCGCGCGCTCGGCAACGAGCCTGTGTACGTGTGGCGACCGGGGTTCTGATGCGCGCGTTGCCACCCGGACCTCCGCTGCATCCGATCCGCCAGGCGCTGGCGTTCGGCGCCGATCCCTATGGCTTCCTCGAGCGATGTCGCCGCGACCTCGGCGAGGTGTTCACGCTGCGGCTCCCCGGCGACGCGCCTCGCGTCGTGCTCTGCGACCCTGCCGACGTCAAGCAGGTCTTCGCGTGGGCGCCCGACGTCACGCGGGCCGAGGGACAGGGCTTCCATCTCAACATCGGCCCGCGCTCGGTCCTCTTCAGCGACGGGGACCACCACAAGCGCCAGCGCGCGCTGATGGCCCCGCCGCTGCACGGCGCGCGGCTGCGTTCGTACGCCACGACGATGCTCGACGTCGCGATGGAGCACGTCTCGCGGTGGAAGGTGGGCGAACGGTTCGCGCTGCACCCCACGATGCAGGCGATCACGCTCGACGTGATCCTGCGCTGCGTGTTCGGAGTCGACCCGCACGAGCCCACCGGTGCGCGTCTGCGGCACGCGACCGCCGCGTGGATTGACGCGGTCTCCGCGTCGCAATGGTTCGTCGTGTCGATGGCGGTCACGGGTACCCGCTTGCGCCGGTTCTTCGACCGGGTCACCCACGCGAGCCGGACCCGCGGCCGTCCCCGCCGCGTGCCCGTGCCGTGGGCGCCGATCGCCGATCACAAGGCCGATCTCGTCGCCGTGCTCGCGGCCGACATCGCCGCGTGTCGACGCGACGGCACGAGTGATCGCGAGGACGTGCTCGCATTGCTGGTCGACGCGCGCGACGAGCACGGCGAGCCCATGGACGACGAGGAGATCGTCGATCAGCTCGTCACGATGCTCACCGGTGGACACGAGACCACCGCCACCACGCTGTGCTGGACGATGCACCACCTGCTCCAGAACCCGACCGCGCTCCGGCGGCTGCGCGCCGAGTTGATGGAGGCGTTCGGCGACGGCCCGGTCGATCCGCAGCGCTGCACGGATCTGAAGTGGTTGGAAGCGTGCATCGACGAGTCGATGCGGCTCACGCCCATCGCCGTATCGGTGGTGCGCCAGCTCGCGAAGCCGCAGACGATCGCCGGCTACCCGCTGCCCGCCGGCGTCGCGATCTGGCCGTGCACGTTCCTCGTCCAGCGCCGCCCCGAGCTCTACGCGTCACCGGATGCATTCGAGCCGGAGCGCTTCGTCGAGGGCAACGCGCCGCGACCGGAGCGCTTCTTTCCCTACGGCGGTGGCCGGCGTCGCTGTCTGGGCGCCGCGTTCGCGCAGTTCGAGATGCGGATCGTGATCGCGGCGATCGTCCATCACTGCCGGTTGCGCGCCGCGCCCGGTGAGCCGCCGCGCGGCGTGTTCCGCGGGATCACCGTGGCGCCCTCGGGGGGCGTGCCGGTCGTGCTCGACGCGCTCGGCTGCAGCACGAACGGATAGCTCACGAGCGCGTGGCCGGCGTCGGGGCCCGTCGGGAATTCCCAGCTGCGCACCTTCGCCGCCACGCACCGGCCGAGCCGCGCGTCGTCGATCTCCGAGCTCTCGATCACGACCGCGCCCACGCGCCCGTCGCCACCGATCGTGAACTGCACGACGATGCGACCACGCGCGGCGGGATCGCGGACGAGCGCGGCGTTGTAGCACCCGCGGATCTCCTGCAGGTGCGCGCGGACGATGCGGCGGATGAT
The DNA here is from genome assembly GCA_964468635.1 of uncultured Nannocystaceae bacterium. GTDB lineage: Bacteria > Myxococcota_A > Polyangia > Nannocystales > Nannocystaceae > Xiheibacterium. Next base: position 9,672 of record CAYXVR010000037.1, read on the forward strand.
GTGCTTGTCGAGCCCGCCGCGCACGACCTGCGCCCGTGCCATGCGCACGTGCGGCACTCGGGTGCCGCGGCCTGCGAAGCCGTGTCCGCTGCCCGAGCCGTAGCCGCTGCCCGTGCCACCGCCGCTGCCGCTGCCGATCGCGCCGCCGTCCTTGCCGCCGTCGCCGGGTGACGCGAGCTCGCCGAACACGTACTCGTGCGCCATCCCGTGCGCGAGATCGACGCCCTGGATCACCGTGGTGGACGCACCGCGCCCCTTGATGGTCGAGCGCCGATCGACGGCCACGAACGCGGTGAGCTCGGTGAGCACGTCGTGACGCAGCGAGAGCTCGATCACCTCGTCTTCCACGCGGCGCGCGGCGGGCCCGCGTCCGCGCAGGTACGCGGGCTCGAGGAAGAGCTCCGCGATGCGCTGACGCGCCCACGTCGACGCGAGCCCGGTGGTCTCGCGCCTCACCACCTTGCGCACCGGCACGCGCAGCGTCAGGTCCTCGCCGCCTCGCTTGCCGCGCACGAGGATCTCGCCCTTCGGCGGGCCGTGCATGCGTCCGAACACGACGACCGGCCGATCGACGAGCAGATCCGGCACGCGCGCGGGCACGAGCTGGTCCACCTTCGTCTTGCCGAAGTCGACCGCGATGTCGACGACCGCAGGCCGATCGAGCTGCTCCCACATGCGCGCGACGATCGGCGTGGGATCCTCTTCGAGGTTCAGATACGCGACGTCGCCGCGCCCGACGCGGGCCATGCCGTCGAGCAGATAGCGGTTCACCGACGATCCGATGCCCAGCGAGAACAGTCGCGCATCGCCGATGGTCTCGTCGACGAGCCCGAACACCTCGGCCTCGTCGCCGATGAACCCGTCGGTGAGGAACACGACGAACCGGACGCGGTCCTGCTCGTGGGGGAACGCGAACGCGGCCTTGATCCCGTCGGTCATCACCGTGCCGCCCTCGGCGGAGAGACCGGCGATGTAGTCGAGCGCGCGCGTGTGGTTCTCCGGCGTCGCGGGCAGGAGCTCGGTGCCGAGGCCCGACGCCTTGTCGGAGAACCGCACGACCTGGAACGCGTCGCCGGGGCGCAGGCCGTCGAGCAGCTCGCGCATCGCCGCCTTCGCAGCGTCCATCGGCTCGCCGTGCATCGAGCCCGACGCGTCGAGCACGAACACGATCTCGCGCGCAGGCACCTGGTCGAGCGGCACGATCGCGGGCGGCTCGATCGTCAGTGCGAAGTACGTCTGGCCGTCCTTGTCCTCGGTGAGCATCATCGCGCGCGGGCGCGCATCGCCCCGCTCCCACGACAGCACGAAGTCGCGATCGAGCAGCGCGAAGCGCTCGTCGAGCTCCACGCGCGTGGTGCCGCCTTCGGAGCTCGTCAGGATGCGGTGGGCCTCGGAGCGCACGCGACCGACCGGCAGGCCCGGATCGAACGCGACCTCGATGTGCAGGTCGCCGCACGTGCGACGGCCCTTCGGCAGCACCGGCGGGCTGATCCGATCGGCATCGGCGACGCCAGGGGCGTAGCGCGGCGCGACGACCGTGGGCAGCGCGAGCTCGTAGCGGCCCTTCGTGGGCAGGAGCGGCTGCACGACGTGGATCTCCACCTCGATCGACTCGCCGGGCGGCAGGTTCGCGATGCGCTGGCTGAACACGTTGGGGCGCTCCTGCTCGAGCAGGCCGGCGGTGTGCCCGGCATCCCTCGCCGTCTCGTACTCCTTCACCGCGTCGGCGCGCGTCTTGAGGACGCCGCGCACCTCGTGACCCGCGAAGCGAAACGCGTAGCGATCCACCGCGCCGTCGTGCGGCAGCGGGAACGTGTACACCGCCTCGATCGGCGCGTCGAAGTCGTTCACGAACGTCTGCACGACCGTGGTGGACGCGATGGTGCCGGTCACGTCGGTGCGGAACGTCGTGTCGGCGAGCGGCAGGCCGACGATCGCGCCGCCCTTCGTCGTGAGCAGCAGTCCGCCGTTGTCGGCCGCGGGATCGATCGGGATCGGCTCGGCGCGCTGGGCGAGCCGCTCGCACGCATCGCCCGGCGGCTCGTCGGTCTCCGCGACCGACTCGACGGGCGTGGGCTCTTCCGCCTCGCCTCCGATCACGTGCAATGCATCGGCGACGATCGACGAATCCTCGCCGCCTGCAGCGGGCCCGTGCGGCGCACAGCCGAGCACGAGCACGCCGAGGACGAACCCGGCACGCGCTCCCATCCGAACCTCCGACGCGCCAGGACAGCGTCGTGGGGAAAAGGTTCCCGGCTCGGCTCAGCTCGGCGCGCGCGTGTGGGCCGGCTCGGCGAGCGGGTGGAGCTCCAGGTCCTCGCGTCGCATGCGACGGCCGAGACGCTCGAGGGTCTTGCTCACCTCGAGCACGAAGCGCTCCGGGCTCGCGCGCACGGTCGAGTCGTCCGACCACCGGCGACGTAGCGCCAGCACGTCGTCGTACATGCCGAGCCCTTCGGCATACAGTGCCGACGCGTGCGCGCGGATCTTCGGATCTGCGTGCACGAGCAGTCGCGGGTAGAGCAGCTCGTTCTCGGTGCGGCCGTGCTGCTCGAGGTGCTCGACGAATGCGGTGAGTGCACCGACCGCGGCGCGTGGATCCGCCACGACGCGAGCTGGGTCGAGCTGTGCGATCACGCCGGCGCCGAGCGCCATGAGCTCGGCGTGCTGACGGCCGAGCGTCTCGGTCGGGGACTCGTCTTGGGGCTCCACCATCGTGGTCACGAGCGGCGCGGCCGAGCGCCCGCGCTCGCGCAGGAACAGCTCGATCTCCGCACGCGCGCGCTCGAGCGCGGTGGGACTCACGTGGCCGGGCAGCGCGGCGAGCTGGCGCTCGATCCTCGCATGCGCGCCCCGGGCGAGCTCGATCGCGGCCGTGACGTCGCCGAGCGCCGCGCTCATGCGGGCGACCCCGAACTCCGCGCGCCACAGCTGCGCCCCATCGATGCCCTCGAACACCGCGCGGGCGCGATCGAAGAACGCGCGGGCGAGCATGGCTTGCCCCTCGTTCGCACGCACCTCGGCGAGCTCGCACAGCGCGATGCCTTCGTATTCCGCCCGGCCCGACGCGGCGCAGAGATCGCGACCGGCCTCGAGCATCGCGATGGCATCGTCGCGCTGACCGAGCCCGAGCAGCATGCGGCCCACGTTCACGCGGCAATCGCCTTCGCTCGCGCGGTCGCCGATCTCGACGAAGATCTCGAGCCCCTGGCGCACGCAGGCCAATCCGCCCTCGGCATCGCCGAGCAGGAATCGACACTCGCCGACGTTGCACAGCTCGATGCCCTCGCGCCGCCGCAGCGACAGCGCGCGCGCGAGCTGCAGCGCTTCTTCGAGACGCGGGACGCTGGCGGTCAGGTCGCCGCACTCGGCGTGCACGAGGCCGAGCACCGACACCGCGCGGTACTCGGCGAGCGCATCCTTGGCCTCGCGCGCGGCGGCCAGCGCATCGCGTCCGGCCTGCTCCGCAGCCGCGAACGCGCCGCGCTTCGCATTCATCCACGCGAGCTCGCGCAGGGCGAGCGAGCGCAGGGCCGGCCACGCGCGCGCGGCCTCGCCGAGCGCCGGTGCGAGCGCCGCCTCGGCCTCGGCGAGCCGACCGAGCGGCGCCGCACAGCCGGCCACGCCGATCCTCGCGAGCAGCTCGCGACGCCGATCGCCGAGCGACTCGGCCAACGCGATCGCGCGCTCGCCCGTGCGCGCGCCGGCCTCGAAGTCGCCGCGACCGAGCTGCGTCTCCGCGAGGTCGAGCAGCGCATCGAGCGTCAGCGAGCGATCGCCCGCGCTCTCGGCCGCCGCCACCGCGCGCCGCAAGCCGAGCTCCGCCGCCTCGAGCCGACCGATGACGCAGTCGAACGCGCCCTGCAGCCGCTCGTAACGCGCGCGCTCGAGCGGGCCGGGTGGATGGCCCTCGGCGACGAGGTGCTCGATGGACTCGCGCGCCTGATCGAGGCACGCCTCCGCGATGTCGCTGTCGTGCAGCGCGATGCGCTCCTCGCCGGCCTGCAGCGCAAAAGGCAGGGCGCGGGCCCAGTCGCCCATCGCGTGCAGGTGGTAGGCGAACACGCCTGCCATGCGATCCGCATCGTCGGCGTAGAGCTTCTGCATCGCCTCGACGACGCGCGTGTGCAGGCGTCGACGTCGACGCGTGCCGAGCGACTCGTACAGCACCGCGCGCAGGTTCGCGCCGGCGAAGCGATAGTCGGAGCCGGGCGCGAGCTCGCGATCGGTGAGGATCCGGCGCGCCACCGCGTCGTCGAATGCGGCCTCGAGCGCGCGCTCGTCGAGCTCGCCGGCGGCGAGCACCGTCTCGAAGCGGAACTGCTCGCCCACGACGCACGCGACCTCGAGCGCCTCGCGTGCGGCGGCCGACAGGTCATCGAAGCGCGTGCGCAGGAGCGCGTGCACCGAGTCGGGCAGCGCGATCGCGTAGAGGTCCGCGCACGCCCAGCTGCCGTCGGACCAGCGGATCGTGTTCTCGGCGACGAGCCGGCGCACGAGCTCGACGACGGCGAACGGATTGCCGGACGTCGCGTGGTGGACTCGCCGGAGATCCTGCGGACGGATCCGCAGGCCCCCGAATGCGCCCTGCAGCCACGCGCGCAGCTCGTCGCTGCGCCACGCCGCGAGCGGCACGGTGACCACGGCTCGCTGCGCCACGAGCCCGGTGGTCCAGCGCTCGAGCTCGGGCGCGCCGGGGCGCGCGGTGGCGAGCACGACGACGGGATCGTGCTGGGTCGCGTGGGAGAGGTACGCGACGAACTCGAGATCGAGTGAGCTCGCCCACTGCAGGTCGTCGATCCGCACGACGAGCGGTCGACCGTTCGCGCGGGCCACGATCGATTTCGCGAGCGCAGCGAAGCGCTGCCACTTGTCCCCGGACTCGAGCCCGCGCGCGCCCGGCTGCATGCCGATGGTCGGATCGGCCACGTCGCTCTTCGCGAGCATCCACTCGAACGTCTCGAGCGGCGGCGGACGATCGCCTTCGTACGCGAAGAACTGACCGCGCAGCACGACCGCACCGCGGGCGCGCCACCGCGGACCGAGCTCGTCGAGCACGCGGGTCTTGCCGAGGCCCGCCTCACCGACGAGCAACACGATGCGCGACGCGCCGTCGAGTGCGGCCTCGATCTCGCGCTCGATGACGGAAATCTCCTCGGTGCGACCGACGAAGTGGGCCTCGTTGGGCCCCACCGGCGGTCGGCTCGGCGGCGGCACGAGCACGGTCGCTGGTCCACCGCGTGCGTCGGTGATCGCGGCGGGATCGGTGCGCGAACGATCGATCGGATAGATCGGGATCGCACCGGAGTGCTCGCTGCGGCCGACCGCCATCGGGTCACCCATCGCGGCGCCGGCCAGCGCGGCGAGTGCTTCGGGCGAGTGAGGGCGATCGGTGGGCTCGACGGACAGCCCTGCGGAGATCGCCGCGACGATCGCCGGGGCGAGATCCGGCACGTGCATCGTGGGCGGCGTGTACTCCCCTCCGGTGATCTTCATGAGCGTCGCGATGTGGTTGCCGCCGTCGAACGGCAGCACGCCGGTCGCGAGCTCGTAGAGCATCACGGAGAGCGCGAACACGTCGGACGCGGGCGTCGCGGCCCCGCGGGCGACCTGCTCGGGCGCCATGTAGGCCACGGTGCCGATCATCGCGCCCGGGCTCGTCACGCGCAGATCGTCGGGCGCGTCGGAGAAGCGCGCGAGCCCGAAGTCGAGCACCTTCACGATCTCGCGGCCGTCGTCGCTGCGCGCGAGCATGACGTTGCCGGGCTTGAGATCGCGATGCACGACACCGCGGCGGTGACCGGCCTCCACCGCCGCGCAGATGCGGCCGAAGATCGCGAGCGCGTGGTCGAGCGGCAGGCCGTGCGCGGCCGCGAGCAGCTCGGCGAGCGTCGGACCCTCGAGATACTCCATCACCATGTACGGCGTGCGGCCGCTCGGTGCGCCGAAGTCGAACACCTGCACGACGTTGGGGTGACGGATGCGCGCGGCGGCCTGCGCCTCGCGCAGGAATCGAGTGCGGTTCACCTCGTTGTTCTGCGAGGGCAGGATGCACTTCAGCGCGACGACATCGCCGAGCTTCACGCGGCGCGCGGCATAGACGGCTCCCATCCCGCCGCTGCCGAGCAACCGCAGGACCTGGTACTTCTCGTCGAGGATCTCGCCGAGAGCGATGTCGGAATCGAGGGCGGCCATGCCCCGGGGCGGACCTCACCCCGCCAGCCTCGATCACAGCACAACTCGCGTGCTCGCGTGCGCGCGTGGTGCCAGGTCGCGTGTACGCGCGTGTCACCTCCCGCGATTCGGCCTGCTATATAGAGGCCGTGCCATCGACCGACGAGCTCCAGCGCGAGCTGTCGAGCGCCGTCGAGCCCTACGCGGCCGCCGCGGTGCCGCGGTTGCAGCGAGCGGCCGAGGTGGGCGCGAAGGCCGGGGCGGCCGCGCTCGCGCGCGAGCTCGCCGTCGCGCGCCTGCTGGCCGAGCTGCGGCTCGACGAGCTGGCGTTGATCGCCGCGGTGGTGCGCCCCGCGGCGGAGGCGAGGGCGCTCGAGATCGCGGAGGTGGGCGAGGCGTTCGGCGCCGACGTGGCGCGACTGGTGGAGGGCACCGCGCGGCTCGAGCACGTGCGCTGGGATCGGCTCGAGCAAGAGGCCACCGAGAACCTCCGCAAGATGTTCCTCGCGATCGCGTCGGACATCCGCGTCGTGCTCATCGCGCTCGCCGAGCGCGTGGAGGTGATGCGCGGCGTGGACGATCGCCCCGAGCTCGAGCGTCGCGGGCTCGCGCGCGAGACGATGGAGGTGTACGCGCCGCTCGCGAACCGGCTCGGCATCTGGCAGATGAAGTGGGAGCTCGAGGATCTCGCGTTCCGCCAGCTCGAGCCCGACACGTATCGGCAGGTGAAGGGGCTGCTCGCCGAGAAGCGAACGGCGCGGACGCACGCGATCGCGGAGGTGATCGAGCTGTTGCGGCGCAAGCTGGTGGACGCGGGTATCTCGGCGAAGGTGAGCGGGCGGCCGAAGCACATCTACTCGATCTACAAGAAGATGGAGCGCAAGAAGCTCGGGTACGAGCAGATCTACGACGTCAGTGCGGTCCGCGTGATCGTGGATCGCATCGAGGACTGTTATGCGGCGCTGGGGCTCGTGCACGGCACGTGGACGCCGATTGCGGGCGAGTTCGACGACTACATCGCGAAGCCGAAGGGCAACGACTACCGCTCGCTGCACACGGCGGTGGTGGGGCCGGACGGCAAGCCGCTTGAGGTGCAGATCCGTACGGTGGAGATGCACGAGTTCAACGAGTACGGCGTGGCGGCGCACTGGCGGTACAAGGAGGCCGGTACGCGGGCGGATCGGCGCTTCGACGCGAAGATCAACTGGCTGCGCCAGCTGATGCAGTGGCAGCGCGAGGTCACAGAGACGCCGGGGGAGATGGGCGAGCTCGCGGCGCCGTTGCGCGACGACCTGTTCCACGATCAGGTGTACGTGTTCACGCCCACTGGCGAGGTGGTCGATCTCGCGAAGGGGGCGACCCCGGTGGACTTCGCGTATCGCATCCACACGGAGGTGGGGCATCGCTGCCGCGGTGCGAAGGTGAACGGGGTGATCGTGCCGCTCGATCACGTGCTCGCCACGGGCGATCGCGTGGAGATCATCACGCAGAAGAACGGCAAGCCGAGCCGCGACTGGCTCAATCCGCATCTCGGCTACGTGCGCACGGCGAGCGCGCGCACGAAGATCCGGCAGTACTTCCGCCAGCAGGAGCGCGACCTGGCGATCGCGCAGGGGCGCGAGATCGTCGAGCGCGAGCTCGAGCGGCTGCGGCTGGATCGGTTGTCGGTGGATGCCGTCGCGGCGCTGTACCCGAAGCACGAGGACACCGACGACTTCCTCGCGGCGGTGGGCTTCGGCGACATCGTGTCGCAGAGCATCGGCTCGCGGTTGCTCGAGCTCGAGCGCGCGCACGCCGAACCGACGCCGGTGCCCGCGACGACGGCCGAGCCGGCGAAGACCGGGGCGGCGCGCGTGAGCATCGCAGGCGTCGACGACGTGATGAGTCACCCGGCGCGCTGCTGCAATCCGGTGCCGGGCGACGACGTGGTCGGGTTCATCACGCGCGGGCGCGGGCTCGCGATCCACCGCACGGACTGCCCGAACGCGAAGCTCGACGTCGAGCCCGAGCGCTGGATGCCGCTCGAGTGGGGGGCGCGGCACGGGCAGACGTATCCGGTGTCGCTGCGCATCGTCGCGGACGATCGCGCGGGCTTGTTGCGCGACATCGCGGACATCGTGGCGACGGAAGGCATCAACCTGGCGGCGACGACGGCGGCGAAGAACGTGAAGGACGCGAGCTCGACGATCACCGTGACGCTGGAGATCCGCGCGAGCGAGCAGGTCGTGCGGGTGATGAGCCGCATCGAGCGCATGAAGGGCACCCGCAGCGTGCGACGCTGCTAGCAGGGTGCGCCACGGGGTCGGGCTCACTGGCGGCTGAGCGGTCGATCGAGCACTGGACGACCGCTGCGATCGCACCAGAGCGCATCCCAGTCCACGAGCGGGGCCGCCTCTTTGAGGCGCGGTCGGGCTTGCTCGAGCGCGATGACGGCCGCGGCCGTGAACTGCCTCGACAGCTGCCCTGCGACGATCGCGTCGAGCACCGCCGCACCGTGGGCGGCGCCTTCCATGACGCCCTGGATCTCGGAGCCGCCGCCGGCTCGCAACCCGGCGACGAGACCGAACAACGCGCCGACGAGGACGAGTGTCGACGCGCCCCGAGAGGCGCGTTCGATTCGCAGGTCGTGGGGCTCCACGCGGATCGTCGGCCCGCACGTTCCGGACAGCACCGCGAACCCGTTCAGCCCGATCAGGTTCGCGCCGGACTCGATCTGCAGCGGCGGATCGAGCCGCACCCGCGCCTCGGAGATCGTGACGAGTCGAGTCTCGGTGGGGCCGCCGCTCAGCACGGCATCGACGACGACCCGCGTGCCGGGTGCGAGCCGGATGACCGCGTCGTCGCGCCGCTGCACGACGCCCTGGGTGACCGCCACCGATACGGTGGCCGACACCAGCCTCGGCATGGGGACGGCCGACATCGACGAGCCGCCGCCGGAGAACCGCGACTGCAGGCTCTGCACGTTCTGCACGACGTCCGGGTCGCGGAACGGATCGTAGCCGGGTCGCGCGAACGCGGAGCCGGCAAACAGCTCGCCGATCGTGCGCTCGAGCGTGCTGCGGACCCGCGTCGTCGCCAGGTCGAACGCGAGCCACGCAGGCACGCGCTCGGTCTCGACGGTGACGCCCCCACCGAATCGGTAGATCGCGCGGTGCCAGACCACGTCCTCCACCAGGGCGCCGAACGGAGGCGAGTGCACCACGAACCGCAGTGGCGGCTGGAACCCCACGGCGACGTGATCGGGCGCGACGCGGATCGTGGCGAGGGTCCTCGCCGTCGTCACCAGCGTCGCGTCGGCATCGCGATGCAGCGTCGTGTGGGCTGCGATCTCGAAGCCCACACGACCCGCCGCGACCTGCAGACCTTCGAACATGTCCCCTTGCTTCGCGTGCCGGCGGCCCGCCGGTTCGCCCCCATTAGGCGTCCGAGAGGGCGTCGGCAATCAACGTCACGGGCGAAAATCGACACCGGAGCCGCGTCGAGGTGAATGTACCCAGGACCATGCACGAGAACGGCGTCTCGGCGTCCCACGTCGACGGGTGAGCTCGAAAGACGCTTGCGGCCCGGTCGCGCAGTCGATCGCGCAGCTCGTCGGCATGGCCGAGGTCGAGCTCGCCCGCGGCGATCTTCCGGCTGCCGCCCGCCTCCTCGATCGCGCCGAACAGGACTCCGCCGCTGCGCACAACGAGCCGTTCGTGCCCTGGCGGATGGCGACCCGAGCGCGATGGTCGTGGGAGGCCGGCGGCGACCGCAGTACTGCGCTCGAGCTCGGCCGCGCCGCGCTCGAACGCCATGCGCACAGCCCGGCGCGGGGGTACGATCCTCGCGATGCGTTTCGTCGGTCGTTGCACGCTCGTGGTCGTCCTCGTCGGCTGCCAGCAGAAGGACGCACCTGCGCCGGTCTCCGATTCGCCCGCGCAAACGAAGACGGAGGGCGCGCCCGTGGTCGATGCGAAGGCCGCCGATGCGAAGGCCGTCGATGCGAAGGCGGCCGTCGATGCGAAGGCGGCCGTCGATGCGAAGGCGCCCAGCGACGTGAAGGCGCCGACGCTGTGGACCGACGACCCGAAGCAGCCGCCCGGCAGCGCCTTCGAGCCCACGGTCGCTGCGACGGCGCTCGATCGCGGCGCGTTGGCCGTGTGGTCGCGCCCGGCCGAGGCCGAGGGCAAGAGCGAGATCGTCGCGCAAGTGCTCGACGACGAGGGGGTCGGTCGCGATGTGCCGAGCCTCTTGCGGACGACGACGGGCGAGGTCGTCGCGATCGCCGTGCACCATCGCGAGGGTGACGCATGGGTCGCGTGGATCGCTCGCGTCGGCGAGGATCCCGAACCGCGCAACCTCGTCGCGGCGATGCGCGTCGCGCCGGATCTCTCCGCCGTGGGCGCTCCCATCACGCTCGACCAATTCGTCGTCGGCGACTCGGGTGGGGACGACCTGCGGCTGCTCGACCTCGCCGACGGCGGCGCGGCCGTCGGTGCGTCCAGCAGCCCTGCGCAGTGCACCGACGCGGCGGTGGGCGGCTCGACGAAGTGTCCGGGCTTCGATCTCTTCTGGGTCCGCGAGGACGGAACGTTCGTGCTCGCCGCCCACTTCGGTGCCGACGGTGGCGATGCGGAGCTCGGATCCCTCGTCGACATCGGCACGGGCGTCGTGCTCGACGCGTGGGCGTGGCACGGCGGTCCGACCTATGGGGATGCATTCGCGCGCTACGGCGAGGCGTCGTCGCCGGCGCCGGTCGACCTCCCGGAGTGCCGGCCACCGTTCACGCGCAGCTTCACGGGTGCGGAGATCGTCACGCTCTGCGACGACGACTACGTCGACGAGGGCGAGCGCTGCGTCTCGGCCGGCGACGAGCCCTCGTGCGCGCGTGTGCACGCGGTGCGACCGAGCGGCGAGCTCCTCACGCCGAAGAGCGCACCGAAGAACGGCACGCCGCAGCTCGGCAGCCGGTTTCGCTGCAAGGATGGGCATCCCGTGCTCGAGGTGGACTGGGACGGGGGCAGCGTCGTGCTCGATCCGACGCGCGCGGGCGCGTCGCTCGACGGCATGTTCGGCGTGTGGACGGGGACGCACGCGGTCATGTTTGCGAGCAATGGGGCGCGGGAGAGCTGGGCGTGCAAGGCGACGGGGGAGCTCGCGATCGACGAGCATGTCGCGACGCCGTTGCCGTTCGAGCATCCCACCCGGGAGTTGCGGCGGATCAAGCGGAAGCTCTGAGGGACGACTACGACTACGACTACGAACCAACAAAAAACGCCCGAACCGTCCTGGTTCGGGCGTGGCAGCACGTGTCGAGCACCGGAAATCGCTCGGCGCGTGCCGACAGTCGGGAACTACCAGGGGATGATCTCGAAGGCGATGCGCGCCGACACCGGGACCGCCGTGCCGTTCTGCGTCGCGCTCACCGCCACGCGCCACGTCTCGTTGCCGCTGCCGTTCGGGGTGCCGGACGGCGGATTGCTGCCGCTCGTCTTCGTCAGGTTGCACGTGTCGAACATCGGGCCGTCCGCCCACACGCCCTTGTACGCGGCGCTGCTCTGCTTCGTGAACGACGTCTGGCCGACGCCCTTCTTGTAGATCGTCAGGTTGATCTTCACCTGCTCGCACGCGGTCTTGTTGCCCTGCCACGCGGTCGCCGTGATGCCGCCGCCGATGTTGAACTCCTGCGTGCCGTGGTTGTCGGCCGGGTTCGCGTTCGACTGCACGACGAAGTCGGCCACGAACCGCTTGCACTTCAGCGCGCTCGCATACGCGGCCGTGCCCGAGTTGAGCACGTCGTCGTCGTCGTCGGCCCCGAGCGTCGCCGTCGCGTTCGCGGCCGCGCTCGCACAGACGTCGAGCGCCATGGGCGGAATCGACGTGCCGGGCTGGATCTGCGTGGGCTGGGGAGCGCTCGAAACGGCCGCGAGCACGAGGAGCATGGGGAGGTGGGTCATGGTCGGGTTCTTTCCTGTCCCGACCGAGACACCCCCCGCGGGATGTGACGGACCGAAATCAGCGACGCGCCGCGCGAGGCTTGCGAGCGGGCGCGCGCGCCTGTTCCAGCAGCGCGGACGCGTGTTCGCGCGCGCTCGCCCCCACCTTGCTGCCGCCGAGCATCCGCGCGAGCTCGTCCACGCGCCCGGCCTCGTCGAGCTTCACGACCTGCGTGAGCGTGCGCCCGCGCTTCTCGAGCTTGTCGACGCGATAGTGCGCGTCCGCGAACGCGGCGATCTGCGGGAGATGGGTCACGCACAGCACCTGGTGCTGCACCGCCGCCTTCGCGAGCCGCCGTCCGATCGCCTCCGCCACCGCCCCGCCGACGCCGGCATCGACCTCGTCGAACACGTACGTCGCGACGCGATCCTCCGCCGCGAGCGCGCCCTTGAGCGCCAGCAGCACGCGCGACAGCTCGCCACCCGACGCCACGCGCCGCAAGGGTGCGAGCGGCTCGCCCGGATTCGCAGAGAACAGGAACTCCACGCGATCGATCCCGAGCGGCCCGGGCTCCTCGAGCGCGCCGACCTCGACGTCGAGCCGCGCCTTCGGGATGTGCAGCGCCGCGAGCTCGCCCTCCACCGCACGCGCGAGCCCCTTCGCCGCCGCGACGCGCTTCTCGTGCAGCGCCGTGGCGCTCGCGAGCGCAGCCACTCGCGCTTTCTCCGTGCGCGACTCCAGCCGCGCGACGTGCTCGTCCGCGTTCTCGAGCTCGTCGAGCTCGGTGCGCATCGCGGTGAGCAGATCGGCGAGCTCGTCCGCATCGACGCCGTGCTTGCGGCGCAGACGCTCGAGCTCGTGGAGGCGATCCTCCAGCGCATCGAGCTCGCTCGGATCGAGCGGCAGCTCCTCGGCGAAGCGCGAGGCCGCCCGCGCCGCCTCCTCGCACGCGACCTGGGCGAGCGCGAGCTGTTCCTCCACGACGCCGAGCTGATCGGATCCGGCGACACCCTGGCGCACGCGCTCGAGCAGCCCCGCCAGGCGTCCGGCGATCGCGTCGTCGGCCTCGTAGAGCAGCGCATGCGCGTCGCGGGCGAACTCGGCCCACCGCCGCGCGTCGCGGAGCAATCCCACGCGCCGGCGCAGCGACTCGTGCTCGCCCGGCTCGGGCGCCACCGCCTCGAGCTCGTCGATGACGAACTTCAGGTAGTCGATCCGTCGCGCCCGTTCGGCCGTGCGCTCGCGCAAGAGCGCGAGCTCGTCGGCCGACGCCCGCCAGGCCGAGTACAGCTCGCCGTAGGTGGTGATCACGTCGCCGAGCCGCGCGTACGCATCGAGCACCTCGAGGTGTCGCCCGGTCTGCGCGAGGAAGTGGTGCTCGTGCTGGCTGCAGATGTCGATCAGCGACTCGCCGATCGCGGCGAGCACCGCCTGCGTCACGAGCGTGGACTGGACGAGGGTGCGTCCGCGTCCGCTCTTGCTCACGGTGCGGTGCACGAGCACGCCGTCGGCCAGATCCACCGGCAACGCGAGCTCGGCCAGCGCCGCGCTCACGCGCGCGGCCAGGTGCGCCGGCGGCTCGAACTGCGCCTCGAGCTCGGCGATCTCGCTGCCGTCGCGGATCGCGTCGCTCTTCGCCCGCCCGCCACGCAACAACGACAGCGCGCCGACGATGATCGACTTGCCCGCGCCGGTCTCCCCGGTGAGCACGTTGAAGCCCGGCCCGAGCTCGAGCGTGACGTCCTCGAGCAGGGCGAGCCCGCGGATCCGCAGGTACGACAGCATGGGTGCTCTTCTTCTATCCCCAGCCGAGCTTGTTCGCGAGCACGTCGAACATCGACGCGGACGGCGGCACTAGCCGCAGCGGCACCGCGGCCCGTCGGATGCGCACGTCGTCGCCGACCGCGAGCGGCCACGTCCACAGCCCGTCGACCGACAGCGTCGCGGCGCCGCCGTTCTCCGGGCCCGCGTACGTGATGACGATCTCCTCGTCGGCGTCGAGCACGACGGGCCGGTGCGTGAGGCTGTGCGGACAGATCGGCGTGAGCGCCCACGTCATCGTGCTCGCGTCGACGATCGGTCCGCCGGCCGCGAGGTTGTACGCGGTGGAGCCCATCGGCGTGGACACGATGATGCCGTCCGCGCGCACGTCGGCGACGTGCGCCGCCCCCACGTCGGTGCGCAGCGTCAGCATGCGCGGCGACTCGCCGTGCTTCACGTAGGCGTCGTTGCAGCCGGTGCTCGCCGCCAGTCGCTCGCCGGCGCGCACGACCTCCACGTCCATGCGCAGGCGGGCCTGCCAGAACAGCTCGCCGCCCACCGCGGCTGCGAGCGCGCTGTCGAGCTCGGACGCGCCGTACGCCGCGAGGAACCCGAGGTTGCCGAGGTTCACGCCCATCACCGGGATCGCGCGCTCGCCCACCCACGACGCGGCGCGCAACAGCGTGCCGTCGCCGCCGAGCGCGATGACGAGATCGAACGCGTCGAGATCTCCCGGCGCGATCGCTCGCGTGCCGGCGGGTGCCGTGTCGCGGGTCGCGACGCCGATGTCGACGCCGTGGCGCGCGAGCGTCCCGATCGCGCTGTCCAGCGCGCGCGCTGCATCCTCGCCGCCGCGGGGGACGAGGGCGACACGCTTCGCCGGCGGCACGGGATGGCGGGCGGCCACGGCTCAGTCCTCCGGCGCGTAGAGATAGCCCTGGTGCTGGAACAAGCAGATCTTCCCGCCACCCTCGGTGCGTGCGCGCTCGAGCGCGGCGTCGGCGAGCTCGAGGAGATCCTGCAGACAGTGGGTGTCCTTGTTCGGATAGAACGCGACGCCGATGCTGACGCTCGTGCTCGTCTTGTCGTTGTCGGTCACGCGCACGCGCCTCGCGTCGCGGGCGATCCGCTCGGCCACCGCGAGCGCGCCGGGAAAATGCGTGTTCGGCAGCGCGAGCAGGTAGCCGTGCGGACGCGCCGTGAACACGAGATCGATCTTGCGGATCGTCGCGTCCACCACGGTGCGCAGCTCCTTCGCGAGCAGATCCGGCCCGCGGGGCCCCACCGCCTTCGCGAGCGCGTCCCACTCGTCGAAGTCGACGCGCAGGCACGCGAGTGGATCGCTGTAGCGCTCGGCGCGATCGAACTCCGCGTCGAGTCGCCGACGCGCTTGGATCTCGATCGCGCCGCTGCGTTGCTCGTCCTCGATCGGCACCGGTGCGCCGGGCACCGCGACCGCGACGTTCGCCGCCGTCGTCGCCGGCTGCGGGCGCTCGCGCACCGCCCCGGGATCCGCCAAGAGTCGCTTCGCCCGCAGGAGCGCCTCCACGCGGGCGCGCAGCTCCTCGGGGTCGTAGGGCTTGCCGAGGTAGTCGTCGGCGCCGCTGCGCAGACCTTCCACCCGCGCGTTCACGGAGTTGCGGGTGCTCACCATGATCACCGGCAGATACGTGTGCTGGGTCTTGGCCTTGAGGATCCGGCAGGTCTCGAGCCCGGACATGCGCGGCATCACGACGTCGAGCATCACGAGGTCGGGTCGGTCCCTCGCGAAGAGCTCGAGCGCCTGCTGGCCGTCCGTCGCCTCGACGACCGTGTGGCCGGCCGCGGACAGCGCGTCGCGCGCTGCAGTGCGATCGCTCTCCGAGTCGTCGGCGACGAGGATCTTCGCGGGGCGCGGCGGTGGGCCACCGGGCGGCGGGCCGGGCGGAGCCGGGGGCGTCTGCGGCGGATGGACCACGGGGCGGGGCGGCACCGACTGTACCTGAACTCAGCGGGGTTGACAGGGCGCGCGGGGCTGCGTGAAGCTCCGCCCCCCATGGGCACCCCGTACCCGAAACCGGGCGAATTGAGCCGCAGCTGGTGGATCGTCGACCTCGACGGCCAGACCGTCGGACGCGCCGCCACCCAGATCGCGAGCCTCCTGCGGGGCAAGCACAAGCCCATCTTCACGAACCACCTCGATGCGGGCGACTTCGTCGTGTGCATCAACGCCGAGAAGGTGCGCTTCACCGGGCGCAAGCTCGATCAGAAGCACTACCACAGCTTCACCGGCTACCTCGGTCACATGAAGAGCCTCAGCGCGCGCGAGATGCTCGCGAGCAAGCCCGAAGAGGTCATCAAGCAGGCCGTGCGTCGCATGCTGCCGCGCAATGCCCTCGGGCGATCGACGTTCAAGAAGCTCAAGGTCTACGCGGGCACCGAGCACCCGCACTCCGCCCAGAACCCGCAGACGTTCAAGGTCGCGGAATAGCGATCAGAGACTGACATGGCGATCTCCAGCGACTCGATGACGTTCTATGCCACTGGCCGACGCAAGACGTCGGTGGCCCGCGTGTGGATCACCGGCGGGTCCGGCAAGATCACGATCAACCGCCGCAACGCGGAGCAGTACACGACGCGGCCGACGAACCTGAAGCTCGTCGAGCAGCCGCTCGTCGTCACGAACACGCGCGACAAGTTCGACGTGTGGTGCACGGCCAAGGGCGGCGGGCTCACGTCGCAGTCGGGCGCGGTGCGTCTCGGCATCGCGCGGGCGCTGTTGCGGGTCTCGGACGAGTACCGCGAGGCGCTGAAGGACGCGGGCTACCTGACCCGCGACTCGCGGAAGAAAGAGCGCAAGAAGTACGGGCGCAAGGGAGCGCGCGCGCGCTTTCAGTTCTCGAAGCGCTAGTCGTCGACGCGCGGCGTCTCCCTTGGCCGATCGCGCCAGCGCGATCGCGTCCTGCCACGCTTCGTTGCAGTGGCGCACACGGAAGACTGCCATTCCGAGCGCCGGGGCGCGCCACGGCTCGATCGCCGTGATCCAACCGCAGCTTTGCGCTCGTTCGTTGCCGATTTCCTGTAGCGCGGGCGTCGCGGTGCGCCAAGAATACCCAGGGCGCGCGCCGGGACGTCACGGACGCTGCGGGCGCACCTCCACCTTGAACTGCCGGGCTCGCGTTCGCGCGCGCCTTCCTTCCATGACCTTGACCCCGAAGACCGTGTCCTCGTGCGCGCCGCATCCCGACGATGTCGCGCGCAAGGGGCTGCATCGTCGTGGTCGTTTTCCCGCGGGTGCACGCCCGCGTGCTCGAGCAGGTCGCTCGTGCACGCGGATCACGATGCACGCGCGGCTGCACGTGCTGCATGCGAACGCGTCCTCGTGACGCGCTTCGATCCCTGGACCTGAAGAAGAGGAGAGACGTCTCGATGTTCACCAAGAAGATCTTCACTGCCTTGCTGCTCGCCCCCCTGTTCACCGGCTGCGTCGTTTCCGACGGCGACGACGACGACGGCGCGGAGACCGGCGACACCGACCCGACGGCCGCGACGATGACGGACCCGTCGGCGACGATGACGGACCCGTCGGCCACGATGACCGACCCGACCGCGGAGTCCTCCGGCACCGACCCGAGCGTCGGCACCGAGAGCGGCTCGGAGAGCGGCAGCGAGACCGCCGACACCGGCGATACCACCGGCGGTGGCGGCGGCATGTTCTGCGCGCCGGCCTGCGAAGTGCCGGAGGATTGCTGTGCCGAGGGTGTGCCTTGCGGGGATCCGCCGTACAGCAACTTCGAGTGCAACGAGGGCCTGTGCGAGCTCATCGGCTGCATCGAGGACGGCGACTGCACGATCATCGCCGGCACGACCTGCCATCAGGTGAACGAGTTCGGCCAGTGCGTGCCGCTCTGCACCGTGGAGACCGAGGCCAAGGACTGCCTCACCGACCAGGGCGAGACCTGCACCGGCATGACGGACGACGGAGACCTCTACTGTATCGTCGAGCCCGATCCCGTTCCCCCGTGCGAGGACGACAAGGCGTGCTTCGGCTTCGGCGTGTGCAACCTGGACAGCGGCGTGTGCGAGTGCGCCGACGAGACGCAGTGCCCCGACGGGTACGCGTGCATCGGCGCTTGATCGCCGGCACGCAGTGATCGAACGCGAAGGGCGGGCCCGCGAGGGTCCGCCCTTCTTCATTGGTTCGTCGTCATCACGCACACGCCATGCCGTCGGGGCAGGTCGAGTTGCCCGTGCAGTGGCACAGGCCGGTGTCCGGGTCGCACGTCTCGCCGATGCCGGTGCAGTCGTCGTCGGCGTCGCACAGGCACATGCCGTCGGTGCAGACGAAGCTCGTCGAGTCGTCGGCGTTGCATTCGTCGTTGCTCGCGCACTGCGGGGCCGGGATCACGCAGAAGCCCTGGCCGCCGTCGGTGACGCCCGCGCACGTCTCGCCCAAGTCGACGATGCAGTCCGCGTCCGCTTCGCAGATCGTCACGCACTGCGCCATGCCGCCCGCCTCCTGGCAGGTCGTGCCCTCGATGTAGATGCAGTCGCCGTCGCCCGTGCAGCCGAGCGGCGCGCAGGCGCCCGCGTTGCACTCCCACGCGTTGGGGTAGGTGCCGCACTCGACGCCCTCGTAGCAGCAGTCGTCGGGCTCGTCGCACGCGTGCACGCAGAAGCCGTACTCCGCACCGCCGCCCTCGTCGCCGCCCCCGTCGTCGTCGCCGTCGTCACCGTCGCCGCCGCTCTCTTCGCCGGCGCCGTCGTCGTCGTCGTCACCGTCGTCATCGCCGGCGCCCTCGCCGGACGCATTGCTGTCGGTGACGGGCCGCTGCGGCGGGTCGTCGTCGTCGAGATCGCACGCGAAGCCGAGCGTGGCGATCGTGCACAAGAGCGCGAGACGAGCGGTCGAGTCGAACATGAAGGCAGTCTCCTGCCGTAGTCCTGGCCAACCTTTCGACGCTCGCTAGTCTGGACTCGTCGTCATCGCACGAGTTCGAGCTCGAGCAGACGTCTGTCCGCGGCCGAACCCGACGCGCGCACGAGCTCGAGGTCGAACGGACGTCTGTCCGCGGTCGAATCCCGGCGCTCGACGAATCCGAGGTCGAGCAGACGTCTGTCCGCGGTCGAACCCGCGTCGCAGCGTCGCGAGATCGACCGCCGCCTTATCTCGAACGAGTCCAACAGGCCCGGGCGCGTGGGCAGGCGATGTTCCGGGTTGGCGCCTGTGCTCATCATGCTGTAGCATAAACGCATCATGCGGACCACGGTCGACCTTCCGGACCATCTGCTCGTCGCCGCGAAGCAGCTCGCGGCCGCGCGTCGCGTTCCGCTGACGCGTGTGCTCGAGGAGA